>OZ241877.1:0-1780579 GCA_965203095.1 Bdellovibrionales bacterium
GTTGATTTGATAAAAATCTCTTTTTATTCTTTAATAGTGTTTTTGTTTAAAAAAATGATATGTTTTTTTTAAAATATGTTAAAATCTGTTTGAGAATGGGGTCAAGATGTTTTTGCCATAGTCCCAACGGATTGTAAAATTAAGGGTTGAAAAGTGCTTAATTTATTTAAAAAAAAGTCTAAGAGATACTTGGCCTTAGATATAGGGAGGCAAAATATAAAGCTAATGTCTTTTTTGCCGGGGAAGGCCTTTGCAGATATGATGATGATAAAAGCCACCCCTAAGGGGGCTTTTCAAAAAGGTTTACTTGTCGACTCCGCTCCTCTTTGTGATCTTCTATCTCAATGTTTAACAGAGATGGAGTTTGAAGATGAATTGTCTGTGATTGCCGGTGTTTCGGGAATGGGTGTGATTGCCAAAAAAATAGATATTCCGCAAATGGAGGAAAGCATGATTTCTGAATTTGTGGAAATTGAGGCCGAGCAAGAGCTTTTTTATAATAAAGAGGAAATGGACTTAGACTATGAAATTTTAAAAGGGGTGAATTTTAACAAACCAGAAGCCCAATCCCTCTTGGTGGTTACAGTTTTAAAACAAATTATAGAAAACTACAATTCAGTAATTCAAAAAATCCATTTGAATTGTGATATTTTAGATACAAATTTTTCAGCTCTTTTTAATATTGTTGAACACAATATCCCTTTAGATATGAAAAAAATATATATGGTTATAGATATAGGTTGTGCCAGCACTAATTTAATTATTTTAATTAAAAATCAGGTGGTTTTTGCGAGAAATCTCTCTATAGGAGGAGATTTTTTTAATCAAGAAATACAAAAAAGAATGTCGTTAGACCCTGCTACAGCGGAGGAGCTAAAAATCAGTGCGAGCCAAGGGCAAGAGGCTCCTAAAGAGTTGGTCTCCCTAATTGTCAATAACCTTAATGACGCCTTTGTAGAAGAACTCTTGTCTTGTTATAATTTGTATCATAGCCTTTTTCCGGAAAAAAATGTGCAAGAAGGCTTTGTGACCGGTGGTGCCAGTCAAACATTAAATCTAACTCAAAAAATAAAGGATAAGATGGGCTTTCCTGTGAGTTTTTTTAACCCATTTAAAAATATTGATCTCAAACCGGAGTTTAAAAACCGGCAACATGAATTTCCATTATTTTCTGTAGTCGCTGGCCTATCTCTGAGGTCACTCAAATGATTAAAGTCAACCTTAACAAAACAAAAAGCTCTACAATCTATAGCCAAAGTGTCAGTTCTGAATCTGTTCACTCCACTATCTTTACAAATATAAAAAAAAGATTGCAGGGTAAAACCATAAATATCTCTCCGGCCATTTTGATAAAGATGGTCATTAACTTGATTTTGATTGCCTGTTTTCCTTTAGGTTTGAAAATTTATGAATTGAGGGAAATTAAAAAATTAAACGATAAAAAGAAAAAGGAAGAGCAGGTTTTAGCTAATGAGCAAAAAAAGCTGGCCATTTTAACTGAGGAGTTAGGCAAATATGATCATCTTCAGGATAAATCTAAGGAGTTTACGGATAAAATGGACTTTTTAAAAGATTTGGCGGAGACCCGGTTAATTGTTCCTCAAACAATTGATTTGATTCAGGATAAAATTCCAAAAACTGTCTGGTTAGAAAGCCTGAGCTTAAACATATCCACAGGGAAAAACATACTGCAAATAGAAGGGCAAAGTTTAGACGAAGCCGATGTTAATGCTTTTGCCGCCTCCCTTCACGATATTTTAAATGAAAACTCTATTGTTGTAAACACAAGGGATGTTAAAGAGAGCAACAGTGTGGTTAGAGTAAAATTCAAACTGGAAGGGGAAATGTAGGAGGTTTTTTTGCGAATTTTATTTGACATTGCCAACTTTGGAATCATTCAATTACTTGTTTTTGGAGGCTTGTTTGTGGGTATTTTTTACTTTACCTCCTATAATGACGGAAGTCATATAAAAAAAGCTATTGAGGATATTGAAAGCAATATTCAAAAGGTCTCTAAACAAAACCAACAAAAACAAAAAGAAATTCAAGATGTGAAAATGTTTGAAAAAGAAATCATGGCTCAAGAGAAAGATGTCAAGTTCCTTCTGGACTTTATCCCTAAGTCTTTAACCTATACAGATATATCTAACTTGCTTATCACTACAGCTAACCGCTCTGGGGTGAATATTGATGTAAAACAAGATCAAAAAGTGGAAAGTCGAGAAGATTCCGAATATCATATATTGAGCATTCAACTGGCCGTGAGTGGGGCTTTTTCACATATTCTTTTATTTTTATCTAAGTTGACTGATCAAAGAAGAATGCTCATAGTCAATAATGTGACGATGAGAGTGGAGCGGGAAACACAGCTGATAAAAGCCGATTTAAATATATCTGCTTATCGCTATAAGGAGTTGGATAAAAAACAGACAGAAGAAGAGGGTGCAGAACAGGAATCATCATAAACCCAGGGCTATAATGGGCACCGGGTGGGGGAGAGAGAATGTCAAAAAAAAATAGTTTTCAGCTTTTTTTAAAAAAGGTTTTTTCTTATATTGGCTTTTCTATCACGGCTTTAATGGCCTGTTTTTTGGCTTTATTTTTGGTTTTAAACTTTTTAAGCCCAGCATTATCTGCCCCATCCGATGGCTCATCGCCTAAAAAAGGGGAAAAAATGAAGGCAAAAAAGGTTTTTGGAGATATTTTTAAAAATTTAAAAACTATAGCTAAAGAAAATCTATCTCAATCCTCTCCTGAGGAAAAATCAACTGACAAAGTGGAAAAGCCTTTGCCTGCTGTTAAAAAAGACTCTACTCCTGCTACTCCTACTAAGGGCCAGCCTTTAAAGCCATTAACAGGTGAGGCTGAGCCTCCTGCTCCGGAACCCCGCCCAGTTCCGGCTTTAAGTAAGCCCTCAGCGGTTGAAGGCCAAAACCTTCCGGCTCCAAATTCACTACCCCCTCCGGCCATAAAGACAGGCACTCCACAAGTATCCCCCCCTTCTGGGATAAAGGGAGCAGTGAAAGGGGATGAGTCCCCCGGTGGGAGCCAGCTGGCTGAGCCTTTAAATGATACGGCCCCAGCTGAAGAGGGAGTCAAGTCTTCAGAAATCAGTGCGGATATCCGATCCATTATGGGATCTTTTGAATACGATCCTACCAAAAAAAAGGATCCTTTTGAAAATCCCACTCCTAAGAAAGCTCAAGAAAGTAAAGGGATTATCATTATTCCTAAAACTCCGCCGGAAGAATATGATTTGTCAGAAATTGAATTGAAGGGGGTTATTTGGAACACACATAACCAAGCCAAAGCTCTTTTTAAATTGCCAGGTTCTGCTGGCTTTTACACATTACAAGCTGGGGACAGGGTGGGTAAAAAGGGCGTTATTTTTAAAATTAGAGAAAGTGAGGTGGTGATAGTGGAGACAAATTATTTAGGTTCTGGCGAACAGAGAAAAGCAGAGAGAATCATAAAAATAAAGAAAATCAATCGAGTGGGAGTTGATACTTAATCCCTATTGTATATGACACAGGCTGTTAAGTCTGTTGTTAAAAGGCTGGGCTTCTCTTATAATCTAAAAGGTTTTGTTTGTTTTACAACTTTGAGAATCTGCATGATGAGAATTATTTTAATTTTACTTTTTGTTTTTGTTGCTTCTCTTCCTTTGTCACCTGCACAAGATGAGCCTTTGTTTGACGATTCGGATTTGGTCGATATTGAAGGTGCTAAAGATGAACCTGATGAGGATCAGCAGTTGGAAGAGGATTTTAATTCTCTTGAAGGAGAACCAGCAGATGATAATTTTGACGAAGAGGATTTTGAAGTAATAGATGAAGATGAAGAAGAGAATATGGAAGAAGATTCTTTAGATGATGTAGAAAAGGATATTAAAGAGGAAGAGGAGAGCTTTGATAAAGAGGATTATGAAATCATCAGTGATCG
Source organism: Bdellovibrionales bacterium (assembly GCA_965203095.1). Classification (GTDB taxonomy): domain Bacteria; phylum Bdellovibrionota; class Bdellovibrionia; order Bdellovibrionales; family UBA1609; genus JACOND01. Next base: position 3,943 of record OZ241877.1, read on the forward strand.
CCCCGACTACGAAGCCATTAGTGATGAAGAGCTGGAGATGGAGTTTGAAGGCCAGGGATCTAAACAGGAATCAGAAGGGGATCTATCCGATCCAGCAGATGAAGAAGGTTTAGAAGGGGATCTGTCTGATCCAGCAGATGAAGAAGGTTTAGAAGGGGATCTATCCGATCCAGCAGATGAAGAAGGTTTAGAAGGGGATCTATCCGATCCAGCAGATGAAGAAGGTTTAGAAGGGGATCTGTCTGATCCAGCAGATGAAGAAGGTTTAGAAGGGGATCTATCCGATCCAGCAGATGAAGAAGGTTTAGAGGGGGATCTATCCGATCCAGCAGATGAAGAAGGTTTAGAAGATGCAAAGAGTGAGGAAGAAGGTAAGACTTCGGTTCTCAACACTATCACCAATATTCGCTATGTAAGGGAAAAAGATCAAATTTTTATTGATTGCACTGAGGTCACATCCTATCAAGCGAGGGAAAATGATAAAACCAATCAACTGGTTATCGAGATTTTACAGACTCAGCTTTCTGATCAACTGACATGGCCCTTTGTTTTTCGAGATTTTAAAACCAATTTTGGTTTAATGTTGGCAGACGAAAAAGACTCCAATATAGTAAGATTGGTCCTTCAGATCAAAGAAGGGGCGGACTTTCCAAAACACACTCAAAATAAAGCAGGGGATAAAATCATAATCGGTTATGGGGAAGTGGTTGATTATCAGATCATTCCTGAAGAAGATTCTTTTAACAGATCTTCTAAAGACTCAAAATCCATTTTACCAGCTAAAACTTTGGAAGACCTGTATTTAGGAACTACTGAATTTTCTGGATTTCCCATATCCTTTCATGTCACCAGTGCTCCAATTAAACAGGTCCTTCGATTCATTTCAGAAGAAAGTGGTTTGAACATGGTAATTGGTGAAAATGTGAGTGGCAATATCACTTTAAAACTTGAGGATGTGCCTTGGGATCAGGCCCTGCATATTATTTTTAAGGTCATGTCTTTGGGTTATACAAGGGAGGGAAATGTCATCACTATACTTCCTTTAGCAGATATAGAAAAAAGAATAAATAAACTCAAGGAAATCTCGGATCGGCAAAGAAGTCTTTCTCCTTATGAGACCAAAGTGATCCCTATTAATTATGGGAAAACTACTGAAATTCAAAGCAAAGTGAAAGATTTTTCCACCCCAAAACTCACGGGGAGTCAGAGTGGAGGAGGAAAGATCATTATCGATGATAAAAACAATACTCTTATCGTGATAGACACTCCAGAGGCCATTAAAAAAATTGAGGCTATGGTCCAATATTTAGACACAGCCCCCAAACAGGTCATGGTAGAGGCTAAAATTGTTGAAGTGACAGAGTTTTTCACCAGAGATTTTGGCCTGACATGGAGTCTCACTCAAAATTTTCCAACAACTTTTGATTATGCTGGCATAGTTAGGTTTTCCAGTCCTACAGATATAGTCAATAATTTGTTTGGCGATATAGGGGGGAATATGGGTTTCAGCTCCACAGGAAGTGCCAGTTTGAATTTGAGTGGCCTGCCCATTATTGGAGATCTGGGGGCAAGCCTAAATTTAGCGGAAAGCGATGGGCACGCCCAAGTGATCAGTTCTCCAAAAGTGGTAGTAATTAGTGGGAAAAGTGCCTCCATTACCAGAAATGCACCTATTCTTGTATCTAAAGGAGTTATCAGCACGGCGGCTCCAGCAAACCAACAAGGTGCTGGTTCTGCTTTACAACCTTTGGCTCAGTCGGCACCGGCAACACAGGATGTGAAAATTGATTTGACAGTCAAACCTGAAGTGACATCAACAGGAAGCATTTTTTTACAAGTGAATGTCACACGAACAGATCCCGGCCCCAGTGCTGGATCTGAGGGTGAAGCCTTAGTAGTGAACCGAACGGCCAATACAGAAATACTGGCTAAAAATGGCCAAACCATTGTTATTGGTGGGATCTATGAGCAGGACAAATCCGAGTCAAAAAGTGCTTGGCCTTTTTTAGGGGATATTCCTATTTTAAATTTATTGTTTAGCACTTCTACCAGGAGAAATTCTAAAACAGAACTTTTAATTTTTATTACTCCAAAAGTTTTAGATAGCCATGTTTAAGGTTTTTTCACATAACTTAAAAGGGATGAAAAAACAAATTTTAATCCTATTTTCTTTCTGTATTTTGGGTGCATGCACAGTCAACTCCGGAGGGAGCAATGTGAAAGTGATTGTATCCCCTTTTGGAAGAGGCCAGCAGGTGATCTCTTCAAGGCCAGTGATTTATTTACATAATGGGGAGAGGCAAATTTGCCGGGGTCGGCCCTACCTGGTGAGGGAAGCTCGCAATATTTTGGCGAATAGGAATATGACTAAAGATTTTTTAGATGATTTTTTTCCTTTAGAGGAGGGCCAGGGGGCCAATAGGGAAGCTGAAGGGGGATCTAACAATAGAAATAATGATCCTGTTCGCATGGATGTGGGATCCAATTGGCTAAAGTTTGGCCTCAACATTCAAAATGGCACAGAAAGAGTGACAAAAAGCAATGAGGAGAAAAACTTTTTTTTGATTGTTCATGACATAGCCTATTCTGCTGTGGGCTTGCACAAAGGCCGAAGGGTGGGAACTGTTAACGGGACAATCTCATCGGGTTTTTGCTCTTCGAGTGAAGGAGGAGGCAGTGGGGGGACTCCCTTCCTGTATTTTATCCCTCCAGGAACAAGTGTTCGCTACCGGCCCCTTTCCACAAACCCTTTTGAAAACCTGACACTTTTTATATCTGGATTTGATATTATTGATCGAAGTGAGGAGGCATCGCCCAGATTACAAAGCTTAGGAGCAGGAGTAGCCGGAGCAGAAGGGGCCGGAGGAGCTGGGGCTGAAAGCCAGCCCGGTCAACAGGCTGGTTCAGCAAACTCTTATGGGCCGGATGAAATCATTATCATCCCCGATTACACTGTGGAGCTTGTTTTAAGAGGTTATTTTATGACTAACAAAGGGGAGCTTGTGTCAGAATTTGTAAAAAGGGTGAGATTTCAAACCCAAAGTTCTTTTAGGAATTTTTAGAGCCTGTTCATAAAGAAGTTTCTATTTTTTTTGGAGTTTTTCGCTTAGGTTTTGCAGTTCTTGAAATTTATTTTTGCTATTCTCTTTTGAGGGTTGAGGGTCATAAACATCCATAGCTTTTCTGGGCTGAACGGGGTTTTTAAACACAGCCTCTTCCTCCCCTGGAACAAAAGGAATACTTACATTGGTTTTGTCTGTTTGGTCATTGGAATCCACATTTTTGTCCTTCATTATTAGGGCTTCGTAAGCGGATAGTTTTTTCCCCTGATGAGTTCGCTCTTTTATTTTTTTTGTTCCCTGTCCAAAACCCGTTTTAACCACTTGATTGATAATTTGTTTCATACTCCAGGAAGGATAACAGGTTTTAACTAAAGCCGTGACTCCAGTGGCAAAGGCCGTTGCTTGTGAAGTTCCGGTCATTTTACCATATCTCCATCTGCCACTGGCCAAATTCCGAAAATTTTGACCACTGAACTGAGATTGAAGATAAAAGGGTGGGGGAAGGGTGGAGCGAATGTCTTTCCCTGGCCCCGACTGTGCGTTGGAGTTATCTAAATATTTATGTTGAATATAATTGCTGGAATCCAAAATTTCATTTTTTTTGTTATGGGACTGAACAAACAGAATATTTTGTAAATTATAGTTGGCGGGGTAATAACCTAATTTTCTCTTTCCGACATTTTCACCTTCATTTCCCAAAGCGGCCACAAATATAATGTTTTTGTCTGCGGCTAAGGCAATATTGGCTTTTTCCTCTTCATTTTCGCCAGGGCCTCCACCGGAGTAGTTGATAATATCCGCCCCATTATCCACAGCGTATTTTATAGCTCGAATGGTGTTGGCAATATTATTGTGGCTGTTAGCGGATTCATCATAATATTTGAGGCTCATAATGCGGGAATGTCCGGCAACCCCTATGGCCTCACAATTGGAATTTCCGGGGCCTTCAGCTGAAATGATGCCAGAGACATGGGTGCCGTGTCCGTGGCGATCTTGGATGTCATTACTTTTTTTAACAAAATTCCAACCATGAATATCATCTACGAAACCATTGCCATCATCATCTATGCCATTGTTAGGGATTTCTTTTTTGTTTTTCCACAGCTGATTTTTCAGGCAGGGGTGCCGGGCGTGAATCCCCGTATCTAAGACGGCAACAATCACATCTTTATTATATTGTTTTTTGTAGGCTTTCGCACATTTTTTATAATCTTGAGCTATTTTTTGCAGTCCAATACTTTTTAAAGGCCATTCCCTTTCAATGTATTTGAACATGGATATATTTTTGCCTTGTGTGAAATGGGGACTTCCTCCACCATCAATCAAACCCCTGCTTTGTGAGGCTGAAGGGGAGGTTTTTTGAACCGAATCTCTTTTTTTAAAGCCTGTAAAAGAAAGAATGAGAAAAAACGGCAAAACAAAAATGATCCTTTTCATATATGCCTTTTCGGCAAAATAACTAATTTTATTTAATATTTTTTATAAAATGCCTTAAAATGGGAAGTTGGCAGGATTTCACCAGACCAAGAGAAGAAATTTAGGGAGATTATTAGGTTCTTTTCAGCTGATTTGACAGCACAAAAAAAATCCCTTGACATTACCGGCTAATGTCCATATACTGGATAAGGATAAACTACTAAACCATAAGGAGCTAACATGGATGGAATTGACACAGGAACAGTTATAGCAGTTGTGGCGACTTTAGCTTTTTTATTGACTGGAGTTAATACTCTATTAAAGCCGATCAGAAAAGACATAGCTAAGCTTGAAACAGGACAAGCTAAGCTTGAAGCCAAGATTGATACTCTTTTAGCACTAATCAAAAGCAAATAGTCTCTTTATTCCTTTTATTTGCCTTTTCCCGGTGGCACAGTTTAGGGTTCTTTTTTTCTTACATTTTGGTCCTTTTTGTGAAAAATTTACAAAAGACTATTTTTTTCTTTTTTTTTTCGGACAATCCTGCTATAAGCCCTATAAGCCTACACAATGAAAATACTATTGAGCCTTATTCTTTTAATGAGCTTGCCGGCTTTTGCTAACTGCCATGATGCTTTTGATCCTAAAAAAGAACAACTGGCAGACCTGATCAGCCTCGCGAATTATAAAGACTTTAAGAGGGGATATAAGCGGGGAGTTATGAAGACATTGAGAAATCTTGCGATATTAGGAGCGATAGGAGCGATAGGAGCAGGAGCGGGAGCGGGGTATTTAATAGGTCAAGAGGTGATCGATGCTTTGGATAAAAAAACAAATGATACTGGAAAGACAACAGAAAAAATAATTGAAGCATTGAACACAGACAAGATTAACTGGGTGGATTAAGCCTCAGAACCCTCTGTTTTTCTCTCTAATCTCTATCTATATTCCAGCAAATAAGCTCTTATTCATGCGGGTTTTAGAGCACTTTAAGCAAAGCCCTTGACATTCCCGGCCAATGTTCCAATAATGGATGTATGAAGATATTGATTAACCTAAAAGAAAAGGAGTTATTATGACTATATTATGGACGGCTTTAAGTATTGTTGTGGGAACGGTTATTGCTGTTTGCTCTATTATAGGGATTCAGTTTGGAGTTATTTATTTTCTTTTGAATGCTAAAATAAACCCACTTGAGAAAAGAATAGAAGGGCTTGAGGCTGGGCAAGCTAATCTTGAGAAAGGGCAAGCTAATCTTGAGAAAGGGCAAAAGGATATTTTTAAACTATTAGGAAAAGTGTTGGATGTGAAAAAAGAGCTGGAAGGGTAAAAATAAAAAATAGTCAAAAAAGTTTCGTTTTATTTGCCTTTATATAAGGGCTACTCTACCGGACAGGCCAAATAGGCAATCCAAGTATCGCAAATATCCCCTTTTTTAGACTTTTTAAACTGGCCAGAACCTTCTCCATTTTTATCTGTCTGTTCCCAATAAATATGAATTTTTGAAAAACCAGCCGATCTCAAAGCATCTTGCAGTTCTGGAAGAGACCAAATTCTCCATTGGTAGGAAAAGGCTTTTTTTTGCTTTCTCTCCCCCTTCCTTTTAAAGTGAATGTAAAATTGGGCATAATGGCTTATGGGGTCAAAAGTGCTCTGTTCCCAATAGTAATTAAAATCATCGTGCTCCACCTTTTCCTCAGAAAGCCCATGGCAGTCCGGCCCGCCCACAGCATCAATAAGAAAAAGCCCTGGGCGGAAAAGGGCTTTTTTTATATTTTTAAAATATTGGACTAAGCTCTCCCTTTTCTTAAGGGTAAAATAAGAAAAGTTGCTGACTGTAATAAGCTCTGCCGAAGGCAGATGGGGCCTTAGGACATTTTTATTGACAATTTTCAGGCGAGACTTTTGGGAACTGTTGAGCTGGGACAGGTGGTTTTTTTTGCCATATTCTAAGGGATCTTTGTCCGAATCAATGACGATGGCCTGATTCTGAGGATGATCTTTAACCCAGTGAAAGCTCACATAAAAAGATCCGCAAAAATCTTCACGAAAGATCCGAGGTTTTTTTTTGAAAAAATCTTTATAGACAGATTTAAAGAATCGAATGTCCTCTTTAGGGCTTTGAACTGAATTTTTATAATAAAAATACTTGTCAAAAGGAGGGAGTTTTGGCATAATGCGGGCTGTTTTATAATAGTTTGAAGTGAAATTCAAGCTTTTGAGCTGGTTCTATATAAAAAAAACTGAGGCTATTGACAAAGCTCTGATTTTTATCTATAAAAAGCTCTTAACTCAACCTAAAGGAGAAAACTATGAAAAAGTTATATGTGGGCAACTTGCCCTACAGTGTAAAAAAAGAAGATTTAGAAAAGATCTTTTCAGATTATGGCACTGTATCTGAGGCGATCCTTATCGAGGATAGGGACACCGGGCGATCTAAAGGTTTTGGTTTTGTGGAAATGGATACTCCCGAATCCGCCGATAAAGCCTTTAAAGCTTTAGACGGGAAGGATATCCAGGGTCGGAATATAAAAGTTAATCCCGCCCAACCAAGAGCCCCTCGCTCTAACAAAAAATTTTAATAAGCCAAGTCACTTGGTTTTTTCAAAATGAGAACAGGGAATCGAGCCAAAGATGAGCTGAGGCCATTAGTTATTAAGCCCAATGTCAACTGCTGGGCTGAAGGAAGTGTTGAAATATGTATGGGGAGAAGTCAGCTCTTATGCACGGCCAGCGTTTCCGACACAACCCCTAACTGGCTGAACAGCCCCGGACAGGGTTGGGTGACGGCAGAATACGCCATGCTTCCCAGAGCTGGAGATTTTAGGAATAGCCGTGAAAGGGGGACTCATAGCGGGCGATCACAGGAAATATCCCGTTTGATTGGTCGCAGTTTGAGAGCGGGTGTGGATCTGCAAAAATTAGGCGAGAGGCAAGTTTATGTGGATTGTGATGTTTTGCAGGCGGATGGCGGGACCCGCTCTGCCGGTGTCACCGGTGCTTTTGTGGCTTTGGCCTTGGCTTTAAAAAATTTAAAAGATCGTTCTATTATAAAGGATCTGCCTTTAAAAAGTTATATTTGTGCTGTAAGTGCAGGGCTGATGAATGAGTCGGCTTATTTGGATTTGGATTCTCAAGAAGATAAAGATTGCTCAGTAGATATGAATTTTGTTATGAATGAGCGTGGAGAGTTTATTGAAATCCAGGGAACGGCGGAAAAGCAAAGCTGGACTAAAGATCAATTAGGACTTTTAATGGATATGGCCCAAAAATCCAGCCTTCTTCTGATTGATAAACAAAGGGAAATTGTAGGAGAATTTTTCTGAATAGACGCTTTGCGTTAAAAACTCATCAAAGCTTTTTTCCTTAAATTATTGATTTTACCTTTTAATTTTTAAAAAAATAAATTTTTGAATAAAAAACCTTGTCTGACTTTTTTTTGAGGATTAAGTTAAGGAGAAGAACAGTAAAACCAACTTTTAGGAGTAATTAATTATGAAAAATTTTAATTTAATCGCCATTTTGTTCTTTTCCTTGTTTTTTATTTCCTGTGAAGAGGAAAGCACCAGCCCTTCTGCTCCTTCTATTCAGGCATCTAAAGGTGTAGCAGGTGATAATCAGGTTCCCGCTCCTGAACATGTGCCTATTATGACGGAAAAAGCTCCATCAGTAGAACAACCTATAGTCACAGCAGAAATGACGGAAGAGGCTCAAGAACCGGTCACAGGTGAGGAGGGGACAGCCGTTCCCACTCCTGCAGACCCCGCTCCACAAGTCACTACTGTTGAAGAAACAGCAGTCCCATCTAATAAGGTTTTTTGTGTAAAAGAGGGAGAGGCGGATATTGTTTTTTCTGTTTACAACTATGAACCCGGCAGTAAAGCACGATTATGTGAAATCTTTGATTCTCGATCTTCATCAGCTCCGCGTTGGTATGCCACACAAGATGCCACTTTTTGTAATTGGCTTATGGAAAATTGTTTAATAGGCTATAACAGTGCTCAATGCAATGATCCTACCAAGGATTTCAGAGTTCCTGCCTTACCAGAGGGATGGACATGCTCTGCGGGGGAGGAGTAAAATGAAAAACTTTTTAAAAAATCGGAGGGCCTTAGGGCTTACTTTTTTTATACTGATCTATTCCTCTTGTAGCACAACAGAACCAACACCTCATTATTTTTCTGAATCTGAAAAAATAAAATATGAAAGTAGTAAAAAGACTCTTCAAGAGCTGTGCAAAAAATATGGCTACAAATATAGACAAGGTAAGTGTGTCAGTTTTTATATTTCAGCTCCTTGATAGATTTTCTAAATGTAACATAATATATCTTATCGGCATTTTGATATAAGAGACAGATTGTTTTATCGGGGCCATCTGGGGCAAGGGTTTTTGTTTTCCCTCAAAAATTTGTTGGTGTATTGATCCCATAAATTCACCATGGATAAGCCCGATACTTCCCCACTTCGCCCTAAAACCGCCTCTGTATGAGCCAAGTTAGAAACAGTCCATTTTAGCTGTCTTCCTGTTGTTTTTCCGGATCGGCTTCGTTTATTTCCTGGTGAGAATTTTTCTACAAAATAAAATTCCCTCAATTCCTCCCAAGAGGCTTTATCTTTTTTGTATTTCCATCGGTCAGAGGATTTGACCAGATATCGAGTATCTTCCAAAGTGCGTCTGTCTCTTACAGCTTGAATCGCCCTCACAACCCACATCGCCCCACTGTTATAAGCCGAAACCCCCCTTCTCCAACCGTCTTTTTCATCTTCCGGCAGGCTTTGCCAAGAGGGGCATTGCCCTGTTTTTAAAGGCTGAGGATTCACTTTGTTATAGGAGTCAGACACTAAAATTTTTACCGCTGAATTGAGGTTATTTATAGGGTTTTTAAGGCATTTAAGATTGCTTGCAGTTCCCATTTCATGAGCATGGCCTTTAAGATTGCGACACTGATGGACTCGAGAATTTACTTGAAAAAGGCCCGCACTTTCCTCTCGCTCATTACTGGCTGTTGCAGGGCAATTTCCTGCACTTTCAATACTCATCATGGCCATCATGATCTCTGGAGGCACCCCCTTTTTACAGGATTCACAGTAAGCTTTTTTAAAAAAATCTTTAAACTCACCTGGGCAGGTCCGGTTGAAGTTCTGAATAATGAGCTTCAAAGATGTTTTAGGGGAGCAAATTTGAGAAATAAGTATTGTATTTTTTATTTTTCCTATAACTTTTTGCCTCACTTCCTTAAGTTTTGTTTTAATTTTGCTTAAAAACCCCTCTTTAACTAATAAGCTCAAAGCAGAGCTATCTTTTGTGCATTCCGCACAAAAACCCGCTTCGGTATCCTCTATTCCTTCAAGGGAGAGGCACTCCTCCTCCTCGCCTCCCTTTTTCGGCTCTTCTCGTGTGGCGGGAACAGCATAGCCATCTTGTGCAGTCTCAAAACCTCCATTCACCGGTGTTATATTCTCTTCAGATACCAAATGAACAGATCCTGTTTGCACGGTCTGTTTTCCCGAAGAATCTGTATCCACAATTTGCATCCGCCCCGGATCTGTTCTACTTACAAAAATTGCACGATTCCTGGAAGAAGAAGTATCACTTGCAGAAAGATCTTCAGCAGGTGCAGGTGGGCTACTTTGCCCTATATCAAGTCTTCCTCTGGTTTTAGCCGGCTTTGCCCTGGGTGGTGTTGGAGGAGTTGTGGGAGAGACTTTACCCTCAGCCCTTCGTGAAGAGGCTCGGCCTCTCCTATATCTTCTGGGGGGGGTCCAAGGCTCCCAATCGTCATCCTCTATCTCTTCTGTTTCAGCACTGGTAGGTAAAAAGGCTGGTAAAAAATATTGGAATTGAGGGATAGCCGAATCTGTTGGATAAACAGCTAAAGGGAGAGCTTGCCCCGACCACTGCCCCATACAAGAGGGATCTCCAGGGTATTCACAAAGAGGCACAACAGGAGCACCGGCAGGAATCCATGTGGGAGTTCCATTAAAATTAGGGTTAAACATAATGTCTGCACCATTCACTGCCCAACTGAAAAAAATAAAACTAAAAATTTTTATAAGCATATATAACTTTATCGGTATTTTCCTAAGTTTATTTTAAAAAACAAAATTCAGTTTAAAAATCCCTTTGGCATTATCAGGGGCATTATCAGGACTTTTAGCTTGGCCAATCCATCTTTTGTAAAATTATAGCATAAGCCATCCCATTCAAGATAGAAAAAAACTCCTGTTTTTTGAGCACTTTCAAATAAATCTTGACTTTTTGTTTTAAGCAATCAATAATGGATATATAAAATAATTACCAGAGAGGTTAAATATGTCTGAAACAATGAACCCGGCCACAAAGGCAGGAATGGAAATAGCTGATAAGGCCCAATGGATAAATATGGACACAGTAAGAGGACTTGTTCCATTGTTTATTTTTGGGATTTTTTTTGTCGCTGTTTTAACTTATATTAATTCCAATTTAGACTCAAAATTAGATGCAAGAATAAACCCTATTGACAAAAAAATAACTAAGATTGAAAAAAGAATGGACAGTTTTGAGATAAGAATGGACAGCCTTGAAAAAAGAATGGACAGTTTTGAGATAAGAATGGACAGCCTTGAAAAAAGAATGGAAAATCTTGAGGCTGGGCAGGTTAAAATCTTAACTATCCTTGAGAAAATCAAGCCTCAAAGCTCTAAAAAATAAAGGCTGGAGTCCCCAAGCAAAAAAAGGGGGATCTTACTGTTCGTAAAGGTTGGCCCATCACTACTTGGCCGGCATTTTGGCCGACAAAAGCTTTTGATGAGGCATATCTAAAGTTCTGGTGGGGAAAGCAAATTTCAGATCCATTTTTTTAGCCAATTTAAGAATTTCCAAAAAAATAGCTTGTTTTTGTAAAAGCTCCGAATCCCAGTCACTCACTTTCAAAAAAAAGTTCAGCAAAATGTTCAAACTATGAGGGCCATAGCCAGAAAAATAACACTGATAATAATCCTTGCGGGTTTGAGGATTAGATTGAATGATTTTTTTTATCCCCTCCACAAAGGCAGAAATTTTTTCTGGAGGGCTATCATAAGTGAGGTTCAATGTGATTCTTGTCCTCCTGGACCGCCTTTTACCCAAATTATCGATAATGGAATCCGCTATTACTGAGTTGGGAATGGTGAGAAGGGAATCATAAAATGTTTTTATTTTTGTAGAGCGAAAACCGATATCCTCCACTGTGCCTTCCACCTTATTACAAACAATCCAGTCCCCTACAGAAAAGGGCTTGTCCATAATCACTGTAAAACCACCAAAAAAATGGCTTAAAGTCTCCTTAGCGGCCAAAGCAATGGCCACACCACCTAAACCCAATCCCGCGAGCAAAGAGGTCACATTCACCCCAGAGTTTTGAAGGAAAAGCAGGATAATGACAATGCTGGAAAAAACCTTCAAAATTCTTTTAGAATAAGGCAAAAGATGTTTTGTAATGGAGTCGGAAGAGCGAGCCTGAGGTCCTAAATCTGGCCGGGACTTTAATCTGAGAGCAATAAACTTTTCTAAAATATCTAAAAATTGCCAGCAAATAAGAATCAGGCTGTAAGATAAAAGCACCCTCAAAGCAGAGGACAAAAAAACTTGCCATCGGTCTTCTACAGAAATAAACAAAAAACCAATATGGCAAACAGTCCATAAAATAAGGATAGAGATAGCACTTGGAGAAATATTTTGAAGAGCGGGTTGGAGTTTTTTTGGTAAACTTTTCACCAGCTTTTTTAAGAATAATATGATGATGGGCCTGGAGTATCTACTTACAAAAACTCCAGTAAAAACAACAATTAAGATAAAAAATATAGGATGGTTTGTCATTTTTTATTTTTAAGCAAGAAATCCCTTTTCCTTCATCCAGCTATCATTTAAAAATTTGCTCATGTAATTTTGAATGCCATCGGGCAAAATAATTACACAGTTTTGCCCTTTTTTTAGCCGTCGGGCCTCTTTAAGGCCGGCAAAAACAGCTGAACCGGAAGAACCACCGCACAAAATGCCTTCTTGACGGATAAGCTCTCTACTTGTGGCAAAGGATTCTGCATCTTTAGTTTTAACCCATTTATCTATTAAAGAGCGATCTAAAACTTCGGGAACAAAATCATAACCTATCCCCTCCACTTCATAGGGATGAATAGGCCCTTTCCCTGCCAATAAAGAACCTTCAGGATCTACGCCAATAATTTCACAATCTGGACAAACTGGCTTTATTTTTTGAGATAGCCCGGTCAAAGTCCCGCCCGTGCCGGCCCCAGCGACAAGCATATCCACCTGCTTATTCAGGTCGGACAAGATCTCTAAAGCCGTCCCCTCGTAATGAGCCATATAATTGTCCGGGTTAGCATATTGATCTAAAATAAAAGATTGAGGAATTTCCCTTTGTAGCTTTTTGGCCTTTTCAATATGGCTTTCTGGATCGTCAAAAGCCAAGTGAGCTGGGGTCCTAACAATTTTTGCCCCTAAAGCCTTTAAAATGATCTCCTTTTCCTGACTCATCTTATCGGGGAGAACAATAATTACCTTATAGCCCAAAACGGCCCCGGCTATAGCAATGCCAATACCTGTGTTCCCACTGGTGGGTTCAATCAAAGTGTCCCCTGGCCGAATATCCCCTCTTTGTTCCGCCTTTTTTAACATATTCCAGCCAATGCGATCCTTTACCGATCCACCGGGGTTAAAAAACTCACATTTTACATAAACAGTGGCCGAAAGGCCCTCAGTCATCTTGTTGAGTTTGACTAAAGGGCTATTTCCAATAGTTTCTAAAATATTTTCAAAAATCATAGTGTTTTTCCCTCAGAAAACCAGAAACTCAAATAAAAAAGGCAACTATCCTCATACTTTTGCTTTTTATATTGATGAAATCCAACAAATTCAAGCATTTTAATCCTCCTTGAAAAAGACGGCCCAAAAAATCTCTGGCTTTTTAGCTCCCGACAAAACAGTCATTCCTGTAAATGTTCATTATTTCGCTGACAGAATCATTTTTTAGCCTTTTCACAAATAGCATTCATTTGAACAGGGGGGCTCTTCCCACAAAAATCCGTTAAAAAAACAGATTTTAGCTGTTTTTTGCCTGATCTTGCCATTTTTTTCTAAAATTTTTTAAACAAAAACCCGATAAGTAAGTATTTACTATGAAGAAAAATAGACCCTTGGAAAGCTTGCTAAAAAGCTCCCCAAGCTTTTTGGCTTCCTTGAAAACGGGAATCCAGAAATCCCAATCTTTTCCGCAAAAACTTATTGAAAAGCCTTATTCCTTAACTTTTTGCCCAAAGGCCATTTCATTTCGGGACGGCAATACCTTGAACCCTCATGAAACGCCCTTTGGGCAAAAATCATTAAAAAACCATTCCCTTAAAACTCGTCATTATAAAAATGGAAGTCCTTATCCATTCAGATCGCTCCCCGCAAAAACAACCAACGGGAATCTTGCCCCCAGGGATCTCCGAGTCGCAGTTTCAAAACAATCCCCCCCCCTAAAAACGCTGTAAATTCAATAGTTTAAATCATTTTAAACACAAAAAAAACTTTTCTTTTAAACAAGGTTCATGGTGACTTAAGCTGGCTTTTATAGACTCAAGAAATCGTGACGAAATTAAGGCCAGCGGAGCATTGAACATAGCCTTGATTATCTGGGTGGATTGAGCTTTTGCCCCTTGTGTGAAAAATTTACAAAATGCTTTAAAAGACTTTATTTTCCCGGACAATCCTGCTATAACCAACCACAATGAAAATACTATTAAGCCTTGTTCTTTTAATGAGCTTGCCGGCTTTTGCCAGCTCTCAATGCGGTGATGTCCCTCTTGCCCTGCAAGATTTGCTAATAGACTTGAGAGGGAAAAACTTGGAAGGGGAAAACTTGAGAAGGGCAGAGTTGTCACGGGCAGACTTGACAGAGGCAGTCTTAACAAGGGCAGACTTAACACGGGCAGACTTGGTTTTGGCGAACTTGACAAGGGCAGATTTGACAGAGGCAGTCTTGATAAAGGTAGACTTGAGTTTTGCAGACTTGAGAGGAGCAGATTTGAGAAGAGCGGACTTAAGTTTTGCAGACTTAAGCTGTTCAAAAAACTTAGAATTGGCAGACTTGAGAGAGGCGAACTTGAGCGGTGCTCTTATAGACTCAAAATATCGTGACATGATTATGAAAAGCGGAGCAAAGAACATAGGCGGAATTACCTGGTTCTTTGGGGATTAAGCTCTAAAACCCTCTATTTTTCTCTCTAATCTCTATCTATCCCCCAAAAAAAGCCCTCAGCAGGCAAAAAGCCTATTCTCGTTGATATTTGAAGCACTTTCAAAAAAAGCTTGACATTCCCGGCTAATGGCCATATAATGGCTTTATGAAAGTTTTTACTCCATTATTTCAAGCTGTTATTGCTTTCGTGGCTGTTTTGACGGGATTAGGGTTTGTCTTTAACCTTCTTTTAGCTCCGGTTAAAAGAGACATAGAAAAACTTGAGGCTGGACAGGCTAAACTTGAGGCTGGACAGGCTGAAATTAAACAGTTGTTTTATGAGTTTAAAAACCATTCTCATGATCAGCCAAAGCAAGCCAGCAAAAACAAATAGTCTCTTTATATCCTTAACCATCCCAGAAGACTTTAGGTCTTCTATCTCTATTCATAATCTTCGGGCCTGCAATGAAATAGAAAAAGAAAACTACTCTTACTTAAAAGATCATTTTGTTTTGGAAGGAACTCAAACTGCCATCATTCCTTTTCTTATTGGAGCCGGAGGATCGCTTTTAGCTGCCGGAGGTATTGGTTGCCTTATAGGAAACCGTATGAGATTAGACGGGGTGTTATTGACCGGAGTGTTAGGCATACCTTTAACTATATGGTGAGTGGTGCTCTTCCTTATCCGTTTATGGTTATGCCAGTGTCTTTTGCATTAGGAGCTTTTGCCGGAGCCGTGATTTGCATGGCGGAAGATTTTGATATAATCCATTTTTTTGATTAAGCCCCTCAGAACCCTCTATTTTTCTCTCTAATCTCTATCTATTCTTCCTCTTTTTTTAGACGACAGGCAGACGACAAACCCACACTGGCTCTAAGAGACAGCCCGCCAACCGCTCCGCAGAGGGCAGACGACAGGCAGACGACATAAACTGGAGTTTCGAGCAAAAGGAGGGGGCTATCTTCTGGTTTTTTTTCAATTTGTTTTCATTGTCTGTTCAATAGGTTTTTCTTCATTGCCCTAAAAAATATTTTTTGAGATATTTTAAATCATGACATTACTATCCCGCTTGCCTAAAGGGCGAATGGCTTTAATTACAGGCTTTTCCGCCAATCAACACATTTTCCTCCGTTTTATGGAGATGGGCCTAGGGGCCAATGAGCGGATCCAAATGTTAGGCCAACTGCCCTTTGGGGGCAATTTAGTTATTCTTTCCTATTATGGGAAATACACTTTAAGAAAAACAACGGCTCAGATGATTCAAGTCAAAGAGTTATAAGCCATTACCCGCTGATAAGGAGGCTTATTCTCAAAGGGAAAAACCTCTTTCATAAGCCAACTCAGCAGGGGGCAATGGTTTCTCAGGCAGATCGCTTCGCGGTAAAAATTATGAGCCAAAAAACAAAAAAATTTTTTCTTGTTGGCCCACCCAATAGTGGGAAAACCAGCCTTTTTAATTGGCTGACGGGTTTTCAAAATCCTGTTGTCAATTACCCAGGATCTACAGCCCTTTTTTCTGAAGGGAATATTTTAAAAAAATACCAACTGCCGGGAATAGTTGTAGATAGCCCCGGTTTTTACAGCCTATTCCCTCAATCAGAAAATGAACAACAGGTTCAAAAACTTCTTTTTAAAAATAAAGATCCGCGAATTTTAATTCTGACTTTAGATGTCAGCAAGTTGGAGATTCAGCTCCCTTTGTTTTTTCAACTTAAAGAAGCAGGTTTCTCCCCTGTTTTGGCTTTAACTATGTGGGATATAAAGCCATCCCCTATAAATTTATCCCGCCTTAAAAAGCTCTTAAAGACCCCAGTGATTCCCATCAAAGGTTTGACGGGAGAGGGGGTGATGGATCTGATAGAAATCCTCAAAAACTGGATTCCGGAACAAAAACCTAAACCTATAAAGGCTTGGGATCTCAACAAGTTTAAAGAGATTTCCCGCCAGACCCAAAATTTGATTTCCCCATCTTCTAAAAAAGATATGGAAAAAGAAAAAAAACAAAGTTTTTTTGCTGACCACCGATGGGACAAGCTCTTTCTTCATCCTCAAAAAGGCTTGCTTTTATTTGCCGGGATTATGTTGGGGCTGTTCTCCTCCATTTTCTGGCTGGCCCAACCCTTTATGGAGTTTATAGATAAAGCCTTTTCCCTCTTAATAGATCAAAGCTTTAAGAGTTTGGCAATTTATCCTCAAATAGCGGATTTTGTATCTCATGGCCTGTTGGCCAGTTTAGCTGGAGTCTTGATTTTTGTCCCGCAAATTTTTATTCTTTTTGCCGGCATTTCCCTTTTAGAGGACACAGGATATTTGGCCCGTGCTGTGGCCCTTATGGATGGTCCTTTTTCAAAAATAGGTTTAAGTGGCCGATCCTTTGTCCCTTTTTTGTCCGGCTATGCCTGTGCTGTTCCCTCTGTTTTGCTGGCCAGAAACCTTGATAGCCAAAAAGAGAGATGGATGAATTTTTTAGCCATTCCTTTTATGACTTGTTCTGCCCGCCTCCCCGTCTATATTCTGCTCCTCAGTTTTTTGTTTTATAGTCAATCCGCCTTTTTGCCAGCTCTCACTTTGGGCGGGATTTATATGGCCAGCTTTTTTTTAGGAATCTCAGTCGTATGGCTTTTAAATCTCTTTTTTAAAAAACAAACAAAAGAGGCTTTTTTGTTGGATCTCCCCTTATATCGCCCTCCAATTTTAAAGAAAATTTTGCGGAATGCCTACATGCAGAGCCGACATTATATTGTTAAAGCCGGGCCAACTATTTTTTTTGTCGCCTTAGTGATTTGGCTATTATGTCATTTCCCCGGACAGAGTGATTTGCCCCCTGCTGAAAGAATCCAACAGAGTTATGCGGGGCAAATCGGCCAATGGATAGAGCCAGCCTTTAAAGCTATGGGAGTGGATTGGAGAGTGGGGACAGCCCTAATAGCGGCCTTTGCGGCAAGAGAGGTTTTTGTTCCCGCTTTGGCTTTGGTTTTTAGCCTGGCACCAGAAGGCAATGCCCCTTTAAAACAATCCCTTATAGAAAGCATGCAAAAGGCTCAGCATGCGGATGGTTCTTTGATTTTTACATTCAGCAGTGTGACCGCATTGGTGGTTTTTTTTATATTTTCCCTTCAGTGCCTTTCCACAACGGCAGTTGTTTATAAAGAGAGCGGTTCCTGGAGGCTGGCCCTGTTTCAGTTTTTGGCTTTAAATGGAGGAGCTTATCTTATGGCGGTTTGCACTTATCAGGGCCTGGAATGGCTTTTGTCCAACCCATTTTTCGGCTCATAAGCATTTTGATTTTCTCAATACCGGAAGGCTTTTTGCTTTCCCTACCAAAAAATCTACCCCCTCTACTATAAGACCAAGCCAAATCATAAAAAAATGAGGGTCAATTTTGCGGGAAAAACTTATTTTGCTCGCTTAATCGGATTTTGAAAATTATTTTTTAGATCGATTAACATCTGTTTTATTTCAGCTTGGCCAGCCTCTAAATTATCCATTCTTTTCTCAATTTTATCCACTTTCATCTCAATTTTATCCATTCTTATCTCAATCTTAGTTATTCTTTTATCAATAGGGTCTATTTTTGCATCCAAAAGAACATAAACCAGTCCAAACAGAACGGCCAAAAATCCAATGATAAAAGCCCCAGCTGAGAACAATATGGAAAAAGCTTTTACTGTTTCCGCACTCATTCCCATACTCACTCCTTTAGCCTTATTATTAGCCATTCCCAATTGTGCATTTGTGGCCGGGTTTATTGTTTCAGACATATCGACTCCTTAATGGTTTTGAGCTTATTATACCCACAGTCACTTTGGGGGGCAACATAAAAAGTGAGTTTATGGATAGGTTCATGGATATTACTTAGTTGTCCGTGAAAAACCTTTGTTTTTTAACTTTTTTTGTCCAAAGGACCATTCCATTTCGGGACGGCAATACCTTGGACCATCACCGGACGGCCTTTAGGCAAAAGTGATTGAAAAGTCTGCCCCTGTAAAAGCAGAGAATGAGAAGGTCTTACTGAGACTTTTTCACGGACGACTATTTAAAAACCTTGAAAATTATAAAAATCCCTATCTGATGTGGATTTTTGCGGGCTTTTTTTATCAATCCTGTCCAAAAAATGAAAAAAATCCCTTTTTATCACTTTTTTTTTGCAAAAGCTCAACAGATATGATATAAAAACCTCTCAATACTTAAAATAAAAAAGGAGTGAATTATGGATTTATTGAAAGTGGGCGATCGGGTGGTGTATCCTGGTCATGGTGTGGGCCAGGTGACTTCTATTGAAGACAAAAACATTATGGGGAGCCGGCTGACTTTTTACTCTATGGAAATTATGGAGTCAGGGACTAAAATCATGGTGCCTAAAAACCGTTTAAAAAATGCAGGAGTTCGCCCTGTAGCCTCTAAAAAACAGGCTCAAGAAGTGATGGGTTTTATCAATGAGTTGAAAGAGGGGAATAAAAATTATTATTCCAATGGGAAAAATTGGCAAAAAAGGCAACAGTCTTATATGGATAAAATTAAAACAGGATCCATTTATGAAATAGCCCAAGTGATATGCGATCTCAACCAAATCAAAAAAGCCAAAGAGCTAAGTTATGGAGAAAAACGAATGATGGACAAAGCCAAAAACATGCTTTACTCTGAATTTTCGCTCACAATGGATAAGAAGGAGCTAAAAGGCTTATCTAACCAAAGGATTTGAGAGCTTGCTTGGCTTGAGCAAAAAAAGGTTTCCCCACTGTTCAAATCTCAACTGTTCAAAAATGAGAAACAAACTAAAAAACTTCAAGCATTAGCGGTGAAAATGCCTGTCCGTGTCCGATTTGCCCCCAGCCCTACAGGTTCTCTTCATGTTGGGGGGGCCAGAACAGCCCTCTTTAACTATCTTTTTGCCAAAAAACACAAAGGCTCTTTTATCTTGAGAATTGAGGATACCGATCAAGATCGGCACCAAGAGGAATCCCTTAAACCTCTTTTAGAAAACCTGAAATGGTTAGGGTTGAATTGGGATGAAGGCCCTTTTTTTAGCTCCTCTGGGATAGATTCTAAAGGGCCTTTAGGCCCTTACCGGCAAAGGGATCGCCTTTCCATTTACAAAGCCAAAGCCTTAGAGCTTATAGATAAGGGAAGGGCTTATTATTGTTTTATGACAGAGGAGGAAGAAGCCCAGAGGAAAGCGAGTGTTCTCAAGGGGAAAAGCCCCTGGAGAGCCTTTAGCCCGGACAGGGATTTGCCTTTAAAGTCTGCTAAGGAGAGGATCCAAAAAGGAGAGAAATTTTGTATTCGTTTTAAAACTATTGCTCCCGATACACATTATATCATAGAGGATCTGTTGAGAGGGGAGATTCGCTACCCCAGTGATAGTTTAGGGGATTTTATCCTCATCCGGACCGATGCTTTTCCCGTATATAACTTTTCCTGTGCTGTGGATGATGGCCTGATGCAAATAAGCCATGTTTTCCGGGGTGAAGAGCACCTGTCTAATAGCTTAAAGCAAAAACTCATTCAACAAGCACTAAATCTCCCTCAGCCCAAAATAGGGCATCTTTCTATCATATTGGGAAAAGACAAAAAAAAACTGAGTAAAAGATCCGGAGCTGAAAACCTACAACATTATAAAAAAGAAGGCTACTTGCCCTCGGCCATAAATAATTTTTTAGCTCTCTTGGGTTGGAATCCTGGAACGGATCAGGAGTTTTTTTCTATGGATGAACTCATCAAAAACTTTAGTGTGGCGGGGCTGAATTTGTCAGCGGCCCTTTTTGACCCTAATAAATTGCTTTGGTTAAACGAAAAGCACTTAAAAGCCCTTCCGGAATTAGAGTTAGCAGGACTCATAAAAGATTTTGTAAAAAAACCACTGCCAAAGGATCGCTCTTTAAAAAGTTTTATCTCTCCCCTACTCTCTAACTTTAAAACTTTAAAGTCATCGGCTAAAATCATAGAGCTTTTTTCAGATGATGGCTTTTCCATTCAAGAGTCGGCCCTTCAGGTTTTGCATTGGCCTACAAGCCCTAAACTCATTAAAAGTTGGTTAAAATTTTTGCAAGCTCTTTCAAAACCAAATATGAGCTGGGAGGATTTTAAAGTTTTTCAAAAATCTACTGGTTTGAAGGGGAAGGAGTTTTTTATGCCCCTTCGCTCCGCCTTAATAGGCCAGCCAGAGGGTTTAGAGCTTAAAATCCTAATAAGCTTGCTCACAAAAGATCAAATGTTAAAAAGGGCAGAGCAAATTTTACAAAATCTCAAAAATCAATAAGGCTTTCCCTTAAGCCATTCCATAATATAGCTGTATATCTCGTTTTGAAGAATAGGCAAAAGCCTTGTTCTTATTTGAGTGGCTTGAATGAGCCAGTAGGCTATTTGTTTAAAGTCTTCCCTACCAAAGGAGATTTTACCTAAAAGTTCGTTTGTGATTATTTGTTTTTGGTAAGGCAAAAGGGATGGTTCTTGATAAAGTTCAATAAGGAAATTGGCTGTGATACTAATTACCCCTTGCAATTCAGAAACAGGACCTAAAAAAAACAGAGCTTTTTGAAACCGCCAATCACTAACAGAATATTCCGCAGACTTTAGCAAAAAAAGCAGTATTTTATCATCTATGGGGATATAGCTTTGATTGAGTTTTGCTACTAAATCGGCTTTAAATTGAGTGGCTTGGCTTTTTTCAATAATGGCATTTCTTTCAAGATATTCGATAAGATCAAACAGTCTAACACAAAAATTTTTTAAGTTTTTTGAGTGGCTTTGCTGAGGAGTGATTTTTTGATAAAAACTCTGTGCTACCTTTCTCAATATAGCATCTTCTGATAAAAAGACAAAAGAGCCTTCATCATAAAGGGCTAATAGAGGATCGAGAAACTCTTTTCCTATGACTTGTTCCCAGTGCATCCTTTTCTCCCTATCCAAAACAAAATCAGAAGATAAAGGTTTTTTTTTACAATGCTTTTCAGCCCAGGTTTTGACTTTCGCCCAAAATTTTAAATCTTTTATTATTCTATCTGCTGGGGTAAAGTTTTTTAGAAGTTCCCCCTTTTCATCTAAACCCACTGTCAAATAACCATCTTTGGAATGAAAAGCCCATTCCTGCATATATCTTTCTAAAGAGCTGATTGTAGATGGGCATATATAAAAACGAAAGGGGCTGTTTTCTAAACACTCTTCCATTTTTAGCTGATGAATCCCTATTAAAGAGGAAAGATCAATTAAAACATTTTTTTTGTCTTCCAAGTAGTCTTTAGTTTTTTCCTTCATTTCCCATTCAGGAATGGCAGATATAAATTTATCTTCTGTAGAAGAATACAAATATCCTATTATATCAATAGGATGATGACTCATTCTTTGAGCTATAGAACCAATAGTCAGCCTCCCCTCTCTATAAAGTTGAAATATTTTTTTAAAAAAAACTTTTTGCTGTTGCATATTAGGGGCTATTTGCTCCATCATATTTTTAAAAATATCTTGCCTATCTCCTGCTTGTGACACAACAGCAGTTGTTAAAAAAGCTTTTGAACCAAAGCGAATTTCTGCCTTGTTTATAATTTCATGGTGTTTATGAATATATTTGCTTTTGACTTCCATAATCTGATATTTTTTATTTGAAAATAAAATATTATCTCCCTTCTTTTTCCCTAATAGTTTTTGTGAAAGCTCATGATCCGGGGTATATATATCTGCCATGTCCTCTATAATGATTTCTGTCTCTTCCAAGGTTTGATCTTGGATCCGGACATAGCAGTCTAAAGCCACTTTTTCGGGATGAAGGAAAAGTTTATCCTCCGGTTTGTTTTCCTTTAGTTTAACTGTCTGAAAGTCAGAAAGCTTTGGTTGATTTAAAAATAAAATTAGATTAAAATACCATTTTTGCACCTCCATATCTTTTGGATTTTTTTTGATATTTTGGTATTGGATTTCTAAAGCTTTTTTAGTCTGTCCCGTTTTCATATAAGCGAAAGAAAGACGGCTGATTTGCTCAGCGGTCAATTCATTTAAGTCAAAAGAGTAGTTTAATAATTTTTTAGCCTTCTCAGTCTGCCCATTATTTATATAAGCTATGCTTAGCTCTATTCTAACAAAATTGTTTTGAGGCTTGGCTTTAAAAAAATCTTCATAAACCAGAAGAGCTTTTGTTTTATCACCTAAGCTCTCATAAATGCAAAACAGTAGGTGTGCTGGCTCTATCCTGTTAGGGAATTTTTTAAGCAATTTCTCTGCCAGTTCAATAGCCAATCTGTTGTTTCCATTTTCAAAATAGGTATTTAATAATTTAAAAATTTCAGGATGATTGAGATTCTGTTTAGTAATTTCTTCTAAAAGAGGTTCGGCCTCTTTATACATTTTACAGTGATAAAGCTCTTGAGCAAGTTGTTGAATATCACTTAACCACTCTCTACTTTTCATATAAGGTCCTTCTTGGCTACCTCTTTCTTTTTTGTATTTTTTATCCTTAAAAACTTCAAAAGCTTTTTTGAGGTATTTTATTTTTTTATCCTTATGAATTTTGGCACTGTTTATATCTTGTTGTTTGGCTTTTTCTTTTGCATTTTCAATTTTGGATTTTAAAATTAAAGTGGATACATTATCTTGATCTTCTTTAGAAAAAAGATTCAAGGTTTTTTCTGCCTCTTTTATTTTTCCAAAATTGATCTGCCTAAATACTTGGTATTGCTGGGCTTCTAATCTGTTCTCATTACTTGTAGAGGGATCTTTTATTGTTTTGTCTAATAGCTCCCAGGCTTTATTTTGTTGTTGGTTTTGAAAGTATAGGTCTGCTAAATTTAAATTCAGAATAAAGAATTTTCCAGCTCTATTTTGCTTTTCTAATAGGCTAATGCTTTTTTTAATATCGCCTTTTTTTCGGAATAACCGGCTAAGCTCTATTTTTAAATGATCATCTTTTGGAAAAAAATTAGATCCTGTTTTAAGGGCAAAGATAGCCTTGTTTATTTCCCCATTCAGCTCAAGGGCCAGGGCATAATGCAAGTGCAAGTTGGCTTGCGATCGGCTAAACTCAGCATATTGATCCATTAACTTTTTATAGATTTGTATAATTTCATGGAGCTTATCTTTTAAATCTTCCGGAACAGATCTTCCTGAAAAAACCTCCGGCCTTTCTAAAATCAAATGTAGGGACATATCTGCATATCCCGCCTCAAACCTTATGTTTTTATAACTGCCCTTTTGCTTTTTAAAAATATTTAGCCATTTTTTGGCCTCATCATATTGTTTTTTCTTAATACTGATATGGGATAAGGTATAAGCTATTTCCGGTTTTTCTTTTAGGGATGAGGGTAGGCTGGAAATGATTTCCCTTATAGATTGTTTCTCTTTTTCTTTAATTTTAATCTCCAAAGCATGAGAGCTTATATTTAAAGGGTTGATGTTTTGTGCCTCTTTAATATGTTTTTTTGAGTTTTCTATATCCCCTAAATAAAAATAAGCTACCGCACAATTTGCAAGGGCCTCTTCGTTTGTTTTATCAAATTGCAAAGCTTTAATAAGCAGTTCAAAGGCTATAAATTCTTGATTTATATTTATTTTTGCACAAGCCAAGTGGTTTAAAACTCTATATTTTTCTTTATCCTTTAAATATTCCCATTTTTCCTTTTTAAACTCTTCTAAAAGCTTAATAGCGGTTTTAGGCTCACTATCTATTAAATTCCCAACACGGCTTAACTCCTGATGAGAACTTTCACTTTGAACTGATTTTATTATAGGAGAAATATTTGAAGGAGCTGGATAATATTTTTTATAAACTTCAGGCTGATTGTCTAAAAGCTCTTTTATCTCTTCCCAGCTATGGACCTGGACAGAAAAAAGATTTTTTCCCTTATGTTGTTCCGATATAAGCCGGGCCTCTTCTTGTATTTTAGCATCTCTTTTACAAGTTGTGGCCAAAATAAATTTTTTTAAAGCGGGAACAAATTTTTTGGCTTTTTTTACTTCCGCCAGCAATTCTTGTTTTTTGATTTTCCCATTGTAATCTCTTTTTTTGCATTGTATCCCTATATCTTTATCGGGAACAAAAATGTCCACACCGTTTTGAGGCTGGCCTCTTCTTCCATTTTTTTGAGTTTGTTTGCCAAACTCCCCCCTATACAAATCCAAACAGAGGCTTTCCAATTGATTTTCATCTGCGGGAGGAGGGATTTGTAATTCTGATAGTTTAAAAGGCAATCTCTAATCCTCCCTTTTGTTTTTGTCCCAAAGCCCTTTATACTCTTCTAATCCATTATTTTTATTTTCTACAGGAGGGCGGATCGGGGAGGGGGTTGGTTCTCTGATAGGCAAGGGGTGAGGGATATTTTTCTTTTTATTATAGCTCAAAGAAGCCTCAAAATTTTCTTTTAAGTTGGTGCAAAAAAAATCAAAGGGCCAAATTTCAATCCCCTCCTCTGTTTTTCTGACAGTCTTTCCCATATAAACTACGATTAGCCTTTTAACATTCCTAAGCTCTTTTATAGCTTTTAAACCTTTGAAGTCTTTAGAGGAAACCTGCTCCTTGGCCTTAGCCTCAATAGCTATCAACTCCTCTCCTCTTTTTAAAATAAAATCCACCTCTGTTGTTTTGGCCTCTGCCGGGGACCAGTAATAAATCTCTTCATAAAGCTTGTGGTAATCTTTATAAGCCCTTAAAATTTGAGCTATCAGCCCTTCAAAAAGAAAGCCTTTTTCCTCAACGGAGACCGGACCAAAATTCTTTTTTAAAGCACGGGCAAGACCCGGATCCGTAATATAAAATTTAGGACGTTGTTTTTCTTTTACTCTCAATTTAGGGGAATAAGCTGGGATAAAAAAACCCAACATAGTATCTTCTAAAATGGAAAAAAACTGGCGGACAGACTGTCTTTTAGTTTCAGAATCCCTTGCAATGGCTGTCATATTTAAAGCCTGACTATGAAACAAACCCGCCACTTGTAAAAAACGGGTAAAGGCCGGAAGATTTCTAACCAAAGCCTCTGCTTTGATTTCCTCTTCAAGATAGGTTCCGGCATAATCTCTTAACTTATCACCTCTGTCAGTAGATGACCATACAATGGGAAGTAGACCGTAGCGTAAAGCCTCATTCAAATTAAAATCCTCCCCTAACTCTTCTGGAACAAAGGGATGAAGAGTGGCCTGGCCAAGGCGACCCCCTAAAAGATTGGCTTGTCGTGCATTGATCTTGCGAATACTGGAGCCTGTGAGAATAAAATGGCGGTTAGAGGACCCTATTAAGCGTTGGACTTCGTCCAACAACTGAGGCATTTTTTGAATTTCATCCACAATAACCAGACCATTACCCTTAAAAGCACGGACTTCTTCATAAAATTGCCCTGTATTGGAAAGGTAGCTTTGGTAAAGAGATCCGTCTAAAAGATCAATATAAAGGGCTGAGGGAAAACGTCTTTTTAAAAGCTCTGTTTTGCCACTCCCTCTCAGGCCAAACAAAAGAAGATTTTTTTTGTTAGAAAATGAAATGAGCCGTTTTTTGTATATCATTTTAACAATTTCTGCTATTTTTTATAAAAAGTCAATAGGAAATGCCGATTTTTGTCGGATCTAATAACAATTTTCGCCGATTTTTGTTAAAAGTCAATAAAAAAATACCGCTTTTTGTCAGATCTAATAACAATTTTCGCCGATTTTTGTTAGAAATTTAAAAACTTAAGATGTTTTTCTCGTGAAACAGAAGGGATTTTAGAGAAAATGTTAAGGTTTCTCTTCCCCCCTGGCTCAATACCTTGTAATTGCCACTATTACAATCCAAAACCAAAACACAACACGAATCTTTCTGGCAAGGCCCATACTCATGACTTTTCTGTTCAAAACAAAGTCAAAAGTCTTAATGATTTAATCTCATTGTTTGAAAAAGCTTGACATTCCCTGTCCTTTTCCATAATAAAATTGTTTGTTTTTTTAGTTTTGACATTAGCTTTAGCTCCGCTTAACCGTGGGGCTTTTGCTTTACCGGATCTACTACTTTTCAAGACAAAACTATATCAAAACCTTTGTAAATTTTTCACACAACAGCTCAATAAAGTATCTCATTTTGGGCCTAAAAGCGGGCATTTTAAAGCAAACAGCCCGGCGGGACCGGGTATTTGCTATGAAACTACATTCTATTTTTACCTACAATAGTAGGATTTGCACTTATCTTATCGGACGGGCTATCCCCAGAGCTTTAATTTTTTTCTTTTTATCTCTGTTTTTAGACTTTCTTTTTTTAAAAAACGGTTGTTTTTAATAGTTCAGAAAGTTTTATATGGCTAATATGCCTCGCAGGCAAATAACAAGATAGCCAAGAACATATAAAAGCTCCAGCAATAGCCAATAAATAACTGATGGGCATGAGTTGCGTGGGGAGACTTCGGTCCTGATATATTTCAGGCAGAAAAGGAAAACTATTTAGTTTAAGAAAAGCCAACACAGCCATAGCCAATAAAAATCCAAGGCTTATTCCTATTGCAGATAAAAACATTCCCATAAAAGTAAAAAGTCGGACAGTGTCTTTTTGAGAAAACCCCATAGC
Source organism: Bdellovibrionales bacterium (assembly GCA_965203095.1). Taxonomy (GTDB): domain Bacteria; phylum Bdellovibrionota; class Bdellovibrionia; order Bdellovibrionales; family UBA1609; genus JACOND01. The sequence continues at coordinate 31,129 of OZ241877.1, forward strand.
TTGAAGTATAGCTAAGTCCTCCCTTTTTTGAGTAATGAGTAAAAAAAGAGCAGAGGAGAGCCCCAGGCAAGAGAGCAGTAAAGTTATAGTTAAAAATAAAGTCATTATAAATTTTTCTAACTTAAGGGCAAAAAACATGTTAGAGTTGGCCTCCATCCAAGTCCGACTGGAATAGGCACTCAAAAGTTTTTTATAAAAGGGAGCTTGTTCCGGATCATAAAGCCGAATTTCTGCCCCATACCGGATTTTGGAAAAATCGCCAAAATCCATAAGGCCCTTAGGGTAGTAAATAGATAGAGCGGATTTTTCATATTCTGCTGGAGGCAAAACCCCCTTAATTTTAAAGTTTTTTATTGGTGGAGGAATATGGGAAGGGAGGAGAAGCCCCGCTAAGGGAATAAGGCTTATGTCTCCGGAAAAAAGCCCTCCAGCCAAAGCCAACTCATGGCTTAAAAGCACTTCTTTTTTGCTTAAAAGACTAAGAGGCGGGCGACTTTCTTCCTCTAAAAAAGAAGAATCTTTATGGGATGGCTCTTCAAAAGCCTGAGATAACATTTTATCCCATTCTTGCTGAGGATGACCTATGGCCAGGACCCCTTTAAAACCCTCTGTGCTTTGTAAAATCACTTCCTGTGTCTCAAAAAATGTTATGGATTGGATTCCCCTTTTTTGCTCTAAACTTAAAACAGGAGAAGAAAGAGGCCATTTCTCTTTACCTAAAAACAAACTTCTGCCTTTCTCCTGGGATTGAATAAGAGGAGGGCCTTTAAAACGAATAGACAGATGGGCCGACTGAGAGAGCAGGCGGGATTTTATGGCTTGGCCAAAGCCCCCCATAATGCTCATAATTAAAATTAAGGCGGATAGGCTAATAGTCATTCCCGCTAAGCCAATCCAAGAAACCCAGCGAATAAGAGAACCCGCCCGGTGGGAAAAAAAATACCGGCGGAAAAAATAAAAAGACATAGCCTTTTATCTATCACAAACTGGTTTTTGTTGACAACAATCCCACCATTAGAGATCATTACAGGATAAACAATGTATGATAGCAAAAAAAGCCCCGCCTTTATCAAAAAATGTTATGGAAAGGCCCAACAGAGGCTGGCATCTGTTCGAAAACTGTATCCTAAACCGCTCACTCTTACAGAAAAAATATGGATATCCCATCTGAGCTTTCCTGAAAAGTTTTCGGAAAAAGAGGAGTTCCTGCAACTCTTGCCCGATCGGGTGATTATGCAGGATGTGACGGCCCAGATGGCCCTACTGCAATTTATGTTGGCGGGTAAAAACTCTGTGTCTGTCCGGACAAGTATTCACTGCGATCACCTGATTGTGGCTAAAGAAGGGGCCGAGAAAGACATAAAAAACTCTCTCACTTCCAACAAAGAGGTTTTTGATTTTTTATCCTCCACAGCCAGCCTTTACAATATCGGTTTTTGGAAACCCGGAGCAGGGATCATTCATCAAGTGGTTTTGGAAAATTATGCCTTCCCCGGTGCCCTTATTATTGGGACTGATTCCCACAGCCCCAACGCCGGAGGCTTAGGGACTTTAGCCGTAGGGGTGGGTGGGGCAGACGCCGTAGATGTAATGGCGGGTTTTCCCTGGGAATTAAAAAAACCTCAGGTCATTGGGGTCCATTTAACAGGTGAGCTTTCCGGTTGGGCCTCTCCTAAAGATGTTATTTTAAAGTTATTGGGGCTTTTGACTGTTAAAGGGGGGACAAACAAAGTTATTGAGTATTTTGGCGAAGGGGCCAAAAATATCAGTTGCACAGGCAAGGCCACTATCACTAACATGGGAGCGGAGTTAGGGGCCACCAGCTCTATTTTTCCCTTCGATCTGAAAATGAAAAATTACCTCAAAGCCACTTTGAGAGAAGAGATAGCCCAGCTGGCACTTCAGTATTCTGCTAACTTAGAGGCGGATAAAGAAGTTTTAAAAGATCCGTCCCAATATTATGATGAGCTTATAGAAATCTCTTTGTCCGATCTCAAACCTTATATCTCTGGCCCCCACAGCCCCGATCGGATCCGGACCCTAAAAGAACTCAAAACAGAGGCCAAAAAAGAAGAATGGCCTTTAAAACTCTCCTCAGCTCTAATTGGCTCTTGCACCAACTCCTCCTATCAGGATATGGGCCGGGCAGTGGATGTGGCCCGGCAGGCTCATCTTAAGAATATAAAAATGCCTCAACCTTTTTTAGTGACTCCCGGATCCGACCTTGTAAAAAAGACTATTGAAAGAGATGGCTATATGAAAGATTTTGAAAAAGTAGGAGCTACAGTTTTAGCCAATGCCTGTGGGCCTTGTATTGGACAATGGAATCGCAATTTAAAAAAAGGCGAGACCAATGTCATATTGAACAGTTTTAATAGGAATTTTAAAGGTCGGAATGATGCCAACCCTAACACTTTGTCTTTTATAGCCAGTCCGGAAATAGTGATGGCTATCGGCCTCGCCGGCCGTTTGGATTTTGATCCTGAAACCGATGAGTTGGAGCAAAATGGCCATAAAGTCAAATTCCTCCCCCCTCAGGCTAAAGAACTGCCCACTCACTTTGTGGTGGAAAAAGGCAATGGATACATAGCCCCCACTGGTCGAGGGGAAATAAAAATCCGCCCTCATTCCCAAAGGCTTTCCCTCTTAAAAGCCTTCCCTCCTTGGGACGGAAAAGATTTGGAAAATCTTTTAATTTTGTGCAAGGCTGAGGGAAAGTGCACTACAGATCATATTTCCCCCGCGGGGTTTTGGCTGAAATATCGAGGGCATTTGGATAAAATTTCTAACAATCTCCTTTTAGGGGCACGAAATAGCTGGACCGGAGAGATAGGGCGAGGGGAAAATATTTTTATAAAACAAAAAGCCCCTTTTGCTGAAATAGCGAGAGATTATAAAAAAAGAGGCCAAGGCTGGGTGATTATTGGGGGGAGCAATTATGGCGAAGGCAGTAGCCGGGAGCATGCGGCAATGAGCCCCCGCCATCTCAACTGCCGAGCAGTTTTAGTCCAAAGTTTTGCCCGTATTCATGAAACCAATTTGAAAAAACAAGGTGTTTTGCCCCTCTGCTTTGTTGATCCCTCCGATGAAAATTTGTTTTTACCAGAGGATCGGCTCAGTATTACTGAGTTGGATAGGCTTGAGCCTCATAGCCAACACCCTGTTTTGATCCAGCATCGAGATGGGTCAAAAAAAACCATTTATGTAAAACACTCTATGAATGCGGAACAAATTGAATGGTTTAAAGCCGGATCTTCCCTTAAGGCTCTATCAAACAAAATATCTGCGGGGGGATAGACTAAAGCCCTGTCATGTTCATATTATGCCTGCTGATATGTTGAAAAGGCTTTCTTTCCTGCATAAAATAAAAGTTAAAGGGGCTTGTCCATGTTATTTTATTCATTCAATATTTTTTTAAAAAAACTTGTTTTTCTATTGCTTTTCATGACCCTCTTCTCCTGTATCCCCAACATGAACATGGGGGGGGAGAATAGGGATAGAAAAGGCCCTATATCTCAAGTTGTAGAGGGGGATAGGCCAGAAAGAGAAGAGGGCAAAGGTTTTTCAGGTTCTTGCCCTTCAAACAAATTGTCCTCAAAAGAAATCTCTCTTAAAGATTTAGAATTTGTGGATTCTGAAAATGTGGGTGAGTATCTTCTCCAGGGCCGTTGCTCAACAAAAAAACACTTGGTTTATGTGACTGTCAATGGTCGCAAAACCACTGCTAATCCCAAGTGTGACAAAGGCCGGTGGAAAGTGACCTTAAACTTAACTACTATTGTTCATGAAGAAGAGTATATGATCTTTCTCATAGAGCACAACCGGGAAGAAATTTGTAAAAAAGTGCGAGTGAGTTTTATAGGCCCTAAAAACTATGTTCCCATACCTCCAGTGGATGACAACTACGAATCGAGTTTTTATGTGATGAAGTATGAGGCCAAAGTGGAGGAGAAGGAAGGGGCTTTAGCTAAAGCTATTTCTGTCCCAGAGGGTTTGCCGGCAACGGCAAGAAGAGTTTCACAGGGAGCGGCCCGTATTTTGTGCCAAAACAACGGGAGCCGGTTTGATTTGATTCAAAACTCACAGTGGCAAAATATTGCCCGATCTATAGAAGATGTGGATGAAAATTGGTCCCAGGGCCAGGCCATTCCTTCAGACAATAACCTTTTAAATTGTGGGGTGATCCGGGGTCGCCCTCGCTCCGCCTCAGCAGACGACAATGAGGACTGTGCCCTTGCCTCCTGTCAGGAGGGCTGGGATGAAAACAGAAGAACACATCTTCTCCCTCACGGTGGAGGGCGGATATGGGATATATGTGGCAATGTGGGTGAAATGATGAAGGATAAGTATAGAAAAAACCACTCTTTTGATGATTATATCTATCGCCTTTCCGATGAGTTAAAGGAGCTGTTTGGCCCTAAAAAAACTTATAAAACAGCTGGTTCTGGCCGAACCAGAAACACTTGGAATTTGGGCTATGCCGATGTTAAAAGGGGGAAAGACCTAATTGTTCGTGGAGTTCCGGGAAGAGACGCTGGGATATTCTCTGTAGATGTCTCTCAAAATCAGTCCAGCCGGCGAGGATACGCTATTGATGTGGGGTTCCGCTGTGTATATATTCCTTAAGCTCCTGTTTTTTTTAATGAAATATCTTTACCGATAGCTAAGCTGGTTTTTCCCGATCCGTCATTGATATGGCTTAGGCCACTAAAATACATTTTGAGTTTTTCTGCAGAAGGGCTATTTTTAACAGCCTCCTCTTGGCTGATCTGTTTCTTGTTAACAAGCTCTATGAGATGCTGATTAAAAGACTGCATTCCCCAAACTTCCAGCCCCTCTTCAATAAGGCTGTCTAAAAGAGAAGTGCTTTTGTCCTCATCTTCTAAAAAAGAACGTACACGGGGGTTATTGATTAAAATTTCCACAGCGGGGATAAGTCCTTTTTTGTCTTTTCTCATCAATAATTTTTGGCACAATATAACTCTTAAACTTGAGGCAAACTTCATACGAAAAAACTTCTTCTTATCCGACTTCACTAAAGCCAAAACCCGATGGATGGTATCAGAAACACTATTAGTATGAAGGGTAGAAAAAACCAAATGTCCAGTGCTTGCGGCCGCTAAGGCGGTCTCCATAGATTCAAAATCCCTTATCTCTCCAAAAAAGATAATGTCTGGGTCTTGCCGCAATGTGGATTTGAGAGCCAGGTTGTAATTCAAATAATCCGATCCCAATTCTCTTTGGCTGACTATGCTCTTCCTGTCCTCAATTAAAAACTCAATAGGATCTTCAATGGTGATAATATGCCGGCTCAACCGTTGATTGACATCATTGAGCATGGAGGCAATTGTTGAAGATTTCCCATTCCCTGTGGATCCCGTCACAAGAATCAATCCATTTCTATAAGATCGTAAAATTTTAGGCACTTTTGAGGGCAAATTCAGCTCCTCATAAGTTGGCAATTTGAAGGGAATATTTCGCACCACCACTCTTAAGGTTCCCCTTTGATAAAAAATATTGAATCGGAACCGGCCCACCCCCTTCACTCCATAAGAAAAATCCACTTGCCTCATCTCCATTAAATTTTGCCGGCGATAGGCATTCAAAAAAGGTTCAATGGCCTGAGTAATGTCTTCATTAGTGAGATAAAATTGCTTTTTATAAAGGAGCATCAGCTGGCCGTTTTTTCGAACTACAGGAGCTGTCCCCACCTTAAGGTGTAGGTCACTCAGCTGATGTTTGACCATCAATTCAAAACATTCTTGAATATTGAGCCTCATATTAACTATATCGGATAAAACTTAAGTAAATTTTAGTCAAAATCGGCTGTGGGCCAGCCTTTTGATTTCTTTTTGAATGTCGGAAACTTGAGGCACAGTGGCTGTTTCTAAATGGGGATGAAGCCCCACTCCGGGAATTTGTTTTCCCGCTAAAACTGCTGGTGGGGCCAAAAGATGAGAAAAAAGCTCCTGAACTGCTCGATAAGCCAAATGCTCCCCAAAATTGGCCACTTCTGTATCCTCATTCACAAAAAGCACTCGCCCTGTTTTTTGAATAGAGCTTTTAATCAAAGGCCAGTCATAAGGGTAAAGGCTGATCAAATCAATCAACTCCACACTGACATCCCCATCCTTAATAGCCTCTGCTGAAAGATGAAGGGACCGGCCAAAACTCACTACTGTCAACTCCTCCCCTTCTTGAACAATTCGCCCCCGGCCAATAGGGACTTTATACTCTTTTAAAGAGGGCCAACGGGGCCGAAAGTTTTTTCTTTCCTCCCCTAAGGGGGCATCTATCATTTGCTTTAAAACTTTTTCGTCTTCTGGCTCGCCAGGGATCTTTTCTTTAGATTTTATTCTCAAAAGAGCCTTAGGCTTTAAATAAAAAACAGGATGGGGATCCAAAATGGCAGAGAGCAAAAGCCCATACGCGTCCACAGCATTAGATGGGGATACCACTTTCCAGCCAGGGATCCTTACAGCCCAGGTATCAAAACTATGGCTATGGTAAATGGACCCGTGAATCCCGGCCCCATTAGGAGTCATTAAAACCAAAGGCAAAGGGAATTGCCCATTACTGGCCCACAAATTATTGCCCGCAAGTTTTAACAAATCAATAGTGTTAAAAATATAATCCGCAAACTGAATTTCAGCAACGCATCTTTGCCCGGTCATAGCTATTCCTATAGCCATTCCCACAATACCCCTTTCGTCTAAGGGCGTATTCCATGCCGTTTTGATCCCCTGAGTGGCTGTAAAAACTCCACCTAAGGGGGGACCTACATCTTGGCCAAACACATCCCTCAACTCCAGGTGCTCTTCCGCATAGTGAAGAGCCATCCTTATCCCCTGAACCATTGTGGCCATATTTCTGTCCTTTTTTTAAAATTTTCGCCAGTTGGCCTCTTCATTCTGATAAATATACTGCCATATACTCTCTGGCTTGGGATCTCTCTCCTGCATGACTTCCTGTTGGGCCTTTTTGGCTTCCTCTTTATAGCCATCCCATACTTTTTTTATCTGTTCTGCATTTAAAATTTTTTCTTTTTTGAGACGGTTCTCAAACTGCTTAATACAACAATCTTCGGGAACATAGTTGGCCCCAGAGGCTGAAGAATGGCCATACAGACGGGAAACTTTAGCCTCAATAAATACCGGTTTTCGCTTTTTTCGAATGCTCTGAATGGATTTTTCCAAAACCTGCCAACTCTCCACAGGATCATTCCCATCAATTGGATAGCTTTCTATTTGAAAAGCTCTGGCCCGATCAATGATATTACAAGCATGTTGGCTGGAGTGGCTGGTGGAAATCCCCCACTGATTGTTTTGCACAGTGATAAGTAAAGGCAGTTCCTTTTTGGGGCGACTGGCCCATATCAAACAAGTTGCAAAATCCCCTTCATGGGAACCTGCGTCCCCTCCCGTCACTACAGTGAGGCTATTATTGCCTTTTTCCCTTTTTTGAACATGAGCTGTCCCTATGGCCATAGAGTATTGCACTTCAATAGTTGAGCTTATAGGGGCCACATTCCATTGAGGAAGGCTGTAATGGTTGACAAAATTTCTCCCGCCGGAAGACTGATCTGTAGCTTTGTTCAACATAGTTCTGAAAGCCTCTTTCATACTCAGGCCCATAGCTATCAAAGTAGGCAAAGCCCTATAGTGAAGGTAAAGCCAGTCTTTATTTATCCCTTGCCCCTTATCTATTAAAAGACCTAAGGGAACAGAAAAAGCCTCCTCCCCCGGCCCTCCAATCCAAAAATAACCTAAGCCCTGCTTGTAAATATGAATAAGCCTCTCCTCTGTCACACGGGCTTTGACCATCAAATTATGAATTTGAATCCATCGCTCTTTAGGAAGAATGGAAATTTTTGACATAAAAATTTTTAAAAAGATTGGTTTTTAGCAGAGGATTGAGGAGTTCCTGCACTTTTTGAAAGCAAAGCCAGATCGACTGCAACATTTAAAGCCTCCTGAATATCAGGTCTGGCAAAATATTTCTTTTTATCATTTCCCCCTTCTTCATTTTCCAGTTCCTCTTCTTTTATCCAACTTTTGTCATCATCCTCGTTTATGTCCTTCAGGGCTGTAGCAATAGTGATCACTTTTCGTTTTTCTTGTTCTTTTTTAAACTCCGATAACCTTTTTTTTATGCGATGGAATTTTTTGTTTTTTGAAACTCTTTTTTCAGAAAAATCTTTCAACTTTTTAATGACTTGCTGGTCCAAGGGCTTCCATCGGCCCGGCCCCCCCTTAGGAAATATGTCTTTTGCGGGGGACAGGAAGCTTTCAATAGTTTCTGCGGCTAAGGCATTATCCGTTTTCCTCTCTCCTAATTCCTCTATATTTAAAATACTGGGAAGAGGCACATCTGAGCGGACCCCCTCTTTTTGCGTGGATTTGCCACTGGGAATAAAATACAAGCCCACAGTGGTTTTTAAAGCACCAAAACCAGGGCGAAGTCGCTCTACCGACTGAACACTGCCCTTGCCAAAAGTGTGCTCGCCACCCACAATTACCGCTCGCCTGTAATCTTGTAAAGTTCCAGAGACAATCTCAGATGCACTGGCACTCAAGCGATTGACCAGCACAACCAAAGGCCCGGCATAAAAAACCCGGCTGTCCCTATCTCTAAAAATTTGTGGGCGGGAACTGTTTTTTTCTGACTGCTTAACCACATTGCCCTTGGAAAAGAAAAGCCCACTTAAGCCCACCGCCTCTTCTAAGGAACCTCCGCGATTAAAGGAGAGATCCAAAACTAAGGCCTGGATCCCTTGTTTTTTAGCTAAAATCAAAAGCTCTTTGACTTTGCGAGTCACCGACTTGCCCCAACCACCATCAGAACCATAAAAAGAGGGCACTTTTACCAATCCCACATTATAAGTTTCACCATTGTTTTTTACTTTGTGGTAGGAGATGGAGGCTTCTTCGTCTTTCAACTCCACCCGATCCCTTATGAGTTCCACTACAGAGACTGTGTTTTTCCCGCTTTTTTCCGTCCGGGAAATTTTTAAAAAAACAGGAGTCCCCTTGGGCCCACGAATAATCGTCACAACATCTTCTATTCTCTCACCAAAAATATTAACTAATTTTTCAGGACTTTGGCCCACAGCTAAAATTCTATCCTTAACTTTTATTTTTTGAGATCGAGCGGCCGCACCACTGGGGATGAGCTTTTCCACAACGGTATAGCCAGAACGGGAGCTTAAAGTCGCACCAATGCCCTCTAATTCCAAATTCATGTTGATTTGAAATTCCTCCCAATCCTCCTTATCTAAATAGTTGGAGTGAGAATCTAAAGACTGGCTATAGGCATTAAGGTAACTAGAAAACCACTTCGATGGCTTGCAGGCTTTAAAGCTATTTTTGCTCCGGATCTTGCAATCCCTCAGCTCTTTTCGGCTGAGGCGAGGCTTCCAGGATAAAATCTGTTTTTGCTGATTGCTTAAGATATAAAAAACCTGCTGAACTGATTTTTTTAAATCTTTCTCCATCAAAAAGATACGGGCAACATGGTATTGAATATAGCTTTTCATATTGTGATTGGCCTCAGTGACTGTTTTAGGATGAGGTTTTAAAGCCTTCAAATCATCATCCCGAATGTATTTTAATTTTCTTGTAAATAAAAAACTGTCATTTAAGATCTGGCTGGCAAAATGGATCCTCTCTTGAACTCTCATAGAGTAAATATCATAGATATAGTAAAGGCCAGCACATCTTCGTTTTTTAATATCTAAAAAAAGCCTTTTGTTTTTTCTCTTAATGCTATCTATGTCCGATTGTAAAAAATACATCTTTTCCCGATCCAAGGCTTTAATCAGTTGATCTAAAACCCGATCCCTTAATTCTGTTGTAAGCTTTTTATGAGAAATATGGTTTTTCAAAAAGCGACCTTGTATGTAATGGAGTTGCCGGCAGGACAGCTCCTCCGCTTGAGTAAAAGGAGCACTTAAGAGCAGAAAAGCCACCAAACTAAAAAAAGAAAAAAGCCTCATATAAATCTCTATCGGTTTAATTCTTAATGGATAATAGCTTTATTTAAAGATTTTTTTCATAAAGTCAAGTTTTTGTCTAAAAGTAGGACTAAAAAACAGGTCTAAAATTCACTTCATTGGCCCATTTTTTATCTTTATTTTTCAGGAAGAGATTTGCTTTAAAATTTCTGATTTGCCCGCTGAGGGCTTTTGTATTTGAATCTCATAAGCCTCTTTTAGTAAGGGGGAAATTTTATGTCGAGGTAGCTGAGGAAGTCGCTCTAAAATATCAAAACCTTTGACGAGGGGGCTTGGAAGTCGCCCTCCCTTTTGGATCCTCTCATACCTCCTCAATGTCTGGTTTAAGCCCTCAAGGCAGAGATTTTGACTTTTTTGCCAAAAAAAACTCAGCTCAAACACCGGCCCTTTTTGCCCTTCGAGGGCCTTCAGCTTTTCTGATAACAGAGAATGAGAGGTCAGCATTTTAACGGCTTTTAAATAAGAAAGAACCTTTTTTATATCAGAGGATTTAAGGCGGAGTTTTTTTAAAAAAATATGAGCCGATTCGGGCTGAGAATAAAAAAAGGGCAGGGCCAAAATCGCCCAACAAAAGGCTTTTTCATGAAAAAAAGAAAAGTTTTTATCCCAAAAAACAAAGGGATCTTTAAAAAAGGGGCTTTTTTGTGGAAGGCCGGGGAAAAGGCTTTCAAAAAAGCCATACTGCTTTAAAAGGCTTAAAGCCGGCCCGATTCTCCCTTCAGAAAACAGGCTTTCCAGCTCACTTAAAATCCTCTCTTGAGAGAGTTTTTTTATTTTTTGTGCAAAAAGGGGGATGGCTTTTTTAGTGGCTTTATCTATGTGAAAAATCAGCTTATGGGCCAGCCTTAAGGCCCTAATGGCCCGGAGATGATCTTCCTCAAATCTTTTTTCCGGGGAGCCTACGGCTTTAAGCCTTTTTTCACGAAGATCTTTAAGGCCCCCCGTCTTATCAATAATAGAGTTTTGTTGAGGATCGTAAAATAAGGCATTTATAGTAAAATCCCGCCTTTGGGCGTCTTCCTCCATTGTGCCATAAGATATGGAATCTGGCCTTCTCCCATCACTTGAGTGGGAATCTTTTCTAAAACTTGTGATTTCCACAAGCTTTCCCTTTTTAATAGGGACTAAAACCACTCCGTATTTAGCAAATTTCCCCTTGGCAGAGGGAAAAATTTTTAATAGCTCTTCTGGCTGGGCCGGACTGGCCAGGTCAATGTCTTTGACAGCTCGTCCTAAAAGAATATCCCGAACAGCTCCTCCTGCCAGAACAGTCGGAAAACCTTTTTGGCAAAGGTTTTGAATCAAAGCCTTTATTTCTGGCCAAAAAGCGATTTTTTGTAAGCGATTCTTAAATTCCTTCTCCATAAAAAAACCTTTTTTAGAAGAATAAGTAGTCGTCCGTGAAAAAGCTGGAAGATTTTTTTGGCAAAGCTCGTCCCATTTTGTGGGAAAATATCTTGCCCCCTCCCTCACTGTCTGGTCTTTGAAAAAGCAAGGTGTTGGAACCCCGGGTTTATGAGAAAACTCTGGGTTTAAAGTTCTTTCTGTTTTGAACAAAAACATCACCCACAGCCTCAATTACAAGAAAGCCCCTTTTTCTGGCTAAAATATCTGCTTGCCGGTTAGATTTTATTAAAAAGGCCACGGCCCCATAAATTGTTTTCCCCTCAAATTCCGGCCAATAAGTTTTAAATTTTTTTATGTTTTGTTCAAACTCTTTTACATCCGAAGGATCTAAGCTGGCTCTTACTTCCACAACCACGACATCTTTTCCGTTAATGGCGACAATGTCAAACTCGGTATCAGCCCTTTTTATCCTGGTCATCACTCGATCCACTTCAAAACCTCTCTCCTTAAGCCTTTTAGCCAGATTCCCTTTCACTAAGTTTTCACCCAATCTCCCCCACTGGTTCCCGCTATCCCCCATATATTTATCCAATGTTTTTGCGGTTTTTTCCACTTGTCGGTCTGTCTTTTGGCTACTGGCTGATAGCTCTTTAAGGTTTTTTTGTGTCTCCCGGACAAGCTTCCAGACTTCAGCCACTGTAGGATTTTTTGATGATCGACTCATTTTAACTCCTTATTAAAACCCGTGTTTATGAGAAAATTCTGGGTTTAAAGTTCTTTCTGTTTTGAACAAAAACATCACCCACAGCCTCAATTACAAGAAAGCCCCTTTTTCTGGCTAAAATATCTGCTTGCCGGTTAGATTTTATTAAAAAAGCGACAGCCCCATAAATTGTTTTCCCCTTAAATTCCGGCCAATAAGTTTTAAATTTTTTTATGTTTTGCTCAAACTCCTTTACATCCGAAGGATCTAAGCTGGCTCTTACTTCCACAACCACGACATCTCTTCCGTTAATGGCGACAATGTCAAACTCAGTATCGGCCCTTTTTATCCTGGTCATCACTCGATCCACTTCAAAACCTCTCTCCTTAAGCCTTTTAGCCAGATTCCCTTTCACTAAGTTTTCACCCAATCTCCCCCATTGGTTCCCGCTATCCCCCATATATTTATCCAATGTTTTTGCGGTTTTTTCCACCTGTCGCTCTGTTCTTTGGCTACTGGCTCGCCATTCGGCGATATCTTTTGCACTTTTTTTGGCTAATTTATTGTGAAGGTCTGATATCTCTTTAATGTTTTTTTGTGTCTCCCGGACAAGCTTCCAAGCTTCAGCCACTGTAGGATTTTTTGATGATCGACTCATTTTAACTCCTTATTTTTAGTTTGTGTCCATAAATACCCTTTATAGTTTAATGCATAATGGATTCCTCTATTCAGGCCATTATAACATAAGAATTTTAGATGGGCTATAGTTTTTTGCCGGTATCCGGCATTTTTGTTCAGCTGGCGAAAAATCTTATTTTTAGTTTGCCTAAAGACCACCCCATTTTCTTTCGTGGGAAAAATACCTTGGACCATCACCGGGGGGCTTTGGGCAAAATGAAGATTAAAGGATATTTTCTCCTGAGCTTGTTAAAAAACACCTCTTTAAGTTTCTTTTTCCAAAGGCCATTTCATTTCGGGACGGCAATACCTTGGACCCTCATGAAATGGCCTTTGGAAAAAAGAAGGAAAAAGCCATTATTCTTTAGTTTTTTTGCTCAAAGATCCCCCCATTATCTGCTCTATTTTGCGGGAAAATACCTTGGCCCCTCATGGAACAAAGTCATTAAGAGGATGCTTTTTTAGATCGATTTATTGTCTGTGAAAAACTTCTGTCTTTTATCGCATAAGCAAAAGCCAGCGGTGAGGGTCCAAGGTATTGCCGTCCCGAACAAGCTGGACTTTTGCTTATGCGATCTATTAAATGTAGACTTTTTCACAGAGGATTTTTTAGCAATTAGTAGGCTGGCTTTTGGGCAAAAGTGATTAAAATGTAGCTTTTCCTGCTTTTTTTAAAGAAAAAGCCCTTTATGGGCTAAAGTTTGGGATCAAACCAGCCGATAGTCTTAATATAATGAGAAAAAAGTTTTTTTTATGGACAAAATCCTTTTTTTTTAAAACTTTGCGGGCTGTGGCTGTTGGGGCTGTGGCTGTTGGGGCTGTGGATAATATACCTATGCCAGCACCACCAAAAGCAATAGCAGTAGCAGAATCAACAGGGGCGACGGGGACATGTGATGAGATTCTTCCAGCTGAAGTGGAGGCGGCAAGCAAAGGTCTAATGGATATGGGGGCTATGGCTATGGTGGGGCAAACCGCCAACACTGCGGTATCCGCTACTGAAGATGGAGGAGGTTCTGCCAAATTGGCTCACCAAGGCAGTATGGCTATCAATGGGACTATGTCGGCTTATGCCTTATCTGTTTATGACAGTTGCACTTCCGCTTTCACCGCTTGTGAAACAGCTTGTGCGGTGGGAGAAGAGAAAGACGCTGTTCTTAGTAATTGTCCTAAAGAGGGTGCAGAAATTTGTTCTAAATATGGACCTGGAGAGACTCCTCCTTCTGACCTTAGTGTTGATTGTTCAAAGGTAAAAGCAAATTGTGAAGACCATAAAACAAAGATTTTAGCTCAATGCACAAGTGCCGCTGGGGCTTGCGATCAGGCTTTAATACAAGCGGGTTTATCTCTTGCCAATGTGGGAATATCCCTTATGGCTTTAAGAGCACTGAGAGGAGATGATGATGGAGGAGATGAATGTGAAGAAGGCGAAGACTGTCCGGATGAGAATACAACTCCTCTTCCTGATTTTAGGTCTTCCAGCCTTCCAACAGCTACTACAAACTCTCCCAACACTTCACCGGGAGAAGATGAGAAAAAAACTAATCAAGAATTTACTCCACCGGAAAAACCAGAAGAGAAAAAAACCACTGTGGCGAAAAAGGAGAAAGGGGAAAAATACAAACCCACTAAAGAAGGGACAGGAAGTGACAACACAATGGGTTTGGCCTCTGCACTTGGTGGGCAAAAGTCCGCTACTCCCTCAAATTCTGCTGGGGGCTTAGGTTCCTCTGGTTTGGGCCGAGGGCTTAGTTCTGCCTCTAATAATGATGGCGAGCCTTTAATGGATGATGAAGATGATGAGGACTGGAGACGAAATAACCCAGGAATAACAGGTGCTTTTTCCGGAGGTCTGACATCTCAGCCCGCCAATGTTAGAGGAGGGGCAGGGGGCTTAGGGGGGCCTTCTCAAAGAGGAAAGTCGGGCAAAAAAAATAAAAACAAAAAATGGGCCCAAGCCTCCAAAAAGAAAGGGGATATTTTTGCTAAAGCCGGAGCACATAGCAGTATTTTTGAAAAAATGAGCCAGATCATTCAATCTTATTGTGGCAAAGAAAAGGGGAATTGTAGCCAAAAATAAAAGGATATGCTTTTTTTGGAAAAAAGGCATTTTTAATTAAAAAAAAGGAGGACAATATGGGTAAAAAAACTTTTATTGGGATTTTTTTATTGAGCATGGTCTGTGCGGGATCCCCTTTATGGGCTTTGAGTCCTGATCTCGAAAGAGAAACAGCACATGCCACACGAATTGCTGAGGAAAGTATGGCAAGACTTAAAAGCGATTTGGACAATTGCCGGCACCGTTGCCAAAGCTCCTGCCGAAGAGATGATCCCAATGGAGATTGTTCACCAAAAAAATGTGATGAGATACAATGTAAAACTCAAAAAACCAACTATGACAATGCCTCTGGAAAAGGAGTGAGTGCTCAAAGTGCCACTATCGAGGATTCAAAAGCACAACAACAGGAAATCATCAACAGACATAATCAAACTCTTGAAGGGAGAAAAACCGCTTTAGAACAGTGCCGTTCTCGATGCAAATCCAACTGCCAACAAAGCAATGGGGACAATTGCACAGATGATTTTTGTGATAATGAACATTGTAGTGCTTTAAAACGAGAAGTTGATCATCAACAAGAACGGGTGAATACGGCCGAACAAGGTATGGCAGAACTGGACCGCACTGCAGGAGAATCTACAAATGGAGGCTCCTCCAGCCCCTTAGAGGAAGTTGGAAAAAAAGCCAGGGATATGGGCATTTATGCGGCCATTGGCGGGGCGGGAACAGCGGCATTTTCCGCCTGGGCCTATGTTGCTTGTGGATGTACCGGTGGTTGTTGGCAATGTCCTGTAGCTGTAGCCGCGGCCGCGGCCGCGGCCTGGCAAACAGTGAGTATGGTAAAAAAGGCAAAAGAATTAGGGGACATAGAACAAACCCTGTGTGCAGAGGAAGAGGGATGCCCCCCGAAAGATCCCCCAGGGGTTCCCCAAGATCCCCATCTTTATCTTTGCGGATCTGCTCCTTGTCCGTCACCAGAAGAACTGAAGGCACAATTCAGTTCTTCTGGTGGCTCTGGTAATGATCCAAATGAAAATGATCCTTCTGACATTAAAAAATTTACACCAAAAGATGAGACGGATGCGTTTACAGGCAGTTCAACTTATAGAGATGTGACAGATGCATGGCCAGGAGGACTTCCGGGTTTTCCACAAGATCTGTTAGATCGTAAAATTCCTCAAAATGAGGACGATTGGAAGAAGTTTCCTAAAAAATACAGACCCACTCCGGCAACTAAGAATAAAATGAAAAAAATGATGGCCCAGGTCAATAAAGACAACAAAGCCTTGTTAAATCAGCTGTCCACCGGGAATCCTTTTGATGAGGACGGGGAGTTGAAAGAATTAGGGGATATGGATGGAGCCAAAACAGCTCAATTTTCTGGAGGAAGTAGTTCTGCTGGCCCTTCTCGCCCTTTAGCCTCTACAGCCACTGGTGGGGCACAAAAAAAGAAAAAGAAAAACGCACTGGCGGAACAGATGAAAAAGATGCTCAATAAAATGTATGGAGAAGGAGGAAGTGGGAAAAAAGATCTTTCGGATAAATCCATTCAAGTGGGCACTGATATTGTGGGAGTGGCTGAGGACAATATTTTTATGATGGTCCATCGCCGGCACCGGAGCTTAGATGGTGAAAATCGCTTTATCAAGGAAATGTTTTAGGCTTTGCCCAACCCCTCCTCGGATTTTTTGATTCCTGCTTTTGCAGGAATACTTAAGCTTTAAAGAAGAAAATCCGATAAGATAATCATGATGAAGCTTTGGTTTTTTCTCTCTTTTCTTTTTTGGACATCATCCTGCCAAGGGAATTTCTCTTTATCTCAATGGTTCGGCCAACTTAAGGATCAGGGCTTAACTTATTTTGCCTCAAGAGCGACTGAAAACAAACTCTCTGCCAAAGATCGACAAGAATTTTTGTATCTTTTTGGCGATTTGAGTTCTGCCAGCTCCTGCTCTCAGGTTCGTGCCTCTATAGAGGGCAATACCAGCCTTCAATTTTTTGAAAGGGAGTTTCACCTGCCCAAAGGTTTTTTATTTGATGAGTTTTTAGACTATGACTATGAAGAAGCCTTACTGCAAGCTCAGCGAGAGCCTTCAGCTGAAGTGGCCTTTTCCTTAGTCAGTGTTTGGAAGACGGAGCTTTCCTTAGAAGAAATAGAGCCTATTATAAAAAAAGTCAGAATATGCTACCCAGACGAATATTTAGAAACTTGAAGTTTAATAGATCGAAAAATCCCTACTTGAGATAGCCTGCCCCCTCACACAAGGTTAACAAGGCTCAACCCCTTTGATTTCCGGCACAAACTGTCGCAAACGGGTTTCAATACCTTGTTTTAAAGTGAAAGTGGAGCTGGGGCAACCCGAACAGGCCCCCTTCAGCCTCAAAAACACAATTCCCTCTTTGTAGGAGACAAACTCAATTTGCCCCCCGTCCAAGGCCACTGCGGGCTGAATGTCCCGTTCTAAAATTTCTTTTATCTTTTGAGCCTCTAAGGAATCTGGAATAGTGGGTGGCTCTTTTTTGGCCTTATTCTCTTTAGGCCGGAGAACAAGCTCCCCACGATTTAAATGTTCCCGAATCAGATCGGATAAGGGATCACAAATCATATCCCATTCTAACCAATCCTCTTTTGTGACCGTCACAAAATCTTTACCTAAGAAAACCCTTTGGGCCCAGGGAAAGCCTAAAATTTTTTCCGCCAAGGGGGATCTTTGGGCTTGATCCCTTTCAGTAAATTCTAAAGCCTCATTGCTTATGGGCCGAGAGATAACAAACTTCAAAGATTGAGGGTTGGGTGTTCTTTCATAAGTGACCTGAAAAGGCATATTTTTATTTTATACAAAAAAATAAAATAAGCAAAAACTATTCTTTAGTTTTTATGCAGTCTTTGAGAAAATACTCTATGTCCTCAGCCCTGATGGCAAGGGCCATCTCATTGGCTTGAAGACGAATTTCTGCCTCTTCTATCTCTTCAGCTATTTGAATAATTTGTGCCTGATCTTTTGGCAGATTTTTTAAAAGCTCAGTGACTGTCTTCAAGGAGGCCCTTAAAGCCTGTTGGCTGAGCTGAATATCTTGATAGTATCGGCTAAAGTGAGAGGGGATGTCTTGACAGGCTATCTCGGACTCCATATCAAAAAGATCTTCGCCCATAGCGGGAAGGCTTACAAACAAAGAAAAGATAATAAAGATTTTTTTTACAAACATTAGAAACTCCTTTAATGGCAATGGCCTTGTCAGGAAGGGTTTTTGATTTTCAAGCTCAAGCTTTCTTCCCCAATGGCTATTATGTTTATACAGGATTTTTATGGAAAAATCAAGTATAGAGAGGGAAAGTGAAAATTTTTCACTTTTTCACAAAGGACTATTTAGTTGTCCGTGAAAAAGCCTCAGTAAGTCCTTCTCATCCCCTGCTTTTACAGGCTCAGGCTTTTCAATGACTTTTGCCTAAAGGCCGTCCGGTGATGGTCCAAGGTATTGCCGTCCCGAAATGGGACGGACCTTTAGGCAAAGAAACTGAAGAATCCCCTGTGAATTATAGAGGTTTTTCACGAGCGACTATTTAGAATGAGGAAAATTTGTGGAAAAGAAGAGTCCCACAAAAATAAAAGAGCTTGACATTCCCAATACTTCAAAGAATCTTTAAAATCCCAAAAAAGGAGGGGCTTTGTCTCAAAAAATCACTGTGGCTTATGGCGATGGCATTGGGCCTGAAATTATGGCTGTGGTTTTAAATATTCTCCACCGGGCCGGGGCGGATTTAAAAATAGATCAGGTGGAATTAGGAGAAAAGATCTACAAACAAGGCTATATGTCCGGCATCCGTCCAGAGGATTGGGCCCTTATTCGGAAAAACAAAGTTTTCCTTAAAGCCCCCGTCACCACCCCACAGGGGGGTGGTTTTAAAAGCCTTAATGTCAAGGTGAGAAAAAGCCTGGGGCTTTTTGCCAATGTTCGCCCCATTCGCTCCCTTTCCCCTTATGTGGGAACAAAATTTCCCGATATGGATGTGGTGATCATTCGTGAAAATGAAGAGGATCTTTACGCAGGTATTGAGCACAGGCAGACCCAGGAGGTTTTTCAATGTTTAAAGCTGATAAGCCTTTCCGGTTCTGAAAGAGTGGCTCGCTATGCTTTTGAGTATGCCCGGCAAAATGGCCGGAAAAAAATAACTTGTATGACCAAAGACAACATTATGAAACTCACTGACGGCTCTTTTCGAAAAGTTTTTGAAAAAGTGGCCAAAGAATATCCGGACATATTGAGCGAACATTGGATTATAGATATTGGTTCGGCCAAATTTGCCGTTCAACCAGAAGATTTTGATGTGATTCTTCTGCCCAATCTTTATGGGGATATTTTGAGCGATGTCTCTGCTCAACTGGCAGGCTCTGTAGGTATGGGCGGGTCCAGTAATATTGGAGAAAGCCATGCTATGTTTGAGGCCATCCATGGTTCTGCTCCCCGGAGGGCGGGCCAAAACATAGCTAACCCCAGCGGGCTGTTAAATGCCTCTTTGATCCTGCTCTGTCATATTGGCAAAAAAGATATTGCAGAAAAGATACATAAAGCATGGCTTAGGACTCTTGAGGAGGGGATCCACACTTATGATATTTATAACTCTCAAAACAGCCGTCAAAAGGTGAGCACAAGCGACTTTGGGAAGGCCCTAATGGAAAATTTAGGGGCTGAGCCTAAAAATCTTTCTTCAAATTTTAAAAAAGGGGCGGGAGGGCCTATCTCCATCTCCCCTATCCCCTCACCTCCTATAGAGGAAAAGCATTTGGACGGGGTGGATGTTTTTGTTTGTGAGTCGAGCAGGGATCCTGAGGCTTTAGCCCTCCGGTTAAAAAAAGCCAATTCTCATTCGGATATGGATCTGGCACAAATCACTAATAGAGGGATTAAGGTTTATCCCAATCCTTTTCCTGAAACTTTTTGTGTGGATCACTGGCGTTGCCGTTTTTTAAAAAACCCATCCACTGCTTTAAAAACAAAACATATTCTCTCTTTGTTGAGGGATTTGGATCTGGCTCAAATAGAAGTTATCAAAACAGAAAATCTTTATTCTTTTTCCGGAAAAGCTCAATACTCTCAAATTGAATAATTTTATGAGGATTGGTTTTTATCTTTAAAAAACAGGCCCTTGTGATTTCTCCAATTTTTTTCCGGACTTTTTTTATAAAGCTCTTGCCACTTTTTAAAAAATTGAGATCTGGAGTGCTCTATCTCCCCCTCTTTATTAAAAATGGGGTATTTTTTACCAAAAAGAAATTCCATAATTTTTTTCATACTGCTGGTTTTTTACCTAAAACTATTTTTAAGTATAGCCTGTGCGAAACTCATGCCGGGCCTTTTCCTCCAGTTCTCTTTTAATATTGATTAAATCAGCTTTTAGATCTTTTTCAACATGCAAGGATATAGCCAAAAAAATTTTGGCCAGCCGATGGAGATGCTCATTACCCGCGTCCATTAGATTGCTTGCTGTAGATTCTTTTTTTAAATCATTTAAGGCAGTCAAAATTTTTGAGCGGTCGCAGTTTGTAGGGTATGAGGACAAAAAAGCTTGTGAAAAGCCCTCCACAGCCTTTGTCAAATCGTCAAAAATGGGGGCATTAGGGCCTATTCTATCTTGCAGGAACTGGCTTAGGGCTGTTTGAACTGGGCCTATCGGAGGCAAATCTTTGGCTTGGCAAGGATTTTGCAGGGCCCCCTGCTTGGTGTAATTTGCAGAGGATTTGCCTTTATCCTGCCCCTTTGTGGCTGGACTCTTTTCCGTAGGAGTGATTTTTAAGGTTTTGCCTTTGTCCTTCTTTTCCGGAGAGCAGGCCACTGTCCCCAAAATAAAAGCCAATAAATAAAGCCACTTCATAAGGAAAACTCTATCTCACTTACAAGAGTTTTGTCAAACAGATCTTATGCTATATAATCGCCTGTGAAAAGCCTCTGCGATCTATCAAATATAGACTTTTTCACGGATGATTATATAGTTTGAGGACTTTTAGCTCAACTGGGCCGGTGCCAGCCGAAAAACTTTGTGAGCAAAACAGGCCAAAAAAGATTTTTTATCGTTTCCGACCCTTTGGTTCGCTAAACCTATCCAAATCAATGGTTGTGCAAACTTGACGGGCCCTTTTGTCAACACATCGGGTAAAAGCTCTAAAAGTATCTTTTACGACAAACCTACTGGCCACTCTGCCAATCCTTTCCCATGCATCATACTTCCCTTCCGCCTTTTTGTTCTCCCTCCGTTCATCTATCTCTTCAATACCATAATCTTCATAGTCTGCAATATCATCAGCCATAGAGTAAAACTCTTCAGTTAAAGAAAACTTTTCTTCTTCAATACTTTCTAAAGAGGTTTCAATCTCCGCCACCTTATCTTCATCTCCCTTATTTTTATAATACTTCAATGCCCTTTTGTATTTTTGCTCTGTCTCACAAAGTGGCCTTAAATTGCTATCAATGCTCTCAATAAGGCAGTTAAGAGCCATGTTTCGAGGATCATAATCTCCAAGTCCAACTCTTACTCTGCAAGTGTGTTTCTTATAACTCGCACATTCAACAAGACTTCCTCCTAAAGCAGCCAGAAAGTCTTTTTTATCTTCTGAAATATCAATCTCTGTGAGGTCTGGTAAATCTTCAAACTCATCTATTCCTGTTCCAGTATCTTTGGGTGGTTCTCTTTCCCGATCCTTAGCGGGTCTTAACCCCCCACATGAAGTGAGACAAAAAAAGAAAAGAAGAAACAAAGCTTTATTTTTCATTAGTTCCACTCCTTAAAGGCCACTGGGGCTTATTTTTTCAAAAATTGTGAGCCTATCAGCCCTCTCACAAAAACTCTATCGGTTTATTGTCCTATAAAATAAATAGAATTTTGAATCAGTTGATTAAAACAGGCATAAAGGCTGGCTTTAGGCAAAAAAACTAAAGCTTAATTCCCTTTTTTATTGATGATTTTAATGAGATGGAGTTGGTTCATCCCCTCTTTTCTCTCATAAGAAAGGCTATCCACACATTTTTTAGCAATTCTTATGCCCAGGCCCCCCAGTGGGCGATCTGCTATGCCAGCATTTAAATTTTTTGGCTGGTATCCCAAAGGGTTAAAGGCGGGGCCAGCAGATGTTAAAAGGCAGTGGATTTTATCTCCCTTTATATTACAATCCACTTGAATGCTTTTTGTCCCCCTTCTAAGGTTTTTCCCGGGACGACTGTATTTTATAATGTTGGTCACCAACTCTCCTAAAGCCAAATCCATTTCAGAGATGATTTTTTTGGGAATCTGTCTCTCCCGGCCCATTTCTTCTAAAAAAAAACTCAACTGCTCTAAAGCCCCTATTTGAAGTGGCAGTTGGATTTGCATAACCCCCCCCTTCCCAACGGAAAAAATAGATCGTCCCCTCTGAAAAACTTGCCTAAAAGCCCGCATGTGTCAAGCCTTAAAAAAATCTTTAACAGGTTTTGCGAAATGGCTCAAAAATGATTCTGTCAAAAAAATCATGAACAGGACAGGAATAACTGTTTATGTGCTTTTGCCCAAAGCCACAGCATGAGGGTCCAAGGTATTGCCGTCCCGAAATGCTGTGGCCTTTGAGCAAAGAAACTAAAGAACAATTTTTTGCACTTGACAAAAACAATTTTTTTGAATGAAGTATAAATTATGACTGAGGATTTAAAGCATTTCATGTCCCATAGCCAGGATCCCGAGGGCTATTTAATTGTTCAAATCAAAGATCGCTTTGATGAGAAAAACTATTCTCCCATTCAAGAAGAGATCGAGAATTTAATAAAAAATTCAAGCTCTCATCTCATTTTAGACCTCAACAATGTAAAAAGCATCCGGAGTGCGGGCTTGCGGGTGATTTTATCCCTGGCCAAGCTTTTCCAAAACACAAACAAAAATTTTGTCCTACTGTATTCTGAAAATGAGGAAAACAACCAAGTGGCACAAATACTGGAAGTCAGTGGCTTTACAAAAATCATCCCTATCTTTTCCTCAAAAGAATCTGCTGTAAAGTATTGTAAAAAACCTACAGGATAAGGAGCGAGCTTTGGGCTTTTGTGAGTATATTTGGATAGACGGGGCCCAACCCACTCAAAAACTTCGCTCAAAGGCTCGATTCTTACATTTTAACAAAAATATGGAAAAAATTTCTTTAGAGGATTTCCCTCTATGGGGTTTTGACGGTTCCTCCACATATCAGGCCAAGGGCCATAACTCCGATCTGATTTTAAAGCCAGTGAATTTTGTCCGGGACCCTTTGCGAGCGGGGGAAGGGCAGTTTTTAATCATCTGTGAGGTTTTAACCCCCTCTAACAAGCCCCATCCCACCAATACCAGAGCACGGTTGAGGCAGGTCCTCTCCCGCGGGGCAGATCGGGAAAAGCCCCTTTTTGGAGTGGAGCAGGAATACACCCTATTTAAAAACCGAACCCCTTTGGGCTGGCCGGACAAAGGCTACCCCGCCCCCCAAGGCCCTTTTTACTGCGGGGTAGGGGCGGATGAAGTTTTTGGAAGGGAGCTTGTGGAAAGGCATAGCCAGGCCTGTGTTCAAGCCAATATTATGATTTTTGGGATCAATGCGGAGGTCATGCCGGGCCAATGGGAATTCCAGATCGGTTATAGAGGGATTGAGGGGGAAAGTGCGGACCCTTTAAATGTAGGGGATCATACATGGATAGCTCGCTGGCTTCTCTACCGGCTGGGGGAGGATTTGGGCATTACCGCCACCTTGGACCCTAAACCTGTCCGGGGGGACTGGAACGGTGCGGGCCAACACACTAACTTTTCTACAAAATCCCTTCGAAATCCTAAAACAGGGGCGGAAAGCATCAAAAAATATTTAGAAAGGCTTTCCAAAAAACACAAAGAGCATATTGCCGTCTATGGCCACAGGCTTTCAGAGCGACTGACAGGGCGACATGAGACCTGCCATATTGATGAGTTTCGCCATGGCGTGGCCGACCGAGGGGCCTCTATCCGAATCCCACTTCATGTCTCCAACAAAGGTTATGGCTATTTAGAAGACAGAAGGCCAGGGGCCAACGCCGATCCTTATGAAGTGGCGGAGAGGATCTTAAAAACCATCTGCGAAATTGAGTAAAACATGAAAAACCCGGCCCAACTCTTCCAATCCTATAAAATAAAACCTCAGTTTTACGATGAGTTTTTTTCTTCTGAAAATAAAGCCCGCCCCTTAGCTCAAAACTTTATTCAAGAGTTTAATAACTTGCCTTTGCAGGACATTGAAAGGGCCCATTCATCCATCTCTCAGTTTTTTCAAACAGAGCTTTCCGCCTTTAATGTCCCAAAGGAAAGGGCCCTCTCTATGGACATCATCCCCTCCCTCCTCAATCAAAAAGATTGGGATCATATAAAAAAAGGACTGAGTCAAAGGCTAAAGGCTCTAAACCTCTTTCTCAAAGACATTTATACTAAAGAACAAATTTTAAAAGAGGGCCTTGTGCCCAAAGATTTGGTTTATGAATCTCCACATTTTTTAAAAGAGATGAAGGGGGTCAAAATCCCCTTTGATATTTATATTCAAATATTGGGATCAAATATTGTTCGAACTTCTGAAGGTTTTTTTGTGGGAGTGAGCCAGCCCAGCCCCCAAGGGAGTTTTTATTTAATACTGAGCCGGCGGGTGATGAAGCAAAAGTTCCCTCGCCTTTTCAGGAAGTGCAATGTTAAAAAAACCGATGGCTTAATTCCCTTTTTAAAATCCTTAAAATCACTTTCTGAAGAAGAAAAACCTTTTTCCGCCATTTTAAGCCCTGGCCCTTCCCACCCCCATTATTTTGAAATGAGTTGCCTCAGTAGACAAATGGGAATAGAGATGATCCAAAGTGCCGATCTAACCATCCACGAGGGAGGGCTTTATGTTAAAACCATTAAAAAGCTTAAAAAAATACATGTTGTATTTTGTCCCTTTGATATTTTTTACCCCCCTTTGGCCTTTCCGGATCATTTTGCCAAAGATATTCTTCAGCTTTTTTCCACTAACTATCCTGCAAGTATCACCCCAGTTCCTGGGGCCGGTGTGGCCTGTGACCGATCTATTTATAGCTATATCCCTAAAATCATACAGTATTATTTAAAAGAAGAAAGCCTTTTACCCAATATTCCCACTCAGCTTTGTCGCGAAAAAAAACATTTAGAACAAATTTTACAAGATCTGCCAAAGTTAATTGTCAAACGCCTTACTGAATCAGAGAACTTTTTTATTGGGCCGAAATCCTCTAAAAAAGAGAGAGAGATTTTTAAGGAACAACTTAAAGCCCATCCAAAAGATTTTATAGCCCAAACCCTTTTGCCTATTTCCACATCCCCTTGTTTTATTGATGGGGAAATAAAACCCCGGCATATATCTTTAAGAATGTTCACTTGGCTCAACCGTTTTTTTGAGGTGGGCACTGTTCCGGGGGGCTTTTGCCAAGCCTTTTCTGAGGAAGAAGATCTATTCTACCCCACTCATTCTGCAGTGGCTTTAAAAGATCTGTGGCTTTTAAAAGAGGAGGATTATGCTTTCCCGCGTAGCTAATAATTTTTACTGGATGGGGCGATATATAGAAAGGGCCTCTACCATAGCTCGGCTTTTGTTGGTTCAAATCAGTGAAATGCCGGAAGACTCTTCTGATTTTGTCTCCGCCAGCTGGAAAGGGATTTTTGATAGCTTTAAATTATCGGATTTAAAGAAAAGTTTTTTGCCGGAACCAAAAGGTGAAAAATCAGTTTCAGATGATTTTTTGTTGGCAGACGCTTACACCCTGACAGACTATTTTACTTTTGAAACTCATCACCCAGTATCCATCTATAGTTGCTTTAAATGGGCCAGGGAAAATGCCATTCAAAATCAAGATATAGCCAGATCTATTGGCCTCTCCATTCATAAAACCTATTTGAAATTGGAAAAAACAAGCTTAAAAGAGCTTTGGCCGGACAAAATGGCGGATTTTTATAAAAACATTTTAGAGTTTAGCTGGCTCTTCCATGGCCTCATAAAAGATCGGCTCTACCAAGGCTTAGCCTTCCACTTCATCCACTTGGGCATTTACTTAGAGAGATTGCAAAATCAAGCCTCTATTTTTGAAAATCATATTCGCCTAATGATACAGCATAAAGAAGAAGAAGAGGATGTCATCAGCCTTCTCTTAAGGCTCTCTGCTTTAGAAAGCTATCGCCAGATTCACTCTTTAGATCTCACACTCCCTAAAGTGGCTGATTTTTTAATTTATGCCCAATTCCCGCACTCCTTAAAGTTTGCTGAAGAGCAAATAAGAAAATCCCTTTCCTCCATTGAGGGAATAGAAGATCCCAATGCCCTACCCTTTCCCTCCTTAAACAAAATAGAGAGCCAGCTGAGAGCCTCTTATGTGGGACAAGCCTTGCCTAAATTTTTAAATTCTTTTTATAAAAATGCAATAGCTGTAGGAGAGTCCATTAGCAAAATTTATTTTCATCAAGAAAAGATAGGGGAAGGGCCACAAGAACAGTTCCCTCATCTTTTTTCGAAAAAAAAGAAATAATGCCCCATTAAAAAAGCTTTATCGAATTTTAGGGAACAAAGGGATAGAAGGGCATTTTATAGCCCAATCAAAGGGGAAACTGCCCCAAGCGGTATGTTTAAGGCTCAGCTTTTGCCCATCATAGTTTAGCTTAGTGGTAGGGTTTAGAGCGGGATTTATCTCCGGCAAGGAGGGGACCATTCCCAACTGAGATAAAAGCTCTGTCATTTTCCCCGGCATAATCGGGAAAAGAAATAGAGCACAAATCCTTAAAGCCTCTATAACAGTCCAAAGAACTTGTCCGGCTCGCTTTTTCCCGCTTTGTGATTTTAATAACTTCCAAGGGGCCTCTCGCTCTAAATACCTGTTAAGCTCTGTCAAAAGG
Source organism: Bdellovibrionales bacterium (assembly GCA_965203095.1). Taxonomy (GTDB): domain Bacteria; phylum Bdellovibrionota; class Bdellovibrionia; order Bdellovibrionales; family UBA1609; genus JACOND01. Next base: position 57,821 of record OZ241877.1, read on the forward strand.
CCAAACAGATCCTCTAAGGCTTGAGAAAGCTCAAATTTCTCTATCCGCTCTTTCCAGCCTGCTTTTGTTTTTAAATTCCCAAAAAAAAGCTCTTCCGTCATCTGTTTGATCTTTTGATCTGCTATCTCATCCCTTGGGACTTTCCCCTCAAAATGCTTTTCTATCAAACGGGAGACTCGGCTAAAAATATTGCCTAAATTGTCCGACAGATCCTCATTGCATTTTTGGATCATTAATTCTTTAGAAATAGCTGAATCTTTTCCTAAAAAAATGTTCTTAGCTAAAAAATACCTCAAGCCATCCACCCCTAAAATATCCGATAACTCCAAAGGATCCAGTTTATCCCCTTGAGATTTGCTCATCTTTTTATCCGATCGGTTCAAAAGCCAGCCATGGGCAAAAATACTTTTGGGCAATTTTAAATCCAAAGCCATCAAAAGGCAGGGCCAATACACCGCATGAGTCATTAAAATATCTTTGCCAATAAGATGAATGGCTCCAGCTCTATTCCAAAAATTTTCAAAATAAGTTTTATCTTCCTCCTTACCAATATAATCCTCCTTTACAAGGTAGGCCCCATAACCCAAACCGGTAATATAATTGAGAAGGGCATCCACCCAAACATAAACTACAGAGCTTTTATCAAAACTCAGCTCTATCCCCCACTGGACTCTTGACTTGGGGCGACTCACACAAAGATCTTTCAGAGGCTTTTTTAAAAAGGCTTTAATTTCATTTTGCCTCTCTATTGGCCGGATAAATTGGGGATGAGTTTCTAAATGACGAATCAAAAGATCTTGATATTTTGACATTTTAAAAAACCAAGCCTTTTCCTGTAGGGGGATAACCTCTTTTCCCGATGGGGATTTTCCATCTATTAAATCTTTTTCGGTATAAAAAATCTCTTCGCTCACACAATACCAGCCCTTGTATTGGCTTAAATAAATGTCTCCCTTATCTTTTATTTTTTGAAGAAGGCTTTGAACCGTTTGACTGTGATTAGGAGGAGTGCCCCCCTCTTTTAGTTGTTGATATTTATGACTTGTGTAAAAAAAAGATTGATCCTCCTCACCAATGGCATTGTATTCAATGTTCAGTTTTTGCCAAACGGTTTTAAAATGCTCTCTCATCTCTGCACAGTGGAGTTCCGGCTCTACGCCTCTGGCCTTTGCGGCCTGCTCGCATTTTTGCCCATGCTCGTCCGTTCCCGTTAAAAAAAAAGTCTCATAATCTAAAAGTTTGTGATAGCGGTTCAAAATATCAGCAATAATTGTGCTGTAAGCTGTCCCTAAGTGAGGCCGATCGTTTACATAATAAAGAGGGGTGCTGATATAAAAAAAATGGGAACAGCTCATCCGCATAGTCCTCAGTTTTTTTGCTTGAGGGAGATAGAAAACTCTGCTTTTACTTGTTGAATGGCTTTTTCTAAAAGAGTTTGTATCTTTTCCTCTGTCCAGGATTGGCCTTGAGGCTCTAATCGCACTCTAAACGAAAGGGATCTCTCTTTTTTCTGCTCATAAATGTCAAAAAGCTGAACTTCCACCGGTAAAGCTTTCAGGCTTTTTTTTATCCCCTTTCTCAGATCTTCTGCAGGAAGAGAGGGGGGGACTACAAAAGAGAGATCTCTTTCTACAGAGGGGAGATCAGAAAAAGGCTTAAAGCGGGAGGCTTTTTTATTTTGGAATAAAAAAGTCTCACAAAAGATCTCAGCTAAAGCCACATCTACAGGGATTTTATATTTTTTCCGCAAGAGGGGGTGCAAACTAAACAAAAAACCGGAAGGCTGGTTTTTAAAAATAAGGCTCACACTCTGTTGGGGATGAAGGAAGGGAATATTCTTTTTTAAAGGTTGATAAATCACTTTAATTTGAAAAGCCTCAAAAATAAGATCTAAAAGAGATTTGAGTTGATATAAATTATTGGCCTTTTTTTGACTCCAAATATCCACTGGATCGCCCCAAAGGGCCAAGCCCAAGTGCAACTGTTGCCGGTAGCTTTTCCCTTCCTGATAAAATACAGGAGACAGTTCAAAAATCCGGCCCTGTTTATTATTATGGCGAAAATTGTTAACTACATTTTTAAACAGGTCAGGCACCAACAAAGGCTTCATTAAGGACAACTGCTGGCTCAAAGGGTTATTTATTGAAAAAAAACTCCGGCGGAGTTCCGTCTTTTTAAAATCAGTTAAACCCATAATATCTTCTAAAACAGAGCTGTCTTTTAAAAACTCTTTATAATAGAGGGGATCACAAAAACTATAATTGATGGCCTCTAAGCATCCTTTTCCGATTAAAAAATTTCGCAGTTTCTGATGGTTCCGGTAAGGGGCCTCAGGCATAAATGTAGGAATGGGTGGGGGCATACTCTCTATTATTTTGTGATAGCCTTGGAGACGAGCCAATTCCTCAATCAGATCCTCTTTAATTTTTAAATCTCTCCGGTAAGAGGGGGCTAAAACTTTAAAGCGGGTTTTGGCTGTGGGAAGATTTGCACTACCGCTTTTAATTTCTTTTTGAAGTTTTTGCCCACTTTGAGTTGAGCTATCCTTTTGGATTTGGCAAGCCAACCTCTTCAGGTCATTTTGAAATTGAGACAAGGGCATGGCCTGCCCTAAGCGATCTTCCACATCTTCTAAACTGATTTCTATTTCTGCCAGTGGGGCCATTTCGTGTTGAATATCATAAAAATCCTTAGACAACTCCCCCCCCGCCTCTTTTTGAATAAGGAAACAGGCCCAATCCAAAGCCTCCCGGACTGCTAAAGGATCTATACCTCTACTAAAACGATAAGACGAATCGGTCTCCAAAGCATATCTTCGGGCTGTTTTCCTTATGGGGGCCGGAGCAAAAAAAGCCGACTCTATAAAAACATCTTTTGTCTCTTTTTTAATGCCAGAATTTATCCCGCCAATAATTCCGGCCAAAGCCAAAATTTTATCTTTGTCTCTAATCACTATCTCCTCACCAGTCAAAACCCGTTCGCATTCATCTAAGGCTAAAAATTTTTCGTCTTTTTTAGACCAGTCCACAGTTAAACTTTGAATGGTGTTAAAATCAAAAGTGTGCAAAGGTTGGCCTTGGTCCCATAAAACAAAATTAGCGACATCCACCACATTGTTAATGGGCTTTAAGCCCAAAGATTTTAACTTTTGTTTGAGCCTATCTGAAGACTCCCCCACCGCTACCCCTTTGATTAAACGGCCAGAGTAGCGAGGGCAGGCTAAGGGGGCTTTAACCTGAACAGGTATCCTCTTTTTGACAGAAAGAGATTTGTCCTCAATAAGAGAAAACTTAGGGACAGAAAAAGATAAGGAGAACAAACAGGCAATCTCCCTGGCCAAACCTCTATGGCTCAAACAGTCGGATCGGTTGGGCGGGATAGTGATCTCAAAAATCACATCCTTTAAAGCCATCCTATCAGAAAAGCTTTGGCCTAAAAGGGCTTTTTCAGGCAAAACCCATATCCCATCCTCTTCATCTGGGAAAGCCAACTCCGATCGGCTAAGGAGCATGCCTTCGCTTTCTATCCCTCGGATACGGGATTTTTTAATTTTTAAGCCTCCTGCAAGCACCGCTCCCGGCAAGGCTAAAATCACCTTATCCCCCACTTTGTAATTTTTGGCCCCACAAACAACAGTATAATTTTTAAGCCCGTCAAACACTTTACAAAGGCTCAGACGATCAGCCTGAGGATGTTGTTCCGATGACTGAATTTCCGTTATAAAAATATTTTTAAATAGCTCTCTTTGATCTTCAAAAGAGTCCACCTCTAAGCCCGATAGAGTTAAGGCCGTTCCTAATTTTTCTGGCTTATCAAAAAAAGCCTTAGTCTCTATAAAATCACTTATCCAATTGAGAGAAAATTTCATAAAAACAGTATAACCGGAACAAAGAGCCTTCTTCAAGCTCTTTTATTTTTGTGGGACTCTATACTTTTTCCATAAATTTTCCTTATTTATACTGATTTTGTTTGAAAATTCCTGCTTTCTCTACTCTGTTTTGACCGGAAATCTCAAATGTAATCAGTATAATTAGTCGTCCGTGAAAAAGCCTCAGTAAGTCCCTCTCATCCCCTGCTTTTACAGGCTCAGACTTTTCAATCACTTTTGCCTAAAGGCCGTCCCATGAGGGTCCAAGGTATTGCCGTCCCGAAATGGGACGGACCTTTAGGCAAAGAAACTGAAGAATCCCCTGTGAATTATAGAGCTTTTTCACGGGCGATTAATTTAGTCGTTCTAAAAAAACTATCCTCCTAAATTTAGTGACTCATGAAAAAGTATCCTCTCAACTTCTTTTTTCCAAAGGCCATTTCATTCATGAGGGTCCAAGGTATTGCCGTCCCGAAATGGGATGGCCTTTGGAAAAAGAAACTAAAGAATAAGGCTTTCCAGAAGGATTTTTCACAAAAGATTGTTGAGTTATATGCTTGCAAGTGATGATAATAGGTTATATAAATCACTGTAAAACAACAAAATGATTTGTTTTCTGTTCATCTCACTTAAAGGATCTAAAAGCTATGTATTTAAAAATGAGAATTTTGATCATATTTTTTGTCAGTTTTGAGTTTACTGGCCATTCCTCAGCCACAAAATCAAAAAAACCAGTCTCTACTTATGGGGTAGCTGTCCAAAAACCGGCCTTTGTAGGCTCCGCTTGGACAAAGATAAAAAATAATACTGCTTATGGGGCGGCCATCAATGGGGATATGGGCACTCTTCTTGCCGAACTGGCCAAAGGCTATGACCCTAACAAAAAATTGAGATACAGCAAAAATACAGCTTTGCACTTTGCCGCTGAAAAGGGGCATTTGCCCATTATTATGGAACTGGTAAAACATGGGGCCAGAATTAACTCCTACAATGGAAAGGGCTTAAGCCCTCTTCATATAGCTCTTCAATTTAGGCAATTAAAAGTAGCTGAATGGCTTATTGAACAGGGGGCTGATATTTATATTCCAAATGAAAAAAATTATGGAAAATCGGAATCAGTCCATCTGTCTTTAGAAATAGCAATAGCTGAATGGAAAAAGCTCTTCCATAGCAAAATTGAAGTGAGCCCCCCCGATAGACCTATAAAATATTACATACCGGAAGATCAACTGGAACAATACTCTCACTTACCCATCGAGGGAGAAGATGTGGTCCGACAAAGGGAGAAGATCCAACAACTTATTTCAGGTTATGGAAGGCTCATTTTGATTATTTTAGAAAAAGGAGAAATAAATATCCCTCTGTTTTTAAAAAAACTTCCAGAAAAATATAGAGAACGGCTTAAAGCACAAACGACAAAAGGGGGGCCTTGCCAGGCCTCTTTCCAATAATAGGCCAATAGGTCTTAAAGGCTTTTATAAACCAGGGCCTTTAACCCATTATAAAGAGGAAAATTGCTTTAAAAATCGAATGTCATTTTCAAAAAACAGCCGAATATTGGGAATACCATATAAAAGTAAAGCCAGCCTCTCCACACCTAAGCCAAAAGCAAAACCCTGCCACTGGGAGCTATCCATATTAACGGAATGAAAGACTTTGGGATGGACTAAGCCACAGCCCCCAATTTCAATCCAGCCTGTTTTTTTGCAAACCGAACAACCTTTCATAGAGCAAAAAAGGCAAGAGACATCATACTCCGCAGAAGGCTCCGTAAAAGGGAAAAAACTGGGGCGAAATCGCACCTGAGCCTTTGATTCTTGAAAAAGCTCTTTTAAAAAATAAGAGAGTGTCCCCTTGAGATCTGCTAAAGACACCCGCCGATTCACATAAAGACCTTCTACCTGATGAAACATGGGGGAATGAGAGACATCGCTGTCCCGGCGGAACACAGCCCCTGGAGCTAAGGCGGATAAAGGGGGCTTTTGTGATTCCAAAATTCGAATTTGAACGGGGCTGGTATGTGTTCTTAAAACATGATCCTCTCCAATATAAAAACTGTCTTGCAGATCTCGGCTGGGGTGAAAGGGGGGGAAATTTAAGGCCGAAAAATTATACCAGTCCGACTCCACAAAAGGCCCTGTTTGAACAGAATAGCCTAAAGGCTTGAAAACATCCACAACAAGTTCAATCACTTGGGATATGGGATGCTTTGCTCCTATAGGCAAATAAGGCCCAGGCAAGCTTAAATCTATGGCTTCTTTTTTAAGATCCTCTTTTATGGCCTCTTCCACTATTTCCCTTTTGCGTTTTAAATAAAGGGAATCCAGCTGTAGTCGCATTTTATTTAACTGCTGACCATGGGCTGGTCTTTCTTTTAAGGGGAGGTCTTTGATGCCTCGCATAGCCAAAATCAAAAAACTTTTTTTACCTAAATACTGAACTTTTAAATCATAAAGCTCTTTTTCAGTTGAGGCTTTGTTAAAAGCCTCTTTAGCCTCTTTTAACATGGAGTTTATATTTTTATTCATACCATCGCCCATTTTTTAAATCAGCTCCTATTATCAGGAGAATGAATAAAACTTCAACTGATATTGAATTATTTAATCTCTCGTGAAAATCTAAATTCATGGTGACTTAAGCTGGCTTTTATGATAGCTAACTTATTGGAATCACTATGAAGAATAGGTATTTTATCCGTTCCCGAATCGCAGAGAGGAAATTTAGGGAGATTATTAGGCTCTTTTCAGCTGATTTTTTTTAAGATTTTTTGCTTTTTTTTGTGAAAAATAGGATCCCGGGGGGAAGATGTAAGGCCCTCCCCGTGATATTTAAGCCCCCCTCCATTGTAGGGAGACTCCAGACTTGTTTTTAAGGCTTATTTGATAGCTGAGGCTTGGATATAGATAAAGATTAGAGAGAAAAATAGAGGGTTCTGAGGCTTAATCCACCCAGTTAATCTTGTCTGTGTTCAATGCTCCGCTGTCCATAATCATGTCATAATGTTTTGAGTCTATAAAAGCTCCTGCCAAGTCTGCCTTTGTCAAGTTTGCCCCTATCAATTTTGCCCCTGCCAAGTCTGCCATAAACAAGTCTGCCCCTATCAATTTTGCCCTATACAAGTTTGCCCATGTCAAGACTGCTCAAGTCAAGTCTGCCTTTATCAAGACTGCCCCTGTTAAGTCTGCCATAAACAAGTCTGCCCATCTCAATTTTGCCCTATACAAGTTTGCCCATGTCAAGACTGCCCCATACAAGTTGGCCTCTGTTAAGTCTGCCCATCTCAAGTCAGTTTTTTCCAGGTGTTTTTTTCCTTGTCTGATTTGTTCAATCAATTCTGCTTGTTTTGTGGGATCAACTGGCCCCGGATTTTCAGAAAAAGCCGGCAAGCTTATTAAAAGAATAAGGCTCAATAGTATTTTCATTGTCTGTCTTATAGCAGGATTGTCTGGGGGAATAAAGTCTTTTGTAAATTTTTCACACAAAAGGGCAGGGCTTTATTGTGGGGCTTTGTCTTTTAAGCTGGTCTTTTGCTTATGCGATAACGGACAGAGCTTTTTCACGAGCGACTAAATCGCCTGTGACAAGCCTTGTTAAAAAGATTGCATTATTCTTCAATTTCTTTAAGCCATAGCTTGCTTTTCCACAAAAAGCATTTTATACTATTTTTTTGGATTCTCAGTAAGTTAAACACCAACTAATAAGGAGATATACCAATGAAAATCAAAACTCAAAAAACTAAAAAAGAACTTGGGGAATTTTCGGTATTAAAGCCCGGAAATCATCACGACAAATTTTTTAAAAGATTCTATTCTCAGCCTCAATTTGCTGAGGAGATTGTGAGATTGATATTGTCTAAAGAGGAGTTAAAAGCCTGTAATCTATCAAAACTCAAAGTAGAAAAAAGCCTTTTTAAAGATAAGCAGATGGACTTGGTTTTGTCTTTTCCCCTAAAAAACTTTCCTAAAAGCCAGATCAGGATAGTCGTCCTGTTTGAGCACAAGTCCAAATATGACAAAAATCTCTTTAAGCAGGTTTTAAGGTATCAGACAAAGCTTTATGAGCAGTCCCAACAGAGGATAGTGGTAATTCCTGTTTTGTTTTATCACGGAAAAGTCCCTTGGAGTTGGAAGTTGTCTTTTCAGGAGGTTGTTTTAGGAGAGTTTTTTTTAAAAATTCCTCGATCTTTTAGAAAAAACATGTTAAATTATGGTTTGAGGTTATTGAATACAGGGGATAGGAGGGTTCAGAGGGTTTTTGATGATCGGAGTTTTAAGACGGGTCGGGTTTTACAGTTGTTGGACCGTGTGTGGTTTTTAAAGGATAATGAGCGGGAGTTGCGGGAGGTATTATTTGCTTTTTTTAGGGTTTTTAAGCGTGATGAGTGGATATTGGCTGTGGCCAAGTATTTGAGGTCGGCGGGGGTAAATATTAAGCTTTGGAACAAGTTGGAGGAAGAGGCTATTAAGAAGGCTTTATTAAAGAAAGGAGGCTATATGGACATAAAAGAGGAAATTCGGTTGGAAGGTCGCTGGGAAGGACGACAGGAAGGTCGGCAAGAGGGACGGGAGGAAGGTCGGGAGGAAGGCCGACAGGAAGTTATCCGGAATATGCTGAGAGAAAAGGCAGATCTGACTTTCATCTCTAAAGTGACGGGCCTACCTGTTCGAGAGATCAAAAAGCTTAAAAACGGTTCTTGATTCTTGTTCAGTTTGTTTAAAAATAGGTTTTAAGGTATTGCCCGGTCAGGCTTTTTTTGTTTTTTGCCACATCCTCTGGAGGGGCCTGAGCCAAAAGCTGTCCACCTGCTGGTCCAGCTCCAGGGCCTAAATCTATAAGATAATCACAAGATTTGAGTATATCTAAGTGATGCTCGATAACCATCACTGTATGCCCTTGATCCACCAGACGGTGTAAAATTTGAATCAGCCTCTCCACATCCTGAAAATGAAGTCCTGTAGTAGGCTCATCTAAAATATAAAAACTGTGAGAGCGAGTTTTTTTGGCCAGTTCCCTGGACAGTTTGATCCTCTGGGCTTCACCACCGGAAAGGCTAAGAGAGCTTTGCCCTAAGCGAATATATCCTAAACCCACATCTTGCAAAAATTTTAACTGATAATTAATGCCCGGATGATTTTTAAAAAACTTTAGAGCTGAATCCACACTCATATTTAAAACATCAAAAATATTTTTCCCTTTGTAAAATACATTTAAAATCTCCGGTGTGTATCTTTTGCCATTACAAACTTCACACTGCGAAAATACATCTGGCAAAAATCGCATCTCCAATTTAACAGCTCCTGCCCCTTTGCAATTCTCACAACGGCCTCCAGGAATATTAAAGCTAAAATGCCCCGGTGCTTGCCCTCGCATTCTGGCTGTAGGTAAAAAAGCAAAAAAATTCCTAATTTGTTGGAATAGGCCCACATAAGTGGCTGGGTTAGAACGAGGGCTCCGGCCAATTGGTTTTTGATCAATACAAATGACTCTTTCCACAAGATCTAAACCATAAGCCTTGCGAACCAAGCCCTTGGGGTAAGAACTTTTGTTAATTGAGCTGAGCAAAAGAGGCTCAATACTACCTGTGACAAGAGAACTTTTCCCACTTCCGGAAACTCCACTCACAGCCACCAAGCAAGATAAGGGAATATTCACATTTATATTTTTTAAATTGTTGGTTTTAAGCCCTTGAAGCCGGATAGTAGAGGCTTTTCTGTTGAAACGACTCTGGTAAATGGGGATGGATTTTTTTTTGGATAGATAAGCCCCAGTCAGGCTTTTTTTGTTTTTTTTGATTTCAGAAACTGTTCCCTCCGCTAATAAAAAACCTCCGTTTTCCCCAGCTCCGGGCCCCAAATCAATCACCTTGTCGGCCTGACAGATGCTCTCCTCATCATGCTCCACTATGATGACTGTATTCCCTCTATCCCTTATTTTTTGGACTGCCTTTAAAAGGCGATGATGATCTTTTGCGTGAAGGCCAATGCTGGGCTCATCTAAAACATAAAGTGCCCCCACTACCGGAGAGGCCATTTGAGAAGCCAGACGAACCCTTTGGGCCTCTCCTCCGGAAAGGGTGGAAAGAGAGCGGTTTAAACTCAAATAATCTAAACTCAGTTCATGCAAAAAAGAGAGCCTTTCTAAAATAGGCTTTTTTATCTTTTCCACAATTTGCTTTCGAGTCCCAGAAAATTTTAAAGCCTTTATAAATTTTTCCAACTGGACAATATTCATTGCACTGAGCTGATTGATATTTAAATCTTGAATTTTTACTTGTAGGGCCAACTCATTTAAACGGCCCCCTTGGCATTGAGGGCAAAGCTCGCCCACTTTCTCTTTATGTCTGTAATAAATATCCTCTCTGTCTATCGATCGCCCTGTCCCATTACAAGAGGCACAAGCCCCTTTGGGGCTGTTAAAGCTGAAAAGCTTAGGCTCCATGTCGGGAAAACTGAAGTCACACTGAGGGCAAGACAGATGGAGGGAGTAAAGTTTTTTTTGTCCCTTAGGGCTTTCTGCCTGCACAAAAGAATGGCTGAGGTTTAAAGCCCCCTCCACCGCAGAGGTGATTTTTTCCAAATAACCTCTATCCCAAGTCACTATATCCACTAAAACCTCAATATAATGATCCTTTCTTTTTTCCAGTTTATGAACTTGGCCCAAGTCCCTCCACTGGCCATCAATTCGTGCACGATCCCATCCCATAGAGAGGCACTGCTCTATCTCTTTAGAAAACTCCCCCTTTTTGCCTCTGGCAATGGGGCTTAAAATATAAAGAGGTTCTGTTTTAGGGGACTTGGCTATTTCCGCAGTGATCTCCTCAGCAGTTTGTGATTTTAAGAGCTTTTTGTGAAGGGGGCAAAAGGACTCTCCGGCACGGGCATATAAAAGCCGGACAAAATCATAAATTTCCGTAAGAGTGCCCACAGTGGAACGAGGGTTAAAAGAGATGGTTTTTTGATCGATGGCAATGCTGGGGGAAAGCCCGTAAATGAAGTCCACTTGGGGCCTTTTCATCTGATCGATAAAGTATCTCACATAAACGGATAGGCTTTCTAAATAGCGCCTTTGCCCCTCAGCGTAAAGGGTATCAAAAGCCAAGGTGGATTTACCACTGCCACTGAGTCCGGTGATAAGAGTGATTTTATTCCGGGGGATAAAAACATTTATGTTTTTTAAGTTGTGCTCCCTGGCACCCAGGACCTGAATGCCCTCTTTTGCTGTTTTCCTTAAAGGGGATTTTTGTAAAATAGGTTTTTTTAAGCCTTCCATCCTCCCTTTACCCCTTTGACGATAGAGCTTTCCACAGTGAAAGGATGAAGGCTCTCATAATGTTGCACACGAATAAAGTAATCCACAAGCCCCTTTTCCCTCCGGAACAAAAAGGCCAATCGCCGGACGGCATCTTCACAAAACATCATATTGTTGGCATTGAGACGGGCAAACTCCGCCTCATCCTCCCTTTTGACCGCTGTTTGCACAGCTGTTTTTAGGCTTTCTTCTACTTTACCCACTGTCTTTAAAAAAGAAAAAGAGTTTTTTGATTTTTCCCCCAACTGAAGTTTAAAAAAAGCTTTACTTTTTTGAGCATGAGGGACGGCAGACAAAAAACCCCTCTCATTCAAATAAGCTAAAGCCTCTTCTTTTTTAATGCTGTTTTGACTTATGAAAGCCTTTTCAAAATCCCGTTTGATGATCTCACGGGCTAAAGAAGCAGAGCAAGGGCAAGTCGAAGAGTAAAGAACCTCCCCCCCAGCAATATATTGAAAAGCCTTTTTCTTCCCCTCAAAGTTCAATTCCAAATAAAAAGGATACTCCCTCCACCCCCTGAGCGAACTTTTAAGAGCTTTTCGCAAAACAGGCCATCCGGCTGAGAGACGAATACGGCCGGATTGAGATGGCCCTTTTTGACTTTTGATGGCCTTCAGCAAAACTTTTTTTAAGCCTGAGAAGCTCACAATATTTTTGGAAAAATACTCATGCAAGCTCAAATAAAGCCTCGACATGTGTATCCCTCTCACTTTTTGATCTTGTAAAGAGACCAAAACCGACAACTTGGCCGATGTTGTGATCTGGGTTGTGAGACGCACAGGCAAGCTCAAACCCTGAATGCCCACCAAATCAATAGCTTGGCTGGACTTTAGCCTTTCCCTCGCGACATCGGGAACTTGTTGAGATAAAGACACTGGTCAAGCCTTACAGCCTATCCGCTGGACGAATGGGATTGTCATAATCAAAATAAACTTTGCCTTTAGCCACCTCTCTTAAAGCTGTCACTACCGGCTTGTTTTTTACAGCTACCAAAGGAGAGTCCCCCTTTAAAATCTGCTTGACACGCTTAGAGACAATCACCGCCAACTCAAAGCGATTGGGAACTTTTTTTAAGCAATCTTCCACAGTGACACGAGCCATATTTTCCTCCTTATTTAAAGCTCTCTTCTATCATCATTTTTAAGCCTTCTCAAGTTTTTTTTACATTTTGATTAGGGCATAGAAAAGCATTTTTTTCAATTCAAAAGGCAAAAAAGGTTTTTCCAATAAAAGGCTAATTCGTTTGGCCTTTTTGTCATTCCACTGGGAGGGTTGGTTCAAAAACTGAAGGGCTTGAGCTTTTTTTGAGCTGATCCGGGGGGTCCGTTGCGGGGCTTTTTGGCCGGGATAAACCGTTTTAAAAAGCCGGGGCCAGTCAAACAAATAGCCCGGATCGGCTTTGCCACGAAAGCCAGCAATATGCTCATGCCCTAAAATCCTTTCCGGCTTTTCCAAAGCAGGATAAAGCTTTTTAAGCTGAGACAAAAGGGCAAAAAGGCTGGCATATTGGTTTTCAGAAAAGGGAAAAACATTGCCGTTCCAATTCACTAACTCTATCCCAAGAGAAAAGCGGTTAAAGTTTTCCCAAAGAGCTTCAGAATCTAAAAAACGACTGTGACCAGCATGAAAAGCTTTTTGGCAAAGGCCCTTTGTGCAAGGGACTATTTCATATAAAGCCCCTTTCTCATCTATCAGAATATGACAGGATACTGGGTGAGAATGAGATAAAAAAATATTCAAACTCCCCTTCAAGCTCTGTGCTGTATAATGCAAAACTGCAAACTGAACAGGAATAGGCTTTTTTTCAAGATGAGGGGAACGGTATTTTTGGGAAATCAGCATAATGGACTCTGCCCTGTATAGAAATTTTAGATTAAGTCTCTTCTTCTAATTTTTTTAAAATAATAGACCCTGCCCTGTATACAAAAAAATTTAGATAGTTGCCTGATAAAAGTCTACATTTAACAGATCGCATAAACAAAAATCCATCTTACCTGGCGGGAAAAATACCCATGAACCATACAAAAAACTTAGGATAAGTATAAGCTAAAACTAAGACTAAAAAAAACAGGAAACAAGTTTAAAATTTAAAAACATAAAAAAGTTAAAAAAACATAAAGTTTGAAGTAAAAAAAGCCGGATCCCGGCATTTTTGCCATAGAGTTATTTTCTATTAAAAAACATTTCTGTGAAATTATTTCAAAGTTGGTTGAGGTTTTTACAAATAAAAAGTAAAAAAGCTTAATGACTTTATTTTATGAAATAATAAAAATGAAATATATTGTTTTGTTTGCTTTGTTTATTTTGATCTCATGTAAAGATCACTTCACCCCCACCTTTTCTGAAAAATTAGATGAACCTCAAATTTACCTCAGTCAAGATCGAGAATCTGTGGGCTTAAAAGATCTCAACAGGGATGAATCCCAGTTTTTACTGCTGTCGGACAAAATCATTTTCCCTAAGAAAACCAATGTAAAAAAACCGGATCCGCTCAGCTCATGGAAAACTCTCGATAGCTTGAAACCGGAAGATATTAAAATCAAAATATCCTCTTTTTGCTCCTGGACAAAGCAAGAAACAAACTCTGAGGAAAGGCTTGTTCGGGAAATGGCCAGCTCATCTTACCATAGATCCTTTTCTGTTTTAGAGCTTGTGCCAAAAAAAGTTTTGCTTTCCTCTCCACAAAAAACTTTTTATTGCAGTTTTATTTTTGCTTTTAAAAATGAGTCCGGGCTTTTTGACCATTACAGTATAAACCAACAAAGCATTCATCCTTTGTTTGCTGTTTTTGAAGATTCACCTCGGCCCCATCAAGAACTCTCTTTAATCAGGGAAACGGCTGAAGGCTACCTTCCCATTCAAAACAAAGTGATAAAAAAAGAAGATCTTTCTAAAATCACACTCTTTGACAGATCAGAGCAGTCGGTTAAAAATTACCTGTTATTTTGTGAAGGTTTAAAAGCACTCAATATTCCCGGAAATCCCACTGGCCTATCCCCTGCTTTTGTCCATCTGAGTCAAGCCCATCTAAAAGATGCTCCTCAAGGGCTGAGCCTTTGCCGATTCTTTTCTGAAGATAAAAATGGAAAAACTCTGGGAATAAGCTCTCCTTTTCAAATAGATTTTGCCAGTTTGCAAGAAGAAGAACAAACTCCTTTAGATCTGGAGGCCCTCTCGGCACCAAAGTTAATATCTCCCGACTATTCTAAAATCCTATCTGGTCGTGATCCGGCCCCTTTAAACAGCTGGTTTCAATTTCAAGGGCTTGAGCCTTTTTTAGGAAAAAGCGACTCATCCATAGATATCGAAGTGACCACATATTGTTCTAACAGAAAAAATCTTGGCCGGGGCCAAGTGGTTGTGGAAAGCTATCGCTTTCCCTTCCAAACCCAATTTCCCCTAATGGCTGTCACCCCCAAACCACTTTTTCTTTTAGATACTGTGAGCACAAAACGATGGGAAGGTAAAAAAGAGAGATTTCGGGAGAGGGGGACATTTTCCATGCCTCGCCGGCAACATCGTGCAGACAAAGCCACCTGCCTATATGAAATCCAGTTAAAAAGCCCGGAAAAACCTAAAGTCTCAAAAAAGTTTCCTGTCCGTCATCAAGATATTATATTCAGCAATGGATCTTATGGGATAGATTATAATCCCTTAAGCCAATACCCCTTTATCAACCCTGTATCTCCAAATAGAAGCAGAAGTAAATATTTTTTAAGCCTTAGAGATTTGGATCAGGCGGGGCATTTTCATTTTGTTTTTGAAAGCCCCTCTTTAGCCAATCATACAGTTATAGAATGCCACGGTGGAAAAGACTCTAAAAAAACAGATCAATATATAAAAATCTCCCTGGATCTGAGTTCAGTGGGGCGGATCATGTCTGCAAAGGCACTGTTCCTTAATCCAGAATTAAAAGAATATATAGACAGGAAAACCATGGCCGCATGTCGTCTTTTTATTTATAAAAATAATATTATTCAAAGTTTTTCCGGTGAGATGAAAATCATGAAATAAATTCATAAGTGTTTATACCGATTCTGTTTGAAAATTCCTGCTTTTTCTATCCTGTTTTGAACGGAAATCTCAAATGTAACCAGTATAAGAGTTCTTTTTATCAAGAAAAACTTGACAAGCTACCATATTTAAAGACAAAGTATTTGATACGATTTAAGTCACTATGAACCTTTATAAAGTTCTGTGGTAGCCTTAGAAAAATATGCCCATAAAAAAAGAAGCTATAGCCAGAATAAAAATCAATAAACTGCTGGAAAAAGCAGGTTGGCGGTTTTTTGAAAGCCCTCAGGGCTTAGCCAATATTCAGTTAGAACCCAACATCAAAATTCGTCCCAAAGACATTTCAGCCATAGGCGACAACTTTGAAAAAACCAAAAGGGGCATGCTGGACTACCTGCTTTTAGATGGCAAAGGCTTTCCCCTTGTCGTGTTGGAAGCCAAAAGGGAGGAAAAAGACCCCTTGGACGGCAAAGAGCAAGCCAGAAAATATGCCTATAGCTTAAATGTCCGGTTTGTCATTTTATCTAACGGAAATTTACATTATTTTTGGGATCTGGAAATAGGCCATCCTGAAATTATTATAGACTTTCCTACCCAGGAATCCTTACAGCAAAGACTTCATTTTAAGCCCAACAAGCAAAAACTTTATAAAGAGCTTATAGATGAGGACTATATTGCCTCTTCACAAAAGCCAGAAATTTTAAGAGATCCGGATTGGGCGAAAAAAAAGCTGGCACTGGCAAGACAATACAATATCCCTATTTTGCGACCCTATCAGTTAAAAGCCATTAGGCTTTTACAAAAATCAGCTCAAGAGGGCAATAAGCGTTTTCTTTTTGAAATGGCTACAGGGACGGGTAAAACCCTGCTTTCCTCAGCTGTGATCAAGCTTTTTCTCAGGACGGGAAATGCAAAAAGAGTTTTATTTCTTGTAGATAGGCTGGAGCTTGAAGATCAAGCTTTTAAAAACTTCAAGAATTATCTCAAAAATGACTATCAATCGGTTATTTATAAAGAGAGTAAGGAGGATTGGAGGAGAGCAGAGATAGTTATTTCTACTGTGCAAAGCTTAATGGCAGGAGATAAATACATTCAGCTTTTTTCCCCTACAGACTTTGATCTTTTAATTTCAGATGAAGCTCATCGCTCTATTGGGGGCAAAAGCCGAGCCATTTTTGAGTATTTTATTGGGTTCAAGATAGGTCTGACAGCCACACCAAAAGATTTTTTAAAGAATATAAATGCTCTAAAACTATCCGAAAAAGATCAAAGAAGTTGGGAGCGAAGATTGCTTTTAGACACTTACACCACTTTTGGTTGTGAAAGTGGGGAGCCTACCTTTAAATACAGTTTAATAGACGGAGTTCGTGAAGGCTACTTGATTGATCCTCTCGTAGTAGACGCCCGGACAGATATTACAACGGAGCTTTTGTCAAAACAGGGCTACAGCCTAAAAATGGAAACTGAAGAGGGCTTAGAGGAAGAGCATATTTTTTTTAAAAAAGATTTTGAAAGAAAATTCTTCTCTGAAAAAACAAATCTTATTTTTTGCAAGAGTTTTTTGGAAAATGCTCTAAAAGATCCTATCACTAAGGAAATGGGAAAAAGTATTGTTTTTTGTGTAAGCCAAAAACATGCGAGAAAAATCACTCAAATTTTAAATCGGCTGGCTGATAAGATCTGGCCCGGCAAATACAATTCTGATTTTGCGATTCAAATTACTTCTAACATTGAGGGCACTCAGGGCTACACAGTTAATTTTGCCAACAACAAACTGAATGGCTATAGCCGATTTAAAGAGGGCTATAAAACCAGCAAAACCAGAGTTTGCGTCACAGTTCGTATGATGACTACAGGTTATGATTGCGAGGATATTTTAAACCTTTGTTTAATGAGGCCGGTATTCTCCCCCACAGACTTTGTTCAGATGAAAGGCCGGGGAACCAGAAAATTTACATTCCAATACAAAAACGAAAACGGAAGAGAACACAAAATAGAAAAAGAAAAGTTTAAACTTTTTGATTTTTTTGCAGTCTATGAGTTTTTTGAAAAAGAGTTCAATTATGACATAGCCTTAAAACTGCCTTTAGGCCAATCAAAGATTTTAGATAGTGAGAGAGTTGCTCCTATCATGGATAAAGCGGAAATATATGACCCCGATAGTTTAAAAAGCCTCTCTGAAACAAAAGTTGGAATTGAGGGCATGAGAGTTGATCGGGAACTATGGGGCCAGGCACAAGATAAAATCTCAAAAGACCAGGATTTGGCAGAAGCCGTTCAAAAAGAAATGTGGCAAAAAGCAGAAAGCATTGTAAGAGAGAGATATGAAGACAAACCAGAGCTTTATTTGAATTTGCAAAAAATCCGTAAAGCAGAAAATTTAGACCGGCGGATCACTTGGAAAGAGGTCTTACTGAGGGTATTTGGTATTATTGACTCCTTCCCTAACAGAGAGGAGCTGATTGAGGAGGAATGTAATAAATTCATAGCCATTTTTAAACCAGAAAATAAATATATCCATCACATTAAAAATTATATTTGGTCTTACATTACAGACGCAAAGTTTAGAGAAATTATTGACACCAAGGCTTATGCTCTATTAAATGTCAACCCAGGTTTTGATTTTCAGGATTTTAAGGCTTTAAACGGCAAAACAGGCTTACAAACAAAAATTCCTGAATATATAAAAAACTATGTTAACTTAAACCTCTTTATGGATTAAACCACACAAACAAAAAGGAAAAATAATGTTAGATCAAGAAACCAAAAGAAAAATTGATTCAGTTAGGGACATTCTTGTTGGAAAAATCCCTGACCCCACCCAGCAAGTAGATCAAATTACAACAGCTCTTATCTATAAGTTTATGGATGATATGGATCAGATTTCCATTGGAGCAGGGGGATCCGCTCAGTTTTTTAAAGGCCGGTTAAAGAATTTCAGCTGGCCTAAAATTATGGATCGAAAACTCTCTGGTCAAGAGCGATTAGACCTCTACATTCAAGCCTTAAACCAACTCCCACAAAGCCAAAACTTGCCCCCTCTTTTTCGTGAGATTTTTAAAAACGCACTCCTGCCTTATAGAGATGCTGAAACTTTAAATCTTTTTTTAAAAGAGATAAACAACTTCTCTTACGATCACAGTGAAAATTTAGGCAATGCCTTTGAATATTTGCTTTCTATATTAAGCAGTCAAGGCGATGCGGGGCAATTTAGGACTCCCAGACATATTATTGATTTTATGGTAGAAATTGTAGATCCTAAAAAAAGAGAGAACATTTTAGATCCTGCTTGTGGGACTGCCGGTTTTTTAATTTCTTCCTACAAACATATTATAAAAAACAATTCAAAAAATTACAATCCGGAAAAAGACAAGCATAGCTTTGGAAACCTGTCTTTTAAAGATCAAAATAAATCTAAAAACAAAATTGAGAATGGCACTGATAGCTCTATGGAAAATGCCTCTGCTGTGCAAATCCAAAGCAATGGGCAATACAAAGGCGAAAAACTAAAAGCTGGGGAGGAAAAGCTTTTACAAAAAAACATTGTGGGCTACGATATATCTCCTAAAATGGTCAAGCTTTCCCTTGTGAATATGTATTTGCATCGGTTTAATGATCCCAAAATTTATGAGTATGATAGTTTAACCAGTGAAGATCGATGGGGAGATGAGTTTGATGTGATTTTAGCTAATCCTCCCTTTATGAGCCCGAAAGGGGGGATCCGCCCTCATAAAAAATTTTCGGTCCAGGCCAATCGCTCAGAGGTTCTTTTTGTAGATTACATAGCAGAGCATTTAAGGCTTAATGGCCGGGCCGGCATTATTGTCCCGGAAGGAATCATCTTTAAAGGTGATAAAGCTTACAAGGAACTTAGGAAAATCCTGTTGGAAGATCGATTCCTTTGGGCGGTTTTGAGTCTTCCTTCTAAAATTTTTGAGCCTTACTCTGGAGTGAAAACCAGCATTTTGTTTTTAGACCGGAAAAGAGCCAAAATAACAGATGAGATTTTGTTTATAAATATTCAAAACGATGGTTTTGATTTGGGAGCCACTCGCCGAAAGATTGATGAAAATGACTTGCCAAAGGCTTTTCAAATTTTAAAAGCTTGGAGGGAAGGGAAAAAACAAACCAGCCCCTTAGCTCATTGGATTCATAGAGAAAAAATCAGAACCTCTGGCGATTATAATTTTACCGCCAATCGATATAAAGAAATCCAGCAAAAACCTACAAAATACCCTCTCATAGAACTTGGAGAGGTTTTAGACTATGAACAACCAACAAAATATGTTGTTCAATCCACCCATTATAAAGATGAATATGAAACCCCTGTTTTGACTGCTGGAAAAAGCTTTTTATTGGGTCGGACAAATGAAAAACAAGGAATCTTTCCAAAAGAAAAGCTACCAGTAATAATTTTTGATGATTTCACAACAGCAACAAAGTTTGTGGATTTTCCTTTTAAAGTCAAATCCTCAGCAATGAAAATTTTGCATTTATCCAGCATTTGTCATTCTCATAATATCCCTTATTCTCACAATCTGCATCCTTCCCACAATCTGCATCCTTCCCACAAAGACCGTCATTCCCGCGAAAGCGGGAATCCAGAAAATATAATAAAAAAAGATAAAATCACTTATATAAAATTTATTTTCTATATGATGCAAAATATTAAATTTAACGCTAAAACACATAAACGGTATTGGATTTCTCAATACTCAAAAATCAAAATCCCACTCCCTCCCCTGGAAGCCCAAAAGGAAATCGTAACGGAGATTGAAGGCTATCAAAAAATCATTAAAGGAGCAAAACAGGTTGTCGCAAATTGGAAACCCACCATTCCAATCGATCCCTCTTGGCCTCTTGTAGAGCTTGGGGAGATTGCTGAAATAAACTCTGGCAATTCAGCTCCTCAAGATAAAAGCCTTTTTAAAAATGGAAAATATCCTTTTTGCAGAACTGGCGATGTTGGTAAAATTCACATATCAGATAATTTTAAAGAAATTAATGATCGCTTAAATGATAAGGGAATTAAGGGTCTAAGACTATTTAAAAAAGACACAATTTTGTTTCCAAAAAGTGGAGCTTCAACTTTTTTAAATCATCGTGTTTTATTGAAAGTAGATAGTTATGTTTCAAGCCACTTAGCAACCATTTATGCAAACAAAGAAAAGATGATTTCTAAATTCTTATTTACTTTGCTGTGTTTTGTTGATGCAAAGAGCTTAACAAATGAGCAAAACTATCCTTCTTTGAGACTGTCAGAAATAAAGAGCATAAAAATTCCCCTGCCTCCTCTTAAAACTCAGAAAGCGATTGTGGAAAAGATTGAAGAAGAGCAAGCTCATGTTGAATCTTGTAAAAAAATGATTAAACTCTATGAGCAAAAAATCCAACAAAAAATCTCTGAAGTATTTAAGGAAAAATAAAGGTGTCAATATGAAAATAGGCAGAATTAAAGAAATAAAAGACATAGGAGCTTTTGCAAACTTTAAAAACGGAGGTTCTCTCAGCTTTGAAAAACTAACATTTATTTATGGCTTGAACACTTATGGAAAAACCACTTTAGCAGATATTTTTCAATCTTTAAAACAAAAGGATCCGCAATTAATTAAAAATCGAAAAACCATTCCGTATCAATTGGAATCACAAAAAGTCATTTTAACAGAGAAAGATCAAAAAGAAAATGATATTATATTTCAAGACAATCAGTGGCAGGAAAATAGCTTAAGCTCTCATCTTGAAGTATTTGGTTCTGACTTTGTTTATAAAAATCTTTTTACTGGACTTAATATTGAAAGGAAGAATAAAAAAAATTTTACCCAGTTTATCCTTGGAGAGCAGGGAGTCAAAATCACTAAAGAAATTGAGAGTAAAAAACAAGAATCTCAAGAAAAGAAAAAAAATCTAAAGACAACAACTCCTCTTTTTGTAAAAGGCAAAGAGGATGATGTTATTGAGCAATTTTTAAAGTTTTCTATAGAAGGATTAAACCTGCAAAAAGTCAGAGAAGAGCTAATTCAAAAAATCTCAGAATGGGAAAAAGAGAAAAAGCGAATTGAAAAACCACAAAAAATTTTAGGAATGGAAGAACCAGATCAATATACAACTCCCAAAATAAATATTATTGGTTTAATGGACTCCATAAATGAGATTTTTCAAAAAGATTACTCTGAAATAAAAGATGAAATTTTAAAAAAACTAAACCAACACCTTGAAGAGCATTTTCCCAAACAGAATGGAGCTGAAAACTGGATAAAAGAAGGCTTAGATTATTGCAAGAATAAAACCAACTGTCCCTTTTGTGGCCAGCCATTAACCACAGCTCAAGATTTGATCGAAAATTACCATTCTTATTTTGATCAAGCTTATACAAGCTTTATTCAAGAGATCGAAAATGCTTTATCAAAAAACTGCAATAAGATTGAAAATTCTTATTTTTCAGAAAAATCAAAAATCCAAACAGTTTTAACAAAAGCCAATAAATTTAAAGTTAAAGATCTTATAACTGATAATGAATTTCAACAGCAACTTGATGAATTAGAGGAACTGATAAATAAATTAGATGAGGATAGATTAAATGATGAAAAAAACTCAGTTTTTGAAAAAATAAAAACAAATTGTGATATTAAAAATAAGAAACCTTATAAAAAAATAGAAGCTCTTGATTGTTCTGAATTTAAAAAGCATGTGAAACTTTATATGCAATCCCTTTTTGAATCTGAACAGAAGATCAAAAAAATCAAAATCCATATAGATAAATTTAAAGAGCTATATCGTGACACTCATAAGATAAAAGAGAAAATCAATCATCTGGAAAAAGAAGTTAAAGAGTTAGAATATAAAAAAGCTCGCATAGAGCAAAATGAAGATTGTCTAAAATATATTGATCTTGAAGATAAAATTGAAAAACTTGATCAAAATGTTAATGAGCTGAGAAAAAAATTAGAAAAAGAACAGTCAGAATATCTTGAAAAATATTTTTTTAAGATAAATGAATTATTTAAAAATTTTGGAAGTAAAGATTTTACTCTTGAAAAAAAGATAGATAAAAGAGGAAATATGACAGTCTGTTCCCTAAAAGTAAAATTTCGTAAAGAGGAAATACAAAATGAACAATTAAAAAACACTTTTAGTGATTCTGATAGAAGAGCTTTAGCTCTATCTGTATTTTTATCAAAAATAAAATTAAAAGAAGATTTTGAAAAACAAAAATTAACTGTAATTTTAGACGATCCTATTACGAGTTTTGACGATATTCGGATCACCAGTAGCATTAACCTTTTTAGAAACATATTAGGCAAAATAGATCAGATGATCATATTGACACATTACCCACAATTTATAAAAAGGTTTTGTGAAATCACTCATTCTGAATCCATAAAAATTCTACAAATAAAACAAGATACTGTCACCAGTTTTTTAGAGCAAACAAATAAAGACTTTTTCCTTCAAAATGAATATCAGAAAGCTTTTGAAAAAATTTATGGTTTTATCAATAAAAACCATTCAAAGGATATAAAAACCAACTTACGGCCTTTTTTTGAGAATCATTTAAAGATGATTTTTGCTAAAAAAATAAAAGATGAAAATATAAATTGCAATGATTTGAAATCAATGATTGATGGAATTTTTAAAGACAATAAAGAGGTAAAAAACAAAATGAATGGGTTTAGGGAAACATTAAACCCAGCCTCTCATATTATAACTTCTGATAATGAAGAGAATATTCGAAACTTTGCCAGAGAGCTAATGGATCATTTATACTCTATAAAATTATATGATAATTTAAGCGGGAACTTATGAAATATACCAAAATAGAATGGATAAATATGCATGAAATTCTGTGATAGTTCTACCCAATAAAAGGAGGGTTTATGAATAGGCCAAAATGTTTTTATTATATCAGTCATAAGGACAATTTAAAATCTATCTTAAAAAGAGGTATATTGTCCCGATCACAAATAAAAGCTGGTTTGTTTGCTAAAATTGGATTAGGCCAAAAAACAAAATCCATCCATGATGAAAGCATTATTCAAAGTAGAAAAAGCAGGAAATTCAAAAACCGTTCCCTTTGGGATTATGCCAATGTGTATTTTCAAGCACGAAACCCTATGCTCTACCGGGTGATTAAAGAGTTTGGGAAGGAGGAGATTGTTGTTTTGCAAATCAACTCAGATATTTTAGACATACCCGGCTCTGGAATTACAGACGGCAATTCAGCCTCTCCAAATGCTATTATTTTTGAAGACATAAATGAAGGCTTAAGTGCTTTGGACAAGACCTTATTTGAAAAAGGCCATTGGATTAACATTGAGAACGGAAAAAGAAAAATAATGGCAGAAGCCTTAATCCCCGATCAAATTCCAACAGAAAAAATAACAAGCATATACACAAACTCTCAACAAACAAGTCAAGAAATAAAAGAAGAGCTGAAAATATTGCTAAATAACATACCTGTTATTTTTCATCCTTGGATATTTTTTCATCCTAAATTTCAAAAAAATATTCCAAAAAAAATCTCACTTGTAAAAGGGGATATGTTTTTTTCAAAAATGAAAACTTTTACAATTAGTGTAAATACTGTCGGGGTTATGGGCAAGGGCCTGGCCTCAAGGGCTAAGTATCAATTCCCCGATGTTTATGTTCTTTATCAAGATATTTGCCGGCAAAGGAGGTTAAAAATGGGTGTTCCTTATCTTTATAAAAGAGAAGAAAATTATGAAAAAACTCTTATAGAGGACACAAACTCCACTGTGACTGAAAACGGGAATCGATGGTTTTTGCTCTTCCCCACAAAAAATCATTGGAGGGAAAAATCCCCACTGGAAGGGATCGAAAAGGGCCTGCAACACTTGGTAGCCCATTATAAAAACCAAGAAATAGAATCCATAGCTCTCCCCGCCTTAGGCTGTGGCTTAGGTGGTTTGGATTGGAAGGATGTCGGCCCTTTGATGTGCCGATACTTAGATAAAATGGATATTCCGAGTTCGGTTTATTTGCCTCTTGAAGGGCAGATTCCTGAAAAACAGTTGTCAGCTGAGTTTTTATTAAACTACAAATAAAAAAACAAAATTATACCGATTTTGTTTGAAAATTCTTGTTTTTTCTATCCCCTATTTTGAACGGAATTTTAACTGTGATTGCTGTATGTTAGATCAATAGACTAAAGGCTGGGAAAAGCCCAAAAAAGAATTTTTATAGAGGAATATTTTTAAAAAATTTAAAGCCATCAGTCAAAATAATTGATACAGCACTGCACAATAGGGGATAAGGGGTTTTTACACTATGCGACAATTCCCGTATTAAAGAAGGAAGCTCTAACAACATAATTGGGGGTAGGGAGCTGTTGGGCTTTAGTGCAGAGAAGATATAAAAAAGCAGAAAAAAGGCTTTGCTAAAATAGGGAAAGGGATTTATATTCAGATTAGAGTAAGGGAATTAGATGGGGATAAAGAGAGGAAATGAAACATAAAAAATTATTAGGAAATAGTGTTAGTAAAAGATATTCGGTCACCATGAACCCACACTAATAAAATGAAAAGGCTTAATTCTACCGCTAAAAAAGTTTTTTCTATAAATAAAAAAAATCAATTTTTATTAAAAACAATAGACTTTAAACCTTTGCTTAAAAGTATAAAGCCCAATACTACAGATTTGATTTTGACTGATCCCCCTTATGCTATCTCAAAAAAAACAGGATTTAAACAAATGGGAAAAAACTCTATTGAAAGGTTTGCTGTCTCAATGGATTTTGGAAAATGGGATAACCAAGAGATAAACCTAAAAGAATTTGCTCGTTTAAGCTACAAAGCCTTAAGGCCTGGCGGGACTATCATTTGCTTTTATGACTTGTGGAAAATCACAAAAGTTCAAACAGCCTTTATCTCGGCGGGATTTGGAATGATAAGGCTAATTATATGGGAAAAAACAAATCCTGTCCCTCTCAATTCGCATAGTATTTATTTAAGCAACTCAAGGGAAGTGGCTGTTTTAGGGATAAAAGGGGGCAAGCCTACTTTTAATAGTAAATACGATAATGGGATTTATGAATTTCCTATACATAGAGAAAAAAGAATACATCCCACACAAAAACCCTTAAAGCTCATGTCCGCCTTAATCAAAAAACATTCCAAAGTTAATGATTTAGTAGTGGATCCTTTCTTAGGTTCCGGTTCCACGGCACTTGCCGCATTAAAATTAAAAAGAAAATTTATCGGAGGCGATAAAGATAGGAGGTATGTTGAAAAAGCAAGAAAAAGAATTGAAAAAGCTAACAAAGAAAGCTCTGTTTTTAGAATTAGCAAAGCCCGACAAAACGGGTCTGTCAAAAAAAGTGTATATAAAAGAGTTTAAAGGTAAATATAAATCTCTATTCTACAGAAACGGCAATCCCTGGGCCAGAAGTTTAAAGGAATATAATATTTATATTCATAAAGAAAAAAACAAAACTCAATATATCCAGTTAAGAGGTTTTAAGCCTCATAGTTTTAGCCAAAACATAAAATCATCTATTAAAAAAGAGATCTTAACAAAACCCTGTGTTGTATTAAATACTACACATAATCTTGAATGCGATCATAAAGACGGCTTTAAAGAGTTTGATATATTACCAGAAAATCAAACTCAAGATTTATTCCAGCCAATGCATAAGTCTGTTAATTCTGCTAAAAGAGAGCATTGTAAAAAATGTAGGAAAACTAAAATCCGATTTGACGCTAAAAAGCTTGGTTATAAAAAATCTCAATGGAAGGGAAAAAGCAGATATGAAGGAAGTTGTGAAGGTTGTTATTGGCATGACCCCTTCCGTTTTAACAGGGAGTCAAGTATATAATTCCCAAACTTCTCAATTGTGATCAGTTTAAGAGATTATGTTGGGATGAGGAAGAGATCTTAACTTGTTAAAAAAAGCAAAAGCTTTATCACACCATTTTAAAAAAAGTTCTTTCCGGCAAAGCTTTATTCCCGGATAAAATGAGAGTTTGTCATGCTTCCGGCCGGCCTCCCCACAACTTTTAATGGCAGAAAACAAACTCAAATCATTTTCCACATTAATAGACAAACCCTGCTGGCTCAGCCCTTCAGAAATATGGATCCCAAAAAAACAAATTTTCCCCCTGGCTGTCCAAAGGCCCGCCCGATCCCCCTGTTTTACTACCTGCACATTAAGGCTCTTAAAAAAATCTATACTGATCTCCTCTAAAGAGGAAATAAAATCCTTAACCCTCAAACCAAAAAAAGGGAGATGAATAACAGGATAAATCACCAACTGCCCCGGAGAATGCAAAGTGGCCCCCCCTCCCCTTTTGACCTCACAGCAAGAAAGCCCTTTTTCCTTTAAGCGACTTTTAGGCCAAAGAATATGCTCTGCCCCGGACTTCAGCCCTAAACTGACCACCGCCTTAGAGCTTTCAAAACCAAAAAAACAAAACTTTGATTTTTTTGCAGATTTTTTTAATTCCTTTTGCAGGAAAAGGCTTTTTTCAAAAGGCAAAATTCCGGCCCAATGGCAGGAAAGCTCTCCCTTATCCCTATTTCCTACATTATTACTCACAGTGTTTTAGCGTAAATCTCCATTTTCCGCTTTTTAAAACCTTTAACTTGAATGGCAAAACCAGGCAAACGAGCCTTTTTTAACTCTTTAATAATAGAAGTCATGCTTTTTGAAGACTCTGCTAAATAAAGCCAACGACCACTACTTAAAAATCTCTCTTCTAAACTTTGTATCCCTGAAATATTTTCCACAAGAGCTTTTTTAAGCCGTTCCGCCTCAGCATAAGTGAGTGCACCTTGGATACTGATAATCATACGGTTCAATTCCAAAACCCCTTCTTCCTGATAAAAAGCCAGCTGATAACTCAGGCTATTTAAAACATCCTTTGAACGGAGAAGCAGTTCCTTTACAGGATCCTTCATAAGGGCCGGAGAGAATGGGAATTGCTTTTTCAACTTGAATAAAAACTGACGAGTCTTTATGTTAAAAACATTAAATGAAAACTGAGTCTGATAAGAGGAAGAAAGCGAACCCTGCCCAATTAAATCAGCTGAAGAACCTGTTTGGATATGGCCTAATAAAATGAGGTCACAATTATAAAATTCAGATAAAGAGGCAAAATGTTTGGCCCGTGTGACTTTTTTTGGCAAAACAAAGGAGGGAGCACCTTCGTCTATCCTTTGAAAAACAGGATCTAAAACATAAAAACCTTGTTTAATTAGCTCTCCACTTAACAACTTGAAAAAAGCTGTGGCCATTTGCTTTAAAAGAGGATCTGCTGTTTCGCTTGATTTTTTTTTAAACCAAGAATAGCTTTTCTTTTTCTCTTCAAAATAAGAGGAAAAAGAAATAGCAGGAAGTAAGCAAAAAGAACCTTCCGAAGTATAAAATAAATTATGGTTTAACAAAAGATTTTTTAAATTCTCCCTGGAGACTTGAGCTGTCACAGTAAAGGAAAAAGCCCCATCATCTTGCAAAACCCCAGAGGAGATCTGAACCGATAGGATATAGCGGTTCCGGCCCTTTATTATATATTTTACAATTTTTTGCTTTTCTTTTTGATATTTGTCTGCCCCCACCATCTCTTTAACAAGCTCCTGGGATATTTCATCTAAAGCCGATTTTTGTGCCAAAGCCTTGTCATCTGTTTTTAAACTTATCTCCTTTACCAATGTCTCTATTTTTTGTGCAGAGGCTCCGTTCAACAAAGCACCGGACAAAAATATAAAAAACCATTTTTTAATCATAACATCCCTCTTTTTTTTAAGACCTGTATAACACAATAGGTTCTGTTGTTTTAAAAATTTTTCGTGCCTTTTGCAAAAAACCATGTGTGATCTTTATACCATGCCATTTCCCCTGAGTGTCAATTTCCACAAAAGCTTTTTTTTCTGGAATATATGTTTTAAGGCCAATACAAGAGGGGCCGGAAGGGCTGGAGGAAAGCAACTCCTTTAACTCCGAAAGGCTTTGTTTGCTCATATCTGGAGAGAGCTCAAACTCAATTTTTTGAACCTGCTTTAATAAGTCATCTAAAAAACTCAACTCCTCCACAACTAACTGAGGGGTCCGCCCTCTGTCTTTTTTTAAAGAACCAGTAAGACAAAAAACTTCCCCTTCCTGAAGAAGCTTTTCCTTAGCCTTCCCATACACTTCGGGAAATAAAATGGCCTCCATAGAGCCGGCCCCATCCTCTAAAATAGCAAATGCCATGAGTTGGGACTTTTTTTTAGTCACTATTTCCCTAATGTGAGAGATCAAAGCCAAAGTTTTCACAGTTTGAGAGGCCAAACCTCTCCGTTTGAGATGAGAGACTGTTTGACAACCTAAAGACAATTCCAAACCCTCCAAAGCCTTAGTGGGATGGTCATTTAAGTAAAAACCAAAAGATTCCTTTTCATAAGCTAACCTTTCTTTCCGGGACCAAGGTTCTGTTTTTAAAATCTGAACATGGGCTGATTTTTCAGAATGAGAATCAAAAAGGCTTTGTTGACCGGACATTTGATCTTCCTTTTGCTTTAAGCCATAATGGCTGAATTTTTCTATATTTTCAAAAATTTCCCTCCGTTTATAGCCAAAACCATCTAAAGCACCGGATTTGATTAAGCCCTCTAAAGTTTTTTTATTGACTTTTTTTAAATCTACAAGCTCAAAAAACTCCTCTAACCGAGAAAACTTTTTGCCCTTTAACTGCTCTCTCGCTCGCACAATCTCTTTAGCCGCTGAAAGGCCCACACCTTTAATAGCTCCAAGTGAAAAATAAATTTTTCCCTCCTTTATCACGAAACGAAAAGAGGAACTATTGACATGAGGGGAAAGGGGGCTTGTGCCATGCTCTCTGGCATCCCGAATGTAGGGTAGCAGTTTATCCGAATCGTTTTGCTCGACAGTCATTTGTGAGGCTAAAAATTCTACCGTATAATATCGTTTCAACCAAGCGGTTTGTGCGGCCAAAACACAGTAAGCCGCCGCATGGGATTTGTTAAATCCGTATTTAGCAAACTCCGCCATCAAGTCAAAAAGCTCTTCTGATTTTTTTAAAGGCTGTCCCTTTTTTGTTGCCCCTTCTAAAAACCGATTTTTTTGCTTTTTCATAACCGACTGAATCTTCTTTCCCATAGCTCGCCTCAAAACATCTGCTTCGCCATAGCTATAGCCGGCAATTTCCACAGCAATTTGCTGGACTTGCTCTTGATAAACAATAATTCCGTAAGTCTCTTTTAAAATAGGCTCTAATTGGGGGAACATATATTCCACAGGCACACGGGCTTTTTTACGATCCAAATAAGAGGAGATCATACTCATCGGCCCTGGGCGATAAAGGGCGTTTATGGCCACAATATCCTCAAAACAAGTGGGCTGGGATTTAATTAAAAGATCGGTAATGCCAGCACCTTCAAACTGAAAGATCCCCACTGTGTCCCCACGGGACATAATCTCATAAATGCCACTGTCCTTTAAAGAAATTTGCCCTGTTGTGATCCTCTTCCCATGATTTTCCTCAATCAAACGAAAAGTCTCCGCCATAATAGTCAAAGTTTTTAAGCCCAAAAAATCAAACTTCACTAAGCCAATTTTTTCAGCCTGTTTCAGATCGTATTGGATAACATTTTCGCCATCGGCTCCTCGGCAAAGGGGGGCATAACTAACAATGGGAGTATCCGCTATAATAATGCCTGCGGCATGCAGTCCAACATGACGAACCAAGCCCTCAAGCAAAGCCGTAAGTTGGATCCATTCGGCAACTTTAGGATCTTCGTCCGCCATCTTCTTTAAACGAGGCTCTTTTTTTAAAGCCTCCTTTAAAGTGATCCCCAAAATGTCCGGTATGAGTTTGCTCACCTGATCCACTTCGCTATAATTTAAAGCCAACACACGACCCACATCACGAAGGGCCGCCCGGACACTTAACCTCCCATAAGTAATAACATGAGCACTGCATTCCGATCCGTATTTTTTAGTAATGTAATCAATCACTCTTTGCCGATTTTCCTGACAGAAATCAATATCAAAATCCGGCATGCTGATTCTTTCAGGATTTAAAAATCTTTCAAAAATCAAATTTAAGGGCATAGGATCTAAGTCTGTAATGCCCAAACAAAAAGACACTAAAGAGCTGGCTCCAGATCCTCTTCCCGGCCCCACAGGGATCCCATTTTTTTTGGCCCAACTAATAAAATCATAAACAATATAAAAATAACCCTTAAAGCCCATTCTTTCTATAATTTCCAACTCATAATTGAGCCTTTTAAGATATTTTGACTTTTTCTCCGAAGTCCAAACCTCTCCTCGTGTGTGAGCTTCTTTCATTCGATTTTCCAAACCCTTTATGGCCAGATCTTTTAAATTCTTTTCGCCATCAATTAACTGAGGCAAATGATAAATGGGGCGAGCCTTATCATCCTTGACTTTAAAACGGACATGGCACTGTTCAGCTATTTCCAAAGTGTTATCGCAAGCCTTTTGGTAAAAGCCGGAAATAGCGGGATTATTTTTAAACATGCCTCTCATTTCATCCGGGCTTTTAACATAAAAAACCGCTGGGCCTAACCGGGGCCGATCTTTATCAGACAAAGTTCTATTAGCACCAATGCAAAATAAAATGTCTTGCACTAAGGAGTCTTTTTTCTCTATATAGTGGACATCCCCCCCGGCAACTAAAGGCAAATTTTCGCGATGACCTACTTCCGCTAAAAAAACATTGTAAGCCTCACAAGCCTTAAGCCCTACAGGAGCCAACTGGAGATAGAGGTTGGAACCAAAAAGGCTTTTTAATTTTTTAATCTCTTGAATGGCAAAGTCAGGACCTTTATTGTGAAATAAATAGGGCACAAAGCCACGGCTGGCCCCAGTTAAAGCTATAAGCCCCTCTTTACACTTCTCTAAAAGAGCCAGGTCGGCTCGCGGAACAAAATAAAAGCCTTTTTGATGAGCTGATGTATTGATACGACAAAGGTTTTTATAACCTTCTAAATTTTTAGATAAAAGAACAATAGTGTTATATTTAATGGGGTGACGAAAGCTTGCACCTGTCCATTTTTTTTCCTTTTTTTTATAATCCTCCACATAATACATTTCACAAGCTAAGATAGGATTGATGCCCTTGGACAAGGCGGAAAAATAAAACTCCAAAGCACCAAACATGTTGCCATAGTCTGTTAAGGCCATGGCCGGCATTTTAAACTCTAAACACTTGTCTATGAGGGCGGGCACTGTGCATGCCGCATTCAAAAGGGAATAATGGGAATGAACATGAAGATGGACAAAAGACATAAAATTTTAGGAGATAGACTCCCAATATTCAGTATAAAAAAATAAGTTGAGGGTTCTGTTTGTATGTTTTATCACCCTTAAATCTAATATCTCAACCTGCGAACCCCACCAACTGCTCATAGATAAGGAGGGACTAAGCCTTCCTGGCGGCATAATACTCTGTAAAAAGCCCGACATTAAAGGCAAAAGGGATATGCTCTGGTCCGGGAGAGGATTGCAGAATGCCAATGATTTTCCCCTGTTTTTCCTCTTTTCTTAAGTAGTCTGGCAGATCCAAGCGAGGGCGACTTAAACCCTGCAAAACAATTTGATTTTTTAAAGATTTCTCTTTGAGAGATATCTCCTGGTTTTCCTTCACGACAATGGAGGGAATGTTGGCCTTTTTTCCTGAAAGGAGGATATGACCATGGCCCACCAACTGCCGGGCCGCGGGAATGCTGGTAGCAAAACCTAAGCGAAACACCACATTGTCCAGCCGGCTTTCTAAAAGGCAAATCAGTTTGTTGACCCAATGGCTGGATCGGCCCTGCTTGGCATTCCTGATAAATCGCCTCAACTGCCTTTCTTTTAAAACATAATGATAGCGAAGCTTTTGCTTCTCCTCTAAACGGAGGGCATAATCGGAATACTTCTTCCTCTTATTCCCGCTCTCCCCTGGAGGGTAAGGTCGCCTTTCTAAGGCACCGCTTTTCCCTAATCCGGCCAACTCCAGGCCCAATCGCCTTTGTGTTTTGAATCGAGCTTTTCGCAACATAATTTACCCCTTGCCTATACTTTTGCGGAAGGCTGATTTTAAGATCTCCGCAAATAAAACCTGCCTCTGTATAATGTCTGTTGGCTCACCTGTCCAGTTTTTTTGTTTTTTATATT
Source organism: Bdellovibrionales bacterium (assembly GCA_965203095.1). Classification (GTDB taxonomy): domain Bacteria; phylum Bdellovibrionota; class Bdellovibrionia; order Bdellovibrionales; family UBA1609; genus JACOND01. The sequence continues at coordinate 90,145 of OZ241877.1, forward strand.
GATTTTGTTTGAAAATTTCTACCTTTTCTGCTCTTTTTTGACCGGAAAATTCCACTGTATCAGTATAAATTACCCTTGAAACTGAAGTTCGCAGGTTAATTTTCAGATTTCATAAAGGCCATAAAAGCTTTTTGCGGGACCTCCACTCGCCCAATGGACTTCATTTTTCTTTTACCGGCTTTTTGTTTTTCCAGCAGTTTCTTTTTCCGAGTCACATCTCCGCCATAGAGCTTGGCCGTCACATCTTTTCGGTAAGCTCCTAAAGTTTCTCTGGCAATAATTTTTGATCCCACAGCGGTCTGGATAGCCACCTGAAATTGCTGACGAGGTATCAACTCCTTTAGTCGCTTAACCATGATCCGCCCTCGCCCTTGTGTTTGTGAACGGTGGATAATTACAGATAAGCTATCCACGGCCTCCCCATTCAACAAAACATCCATTTTTACTAAATCTCCCGGCTCATAACCTGCTAACTCATAATCCATGGAGGCATAACCCTTAGACAAAGATTTTAAACGATCATGAAAATCCAAAATTATTTCACTTAAAGGGATTTTATATTTCAATATTACTCTGTGACTGGATATGTATTCCAAACCCTCTTGTTGCCCTCTCTTGCTTTCGCAAAGTTTAAGAAGATGACCAATGCAAAATGTTGGGGAATGAATTTGCAGGATAGCCACAGGCTCCTCTATACAGGCTATTTTTGTAGGATCAGGAAGTAGAGCTGGATTTTCCACATTTAAAATTTCAGCCTTTTTTTTAAGATGAACCTTGTAAATCACACTGGGTGCTGTGGCAATGAGATCTAACTCAAACTCTCTTTCCAACCTCTCTCGCACGATTTCCTGATGGAGCCATCCCAAAAAACCACAACGAAAACCAAAGCCTAAAGCCCTTGAGGACTCCATCTCATAACTCAAACTGGAGTCATTAAGAGAAAGTTTTTCCAAAGCTTTTTTTAGATGTTCAAAACCATCCGTATGAATGGGAAAAATCCCGGAATAAACCATAGGCTGAATCTTTTTAAAACCCTTTAAAGGAGGGACATCCTTGGAGTTTTTATGGACAATGCTATCCCCCACTCTCATATCTGCAATTTTTTTAATGCCTGTAATTACAAAACCGACCTCTCCGGCCCTCAACTCAGCCAACTCGGAGACAAAAGGGGTGAACACCCCCAACTTTAAAACCTCACACTCCCTGTTAGAACCTTTTAAACAGATGGAATCCCCTTTTTTGATAATCCCCTGTTTCACACAGCAAAGGGCCACAACCCCCTGGTAACTATCAAACCAAGAATCAAAAACCAAAGCTTGTAAAGGCTGGAAAGAATCTCCTGATGGGGGAGGAATTTTTTGTGCCACTGCCTCTAAAATCTCTTGAATGCCTTTTTTCTCCCTGGCACTGGCTAAAAGAATACTTTCTTCTTTTAAACCTATAAGATCTGTGATCTGCCTTTTAACTTCATCCACTCTTTGAGTGGGCAAATCAATTTTATTGATTACAGGGATAAGCTCTAAATTGTTTTCCAAAGCTAAAGCAGAATGAGCTAAAGTTTGTGCTTCCACACCTTGACTGGCATCCACTACCAAAAGGGCCCCCTCACAAGCAGAAAGAGAGCGGGAAACCTCGTAAGAAAAATCCACATGTCCCGGAGTGTCAATCAGATGAAATTGATAGATCTGGCCGTCTTTACTTTGAAAATTCAGCCTCACAGTTTGAGCTTTAATGGTGATCCCCCGTTCCCTTTCTAAATCCATCTGATCCAAAAAGCGATCCTTCCTACTTCGCTCGTCTAAGGCATGGGTCAGCTCCAAAAAACAGTCGGCTAAGCTGGACTTACCATGGTCAATATGAGCTATGATGGAAAAATTCCTAATTCGATCTAAAGGCATAAGTTTTTATAGAAAGTTGAGACAAATACATTAAAAATCCAGGGCAATAAAAGATCAGTTAATCCTTTTCATCCTCTAAAGGCAAGGATATTTGGCCAGAAAGTTTTTTATCATATTTTTTTAAAATCAAATCAATACCTTGGCGAATCAACTCAGAGATGGGAATCTTTAAGCGATCATTTAGCTCTCTAAGTTGCCTTTGTTGCTTTTCTGTAATATAAATTGTAGTGGCTTGTTTTTTTGCCATGTTTTATAATGTTTTAATGGCACGTCCGAGAGGATTTGAACCCCTAACCCCTGGATCCGAAGTCCAGTGCTCTATCCAGTTGAGCTACGGACGCTGATTAAATTTTATATACCTCTGAGATGGTTTAAACACTTCCTATCTTATTTAAGCTATTTTGTTGATATATGTCAAGATTTCCTGGCCAGCTTAAAAGAAGAAAACTTTTCATTAAACACTTTTTTATAGACAAAAAGCCTTTTTTGTGTTATTTTTATAAACATGAAGTGGGCCTTTTATTTCTTTCTTATTTCTTTTTTACTGCCGGCCTGCTCCCATCTGAACACCACATGCAAAGCTATCAACTGGTATGAGTTGGGCCGACAAGATAGTGCGAAAGGTTTAAAAAAAAGCTCTATCTTTGAAAAGAGAAGGAAGGTTTGCCCTATTTCCCCTAACTCTATTTATGCTAAAGCTTATGACAATGGGTTTTCAGCAGGTTTAAGGGATTATTGTAGTTTTAAAACTGGCTATATTTACAGCCTCTCTCAGATGAAAAGGGAGCTTGTTTCCGCCTGCCCGGAAAACTTAAAAATAGAGTTTATCAAAGGCTATGAGATAGGTTCTTACATGAAAGAGATCCAATCCCTCCAAAATGAAATTCAGGACAAAATTCAACGGGTGGCTAAAAAATTGGTTTCTATGGCAAACAAAAAATAGTTCAGGTTCAAAAAATAGGTTCAGGTTGATCTTAAGGGACGACTAATTAGTCGCCTGTGAAAAACCTCTATAATTCACAGGGGATTCTTCAGTTTCTTTGCCCAAAAGCCACAGCATTTCGGGACGGCAATACCTTGGACCCTCATGCCGTGGCCTTTGGGCAAAAGTCATTGAAAAGCCTGAGCCTGTAAAAGCAGGGGATGAGAGGGACTTACTGAGGTTTTTTCACGGGGGACTAATTATCGAATTTATCGAATTTCGTTAATGTTCTTTGTTTCTTTCTCTTAAAAGTTCTATAACAAGTACTCACAGCACCAACAACTAATGGAACTCCTAAGATTTGTCCAGTCCCTTCAATTCTACTGGGTAGCCTGGAGGGAGAATCAAGAGATGGAAAAAAGTTTCCCACAAGAGTAGTATCTATACCGGCATCCAAGGTGATTATTTTGGCTATAAAAAATAGCACAGCAGTAGGCACACCAAATATAGCCATATTAGAGACAAAGAAAAATAAGCTATCTGATTGTACTTTCAATTTTTTAAGGGCAAAGTAGGTAGGAAAGTTTTCTTCTTGTTTAGCCAACTTAGAGAGGCGAGAAAGTTTTAAACTATTCTGTAAGGCTTGACTTCTTCCCGATATCGATAGTCCTCTCTGGAGTTGAGGTGCCTTTGAGTAAAGTTGAGGCGTCTTTGAGGGAGACAAATAGTTTTTATCAATATGTTCCACCACAAAACTGGTGCTCATCTTTGTATTTGGCAAGCCGTAAAAATGGCCAATAAGATCACGAGCGGGGCCTTCTAACAGATTATTAAGAGCTGTTTTTAGTTTTTCCCTATCTTTTAACAAAATGGCCTGGCCAATGGCTGTTTCTTCCATCTTAGGAACTTTTATCCACTCACCTCCCAGTTCGATTGAAGGAGAGATTCTACTAGAAAAAGAGGTATAACCAGACATTAAAAGCAGTAAAGCCTCTAACTCTTCAGAAAACTCTTTTTGGTGTTTTTTAGCTTTAATTATTTGATGAATAATGCTGTCGCCTTTTTTATCCACATAAGAGATGGCAGTTATAAAATCCTCCACAGGGCCATCTAATAGCCGGCTCATCTCTTCTGAATATTGGCTATAATCTGAATTTTTGACAGCCTCATAAATAGGAGAGGGTTTTAAAGTTTCTTCATACTCAACTATAGATTGATCCCAGCGGGATCCATCAAATGGAAAAAAATTCGCCCCCATGCTATGGGAAGAAAAAATCAAAGTTAAAAGTAAAGTTAAAAACTTCATATTTTGAGCCTATATTAAAAATGATTTTTAATTTGTCAAAATAAAAAAAGAGATTTTGTAAATTTTTCACAAAATTTTAAAAAGCTTGAGTGGCCTCTTAGATACAAGCAGACTTAAAAAAACTTACGCCAGTTGTTCCCGCCAAACTTTGCTCAAAAAGCACTAATAAAGGATAAGCTTTGCTTTAAAAGATCCAACTGCTCTTTTGTGTGCTGAAAGTGAAGGCTCAACCTTAAACCAGACCGGCCCTTAGGCACTGTGGGTTCTCGAATAGCGGGGATAAAAAAACCCTTCTGCTTTAACTTTCGCGAAAACTCTAAGGCGACTTTAGAATTTTTTAAAACAATAAAAAGAATGGGGCTTTCCGATAGGCTTAAGCCTAAATCTTTTCTTAACTGAAGAGCTTTTTGCCTGAGATTGAGGGCACGGTGCCTTTCTTTTTTTAAAACCCGCAAAACCGCCAACCACTGGAGCATAAGAAGAGGAGAAACAGCTGTGCTGTAAATAAAAGAACGGCAGTTGTTGATAAGATATTTTTTTATCAAAACAGATGAGCCAACAAAAGCCCCCGAACAAGCTAAAGCCTTCCCTCCGGTATGAACGGTGACAATATGCTCTTTTTGTTTTAAATCACTCACAAAACCTCCGAGGTTTTTCCCAAAAAGCCCTGTGCTGTGGGCTTCATCCACAAGTAAAAGAGCCTGATAAGCCTGTGCAAGGCGGGAAAGCTCTTCTAAGGGAGAAAAATCCCCCTCCATACTGAAAAGGCTTTCTGTGACGATCAATTTCCCTCCTTTTTCTTTTTTCAGTAAATCCTCAAGATGATTCCAATCATTATGCCGAAAAATATGATAGGGCCTCCGGCTCAAACGAATGCCATCAATAAGGCTGGCATGACTTAGCTGATCGGAGAAGATCACCCTTTCCTTAGATAAAGCGGGAATAAGACCCAAATTGGCCTGATAGCCGGAACAAAAACTCAAAACTGCGGGCCGGCGGATAAATTGTGCCATTTGTTTTTCCGCTTGAATATGATAAGGGCTTGTCCCCCCAATCAAACGGGAGGCCTTAGAAGACAAAGCCAACCCTTCCTCCCTCAGGCTTTTGATAAGATCTTTTTTAATCTCTGAATGTTGGCTAAGATCCAAATAGTCATTAGAGCTAAAATCTATATCTTCTAAAGACCTGCATTTCCGGTAGAGGAGGTTTTGTTTTTTTTGCTCTATATCCTTTTTAAAAAAATCAAACATTCTTCCCCTTTTACCTCAACAGAGCTTTTAAATAATTTTTCCCCATCAAGATTATAAAAATTTTTGTTCCTTTAAATGGGATAAAATTTTTTCTAAAAGTTCTTCTGGTGGATGGAGGGCATTCAATATCAACCATTTTTCAGAATAAGCTTTGGCCATTTTAAGGTAATAATCCCTCACTCTTTGGTAAAAGGCGGGCCTTTCCTTTTCCATCCGATCCCGCAGGCCCTTTTTTAAAGAATAATGGCTTAAAAGAGGCAGTTGATCTTCTCTTGTTTTGGTTTTTTTTGAAGGGAGTCGCTTAAAAGCCTCCGCCACAGGCAGATCTAAAAGAATCCAAAGGTCTGGCTCACAACTCCCACAAATTTTTTGTTTTAAAAGCTGGATAAAAGCAGGATCCATCCCCTTCCCCCCACACTGATATGCCGAAGTGCTGGCATAATAACGATCGGATAAAACCCATTGGCCTTTTTCAAGGGCTGGCCGAATGACCTCCTCAATGTTTTGCTTTCTGTCAGCGTAAAAGAGCAAGCTTTCCGATAAGGGATTGAGGGCAAAATTTTTTTTAGCCAATAAAAGCTCCCTGACTTTTTCGCCAGCAGGGGTCCCCCCCGGTTCCTTAGTCAGAATAAAATCCTGACCCCTTTTTTTGAGCTGAGCTTGCAAAAGTGAGATTAAAGAGCTTTTGCCTGAACCATCTATCCCCTCAAAAGCTAAAAAAGCCATAATCTCAGTTTATAAATGAAATTTAGGGCAGAGGCTATGTTAAAAAAGGATTTTTAAAGTTTTTTTTGAAAAAATAGTGATGGCAGAGATAAAAGCTTATCTCCTTATTGTTTGATTCTCTCATAAATTAAAAAGGAAAAAGGCTGAGGCTCCGCCTTATCTATCCGGCTGACTTCCTGAAACTGATTCTCTGGTATTTCAGGATAAGAGGCATCCCCCTCATATTCCTTATGGATCCGGGTGATATACAGACGATCAGTCATACTGAGAGTCTGTTTGTAAATCTCCCCTCCACCGGTGATAAAAATCTCATTTCCATATTTTTTTTGAATTTCCGCCCTTTGGCAATACTTTAAGACCTGATCTATTGAGCTAAAAGAAACCGCCTCCTTATCTTTAAATTTTTTATTTTTTGTTAAAACCACATTCAACCTGTTAGGCAAGGCATGGCCGATGGAATCAAAAGTTTTTCTGCCCATAATCAAGACCTTATTTTCTGTTGTCTTGTAAAAATATTTCAGATCTTCTGGTATATGCCAGGGGAGTTTGTTGTTTAAACCAATCATATTATTTTTTGAAACGGCCACGATATGGGAAAATGTGAGGCTTTGAGGATTCATAAATTAACAGGGCAAAGCTAATGAATAGTTTTGTCTTTATTCAAAATGGTATTGTCCACAATATGAAAGTAAGTTCGAACCAAAATTTCAAAATTTTCTGAATCGAGCATACTCAAATAGTTTTGTTTGGCCTTTATGCTTTTTTTGGAGACCAGTTCGGTAAATACCTTTTGTATTTTTTGCATATTTTTGGAGTCAAAAAAACTTTTTTCCTGTGTGGGATGGCGGAGGATATGGGCCAGCTTTTTGTTGTCTTCAAAAAGCCAGTGAATGCCCTTAGTGGATTGATGAAATAAAAATTCTATTTCCTTTAATTGTCGTTTTTCAATTTTCATTAGCCCCTCCTGTGAATATCCCTATTTAATTTTTATTCTTTTCTTAGATCAAGGAATAAAAAAGAAAGCGGTCTAAAGGCTGGTTTTTTTCTTGTGCGATCTATTAAATTACAAAGGTTTTTCACGAGCGACTAAACAGTCCCCCAGAAAAAACTTGCCCTGAAAGCTCAAAATAGAGTATTGAATAGAGTATGAAGAAATTTATTTTAAGAGCTTTAACCGGGCCGGTAAAGGGCCAAAAATTCCCATTAAAAAATGGCCTGCAAATTGGTCGCTTTAAGGGGGATATCTTACTTCAGGATGAGTTGGTTTCGTCCCTTCATGCAGAAATTTCTGTCAGCTCCAAAGGCAAAATCCTCATCTTTGACAAAGATTCAAAAAATCAAATCATTATGGAAGATCAAAGAGTTGTAAAATCTATTTTAAAGCCCGGATCAAAGTTTCAAATCGGACAAACAGAATTTCAGTTAGAGCTTATCCCCGACACTGAGGAGCTTTGGGCTTTGTTTATTAAAAAAGCTGGAGGGAAAATACAAGATCAGGCCATCCGCCTTCAAGCCTTTGCTCAGGCCATTGAGTTTGTTTTTTTGTCCGGCCCTCAAGAAGGCCAGACCGGCCAGCTGTTTTATGGGCCGAGGGTTTTTGGAAGTCGATCTTTAGATTTTCCCATTTTTGAAAAAAAAGCTCCAGCAAAAGCCTTTGCCCTGATCCCTGGGCCTAAAGGTTCTGCTTTTTTTGCCACAAAACATCCTGCCACAGTTCAACTGAATGGGAAAAAAGTAAAAAAAGCCAAAATAAAAGACGGAGATAAAATTTCAGTAAGAGGTTCCACCTTAAAAATCAATATCAAATAAGGAGTAAGCATCTCCTTATAAAGGGAATACTCCTGTTTTTTTGTGAAAAGGGAACAGGGGCGACCAGCTTCTTTATCATGAGAGCATCCCGCCCTATACATGCTTTTTTAAATCTCAGTATAGGCCGGAATGCGGACATAAGATTCCTCCCCTTCTAAGGGGACTTTGTCTGTTTTGAATTTTGAGTTCAAATACTTTAAATCATCATAAGGAATACCTAATTCTTTAGATATATAAGATAAAGAGGAAGGACTCCTAAGAGAGATCAAGTCATACTCTAAAGGCTCTTTGTAATCCAAATTATAAAAACCATAGGCACGGGGTTTGAGGGCAATTTTTTTCATAGCCATAATTTTAGGAACATAGTTTCTGGTTTCTGGTGGGAGAGCTTTTCGCTGGACCAATCGCCAAAAATTTTTACTCTTGTGCTTTTTAATGGCCCGAATCACTCTATTTTCCCCACAATTATACGCGGCCATGCTCAAACGCCAATCACCAAAAATAGCATACAGATCTTTAAGGTACCAAATGGCGGCCCTTGTGGATAAATAAACATCCTGCCTCTCATCCACATAAGAATCCACCCGCAAACCATACTGCCTCCCTGTGGGCCGAATAAACTGCCAATAACCCACTGCATTGGCTGAACTTTTGGCATAAGGGTAAAAACCCGACTCCGCCATAACCATATAAACCAAGTCCTTAGGAAGTCCCTCTTCCTGTAAAATATCCCCCATAAAATAAATATATCTGCGAGATCGCTCCAAATATCTCCTCATATCATCCTTTAAGGGCTTTTTTGATAAACGGCTAATCCAATGTTTGACATACGAGTTATTGTCTATGGGAAAAGGCTTGTAATCTATTTCTGGCCTATCCTCTGTGTCTACATCAGAGTGAGAGGCTATAAACAAACCACTCAGGTCAGAATAAGGATCTAAAGGCTCTGCCACCTGCAAAGGGGCACAGGAGATCCCGCAACATAAAAAGAGCACAGTGAGCCACAGTGGGAGAAAAACTCTCATCAAGACTGTAATCGGATTATTTTGTAAGTTTTCTTAAGACTTTTGTCCGATAAAAGCCGGATTTGGGGCTGAAGACAGGGCAGAGAAGGCTCTCGCATACTGAAGAACCTGGTCTAAAAGAGAGCCTATGCCATTAGTCCGGCGAAGGCTCAAATACCGACTCAGCTGGAGTTGCTCAATAAATAAGGGGGGATCTTGCAAAATCTCTTGGGCTGTTCTCTTTGTATAAAATTTAATTATAATAGCTAAAATCCCCTTGGTTATCAGCCCTTCGCTATCCCCCATAAAAATAATCTGACCCGAATCGCCCATTTCCGGTTTCAGCCATAAAGGGGATTGGCAAGCTTTAATGAGCCACTTATCTTTTTTATCCTCTTCATTAAATTTTTCCAGCTTTTTTCCAAAATCAATAATGGCTCTATAATTTTTCTCCCAAGTATTTTCTGGAGGGAAGATTTGCATTATCATTTTGTTTCTGTCTGTCATACTCTGCCACCTTAACATGGGCGGGCCAAAAATTAAATAGTTAACAAGGTTTTTTACGGGGGATTAAATAAAAGCATGATTTTTTAAACAGATTAGGGTATAAAGGATTAAAGGCTTTGCAAGCCTCTTTTAAAAAAAGTCTGAAATAAGGGAGATCAAAATGATTAAAATTCTCATTGTGGATGATGAACCTGACATAGAGAGCCTTTTTAAACAAAAATTTCGCAAAAAAATTCAAAACAGGGAATGGTCCTTTGTTTTTTGTCATAACGGCGAAGAGGCCTTAGAGGCCCTGCAAAAACATGAGGATATGGACCTGGTTTTATCTGATATCAATATGCCCAAAATGGATGGCTTAAGCCTGTTAGAAAAAATCAAATCCAATCGCTTTGATGTAAAAACAATTATCATTTCAGCTTATGGAGATATGGGAAATATCCGAACAGCAATGAATCGCGGGGCTTTTGACTTTATCACTAAACCTATTGATTTTGAGGATGTGGAGCAAACCCTCAACAAAACCATTCAACATGTGCAAACTCTCCGGCAAGCCTTAGAAAATCAAAACAAGTGGCTTTCCATCCAAAAAGAATTAGAAGTGGCCAAAAAAATACAAAAATCCATTTTGCCCACCTCCGCCTCCCCTACTCCAAAATGTGATATTTTTTCCCATAATGCTCCAGCTAAAGAAGTGGGAGGGGATTATTACGATCTGTTTCTAATAGATAAAGAACACTTGGCCCTGGTGATAGCGGATGTCTCAGGTAAGGGGATCTCTTCAGCACTATTTGCTGTGGTCAATCAAACTTTAATGAAAAGCACGGCGGGTCAGTTTCTCTCTCCAAAAAAATGTATTGAATCGGTTAATCTGAATTGTTCAAAAAACAACAGCAACTGCATGTTCGCTACAGTATTTTACGCGATTTTGAATTTGAAACAAGGGAGTTTAAATTATTGCAATGCAGGCCATCTCAGCCCCTTTAAAATCCAAAAAGGAGGACCACTTGAGGCCCTTCCCCCTACAGGAGATATTCCTGTAGGTGCTAAAGAAAATTTTGAATTTCACGAAAAAAAGAGCTATTTAAAGCCGGGGGAACGGCTCTTCCTTTACACTGATGGGCTGACTGAGGCCCACAACACCAAAAAAGAAGAGTTTGGGGAAAAAAGACTTACGGAAACTTTATCCCAAAGCCAAACTTTGCCTGTTCTCAAAGCAGGGGAAAGTATTTTAAAATCTGTAAAAGATTTTTCTAAGGAGGCAGAACCTTATGATGACATCACTTTTGTTTTGGCCGAATATAAAGGCTAAATTTTTATTGTTTTTGATTGTTTTTCCTCTCCCTTCTCTATCACAAACCGAAGGAGTGACGAAACACAAGATCTTGTTTGGGCAATCCACTGCATTAACTGGTGCGGCAAAACGACTGGGGATAAACATGAGGGCTGGGATTCTCTCCGCCTTTAATGCCGTCAATGAAAAGGGCGGTATCTATGGGAGAAAGCTGGAACTTATCTCCTTAGATGACTCTTATGAGCCAGAACTCAGTATCAAAAACACCAGAGAGCTTATCAACAAACACAAAGTTTTTGCCCTCATTGGAGCTGTGGGCACGCCCACTTCTAAGGCGGTGGCCCCTATTGTCTCTGAAGTCTCTATCCCCTATATCGGGCCTTTTACAGGGGCAGAGTTTTTGCGAGATCCCTCACAAAAAAATATTATCAATGTCCGGGCTTCTTATTTTCAGGAAATTCACAACCTTGTGGAGCGACTGATTGAGGATTTGAACATTAAAAAAATCTCTATCCTCTATCAAGACGACTCTTATGGCCGGGCCGGGCTGAAGGGGTTAAAAAAAGCCCTCCAAAAAAGAAATATGAAAATCCAATCGATGGGTATTTATTTGAGAAACACCACCGCTGTTAAAACCGCCCTTTTAGACATTATGGCTGGTCAACCCTCAGCGGTTTTGATTGTTGGAGCTTACCGTCCAGCGGCTACTTTTATCCAACTGGCGGACACTGTGGGCTTTAAACCTCTCTTCCTCAGCCTCTCTTTTGTGGGGATTGAGGCCCTTCATGAAGAATTAAAAAATCAGCCCTCTGTAGTGGTGCTCAGCTCAGTAGTTCCCTTCCCCTTTCGTGCAGACAAGCCTTTAATCAGCCATTACCAAAAGGCCATTAAAAAAAACTTCAATTTTGTGTCCTTAGAGGGCTATCTTGTGGGCCAGCTAACAGTTATGGCCCTACAAAAGGCCGGACCCCATCTCACCCGCTCTAAATTCATAAAAGCCATTAAAAAAACCAAACATTTCTCTATCCATGACTTTATTTTAGAATATGGACCTAAAGATAACCAAGGTTCAGATAAAGTCTTTCTCAATGTTATTTCTAAGGGAAAGCTTTTTCCCATATCCAATTTGAAAGATATCCGCCAATGAATGAACCCACTGTAAAAACGACAAAACCTAAAAAGAAAAAAAGAGGGATAATGAAAAGCCTCTCCTTTAAGCTCTATGGGATTTTATTGCTTTTTCTCAGTTTTATCCTCATTGTTAGCCTATTCAGCTGGAGATCTCTTTTAGAAGTTGTGAACATCCAAAAGATCTTGGCCACTAAAAATATCCCTGAGCTTATTTTGGCCGGCAATATTGTCCAGCAAAGTGAAAGATTGCTGAAGTCAGCCCCTCAACTGATAGCCAGCCCCTCTGAGGTTTCGGCCAAACAGATTAAAAAGGAAATCCAACAGGACAGCCAAATTTTACAAGAGCAGTTGAACACTTTTGAAAAGTCCACCTTGGCACAAAATTCTTTAGAGCTACAAGGCTTAGTCCAAAAAATGACAGACAACCTGAAATTTATAGAACAATCTGTGGGAAGGCAAAGGTCTCTTTTGCAAAAACTCAAAAACATGTCGGATCAAATACGAAAACTCAACCTGAGGCTTTACAAAACTCTGGTTGTGGAAATTGACGATAAAACTTTTGCTTTGGCCATTCAAACTCAAGCTATCTCTACCTCCCCTTCCTCCCCTGCAAAACCAACCTCACAACAGGCTATCCAACTTAAAGACATTCTTCTTTATAAGGAGCTGTTGAGCCTTCAAGCACAAATGAGTATAGCTGTCAATTTATTAAGGGAAGCGGGGGATCTGTCCAATGCTGATCTCATTCAACCTATAAGAGAGCGATTTTTGGCTTCCATTCAATCCTGTGAAAGATCAGTCCAATCCTTCGCGGGGGCTTTATCAAGCATCTCAAAGGACATTCAATCCCTCAAACGATTGGGCTTAGGAGAGGGAAAAAACATTTCCCTTTTTGATTTAAAAAAACAAATTTTAAATATTGAAAAAAAACAAAATCAATATCTTGAAAAAAACAGGGAAATCGCGAGCCAACTTTCAGAAACCATCAAAAACATTCACTTGAACATCAAAGCCAGTGGGAAAAAGAGCACGGTTCTATTTAAAAAATCCCTTAAGAAAAATCAAACTCTGCTTTTGGCTATCAATATTATCAGCTTGGCCGGCTTTTTTATAGCTGTGGTTTTTTTAGTGGCTCCTTTGGCTCGCCGTTTAAACTACCTGGCTAAAAAAATGCAGAGCATGTCCAAAGGGGGCTTAAAGGATAAGGTCAATGTCCAAGGGCAAGATGAAACGGCGGATATGGCTCGTGCTCTTGAGGCCCTTCGCCTTTATGCTTTAGAGGCTCAGCGGCTGGGTCTTGTGGAAAAACTGGCCGGAGAGGTTCAGGAAAAAAACAAAAAACTGGAAGAGACCATAGGCCGGCTGAAAAAAACACAAAGGCAATTAGCCGTTCAAGATAAACTGGCCTCCTTAGGACAACTCACCGCAGGCATTGCCCATGAGATCAAAAACCCTCTTAATTTCATAAATAATTTTGCTAAAATCTCTCAGGAATTGTTGAAAGAGCTGGATTCAGATATTCAAAAAATAAAACCTGAAGGGGATGAAAAGATGAACATTTCCATTCAAGAAAACATGAAGGACATCAAGTCCAATATGGAAAAGATCAGCCAGCATGGGGATCGGGTGAGCGACATCATTACAGGGATGCTGGAGCACTCTCGCCGAGCCACAGGCCAAAAAGAGCAAGTCAATATCAACCGCTATATGGAGATTTACTCCAATCTGGCTTTTCATAGCAAAAGAGCCTCTAACTCCTCCTTTAATATGTCATTTAAAAAAGATCTTGATAAAAGTTTAGAGCCTATTACTGCTGTTCCCCAAGACATCAGCCGGATCATCCTTAACCTTGTGGCCAATGCCTGTGATGCCATAGAGGAAGACAATAAAAAAAACAAAAACTACTGGATAGAGTTGAAAACCAAAAAAATAGGGAATCAGGTGGAGATAAAAATCCGGGATAACGGAACAGGCATTCCAGAAAATATAAAAGATAAAATTTTTAACCCCTTTTGGACGACAAAAGAAACGGGGAAAGGCACAGGCTTAGGGCTGTCTCTCACCCATGATATTGTTCTTAAATACGGAGGGGCTTTATCTGTTCAATCAAAGGAAGGGGAATGGACAGAGTTTATCCTCAGCTTGCCCACAAAAAAAGAACCGGCAACCTAAAATAAAATGCCCTCATGAAAGCAGGTTCTTATAAAAACTCTCACCTTGAAAAAGTGCTTTTGCAACTTGCCGGAACTAAAGAATACTCTTTAAGGATTCGAATCAGACTAACATTAGGCACTTCGGCTAATACAGCAATTTGCAAAGGGGTTCGCCCTTGTTGATCTTCCACTAAAGGATCGGCCCCCACTCGTAAAAGTATTTCAGCAACTTTGGGATTGGAGTTGAGACGATTGGATACAGCTATATGCAAAGCCGTCTCACCATAATGATTGAGGGCATTTAATTGTATTTCACTCAGCCCATAATTTAAAAGAGCACTTATGACCCCCTGATCTGGACTTCGAGTCGCTCTATGAAGAGCCGTTTCTCCCTCAGCATCAATAAAACCCGGGAAAGCACGAGCCTCTAACAAAACCCGGACAGTGTAATGGGCTAAGTCCTTATTGGGACGATGAGGAGGGACAAAGCTGGCCAAATGCAAGGGGGTCCTTTTTTCACTGTCTTTTAAATTGGGATTGGCTCCCCGTGCTAAAAGGGCAAGAACAATTTCATGATGGCCCTTGTCAACAGCCAAGTGAAGAGGGGTTTCACCCTTTTGGTTTTGAACATTGGGGTCTGCCTCAGAGTCCAAAAGCAACTGAACCACCTGGAGATCTCCTCTTATGACAGCTAAAAATAAAGGGCTATCTCCGTTAAATGGGTTTTTGCCTTGGATAAGAGCTTTGTCTTTGTCTAAAAGAGCCTGAAGAATGGAGACAGGGGCACCTGCCCTTATGGCCTTATGTAAAATATTCCCGTATGAACTTTGAATTTTAGGATCGGCTCCTGCATTGAGTAAAATTTTAAAAATTTCCAGCCCCGCTTTTGCTGAAAAATCAACTTGAAACAGAGCTGTTTCACCTGTAAAATCCTGAGCATTGATATCCACTTCTGTTTTTGATAACAAAAGCTTAAGTGCTGTGGAGTTGTATCCTTGGGCGGAATAGTGGAGGACTGTCCGATTCAAACCATCTCTAATCTCAGGGTCTGCCCCTGCATTAAGTAAAACTTCCAATGTGTCCTCATGATCCACAGCAATATGCAAAGGGGTTAGCCTCATATCAGAAGTAATATCAGGATTGGCCCCTGCTGACAATAAAAGCTGAACCACTGGTGCAAAGGGCACAGCATAATGTAAAGGGCTATCTCGAGTTAAGCTCACATCAGATTTTTCCAGATTCTCCTTGAGATTGGGATCCGCTCCATACTCAAGCAAAATTTTAACTCCCTCTATAGATTTTGAAACAGCATAGTGCAGAGGTTGCAAACCACGATCATCCCTGGCATTGGGATTTGCACCCGCCTCTAAAGCTTGCCGGAGGGCTAAAGGACCTTCGGAAATAGAAGAGAACAGAAGATTATCCTTCTCTTCTTGCTCCTTCTGAGCTTTTTCCTTAGCCTGTTGTTTATCAGAAGCTTTAGGAGTTTTTGAGCTGAAAGCACCTTGAGCAGAAAACACAAAAAATAACAAAATAAAGTATTTCATAAAAATTCGGGGACAAATTATCAAAAAAATCAAGCTTTTCCAAGATTAAAGGCAAAAAAATGAAAATTTTTCCCTCATAATGGTTGATATTTTTAGACTTTTTCGGGCTGATAGACAAAAAAGTTAAGACTTTTTCAAGATAAATAGCGAAAAAGCCAAATAAAGAGAAAAACAGGAGCAGACTTGAAAATTAAGCCCTCCATCAGTATATAATATGGATATAGCTCTTTCAAGTAGGAGGTGCCTTTGGCGACTTGTATCCCCTCTCATCTTAAAAAATTTATTGTGCCTCAAAACTATAAAAAATATAGCCATGAGGATCAGGCCCTTTGGCGTTTTGTAATGAGGGGCATAAAACACAACCTGTCCCTTTATGGGCTGAAAGGGGGTTTGAAGGGCTTAGAGCAAACAGGAATCAGTCAGGATAAAATTCCTAAAATTTCAGATATAGACAGGAATTTAAGAAAATTTGGTTGGCGGGCTGTTTGCATCAGTGGCTTTATCCCTCCCAGAGCTTTTATGGAGTTTCAAAAATCTAAAATCCTCCCCATCGCTTCGGAGTTAAGGTCTGTCCAACATGTGTTTTATACTCCCGCACCGGATATTATTCATGAAGCTGTGGGCCATGTCCCTTTTTTAACCAATCCCTTGTTTTCAAAATTTTTAGAAAAATACGCTCAAACTGTTTTAAAGGCCATCTTCAGCCGGGAGGATATGGAAAAATACAAAGCCATTAGAGACCTCAGTGACTTAAAAGAGAACCCGCACTCCAGCCCTCAACAAATCCAAAGGCAAGAGCAAAAGCTAAAGGCCATCACAAAAAATATGTCTCATGTTAGCGAATCGGCTCGTCTGTCTCGCTTAATATGGTGGACTTCAGAGTATGGGCTTATAGGGAGTTTAAAAAATCCAAAAATATACGGAGCGGGCCTGATCTCTTCCATAGGAGAATCCCTTCAAATCCAAAAAGTGAAAAAAATAAAGTTGAGTGAAAACTGCTTAAACTACCCCTTTGATATTACCGATTTCCAGCCCCAACTATTTGTGGCAGAAAGCTTTAAACAGGCCGGACAGGTTTTGGAAAAGATCTCAAAAAAAATGGCTGTTAAAAGAGGGGGAGCTTATGGGGTGAGGGAGGCTCTTAAATCTCAAACTGTAAATACTGTGGTTTTAAATAGCGGGCTACAAATTTCCGGGATTTTAACTCAGGCCATCATTACTAAAAACAATAAAGTCGCTTTTTTAAAATTTTCCGGACCTGTGCAACTCTCCTTTCAAGGTCGGGAGCTTAAAGGCCATGGAAAAGCTTATCATAAAGAGGGCTATAGCACAGCTTTAAACTTTCAAGGCCCAAACTCTACTCCTTATTTTTGGACAAAAAGCACTTTGTCCCGCCAAGGTCTACAAATAGGAAAGAAATCCAACTTGCAGTTTGCAGGGGGGATCCGCCTTACAGGAGAGCTTAAATCCTGCTTGAGACGAAAGGGCCGATGGCTTTTGCTGTCTTTTAAAAACTGCTTAATAAAAGATGAGAAAAACAAATTATTGTATCATCCCTCTTGGGGGCCTTTTGATTTGGCTGTTGGACCATCGGTAAGCTCTGTTTTTTCTGGCCCTGCCGACAACAAAGCTTATGGGCTAAAAGATGATTTTGAACCTTCAAAAATCCCTCAAAAATTTGTGAGCAAAAAACAAATAGAGAATTTTAAAATTTACAAACAGCTCAATCATATTAAAAATCTGTCTGAAAAGGAGTTAGAGCAACTCATCCATAAACTAAAAACAAAAGACCACTGCTGGCTTATGTTTTTAGAGCTGTTGCATGCAGTGAGACAGCAAGCTCGCCTTAAAAAAAAGCTTTTGGCCTCTTTAGGCCCGGTGGCTCAAACCCAACTGCAAGGGAAAAAAGTTTTTCAACTGGGAAAAAAGTTTTATAAAATTAGAGAGAAAAATAGAGGCTTTTAGGGCTTAATCTAATCTTCTTCAACTTCTTCAAAAAAATGGGCGACCTTAGAATCTCCTTCATGTTCATGAGAATCTCCTTCATGTTCATGGCAAATCACAGCTCCGACAAATCCCCCTGTCATACCCATTGTCGAAATCAAAACAATAGGATAGGCAGCAGGAAACATCCTCCCTGTCTCCGCATGTGCAATGTGCATCCCAAAAAAACCAAAAAAGGAGGCAAGAGCTGTTCCTCCGAAAGCCCATCTAACCCATTCTTTTTTTGCAAGCCTTCCTACAAGGCAACCAATCCCTCCGCCAACTAAAGCTGATCCCCCCGCCCAAGCCAGAAAAGGAATGAGGGCCGTTTGAGTTCCTTCCAAAATAAAATGATCTTTTAAGTAAGAGTAGTTTTCTTTTTCTATTTCATTGCAGGCCCGGAGATTATGAATAGAGATAGAAGACCTAAAGTTTTCTGGGATGGTTTTTGAAAAATGGGGGAGTAGGTCTGTTTGATTTCCTTTATCAGTAAAATCAATATAACAAACAGCTTGGCCGTCTTGAATAATAACTGCTTTGCTAATGATAGCTTGTTTTGGAGCAAGTTGTTCTATTAGTTCTTTGTTCTGAGATTGAACAATGGGATCAGTGGAGTCTGGCAAGCCGGCCAACCCCGGCAAGCTCATTAAAAGGATAAGGCTTAATAGTGTTTTCATTGTGTTGGGGTATAGCAGGATTGTCCGGGAAGATAAAGTTTTTTTTAGTCTTTATGTAAATTTTTCACAAAAAGGGCAGTTTTACCTACCTTTGCCCTGTGCTTCCCCTTTGAGAAGTGTCTGGGCAGGATTGGGCTTGTCTGTCTGCTGTTTTGTCAATCGTAATAATTGCTTTGTCCAATCTATCTGATAAGGGAATAAATAGATTATTTGTTTTTGCGGGCTTGCTTTGGCTGATCGTGCGAATGGTTTTTAAAATCATAAAACAGCTGTTTAAGTTCCGCCATATCCTCTGATAGCTTGGCTTGGCCAGCCTCAATCCTGTCTATCCTCTTATCAAGATTAACCTGATTAGCCTTAACCGGAACTAAAAGGAGATTAAAGACAATTCCTAAACCTGTCAAAACGGCCACAAAAGCAATAACAGCTTGAAATAATGGAATAAAGGCTTTCATACATCCATTATATGGACATTGTTTATTTGCCCTTGTGAGCTTGCTTGGGTTTTGGGGGCTGTTTTGGCTGGTTGTGAGATTGATCTTTTAATTCATAAACCAGCTTTTTTATTTCAACCTGCCCCGCTTTAATGTGCTCTATATCTTTTTTAACCGGAGCTAAAAGAAGATTAAAGACAATTCCTAAACCTGTCAAAACGGCCACAAAAGCAATAACAGCTTGAAATAATGGAGTAAAGGCTTTCATACATTCATTGTCAGTCCATTGTCCGGGAATGTCAAGCTTTTTTTAAAGTGCTCAAATATCAGCCAGAATAGGCTTTTTTCCCAGCTGAGGCTTTTGATATAGATATAGATAGAGATTAGAGAGAAAAGCAGAGGGTTCTGAGGCTTAATCCACCCAGTTAATCTTGTCTGTGTTCCATGCTCCTTTTAATTTACCGCGATATTTTGAGTCTACCATCGCTCCTTTCAAGTTTGCCCCTCTGAAGTTAACTCTGAAGTTAGCCCTCCACCATTTCACCCTTAACAAGTTCCCATTTAACAAGTTAGCCCTCCACCAATTTACATCCCCTGATCTATCCGTCATCCATACCAGCTTAGCCTCTATCAAGTATGCATGACTTAAGTTCGCTAAATCTAACTTTGCCCAATACAAGACCGCTTTTGTTAAGTTTGCTCCCGTCAAGTTAGCCCCTTGCAAGTTAGCCCCCGTCAAGTCGGCCAGGGCCAAGTCTGCCCTTGTTAAGTCTGCCCCTCTTAGGTCTGCATTCGTCAACAAAGCCCCTCTCAAGTCCGCCCCCTCCAATTCTGCCAACTTTAAGTTTGCATGACTTAAGTCCCTCCCCGCTAAGTCTAAGTCTTTTTTCCCTTGTTTTATTTGCTTAATAAGCTCTGTTTTGCTCAAGATTTTGGCTTGAGCGGGAATTGAGAAACATAAGAAGATAATAATCAGACCTTTCATACTTATCTTATCGGGTTATTGTCCGGGAAACTAAAGAAAAAAAGAGCCGTAAACTGTGGCCACCGGGAAAAGGCAAATAAAGGGAATAAAGAGACTATTTGTTTTTGCGGGCTTGCTTTGACGGATTGTGAGAATGGTTTTTAAAGTCATTTTTAAAGTCATATAACAGCTGTTTTATTTCAGCCTGCCCTGTCTCTAATTTATCCATTCTTATTTCAATCTTAGCTATGTTTTGTTTTAATGGGTCTATTTTTGCGTTTAAAAGAAAATTTACTCCTACAAGCAAAAAAGACAATGTCACCACAACACAAGATATAGTGATCATTAAAGGAACAGAAGGTTTTAAATTCATACTTATTCCTTCAATCTTATTATCATCTGCTATTTGTCCAGTTGTGGCCGGGTTTAATGTTTCAGACATGTTAGCTCCTTAAGGTTATCAATTTATACATCCATTATATGGACATTGGCCGGGAATGTCAAGTTTTTATTTCAAGTGCTCAAATATCAGCCAGAATAGGCTTTTTTTCCAGCTGAGGCTTTTGATATTTAAAGATTAGAGAGAAAAATAGAGGGTTTAGAGCGTATTCACCCATCTAACTAAGTGCAAGCCCTTAGCTCCCTTAAACAGTTCCCCCTTCCTGTCTTGATTTCTGTGCTTATATTTTATGCTAATAGTAGCCCCCGCCAAGTCCGCTCCAGTAAAGTCTGTCCGCCAAAAATCTGCAAATCTCAAGTCTGCCCATAACAATTTAGCTTCTGACAAGTTAGCTAATGTAAAATCCGCCCCTATCATTTTTGCCTCTGTCAAGTCAGCCCCTTCCAAGTCCGCTTTTCTTAAGAAAGCTCCCTGCTTTTGAGCCTTATGCAAGTTCGCTTCATGTAATCTTGCTCCATTCATTTTCGCACTCCTTAATTTTGCTTCCTCCATTTGTGCTCGATCAAGGCGTGCCCCTCTTAAGTCTGCCCCCGTAAAGTCTGCTCTCTGAAAATCGGCACCGGTCAAATTTAAATTCTGCATTTGGGCATTTTTAAAATCACCACCTGGGAAGGTTTTTTTCCCCCTTCTGATTTGTTCAATCAGTTCGCTCCCCCCTTGATAGATCAGTCTTGCTTTGGACTGAGGAGTCCTTTCCCCTTGAGTTTCTTTTTTGGCAAACTTAAGAGTCCCACAAGACAAAATAAAAGACGATAGAAAAATAAAAAATAGGATTTTCATGGTCCCTTCTTTTAGGGTTGTTTCCTGTTTATCTTATCGGTTGTTTGTCCGGATCTCTTAGTCCTGTTTTCTCAAAACTGGACTTCAGTTCCTTCAATTCTTTTGAGAGGCTGTCTATTTTTTCATTGGCTGATTTTAGTTCCTTTGTATTGTCTTGAAGTTTTGCAGTGGCTTCTTTTAATTCCTGTTTAGTATTGGCCAGCTCTTTTTTAAACTGATCGTCTGTTTTGCTGAGGGCTTTAAACTTTGCCTCTATTGTGGAATTGAGAGTTTTGAATTTTGAGAGCACATCTTTTTTAAAACTTTCTATCTTGGAATGAAGGGCTTTTATCCCAGCCCACAATGTCCCATAGATAGAGGGCCAGTCCGGGGAAACAGGCTTTCCTTTAAGCTGTAAGCTTTTTGGCAAGTCCTCCGCTATCACTCCCATTCTTTTCTTTTTAGGAAAATTGTCTTTATCCTTAAAATAATAAGTGAATAGGGGAGTATCTATTATGTCCTTCAAAGCCTTTTCCATATCATTAAAGGGACGAATATTCTTTTTATAAACTTTGGAGGATCGCCCTGTGCCTTGATATATGCAAGAGCACCTATCCTGCTCCCATGCATGACTGCTCGCACATCTTGGCTGACAGTGATTACAAGATTCATTCCAAAGATAAGAACAGGACTTACATTCCTGATCCCTAACAGACCAATTGTTTGGGCATCTATGGACACACTGTGATCCATCCCATCTGTGAGAGGCTTGACATCTGTTTTTACATTGCGACCCGTCCCAATACTGCTGGGCAGAGCAGGCAGAGACACACTTTGCCAAAGGGGATGACCAGTTTGGCTTAGCCCCCCCACAGCGGGTCATACAGCGACTCCCATTCCAATAATAGCCGGGCATACATTTATCTTGAAGGGCACAGACTTTATTCCCGGCGGAGTTAAATCCTCTGAGAACATCCCCCACTGGACAGGTTTGTTTCCAGCCTGTGCCACCAGTGGCAATACAAACTTTATTCCCAGAAGTGTCAAATCCTCTAAGAGTTTGGCCAGCTGGACATAACCAGCCTTGAGCTTTTACTTTAACATCTGGGGCTTTGATTTCTATTTTACCCCCCTTGATATAAGTTCCACCATTGCCAGAGATAGTCTGCCCTGTCCCCCCGGCACCGGCTCCGATAAGAGTATTATAATTCCCGGACACCTTAGCAGTCCGGCCGGCGGCATGACCTAAAAAGACATTCAAATCCCCAGAGATATAACCGCCTGTAGTTGTCCCATGATTCTTTTTTCCCGCTTCATTCCCTATAAAAACATTTCCATTAGCACCGGATCTTATATCTGCACTCCGCCCAGCACCATCCCCTAAAAAGAGATTGGTATTCCCTCTCACTGTGGCTTTGTCACCAGCATGATAGCCAAAAAAATCATTTCCAGTCCCGGACACTGTAGCTTCTTTACCGGCATGATCACCAATAAAATGGTTCTGCCCTCCGCTCACTGTGGCTTTTTTCCCAGCATTGTCCCCAAAA
Source organism: Bdellovibrionales bacterium (assembly GCA_965203095.1). GTDB lineage: Bacteria > Bdellovibrionota > Bdellovibrionia > Bdellovibrionales > UBA1609 > JACOND01. The sequence goes on from OZ241877.1 coordinate 112,513, forward strand.
AAATGATTGCCTCCAGATGAGATTGTGGCTTCTCTGCCTGAATTAGTGCCAACAAAAGTATTCATTGCCCCTGAAGTTATTTTTGTTTTATAACCCGCTTGAGAACCAAAAAAATGATGGCCTGTTCCAGGGACTTTTGCTTGATCGCCAGCCCACCTTCCAAAAAACATGTTGCTATTCCCGCTTACTTTTGCTCCACTCCCTGATCGTTCCCCTACAAAAGCATTCCATTTCCCGCTCACTGTGGCAAATTGGCCTGTCCCGTGCCCCACAAAAACATTATTGTCCCCGCTGACATGACTACTTGTGTTTGCTCTCCCCGCCTCACTTCCTATAAAAACATTATAATCAGCCCCAGACCTTACATCTGCATGAAGGCCCGCACCTGCTCCTAAAAAAAGATTATTAGCCCCAGCGATAGTAGCCGACCTTGCCACATCATTACCAAAAGCCGTTGTGCCTGTGCCACCAAGTGATTGTGTGCTACCACATCCAGCAAGGGTTCTTCTGCTCCCAGTTGCCTCCGCTTTATAACAGCGGTTTTTGCCCCCTGTTGTTCCTATTTCAGTGCAAGTGAAATTAGTATAAGTGCTATTAGGAGCGGACGACCATTCAATGTCTACAGTCAAAAGCCTCCCTCTGATAAAGGTCATCCCTTTTTGAATACCTGGGATAAGCATCCAAGTTTTTTTACAAGCCCCGCCTGAATAGGTATGAGCAGAAGTCCGACAATCACAGCTCCCACCATTGTCGGCAAGATTACATCTCAAAACAAAAAATCGCGGAAAAAATCCATAGCGGGAAAATATGTTGTTAGAATCATGAACATCTAAAAGATTTGTGTTGTCTGCTTTTTTTATGATTTGGATCTCTATATGATTATCTTGAGTCCCCTCCGCTAACTTTGCTTTTTTTGTGGCAGAAGGGGCCGGATATTTATTAGGAGTATTCTGATTGAGCCAGTTCTCTATTGTTTTCTGACAGCTTGTTTGTGTCCCAAACTGCTCCCAAAAAGCATTCAGTTCCCTTTCCTTATTTATTTTCTGTTGCTGTTGGGCTATCAAGGCCATGTGTTTAGCCATACCCGTCATGGCTATTACCCCAATAGTGGAGGCCACCACAACACCGGTAATAGAAAAAACCTTTATTGTTAAAAACAAAAGTTTTTTTATGTTTAAAATGATTTAAACTATTGAATTTACAGCATTTTTCGGGGGGGGGGGGGGGGGGTAAATTTACCGTCCCGAAATGAAATGGCCTTTGGGCAAAGAAACTAAAGAATATTTGCCTTTTTATACTGATTTTGTTTGAAAATTCCTGCCTTTTCTACTCTGTTTTGACCGGAAATCTCAAATGTAATCAGTATATTTATTAAAAAAAACCTATCTTGGTGGGGTTTAGAGCACTTTAAACAAAGGCTTGACATTCCCGTCCAATGCCCCGATAATGAGATTATGTTAAGTTTTTTATCTGTTTTAAATTTTTTAGGTTTTAAGGCTGAAAATACAGCTCTATTTATTGTTTTGATTTTGTTTTACATAATTTTTAAGCATAAGTTTGAGCTTTTAAATAAGGATATAGGTCACATAAAAGAGGCTTTAAGCAACACATAACAGACACAAACAAAAAGATTGATCGGCTGGACAATAAGTTTGATAAGAGAATTGACAAACTTGAGTCTAAAATCGAGCAGAACTTTAGAAAATAACTTCTTTTTCCCTCTGATCTCTGCCTTTTAATGATGTGAAAAATTTACAAAAAACTCTTTTTTTTCTCTATTTCACGGAAGCCCTATTTTTTACCCTCTTTATGGAGCTAAGTTTGACTTTTAGCTCCCCTTAAGCTTTAAATAGAGAGCCGTCAGACATAAAGTTTTTACTGATTTTTCCAAACCATGGATAGGAGATTTTTTGGAACGAACAGAAATTAAAAATCCAAAAGAGCTTAAACAAGTCTGTAAGAAACTAATAAAAAATATCAAAAGCCCTCATGTGGTTTTGTTGGAAGGTCCCTTAGCTGTGGGAAAAAGCCTTATGGTGAGTTATATGGCCAGTCAGATGGGCTTTCCGGAACAGGAAATTCACTCCCCCAGCTTTTCCCTAATTAATGTTTATAAAAAATCCCCACATGATATTTTATATCATGTGGATCTCTTCCGTTTGAAAACAATAGAGGAGGTAGAGAACATTGCCTTTTGGGATATTTTTTGCGAGCCGGCCATAGTGTTTATTGAGTGGCCCCAACTTGTTCAAAAACATATCCCCCCTTTATGGAACCAACTCAAAATCCTGCTGAGCTTTGCCCCTCAAAAAGAATCTCGAATTTTAGAATGGACATTCATCCCTCCCATTCCTCTTAAATCAAAGGGCCGGAGGGCTAATTAGTCGCCCGTGAAAAAGTCTCAAAAGCTTTTTAGCTCCCGTGAAAACGGGAATCCAAGAATCTCAATTGTTTCCACAAAAATTTATTGAAAAACCTTATTCCTTAGCTTGTTGTCCAAAGGCCATTCCATGAGGGTCCAAGGTATTGCCGTCCCGAAATGGAATGGTCCTTTGGACAAAAAAAGTTGAAAAGGCTAAAAAATGATTCTGTCAGCGAAATAATGAACATTTACAGGAATGACAGAGGTTTTTCACGGACGACTAAATAATCCATCTATTCATTTTTTTTGGAAAGGAGAAGATCCAACTCCAACAAAGCTTTCTCAGGGATAGAGGAAGGGGCTTTAGACATCAGGCAGGATCCATTTGCCGATTTAGGAAAGGCCATGACATCTCTAATGCTTTTAGCTCCTGTCAAAAGCATGATCAGTCGCTCCACACCCAGGGCAATCCCACCATGTGGAGGAGGGCCATAGTTGAGGGCATGTAAAAAAAAGCCAAACTTCTCCTCTATATCTGTTGTGCTTAAGCCCAAGGCTAAAAATATCTTTTTCTGAAGTTCAGGATTAAAAATACGAAGACTTCCCCCCGCAAGCTCTTGCCCATTGCAAACCAAGTCATAAGATCTCACACGGATTTGGGAAAGTTTTTTTAGGGAAAGATCATTTAAAAGCTCTATATCCTCCTCTTTTGGCAAACTAAAAGGGTGATGGCGAGCACTCCATTTTTTTGTTTCCAGATCCTGTTCAAAATAAGGAAAATCCGTAATCCAAACAAATTTTGTAGAGCCGTTTTGTTTTTGCTCTTTTCCTATTTGATCCCTAAGCCCCGATAAAATGGTATTGACAACAGATCCCTCCCCACAACTGATAAAACAAAAGCCATCAGCTTTCCCTCCTGCCGATTCAAAAAGACTTTTGAGCTGAGCCATTTCCACCCATTTTTTTATAGGGGTTTTAAACTCTCCCCCCTTTTTTTGTATCCAAAGTAGCCCGCCTCCCATGGATTTTGCTGTTTTCTGCAAATCCTCCCTCTGGCGGATAGAAAATTCCATCTGAGGAGCAAAAAGCCCCTTAGCCAAACCACCATTTTTTAATCCAGACAATAAAATTTTTAAGCCGGTTTTTTGAATAACAAAGTCCGGAATAATTTTTAACTCTAAAGGGTTCCGGAGATCAGGTTTATCTGTTCCAAAACGATCCATAGCCTCTTGAAAAGACATACGGGCAAAGCTTGAAATCTCCTCTTGTTTTATCTCTCTCCAAAGGGCCTTTATAGTGTCTTCTGTCAAGTTCTGAATATCCCTTTCGTCAACAAAACTCATTTCTAAATCCAACTGGCTAAACTCTGGCTGACGGTGGGAACGCAAATCTTCATCCCGAAAACAACGGGCAATTTGAAAATACTTTTCCCAACCGGCCATCATCAAAAACTGCTTTAAAATTTGTGGGCTTTGTGGGAGAGCATAAAAAAATCCTTTTTGATTTCTGGAAGGGACAAGATAATCCCTGGCACCTTCCGGTGTGCTTTTGTAAAGGATGGGGGTTTCAATTTCAACAAAAGCCCTGCGGGAAAGCTCTTGCCGAATGATCTCAAGGGCCTTATGGCGAATTTTTAAATTGTGTTTTAAATCCTCTCGCCTTCTCATATCTAAATAGCGATATTGGAGGGCCAGGGCCTCATTCACTTTGTCCCCCTCACGAAAGGGAGGAGTTTTAGATGAGGAGAGCAGGTGAGCCTCTTCAGGAATTAACTCCATCTCTCCGGTGGATATTTTTTTGTTTTGTTTATCTTCTGGCCTTTTTTTGACCTGCCCTTTAACAGACAAAACAGAACCATAGTGAATCTGCTGGACAAACTGCCACTTTTGAGCTTGAGTGTCAAAAGTGACTTGAACCCGCCCACTCTCATCCTCCATATCAATAAACAAAAGCTGACCATGATCTCTAATCCCTTTGACCCAGGCATTCAGAATGACTGTCTGCCCCTCTAAGCGAGGGCTGATCTCTCCACAAGTATGAGTGCGTTTTTTTGTTTTATCCCAAAAAGATGGCATAGCCTGAAAAGTTTAACTTAAATAAAGACCCTTTATCAAGCAGAATCAAACAACAGGGCTTTGTTCTATTTTTTTAAAGTGATACTATAAAAATCACTAAGAGTTTTTATAATGAAATTACAAAAAAATTCTGGCTTTTGGCTTTCACCTATAGGCTTTTTAAAAATTGAGCTTAAGGGCCGGAGGCTTTATTCCATATCTTTGGCAAAGGGGGGCCAGGGGAAGTTTCTAAAAAAATCATCCCCTGCTTTAAGGCAAATAATTCAACAGTTAGAAAAATATTTTGAGGGGGAGTTAAAGAGTTTTGACATCCCTTTATTTGAAAGAGGGACAGATTTTCAAAAAAAAGTATGGCAGGCTATCAGAAAAATCCCTTGGGGGGAGACCAAAACCTACCGACAGTTGGCTCTCCAAATAAAAATTCCGGGTGGGGCCAGGGCTGTAGGCAATGCCTGTGCTAAAAACCCCTTCCTGATTGTCACCCCCTGCCACAGGGTCCTGTCTCAAAAAGCTTATGGAGGATTTGCCTTAGGTTTAAAAGTCAAAAAACAGCTCTTATTTTTAGAGCAAAATAAAGGCTGTGGGAGATAGTGCCCGTTTAATCAATAAACCGAACTTTAAAACCAAAGTTTTTGCTTGAATCGCGATTTTGACACAGGACAGCAAAGCCCTACTAAAAAATCTTAAACACCAATGAATCTAAAATAGTCCCCCATGAACAAAGTATCCTCTTAACTTTTTTTGTCCAAAGGCCGTTCCATAAGGGTCCAAGGTATTGCCGTCCCGAAATGGGATGGCCTTTGGACAAAAGAGGCTAAAACCAAGTTTTTCACAGGCGACTAAACTATATCAAAAAATGGTGCCCCGGGAGAGACTCGAACTCCCATGAAGTTGCCCTCACTGGATTTTGAGTCCAGCGCGTCTACCAATTCCGCCACCGGGGCCATATCCCCTATTTCTAAAAAAACTATAATGGTGCGCCTGAAGCGACTTGAACGCTTACACCCACAAAAGGGCACTAGGCCCTCAACCTAGCCTGTCTACCTATTCCAGCACAGGCGCTAACCCTGAAAAACAAACCATGAACCTCAAGCATAAAAAATCCTGATTTAAAAATTTTGTTATTTTTTCTTTGTTTTAAACCCCTTTATGTTTTATAGGTATTCATTGCACAGGAGGCAAAAAGCTTTTGCCCTCTGCCTGAATTAACCAGCTTAAAGTGCTATTTAAATATATAATGTTTAAAAAAGAGGCTCAACTTGTTTTTAAAAAATAATTTTTTGTTAAGGCTTTTTCTCTTTTTTGCACTGTTTCAAAGCCCACTCTCTATAGCCAATCCAGAAGGACAAGCTCCTCCTTTAGCCCCCTCTGGCCCCAATACCTTAGAAAAGTTTTTCCCCTTCATTATCATTGGCCTTTTATTTTATATTCTGCTCATTCTCCCTCAACAAAAAAGGCGGAAACGGCACGAGGATTTTTTATCAAAAATTAAACGAGGGGATAAGGTTTTAACTGCCAGTGGGATTTATGGGCAAATTGAGGGCCTTACTGATCGCTTTGTCATATTGGAGGTGGACAAAAATGTCCGTATAAGAATTGTCAAATCCCAAATTGCCTCTTTGACCGATGATTCCGACAGTGCAAAGAAAAAATGATTGAAAGTTTAAAAGCTCGTTTTATTATCCTTTTGGCCGGCCTTTTACTGGCCCTAATCTGCTTTGCCCCCAATATTATTTCTATTGAAAAATATCCTTGGTGGCCTTCTAAAAACAAATTGGTTTATGGCTTAGACATTCAAGGGGGCCTGCACCTGACCTTATCCGCTGATGTGGATGAAATTATTGAAGAGAGGCTGAGCCGGCAAGGTTCTGAAATTCAAAAAAAACTGAAGAAGGAAGACATCTCAGCCCCATTCACAACCGCTCAGGAGGGAGAGGCTTTTTATCTGCTTTTTCAACTCAAAAGCTCTGCGGATAGGAAAAAGGCTGAAGAGTGGATACAAAAATCCGATTTTGCCGGGAATTTACAAATTTTACCAACTAAGAAAAAGCAACTCAAACTGGCTTATTTCAGCTCTCAAGTGAAGAGGCTTAAAGAGCAAGTGATAGCACAATCTATTGAAGTTATCCGCAATCGGATTGACGAGTTTGGCGTCACAGAACCTATGATCAGTGCCCAAGGTAGTGACCGCATATTGGTCCAACTGCCAGGGATAAAAGACTCTAAAAAAGCCAAAGACCTTATCCAAAGGACGGCCCGGCTGGAGCTATCTATTGTGAATGAGGAATTCCCACCGGAAAAGCTTTTTCCCTTAATTGAACAGGCGGAAAAAGCAGGGGGCTACTCCTTGGAAGAGGGAGGCTTAAGTTATAGGGGCTATATTAAAAAAATCAATAAGGACTTGAAAGGGCAACTTCCGGAAAACTCCTGGATTGTTTTTGAAAAAGCTCCCGGAGCCACTTCGGTTCAGGCGGGCAAAATCCCTTATCTTATCGATAGGCTCCAAAGTGTTCCAGGGGATCTGTTAGAAGACGCCTCTGTGGCTTTTGATCCGGACTTCAATAAGCCTTTGGTCTCCTTCAAATTCCAACCAGAGGGCCGGAAGTTGTTTTCTGACTTGACCGCCCGTTCAATAGGCAAAAGGCTCGCGGTGATTTTAGACAATGTTTTAAAATCCGCCCCTGTAGTGGAATCCCGGATATCGGACGAGGGCCAAATTTCCCTTGGGGCCGGAAATTACGAAGATCTTTTAGAAGAGGCTAACCGCATTGCCACCACCTTAAGAACAGGGGCTTTACCTGCCAGCCTTCAGGAATTGGAAGAAAAAACAGTAGGCCCCAGCCTGGGAAAAGATTCCATTGACAGAGGGAAAAAAGCGGGATGGATCAGTCTGCTCTTAGTGGTTGTTTTTATGTTGCTCTACTACCGGAAGTTGGGCCTGATAGCCAATATATCTTTAGCGGCCAACATGTTTTTTTTGCTGTCCTTAATGTCTTCCCTTTCCGCCACATTGACTTTGCCCGGTGTGGCCGGCATCATCCTCACTATCGGAATGGCAGTGGATGCCAATGTGATCATTTTTGAAAGAATTAAAGAAGAGCTGAGAAAGGGGGCCAGCTTAAAACTATCTGTTCGAGATGGCTTTGGCCAGGCCTTTTCCGCTATCTTAGACGCGAACATTACAACGGCCATTGTCTGTTTTGTTTTAATTTACTTCAGCTCCGGGCCGGTCAGAGGTTTTGCGGTCACTTTGTTTTGCGGGATACTCAGTTCGCTTTGGACAGCCGTCTTTTTGTCCCGAACTTTAATGGACTTTTTAATCCTCTATGGGGGCTGGAAAAAGCTTTGAGAGTAGAAAATGAAAAAACCAATACTTAAAAAAATACAAATCAATTTCCTGGGGCCGGCTAAGTTTCTCACTCCTCTTTCCGGGGCTCTGTCTTTTGTGTCTCTTATCACTATAATCATTTTAGGCTTTTCTTATGGGATCGATTTTTCTGGAGGAAATGAAATTCAAGTCCGTTTCCAACAGGCTGTGACCGCTAAACAAATTCGAAAAGCCTTAAGCCAAGCTGACATCAAAAAACCTATAGTCCAAAAGTTTGGGTCGGAGGAGGAGTTTCTCATTCGTTTAGAAGTGTCTGAAAATGAACGCGAAAATAGTGAGAAACTCAAACTTTTGAGCCATAAGTTGAAAAATATTTTTAAAAATCAAGGTCTTGAGATCCGCAGGACCGATTCCGTAGGCCCACAAATTGGAAAAGAGCTGAGGCGAAACGGGATCTTGGCCCTCATCTACAGCCTCTTAATGATATTGATTTACCTTGGACTCCGCTTTGACTCAAAATACGCCCCCTCAGCTGTGTTTTGCCTGTTTCATGATGCAATGATAACTATGAGTCTTTTTTCTGTTTTCAGATGGGAAGTGAATACCCAAACTTTGGCGGCCATTTTAGCTATTGTGGGCTACTCCTTAAACGACACTATTGTCACTTTTGATCGGATTCGTGAAAACCATCAAATTTTAGAAGGCAAAAAATCTTTTTTTGATATATGCAATCAATCTTTAAATGAGGTCTTGTCCCGGACCCTTCTGACCTCTGTCACCACTTTGTTAGCTCTCTCCACTATGTATATTTTTACTTCTGGAGTCATTAAGGATTTTGCCTTCACCTTAGGCTTAGGTGTTTTGATTGGCACTTATTCCTCTGTTTATATTGCCACTCCTCTTCTTTTGTGGATGAACCAGCTCCCACTTTTTAAAAAGAAAAGCCCTGCAAAAAAAAGATAAATAATCGCCCGTGAAAAACTCTGCCCTTTATCGCATAAGCAAAAGCCAGCGGTGAGGGTCCAAGGTATTGCCGTCCCGAACAAGCTGGACTTTTGCTTATGCGATCTATCAAATGTAGGCTTTTTCACAAAGAATGAAATTATGTTTTTTTTAATTTTTCGGAAAGGATTTTCCGGAACTCTGCCCATGCTGAAGGAAAGGAGTCATTTATGATTTTATAATCATATTTCCGGCCCTGGGCCATCTCCAAAGCGGAGTTGGCCAACCGTTTTTTCATCTGCTCTTTAGTATTGGAACCTCTTTTTAAAATTCTTTTCTCCAATTCATTAAGAGAGGGAGGATAAATAAAAATACTCACACTGTGAGGGAAAATTTTTTTAATAGCCAAGCCCCCCTGAACATCCACATCTTTAATAACAACCTGCCCTTTTTGCCACAATCTCTCCACCTCTTTTTTAGAAGTGGCGTAAAGCTCCCCATGCACTTCAGCCCACTCTAAAAACTCCCCTTGATCCCGCCGGCAATAAAAATCCTTTTTAGTAGTGAAGTGATAAAATTCTCCCTCCTTTTCCCCTTTGCGAGGGAGGCGTGTGGTCCAACTGACTGTGCTGGAAAGCCAAGAAAACTCCTTTAAGCTTTTTCTTAAGAATAAAGTTTTCCCCACACCGCTGGGGCCGGACAGTATCACAAAAAGACCTTGGGAACTTATAGTTTCACCCAATGTTTTCAACCTTTTGACTTTTTAATTTAAGAAAAAAATAACTCATGATTTTACTCAATGTTTTGAGCTTGCTCTTTAATTTTTTCCAAAACAAACTTCCCTTCAACCACTTTAAGGGTCAGATTAGATAATTGAGATTTAGAACCCATAGTGTTCATCTCCCTTAAAATTTCCTGAATATAAAAATCCATTTTCCGGCCTATAGGTAAAGGACTGCTCATTATTTTTTTAAAATGAGCCAAGTGCTCCTTTATACGAATCAACTCTTCGTGAATGTCAAACTTTTCCAACTCCAAAGCCAGATTTTTTGAGAGGGCCTCCTCAGTTTGCCGGCTTTTTTTTCGCATATACTTGGCTATTTGCTTTTTATTTAATTGCTGAATGCCCTCACAAAGAGATTTAAGCTCCTTTAAACGGGAAAATATGTCTTTTTTTAAAGCTGAGCCTTCCCTTTTCCTCTCCTGAAGACAGAGGCGAAAGGCTTTTTGAAAGCTCTCTTTAGCCTTTTTCTTCTCCCATTCAGTTAAGGTTTGAGCTTTTTCCACAAGTTGAATAACCCCCTCTTGAGGAATCAGATCCCTGAGGGTCAAATCATTTTTAAAATTCATCTCTTTAGACATTTGATTGTAAAGGCTCTTCCATTTTTTAGCCTGAATTTGACTATAACGAGGAGAAATATCTGGCAGAGGTTTTGGGGGGAAGCGATCCATTCGGACCACAAAATAACCCCGCTGGCATTGTTGGGAAATAATTTTCTTCAACTCCGGCTCTAAAGCCATATAATGCAAAGCTGTGTAAAACTTAACCTCTAAAAACCGGGAGTTGACGGATTTGACACTGACTTCTAATTCCCAGTCTTTATTGTTTGCTGTCACAGTTCCAAAACCTGTCATACTTTGCATATTTTACAATTTATCATTTAAAAAATTTTTTGTAAAGCTCTAAAGCGGGCTGGTCCCCATCTAACCATAAAATGCTCTTATCCCTTTTAAACCAAGTTTCTTGTTTTTTAAATAAGGCCATAACACTAAATACGATCTCTTTTAAGAGATCTTCTTTTTTGATTTTCCCCTCTAAATAAAGTAGGCCCTCTTTATAACCCACACTGTGCAATGGGGGCCAGTTTTGAAAGCCTCGGTTTCTCAAAGACTCAATTTCCTCTATCAAGCCCCTTTTGAGCATGGTTTTTGCTCTTTTTTCTACCCTCTGGAGGACCTGCTCCTTCCTGCTCCGGAAAGCCACTTTAAAATAAGGCCAATCTAACTTCTGCCCTTGAAACTCCTTTTTGATTTGAGAAAGAGCCTTCCCCTCGCTTTCTATCAAGCTTAAAGCTCGAAAAATTCTGTATTTGTCTTTAGGGCTTATTTTTTTAGCACTCTCTGGATCTTTTTTTATCAATTTTTTATAGAGATAGCCATAGCCTTTTTCACTTTGGATTTCTTTTAATTTTTGAGTCACGGTTTTTGGAACAGGGCGAAGGGGATACATACCCTTTTCTAAAGCCTGAATGTAAAAGCCACTCCCTCCAACAGCAAACATTCTTTTAAAGGGTAATTCTTTTTTTAAAATTTTAAGAGCACGCCTTCTAAACTCTCCAGCAGTCCATATTTGAGGAGCTTTTATCTCATCAAAAAGATAAAAATTTATTGAAGGGTATTTTTTAAAATCCGGCTTGGCTGAGCCAATGTTTAAGTCCTCATAACCTTGAATGCTATCGCAATTTAAAATGCCAGCCGAAACTTGGCCGGCCCACTGGATGGCCTTTTCGGTTTTTCCTGTGGCTGTGGGACCAACAACAAAAATGAGAGGGGCCGATTTAAGTGATTCGGCCAAAATCCCTCTCCAAACGAGATAAAGAATACTGGACAAAAACAGGACGGCCATGCGGGCAAAAACTGGATAAGGGAAAATCATCCATTTGAGTTAAAAGCTCTTCCATCTGATTCAGATTTAAAACCTGTCCGGCCCTTATGGCGGAATGGCAGGCCAAAGTGGCACAAAGATCAGAGACGGATTTCTCAAAAGCAAAGCAGTCCCCTGTTTGAATCCTCTCCTTAGCTAAAAACAACAGGCCCTCCTGCAAGGCCTTTTCCTTTAAAATGGCCGGAGAGGAACTGACAGATAAGGAGTTGGGGCCTAAAGACTCCAAATGAACACCTAACTTTTCCAATTCCTTGCTCAAATCCAAAAGAGCAGAGGCTTGCCCCTCTTCCAAATCTAAGGGGAAGGGGATCAGATGGCTTTGAACTTCCACCCCACCACTTTTCCAATGAGAAAAAAGCCTCTCGTAAAGCGACCTTTCGTGAGCGGCATGCTGATCAATAAAAATCAGAGCATTATCCGACTGGCAAATAATATAAGTGAGATGAGCCTGAGATAGGATTTGAAGTGAGGCCCAAGAAGACTCCATTGCCCTGTTTTGGCTTTCTCCAATTCCTGTTTCAGCTGAAGAGGAGGAAAACTCATTTTTTGCTGAAAGAGGAGATAAAGTGGATAAAATCTCTTTAGAATATTCTCTCCGATTTAAGGGGAATTGAGTTTTTTCAAAATTAAAACCCTTTAATGGCAAGCTCTTGTCTTTAGAAGGGATAGGCTCTGTGATTTTTTTTACCCAAGGGGCTTGCTCTAACTTCTGCCTTATAGACGATTCCACAAGTTTAAAAACAACAGAAGAATCTTTAAAACGGATTTCAGACTTAGCGGGGTGGACATTCACATCCACCTCATCCTTAGGACCTTGCAAACTGATAATGGCCATTGGGTATTCCCCATGCATTAAAAGCCCCCGGTAGGCCGACATTAAACCCGCTTGCAACACTCGCGACTCCACCCATCGGCCTTGAACAAAAAACCAAACAGCTCTTTTATTTTTGAGCGTGTTATTGGGAGCACCCACAACAGCTTTTAACTTGTAAGCCCCCCTTTGTCCTTCTATAAAATACAGGTCTTTTAGGCTAAGAACCTGGCTCACCCTGTCTTTTAAGTTTTTTTGAGGAGGCCAATAAAAAACCAGCTGGCCTTTTTGCAAAATTCGAAAACAAATTTCCGGTCGCGAAAGGGCCATAGCCTTTAACATGTTTTTAATTCTTGAGTGTTCCACTCCCTCACTTTTCAAAAACTTAAACCTGGCGGGCACATTTTCAAATAAGGAACGAACGATCACAGTAGTTCCATTAGCAGAGCCGGAAGATATATCTTCTGTCTCTTTTCCAAAAACTTGGCGAAGGCGAGAGGAAGGTTGGCCCGGAGCACCGGAGATTAAAGTCAAATCACTCACAGAGGCTATGCTGGCTAAGGCTTCACCCCGGAAACCGTAAGTCTTTAACCGAGACAGATCTCCTAAATGAGAAATTTTACTTGTTGTGTGGCGAGCTAAAGCCAAAGGCATATCTTCTTTTAAAATCCCAGAACCATTATCCCTCACTTTAACAAAACGTCCCCCTTGGCCAAAATCTATTTCAATTTCACTGGCTGAGGCATCTAAAGCATTTTCCACCAACTCTTTGATGAGATGGGCGGGCCTTTCCACCACCTCCCCAGCGGAGATTTGGTTAATGGTCTCTTCTGATAAAACTTTAATTTGTCCCATAATTTTATTAAAAACCCACCTGCAAAGCACAAAGAGGCCCATAAAGAAAAGATCCCTTCCTCAAGCCATATTGAGCCTTAAAACCCAGCCTAAACAAAAATTTATTATAAATGGGGATAACTAAAGAGAGGGCCATGGGGAAGCCATAGTCCACCTGATCATTTCCCCTTCCCATATTCAGATCTGTATAAACACCTCCCATTGCTAAAAAATGATAATATGAGGATCGAAGTAATGGATAGGCAAACAAAACATCAAAATAAAAATGCTGAAGGTTTATTGACCCCGATAAATTCAAATCCATATTTAAATAGGAGATCAATGTGTTATAGCCACTGAGTTTTAAACCCAAATGAATTTTTCTCTGATCCAAAAAATAAAAAGAAGGAGTAAAAAAACTCACAGAAGGGCCAATGTATCTTCTGGTATGGCTACTTTTCCCCTCTTTTAAGTCTTGAGGCTTTTTTTCTTTCTGCTGATGACGTTGAAGTTTATCCATTAGCTCTATATCTAAGCCACCTTGGGCCATCTGTTTTTTAGCCAGTTTGTAAGCTGAATGTGGCTTGTATCTTGGACCTTTTTTAATAAATTCAGGAATCACCTCAGCTGTAGAGATATAACCCACAATCTTTTTCTTACGAAAAATCAAAATTTTATAAAAAGAACCAAAGTTATGATCTGGGCGAAAAACTTTTTTAGATATGAGAACATGCCGACCCACAAGTAAGGGAAACAGTTTTTTAGAGTCGAAATCCGGTGCTTCATAAACAAAACTGTTTAAGGCCGATACATAAGCTTTTTGCAGGTGCGGTTTGTATTTTTTAGGAACAAGATATTTTTTACCAGCAGATTTTTTTTGAGAGGAAGGGATAGGGCTAACTTTGGCTTTTTGCACAGAAGCTGTTTTTTTACTGGCCAGCCTTCTATCAGAGATTCTTTTTTTAAGGGATTTATGTTTTATTTTTTTTATTTGGGATACAAACACCCTTTTTTTCCTCTTAGGGGATCGAGTGTAGCTTATCAAAAAGCTCTCCTGGCCTCTTCTCAACTTTAAAGAAAATTTATTTTTTGTTTTAATAATAGAGGATATTTTTTGATAAAGCTTTTTGTGAGAGTGAACGGGCTGGCCATTAACTGACAAAACTGTATCCCCTTCTTTGAGCTTTATTTTCCCTAACAAACTGCCTGAAGGGATGCGGGAAATTTTTAAACCTCTTGAACTTTTTGAAAGGTTTTTTGAGACAGAAGATCTTGTGCGGGGCTGGCTAAAGCTATAAAAACCCCCTACTGACCAGAGGATTAAAAAGAAAATAAAAAAAATTAAAGCCCTGTGCTTCCGAATCCTCCACCTCCTCTCCCGCTATAGCTTAATTTTTGTCCCTCTATAAATTCTGCCTTAAAAACAGGGCAAAGTGCAAGTTGAGCCACCCGGTCCTGGTCCTTAATTGTAATGTTTTTTTTACCTGCATTTAAAACTAAGGTTTTCACCTCCCCACGATAGTCAGAATCAATAGTTCCGGGGCTATTGAGCACAGTGAGACCCTGTTTTAAAGCCCAGCCACTGCGAGGGCGGGCTTGAAACTCAAATCCTGGAGGAATTTCAAACGACAATCCCGATGGGATTAAAGTTCTTTCCCCGGGCTGTAAAATAATGTCCTCTTTCAAACAGGCTCTGAGATCAAAAGCACTGGCCCCTTCACTTTTATATTCGGGAAGTTCCCCTTTAAAATGTTTTAGTTTTTTAACCCTGACCAGCAAGCGAGGGATTTTTGCCCTAAAATCTGCTGAAAAATCCTTTTTTTGCCCCTGTCCTCTTTTTTTGGAGAACTTAGGGCTTATCCCTTTTTTATTATTGGACTTTTGTTTCCTTGGACGATCCATAAGCTCCCTCTTTAGTTTATAAAGGAAACAGCAAAATCCGGCTTTTGACAAGTGTTTTTTAAATGCCTTAAGCTTTAGATATTCCTCCCTGAACCATCTTTGGACCTTCATACTGTAGTCTTTGGGCAAAACACAGTTGAAAAGGTTAAAAAATGATTCTGTCAGCGAAATACTGAACATTTATAATTCCCGTGAAAACGGGAATCCATTTTGGACTTTAACCATGAAAAAATCCATATTTGATAGATCGCACAAGCAAAAAGTCCAGCTTGTTCGGGACGGAAATACCTTGGACCCTCACCGCTGGCTTTTGCTTGTGCGATAAAGAACAGATGTTTTTTTATGCAATTCTTTGATTTCTTTGCCTAAAGGCCGTCCCATTTCGGGATGGGAATACCTTGGCCCCTCATGGGACGGCCTTTAGGCAAAAGTGATTGAAAAACCTGATGTAAAAGCAGAGAATGAGAAGGTCTTACTGAGGCTTTTTCACGAGTCATTGATTATAGTATTTAAGAAAAATTAAAACTTAAGCCTTGTTTTGTGATTTTCTGTTTAAATATGGATCTTATATGCCGATAATATGTATACTGATGAGTTATTTTAATATGAAAACCCTTTTCTTTTGTCTGCTTTTCTTTTTATTGAGTTGTATGCAGGGTTCTTCCCCAACTACTCCTACTGGTCTCACAGATGCTCCTCCACCCATTGAGAGGAAGTTCCCTAAACGACCAGACCCCATAAAACAAGCAGAATGCAATAAAAAAAGCCGTAGCAATGTATGTGAGGATAAGAAGGATTGTAAAGATATTTGCGATGATGTGTTTCGCTCTCGTGCGGACAAGAAGGACTGCTACAGGCTTCCGGAAAGCATAGTTGCTGAATTTGAAAAATTATTGGAGTTTGTAGAGGATGGGGATGTCCAGGATATAGACCCAGAGATTTTAGATTGTATGTTGGACATTGATGAGAGGGAGTTTGCCCGTTCGGTTAAAAAGATGAATCGGAGTGAGGCTAAGAGGTTTTTGGTAGCGGTTGCAGACGATGAGTCTTTAGCTGATGTGTTGGAGGGGGAAGATGATGAGTTTATGATTCTCAAGCAGGTTTTGAATAAGGGGACAGGGAGTAATGATTTGATTGTTCATTTGACTAAGGAGATTGATGATGACAAGAGTTTTTTTTGGCTATCGGCCGCTGGCAGTGAGAAGGCTTGGGAGTATTTTGATAATTATGTTGGGGATGAATGTGATAGTTCTCCGCCCGATATATGTTCTTCGGGGGATAATATTCAGGCTTATTGCAATGCCCTTGACGATGACCATATAAACAAGAGGGATTTAGAGGATTTTTTAACTGAGGCGGATCTTTTTGCTGAGGAATATGAAGAGGATGTGGATGATGCGGATTATTTGTATGAGGTGGATGATACTCCTGGCGACAATTATACAGGAGATTTCCGGGATTGGTGTGAGGATACAGTTTTATCTCCTAATCGCCCCACCCCTTGCCCTGCTGCTGGGGCAGATCTTCCAGAAAACAAAAAAATAGCAATCACCCTTGTTTCTGCAGGAGGTGGCTATCCATTGTATCTTAAGAATCATGATCCTTTTTGTGAAATGCAGGGGACCAGCCAATCTCTTTTAGATTTTACTCAAACTTACGGAAGTAGCGATCCTTCTAATCAAGACCTTATTTTGATGTTAAGAGATGAAGGTTCTGAAGACGGAAAGATAATAATATTTGATGACGAGTTAAATTACGATTCCAGTAGAACCTATTATCTCTACATTGGAAGTGTAAAATATAATTTAAATAATCCAAAGAAATACACTGAAAGTTGTGCTGGTGTCAGCACCACCAGAGATTTTGTCCAGTGGGACGATTTTATAGAAACAGGATCACTTTCAATTTCAGATAATAATGTTTGGCTGGCCAGTGACAAAAATGCTGATGATTGCAAATATCACAGCCCTTAAATAGCCATAAATCTCTTTTTTTGTCCCGTGTAGGCTTTTCGCTTTTAAAAAGCATATTTTTCTCAATCGATTTTGAGTTTTCAAAAAAACCAAATAAATTTATGGACTTTTTGCCTCAGTCAGCTATAATAAAGCTTTAGGAGGATAAAATGAATTCATCTGATAGGCAAAAAATAGACGAGATTTGGAGCATACTCAGAGAAACTGCTCGTCGTCAAAAAGAGCGTCAGGAAGAACTGGCCCGAGAGGATAAAAAGCGTCAGGAGGAGATGGCTCAACAAGAGAAAAAACGAAGGGAAGAGATGGCTCAACAAGAGAAACTGCGTGCTCAACAAGAGAAACTGCGTGCTCAACAAGAGAAACTGCGTGCTCAACAAGAGAAAAAGCAAAGGGAAGAGATGGCTCAACAAGAGAAAAAACAAAGGGAAGAGATGGCTCAACAAGAGAAAAAACAAAGGGAAGAGATGGCTCAACAAGAGAAAAAACGAAGGGAAGAGTTTGATCGGCACAGAAGAGAAACTGACCGGCGGATAAGGAAGTTAGATGAGCTTTTCACTTCTCAATGGGGTCGCCTTATGGAAAGCCTTGTGGAAGGGGATTTGATTAAGGTTTTAGGAGAAAGAGGCGTTAAGATAGAAAATACCTATACCAATCTCAAAAAAGAATATGGGGAAGACCGATACGAATATGACATTATCGCGGCCAATGGGGAGGAAGTGGTGGTGATTGAGGTTAAAACCACTTTGAGGGTCAAATATGTCAAGGCTTTTTTAGAGGATGTGCGAAAATTCACTACTCGGCGAAAGGTTTATAAGGGCCTTACAATTTATGGTGCGGTGGCTTTTTTGAGGACAGAGGAAGAGGCCAGCCGGTATGCTGAGTCTCAAGGTCTATTTGTGATAAGGGCGACGGGGTCCAGTGCCAGCATAATCAACAAAGCCACTTTTAAACCCAAACTTTTTTAATCTAAAAGCTTGTTTATAAACCATCTTTGAAAGAGAATATTAAAAAGCCTGTGGAAAAGCAGGAAAAAAACCTTTAAAAACTCCAAAGCAATTTTTATAATGAAAATTCAAATTATGAGCAGGACAAAGACAAGTTTTTATTCTTTTTTAAAATTTTACAAAATGCCTCTCCTTTCTGGAGCTCTTTTTGGCTTTAGCTTTATCCCTTTTCCTTTTTTTACTCTATTTGTTGCTTTGGTTCCGCTATGGCTCTTTATGTATCGGCAAACTTGTTGGAAAAAAATTGTCATAGCCTGTTTTTTATGCCAGATCCTCAGCACTTTTATAGGCTTTAACTGGATGATTTACACATTCCATAGTTTTGGAGGCATAAATTGGTTTTTAAGCACTATCTTTTTTATCCTCTATTGCTCTGTGAGCAATGTGTTCATGATTCTGTCCGGGGCTTTGTGGTTCATTTTGAGCCAAAAATCCAGGCAAAATCTTTCAGCACCTGTAAAGCTTATTTTGCTCCCTTTGATTTTTGCCCTCTTGCATTCCCTCATCCCCGCTGTTCTCCCTTGGAATATGGGCTATCCATGGCTTTGGGCGGGTCTCCCCGGTGCTCACACTGCGGAGCTTTGGGGTTTTCGTTTTTTAGGCACTTTATTTTATATCTTCAATCTTTTGTTTTTGATTGCTTATAAGCACTCCCCTTTTTTAAAAATCAAAAAGCCATTCAGAGGCAAAAAGATCTCACTCCCCTACCCCGACCCTATAGCAAAAAAAGCCTTGTTAGGGATTTTCCTCTTGTTTGCTTTTTTAAACGGATGGGGTTTTTATTTAAAGAAAAATTTGCCAAAACCAGATCAATCTTTAAATGTTTTGCTGATTCAACCCAATATTGGCTCCATTCCCCTCATAGATCCCAGGCCCTTTAACAGCCCTAAGATAAAAGCTTTTCATATTTTAAAAAATCTCACTTACAATGCTCTAAAACAAACAAGGAAGCGATTGCAGAGGGAGGATATTGATTTGGTTATATGGCCCGAAGGGGCTTATGGCTGGGCTATTGATAAAAACTCAAAAACAGAAAAAAATCTCTCCAAGCTGGCCCAAACCATTAAAATCCCTTTGATCACAGGGGCTATCACCAAAGATTATAGACAATACAGCAACTCTCTTGTGCTTTTAGACCGCAAAGGCATTATACTGCCTATTTACGACAAAACAAAACTTTTAGTTTTTGGGGAGTATTTTCCCCTGATCAATCAATTCCCTTTTTTGAGAAAGCTCTTTCCCTACTTTGGCACCAACCTTAGCCCTGGAAAAAGCCCTCAAGTTCAAGAGATAGAATCTGTCCGCTTAGGCTATCAGATCTGCTATGAGTCTCTTTTTGACAGTATCAGTAGGGAATTGGCACAAAAAAAAGCTCAAGTCCTAATCAATATTACAAATGACTCCTGGTATGGCCCTTGGCAAGAACCTTACCAACATCTTGTTATGAATTTTGGTAGAGCTATTGAAGTCCGCCGGCCCCTTATTCGTGCCACAAATACAGGATATTCCGGGGTCATTCTGGCAGACGGGACAGTGCAAACAAATCAATTGGCCCTTAAGGCTAAGTCCCCCACAACTCAAAAAGTTCAAAAACTTTTGCCCATAAACAAGGCTCTTTTTGGCTTGTATCAAGTTCCTTATTACAAAAAACCAAAAAAAACTCTGTTTATGTCCTGGGGTTTTTATTGTAATGAGATTTTTTTACTCTTTCTCGCTTTACTTGCTGGGGGGATTCATTTCCTCAAAGTAAAAAGGAAAGGCACAAGCTCTAAGCAATAAAAATAAAAAATAGGTTTTTTGATTATGCGATCGATTAAAGACAGGCTTTTCCACAGAGGATTATTTATTTATAAAATTTTTATCTCCTTAAAGCTCGCGGTTTTCTCTATTCTCACTCTGGCCATTTTAACAGGTATCGGCACTTTTATAGAGTCAAAATACAATCAGGAAATAGCCAACAAACTGATCTATCACTCCCTTTGGATGAAAATGGCTTTTTTGCTTTTAGCCATCAATTTAACAATGGTTTTAATTGATCGCTATCCTTGGAAAAAACATCAAGTGGGATTTGTTCTGGCCCATATTGGGATTTTAACTTTAATGCTGGGTTTTGTGTTCACTCAATATTTGGGTTTGGACGGAACTCTTCGTTTAAAAGAGGGGGAAAAAAGCTCTTTGGCCAGCATTTCAGGGATGGAGATCCAGATCCATTCCTCTTATGATGGAGAAAACTGGAGTTTAATTTATGAAAAACCGGTGGATATGCTCTCTTTTCGTCCCTCTGAGAAAAAACCTTATCTCATTCAAACTGCTGGAGAAGCATTTATCATCGATCAACACATTCCCTTTGCCTTAGGCCGAGAGATTTTTAAAAACAGTGAAAAAGGGGGGGAGCCTGCCATTCGCTTTCATCTGTCTGGCCAAACAGCTCAGCTTGTGGAGTGGATGAAGTTAGATATGGGAGAAACAAGCCTTGACCGATCTTTTGGCCCTGCACTCATCCGCCTCACGAAAAATAAAAACAAAAAAACAGGCAGTAAAGCTCTCATTTTATTTGTGGAAGAGGATAAAATATTTTACTCCCTCCCACGAACAAGGAAAAAAGCATTGCGAAAAGGGCAGTCCTTTCCCACAGGATGGATGGATCTTCAGTTTCGCTTGTTGGAGTTTTTTCCTAAAGCACAGAGGGAGTTTGTGTTTTCAGCAAAGGATCGGCCCTCTTCTAAAACATTAAAAGCCATTCGTATCTCTCACCAGGGGAAAGTGGTTTGGATAGGCCAAAACTCTTATGTTCGTTTTTTTAAAGAGGATCGAGTTTATGCTGTGGCTTATCGCAACCAAACACATAATTTAACTTTTGATATTGAGCTTGTGGATTTTAAAATGACAACATACCCCGCCAGCAGAAAAGCCAAAAGCTATGAAAGCCAAGTTTTAGTGGAAGGTCAAAAGGCTCTTATCTCCATGAACAAACCCTTAAAGCATAAAGGTTGGACTTTTTATCAATCCAGCTTTGAGTCCTCTCCTGATGGGGCTGAACCTAATATTTCCATTTTATCTGTTAATCGAGATCCGGGAAGAGCTTTAAAATACACCGGCTCATTTTTAATTGTTATGGGTTCAAGCCTTCTGTTTTATCGTCGCCGGAAAAAAATGGGGACCACAGCTATTTAAAAATTACTTCCATGGGCAACTATTTATTGACTTTTACTAATGTTCTTTTCTTGTTGCTCTTAAAAAGGCTATGACAATTAATCATAGTAGCAGAAACAAATAAGGGGAATACAACGATTTGTGCTATATTTTCAACAGCAATACTTCTAAACCTCTTGTCATCAAAAAAATTTTCCGTAACGGTAGTGTCTATACCAAAAGATAGAGCGGCAACAATTTTTGCTATAGCTAATAGAGATGCAATAGATACAAAAGATATACTCACCGTTTTGTAGTCGTCCTTGGTGAAGAGATTTTTTTCATTCACCATTGTTCTAAGGGCAGAGAGGGCATAAGGGTTTTCCCCTGATTTAGATTTAGCCAGTTGAAGGAGTCGAGAAAGTTTTAAACTATTCGGTAATAACCTTGCCGATGGATTCCCATAAAGCTCAGGAGTCTGTGAAGGGGACAAATAGTTTTTATCAATATGTTCTATCACCATCCTTGATTTTTTAGTATAAATTCCAGCATAAAGATGGCGAACAAGATCACGAGCAGAACCTCCTAACAGATCATTAAGAGCTGTTTTCAACTTTTCCCTGTCTTTTAACAAAATGGCCTGGCCAATGGCTGTTTCTTCCATCTTAGGAATGTTTATCCACTTGCCTCCCAATTCGGGAGTAGAAAAAGGCATATAGCCAGACATTAAAAGCAGTAAAGCCTCTAATTCTCTAGAAAACTCTTCTTGATATTTTTTGGTTTTAATTATTTGATGAATAATGCTGTCGCCTCTTTCATCCACATAAGAGATGGCAGTTATAAAATCCTCCACAGGGCCATCTAATAGCCAGTTCATCTCTCTGCTGTATTGGCTATAATCTGAATTTTTGACAGCCTCATAAATAAGAGGGGCTTTTGTTAGTTTTTTATGAGCAGTTATAGAGTTATATTTATTGAGAAGCTCTTGAAGATCAGCTGGAGACCAGGGGGTCCCCATGCTATGGTAAGAAAAAATCAAAGTTAAAAGTAAAGTTAAAAACTTCATATTTTGAGCCTATATTAAAAATGATTTTTAATTTGTCAAAATAAAAAAAGAGATTTTGTAAATTTTTCACAAAATTTTAAAAAGCTTGAGTGGCCTCTTAGATACAAGCAGACTTAAAAAAACTTACGCCAGTTGTTTCCGCTAAACCTTTGCCCAAAAACCCACTTTTTCACGGAGCAAATATTTTATAATTTTTACAACAAAGAATGAAAAATTTACAAAATTCCTGGATGAAAATAAAGCCTTTAGCTGTAAGGCTTTATTTTGATGAAATCCTTGATTTTTTGAGAGATTCGCCGGCTCTTATTTAAAATCTTTTCTTCATCTAAAGTTTTAAGCTCCCTATCTTCCATTAAAACTTGCCCATCACACATGACAAAACTCACTTCACTTCCTAAAGCACTATAAATTATGTTGGATACCAAATTATAAAAAGGTTGAAAAGATATATGATCAGAATCCAAAGCGATAAGATCCGCTCGCTTTCCCACTGCAATATTCCCTATTTCCTCAAAAAGCCCCATGGCCTTAGCTCCCCCAATAGTGGCCATAAATAAGATCTGCTGAGCTGTCGGAGACTGATCCCCATATTTTAAAGCCTGAAGTTTAGCCCCTGTCCCCATCTCTTCAAAAAAATTCAGATTGTTATTAGAGGCCGAACCATCAGTGCCCAAGCCCACGGTTAAGCCTTTTTCTAAAGCCTCTCCTATAGGGGCTATGCCATTTCCCAATTTCATATTGCTGGATGGGTTATAGGAAAGTGAGGTTTGGCTTTTAGACATGATTTCTAAATCCCTTGGGCTGACATGAACACAATGGACAAAAAGAGAAGACTTCCCCGTTAGCCCCAAATGATGTAGATATTGAACAGGGCTTTTCTTATATTTTTTTTGGATCTCCTCTTGCTCCCACAAGCTTTCAGAAACATGAATAGTTAAAGGCAGGTTTTCCGATTGGGCAAACTCCCCTATTTCAGTTAAGGTTTTGGTATCTACTGTGTAAGGGGAATGAGGGGCCAGGCCCACTTGCACACGAGGATTTTTTTTGAATTGATGGCGGAGGGCTAAAGTCTTTTTTTTCCACTCTCGCCAGTCCTTTTCTAAACTGGGAATGCCCAAAGCCACAATCCCTCTCACCCCCGACTGATCCAAAGTTTCCGCCAGGGCTTGATTGTAAAAATACATATCATAACAGGTAGTCACACCAGAGCGAATAAGTTCTATTAGGGAAAGCTCTGTTCCTGTCCGGACAAAATCTTCATTTACAAAACGGCTTTCTAAGGGGAATATATAGTCCTTAAGCCAAACCATTAAAGGCAAATTATCGGCCAAACCCCGGAACAAAGACATAGGCAAATGGGTATGAGTGTTCACAAAACCCGGACATAAGATCTGCCGGTCAAAATGATAAACCTGCTTGGCTTTTAAAAGTGGGCTTGGCTTTCCCACATATCGGATTTGCCCCTTACTTATAGCAATGGCTTGATCCGATTCCAAAACAAACCGACTCCCTTTATAAACTAAAATATATTGGCAAAGTAAAAGGCTATCGTATTCCGCTTGTGAATGAGGTTTTTGGTTCATAGTTTCTCCTTTATTTTCTTCTTTATATATTGTTCCCTCAACTTATGCAACCAGATATGTTGATGAACATTATAATCATCAAATATTTTTTTCATGATTTACTATTTGCCTGTGCCATTTATTTTTAAGGAGATAATTCCGCTGGAGTTGTCCGTTTTTCTTCCTGAAATCTTTTGATAGATAGGTCTAAAAACGGGAGATGCTTATCAATACCGATAAAGGATCTTTTTAAACGATAAGCTGAAATTCCTGTGCTGGAACTTCCTGTAAAAGGATCCAAAACCAAATCTCCTGGTTTTGTGCTGGCCTGTAAAATTCGGCTTAAAAGTTTTAGAGGTTTTTGTGTGGGATGTTTGCCAGCTGTTTTTTCAGAAGTAGGAGTAGTGTTAATAGCCCAAACCGATCGCATCTGTTTTTCTGGCTTTTTGATAAAATCCTTCCCCCAAAAACCAAACTTCATATCTTCATAATTAAAAGTGTATTTGGCTTTTTTATCTGGACAAGCCCATATTAAAGTTTCATGGCTGGCCGCAAAGCATCTACAACCAATATTGGGCGGAGCGTTGGGTTTATACCAGGCAATATCATTTAAAATTCTATAACCTGCCTTTTGCAAAGCAAAGCCACACTGGTAAATGGAGTGATAAGTCCCGCTGATCCAAATCGTTCCTTCTGATTTAAGCACTCGGTGGCAAGCCTTTATCCAACTCAAATGAAAAGCAAAATCCTCATCCAGCCCAGAACTTTGATCCCAATCCCCTTTATGCACATCCACTCGCCGGCCAGAATGAACAGAAAAACCACCATTAGATAAATTATAAGGAGGATCGGCAAAAATCATATCTACAGATTTTTCTGGAAGAGATTTTAATATCTCCAAACAACTGCCCTGATAGAGAGAAAAACCATCTTCTTGATAATAGGGTTCCATCATATTTTTAATGTTTAAAAATTTTTGTTTTCTTTACCCTGTTTTAACCAAAAGCTTCATAATATGATCATTATACCAGACTCTTTTTCTAAAATAAATAAGGCTTTTTACTATTTTTTTATATCACACCTTAAAAAAAGTCTACTTTTCCCCCTCAATGATATAATCATATCGCGAAGTGTCATTTGTTGTTTGACACATCTCCCTCACAATGAATAAAGAGGGGATTATTTTGTGCTTTGTATAAAATTACCAAAGTCTCATTTTTTTAGAAATCTTCCCTTTTAAAAAAGTAAGAGAGCTTAAAAAACAGAATCTCCTCTTTCAACAGAATCTACTAATTCTCTTAATTTTCTGCAATCTCCTTTTAAATATTCTTTAAAAAAGTCAATACTTTTAGAAGAATTAATCTCAATTTTATCTGGGCTGATTTTTGTTAAACTGACTATTTCATTCATAGATTTAGATCTTTGAAATTGCTCAATTTTTTTTATAAAAGTCTTCTTTTCGATTTTATCTGGATCAACAATAAGCATTTTTGTATTTAAATCAGAACTTAAATTTTGTATTAAAATATTGTTAATATATCTATCTTGAAAACTATAACCTACTGTAATAAATACACTTGCTGTTTTTAAAACTTCATTAAAAGCTCCTAAAAGTGATAAAAAAGGATCATAAGATTGAATCTTTGAACCAGAACCAAAAATAATTAAAGGTTTTTCTTCAGTTATTTCCTGTTTAATAATTTCTTCTTTTTTATCAAAATGCCAGTCAATAGAACCATGAAGTTTATAAATTTTTATTTTTTCAGGATTTTGTGGATTGTTAAAATCACCCACCCAAAGCTTTTGAGAAAAACCAGTATATACAAGATGTTCATTTTCATTATTAAAATTTTTCTCAAACATTATATCATAATTAAGAGAAAATATGTTTATATCAAATTGCTCATCCGATTGAGTTAAATTGTCAAACGGTTCTAAAATATTTTTAGCTTTCTCTTTATCAAACTGTGTCCACTTATGGACAAGCTGATTATATATAAAATCATAAAAATCTTGAAAAATATTTTTGTTTTCAGCTTCCCACAAAGTAATTTTATTATTCCAGTTCCCTATTAAAGGAGGGGGAACAATATACTCTCTATCTATTATTTGTTGCAATACTAATACAAAATCCTCAATATTTGTCACTTCAGACACTTTCGCTTCTGTATCTTTTAAACCGTATTGATATAGAAGGCTTTGTATTATAAAATTGTATATATCAAGAAAGTATTTGCTATTTGGCCAAGAAATTTCAGAATCAGATATAGATTCTTTCAGATCAAAAAGCATTTCTTTTGACAAAAAACATCCGGCACCTTTTGATGCTCCTGCACCAAAAAGAAACACTACCTTTTCAAATAAGTTTTTTAAACTCATAAAAACCACAATGTTTGTTTTGCAGTCTTTGAATCAGGAAATTTACTGTCACTAAAATATGGGGTCATTTCAGCTATTTTTTTAGAGTATAAAACTGTTACTGGTTCTGCTTTTTGTTTTACACTAACCCAATACATTCTGGAAAATTGATAAATTTGATCTATAAGAAGTTTAATATCTCCTTTTGAGGGCTTTTCCTGACTTGTTTTTGATATTTTTATTTGAATGGGATAAGGGAAATCTCCAATCTTTGCTCTGGTTATATTTGAGTATCTCTCATTATTACACAGGAGATAGTGCCATTTACTCTTAAGGATAACACAAGTTCCACTGACTGGCATTTTTCCATTATAAGAAATATCAAACGGGATGTAATCCTTACTTTCTGTAATATGCAAAACAATGTAAGGAATTTTAAGATTTAACTGATTCAGAGTGTTCTCTATTGTTCTGCTCTCTTTTTTATTCATTTTTTTGTAATAGTGGATAATGATTCTTTTAAAATTATTTATATCTATTTTTGATTTTGATATTTGCAATATAATATCTTTAAGAAACTTTGAAATATCCTCAATAGAATGAGCTTGTGAAGCATCAAATCGAACAAAAGTTCCATCATTTTTAAATGTCATGGTTGTGCCGATGCAGGTATTTTGATTCTTTCTAAAGGCTCCTACACCAATAATTAAATCACTTTCTATAGGACGGCTTAACCTCCAAGGGATTCCTCCCAGCTTAGCTAAAACAGCAATCCCAATATTGGACAAAAAGTAATTAAAGTTTGGTTTGATTATATTATCTCTGTAAATAACTTGAGAAGTGATATTTTCCTTCAATAATAACTCCTTCAATTTATAATAGATTCCTTTCTTATCGGAATCAAGATCATCTTTTTTGATTCGGGAAATATAAATCCCAACATATTTTATATTTCGATCAAAATCCAATGAAGCTAATTTCTGTTTGATTTCTGATAAAGGATTCTCTTTTTTAAATTTTATTGTTTTTTCTTTATCAAGATCTATATTTAATTCAACAAATCGAGAAAGCCCGGGGAAGCCTTTAATTCCTTTTTTAAAGTAAGCATAAAGTTTATTTGCAATATCTTTGTCATCTTCATGAAATATAAAAAAGAAACTATACTGCCTTTGTTCAACAGGCCGATAGGGGCCATACTCTTTAATTCCATAATAAGGACTAAAGTGAGTTTTGTTCTCACCAAATGTCAACAAATTAGAGTCTCGTTTTGCGTATATTATTTGCTCATTGCTAATTGTTTGAAAGCCAGATCTAAAAATGGATATTTTCTCATTTTTATTTATATTAATATTCTTCCCTTTAACATATTTTTCATAAAAATCAGAAATCTCATTATAAAACAGAGAATATTTATTTGGTGGTTTATGGAATGGTTTTGACCATCCCTTTTGTGCCAAAAATTCATTACTTACAATCGCTTTTGTTTTTTTGGATTCTTTTTCTTCTGGAGTTAATTTATCAAAAGGCTTAACAGTATTTCCCACAAGAGCTTTTTTAATAACACTATGGAAATTTTTATAAGAACTTAGAGGTTTTTTTGTAGTGTCCTTTTTCCCTAAATAGGAAATGCTGAGATTCCAAAAATTCCCGGCAGAGCAAGCATATTGTTTTTTAGGGTGGATAATACGGACTTTAAATTTTTTATATGTTATTAAGTCATATCTATTGGATTCATCTTGTTTTTCAAGTAGAACAAGATCACCTATAAAATCCTTATAAACTATTAATTTTTGTTCTAAAAAATAATTGTAAAAGGATTTTTTTAAAATATATTTAACAACTTTAAAGTTTTCTTTATCAATTTCTATTGGTTCTGAACCTTTAAATTTTTCTAAAGCCCAATACACTCTCTCATTAAAATCTTTAAATTTATCAGGGTTCAGAAGTTTTTTTGGAATACTGTCATAGTCTTCTTGATTGTCTTTTGAATAATAAATCATTATCTTTTCAAAAGATAATTCAAAAGGTATCAGGTTAATTGTTAAATTAGAATTCATAGTTTGGCTCATTTATTTTTATTGCCTTTTGTTTTTCATAGTGTCCAACAAGTTATCTATTATAAAATTCAGCATAAGTCTCATAAATTTTATTTTTATTGCTTTGTTTTAAAAACTTTGTTTAGGGAATCTCGCCATTTGTTTTGAAAGATAAGATCAAATGTCATTTTTTTGTCTTGAATTTCAATAGTTCCGGCCCCAAAGGATTTTTGAGAGTATTTTGTAAAAAGCTCAAAAAGCTTTCTCTTGTATTCTGTATCAAGGTTTCCCATAAGATGTTGCCCTTTTGTTTCTAAAATGGAAAAAGAGGCATTACCCTTTTTAGATGACCTGACACAAACTAAAAAATCAGGATAGATTTTATTTTTTTGCCAGCCCTGTAAATACCAATCCTGCTTTTCTATAATCCTATGCCACCATTTAATGGCTGAATCCTCGTCCAAATACCAAGCCACTTTTTTTTCCAAATCGTTAAACTTAAACTCCTCTTTGTAAACACTTTCAAACAGAGAAAGTTGCAAATCCATATTATTTTGCCTTCTCAATACAGGACTTCCTTGGGAAATAAAGAGATTCAAGCTTTCTGCCATTTCCCAATTCAAGTCGGGATCGCCTGCACTCACCAGTTTAAATATAATTTCATGATTTTTTAATTTTTCCCTAAAAAGCTTTTCTGTTTTTTGACTGATTTGCTCTTGAATATTATTTCTTAAAAAATCCAAAATATAAAATCGGCTCAAATAAACCCGCTCTTTTCCATATTTCCTTTTTAATGAAGAAAGAGCCTTATCCACTATCACACTTGCAGACCAAAGATTAGGAACAATGTCAGAAAGCCTTTGACACATAAAACCAAAATCCATATTAAAATCCTCCGGCATATCCTCCTCTTCACTGCCATGGAAAGAAGAGATCAATTCCAACTGTTTTTTTATATCCACCTGTGTATGAGATATATCGGGAATTTTCTCATCTAAATTCGGAGTTCGATTTGATTTTAACTTTGAATAATCAATGTCAAATAGCAAATCTTCCTCATAACTTAACTCCTTTAAGATATTCCCTTTTTTTAAGAGAACTTTTGGCAAAAAGATTTTTAAACCTCTAAAGGGTTTTCTTCTTCGGATATTCACTTCCCGAACAGGGGGCTTATGATTATCAGGCATTTTTATTTCTCCAGCCAAGCCATCCATTCCTTCGTTTTCTAAGCCTTTTCGGATTCCCTCCACAGTTTGTTTTGTATCTTGATCCATACAAAGCACATAAGATTGATTTAAAGATTCTATGTTGGTTCTTCTTGTCTCCGGTTGCCTTAAAACTCGCCCTATCATTTGCTCAATAGCCAGAGTGGACTTTGTTTTAGATAAAATCGTCAAAATATAAGCAAAGGGGCAATCCCAACCCTCTTTTAAGGCTTCCTTAGTGATTATGTATTGGACTTTAGAATATTTAGAGAGCAAGTCCTCATTTTTCAACTCGTCCTTTGTGGCAGATTTGACTTTAATTTCCGCAGGATCCACATTAAAGTTTTTTATCAAATACTCTCGGACATCTTCGGAATGAATAAATTTCTTTTCCCTTTGATCAGCTCCCGTTCTCTCCACCCTGACAAGTAGGATAGGACGAATATAGCGACTGTCCTTGGCCTGCAACTTGATG
This sequence comes from Bdellovibrionales bacterium, assembly GCA_965203095.1. GTDB lineage: Bacteria > Bdellovibrionota > Bdellovibrionia > Bdellovibrionales > UBA1609 > JACOND01. The sequence continues at coordinate 142,243 of OZ241877.1, forward strand.
GCATTTTTTGAAAGTTTTTGCAAAATTTCATGACCTTTAGCTAAAGCCTTTTTCCAATCCTTATTTTTTAAGTTATAAATGTTAATGGGGAGTTTTATCATTTCCTCTTTTTTTAATTCCCCACCAGATACAGAAACCAAAACATTGCTCTCATGAGATTTTTTGTTGGGTGTGGCCGAAAGCTCTAAAATAAACCGAGGATTAAAATCCATTAAGGCTTTTTTTGCCTTTTCTGTATAAGCCCTGTGGCCTTCATCAATTACAATTAAAGGTTGAACCAGTTTTAAAACATTGCCCAAACTGTGCTTTAAGGGGATTTTCTTTAAATTTCTGGAAAGGATGGAGGCTTTAAAGCTGTGAGTGTCAAGGTTAGGACAGATTTCAATCAGTTTTTGACTGCTCTGGTAGTCATCAATTTCCGGAAAAAAATATGGGAATTTTCCGGAATCTTTGAATATTCTTAAAGTTTCTTTTGACTGCCTTCCGGCGGATTGAAGCATTAACAACAAGACACATAAATAATTTTCCACATCGGAAGGGTGAAAACTATCGGTTTTTTGCAGAATTTTAACTTTTCTACCTGAGGCCCGATCCAAAGTCTGCCTGTAAAGGCTTTCTCTGTCAGAAAGAGCTTTTAAAGTTTGTTTGTAAATGGTATCACTGGGAACTACCCACAGAACAAGGCCATTGTTTCTTTCAAAAAAATCTGTGTTGATCCTCTCTATACTGCCAGCTCCAAGAATGGTTTTTCCTCCTCCTGTAGGAACTTTAAGACATATATTAGGGACGGGGCGACAAAGGCCACTCAGTCGATCTTTGTAGAGAGGTGCTGTCTCCCCTATTTTTGTTAAAAAAGAGGGAAGTCGTTTTTGCCTATTCAGCTCATCCCAGGCTCTCTTGCAAAAATTAAAATCCTCTGAATCCCACTGGACAGGAAGATTATCTTTGTTTCTGATTTCAGCTAAAGCCAAGGCATTGTGTCGCTTTTCCTTCAAAATATTAAGATAGAACGAAAGCCTTTCAAGAACAGCCTGCTGATAATCTTTTAATTCCACTTTAAAGTCCTCTGTTTTTTCTAAATTGGTCACCCATGAACATTATACCATAAACAAAAATTCGGTGGTAAGAGTTCAAGGTATTCTCGTCCTGAACAAGATTTTCTGGATTCCCGCTATCAAAGGAATGACTGTTCTGCAAGATTTTCTGGATTCCCGCTATCAAAGGAATGACTGTTCTGCAAGATTTTCTGGATTCCCGCTTTCGCGGGAATGACTGTTCTGCAAGATTTTCTGGATTCCCGTTTTCGCGGAAATGACTATTCTGCAAGTTTTTCTTGATTTCCATTCGCATGGGAATCAAAAAGTCTAAGGGCTTTTTGGTAAAATAGAAAAAAACACTACCCATTACTTAAATTCCTATAATTTTATAAATGGCAGTGGGAAGTTGGCAAAATTGAATACCGTATTTTTTCTTAAGATTTTTTTGAGTGATATAGCTTGCCGTAGCATAAACCAAGTTGATTTTTTTGGAATTTTTATTGAATTTTTGAACCGCTTCCGCAAGATCCAAATGCAAGGCACTTTTTTTGCTCATTAAAAAATCCAAATCAGGTTTATATACAAGATGAAAACTGTAATTTTCCGTTTCACCGATAAACCAAGATGGGCTAATTTTAGGGACAACATTCAAACTTTTTCCTGTTGCCGTGTAAAAAATATATTCCGCCAGTTGTTTGTAGTCGGGAAGTTTGCCCCTTAGCATATTCTCCGCATTGATTTCATCCCCCAAAGAACAATAAGTAAGGGAACCACCTAAGCCTTTTTTTAGTTTTTTATCCTTGGCTTTTGGGATGCCCTTAATCACACGGCGAACCCGCTCCGTCGTGATTTTATCCGCATAATCCTCACACTCAACCAGAATAAATTTGCGATGGCCTCCGTCCTCTTTATTTAAGTCTAAAACTGCATGAGCTGTCGTGCCAGAACCGGCAAAAGAATCTAAAATAATAGAGTCTTTATCACTTACAATTTTAAACAAACGGATCAGCAAATTAACAGGCTTGCTATTATTAAAAATTTTTTTACCGAATATTCCTTTTTGCTCATTTGTAGCATCAGTTGTAGTTGCTAAATCATAAAAAATAGTCCGCTCTTTTATTGTTTTTGTCTGTCCGTTCAATTCATCAAGGTATTCTACTTCATAAGGGGTCCAGAGGTTTTTTCTTTTTTCCCAATGAATATGCTCTTTATCTAAATTCACCGGACGGGTCCGCCAGTTGCCGTCCCTTCCATCAGGTGCTTTAGGATAAAAATCTTTGCCATCAGGATCTTTAATGGAATAAAACATTGTTGGACGATCCTCACGGTAAGCATTAGATCCCCATTTTTCCAACTTTGTAAAACGGCACTTTCTCCCACTTTTAACTTTGTTAAAATATTTTGAGTTGATCTCAATAGTTCGAAAAATCATGCGAAAACTGTTACTTTTTCGATAGCATAATATATAATCATGCTCTCTGGCAAAATACTCACTGTCTTGACCACCACCTGCTTTTTTTCGCCAGACTATCTCATTAACAAAATTTTCTTCCCCAAAAATTTCATCCATTATCATTCTCAATCTATGTTGTTCATTGTCATCAATAGAAATAAAAATCACTCCATCTTCAGATAGCAATTCCTTTAATAACTGGAGCCTTGGCCACATCATGCAGAGCCATTTGTCATGTCTTTCCTGATCATCTGTTCCAATGCCGTTTTGTTTTAGCCATTCCTTTATTATGGGACTGTTGACCCTGTCGTTGTATTTCCAGCCTTCGTTTCCGGTGTTATAGGGTGGATCAATATAAATACATTTGACTTTCCCGGAGTATCTGGGCAAAAGGGCTTTTAAGGCATGAAGATTGTCTCCATGGATGACTAAATTATCATTTAGACTTAGTGCTGATTTTCCCGTTTTTTTGTCTGACGAAAGAGATTTTTTTACATCCACTTTAAGTGTTCGGAAAGGAACTCCAAGATGATGAGAATAGATGATGGATTTTCCCTTAAAATCTAAAAAAGGCATACTTTTCCTTAATAATTATATCCCGTCCCAAACCAGATGGGATTGTGTTTATGCGATCGGTTAAAGACCAGCTTCACGGGCAATTAAATAATAACATAATGAAAAGGTAAAGGCAAACATCTATCCTGGTTTTGTCTAAAGTTGTTCTTAAGTTCTTAAGAAATAATGCAATATGTTAATCGCCTTCTTGCATCTAATAGGAAATCATAAGTTAAGGCTATAGACTTGGCCTTTGTTGGTCCGCCGACCGTCAAAAGAAAAAAAAGCACTTTTGTCGCCTCATAATGTTAAGTGGAGGTGATGGCCGGATTTGAACCGACGTGAGCGGATTTGCAGTCCGCCGCCTAACCCCTCGGCCACATCACCTTATTTTTTCATGCATAGCCCTTTTTGTTTTTAAAAAAGCCTTGCTATTTATAACATAAGCAAAAGTCCTGTGGCAAGGATTTAAGAGAGCTGGATTCCCGCTTTCGCGGGAGCTAAAAAGCCTACGGGCTTTTTTAACAGGCTGAGGCTTTTTCATGGGCGACTATGGTAGTGGATTCCCGCTCAATGCGGGAGCTAAAAAGCTTGGGGGGCTTTTTGGCAAACTAAGCCGTTTTTAAATAAGTTTTTTTGGATTCCCGCTCAAGGAGGCGGGAAAGACTGGCTCGGCGGGAAGGACGGGATTGCAGAATCCACCAAAGAGTGAAATCCAGGAAAGCTTTTGCTAACACATTCCTCCCCCTTCACAGTCACAGGAACACCTATAGCCTGAGCTAAAGCCCCTGCCATAGCCATACGATGATCTTTTGCAGAATCAAAAACAAAGGGAGAGACTTTAGGCCATATCTTCCGGCCATGAATGAGGAAAACCTCTTTTTTGATTAAAGACTCTATCCCACAAAGTTTTAAAAGCTCTTGAGTTTTTTCTATCCGAGGGGATTCTTTAAAAGCCAGATGAGATATATCTTTAAGCTGGCTTGTGCCTTCCGCCTTAGCACACAAAACAGAAAGCATGGGGAACAGATCAGGTGTTTCTTTTAAACTTATATTTATGGGCTTTAAATTCTCACATTTAGAAACAATTAGTTTTTTGTTTTCAAAGGAAATAATAACTCCCATTTCACTTAAAATTTTAGGAAATATATTGTCCGGCTGAAGGCTCACTTCCTCCCAATCTAAAAAAATAGCTTGCCCCTTAATAACAGCAAAAACAGCTAAGGCAAATAAACAACTTTTGTCTTGCTCTACGGTGTAAGAGCTTTTTTTTAAAATCTGATTTTTTGGAATAAAAAACTCCTGGCCGTTTTGTTGAACTTCCATGCCCAATTTTTTAACAAAATTCAAAGTCATTTGAAAATAAGAATGAGACACTGCCCCTCGGCTTAAGGAAAAATACAGGTCTTGATCTAACTTCCAACTGTTTAAAACCAAAGCAGAACTGTATTGGCTGGAGTTTTGAGAGGGGATATGAAGGCCATCGCCTTGCAGTCTCCAACCCTTTGAAGAGATGAAAAAGCCATTGTCTCTTTTTTCTACTCGAACAGAAAGTTGAGGCAAAAGGCTTAAAATTTCCTGAAGGGGTCTTTTTAGAAGAGGGGGATCTGCGGTAAGTAAAAACTCCCCCTTTTCGCGAGACAGGCGAAAGGCTAAAAAACGAAAAGCCGTCCCGCTCAAACCACAGTGAATTTCTTGTTTTTGCTTAAAATTTTTTATGGCAGAACTCATAATGCGAATATCATCGCAAAGGCTTGTCCCTTGAACGGAAAAGTGAGAGAACCAACTCTTCACAATCAAAGCTCTATTCAAAAGAGATTTTGAAAGTGGCCCTCGTCCTAAAAAATAAAAATCATCTTGAGACATTTTATCCTAAAAAAGCTTTGTTCTCAAAGAGAGCTGATAAACTTCCTCCAATCAGAATTTCTCCAGTTGAGATTTCCCGTATTGAAAATATAGGCGGAATCATGGGAAAATTTGTTTATACCTCTAAACTTGATATCCCCTTCAATCTCTTCTCTCTTTTTTATATCTTTTAAAAAAGAACGGCTATATTTCCCTTGCCATGAGTGGATTGTGTAATGTTTGATTCCTTTTTTCCCTTTATATTTATATTGCTCTGATTGAAAATCCTTTGTTAAGACAAAACCAGCAATATAAGCAGGAATTTTCTCTAAGTTAGGGATAGCATTAAAAAAAGCTCCAGCCTCTTCTTTTTTAAAATAACCTTTTTCAACCGCTCTTTTTAGCAATTTGTCTTTAAAAACACTTATCTTTTTAAAAAAAGAAAAAATATGACTTTTTTCCAGAATCAACTGGACCAGAATATGACAATCTGAATGGTGAAATTGAGTTCCCGGAATATCTAACCACATTCCATTTAGGCTTGTCGTTTTTATTCCAATAGTTTTTTTAGGCTTTCTAAATTTTAAATCTTCCCTCTTTTTAATTTCATAAATATCAGTATGAATAAATTTTTTTAACTCTCCTGCCCTGTGTTCAAGCTTTGATTCTATATTAAATTTTTCCCATAAAAATTTCTGAAATGCTTTTTCGCCAAGGTAGCCTCTTGTAGTGTCCGCCCATTTTTGATTAAAATCCCTTTGTCTTGAGCTTCCAAAATCTGTCTCAGCAAAATTCTTTAATGATTTTAATGCATTTAAGCATACCTCCTCATAGTCTGATACTGTTAAAAAAACAGTATTGTTTTTAATTCGTTTTTCAATCCATTCCGCACTTTCTTTCTCATTGGCAAATTCTCCTGAAATATAAGATTTTTTATAGAACTTCTCACTATTGAGCTGATTTAAACCAAGAAGATCAGAAATTTTCTTAACATGATTTTTATTTGGTATCATTTTATAAACCCATTTCCATTTGAGTGGAGTCCGCAAAATCTTCCGCAAATGTTCTTTCTGTAGAGATATAAGGGTAAGGAATTTTAAATAAAGTTTTTATCATAGACTCAAAAAGAAGACAGGACATTTTTGGCGGGACAGCCATCCCAATCTGCCTTCTAACACTTCCAATATTCCCCTCAAAAACAAAATCATCAGGGAAGGTTTGAAGTCTGGCCCTTTCTCTGTTAGTCAAGGGGCGATCTTCCTTCCAATGATAACCATAAGTCCCACCGCCTCCGCTCCCTGTGATCGTATAAGAGGGTTTATTTTCATCTAATCGTCTATATATATGGCTTAATCGAGTAGCAGAGTGAATCTTCAAATCCTCTGGCATGTCTGAGTTCCATATATTCTGCCATGGTTTTATATATCTCAGCCGCTCAACAACTTTACCAGAAACCTTTATAAAATCATGGTTTCTTTCCGTAGGGCTTATTGGAGGTTGTTCCAAAGCAGTCTTTGCACTGACACAATTCCCAATATGGCTTGGCTGGGGAATGTTGAAAACCAAGTTCAAATCCCGCCTCACACCGGCAATAATAATCCTATGTCTCATTTGAGGGATACCGTATTCCTCAAACCGATATTTGTGAAATGTCAAATGATAGCCTTTTCCAGCACTTTGAAGATCATTTAGTATTTTGAGAAAAGCTTTTCCTTTATTTGCACTAAGAATACCTCCCACATTTTCTGCAAGAAAAGCTTTGGGGTTCCACTGCTTTAAAACCTCTATCCCGTATTTGTATAAAGGGCCGAATTTCCCTTTGACGCCTTTATGCTCTCCAACAATGCTGAAATCATTGCAGGGAAAGCCATAAGAAAAAATGTCAATAGGGCTTAAAGATCCTATATTTAGAGTTCTGACATCCTGATGGAGCACGAGGGCCAAAGAGGATACATTTTTTTTGTAAGTCAAGCAACTGTCTCTATCGGAGTCACAAGCCCATTCATGCTTGATTTTATAAATGTTCTTTTTGTCCTCCACAAGGGCTTTTTTAGCCCCTAAGCTCATGCCCCCTGGACCGCAAAACAGCTCCCCATATTTTAACTGAATTGTCTTTTTCATAGCTGGTTTCTTTATACCCACTTGATCTTAAGTTTTCAAGTGAGGGCTGTCAAATGGGTTTGAGAAGAACCTGATCATCTTCCTGTTTTTTTGGATGGGAGGGCTTTTTTTCAAGACGGGAGGACTGCTTTTCTTATCCTAATCCGAATAGAAGTTTTTATAGCTAATACTCTTTAAAGCAAAAGGTTCTGCCTTTTTGCTTCCTCTAACAACTCGCTTTCCTTAACCGATTTTATAAAAACATCTCCTGGTTTTTTTATAAAGACAAAATCCAACCGATGATTTTCCCTATGTTTTTTATCTTGTTCGAGTTGTTTTTTAAATAAAGAGCGATTGATCTTAGGGGTAGATACTGAGGGGATAAGAGTTCGCATTTCCTCAAAAAATTTTTTGCTTATAAACTTTTTTTGAAAACTCCAATTTAAACTAAAAATAAGCCCTCTTAAAACGGCTGAACCGTGGGAGAGCTTAGGGCAAAGGGACTCCAAAACATGACCTACAGTATGCCCCAAGTTGAGTTTAGCCCTCAAACCTTGTTTTTCAAAAGGATCTTGCCGGACGATTTTCATTTTGGCCTGAATGGCTAAAGGGATAAAATGTTCTATCCCCATAAAAGAATCTGCTTTTAGTTTTTTATAAAATCTCCCTCCCTCAATAAAAGCTATTTTTAAAAGCTCTGCTCTTGCCGACTCTATAAGATGCGGTGGGTTTTGTTTCAACAAACTTTTAACTATAAAAACCGCTTGAGGGAAATGCCATCCCCCCAAAAGATTTTTTGTATTTTGAAAGTTAATGGCCGTCTTTCCCCCATGGGCCGAATCTATGGCAGAAAGCCATGTCGTGGGGAAATGAATTACCGGGAGCCCCCTCTTGTAAATCAAAGCCAAAAAGCCAGTGAGATCTATAATGCTCCCACCACCAAAGCTTATAAAAAGTAGTGAACTTCGGTCAAAATCCCGATTCAAAGATAAAATTTTTTTGATATGTGAGGGAAGATTCTCTAAACTTTTACTTTTTTCCCCAGGACTCAAATAGTAAAACTTAATTGAGCTTTGCCTCCATCTGTTGAGTGAGGGGTGAGACTTAAACCTCTTGTCACAAAAAACCAAAGCTTGCTTTATCGGAAGTCCCCCAACACGCAGGACTTTTTGTAAAGGAGGTATATTATTATAAAAAAAAACAGGGTTTAAGGTTTGAGGCCCTTTCATTCATCAACCCCTATGTCTTTTCTATAGTGCAAACCCTGCCAAGAGATCTTTTCTGCATGCTGGTAAGCCCTTTTGAGGGCTGATTCTTGAGAATCTCCCACAGCTACAGCACTTAAAACTCTGCCCCCTTTATTCATCCATTGGCCCTCTCTTCGAGTTAAAGCACCATGGATAAACCAGCTGTTTTCTGTCTTATAGTAAATTGAACCTTTTATAGGACGGGAGGGAATAGGGCCTTCAGGGTAATTTTCAGCACACAAAACCACACAGGCAGAGCATAGCTTTTTCCATTTCAGTTGAGGTAAATGATTAGAGGCCACTTGATAAAATAGATCTGCCCAAGAGCCGTCCAACAAAGGGAGCAAAACTTGAGCTTCTGGATCCCCTAACCGGACATTGTATTCTAAAACCTTAGGAATATTTTTGTTAATCATCAAGCCCAAATACAAAACACCATTATAGCTTAAGCCTCTTTTTTTTAAACCTTTGAGCGTGGCTTTTATGACTGTGTTTTCAATTCGCTCAACTAAATCAGAAGGCAAGGCTTGAGGGGCCACTGCCCCCATTCCTCCCGTATTAGGCCCTTTTTGCCCTTCATAAAGCCTTTTATAATCTTTAGCCACAGGGAGAGACTGATAAGATTCTCCATTACTGATTATAAAAAATGAAAGCTCTTTTCCAGATTGAAAATCCTCTAAAAGAGCTCGTTTTCCGGCAGAACCTAAGCCTTGTTTTTCAAACAGGAAATAAGCTCTCTCCTCAAGCTGGGATCGATTTTCACATATAAAAACCCCTTTGCCTCCGGCCAAGCCATCCGCTTTCAAAACGAAAGGGGGAAAAAAACTTTCCATAGCCTGCAAAGTTTCAGAAACAGAGGACACCACACGATAAGAAGCCGTAGGGATCCCCTGCTCCTTCATAAATTGTTTTGCAAAAATTTTGCTGGCCTCCAACTGAGCTGACCCAGCCCCAGGGCCAAAAACTTTTAAACCTTTTTTCTTAAGAAAATCAGATAAACCCTCAGCCAAAGGTTTTTCCGGCCCTATCACTACCAGATCCACTTCTTCCTTTTTTAACCGGAGGGACAAAGCCTCCCGATCATTTAAAAGCTCAGGGGGTAGCCCCACAGTCTCTCGCAAACTGCTTCTTTCTGGAAGGCTATAAACTGCACTTACTTTTTTATCCTCTACCAAAGCTTTAACTATGGCGTGCTCCCTCCCTCCCTCTCCTACAACTAAAATTTTCATTGTTCAATTATACCTTTATGTTGGATTTTAAGCAAGACTTTTTCCAGCTTGTTCCCGGAAAAGATACCTTGGACCCTCATGGAATGGCTTTGGGCAAAAGAAGTTTAAAGGATAGTTTTTGGCTATGGCTACACCTGATATTTCAGTTGGTCTGAGTATAACTCTCTATGAAAAAGCTACATTTATATGGATGGCATAAACAAAAATCCAACTTGTTCCCGGGGGACTAAAATAGAACCTATCAAGGGAGAAAAAGATCTTTGGGCCTGTGGGAAGGCCAAACAAAATCTTTTTTCCCAAAAAATATATATCTTCTTTTAGCAATGAATCGATAAAAAACATTAAAAAACCAAGAAGGGATAAAAGATAAAACCCAACCGTAGCGAGGGTAAAGTGTCTGAAAAATATTTTTTATGGCCAAACTCTCTTTTAAAACAATGCCCTTTTTTAAAAGGATGATGGATTTTAAATCCTCTTGATCCTCTTTTTTTAAATGGAGTTGGGCCGTCGAGCCTTGTAAAGGGGCATATAAAAAATAGCTTTGCCTATCCCTTTTAAAAACAAAATGAATAAATCGGCCACAAAGGCCACACTGGCCATCAAAAAAAATGATATAGGATTCCCTTATCACCAAACTTTTTTCCACTGGTTTAAAAATCGATTCTGCTTAAAGCCCAAAGAAATCCTTTTTGTGGCAGGCCACTTTCCCTTTTTAAAAAAATGAATGCAGTCTTCAACAGACAGTGCCTCTGTAGGGGCTGATTTCACTGGAAGAACTTTTTGTGTCATACCTTTAAAATTAACAAAAGATCCCGTCTTTTCAAAAAAGGATTTCATAGGGATTTGAAAAAAATTCTCCTTAGCTGGCAAAAAAGGATTCCCGGCAAGGCTCATCCAAACCAATCGTTCACATTGTGAGAAAAGTTTTGTCTTCTCCTCCATATCTAAGAAAAAATGAAAAAATTCCGGACCCAAAACAAAAAGAAGTGGGATATTCTTCTTATTTTTTTCAAACTCTGTAAAAGGCTTTATTTTGGGAAAAATTTTTTTTAAACCCTTAGTGTTGGGGTTTTTATCCCCTCTCAAAAGGAGGCCATCAAAATCATTCAAAGTTTTTTTATTAGAAATCCAGTGGTAAAAAGAGCTTTTCGGGAAAAAATCCAAAAGAGCCTGATACTCCTCATTGCTGTATTGCCCGGTGAGGACAAAGTCTGGACTTAGTTCCTCTAATAAAACTTTAATTTCCTTAAGTGCTCTTTCTGTTTTTAAACGAATCCATCGGGAGTTCTCTCCCTTTAAAGCCGATCTTATTTTTTTGTTAGCACTTTTATAAAGAGGGCGACCTTTATCACACATCCAATGGCCGTTGATCTCTTTGTTAAAGCGAGGGCGAACCCGAAAAAGCCCCTCCTCATTGTAATCCACATCAGTATTGCAGGCTGTGGAACAGCCCGGACAGACAGAGGGGGCCGTTTTAAGATACCAAACCCTTTGCCGGAAACGAAAGTCCTTATGAGTGAGAGCACCCACAGGGCAAATATCCACTGTGTTTATGGAGTAATTATTGTCCAAGGGACGATCTTGAAAAACACCAATCTCGCTTCGATCCCCTCGGTTAAAAATTCCTAACTCATGGGTCCGGCTCACCTCATCAGTAAAGCGAACACACCTTGAGCACAAAATGCATCTTTCTGTATCTAAAACAATTTTAGGGCCTAAATCCACTACTTTTCGTTTTTTGACTTTTGCTTCTGCCATAGAGGAATCATAAGAGCCAAACTTCATATACTGATCCTGCAAATCGCACTCGCCAGCCTGATCGCATATAGGGCAATCTAAAGGATGATTGATGAGATGATACTCCAAACCCCAACGAACGGCCTCTTTCACTTTTTCCGATTGATTGCTAACCCTCATGCCTTCTTGAACTTTGGTGTTGCAGGCAATCGATAGTTTGGAATCCCCTTCAATTTCCACCATACAAAGGCGACAAACACCCGCTGAACTGAGCCCCGGATGCCAACAGTAGTGACTTATCTCTTGAGCTTGTTTTTTAAAAGCTTCAATGACAAGAGAACCCTCAGGAACTTTTGTTTCCTGTCCGTTAATTGAGCATTGGATTTGACGAGGCATAATATCTCCTTCCCTCAAAGCTTACCAACAGCTGAGGAATATTCTCCGTAAAGCCTTTGTTCAAACTCTTCCCGAAACTTTGTCACAAAACTAATAGCTGGCATGGCCGCGGCGTCAGATAGAGCACATATTGTTCGCCCCATCATATTTTCTGAAATCCTTTGGATGAGCTTCCAATCCCCCATAGAGCCTTCCCCACTACAAACTTTTTTTAAAATTTTAGCCAACCAGCCCGTCCCCTCCCGACAAGGCGAACACTGGCCACAAGATTCATGGTGATAAAAATCCAATATGATGGATAAAATATTCATCATATTTCGAGAATCATCCATAACAATTACAGCCCCTGAGCCTAAAAAAGTCCCTAACTCATTTAAAGATTCATAATCCAATTGGGATTTTTCCGCCTCTTGGGCTGTTAAAACCGGAACTGAAGAACCTCCAGGAATCACTGCTTTTAAAACCCGGCCTGGGCGAAAACCTCCTCCTAAATTGTAAATCAGATCCATTAAAGGATAACCCAAAGGCAATTCATAATTCCCTGGCTTTAAAATATCCCCACTGAGAGAAAAAATTTTAGTTCCTGGTGATTTTTCTGTCCCAAGAGATCGGTAAGCCTTGGCACCATCCCGAATAATAGGCACCACTGCCGATAAAGTCTCCACATTGTTGACAATAGTGGGACAAGACAAATAGCCCTGAACTGCTGGGAAGGGGGGCTTGAGCTTGGGTTGCCCCTTTTTCCCCTCTAAGGAGGAGATCATACCCGTTTCCTCCCCACAAATATAAGCCCCAGCCCCTAAGTAAATATCCATTTCATGCGAAAAAGAAGAACCCATAACTCTCTTGCCTATCAGACCTTTTTCACGGGCTGTCTTTAAGGCCTTGAGCAAAGTTTTATAGGCGACTTGATACTCCCCTCGGATGTAGATATAAGATTTATGAGACTGGATGGCGTAAGCGGATATCAACATACCCTCTATGAGCTGGTGGGGGGCCCGTTCCATCATCATGCGGTCTTTAAAAGTCCCCGGTTCCCCTTCATCCGCATTGCAAAGGAGATAGCGTGGTTCTTTATTGTCCGGCAAAAAAGACCACTTAAGCCCGGTAGGAAAACCAGCACCACCTCGGCCCCTTAAACCGGATTTTTTAACTTCCGCAACAATTGCTTCTGGTTTTTGAGAGAGAGCTTTTTTTAAAGTCTGATAGCCTCCTCTCTCCTGATAGCCGGAGAGGCTTTTGTATTTGTCACGATGATAATGCTCTGTTAAAAGCTTATGCTCCATTATTCTTCCTCTCAAGAATTACAAGTAAAAGCTTCCCTTTTAAATAAAATGTTTTGCCCCCGCCATAAACAAAGTTTCATACCCTTTGCTACCTAACAAATCTTTACATGCCGTTTTTAACTGACCTGGCTTTGGATTTTAAAAACTGAATGGCCTTTTCTCCTTTAAGCTTGCCCACATACTCTTCGTTGATCTGAATCACAGGGGCTTCATCACAAGCTCCTAAACACTCCACTTTAGAGATAGTCCAGTTCCCACAGGGGCTTATCTCCCCTTCTTTCAGGTGAAAAGCCTTGCAGAGATCTTTTATCAACTGCCGACTCCCTTGCAAAGCACAAGACACATTCCCACAAACCTGAACATGAAACTTCCCCACTGGCTTTTTATTAAACAAAGTATAAAACATTAAAACCTCGTAAATAGGGGCTGGAGGAATCCCCGTCTCCTCACTTAACCAAAGAACAGCTGTGGGAGAGATCCAACCCTTCTCCTTTTGAATTTGCCAAAGGCAAGGGATGAGGCAAGAGGCTTTAGTCTCATAACGGTGGATCTCTTTTTTGATAAGCTCCCTCCCCTCTTGAGAAAGGGAAAAGTCTTTTTTATCAGAAGAGGCCAAAGGCAAGACATTCACTCCCGTTTTTTTAAGAAACCAGATTTATTTATACAATCCCCTTTTAAAAATGGCAAGAGAATTAGTCAGTCCTGAAAAAGCCTGCCAAAAAAAACTATTCTTTAGTTTATTTGTCCAAAGGTCACAGCACTTCGCGGGAAAAATACCTTGGCCCATCAACACAGGTCTTTGAGTAAAAGTCATTGAAAAGCCTACATTTAATGGATCGCACAAGCAAAAGGTCCAGCTTGTTCGGGACGGCAATACCTTGGACCCTCACCGCTGGCTTTTGCTTGTGCGATAAAGAACAAAGCTTTTTTAAAAGGCAAAGCCAATCCATCCAGAAACTGTGGGAAAGATCCATCCCTTTTGTTTTAAAAATTTTTGAAAACCTTTTTTTTGACTCTCGTTCAATGCCTGGTTAGCAGTGAGTGAGGTTTCAGATAAAATATGACTAAGCAAAATTTTAATCAGGCCCACCTCAATATTCAATTTGATTCTCTCAAAAGGAATTTGATAACCAATATGAGCCGTCACATTATAAGTATTGGTTTTTACAGAGTATCTTGCTGTTTCGTCAAAACGACCCTGACTTATGATTTTGCTCAGTTGGCCACCAGACAACTCCCCTTTGCCATAGAGAATACGAGAAACCCCTGCCTCTATATAAGGCCCCCCACCGGATTCTTCTAAATAAGGGGTCCAGGCCAGGCGAAAATCAATATACATAGAATTTTCAAAAGCACTCGCTATAACTTTAGCCTCCTCCTCACTCAACCAACCCACAGAGGGAGACAGACTCTCAAAAGAATCCAAAAAAAAGTCCGGCATAAAACTAAGCCCTAAACGAGCGTAAAAACTATTGGTGAGAAGATATTTTAAATGAAGGCCGAAATTGAGAGGATATTCCAAGCCAAACTCTAAAACACTGTTGTATCTTATGCCTTCTATGGAAGAAATCCTTTCATTTTCAAAAGAAAAGCCTTCTTCTTCTGATTGATAAGACAATTCCCTATCCTCCTCTTCTTCTAACAATGAAGTCTCAGAGGATGGCGGAACAGGCCCTTCCGGCCCCTCTTCTGACATCAAGCTTTTCGCAGGCTGAGGCGGAACAAACTCTTCCCCCTCTGCCCAACTCAAAAAACAAAAAATTAAAAAAAATAAAATAGTCTTCATAATTTCTTTCCTTTATTTTACAAAATTAAAGGATTCTCTAAGCCAAGAATCCTTAAGAAAACAAGCCTTTAAAATGAATAGTTTTTACTTTTTGTCAATAAAATGCATTTTCAAATAAAATCGCATATTTCTTTAAAAATGGAGTTTTTTTGATAAGAAAAAGCTTTTTTTAAAAAAATGACAAAAAAAGGCAAGAAAAGGCTAAATTTTTAAGGGTTTTTAGCCTGTTTTAAGCCTCTTCTTTTTCAGCTTTAAGCGAATGAATTTTTTTCTCAAAATTTTTAAACAAAAGCCAGGATAAGTCACCATAAACTTAGCCTTTTGTTAAGAAATAAAGCCTGACAAAATCCTCAGGTGCAATTTGTTCTGCACGAATGGACTCCGGAAGATCCAGTTTTTTGAGAGTTTCCTTAGCCTTCTCTTTAAACCCGGGGAACAGTTGTTTAAAAAACATTTTTCTTCTAAAGGCAAAACACTGCTTGAGGAATGGCAAAAACATATCCACTGGCAGGGGCTTTTTTCTTTTTTTAATTTGAAACTCTAAAACTGTTCCATCCACTTGAGGACGAGGATAAAAATTGGTTTGAGAAACATTCATTACCCGCCGGACATTCCAAAAAACTTGAGACATGACAGAAAGCAGGCCATAGCTTTTACTATAGGGGAGAGATAACAAATTGTCGGCCAACTCCTTTTGTGTCATGAAAAGCATAGTGAAAATCCGCTCTTTCTGCCGGCAAGCTTTAATGAGCAATGGGCCTGTGATTTCATAAGGCAAATTACCAAAAATGGTAAATTTTTGAGGTAGCTGGGCCCAGTTAAATTTTAAAATATCTGCACAAAAAACAGTCCAACCCGCCTCTTTCCAATAACGAGCCAATTTTTTGTCCCTCTCCACAAGGCTCACCTGCTCTTTTTTAAAATGTCGGGTAAGAGCACCGGCCCCAGGCCCTATCTCTACAAAAGGGAGAGGATGAGTCTGAACTCTATCCACAATTTTTTGAATGATTCTGGGATTGATTAAAAAATTTTGCCCCATTTTTTTAACAGGGAAAAGCTTCTCCTGCTGTAAAAAAAAATGTGTCTGTTTTTTATTCACTCCATTATTTTATTTCCCAAAGCCTTTTTCAGAAGAATGGCTATTATTTTCCGAAGACAGGCCCTCAAAGAGGCGAGAAGGAGTAGGTTCTTCATCCCTATCAAAAGCCAAGGGGTATCTATGGTAAGAGGAAAACACCGTTCCTGCGGGAATGAGCCGGCCCATAATTACATTTTCCTTTAAACCCTCTAATTTATCCATACGAGATTGAACTGCCGCCTCAGTCAAAATGCGAGTGGTCTCTTGAAATGAGGCAGAGGAAAGCCAACTTTTTGTATTCAAAGCGGTTTTAGTGATCCCTAACAAAATAGGCTTATAACTTATTGTTCGCCCCCCCTCTTGAATGATCTTTTCATTAGCTGTTTTTAAATCCGAAATATCTACCTGCTCCCCCGCAATGTAATGGCTGTCCCCGGGATCTGTGACTTCAGCTTTTTTTAACATTTGACGAACAATCAACTCAATATGCTTGTCATTGATGGCCACCCCCTGAAGACGATAAACCTCTTGCACCTCATCCACAAGGTAAGAGGATAGAGCCTTCGGTCCGGACACATTTAAAATATCATGCGGATCCGTAGTTCCATCCATAAGAGAATCTCCTTTTTTAATAAACTCCCCTTCCCGAACGGAGACAAATTTTCCCTTAGGGAGTAAATACTCCTTTTGCTCCCCCTCTAAAGAGGTGACAAGCAGTTTTTGCTTTCCCTTAACATCTTTTCCAAAACTCACATGACCGTCAATCTCTGCAATAATAGAAGGCTCTTTGGGCCGGCGAGCTTCAAACAACTCAGCCACACGGGGAAGTCCTCCGGTAATGTCTTTTGTTTTTGTGCTCTCCTTATAAACTTTGGAAATGATATCTCCGGCGTGAATTTTCTCCCCATTAGAAACCATCAGCTGAGAACCTACCGACATAGCATAAGCCACAGGTAGATCTCTTCCGGGAAAAAGTGCCGGCTGGCCCTTTTCGTCTAAAATGGCCACAGCACATTTTTGATCCCCTGAGGGAAGTTCTGTAATGACCTTAGTTGTAAATCCCGTCACAGGATCCACCTGATCTATCACATTGGACCCTTCCTCCATACCTTGGAATTGAACCACTCCAGACACATCCGCCACAACAATATTAGTGTAAGGATCCCATTCCGCTATCAACTGGCCCTTTTCCACTTTATCTCCCTCATTAAAATTTAAAACCGCACCGTAGACTAAGGAGAACTTCTCCCTCTCCCGCCCTGTATCATCTAAAAGGACGGCAGAACCGCCACGGTTCATCACTGTCCATTTTTTGTCCCGATTTTGAACCCGATGGACATTGTCAAATTTTAAAGTCCCCGGATAGCGGGCCTGATGAACTGACTGCTCTACTGATCGGGATGCCGTTCCCCCCAAGTGAAAAGTTCTCATAGTGAGCTGAGTGCCCGGTTCACCAATGGACTGAGCGGCAATAATGCCCACAGCTTCGCCAATGTTGACAGTGCGACCTAAGGCCAAATCTCTTCCATAACATTTCACACAAACACCATTTTTTGTCTGACAGGTGAGGCTGGATCGGATTTTGACTTTATTTATCCCCGCTTGACTGATTTTACTAACAGCCTCCTCATCCAGTTCTTGCCCCTGGCAGGCGATGATTTCTGAAGAAAGGGGATCGGTAATTTCCTCCGCAGTGGTCCGGCCCAATATTCTTTCAGAAAGAGGCTCTATCACCCCGCCACTCTCCATAAGGGCAGAGATTTCAATAAAATCCTGACTTCCGCAATCCTCTTCTGTGACAATCAAATTTTGAGAGACATCCACCAGCTTTCTGGTCAGGTATCCGGAGTTGGCTGTCTTTAAGGCAGTGTCTGCCAGCCCTTTCCGGGCACCGTGTGTAGATATAAAATATTGAGACACTGTCAAACCCTCACGAAAATTGGCTGTGATAGGTGTTTCAATAATCTCGCCAGAGGGCTTAGCCATTAAACCCCTCATCCCAGAGAGCTGACGGATCTGTGCTGTGGAACTTCTGGCCCCCGAGTCCGCCATAATAAAAATGGGATTAAAACTGGCCGCTGATATTTTTTTGTCGTTCACCTCAAAAGTTTCTTTCTCTAAATAGTCCATCATTTCACTGGCCACTTTGTCGCCACAGTGAGTCCAGGTATCAATCACCTTATTGTATCTCTCCCCCTCAGTGATTAAACCCTCATCATATTGGTTGCGGATCTCATCGACTTGGGCACGGGCGGATTTTAGCAGTTCCTCTTTTCGGGAGGGGATCTGCAAGTCGTTAATACCGATAGAAATCCCCGCTTCTGTAGAATATTTAAAACCCGCATTCATCAGTTTATCGGCTAAAATCACAGTTTTTTTACCTCCACATAAACGAAAAGTCTTATTGATCAGATCGGCTAAGGAGCTTTTGTTCATCACCCGGTTGTAATATTTAAAAGGGACTTCCTTAGGGACAATCGCACTGAGCAAAACCCGCCCTACGGAACTTTCCTCTAATTTTCCAGCCACACGGCATTTGATGCCAGCTTGCAAATCTACTCTCCCTGTCTCAAAGGCGTAAATCAGCTCAGACACATTGGCAAAAACCTTATCAGAACCTTTGGCCCCAGGCCGTATTCGGGTCATCCAATACACTCCAAGGACGACATCCTGAGTAGGGGCAATTATGGGCTGACCACTGGCAGGGCTTAAAATATTATTTGTAGACATCATTAAAACACGAGCCTCTGTTTGAGCCTCTACAGAAAGGGGCAAGTGCACGGCCATTTGATCGCCGTCAAAATCCGCATTAAAGGCTGTGCAAACTAAAGGGTGAAGTTGGATGGCTCTTCCCTCATGCAACACCGGCTCAAAAGCCTGAATACCCAAACGATGCAAAGTGGGAGCACGGTTAAGTAAAACAGGGTGCTCTTTTACCACTTCAGATAAAATGCTCCAAACTTCGTCTGTTTTTTCCTCCACTAAAGCTCTCGCCTGTTTGACTGTCAGGGCCAAGCCTCTTCTTTCCAACTTATGGTATATAAAAGGCTTAAAAAGCTCTAAAGCCATAGTCTTAGGCAAACCGCATTCATGAAGACGCAAGTGAGGCCCCACAACAATTACCGATCGCCCGGAGTAATCTACCCTTTTCCCTAAAAGATTGGATCGAAAACGTCCTTGCTTCCCTTTTAAAACATCACTTAAAGAGCGAAGGGGTCTTTTATTGGGGCCAGTAAAAACCTTGCCCCCCCGACCGTTGTCTAAAAGGGCGTCCACAGCCTCTTGCAACATACGTTTTTCATTCCGAATGATAATTTCCGGAGCATTCAATTCTTTAAGTTTTCTTAAACGGTTGTTCCGGTTGATCACACGGCGGTAAAGATCGTTGAGATCAGAAGTGGCAAAACGACCCCCATCTAAAGGCACTAAAGGTCTTAAGTCCGGAGGGATTACAGGAAGAACCTCCAGAATCATCCATTCGGGTTTGTTGATGGATTTTTGGAGATCCTCCATCACTTTAATTCGCTTTCTCATTTTTTTAATTAAAGCTTCAGAAGAGCTTTCTTCTATATTTTTCCTCAATTTTTTTGTCATCCAATCCACATCAACAGATTTAATCAGATTTCTAATAGCCGATCCTCCCATATCCACTGTGAAATGAGGGCCATACTCCTCTCTCGCCTTTTCATAATCATCTTCTGAAAGAAGTTGTCCTTTTTTTAAGCCTGTATCCATAGGGTCCATAACTAAATAATATTCGCAGTAAAGCACTTTTTGGACATCTTTGACGGACATGCCTAAAAAACTCCCTATTCGGCTGGAGGCCGTGCCAAGGAACCATATATGAGCCACTGGACTTGTCAGCTCAATATGCCCCATCCTCTCCCTTCGCACTTTAGAGCGAGTGATCTCGGTCCCGCATTTTTCGCAAATCACAGCCCGATATTTCATCCCTTTGTATTTCCCGCAAAGGCATTCATAATCTTTGTTGGGTCCAAAAATTTTACAGCAAAAAAGACCTTCCCTTTCGGGCTTAAAAGTCCGGTAGTTGATAGTCTCTGGCTTTTTTACCTCCCCATAACTCCATTTTCGAATAAGCTCTGGAGAGGCTATAGATATTCTAATGGATTCTAAAGCTAAAGGATCTTTGGGCTTGTCAAAAAAATTTAAAAGATCTCTCATTATTTTTTCTCCTTTTTCTTGTGGGGATCATCTGTCAAAACATCCGATTCAAACATTTCTATATTTAAGCCTAAGCTTTTCATCTCGTTGACTAATACATTAAAAGACTCTGGGATTCCCGGCTCTAAAATATTTTCCCCTTTGACAATGCTCTCATACATACGCACTCGTCCGGCCATATCGTCTGATTTCACTGTCAAAAACTCCTGCAAACAGTAAGCCGCCCCATAAGCCTCGATAGCCCAAACCTCCATTTCCCCCAATTTTTGCCCTCCAAATTGGGATTTTCCTCCCAGTGGTTGTTGAGAGACTAAAGAATAAGGGCCGATGGATCGGGCGTGAATCTTCTCATCCACTAAGTGATGCAATTTTAAAACATACATTATTCCCACAGTGACTGGCATTTCAAAAGGCTCGCCAGTTCGCCCATCAAATAAAACTGTTTGGCCTGTCTCTGGGAGCCCAGCATGTTTTAAAGCCTCTTTAATGTCCTCCTCTCCAGCACCGTCAAAAACCGGTGTGGCCACATGGGCCCCCTCCCGTGCCTCTTCCAAAAGATTTTTGATAGAGTTCACAGAGGCGGAGTCAATCGCTTTGCCTATTTGAGAGTCATTAAAATAAACATTTTTTAAGGCTTTGCGAGCCTCTGCTTCTTTAAAATGATCAATATATTTTTGAAGTTGCTCTCCAAGGCTCACCGCCGCCCAACCTAAGTGGGTTTCTAAAATTTGCCCAATATTCATACGAGAGGGCACCCCCAGAGGATTTAAAACCATATCCACTGGCCGGCCATCCGCCATATAGGGCATATCCTCCTCAGGAAGGATTTTAGAGACAACCACTTTGTTCCCGTGGCGACCGGCAAACTTATCGCCCACCTCTACCTTTCTCTTCATAGCTACATAAACTTTAATTATTTTGACCACACCAGGGAGAAGCTCATCTCCGGCATAAAGGCGATTGATCCTCTCTTTATATAGAGTTTCCAGTGCCTCGGACCGGTGCTGATAATCATCAATCAGTTGGCCCAATTCCCTGGACATGTCTTCTTTTTTTAAAGGGATATAGGGCAAAAGCTCAAAAGGTATCCGCTTAATGTCCTCTTCTGTAATCTGATGATCTTTTTGCAAAAGCTCCTTGGAACCGTCGTCGTTGAGGAGAATTTCTGCACTTTTTTCTCCCACAATCAGATCCTTAATTTGATCTAAGGTGTTGCTTTTGAGAGCATTTTTTTGAATTTCCATGTCTTTTCTCAGGCGATTTTCTTTCCCCTTAATGATTTTTTCCAACCTTTGGCTTTTCTCAATGCCCTCTCTTGTGTAAATTTGTGTATCAATCACTGTTCCGGAAACACCGGAAGAGACCCTAAGGGAGCTATCCTTTACATCCCCAGCCTTTTCACCAAAGATGGCCAGCACTAACTTTTTTTCAGGAGAGATTTGATTTTCTGCCTTAGGTGTGACCCGGCCCACAAGAATATCCCCTGTCTTAACCTTAGCTCCTATTCGAACAATGCCGGAGGAGTCCAAATTTTTAAGAGCTGACTCCCCCACATTGGGAATGTCCGCTGTAATCTCCTCCCGACCCAACTTGGTGTCCCTGGCTAAACACTCAAACTCCTCAATATGAACGGAGGTATAGACATCTTTTTTTATTAACTGCTCCGAAATCAATATGGAATCCTCAAAATTATAACCCGCCCAAGGAGTAAAAGCCACTAAAACATTTCTGCCCAAGGCCAATTCCCCTCGATCTGTGGCCAAGCCATCGGCTATAATGTCCCCCTTGCCCAACCGATCCCCTTTTTTAACTATGGGCTTTTGGTTAAAGCAGGTGTTTTGATTAGTCCTCTGATATTTGATCAGGTCATAAATATCCACACTGGCCCCCGTCTGACCTTTTTTATTTAACCGGCGAACCATAATCCTGCTGGCAGAAACATCCTCCACAACACCTGCAAACTTGCTCACTACACTATTGCCGGAGTCTTGTGCTACAAGCTTTTCCATACCTGTTCCCACAAGAGGAGCTTTAGATATCATTAAAGGGACCGCCTGCCTTTGCATATTGGATCCCATAAGAGCACGGTTCGCGTCGTCATGTTCTAAAAAGGGGATGAGAGCCGCGGCTATGGACACTAACTGGCCCGGAGAGACATCCATTAGATCCACATCGGATTTTCTCACCGATTTGTATTCGCCATTGATTCGAGCAGTGAGGAAGTTGCTCTTCTCAATCCCATCAAAGTTAAAACGAGCCTGACTAATGACATGGGACCGCTCCTCTAAAGCAGAAAAATATTTCACTTTGTTAGTGACAGAACCATTTTTTACTAAACGGTAAGGAGTTTCAATAAAGCCATTTTCATTTATGCGAGCATAAGTGGCCATAGAGGCAATAAGCCCAATGTTAGGCCCTTCAGGAGTTTCAATAGGGCAGATCCGCCCGTAGTGGGTGGGGTGCACATCACGCACCTCAAAACCCGCTCGCTCTCGGGTCAGCCCTCCTGGCCCAAAAGCAGAAAGCCTCCGCTTATGAGTGATCTCGGCTAAAGGATTGGTTTGATCCATAAACTGAGACAGCTGGCTGGATCCAAAAAACTCTTTGACAACGGAACTTACAGATTTGGCATTGATAAGATCTTGGGGCATCATAGTCTCTATATCTTGAAGGCTCATCCTCTCCCGGATCACCCGCTCCATACGCACTAAGCCCACTCGGTATTGATTTTCTAAAAGCTCTCCCACAGATCGAACTCTCCTATTGCCCAAGTGATCAATATCGTCTACTTGACCTTTGCCATTTTTCAAATCAATCAAATGTTGCAAAACCTGGGAAATATCCCTTATAGTTAAAGCCCCTTGATCTTCTGGAATGTCTTTCCAACCAAAACGATGATTGATTTTGACTCGGCCCACTCGGCCCAAACTGTAAGTCGAATCATTAAAAAACAAGTTTTCAAAATAATGTTTCGCGGCCTCTAAAACCAAAGGCTCACCGGGTTTCATCCGCCGGTAAATATCTAAAAGAGCCTCCTCTTGACTATGGACCGAATCCATCAAAAGAGTTTTAGACAAATAGGGGCCTGAGGCCAAACTTTCAAAAAAGATTATATCTATCTTTTTAATTCCCAAAGAGATGGCTTGATTTACAGTTTCCATAGTGGGAGCTTGGTTGGACTCATAGAGAACTTCACCCGTTTGGGGATGAACAAGGGGCCGGGCCAAAACCCCACTTTCCAAATCCTCCTCTTCCAACTCCATTTCTTTTATGCCAGCTCCTTTAACTTTTCTCAAAACCGATCGAGTCAATCGCCTTCCCGCTCGGGCCAAAATATTCCCCTTTTTATCTTTAATGTCCCTTTGTGGGCTTTGCCCCTCCATCTGCTCAATGTCAAAAGTTCTGACAAGCTTTCCCTTTTTCAAAAACAATTGATCGATATGGTGAAAGCTTTCCAATATGTCATCTTGGTTTAAACCCAAGGCTTTTAAGAAGATAGTCACCGGAAACTTCCTTTTCCGGTCAATACGGGCATTGACAATATCTTTTTGATCAAATTCAAAATCCAACCAAGAACCTCTATAAGGGATAAAACGGGCAGAATAAATGTATTTCCCACTGGTGCTACTTTTCCCCCCATCGTGATCAAAAAAGACCCCCGGTGATCGGTGGATTTGAGAAACCACCACTCGCTCTGTCCCGTTAAAAATAAAGGAGGCATGATTGGTCATCAATGGAATGTCACTCAAATACACCTCCTGCTCTTTAACATCGCGGATGGCTCGCTTTTTTCCCTCTTCTTTGGGTTCAAAAATGATAAGCCGAAAGGTGACCCTCAAAGGAGAAGCATAAGTCATCCCTCTTTTTTGCAGGCATTCCCGAACATCATACTTAGGATGAGACAAACTATAATGCACAAACTCCAAACTGACCGTGTTGTTGTAATCCGAAACGGGAAAAACAGACTTAAAAATGGCTTGCAGACCAATGTTTTTTCGCTTTTCCGGAGGAACATCCTTTTGCAAAAACTTTTTATAAGAGTGGCTTTGCAGATGAATCAGATTGGGAACATCTACAAATTTTCTCGTAGAGCCAAAGCTCTTTCGAAAACGCAGATGAGATCCAGTGAGAAAGCGTTTTTTCATTCCTTTAGAACCAGGATTAGCTTTTTTCAATAGTGCCTTTGGCTGAAATATTCAGCTCCGCTAAAAAACTCCGGCTTAAAAAAACCAAAGAGAGATGAAAACCACATTTTTTGGAAGTTTATTTAATTTCCACTTTGGCTCCTGACTTTTCCAAAGTGGCCTTTATCTTTTCTGCCTCTTCCTTAGGCAAAGCTTTTTTAATGGGCTTAGGGGCACTTTCCACCAATTCTTTTGCCTCTTTTAAACCCAAACCCGTCACTGATCGAACCTCTTTAATTACCGCGATTTTATTAGAACCAAAACTGACCAAAGTCACATCAAACTCTGTTTTTTCCTCAACTGTGGCCTCCGCAGAAGGGCCAGCCACCGGTGAAACAGGAACAGATGAGGAGACACCCCATTTTTCCTCCAAATCTTTGATGAGGCCCGCCAGCTCTATCACCGGCATCTTAGAAAGGTATTCCATTACCTGCTCTTTATTGATTTGCGACATTGTCCCCTCCTCAAAGTCTTGTTTTTAAACTATATCTTGTGACTTTTACCATAAAAGATAATAAAATCAAACATAAAAAAGCATTTTTTTTAAATATTTCCGGATTAAATTTCCGGCTTAAGCCTTAGAAAGCCCGGATGGCAAAAAAAGGCTTTCCCCATCAAGCTTTCTCTCCTTTTTTGGCCGATAAGAGCCGGACAAAGCCCCCCGGAACCTCTTGAACTGTAAATAAAAATCGAGACAAAGGGGAAGCCAAAGTTCTCAAAAAAGAAGATCTCAAAACCTCAATCGAAGGGAGCTTAGCTAAAGTTTTCACTTCTGCAGGGCTGAGTGCTGAGCCATCTAAAACCGCACTTTTGATTTGAAAGGCCGGATAATCTTCAGAAAACTGATCAATGAGCTTGGCCACTTGAGCTGGATCTTCGAAAGCCAAAACAAAACTATTAGGCCCTTCCATAAAAGGGGTATAAGTTTTTTTTAAAATTTCACTCCCCGACATGGCCAGTAGGGAAAGAGAGTTTCGTATCACTTGAAGATCCCCTTGGCTTTTTTTTAAGCTCTTCCTCAATTCTGTGATTTGCTGGACTTCCAAGCCAATGCAATTCACCAAAAAGGAAGCTTTGGCACGAGAAAAATGAGTTTTTAGCCTTTCCACCTGGGCCTTTTTTTTAGCAAGATTCAACATTTTAAATGGCCTCCTGCTCTGTTTGAGAGGACTTGACACGAAGGCCAGGGCTCATGGTGGAAGAAAGGGAAATGGACTTCAAATAAAGCCCTTTGCTGGATTTGGGCTTGAGCTTAATCAGCTCCCCCATTAAGGCGAGATAGTTTTGTTTTAGCTTTTCAAAACCCATGGATTTTTTGCCAAAAGAGCTTTGGAGAATGCCATTCTTATCCGAACGAAAAATAGCCTTCCCTCTTTTTTCATCCTGAACTGCTGGCCCTATCCGGACAGTGACTGAGCCTGTTTTAGGAGAGGGCATCAAGGCCTTAGGCCCTAAAATTTTAGCCACTGAGGCCACAATGGGCATCATGTCCGGCAAGGCCAAAACACGATCAAAAGCCAACCAGCCCGATTTGATTTTTTTCACCATATCCTCCGCACCCACAAAATCGGCTCCCGCCTTCCGGGCCTCTTCCTCTTTTTCCCCTTTGGCAAAAACCAAAACCTTAACTGTTCGGCCCAAACCTTGTGGTAAAATCACAGCCCCTCGGACCTGCTCCTCTGGTTTTTTAGGATCAATGCCCAACCGGACAGCAACATCCATGGACTCATCAAAAGAGGCACTATTCCAATCCAAAATCAGTTGGAGGGCCTGATCAATGTCATAAATTTGATCTTTTATTTCACTTAAATTTTTTTTATATCTTTTTCCTGCCATTTTTCCTCCCAATCCAAAATGTTCTCTTTTCCTGAAAAGGCTTTATTTTTTAGCCTCCGCAATCTCTAAACCCATACTGCGGGCTGTCCCACGAACTTGAGCCTTAGCCGACTCTAAACTCAAACAGTTCAGATCGGGCAGTTTGAGTTTAGCAATCTCCTCAATTTGAGCGGGGAGGATTTCTCCCACTTTGTCTTTTTGAGGCATTTTAGAACCACTTTTTAAGTTTAAAAGCTTTTTTAAAAGGATAGAGACCGGTGGCGTTTTTGTGATAAAAGAAAAAGACCGATCTGTATAAACAGTGATGATCACAGGGACCACAGTATCCCCCAGCTTTTGTGTTTTGGCATTAAACTGCTTGCAAAAATCCATAATGTTCAGGCCATGTTGGCCTAAAGCAGGACCTACTGGAGGGGAGGGATTAGCCTTCCCGGCAGGAATTTGAAGTTTAATATAAGCTTGGATCTTTTTAGCCACTTTTATCTCCTTTTTTAATAGGAGGATCTTCCACTAATTCACAACCTATTATATAATATTGAAATAAAGACAACAGGCCACTGAGAATACAACACATTATAACAAGTGACAATATATATCCATAGCCATAAGCCCAAAACCTAAAAAAAGAGTTCTCATTTCTGACCCCAAAATTAAAAAACAACAAATAAAGACATATTACAGAGATGAAAGATACTGCCATAAAGATTTGCTTTTTTTTAGGGCTCTCTCTCAGCCCTTTGAATCTCAAAAAAACAGGACAGGACTTGCATTTATACTCGTATCGCCTCAACATGAAAAACCATTTCCAAAAAGAAATAGAGCTTTTTTGACAAGATGGGCATTTCATTACATTATTCATTTAACTCTCCCTATGAACCTCAGCAAAGTCAAACTCCACAGGAGTAGGACGACCAAAAATACTCACGGAAACTTTTACACGGCCCTTCTCCTGATTCACTTCCTCCACGGTGCCATTAAAGTTTTTAAAAGGGCCATCAATCACCAAAACAGCCTCTCCAGTAGAAAAGGATATCTGGGCCTGCGGGCGGGTAGAGCTTTCCTCCATTTTCTGCTCAATGACATTTAACTGCTCTTCAGGCACTTCCATAGGCTTAAAACGAGCCCCAACAAAATGACTGATATTAGATACATTTTTAATAACATGGGATAACTGCTCACTCAACTTCAGCTGGATAAAAATATAGCCGGGATAGATCTTTTTTGCCCGAGTCACTTTTTTACCCTTCACTATCTGAATCACATCTTTTTGAGGGATAAGCACTTCGCCAATTTGGCTTTTAAGCTCTTTTCTCCTCTCCAATAACTCTTCAATCATTTTTTTAGCCCTCCCCTCACAACTGGTTTTCGTTTTTAAAATATACCATTTAAGATCTGGCATTGTAGCCTCCTCAAAAAAATCAATCCATAAAAAAACGAATACTGGAACCGGCCACTAAATCAAAAAGACCCAAAACCAGGCCGGAAACAATCAATATTACACAAACTAAAATAGTCATAGAGTAAAGCTCTTTTTTACCCGCCCAAACCACTTTTCGCACCTCTGTGACGACCTCATCAGCCAGCTTTTGATAAGGTTTATTCAGCTGAAAAACAGAAAAAGCCAACAGGCCAAAAAACAAAGGCACGCCATGGCGAAAAATGTCTTTACTGTAAAAATTGGCAAAAAAGCCAAAGGCTACAGAGAGAGTTTCAAAAATCACCCTGGCCACAAAAGCTGTCAAAAACGACAGCAAAATAAAGCTGACTGTGACAATTTTTACATTTTCCGACTTAACCAAAACAAACCCCTCGTGCTTTATCCAGTGCTTATATTAAAGTTTTTTTATAAAATCAACAGAAAGTTTAAGGCCCAGCCATTCTTGACCGAGAACCGGGACTCTATTACATCACCCTGCAAATCACAAAACTTAACATATAGCGTCAAAAACCTCAAAGCCTATTTTTTTCAACCTAAAGTTTTTTTGAGCTTTTTACCCGCTATAGTGCCGGAATACGGATTTCTTGCCAGTTGGGTTTTTTTAAGGCTAAAAAAGCTGGAAAAAACTTTTGCCCTGCCATAAAATCAGCCCCAATCCAATAAGGTTTTTATGCTCACAAAAAAAATAAGAGAAAAAGCCGGCCCCACTGCCCAAGCCTTTTTGTATTGGGGGCAAAAAGGCTCTATCCATCAAAAGGAGGTGAATGGTTTTTTGAGCATTGGAAGGGAAAACCAAAACCTTTTGATTCTCAATGACGGTTTTGTCTCCCGCCACCATGCCCGGATTGAAAAACGAGAGAGCCAAGGAATGTATTTCTTGAAAGATATGAATAGCCAAAATGGGGTTTTTCTCAATGGTTCTCGTGTAAAAGAGGCTATCCTGAACCACAATGACAATATTCAAATTGGGAAAACCCTGTTCACCTTTTCCTGTGAGAGATACAACTATAAACAAAAAATGATATCTCAAAGCCAGAACTCCAAATGGAATGAAATTTTAAGCCGGATCCCTCATATTTCCCTCAGCTCAGCCCCTATCCTGATATTGGGCCCTTCAGGAAGTGGAAAAGAGTTGATAGCCCAGAAGATTCACAACTGCTCTAAGCGGAACAAGGGGCCTTTAGTTAGTATCAACTGCGGTGCTTTAACTGAAAGCCTTATAGAGAGTGAGCTTTTTGGGCATAAAAAAGGGAGTTATACCGGTTCCATGGATCATCGGAAGGGGGCTTTTTTAACGGCCTCTAACGGTAGCCTCTTTATGGACGAGATTGGGGATCTCCCCTTACAACAACAAGCCAAACTCCTAAGAGCTATTGAATATAAAGAAATTAAACCTTTAGGAAGTGATTTGCCCTTAAAAACAGATGTGCGAATCATCTCAGCCACACATCAGGATTTAAAATCTCGAATAGAAAGGCAAGAATTTAGAAAAGATCTCTATTTCCGGTTAAATGTAATCAGCATTACTGTTCCTGCATTGAAGGACAGAATGGAGGATTTTGAACCTCTATTCCGATATTTTTGTTTGATTTATGGAGTCACCTTTTCCTCTCAAGCTCTTGCACTCTTTAAAAATTACCATTGGCCGGGGAATATTAGAGAGCTTAAAAACACTGTGGAGAGGGCTAAGGCTTTGTTTGCAGGTGAGATTTTAGATAAAGAAAAGGCTTTAAGCCTTATAGACAACTTAGAGGAAGATAACAAAAAAAGGCGAGAACCCCTTTGGCTTTTAGAAAAAAAGACTATCACCAGAGCCTTATCCCTTTACCGGGGCAATCAAACCAAAGCTTCTCAGTTTTTAGACATCCCCCGAAGTTCTCTTAACGACAAAATCAAGGTTTACCAAATTAAAGTCTCTCAGTTTAAAAAGAGCAAAGCCAAAAAAACATAGAGGAAACTCAGTAATCACCCCTGCAAAAACTTACGGATTTACATTGGATTTATCTACGGCTAATTTTAGTCCATATATGGGAAAAATCTTTATCCGCATGGCCCTCTTCAAAATGCTTTTTATACATTTCAAAAGCCTGAGGGCCCAACTGAAAAGTGCAAGTGCTTTGTTCTATAGATTTTTTTGCCAGCTCCAGATCTTTTAACATGAGCCGGACAGTAAAACCCCCTTTATAACCTTGGGAAGAGGGAGCTGATTCCATAAGGCCAGGGCAAGGGTTATATTTTTCCAAAGACCAATTATTTCCGGAACTGACTTTCATAATCTGACTTAAAAGTTCCGGTGAGAGACCCATAGCCTGACCCAAAGCCAAAGCCTCACAAGTGCCTATCATGTGAATAGCTAAAAGCATGTTATTGCAAATTTTAACAGCTTGTCCGGCCCCTGGGCCCCCAACATAAAAAATAGTTTTCCCCATGGCTTTTAAAAAAGGCTCGGCCTCTTTTAAATCCTCTTTATCCCCACCGGCCATAAAGGTTAAAGTCCCCTCTTGAGCACCCTTTGTTCCGCCAGAAACAGGAATGGACAAAAAACGAAGCCCCCTTTCCCTGGCTTCTTCATAAATACTGAGCACATCCTGCGGATAAGCTGTGGAACAGTCCACAATCAAAGTCCCTTTTTTTAAAAAAGAAAAGAGCTTTTGTTGCTCCAAATAAAGTTGCCGGATCTCCTCCCCTCCCCTCAGCATGGA
This sequence comes from Bdellovibrionales bacterium, assembly GCA_965203095.1. Taxonomy (GTDB): domain Bacteria; phylum Bdellovibrionota; class Bdellovibrionia; order Bdellovibrionales; family UBA1609; genus JACOND01. The sequence goes on from OZ241877.1 coordinate 172,334, forward strand.
GAACACTATATCCGGCTGAGCCGAACGGAGATCACTCAACCACTTTCCCCCAGCTTTTTGAAAAGGCTCGCGAACCTCAGGCCGAATGTCAAAACCATACAGCTTATAACCCTGGCTCAAAAGCCGGCGGGCCATATTCCCTCCCATATTTCCTAAACCAACAAACAGAAGTTGTTTTTCCATATTCTTTTAAAGCTATGCCGAATGAGCGGGCTTTTTGTCAATATTTTTAAGTCAAGACTGAACTATTCACCCAAGAAAAAGCCTTTCCCAAAAACCGAGAAGGGGGCTAAGCTAAACTTTTAAACGGCAGTCCCAAGCCTTATCCGCTACAAAATATTTATCCACTTCTGACCAACTTAACTCTTCCACATGATGGGGTTGCCACTGAGGATTTTTTGTTTTCTCAATTAAAAGGGCACGGACCCCTTCTAAAAAATCCGGCCGGCGGGCCATCTGCATAGATAGCACAGTCTCCATTTCAAAAAGGGATTTTTGAAGTTTTTGCTTTTGTGAGGAGGATAAAAAAAGCTTTTCCATCTGTTTTGCCCTTTTCAACTGCTCTAACAAAACAGCTAAAGAGGAGGGGGAAGCTTTTAAAAAATTCTGCCGGTTCCGCTCCCATTTTTTGTCCTCCCGCTCGGCTTTAGAAAAATAATCATAAAGGGCGGGCAAGCTTTTACAGCTCATAGCTTTAATAATGTCCGGTTTAAACTTCTCTATCCAACAGGCTGAACCATCTAAAAACGAAGGTTTTTTATAAAAATCTTTAAGTTTATCATCCAACTCCTCTTTATTTTTGAAGGAAGAGCTGAGCAAAAAATCCAAAACATTTTGTTTCTCTTTTTGCGGGAAGGCCCACTCACTCAAATTTAAAAAAAGAGCCTCTTTAACATCCAAGGGGCAAGCTGTTAAAGCCATATACTTGCCCATATCATTTTGAATTTGATTTAAAAAATAAGAGGCCCCCACATCGGGAAAAAAACCAATCCCTGCTTCTGGCATAGCGAGCCGGCTGTTTTCCGTCAAAATAGGATGAGAGGCCGACATAAAAAGCCCCATCCCCCCTCCCATGACTATTCCATTACCCCACAAAATAACCGGTTTATGGAATTGACAAAGCCTGTAATCCGTCTCATACTCTGTTTGAAAAAAATGTTGAACCGCCAGGGCCGGATCCCTTCCCTGTTTTTGGCTTTCCTCAATGATCCGATACACCTGAACCACATCCCCACCGGCACAAAAAGCCCTCTCCCCTGTAGAATGAATAAATAGGGCGGAAAGCTCTTTTCTATTCTCCCACTCCCTGACTTTCCTGTTTAAAGCAGAGATCATCTCCCAGTTTAAAACATTTAATTTTTCCGGATAATTGAGTTTTATATCCAACAAAACAGATCCATCGCTTTTTACCCGTTCTTTAAACTCAATAAAATCTCTTGGAGTTTTAGACATGTTTTTATTTTATCTCTTTTGAGCTTATTATGTCCAATAAGAAAGTTAAGAGCAGGACAAAACACAGTATTTAATCGCCTGTGAAAAGGCTAAAAAATGATTCTGTCAGCGAAATAATGAACATTTACAATCCCGTGAAAACGGGAATCCAAAAAAGCCTGATAGAATAGGCTTTTATAGGCTTTCTGCACAAAAATTTAAAAAATATTAAAGTTTTCCGGCCATCAGCCGATAAGATTGTTGAGATGTTTTATTTACTATTTCCATTGTTCTTAATTTTTAATGCTCATTCTATGGGCCCTGATAGTCATGATCATCATGATCACTCCAGCCATCATCCCAATGTTCAAAAAATAAAACTCACTAAACAAATTAAACAAGGGAAAAGAGTGGATTTGCGAGGGAAAAAATTGCAGGGAGTGAACTGGCAAAATTTGGACTTACGAAAAGTGAACTTGCGGGGGGCGATATTAACAAAAGCCAACTTACAAGGGGCAAATTTGCAAGGAGTGGACTTAAGCCATACCAACATAGAACATGCGAATTTATCTCAAGCCAACTTGCAAAAAGCCAATTTGCGAGGGGCAAACTTAATGAAGACCAATTTGCAAGAGGCAAACTTACAGAATGCGATCCTCTATAGAGCGGATTTGCGATTAGCAAAAATGCGAGAAGCGAATTTAGATAAGGCGGACCTCCGGGAAGCAAAATTGCTGAAAACAGATTTGATGGAAGCCAACTTAAGCCATGCTGACTTGCGGAAAGCAAAATTATTTAAAGTGAATTTGCCGGGGGCGAAATTGACAGAGGCGGATTTGCAGGGGGCGAACTTACAAAAAGCTGACTTGCGATATGCTAATCTGACAAGGACGGGCTTAATGTTTGCAGACCTGAGGCATGCCCAATTGAAGAATGCGAAATTGATAGAGGCAGTTTTGACGGGGGCGGACTTGCAAAATGCCAACTTGTATGCAAGTGTATTGTATAAAGCCGACTTGAAGTCAGCACTGTTGAATAATGCTAACTTGCAGTATGCCAACTTGGAGGAAGCAAAAAACTTGCTGTCTGCGAGCTTTAATACTGCCGACTTGAACCATGCAATTATAAATAAAAGTTATAAAGATCAATTGCATGGAGCTAAAAACATAGAGCATGTTCAATGGATAGAAGGATTCTGTTATGATTGCGAAGGCCAGAATCCATAAAAGCCGGCTCCTGTGAAAATTCGTCTTTCCCCCCTATAAGCAAGAAGCCACTTCATAAAGCAAAACTATTTAGTCATCTGCGAAAAAGCCTCAGTTAGTCCTTCTCATTCTCTGCTTTTACAGGGGTAGACTTTTCAATCACTTTTGCCTAAAGGCCGTCCCATGAGGGTCCAAGGTATTGCCGTCCCGAAATGGGACGGACCTTTAGGCAAAGAAACTGAAGAATCCCCTGTGAATTATAGAGGTTTTTCACGAGCGACTATTTAGTCCCGACTTCCGCATTTTGTGATCAGGAATCCAGTATTATCAAGGGTTTGCGAGGAGGCTTGGGTCACTACATTCAAGACTTTAGTTTGTGATATTAGGACATAAATTTAATAGTTCGTGGGAAGGTTTTGTTAAAGGCTTTGTAGATATTCTTTTGTGTTTCGTTGATTGTAGAAGGCAGGAAGAATTTCTTTCCTGTGGATGTGTCCTCTATATAACTGATTTGGACAAGACTTAATTCTTGTTTAATGACTTCAAAACTAAGGTTTATATTTTTAGATTTCAAAACATGCCTCACAAAAACCGTCAGACCATAAGCTATAAAACATATTAACACATGAGCCTTTATCCTTCTCGGTGTCCAATGATAGATAGGTCTCATCTTCAAATCATGTTTGTTCATACGAAAAGCAGATTCTATTTGCCAAAGATTTTTGTATTTTTCCAATATGTTATGGGCCGTCTCTTTTTTGTTGTTTACAGCTACAGCACTGAATCCGTCCCATAAACGCTCCGCTTGTATCTTGTCTTCATTTAAAACAGCCCAACCCTTCTGTTTTAACTCCAAATACTTCTTAAGTCCTGTGTTTTTAACCAAATCCTTCACACGAACCCGACCACCTTTCATCTTTTCTTTTATCTTAACTAAAAGCTTTTCTCTTTCTTTTCTATCCTTATCCGCTCTGGCCCGATCATAACGGACAATGAGACGAAAACCCTCCCACTCATATTCCCTCGTCCAGCCTCGAACCTTTCTAAAATCCCCTCTTTTAGAAAAAGCAGGAGCTTCCGACAACACCCTCTCCTTCAAAGACTTCTTCATTGACTTCAGCCGGGCCCCAGCTATAAACTGAACTTTCCTTTTATCCATCTCAAAAAGATTTTTCTTGGAAAACATCCCACGATCAGCAACTAAAAACACATCCCGAATATCATAACTCTTTGATATATTATCTATCGTCTGGAGCAAAGTATTGCCCTCAAAAGTATTACCAGAAAAAAGCTCATAACCTATAGGCAAACCCCCTTTAGTCGTCATCAAAGACAGAACAACCTGTGTCTCTTTGATCTTATTGTCCTTGCTAAAACCACAACTCCTCAAATCATCCTCCATAAAACTCTCAAAATACAATGTCGTCACATCAAAAAACACAACATCAATACGCTCTTTAAACAAACTCAATGTCCTCTCGGTTAGCTTGCCTTTTAAAATCTCACTATTCTTATAAACCTTGTCCATCATCCGATAAACACGATCCAAAGGTATAGAATGAACACCAGCAGACCTTCTGCTTATGTCCAAAACACTACCCCGCTTACTCATTGGACTTTTTAACCGATGTAAAACCATATCCTTCAACAATTGACTGGCCTCTCTATGCTTATATCCCTCATTAAAACAGGACGATAAACCCAGCTCATCGTAAACCTTGCCAAATATGTCTGAAATCCCCACAACTTGACGACTCTCCTCTTTCAGACTTGGTGCATGAACCATATCTCCAGGATAAAAACTCCTCGCCTTCTCTCTTGCAGGGTCCTCCTTGGACTCCTCCTTAAAAAGTGGGGACTGATCTTTTTCTTTTAAGTCCCGAATAACTTTTCTGCCGATCTTGTAAAATAAAGCAATTTTCTCTTTATCGCTTTGATGGCAATGTCCTACACAGCCAATAGTCTCTTGTCTGACTTTTTTGCCTTCTCTACGGCTTCTGACCACACGGATGGAAACATGGCCATTGGCTTTTTTAACTTCACGAATAAACATACTGGCAGAATAAGAGAAGACAGAAGGCTTGTCAAGTAAATAAATTAAAAATATTGCTTTATTTTTATCAAGGGCCACTACACCCCAACACAACAATAAAAAGCCCATAAACTGGGCCTTTTAAACCCTTACAACCCTACAAAATGCGGAAGTCGGGTGTCAGCGAAATAATGAACATTTACAATCCCGTGAAAACGGGAATCCAAAAAAGCCTGATAGAATAGGCTTTTATAGGCTTTCTGCACAAAAATTTAAAAAATATTAAAGTTTTCCGGCCATCAGCCGATAAGATTGTTGAGATGTTTTATTTACTATTTCCATTGTTCTTAATTTTTAATGCTCATTCTATGGGCAATGATAGTCATGATCATCATGATCACTCCAGCCATCATCCCAATGTTCAAAAAATAAAACTCACTAAACAAATTAAACAAGGGAAAAGAGTGGATTTGCGAGGGAAAAAATTGCAGGGAGTGAACTGGCAAAATTTGGACTTACGAAAAGTGAACTTGCGGGGGGCGATATTAACAAAAGCCAACTTACAAGGGGCAAATTTGCAAGGAGTGGACTTAAGCCATACCAACATAGAACATGCGAATTTATCTCAAGCCAACTTGCAAAAAGCCAATTTGCGAGGGGCAAACTTAATGAAGACCAATTTGCAAGAGGCAAACTTACAGAATGCGATCCTCTATAGAGCGGATTTGCGATTAGCAAAAATGCGAGAAGCGAATTTAGATAAGGCGGACCTCCGGGAAGCAAAATTGCTGAAAACAGATTTGATGGAAGCCAACTTAAGCCATGCTGACTTGCGGAAAGCAAAATTATTTAAAGTGAATTTGCCGGGGGCGAAATTGACAGAGGCGGATTTGCAGGGGGCGAACTTACAAAAAGCTGACTTGCGATATGCTAATCTGACAAGGACGGGCTTAATGTTTGCAGACCTGAGGCATGCCCAATTGAAGAATGCGAAATTGATAGAGGCAGTTTTGACGGGGGCGGACTTGCAAAATGCCAACTTGTATGCAAGTGTATTGTATAAAGCCGACTTGAAGTCAGCACTGTTGAATAATGCTAACTTGCAGTATGCCAACTTGGAGGAAGCAAAAAACTTGCTGTCTGCGAGCTTTAATACTGCCGACTTGAACCATGCAATTATAAATAAAAGTTATAAAGATCAATTGCATGGAGCTAAAAACATAGAGCATGTTCAATGGATAGAAGGATTCTGTTATGATTGCGAAGGCCAGGATCCATAAAAGCCGGCTCCTGTGAAAATTCGTCTTTCCCCCCTATAAGCAAGAAGCCACTTCATAAAGCAAAACTATTTAGTCATCTGCGAAAAAGCCTCAGTTAGTCCTTCTCATTCTCTGCTTTTACAGGGGTAGACTTTTCAATCACTTTTGCCTAAAGGCCGTCCCATGAGGGTCCAAGGTATTGCCGTCCCGAAATGAGACGGACCTTTAGGCAAAGAAACTGAAGAATCCCCTGTGAATTATAGAGGTTTTTCACGAGCGACTATTTAGTCATCTGCGAAAAAGCTGGCCAAAAAACCTCGTCCTCTTTTTCCTGCTTTTGTCCAAAGGCCATTCCATGAGGGTCCAAGGTATTGCCGTCCCGAAATGGAATGGTCCTTTGGACAAAAAAAGTTAAAAAACAAAGGTTTTTCACGGACAACTAAATAGCAAAAACAGACTTGAAAATCTTTTTTTTATTGATAATACTGCCCCTTATGACTCCCCTTTTTATAAAAAGACATATCGGCCCTTCAAAAAAGGAGATGAGGGATATTTTAAAAAGCCTTAAAGTCTCTTCTATGGAAGAGCTGATGGCGGAGGTCCTCCCCAGTGAAATCCATCCTCTTGAAAAAATCTCCCTCCCCCCTCCCCTCACCGAATCTGAACTTTTAAAAACAGCTCAAGCTCAGGCTGGCAAAAACAAAATTTTTAAATCCTATATTGGCGAATCTTATAAAGCCTCTTTCCTGCCCGCAGTCATTCAAAGGAATATTTTTGAAAATCCAGCCTGGTATAGCCCTTACACGCCCTATCAGGCCGAGTTGGCACAAGGTCGTTTAGAGGCCCTTTTGAATTTTCAAACCATGACAGCCGATCTGACAGGGATGGAAATAGCCAATGGTTCCCTTTTAGACGAAGGTAGTGCTTTAGTAGAGGCTCTGGCTATGGCCAAAAACATCAGTGAGAAAAACACAAAAAAATTTTTTGTGTCTGCCAATATTTTCCCGCATAATCAGGAGGTCTTAAAAACCTACAGCTCAGCAGTGGGCTGGGATATGATCTTAGGGGAATGGGAGACATTTAAAAAATGGGACGAATGCTTTGCTCTGATTCTCCAATACCCCTCGGCAGATGGTTCTGTTTTAAATATAGAGCCTCTTTTAAAAAACACAGCTAAAAAACACTGCCTGAGCATTGTCTCCACTGATCTTTTAAGCCTAACACTACTCAAACCGCCAGGGGAGATGGGGGCTGATATTGTGGTGGGATCCTCTCAAAACTTTGGAATAGCTCATTTTTTTGGAGGGCCTCATGCCGCTTTTTTTGCAACCAGAAAAAAATGGATCCGACAGATCCCTGGTCGGCTTGTGGGAGTATCTAAAGACAGGCATGAAAAGCCCGCCTTAAGGCTAACATTGCAAACCAGAGAACAACATATACGAAGGGAGAGAGCGACCAGCAATATATGCACCTCTCAAACCCTTTTAGCGGTAATGGCCAGCTTTTATGCCATATATCATGGCCCTAAAGCTTTAAGAGAAATTGCCTTAAAAATCAACAATTTAACAAAAAAACTTTATAAATTTTTCCAAGGTTTTGAAGGGGTAAAAATCCTCAACAAAAGTTTTTATGATAGCCTCAGTCTCCAGCTGTCATCTCAAGAACTGACTGTAAAAATTTATAAGGCTTTTCAAAAAAGAGGAATTAATTTGGGCTGTCCAAGGGAGGCTTGCCTGTCCCTGACCTTAGACGAAACCACAGAGGAAAAAGATCTTCTTGAAATTCAAAGCCTTTTTAAGCAATTTTGCCCTCTTTCGTCAAATTCTAAGGCAAAAAATCAAAGGGCTTTTGATTCTTTTCCAAAAAATTGCTTGAGGCAAAGCCTTTTTCTCAAACATCCGGTGTTCAACTCCTATCATTCAGAAACAGAGCTTTTGCGATATATTCAAAGGCTTGAGGATAAAGAGCTTTCGCTTAATCGCTCTATGATCCCTTTGGGATCTTGCACTATGAAACTCAACTCCTCTGCGGAGTTAGGCCCTGTGAGCTTTCCCGCCTTCTCACATATCCATCCTTTTGCCCCTTCAAATCAAACTCAAGGTTGGTTAGAGCTACTTAAAGAGTTAGAAGATCAACTTTGCGAACTCACTGGTTTTAAGGCTTTTTCTTTTCAGCCTAAGGCGGGTTCCCAAGGGGAATATGCTGGGCTTTTGGCTATTAAAAAATATCATGAATCTCAAGCTGAGGGGCATAGGAATATTTGCCTTATCCCCTCCTCTGCTCATGGAACCAATCCGGCCAGTGCCCTTATGGCGGGTTTAAAAGTTGTGCCTATTGCTTGCTCTAAAGATGGCCTGATGGACCGGGAGGATTTGGAACAAAAATTAAAAAAACATGCTTCTCATTTATCAGCTTTGATGATCACTTACCCCTCAACTTATGGTTTTTTTGAAGAGGCTATTGGGGAAGTTTGCGATAAAGTTCACAAAAGTGGGGGTTTAGTTTATTGGGACGGGGCCAATATGAATGCCCTTTTGGGGCTTTCAAAGCCTGCAAATTTGGGCTTTGATATTGGTCACTTAAATCTTCATAAAAGTTTTTGTATTCCCCATGGGGGGGGAGGTCCTGGGGCGGGGCCTATAGGAGCGAGTGAAAAGCTTACGAATTTTTTGCCGGGTCATATCCAGCTCAAAAAAAAATCAGGAGCCATAAGCACTTCCCCTTATGGAAATGCTGGCATATTGATTATTTCCTGGGCTTATATCAAGCTCATGGGTTTAGAAGGTTTAAAGCAATCGGCTATGACAGCTATTGCCAATGCCAATTATATGGCTGAGCAATTAAAAAAGGGCTATTCTATCCTTTTCAAAGGGAAAAATAATCGCGTGGCCCATGAGTGCATTATCGATTTAAGGAAATTTAAGTTTTCTGCCAATATTACAGTGGATGATGTGGCCAAACGGCTTATGGATTACAGTTTTCATGCCCCTACTGTATCTTGGCCTACAGCAGGAACTTTGATGATTGAACCTACAGAAAGCGAAAGCAAAAAAGAGATGGATCGCTTTTGCTCTGCCCTGCTCAGCATTAGAAAAGAAATTGAGGATATTGAAAAAGGCGGAAGTCCTACACTTTTAAAATCGGCCCCACACAATATAGAAGATGCTATGTCTGATTGGCCCTTCCCCTACTCCAAACAAAAAGCTTTTTATCCTCTGCCTTGGCTCAAAGGGAGAAAATTTTGGCCACCAGTTTCACGAATAGAAAATGCTTTTGGGGATATTCAACCTTTTTGCTCCTGCCCTCCTCTTTTAGATGAGTCATAACATTAAGTTATACTGATTTTGTTTGAAAATTATGCTTTCTGGACTCTGTTTTGACCGGAAATCTCAAATGTAATCAGTATATTTCCGCTAAGATATCAACCAAAAAACTTAGGAAACCTGTGGATCATAATAAAAACCCACAAGTAATTAGTCGTCTGTGAAAAACCTTTGTTTTTTAACTTTTTTTGTCCAAAGGACCATTCCATTTCGGGACGGCAATACCTTGGACCCTCATGGAATGGCCTTTGGACAAAAGCGGGAAAAAGAGGACGAGGCTTTTTGTCCAGCTTTTTCACGAGCGACTAATTATTGAAAATAACTGGTTTATGCACAGCGTAAAACTACCTGTTTCCTCTAAAGACGATGAACTTTTGGCTTAATTTTCCAACTTGCAATCAAAAGCTTTTTGTAGTTAAATCTATAGTGGCTAAGGCCATGCTTAAAGGAGATATAACCCATAGTTTGAGCCAATAGTCCAACTCGTATGCACTTGAGAAAAATAACATGCAAATCATAAAATTAAAAACGATAAGTTTTGACAAAATGGCAGTTTCACAAAACAAACTGAATATCACTCATAAAGAACGATCCAATCTGTTGCCTTGGAAGGGGCAATTTTCACCCCAGTTAATACAATCTTTATTAGAAACCTATTCTAAAAAATCTGACAAGATACTTGACCCCTTTATGGGAAGTGGAACAGTTTTACATGAAGCCTCTTTAATGAATCTGGACGCCATTGGCCTTGAATTGAATCCCGCGGCAGTAAAAATGGCCCAAATTTATCTGCTCAGTCATATTACTGTAGCAGAGAGGAAAAAACATATAAAAAATATTGAAAAGAAAATTGATCCTATTATCTTAGAAGATTTGCCTTTGTTTAAAAACTCTCACAAAGATTTTAACAAAACTTTAAGCTCTTACGATCTGTTTTACAGCATAAAAAAAATAATGAATAAAACAATACAACAGGAAAGCCGTTTAATTTTAGAGACCTATCTTATTTTGATTGATCCAAAAGAGAGACAACTGACTAAAAAGAAAGCAAGAACTATTTGGCAAAAATTAAAGCTCTTAATTATCAGCTTGCCTTGCACAAAATCCAAACTGAGAATAATCCATGGCGATTGCCGTAAAACACCTCTTAAAAAAAATTCTATTGATTTGGTAATCACATCCCCGCCATATATAAATGTATTCAACTATCATCAACAAAAAAGAACCTCTATAGAGGCGATGGGATGGAATATTTTATCAGTCGCAAAATCTGAAATAGGCTCAAACCGAAAACACAGAGGAAATAGATACCTTACAGTCATTCAATATTGCTTAGATATGGCAATGGTGCTTTATGAGTTAGGCAGGGTTTGTAAGCCCAAAGCCAAGCTAATTTTTGTAATTGGTCGCGAATCCCAAGTTAAAAAAACAAGTTTTTTTAACAGTGAAATTATAGCCAATATCGCCAAACAAGTTTTTAGTTTTAACATTGATCACCGGCACGAAAGATTTTTTAAAAATCGCTATGGCCAAATGATAAAAGAGGATATACTGCTATTGGCAAATCCAATAGAATCTTTAAAATACAATACTGCTCCCAATCAAATCGCTTATCATGTTTTGACAGAGGCGAGTCACCGTGCACCGCAAGAGGAAAAAGAAGCTCTTACCCTTGCTATTGAATCAATAAACTCAGTAAATCATTCACCAATATATGAGTCCAAAAGAACTTTAGAAGAGTCTTTGTTCTATAATACTAAAGGGAAAAACAATGATTAAATACCCAACTGCCCACAAAGACAAATTAATCGCCGCTATAAATAACAGCAAACTGCCTGAGTCTGAAATACAACCCTTAAAAAAAGCTTACACACAATATAAAAAATGGATTATGGAAATTGAAAAAATCTATAGCATTGAAAAAAAATCCTCTGATCAAAAAATATGTCTTTTGGTTAAAGAGCTTAATAAATACAAAAACTATGGACTGAGGGAAAAAAGTGGACCAAAGTTAAGGTGTATTTTCCGTCATTTTCTCAAACTCCAGAGGGCTTTTATAGCCCAAAGCGGAATGGAGGCGGTGAGTATTATACCAACCTTCAATCCACTCAAAAATCTCTTCCTGTGCTGTATTCATACAGGAGTATACCTTGTTCCCTAATTCTTTTTTTAACAAGGAAAACCAACTTTCGCAATAGGCATTATCATAACAATTCCCTTTCCTTGACATAGATTGAATAAAGCCATATTTTCTAAGGTTTTCTCTGAACTCCTTGGCCATATATTGAACCCCACGATCAGAATGAACTATCAAGCCCTTTTTCACAGACCTTGTTTCAATAGCTCTATTGAAAGCTCTCAAAACAAGCTCTGAATACAAGCTGTAGCCCAAATTCCACCCCACTACCCGACGAGAGTAAAAATCCAAAAAAATAGCCAAATAAAGGAATTTTCCACCATAAGCTTTAAGATAAGTGATATCACTCCCCCAAACCTGATTGATAGCTGTCACAGCCATTTCCTCTACTTTAAACACTCTTTGGCTAAAAGGGTGTTTGTCCATTGTGCTTGTCGTTTGGGGTTTGAAGGAAGGAGCAGACCTTGCTTTTAGACCCCATTGGTTCATAATATAGCGGGCTTGATCCACAGAACAGGAAATGCCAGCATTTGTCAGATGGTGACTGACTTTTCTGTATCCATATAAGCCTTTATGAATACGAAAAGCGGACTGAACTGTCTCTTCTCTCAGGTCCAAATTTGCAGGACGCCTTTTAAGGCTTTTGAAATAACCAGAGGGACTAACACCAATAGCTTGACAAGCTCTTTTAACAGCTAGATATTTTGGCTTATGTTTAAAGATAAATTTGTGTTTCATTTTGCATTTTCCTTTGAAAAAAAAGCCGTGGCTTTTTTTAAAAACTCCACTACGGCCTTTTCCTCAGCCAAAGCTTTTTTGAGCCTTTTGACTTCCATTTGAAGACGAAAAACATCTTGTGACTTTTCAACGGGGAAGTTCTTTTTCGCTTTCCACCGATGAAGACTATTCACATGAATGCCTAATTTTTCGGATGCCGGACCTGCTCCTATCTTCTCCGCTAATTTAACAGCATCAGCCTTAAAATCCGGGGCAAACCGTCTCCTCCTTATCGTTTTTTTCATCATTCCTCCTTTTTAAAGTTAGTGTTAAATCACACCTTAAAAAGAGTCCACTTTTTTCCCTCAGTCCACTTTGATATAGATAAAGATTAGATAGAAAAAAAGAGGGTTTAGAGCGTATTCACCCATCTAACTAAGTGCAGGCCATTAGCTCCCTTAAACAGTTCTCCTCTCCTTTTTTCATTTCTGATCCTATATTTTATACTAATAATAGCCCCCGCCAAGTCCGCTCCAGTAAAGTCTGTCCGCCAAAAATCTGCAAGTCTCAAGTCCGCCCCTTCTAAATCTGCTTCTGACAAGTTAGCTGATGTAAAATCCGCCCCTATCAAGGTTGCCCCTGTTAAGTCTGCTCTTGTCAAGTCTGCCCAACACAAGTTCGCCCCTGCTAAGTCTTTTTTTCCTTGTCTGATTTGTTCGATTAGGTCTGCCTGTGTGGGATCACTCTCACAGGGTTTTTGTTCAGTCTCATAGGATGTTGGACAGTGAGCAAACCCCGGCAAGCTCATTAAAAGGATAATGCTTAATAGTATTTTCATTGGTTGTCTTATAGCAGGATTGTCCGGGAAAGTAAAGAATTAGAGAGTCTTTTGTAAATTTTTCACAAAAAGGGCAAAAGCTTAATCCACCCAGTTAATCTTGTCTGTGTTCAATGCTCCCTTCCATTTCAGTTTTTGGGGTTTTATCTTTGAGCTTATGTAAGCCCCTGCCAAGTTTGCTCCCTTTAATTTTGTATGTTTCAAGTTTATGATATGCATTCTTGCCCCTTGCAAGTTTGCCCCCTGGAGATCAAGCCCTTGAAGGTTGGCAAAAGCAAGATTGACCCCTACAAGGTCTTTTTTTCCTTTCTTTATTTGTTTAATAAGCTTGGCTTGTTTTATTGGATCAAATGGGTTTAGTAAATTCCCCTGGGTTGGGATTGCCATACATAAAAGGATTAAAATCAGAGTTTTCATACTTAAATTATACCGGCCGGCGACTCCCGAACCTAATTTTTTATGAATTTTGAGTCAAAACTGGCGGGAATGAGACACTTTTGGCCCTTATTTGCTATCAAAACCTACCTTTTCATTGCATATTCGGGGAAATAAAGAGTCGGCAACTGTGGCCAGCGGATAAAGTCAAAGGAAATAAAGAGACTATTGCTTTGCTAAAAGTCTATCCAGCTTAGACTCTATGCTGTCCATTCTTATTTCAAGCTTATCTATTCTCTTAATGATTGGCTTAATCATATATCCAAAGCCAGTCAATAAAAGAGCTAAGAAACTAATAAGGAATATCCCAGCGGTAAATAAAACTGATAAGTCCATACATCCATTATCAGTTCATTGTCCGGGAAAGTCAAGCCTTTGTTTAAAGTGCTCAAACATCAGCCAGAATAGAGCTTATTTGATAGCTGAGGCTTTGGATATAGATAGAGATTAGAGAGAAAAATAGAGGGTTCTGAGGCTTAATCAAAAATATCTTCAAAAAAATGGATTATATTAAAATTAGCTTTATTGCACACCATAACTCCTACAACTCCCCCCCCCAGAGCACCCTGTGTCCAATAATTAGTAGAATAATACAACCACCTTGCTTTTCCTCCAGTTAAAACTCCGGTCGCCACGGTAGTGAAAAACAATGCAAAGTAGGTTGATAGGAAAGCCAGCTTTGGGATCTCGTCTCCTTTTGTAAGGTTTCCTATAAGACAACCAATGACTCCGCCACCTAAAATCGATCCTCCCAAGCCAGTAAAAAAGGGAATTAAGGCAGGAATGATGGCAGTTTGAGTTCCTTCCAAGATAAAATGATCTTTTAAGTAAGAGTAGTTTTCTAATTCTATTCCATTACAGGCCCGGAGATTATGAATAGAGATAGAAGACTTAAAGTTTTCTGGGATGGGTTTTGAAAAAGAGGGGAGCAGGTCTGTTTGATTTTCTTTATCAGTAAAATCAATATAACAAACAGCTTGGCCATCTTGAATAATAACTGCTTTGCTAATGATAGCTTTTTTTGGATCAAGCTGTTCTATTAGCTCTGTGTTCTGAGATTGAACAATGGGATCAGTGGAGTCTGGCAAGCTGGCAAAAGCCGGCAAGTTCATTAAAAGAATAAGGCTTAATAGTATTTTCATAGAGTTTGGTTATAGCAGGATTGTCCGGGAAAGTAAAGTCTTTTGTAAATTTTTCACACAAAGGGCAAAAGCTTAATCCACCCAGTTAATCTTGTCTGTGTTCAATGCTCCGCTGTCCATAATCAGGTCACGATATATTGAGTCTATAAAAGCATACTTCAAGCTTGTCCCTCTCAAGTCTGCTTTTGTCAAGTCTGTCCCTCTCAAGTCTGCAAATATCAAGTCTGCCCCTCTCAAGTCTGCCTTTGTCAAGTCTATCTCTCTCAAGTCTATCCCTATCAAGTCTGTCCCTCTTAAGTCTGCCTCTCTCAAGTTCGCCCCTCTAAAGTCTGCAAATATCAAGTCTGTCCCTCTCAAGTCTGCCTCCCACAAGTTCGCCCCTCTCAAGTCTGCTTTTGTCAAGTCTGTCCCTCTCAAGTCTGTCCCTCTCAAGTCTGCCCCTCTAAAATCTCTCCCTCTCAAATCTTTTTTCCCTTGTCTGATTTGTTCGATCAGTTCTGCTTGTTTTGTGGGATCAACTGGCTCTGTGTTTTCAGAAAAAGCCGGCAAGCTCATTAAAAGGATAAGGCTCAATAGCATTTTCATTGTGTTTGTTATAGCAGGATTGTCCGGGAAAGTAAAGAATTAGAGGGTCTATTGTAATTTTTTCACAAAAAGGGCAAAAGCTTAATCCACCCATTTAATCTTGTCTGTGTTCAATGCTCCGCTGTGCATAATCATGTCACGATATTTTGATTTTATAAAAGCCCCTTCTAAGTCCGCTCTGTGCAATCTTGTCCCTGTTAAAATCGCCCCCTTCATATTCGCTCCCTGCAAGATCGCCCCTTTCAAGTCTGCCCCTGTTAAATTCGCCCGCCCAAAGTCCGCTCTTGTTAGGGTTGCCTCTTGTAAGTTTGCCTCTGTCAGGTTCGCTTTCCATAATTTTGCCTCTGTCAGAATTGCCCGTCTCATTTTTGCCCGGAATAAGTTTGCCTTTATTAGTTTTGCCCACTTTAAGTTTGCCCACACTAAGATTGCCCCCTCCAAGTCTGCCCCTGACAAAAAAGCACTCCTTAAATTCGCCCTTGTCAAGTCTATCCCCTTTAAGTTTCTCTCGCTTAAGTCCACACTCACTAAGTCTTTTTTTCCCTGTTTTATTTTTTCAATGAGTTGGGTCTTTAAAGTTTCTTTTTTTAAGACAATATCCACCCTTTCAGAGTCTGTTGTCACTGTCAAGTCTGCCTGAGAAGGGATTGCAAAAAATAAAAGAATTAAAATAATTTGTTTCATAGTCCCTCCGTTTTAGGTTTCCTGTTTATCTTATCGGCTGATTGTCTATTTTTGTTTAGTCCTTTTTTCTCAAAGCTGGACTTTAGTTCTTTTAATTCTGCTGAGGGTTTTTTAGGTATAGAGATTAGAGAAAAAGTAGAAGGTTCTGAGGCTTAATCCACCCAGTTAATCTTGTCTGTGTTCAATGCTCCGCTTTTCATAATCATGTCACGATATTTTGAGTCTATATAAGCAAAACTTAGGTTTGTTCCTTTAAACTTTGCCCCTCTCAAGTCCGCCTCTCTCAAGTTCGCCCCTGCCATTTTTGCCCCTCTCAAGTCTGCCCCTATTAAAATCGCCGCTTCCAAGTCCGCCCTTAATAAGATCGCTTTATACAAGTTCGCAAAAGCCAGATTCCCCCCTTCCAAGTCCGTAGCAGTCAAGTCCGCATACTTCAAGTCTGCCCTTCTTAAGTCCGCCTCTCTCAAGTTCGCCCCCGATAAGTTCCCCCCTATCAAGTTTACCTTTTGCAAGCTTTTTCTCCCTTGTTTTATTTGTTCAATCAGTTCGCTCGCCCCTCGATAGGCCAACCCTACTTGGGATTGAGGAGTCCTTTCCCCTTGAGTTTCTTTTTTGGCAAACTTAAGAGACTGGCAAGATAAAATAAAAGACGATATAAAAATATAAAACAGGATTTTCATAGTCCCTCCGTTTAAGGTTTCCTGTTTATCTTATCGGTTGTTTGTCCGGATCTCTTAGTCCTGTTTTCTCAAAACTGGACTTTAATTCTTTAAGTTCTTTTGAGAGGCTGTCTATTTTTTCATTGGCTGATTTTAGTTCCTGTTTAGTATTGGCCAACTCTTTATTTGTTCCTGCCAGCTCTTTTTTAAACTGATCGTCTGTTTTGCTGAGGGCTTTAAATTTTGCCTCTATTGTGGAATTGAGAGTTTTGAATTTTGAATGAAGGGCTTTTATCCCGGCCCACAATGTCCCATAGATAGAGGGCCAGTCCGGGGCAATAGGCTTTCCTTTAAGCTGTAAGTTTTTTGGCAAGTCCTCCGCTATCACTCCCATTCTTTTCTTTTTAGGAAAATTATTTTTATCCTTAAAATAATAAGTGAAAAGGGGAGTCTCTAAAATATCCTTCAAAGCCTTTTCCATATCATTAAAGGGACGAATATTCTTTTTATAAACTTTAGATGATGCACCAGAAGACGGGACATTCTTTTCATAATAAACCCTAAAATCTCCCCGACATCCCTTCCAAGTTGTGATATTAGAGCTATCGAATTTCCATGAGACAAAATCTTCGCAAAGCCCCTGATGGCCGTTCCTGTCATGGGGTGATTCTTGTTTTGTAAGCCTAACTCCCACCACAGTATAACCTGCCCTGCTAATACTTGTCCTGACTGTAGTAGTCGATCGCCAATTCGTATGTCCTACATCATCATAATCAGTATAAGTAGCCCCAAAACCGGTTGCTGTATATCCGGAGCAAATCCTATTCCCGCTGGAATCAAAACCTCTAAGATATTTCCCGGCAGGACAATAGCCAGAAGATGGCCCAGCCGTCACACAAACTTTATGTCCATCGGGACGGAAACCTTGAAGGACTTGGCCAGCAGGGCATAACCATCCTTGAGCTTTTATTTTTACATCGGGAGCTTTGATTTCTATCTTCTTATCCGCATTAAGAAAAATCCCGTCATGTGTTTGAGAGCGGGGAGATCTGAGATTGATCTGATTGCCCCGGATATAAGTTCCACCACTCCTTGAAAAGGACTGATTGCTCCCCGCATAACTCCCTAAAAAAGTATTACCATTTCCTGAGATTGTCGCCCCCTCCCCGGTAGCTGTTCCTAATAAAGTATTGTGGGATCCGGAAACCGTTGCCCTTCTGCCAGAGGCATGTCCTAAAATAACATTCACATCCCCTGAGATATTCCCGTTTTGAGTTTGGCCAGTCGCTTTCTTTATTCCTGAATGATGCCCTATAAAAACATTGCCATCGGCCCCGCTCTGAATATCAGCCTCTTTACCCGCCTCTTTACCAATAAAAGTGTTGCCAGTCCCGGCCACCGTGGCACTATCCCCCGCATGATAACCAACAAAATGATTTTGCCCTCCGCTCACTGTGGCTTTATGTCCGGCATTGTCCCCAAAAAAATGATTGCCCCCAGCTGAGATTGTGGCTTCTCTACCAGCATTAGTGCCAACAAAAGTGTTGCTTGAGCCTGAAGTCACCGTTGTTTTATATCCCGCTTGATTACCAAAAAAATGACTGGCACTCCCGGCCAAAGTGGCTTGATGGCCTGTTTGTCTGCCAACAAAATGATTGCCATCCCCGCTAACTGTAGCCTTATTCCCTGCATAATACCCAATAAAAAGATTGTGCCCGCCTGCCACTGTGGACTCTCTGCCAGCCTGGTTCCCATAAAAATTATTATATGTCCCGTCCACTTTGGCCCTATATCCAGCAAATCCTAAAAAAGTATTGTAGTGCCCAGCCACTGTGGCACTTCCACCAACTCCTTTACCAAAAAAATTATTTTCAGACCCCGTGATAGTAGCCGACAGGCCCGCATCATTACCAAAAGCCGTTGTGCCTGTGCCACCAAGTGATTGCGTGCTACCACAACCAGCAAGGGTTCTTTTGCTCCCAGTAGCCTCCGCTTTATAACAGCGGTTTTTCCCGCCGGATATTCCTATCTTAGAGCAAGTAAAATTGTCATAAGCACTATTAGGAGCGGCCGGCCAGCTAATATCCAAAGTCAAAAGTTTTCCCCTAATAAAAGTCATCCCCCTTTGAACCCCAGGGATAAGCATCCAAGTCTTTTTGCAGGGATAAGTCGTCCCGCTGGCCTTGCAATCACAACTCCCGCCATTGTCTGCTGGATTACATCTCAAAACAAAAAAGCGGGGAGTAAAACCATATCGCCTAAAAATGTTTGTAGTGTCATGAACATCTAAAAGATTAGAGCTGGCTGACTTCTTTATGATTTTGATTTCTATCTCATTGCCTTCAGTCCCCTCTGCTAACTTAGCTTTTTGAGCACTTGTAGGGGCCGGATAGTTAGGAGCTGTATTCTGATTAAGCCAGCCTTTTATTGTTTCCTTACAATTAGTTTCAGTCCCAAACTGTTCCCAAAAAGCATTCAATTCCCTTTCTTTATTTATTTGCCTTTGCTGTTGGGCTATCAAAGCCGCATGTTTAGCCATGCCCGTCATGGCTATAACCCCAATAGTGGAGGCCACCATAACACCGGTAATAGAAAAGCCTTTATTATTTAAAAGAAAAGCTTTTTTGTGTTTAAAATGCTTTAAACTATTGAATTTACAGCGTTTTTCGGGGGGGGGGGGGGGGGGGGGGTAAATTTACCGTCCCGAAATGAAATGGCCTTTGGGCAAAAAGCTAAGGAATAAGACTTTTCAATAAGTTTTTGCGGAAAAGATTTCTGGATTCCCGTTTTCACGGGAATGACTGGTTTTGCGGGAGCTAAAAAGCTTGGGGAGCTTTTTGGCAAACTTTCCAAAGGTCTATTTTTAATATTTTTCTTCATTATAAAGACCTATCGGTTTTTTGTTTAAAAAACTTTAGAAAAAAAGCCAGATCAGGCAAAAAAACTAAAAAATTGCCTATAAAAAATCTCTGTTCTTTATCGCACAAGCAAAAGCCAGCGGTGAGGGTCCAAGGTATTGCCGTCCCGAACAAGCTGGACTTTTTGCTTGTGCGATCCATTAAATGTAGATTTTTTGCGAGAAAAACCCCTGTTTTTACGAGGACAGGCTTTTCTGGATTCCCGTTTTCACGGGAGCCAGAAAGCCTGAGGAGCTTTCTGGCAAGGTTCGGCTGGAATGACTGAGTTGTCTGGAATGACAGAGCTTTTTCACGGGCGATTAAATAAGTTGCCAAAGCTATTTTAAAAAAAACTTAGGGTGGCTTCTCTGGGATGAGAAGGCGAGCCTTCCTCTCCAGTAATTTTGTAGGCTGGGCTCTCTCTTTTAGTTGGCCCCGGACCCACAAAACAGCAATAAGGCTCACAATCAGAAAGTGGACATGAACTATCAATATTATTAGATCTTTTTTGTTTTTTCTTTTAGTAGGAGTTATAGATTTTTTGCTTTGCATGAAAAAAGCTCCAATTTTTTGATAAGCCATTTCTTTTCTTTTATCCATTCAAAAAGTGCTTTGCAAACAACAGGGGTAGAGCCTCTTTCAAAATGAGCGTCAAAATAAGTTCTCCCTTGTGTTTTCCCCTCCATTTGAATGGTTAAATTCTCGTAATCCACCTTTCCCGTTTGGCCATGTTTAAAATAAGACAACAACAAAGAGCGAAACTCATTTAAAGATCGAGCGGAATAAACAGAACCCTCATACTCTGCCCTCACTTGCACATCAAAATGAATGTATTTGGCCATTTTTGAAACTTTTGAAATGAGATTCATTTCTGATTGTGGGCCCCCTCCTACAGAGGCTAAGGCGATAAGCTTTTGACTTTTCTTTTTTAAACGAGACTCTGGGCTTTGGATCACTTTCCAAAAAGCCATAAGGGCCAAGCCTAAGGCTATAAATCCTACAATAAACTTCATTTTTAGAGGGGACTAATCAGCCCAACCATTTGATGAAAAGCCATTCACTACCCTGTTGAACCACAGCCAAACCTTCGGAAAAAGGCATGGCAGAATCAAATTGAGGGCTTATGACAAACTCCCCCTTCTTATTGATAAAGCCGTATTTCCCGTTTTGCTCCACAACGGCTAAACCTTCGGAAAAGGACATGGCACTATCAAACTCCAGATCTATAATTTCTCTCCCTGCTCTATTGATAAAGCCATATTTCCCGTTTTGCTCCACCACAGCCAGCCCTTCGGAAAAGGACATGGCACTATCAAACTCCAGATCTATAATTTCCCTTCCTGCTCTATTGATAAAGCCATATTTCCCGTTTTGCTCCACCACAGCCAAACCTTCGGAAAAAGATGCAGCCTGATCAAAATGAAAATCCGTGATTTTTTTACCCGATTTGTTAATAAAGCCATACTTACCATCCTGATAGATTAAGGCCAGATTTTCAAAAAAAGGCAGGGCATAATCAAATTCCAGATCTATAATTTCTCTTCCTGCTCTATTGATAAAGCCGTATTTCCCATTTCTCTCCACAACGGCTAGCCCTTCGGAAAAGGCTCCGGCATAGCCAAACTGAGGGCTTATTACCCACTCCCCATCTTGGTTGATAAAGCCTCGTAGGCCATCCCTTTCCACCACAGCCAGCCCTTCGGAAAAGGACATAGCATAATCAAATTCCAGATCTATAATTTCTCTCCCTACTCTATTGATAAAGCCGTATTTCCCGTTTTGCTCCACCACGGCCAAGCCTTCGGAAAAAGCTCCGGCAGAGTCAAATCTCATATCTATAACCTCATTCCAATTCAAATCCACAAAGCCGTATTTCCCGTTATTTCCCACTACAGATAGACCCTCAGAGAAAGGCAAAACGCTTTCTAAATGACTGTAAAAAGGCCAAGACTTTTCATAATCTATTGGGTTAAAAGGCAATTCTAAATAAGCACAGGAATAATTTTTCCCACATTTAAAAAGCTTTGTAGGCTCCAGCCCAAAAGCTTGTGAAAAGATAAAAAACAATGCCAAAAAAATAAAATTCCCCATAAAAAACCTCAAGTGAGGGGACCAAGCTATCAAAACCAAAAAGTAAAGTCAAATAAGAATTTTAAAAAATAGGGATTTTCCCCCTCATAAAATGCCTTCTGTTTGACTTTTTTCCTGTTCCTCAGCTATGATAAATCTGTTTGGAGATGAACTGAAACTTTTTTCAAAAACAAAGGGGGCTTGCCATCCAATTCAAAATCGAGAAACTGGCCTTTTTTATCAACTTATTTTTGCCCATTTCTTTTGTTTTGAGCTGGTATTTTCTGTCCCTCAACTCCTTAGTCAGCATTTTTCTGATGGGGCTGTTGGGCTTAAATATTTACTGTCGCTATATCCAAAAAACACACACTTTGCTCACTAATTTTGGAATATTGGCTTTTCTCCGTTATTTTTTAGAAAGCCTGGGGCCTGAGTTTCGCCAATACCTTTACTCCAGCGATATAGAGGAAAGGCCCTTTAACCGTGTGGAGCGAAGGGATGTTTATGTGAAGGCTAAAAATCAAGACAAAGCCTCTGCCTTTGGCTCTTTGTTAAACTTTGACGGTAGCGAATGGAAACTCAAACACTCCCTTTACCCTGAAAGCCAAAAAGGGATTCAAGCTTTTTCTCTCACTTTTGGAGAAGAGCGAGGTTTAAAAAACACCTATTCTATCAACAAACCCCTTTTAATTGGAGGGATGAGTTATGGTTCTTTAGGGAAAAGAGCTGTGCAGGCTTTGGCCCGCGGGGCAAAAAAAGCAGGTATCCCTATGAACACAGGTGAAGGGGGCTATCCCGAATACCACTTAATGGAAGATTGTGATCTGATCTTTCAGATGGGAACAGCCAAGTTTGGTGTGAGGAAGGAGAACGGGGATTTGGACCCCGATCGTTTAGCAAAACTTTGCGAAAAGCCCAAAATTAAAATGCTGGAAATCAAGTTTTCCCAAGGAGGGAAACCCGGCAAAGGGGGCCTTCTTCCAAAAGAAAAGATCTCTGAGGAAATTGCTCGTTTAAGAAATATTCCCTTAGGCCAAGATCTCTTCTCCCCACCAAGGCATAAAGAGTGCCTATCGGCCCTATCCACAGTCAGATTTGTCCGGCAAATTCAAGACATAAGTCAAATTCCTGTGGGTATTAAATTTTGCCTCGGAAGGGAAAAAGAGCTTTATGAGCTTTTTTCCGTTATGAAAAAAGAAAATCTTTTTCCAGATTACATTGCTTTAGACGGATCTGAGGGGGGGACTGGGGCCGCCCCAAAAACTTTTATGGATGATTTGGGCTGGCCTTTAAACTCGGCTCTTCAAATTCTCCGCAAAATTTTAAGCGAACTCAATATGGAAAATCGTTTTCAAATCCTTTGCTCTGGGAAACTCATCAATTCTGGAAAACAGATGATGGCTTTGGCCTTAGGTGCAAACGCTGTTTATACTGCCAGAGGTTTTTTGTTGGCCTTAGGTTGCATTCAGGCTTTGCGATGCCACAGCAATACTTGCCCTACGGGGATCACAACCCACAATCCTCGTTTAATGAGAGGCTTGAATATTGAAGAAAAGTCAGAACGAGTTAAAAATTATGCCAATGGCTTAATCAAAAACAATTATGAGCTTTTAGGGGCTTTGGGTTTAAAAAACTTTTCTGAACTGAAACCAGAACATGTGATCTCGCCAGGCCTTTGGCATCGTAAGGGGTCTAATGGCGTGCCCGAGAGGATTTGAACCCCTAACCTTCTGATCCGTAGTCAGATGCTCTATCCAGTTGAGCTACGGGCACAGGCGGATTTTATTTTTTTAAATCCAAACAGCTCACTTGTCCAACATATTTTTTATAGGCGACTAATCCTCCGTGAAAAACCTGTTAAAAGGCTTTATTTTAGGAGGAAAATCAATGCACTTGAAATTGAGACCATCTATGATATAGATACAAAATGAACCTTGATATACTGTTGGCTTTTTAATAAACAATGGCCCCAGGAGAGGTGGGTGAGTGGCTGAAACCAGCTGTTTGCTAAATAGCCGCACGGTCTCAAGCCGTGCCGAGGGTTCGAATCCCTCCCTCTCCGCCATTTTTTAAGGAGAAACAAATCATGCCCGTTTATATTATTTCTGCTAAAAGAACTCCTATCGGAAAATTTAAAGGAGCTTTGGCCGGCCTCTCTGCCGTCCAGTTAGGAGCTATAGTCATTAAAGCCATTTTAGAAGAGCAAAAAGGCCTTTTTGATCCCAAAGAAATTTCTGAATGCATTGTGGGCCAAGTGCTCAGTGCCGGTGCGGGGCAAGCCCCAGCCCGACAAACCGCCTTAAAAGCGGGCTTAGCTCCCTCTTCAGCTTGCACCACAGTAAATAAAGTTTGTGGCTCTGGTTTAAAGGCTGTAATGATGGCCTGCGACAGTATTGAATTGGGCCGTGCTCATCTTATAATAGCAGGAGGGCAAGAGAGTATGAGCCAGGCCCCGCATATTTTACCTAAGGCTCGTTTTGGCTTTTCCCTTGGGGAAACTTCTCTTGTAGATAGCCTTTTAGAGGACGGACTTATCAACCCTTATGATAAAAAACACATGGGGCAAATAGGAGAACTTTGTGCTCAAAAATACAACTTAAACCTTGAACAACAAAATGTTTATGCAAAAAATAGTTTTGAAAAAGCCTTTAAGGCCCAAAAAAATCATTGGTTTAAAGAGGAGAGTGTGCCTATCTCAATCAATGGGACAACAGTTTTGGAGCAAGATGAACTGCTCTCTCAAAAAAATTATGAAAGGATAGACAGTGCCCGCCCTGTTTTTGAAAAAGAGGGCACTGTGACCGCCGGAAACGCCAGCAAAATTAACGATGGGGCGGCCTTCTTACTGCTGGCCAGCGAAAAGGCCGTTCAGCAATTTAAACTTAAACCTTTGGCTCGAGTTTTGGGTTATAGTGGCTTTGCCCAAGAGCCTCATTGGTTTACAACTGCACCCATTCATTCCATAAAAAAACTTTTAAAACTCATGAGGCTCAAAACAGAAGATGTGGATTTGTTTGAAGTGAATGAAGCCTTTAGTGCTGTGGCTTTGGCTGTGGCTCAAAATGTTCCCATCCCCTCAGATCGGCTGAATGTGCATGGCGGAGCTGTAGCCTTAGGGCATCCCATTGGGGCCAGCGGGGCACGGATTTTAAGCACCTTAGTTCATGCTTTAAAAACCCATCAGAAAAAAATAGGAATGGCCTCCATCTGCCTGGGTGGTGGCGAGGCCCTATCCCTGTCTGTTGAAAGGCTCAAATCATAATTTTTTTGTAAAAAATTATAAAATTTTTGTAAAAAAAGAGGATTGAGACATCATTGAGACATCAAAAAATGGGCTGAAAGGCCCAAAAAACAGGGATTTTATGCGGTGTGTTAAAAAAACAAAAAAAAATTAAAAAAAAGCTTGACAAAAATCAGGACTATGGTATTGTGAGTATTGCTCTAAGACGGTCCACCAAGGTTTTATGAGGTGTCAAAGCTGAATGAGGCTGAGGGGGCTATCTTGGGCGTTTTTTTTGCCTTTTTTCAATAAAAAGAGTCCCTCCCAATTAGTTAGACTGTCAAATATGAAGAAAAAGATATTCAACAAAAAAGACATTGCTCAAGTGGTCTATAATAAAATAGGCTATCACAAAGCCGTCAGTAAGGAATTAGTGGATTCACTTTTTCATATTATAAAACAGAATTTGATACTGGGTCGAGGGGTCAAAATCCATGGTTTTGGAACATTCTTTCTTAAAGATAAAAAAGCCAGAAAAGGGAGAAATCCCCAAACGGGAAAAGCTTTAACCATTTCTGCGAGAAGGATTCTTCGTTTTCGAATCAGCTCTCTTTTGAAAAAGCAAATTATATCTAATAAATGATCCCGCTGGACCATCATTTTAAAACCATTTCCGATCAAATGGATCGGCTACCCGATAAACCCAACTTTAAAATTGGAGAGGTGGGAAATATTGTAGGAGTATCCCACAGTATCTTGCGGTATTGGGAAAAAAAACTCCCCACCCTAAAGCCACAAAAATTTGCCAATAAACAGAGAATATACTTTAAAAAAGACATAAAAACATTGTTTTTAATTAAAGCCTTATTTTATAAAGAAAATCTCTCTATTAGGGCTTTGCAAAAAAGCTTGCCTTATTGCTATCGAAAACTCCAACAAAGGGAAAATTATTTAAAAACCAAAAACTCGGCTAAAAAAAAGGTCTATCAGTTATTGGATTCTATAGAACAAATGCGTCGCTTAACCAAAGAAGATATACCCCATCAATCAAAACTTCTTTAAGATTTCAATTTTCGCAGGAAGTTAAAGCCTTTCTAAACGAGCGATTCTCTCTTGAAGAGGAGGATGAGTGGAAAATACACTCCCCTTGGCCTTTTTTCCTGAAATTTGAAGATAGTTGTAAGACTCCGTTTTTGTCCCTCGGCCCCCACTATGAGCAAAAGCCCTTGAAGAAGGCAAGAGCCTTTCTAAAGCTTTTAAGGCCGAGATCATGTTGTCTCGTCCGGCAAATCTGGCCCCGCCTTTATCTGCTCGAAATTCTCTTTTTTTGGAAAAATAATTCAAAACCAAAGAACCTAAAATTCCAAAAGCTATTTGAAGAGCTATAAAAATAAAATACTCCATAAAAAAGGAGCGACTTCTCATTCTACTGGCTATCAACTGTGCCACAAAACGAGCGGCCAACAAAACCATTGTGTTAATTAAACCCTGAAGAAGGGTCATTGTCACCATATCCCCATTAACTATATGAGCCACTTCATGAGCTATTACCCCCTCTAACTCATTTTTATTCATGGAGCGGAGGAGTCCTGATGAAACCGCTACAAGGGATTTTCTTTTACTGGGGCCGGTGGCAAAGGCATTGGGGCTTTCGCTTTCATAAACCCCCACCTCTGGTTTTTCTGGTAATTTTGCCCGCATGGCCATTTCATGAACTAAATTTACTAACTCCTTCTCCTCCCCTACAGCTGTTCGAGGATTAAGGACACGAACTCCCATAAATTTTTTGGCAAAAACACGGGACATAGCCAAAGAAAAAAAAGCCCCACCAAAACCAATTAAAGAGTAAAAAACAAGATAAAAGCCCCATTCCCCTTTAATACCCAATGCCTGAACAATAATAGTCCCTAAAACACTGGCCATTAAAACAACCAGAATATTGATTAGGAAAAAAAAGAACATTCTCCTCATAAAGCCCATGTGGCCTCCTCATGTTTTTGTTTGGGCAAAGCAAAAATTATTTTCTTAGGCTATAATTTTTACAAAAAGCCATCCATATAAGGCCAGTATAATAAAAGCAAAAACAAAAGAGTCAATAAAAAAATCAAAAAAATCCCTTTACTTTTGAGAGAAAAGGGAAAAAACCACAAGCAGTAGGAGGAAGAGAAAAGCCAGCTTTTGCAACCTATTTTTTTTATGAAAATGATTAAATCCTTGGACAAAAGGGCGAGACATATAATCCACTTCAAAGTTGAGCTGGTCTCCTTTTTGAATGCGGGACAGGTTGGTCTCTTTTAATGTTTTAGGAATTAGGCTTATGTCCAACAAAGGGCCATTAGCTTTGTTGACTGTCAAACTCACTCCGTTTAAGGCAATATAAGCCTTGTCCCAAAAAAAGCTTTTAAATTTTTTAGGGACGGCTATTCGAATCCGCCGGCTCTCCCCCAACTTTTTAACATCTTTAACAAGGGCCAGGCCATCTCCATGGCCTGTCACATAGTGCCCGCCTATAGCACTTTGCAAAGTGAGAGAAGGCTCTAAATTCAAAGTAGAGTCTCTTAACTTTTCCGGAGTCCATCCTGTTATTTTTAAAGTCTCAGGTGATAAGGCAAAGCTGAGCCTTTGGCCCTCTATCCCTTCTAAGGTCAAACAGATACCATTCACACATAAGCTGTCCCCCTCCTCAATAGATGATGGAAATGAGGGAGGTTTTTTTATTTTTAAGTGCAAAATAGGAGCTTGAAGGCGAACTTCTAAAACGGGACTGACCCATTTCACTCTTCCGGAAAACATAAAATTCCCCTTGTCCTCTTAAAAATGCAACTGATTGTCCTCTAAAACACTTCGGGCAATAATAACCCGCATGATCTCATTAGTCCCTTCTAAAATTTGATGCACACGGGCCTCTCTCATCAAACGTTCCACAGGATATTCCTTCATGTAGCCATAGCCTCCAAAAATTTGAATGGCCTGATTGCAAATATCAAAGCACAAATCAGTGGCCAACCTTTTGGCCATAGCACAATAGACATGAGCTTGAGGATGGCCCTTATCCAATTGAAAAGCGGCCAAGCGAACCATCCCGCGAGAGGCGGTCAGATGGGTCATCATATCTGCTATTTTAAAACGAAGAGCTTGAAAAGAGCTGATGGATTTCCCAAACTGCTCCCTCTCTTTCATATATTTTTGAGAGTGATAGATGGCCCCGGCCCCGGCCCCTACAGAGCAAGAGGCAATGTTGATTCGGCCACCGTTTAAAGCCTTCATGGCTATTTTAAAACCCTCAGCCTCCTGACCAATAATGTGATCTTCCGGCACTTTCACATCATCTAAATTTACAATTCGTGTGGGTTGGGAGTTCCAACCCATTTTGGACTCGTTTTTTCCATAAGAAATACCTTTGAGATCTGCTGGAACAACAAAGCTGGAAATGCCCTTAGGCCCAGGACCACCTGTTCGGGCCATTACAAGCAAAACCTCTGTAGAACCAGCACCGGAGACAAAAGTTTTTGTCCCCTTAAGCAACCACTTTCCCCCCTGTTTTTTGGCTGTGGTTTTAAGCCCGGCGGAATCGGAACCGGACCAAGGTTCTGTTAGGCAATAAGAACCCAAATATTCCCCTTGAATCATTTTAGGGACAAACTTTTTTCTTAAAGACTCTGTTCCATAAGTATCAATCGTCCAGGCCACCATGTTGTGAATGGAGATATAAGCTGTTGTGGAGGGGCAGGCTTTGGCCATCTCCTCAATAATGATGGAGCTGTCCAAACGGGAAAGGGCCATGCCTCCTAAATCTTCCTTCAAGCAAAGCCCCAGGAAGCCCATTTTAGCTGATTTTTTAATGACTTCTTTAGGGAAGATCTTTTTTTCATCCCATTCCCCGGCTTTATCTTTCAGCTCCTTTTCAGCAAAATCTTTGGCCAGGGATTGAAAGGCCTTTTGCTCCTCATTCAAATTAAAGTCCATCTCTCCTCTCTGCTTAATGACTTAATCGCCCATAATAAAGTTATTCATCTTGAACAGGGTCGATAGACATTCTATCCACATCTCTTAACTCCTCCTTGTAATTAGGACAACGGCGATCCGTAATCTTAAACGGAGTATGTTCCTTAAGCTTGCTTAAATCCAAACCTCTGGCCTCCCAATCCACCTCCGGCAAATCCTTCCTACACTCAACAAGCTTCCTCTTACAAACCACCTCCCTCACCAAATACTCATGTAATGTCAATATATTCGCCTTTGGCTGAATGTTCATAGGAATACAATCCCTCAACCTCAAAGGTGGAGGAAAAGGAAACTCCTTACCACCGGTCACATCCTCATAAGTCCGATCCACAAACCTCCAAACATCATCACGACGCTCCACTGCCTTCTCCTTCGCCGCAGAAATCGCACTCTTAAAATCCTCAATCCTATCAGGAGCCTCATCTATCCACCTGTTAAACTTCTCCGATATATTCTCATTCGCTATCCTTCTCCTCCGCTCCTTCGCTTGCCTTTCAAGCCTCCGGGCCGTAGCCCCCTTAACCAAAGGATTCACACTCCTCGTCCCTTGAGCCCAACCACCTAAAGGATCAAACCTCTTAGCCCTCTGCTCACGAGCATACTCCTTAATATTCTTAATATCCTCCGGATGATAAATCTTAAGTTGCTCCTCTGTTAAAACCCCTTCTTCCAACAACAAAGCAATCTCCTCATCATGCTCTTTGTTATTAGAACCCTCAACAGTATTCTGCTGAACAACAGGATCAGAAGACAAAGCACCAGCACCCGAAGCAGAAACTGAACTTAGATGTCTGCTATTAGAACTATCCGTTCCTGAAGAAGTATCCTCTCCTCCTGAAGAACCTGGAGTAGTAGAAGTAGGAAGATTATTGGCCTGAGTAAAAGAACCTCCCCCTAAGGCCGAACAAGATTGCTGGAATATACCACCCACCTTAGCTAACCTCATAGACTCTGAAGTTTTTAAATCATTATAGGGTTTATCACAAGCCGACAAAAAAGGACTTTTTGACGATGACAAAGCCTCTGATGATAGGGCCAAGTTAATATCCTTCCTCTCAGACGAAGGCCAAACTTGTGCCACTGCCTTACTGAACTCAAGATTTAAATTTTTTAAAGGTTGTTCACATTGGGAGCTACTTTGTTGATAAGCTCTCCCAGAGCTACTTACAAGCTCTCCTTCGTGCATAGCCATAGCCTCCACACTATGAAGGGCAAAACAAGAGAGAAAATCCCTGTTAAAATCTTCTAACTCGGACAAACAGTTTTCAGCACATTTATCGGTAGAATCCTTGCATATATCATTTAACTGAGACAAAATACCAGACTTTGACCTTTGAAATGCAGGGCTATTTGCTTGGCACATATTACCACTGCCAGCAGTGTTTCCCGCAGTATTGTTTCCAGCAGATAAAAAAGGTTGCACCTGGGAATTGTATTTACTCATCACTTCCTCATTGGAAAAATACTCACAACCCGCCCCAGCACAACAACTCTCCACCTCTTTTGTTTGAGATAGGCAGGTTTTAAATAAAGAGTTTTCTGAGTTAAGATTTATTTTAGATGATAAAGTAGCAATACAAGATCCTTGAGGGTCCCGGCAGGATTGTTCTGCTTTTTTATACAAATCATCTAAAGATTCAAAAAAGGATGTGAATTTTTCTTGCTGTTCAAAACAACCGGCTTGTTTTAACTCGGACAATTTGGAACCGAAGTCACTAAGTGAGGCTTGGCCTGGATAACGGCTTGTTCTTCCATACCCTGAAAAGGCTCCCTGGGCTTTTTCGACACATTCAGCATAAAATTTATCCCATTCTGAAAAAGGTGGCCATAAATTTTGAAGAGCTGATGGAGCTGTCATATCTGCTCGCACTTCAGAAACAGATTTAAACCTTTGGATAGAGGGACTCATTGCCAACTGATAAATATTGTTGAAACTATCAAAAATAGTTCCAGCACAGCTGTTTCTGGAATTGCGGATGCTTTGCTCCGATGTTTTTCGGTTTTCCACAGATCTTGCCTTATTGTAATTCAACATAGCTGTTCTAAAAGAATTGTAATTATTTGGGCAAGCTTTTTGAAAGGCCATACTTGCCGGAAGGTGAGCATTAAAATAATAACTGGATCGCCCTGCTCGAGGATGGGCCACTCGGCCAAAATGTTGGCTCAACTCATCATCCACAAAACTTTGGTATTGATTGCTTATGTGATGCCCACTTGTTGCGGGAACTTGCTCAGTGTCTCTATACGATTCAAAGGCATCGTTGGCATTGCTGCTCCAAAAAGAAAGGCCCCCAATACCTATCAAAATAAGGGGAAATAAAAATACGGTTTTTTTTATATTGAATTTCATGTTTTCCTCCCTGTTTTTATGTCTTGAAGTCATTTTCAACCACCTCTTGAGCTTAAACGGACTTACATCCTAACAATTTACAAAAAAAAATCAAAGCTTTTTTTAAGTTTTTTATCTAAAAACACTATTTTTTAGTTTCTTTATCTAAAGGCTATCCCATTTTGAGCAAAAAATACCTTGGCCCCTCACCAGGGATTTTGCTTGTGCAATAGTTTACAGAGGACTTTTTAGTTTATTTGCCCAAAGGCCACAGCATTTCGGGACGGCAATACCTTGGACCCTCATGCTGTGGCTTTGGGCAAAAGCAATTGAAAAGCTTGCCTCTATGAAAAAGTCTACATTATGATAGATCGCACAAGCAAAAGTCCATCTTGTTCGCGGAAAAATACCTTGGACCCTCACCGCTGGCTTTTGCTTGTGCGATAAAGGACAGAGTTTTTTCACAGAGGATTATTTAATTTCTTTGTTAAAAAGCTCCCCAAGCTTTTTAGTTCTTACCGAGTTTGCCCGAAAGCCCCCTGGGCTTTCAGGCTCCCGTGAAAACGGAAATCCAGATATCCTGGATCTCAACACTAAAGTTTTGTTCATGCTATAATTTCAGGAAAAATATTTAATTAAAAAACTGTTCAATCTTTAAACAGTTTTTTTAAAAAAACAGGTTTTGTTTAAAGGTTCAGTAGGCTAAAACTTGACTTTTAGCCTGTTTTTAGTTATAAATGTTTCATATTCATATTAAAGCATAAAAATAAGGAGGATTTATGTTTTTAAAGCTTTTAACTTTGATGATGATGATTTTTACTTTAAATGCTTATGCCAATCCATCTTGTTCGGTAGTAGAGCAAGCATATCATAACTATCCGGAAAATGATGCTAATTCTATGAATTATGCTCATTGCCTTATCTTTAACGGGGATAAAGAAAAGGCTTTAGCTTTTATCCAACAGCTTGACAACCAAGGCTATATTCCTGGGGTTTTTTATATGGCCAAATATATTCAGCACCAATGGAATTATGGAACAAGGGATTATGATCGTTTAGATGAAATTATAATGGCTTATCTCCGGGTAATATCTTTAATTGAAGGGGCTTATGACTATCCCCAATTTAATGGGCCACGTTTTGATGGTGCTCTGCTCTGGTATGAGCAAACAGACCAGATGGAGCTGAACTCCCATTATAATGTTCCTATGACTTACTTTCATAAGTTTAAAAAAGGAGCCGCAGGCATTTATAATTTATATTTAATGCAATCTTCTAATTACAGTGGGGAGAGGGATTTAAACACTTACCCCACTTACAATTTATATACTGAAGACAGTTTGGAAAAAACCATTGAGCATGCCAACCGTTGCCTTTCCCTACCGATGAAAGATTATTTTATAGAGGAGGTCTACCAGTTTTATCAATCAGCTTGTCAGGTATTAAAAGATTCTGCCCAAGCCCTTTTGCCATTAGAGAGGGAAAGGCTCTCCCTTTTAAACAAAAGGTCTTGCAGGGATACTTTGCCGAATTGTCAAGAGTATGATGAATTGGTTAAAGAGAAAATGTTTCCGATTATTGGAGAAACTCATGATGAATTGGATATAATATTTGATGAGCTGAATCGCTTTTTAGAAAAGAAGGATGCTTGCTTAGAGGCAGAACTTGAAAGAAGACAAAGACTTTTTGATGAGCAGGGAATAATCCTAACTGATGAATTTACTTGTGATATATCATAGAAATTCGTTTTTTTAAAAAAACAAGTTTTGTTTAAAGGTTCAGTAGGTTAAAACTTGACTTTTAGCCTATTTTTAGTTATAAATGTTTCATATTGAAGTATAAAAAATTAAGGAGGATTTATGTTTTTTAAGCTCTTAACTTTGATGATGATGATTTTTACTTTAAATGCTTATGCCAATCCATCCTGTCGGGAATGGGAGGAAGAATATCATTATTCTCCAGATTATCTCCCGGATGTTATGGGTTATGCCCGTTGCCTTATCTTTAACGGGGATAAAGAAAAGGCTTTGGCTTTTATTCAAGACCTGGACAATCGAGGCTATATCCCTGGGGTTTTTTATATGGCCAAATATATTCATGACAATTGGACTTTTAAGACAATGAATTATGATAAGTTAGATGAAACTATAGTGGCTTATCTCCGGGTAATATCTTTAATTGAAGGGACTTTTGACTACCCCCGATTTAATGGCCAAAATTTTGATACTGTCCTGCTCTGGCATGAGCAAACAGACCAGATGGAGCTGAACTCCCATTATAATGTTCCTATGACTTACTTTCATAAGTTTAAAAAAGGAGCGGCAGGTATTTATAATTTATATTTAATGCAATCTCCTAATTACAGTGGGGAGAGGGATTTAAACACTTACCCCACTTACAATTTATATACTGAGGACAGTTTGGAAAAAACTATTGAGCATGCCAACCGTTGCCTTTCCCTACCGATGAAAGATTATTTTATAGAGGAGGTCTATAGGTTTTATCAATCGGCTTGTCAGGTATTAAAAGATTCTGCCCAAGCCCTTTTGCCATTAGAGGGGGAGAGGCTCTCCCTTTTAAACAAAAGATCTTGCAGGGATACTTTGCCGGATTGTCAAGAGTATGATGAATTGGTTAAAGAGAAAATGTTTCCGATTATTGGAGAAACTCATGATGAATTGGAAGTGATATTTGATGAGTTGAGTCGCTTTGTAGAGGAGAAGGAAGCCCGTGATGCAGAGATAAGCAGAAAATTTCAGGAAGAACTGGACGCTGTCACTTCAGATGAGGAACACCTTGAACTTTTACGAAAATATAAACTGATTGATTAAATTATTTTGATATTGAGAATTCTGGCTTTAAACAGTTTTTTTAAAAAATAAGTTTTGTTTAAAGGTTCAGCAGGTTAAAACTTGACTTTTAGCCTGTTTTTAGTTATAAATGTCTCATATTAAAGCATAAAAATAAGGAGGATTTATGTTTTTTAAGCTCTTAACTTTGATGATGATGATTTTTACTTTAAATGCTTATGCCAATCCATCTTGTTCGGTAGTAGAGCAAGCATATCATGCTCATCCGGAACATAATGCTACTTCTATGAATTATGCTCATTGCCTTATCTTTAACGGGGATAAAGAAAAGGCTTTGGCTTTTATCCAACAGCTTGACAGACAAGGTTATATTCCTGGGGTTTTTTATATGGCCAAATACATTCAGCACCAATGGAATTATGGAACAAGGGATTATGATCGTTTAGATGAAATTATAATGGCTTATCTCCGGGCAATCTCTTTAATTGAAGGGACTTTTGACTACCCCCGATTTAATGGCCAAAATTTTGATGGTGCTCTGCTCTGGTATGAGCAAACAGACAGTATGGAGCTGAACTCCCATTATCAGGTTCCTATGACTTACTTTCATAAATTTACACAAGGAGCTATCGGCATTTATAATTTATATTTAATGCAATCTCCTAATTATAGTGGAGGGAGGGATTTAAACACTTACCCCACTTACAATTTATATACTGAGGACAGTTTGGAAAAAACTATTGAGCATGCCAACCGTTGCCTTTCCCTACCAATGAAGATTTATTTTATAGAGGAGGTCTATAGGTTTTATCAATCAGCCTGTCAGGTATTAAAAGATTCTGCCCAAGCCCTTTTGCCATTAGAGGGGGAAAGGCTGTCCCTTTTAAACAAAAGATCTTGCAGGAGTGCTTTGCCGAATTGTCAAGAGTATAATGACTTGGCTGATAGGGAAATGATTCCAATTATTGATAAAGTTTTTGATGAGTTAGATGTAATATTTGATGAGTTGAACCGCTTTTTAGAAGAGAAGGAAGCTCGTGATGCAGAGATAAGCAGAAAATTTCAGGAAGAACTGGACGCTGTCACTTCAGATGAGGAACACCTTGAACTTTTACGAAAATATGACCTGATTGATTAAATTATTTTGATATTGAGAAACTTGGCTTTCCTGCCTCAACTTTTTTTTAAAAACAAGTTTTGTTTAAAGGTTCAGTAGGCTAAAACTTGACTTTTAGCTTGTTTTTAGTTATAAATGTTTCATATTGAGGCATAAAAATAAGGAGGATTTATGTTTTTAAAGCTCTTAACCTTGATGATGATGATTTTTACTTTAAATGCTTATGCCAATCCATCTTGTTCGGTAGTAGAGCAAGCATATCATAACTATCCGGAAAATGATGCTAATTCTATGAATTATGCTCATTGCCTTATCTTTAACGGGGATAAAGAAAAG
The DNA here is from genome assembly GCA_965203095.1 of Bdellovibrionales bacterium. GTDB lineage: Bacteria > Bdellovibrionota > Bdellovibrionia > Bdellovibrionales > UBA1609 > JACOND01. Next base: position 207,565 of record OZ241877.1, read on the forward strand.
GCTTTAGCTTTTATCCAACAGCTTGACAGACAAGGTTATATTCCTGGGGCTTTTTATATGGCCAAACACATTCAGCACAGATGGAATTATGGAACAAGGGATTATGATCGTTTAGATGAAATTATAATGGCTTATCTCCGGGCAATCTCTTTAATTGAAGGGGCTTATGACTACCCCCGATTTAATGGCCAAAATTTTGATACTGTCCTGCTCTGGCATGAGCAAACAGACCAGATGGAGCTGAGTTCTCATTATCGGGTCCCTATGACTTACTTTCATAAGTTTAAAAAAGGAGCGGCAGGTATTTATAATTTATATTTAATGCAATCTTCTAATTACAGTGGGGAGAGGGATTTAAACACTTACCCCACTTACAATTTATATACTGAGGACAGTTTGGAAAAAACTATTGAGCATGCCAACCGTTGCCTTTCCCTACCGATGAAAGATTATTTTATAGAGGAGGTCTATAGGTTTTATCAATCGGCTTGTCAGGTATTAAAAGATTCTGCCCAAGCCCTTTTGCCATTAGAGGGGGAGAGGCTCTCCCTTTTAAACAAAAGATCTTGCAGGGATACTTTGCCGGATTGTCAAGAGTATGATGAATTGGTTAAAGAGAAAATGTTTCCGATTATTGGAGAAACTCATGATGAATTGGAAGTGATATTTGATGAGTTGAGTCGCTTTGTAGAGGAGAAGGAAGCCCGTGATGCAGAGATAAGCAGAAAATTTCAGGAAGAACTGGACGCTGTCACTTCAGATGAGGAACACCTTGAACTTTTACGAAAATATAAACTGATTGATTAAATTATTTTGATATTGAGAATTCTGGCTTTAAACAGTTTTTTTAAAAAAACAGGTTTTGTTTAAAGGTTCAGTAGGCTAAAACTTGACTTTTAGCCTGTTTTTAGTTATAAATGTTTCATATTAAAGCATAAAAATAAGGAGGATTTATGTTTTTTAAGCTCTTAACTTTGATGATGATGATTTTTACTTTAAATGCTTATGCCAACCCGGCTTGTCAGGAATGGAAGCAAACTCTCACATAGTTTTAAAATGAATTTTTAATTCAAACAAATGACAGGTAATAAAATGAGTATAAAAGATTCAACAAAGGCCGATATTTTTTGGATTGATTCTCATGCTCATATAGATAAATTGAGCGGTCCTGTTGAAGAGACATTAAAAAAGGCTCAAGAGGCGAAGGTTTTTCGGATTTTGACTATTGGCACAGAGCCAGAGGATTGGGAAAAGGTAATATCCCTTTGCCGGCAAAATTTTCCGGAAGTTTACGGTGCCTTGGGGATGCACCCCCACACTGCCAAGGACTTTAATGAGGACTGCGAAAAGTTTTTACAAAAACATTTGCCCTCAAAGCGAATTGTCGCTATGGGGGAAATTGGTTTAGATTATTATTATGAAAATTCAAAAAGGGAAACTCAAAAAGAGGTTTTTGAAAAACAACTCTCACTGGCTTATGATTTGAGAATGCCGGTGGAAATTCATACCCGACAAGCGGAAGAGGACACCAGCTTTTTTTTACAGCAATTCCGTGGGAAGTTAAGAGGGCTTTTGCACTGTTTTTCCAGTTCATACAGTTTAGCAAAACAAGCCTTAGACTATGGTTTTGATATTTCCTTTAGTGGGATTTTGACTTTTAAAAATGCGGAAAACTTAAGAGAAATTTGTAAAAAAATCCCTTTAGATCGCCTCCATATAGAAACTGATTCTCCTTTTTTATCCCCTGTGCCCTATCGTGGGAAGGAAAATCATCCCTCCCGCACTGCTCTTGTGGCCCAGCAGGTGGCGGAACTGCATTCTATAGATTTGCCATTGCTATCCGAACAGTTGAGGCAAAACACTTGGAATCTTTTCCCTAAAATCCAACAAGAAGAGAAAGAATCTTTTTGACGAAGTTTGACGAAGTGAGTTTTTTATTTTATAGATGAGTTGAAGGGAAAAATGACAAAAAGTAAAAAATCTCAATTAAGAGTGGCCCTCAACGGTTTTGGGCGAATCGGCCGGCGGATTTTTCGCCAAGGTTTTGACTCTTTAAATATAGTTTTAGTTAATGGGACCAGTTCGCCATCAGCTATGGCTCATCTTTTACAATACGATTCCATTTATGGGCAATGGGATCCCATGGTTTCAGTTAAAGGGCAAGATCTTATTGTGAAGGGTCGGCCTGTTTCTTGCCTACAGGAGAAAAATCCATCCCTTATAAATTGGGGCGATTATCAAGTGGATGTCGTCTTGGAGTGTTCCGGTAAATTTAAAAAATCTTCAGATTGGCAAAAGGCATTTTCTAAAGGGGTGAAAAAAGTAGTTGTCTCTACCGTAATGGAGGATCCGGATTTCACTTTAGTTTATGGAGTCAACCAAGGGGAATACCAAAAAGAGCAGAATCATTTTATCAGTAGTGCCTCTTGCACAAGCAACTGTCTTGCACCTATAATTAAAGTTCTAAAAGAGTCTTGTGGTGTCCGGCGGGTGTTTTTTTCAACCATTCACTCTTACACGAGGGATCAAAATCTTTTAGACAGTTCCCACAAAAAAGATTGGAGACGGGCCCGTTCTGCTGGGCTGAACATTATTCCCACAAGCACTGGAGCCAGCCAAGCTCTGTCCTCAATTTTCCCTGAATTAAAAAATAGCTTTCAAGGAATGGCTTTTCGTGTGCCCACTGCTAATGTCAGCCTGTTGGATTTAACTATAGAAATTAAAAAATCCTTTTCTTTAGATGAGATCCATCAGGCCTTCCGGAAGTCAGCCTCCACAGATCTTAAAGGGATTTTAGCTGTAGAAGAGCTACCTTTAGTCAGTTCAGATTTTATTGGGCGGAGGGAAAGTGCCATAATAGACTTCCCTCTATCTTTTTTGCAGGGGAAGGCATTGCGACTTGTCTCCTGGTATGATAACGAGGCGGGCTTTTCAGAAAGAATGATTGATTTTGTCCATTACATGGATTCTCAAGCTTGTTAAAAAGCCCAGGGGACTTTTTAACAAGCTGAGTTTTTGTCAGGAAGAATTATTGGCAAATTTTAGTTGGTCTTTGTTTTAAATTCTGAATTTGAGCTCGTTTCCATATAGGCCAAAGCCATTTGAGTGACTGATCTCCTTCCAAAAAATCTCTTGGAAAAACACCTAAGGAGTTGAGTTTCTCAATCAAACTTTCCTCATGGGGTGACAGCAGTTGGAAGTAAATGTCTGTTCCCACTTCGTTCTTTTTGAACTTTTCTTGCAAGTTCATCAAGATCTCTTTTAGAGTATGGCTCACTTGCTTTTTTTTCAGGTTGGTCAAGCAAAAAGAACCGGTTTGATTGTTGTAATAAGAACTGGCTTGATACAGTTGAAATTTTTCACTGTCCTGGCAGTAGCCATTGCTTAAAAGAAGAGCTTGTTCTTCAAAAGAGATTTCACCGGCAATCACTGAGATTAGCGGATCTGAACCTACAATATAGCGAGGCCAACCATTTTTAGCTATATAGCGATCAAAAAGCCCCAGACTGATCAAAAAGTTCAAGACAAAAGACTGAGGGCTGGCCATAAGATTTTTGATATCTTGAGTGAGGCAATATACCCAAACAGGAATATGTATATCGTTTTCCCTTAGAATATCCTGATATTGCCTCAGGCGATTCAAAACCTCCGGGATGCGAAAAACCTCCACATAAAAGTGGTTGTTTGTTCTGGTATTGGGCCGGTTCAAGATAAGGACCGGTTTTGTTCCGTATTTGTTTTTGTGGCTTGTCACAGCGATCTCCTTTCTCAATCACTGAAAAAACATCCAGTGATTAAAGTCCGATGAGGCTTAAACTTTATAAAAAAGCTCAACCTGATCTGTATTAAATTGTTTAAGAAGTAGTGCTCATATTTTTGTTCTGGAGCACCCATAAAGCCTTTTCTTTAGCCTTTATTTAAAAAAGCTGTTGAAAAAGTGTGAAATAAGTAAAACTCTCTTTTAAAAAAATGTCTACAATAAATTTAATTTTTTTCATAATTTTTGGATTAAAAGCCATTTTTATTGATTTTATAGGCTTTTTGTTTTTTAAAAATGAGACACTTTTATAAAAAATTGCTTAATTTTTAGGCACAATCAAAAGCTCAGTTATGAGGATCCAAGGTATTTTTCTTGCGAAAAGAATGGATTTGGACAAAGAAATTAAAGAGTAATGCTTTATAGCACAATCTAAAGCCCAGTTATGAGGATCCAAGGTATTTTTCCAGCAAAAGGGGATGAGTTTGGACTAATGTCTTGTATTGTGCCCTCTGCCCCCCCACATTCTTTGATAATTTTCAGGAGTTGTATATTATTATTGCTATCCTGGATATTGAGGGCAGGTTATGGCTTTTTTTATTTTTTTTTCAATAAAGAGGTTTCTCCCCCTTTTTAACTTGAAATTTTTTTTTGTTTTCTTATTGGCTTTTTTTGCCAGCCCCTCTTTAGCTGTTAAAGTTCATTTTCCAAAAGATGAACTGGCTTCCGAGTCGGTTCTTCCCTTATTGGACAAATCGCAGATGGTTCTCAACCGGAATGTGAGCTTGAAATGGAGTTTAGAGATAGGTGCTGGGGCCGGTTTTGGCATGGATGAACCTTATTACTTCCCCTATTATCCTTCTGGTTTTTTGGCCTTGCATTGGACAGAGGTTCAGGCCATTAGCCTCACAGGGATTTATTTTATTTTTGATCTGTTTCAAACAGGGAAAAATCTATCTCCAACAGAGAGAAAGTTGTCTCAAGCAGGGAAAAAGCTTTATGAAGGGGTCGGAAAAAACCCTGATGAAATAAAAAAAATAGATTTTAGCAAAATTCCAAGTCCTCAATACAGTTTTTTTGTTAATTATCAATACACTCCCTTTTACGGGAAAATCAGTTTATCTAAAAGTTGGGTGATGAATCTCTCCATTTATGGTTTTGCCGGGCCGGGCCTTGTGATCTCTAATAACAATGATCAATGGCCGGCAGGAAATGTGGGCATAGGTCAAAAGCTTTATTTTAATAAGTGGTTTGGACTAAGAGGAGATCTGTCTTTTTATGGATATTATGGCCAAGTGGTGTCTAAAGAGGGAATGCCCGATGACCAAGGGACAGTCATCAATATTTTAGCCAACATAGGAGTTGTTTTTTTAATATGATAAAACTTTTGTTAAAAAGGTTTAGCCTTTTAACTCTTCTTTTTCTGCATTGGCCTCTTTGGTCTCAAACTTCAAAAAGTTTGAAAAAGAGATCTGATCCTCATGGGCGAATCAAGCAACTTCAAATCAAAAATCTTTCTGATTTACAAAAGTTGACTCCTTATCAATCGGTTTCAGTAATTCAAAGGAGATATTTGCCTAAAACCTTTCGAAGTGAGGTCAATTTGTCCGTCTCCTCAGTGATCAATCACTCTTTTTTTTATTTTGCTGGTGCTTCTGCCAGGGCCGGATTTTTTATTCGGGAAGATCATGGTTTTGGTGTAGAGCTTTTTGTGTTTTCTCCTCCTTTTTTTAAAGGCTTGTCCGGGGATTTGACAGAAAAAGGTATTTTGCCTGTATCCTCCGCGTTTTCTCAACTCTATGGCGGAGTGTATTATAAATGGAGCCCTGTTTTTGGAAAGTTTGCTGTTTTAAACAGTCAAATTATTTATTTTGATATATATATGACTGTCAGTTTAGGAATGGCTCGTATTTTGAGTGTTGAAGAAACTATCAAACAAAAATTAATTAGCTTGAATAAAAAAGCAGATGATATTGAGTTTGACAAATTAAGTAAAAATTTTTTTCCATCAGGAGCTTTAGGTTTAGGTCAAACTTTTGCCCTCAGTCAGGATTGGGCTTTAAATTGGGAAATAAAATGGATAGGTTCTTTATTTCAATATCAAAAACCCGGTTCTGATTCTCTTAGTTCTGGTCATTATTGGAATATTAACTTTTCTTTAGGTCTTAACTATTATTTTCCGGGAGCAGGTTATCGATGATTAAAAAAGTTTTAGTTTTAAGCCTTTGCCTTTCCTTGAGCTTTGTGCCTTTGCCGGCTTTTTCAAAAAGGGTTTCTCCCAGGACCTATTTGAGAAAAGTCATAAATGTTATTGAAAGAGGGAACTTTCTCTTAGGATCACGGGAGCTTTACCGGTTGAGCCGAGGCTCAGCTTATAAAAGCAAAAGGCTAAAAATTAAATACACTTTAGGAATAGCTTTTTTAGAAATGAAGCTCTATCATTTGGCTTCTCTTCAGTTTGTCTATGTGATCAAAAAGGATAAAAAGGGCAGTTATAAAGAAAAGTCTTTAGAAAAGCTGAGCCGGATCCTGGATTACTTTAGAGACGATCCTCTATTTTGCCCTCTCAGTTCTTATGTCAGAGAGAGCGAATTTCCCTCCCGCTCTCGTGACCAGTTGAATTTTTATTTTGGGAAGTGTGCTTATGCTCAAAAAAATTTTAAAAAAGCTCGCTATCATTTTGCAAAGGTTCGGTCATCTTCTTCTATTTACAGCCAGGCCCTTTACTACATTGGCTTGGCTTATGCGGAGGAGAATAATGTCCGGCGCTCCGCCAGTATTTTTAGGGATATGGCCTCTCTTCGTAAAGGGGTCACAGACACCCACCGTGTGGCCGCCCTCATGGGTCTGGCTCGTGTTTTGTATCAAGGGGGCCAGTTTCAAGATTCGATGAAGATTTATCTCTCCATCCCTAAGGACACCATCTATTTTCATTCCTCTCTTATGGAAAACAGCTGGAACTATTTGCGATCGGGTAAATTTCGCTCGGCTCTTAGCAACTTCCAAAGCCTTCACTCTGTTTTTTATAAAGACCATTACCAGCCAGAATCTCTCATTTTAAGGGCTTATGTTTACCTGTATATTTGTAAATACTATGAAATGGAAAAGGTGCTCAATCTCTTTAACGCTATTTATCTGCCTTTGCTTAAGAATGTGAATCGATCATTAAAGTGGGGGAAATCTTATAGCTCTTATGTGAAACCAGCTTTAAACGCCCAGAGGAATAAAGAAAAAGGCTTGGAGCTTTCTGACGGGAGTGTGTTTCCTGAAGTGGTGATGAGCCGTGTGATGAAAAGTGCTAACTTTCGCTCCCTGGTGGATTACCTATCTAAACTCAAGGCGGAAAAGGCTCTGTTAGATAACTTCCCTGCTGAATGGCGAAGGGATCGTGTGGGGCGAAATGCAAATTATATTTTAAACCGCCGGATGGAATCCACAAAAAGGGCCGCGGGAAAGGAGATTCGAAACATTTTGCTTTCAGTTCAAAAGGAGTTGAAAGCTCTTTCCACTTCCGAACAGTTTTTGAGATATGATATGCTTAAGGGTAAGAGGGAATATTTGAAAAAGGCGATCAGCCGGAGGTATTTAGATAAAAAGCAAATTGACGAAAGAATCAGCCGGAGCTACTATATTCAAAATGGCTATGAATATTGGCCTTTTGATGGCGAGGCATGGTTAGATGAATTGGGCAACTATCATTACTTAGGGAGACAAAGTTGTGAGTAAAAAATATTGGCTTTTTTTGTTTTTCTGTTTGTGGGGGGGTGAGCTTAAGCCTTCTTTTTCAGAGGGCATAGACCTGCAAACTTCAGCTCCCGGTGAGAATAGCTCAGAGCTTAATGGAGAAAAGCAAATCCATCTTCTTCAAGAAACTGAGGATAATAAGCAACTGGAGGGCGACAGGACCCCTTCTTCAAGGGCAATTAAAAAAACCACCATAAAAAGGGATCGAAGGTTTAAAATCCCCACCTCAAAAAAACCGATCCGAAAGAAAAAACGAATGAGCCTCAGAAGTATTCAGCCACCTTCTACGGATAGGATTTATTACCAGGGAAATAGTGACGAAGCTGAATTAGAAAGAGTGATTAACGAGGAGATCCAGCAGTTATTCCGTCTGCTCAAAAAAAATAGAAGTGCCAATTTGACTTTGAGGTTAGGGAGTCTTTATGTGGAGAAGGCTCGTTTCATTTCCTTTAAAATTCAATTGGATCATGATCTCAAAATGGAGGCTTTTAAAGCCGGGCGACTCAAAACCAAACCTCGGCTCAACTTAAGGCCAGCTCAAGTTTATAATAAAAAATCTCTTAAACTGTTTGAAGACTTCCGGCAAAGCTACCCTCAGCACAAGCGAATGGATGAGGTTTTGTTTTTCTTAGGGTTTAACTTTTACCAGCTGGAAAATGAAGAGCGAGGCATCCAATATTTTTCTGAGTTAGAAAAGCTTTATCCTAAAAGCCTTTACCTTTACGAAGCCCGTTTCCAGCTTGGGGAGCATTACTTTCGTCTCAGGCAGTGGAAGCTCTCTTTTAATTATTATAGCAAAGTGGCTCGAAACAAAAGAGGCAAATTTTACTTTTTTGCACTCTATAAGATGGCTTGGTCATCTTATAAAATGGGTCAAACAGGGAAGGGGTTATCTCTTTTAGAAAAAATCATTAGGGAAGAGAGACAATTTAAAGCCCGATCTGATCGAGATGAGATATTCACTTTCAAAAATGAGGCCATTCAAGATTTGGTTTTATTTTACACCCATTCTAACCGATCGCCGGCGAGGGCTAAAACTTTTTTCCTCCAGCTAATAGGTGAGGATCAGGCTTGGCCTCTGTTAAAAAAACTGGCTCAAGCTTACCACGACATTGGCCACACCCAAGGGGTTTTTATTTTGTTTGAAGAGTTGATTCAAAAAGATCCTTTAGGGGTTGAGGCTGTAAATTATAAATATCAAATTGTTGAAACCACCTATAATTTTGGGAAGACTTCTGAAATTGTCCGGCAAATTAGAGAATGGGTGAGGGGCTATGGGCCGGACAGTGCATGGTTTAAAACTCACAGAGATCGTGAGGATTTAATTAAGAAATCACTTAATTTTCAAGAAGTAACAGTGAGTGGCTATGCTTTGAAAAATCACAACACCTTTAACAGGACCCAAAGCCCTAAGTCGAAAACATTGGCTCTCAGTATTTATAAAATTTATTTTGATCACTTTAAAAGCTCTCCTTCTTCAGACAAAATGCATTACTTTTACGGAGATCTTCTTTTTGACGCTGGGAAATACAGCCGGGCCGCCCGTTCTTATGAAGAGGTGATTGCTCGATTCCCTAACAGTAAATACGCTAAACCGGCATTCACCAACCAGATACTGGCTTTAGAAAGGATTTTACCCAAAGAAAAGCAAATACAGCTTTTGACAAAAAACAGCAAAAAGAGGGTGGAGTTTCCCAACTCTATTAAGGCTTTTGTTAAGGCCGCAGGGCGATATGTTGTTCGTTGGCCAAAGGAGAAGAATGCCCCCTCTATCCTGTATAAAATATCAGCTTTGCATTACAAATTTCATCAGTTAACTATGGCGGCTAAGTTGTTTAAAAAGCTCTCTAATGAATATCCAAAATCTAAATTAGCGGGAGATGTTAATGGGATTTTATTAGATATTTATAATAAAAATAAAGACTATAAATCTTTAGAAGAGCTGGCCCGCAAGTTGGCCCAAAACAAAAACGCCAATAGAGAGTTGTTAAAAGAGGCTCAATCCATTTTAGAGCAGATCTCTTTTAAAAAAGCTCAAGACTTGGCTTTAATTAAAAAATATGAGGAAAGTGCTCGCCTTTATGAAAAGTTTGCCCGCACTTACCCCGGTTCTACTTTAACCAACACGGCTTTTTATAATGCCGGTTTGAATTTTGAAAAAGGTGGAGATAGTTTGAAGGCTTTGTCCATGTATTCTGCTGTTTTATCAGACAGGAGCCGGAGAAGTGCTAAAATCCGGAGAAAATCTCAAGAATTTTTAGCTGTTTTATCCGAGAAGTTGGCTTTTTATAGGAAGTCAGCTAAGGCTTATGTCTCTTTCGCTAAGAGTTATCCTTCAAGTTCTAAATCTTCTGATTTTTGGTATAACGCCGGAGTCATTTTTGACGGATTAAATGACAAGGCGAGTGCGGTTTACGCCTACAAACAGTATTTGTCTTTGAGCCGGAAGTCCGATCGCTATGAAGTTCTTTTTCTGATGGCTTTGATGTTTGAAAAAAGTCGCCGGTGGAATCAAGCCATAGAGTATTACCAATCTTATCTTAAAAGCCCTTCATCTAATAAACTCCGTTTAGTAAGGGCCAGTTTTGCTGTGGCGGATATTTATGAGAGAAGATTGAGGAATCCTACACAGGCTAAAGTCTGGCATGAAAAAACTTTATCTCTTTATAAAAGGTTGAGGGTAGGGGTGTCTTACGGGGCCCGATCTCACTTTTACATAGCTCAAAAATTTTACGACCGCTTTGCTCAGGTGAGAGTGCCTGCCGATCCTAAAAAACAGTCTTTAGCTGTGGCAAAAAAACTGAAATTGCTGACCCGTTTAGAAAAGGCTTTTCAGCCCATTATCCGATATGATGATGGAGAGCAGATCATTTCGGCTTTGAGTTTGATAGGCCAGGCCAATCAAGAAATGGCTCAGGCCATTTACAAGGCCCCTATTCCCAAAGGTTTAGATAAAAAGGGGCAGGCTCAATACAGGGAGGGAATTAAAAAGTTGGTAGATCCTTATATCAAAAAAGCCATTAAGCATTACCAGCTGTCTTTAAAAAAATCCGCTGAATTGCAGATTTACAGCAAAAGGTTGGGGAAGGCCTATAGCGGTTTGGCCAGTATTCAGCTGTCGGGGGGGAGCTTTCAACAATTTCTTCCAAGCCCTCCCGCTCCAGAGATTTTATCTCTTCAACTTTTAGACAATGCCGGCACTGTGGAAAGGGGCTTTATTCAAAACTTGGAAACATCTTTAAAGTATGGCTTGTCCCGATCGGATTTTGAAAATCTCTCTCAGGCTATAGCTCAAAAAAGAGAGGATCAGGTTTTAAAAGCGGTTTCCGGTATTTTAAATAAAGATTCCCGTAATGTGTTAGCCATAAACTCTTTAGCTTTCTTTTATTTGAGAAACAACCGTTGGGGCCTTGGCACTTTGGTTTTGAACCGTGTCGCCTCTAAAAAATCAAAAGCCCCTGTGATTATGAATAATTTGGCTATTGTCTCCCTAAAGTATGGACATGTTCGCGAGGCCGTCAATTATTTAAAAAAAGCTTTGGCTGTGTCTCAAGTTCAGCCTATAGCCCATGCAAACTTGGCCAATATTTTTTTACAGCAAAATGATTATAGGAATGCTTATATTCATTATAGGTCGGCTCATAAGCTTTTGATGAGGAAATGGCCCGCACAAGATCAAAGGCGAACGGCTTTTTTAAATAACTACGGAGTGGCTTTAACATGGGCTAAAAAATGGAGCACTGGCGAGCTTGTTTTTTCAAAACTGATGTCCTCTCCTTCTCCTTTGCCTGAAGTTTTATTTAATTATGCAGTTTTTTTAACCGAAAAAAGCAAAAGAGAGGATAGAGATTCCTCTAAGAAAAGCCTTTTACGGGCTAAAAGCTTGGTGGAAGAACTGCTTATGTCCTCCACCTCCAGCCAAAGGTTAAAAGGCAAGGCCAAAACGGTTTTAAAGTTGGTGAGTCAGAGGCTTAAACAGATCAAGACTCAATTAAAAACTCAACAAGGGAGGGAAAAATGAAAATAGCTATTTGTGCACTTTTCATATTTTTTGCAATGCCGGGTTTTTCTGCAAAAAAAAGACCAGGCAAAAAACCCAGAGTGGTTGAGGTGAACTTTGATGATGAGCTTTTGATTAAAGGAAAACTTTTAGGCCCCAGCCTATTCACACTGTATCAAAAAAGGGATGTGGAGTTTGGAAAGCTCATTAAACCCAGGAAAAACTTTTTGCCGGAAATGAGAGCCACTGTAGGAGATATTGAATAACTATTCCAGTAGGGGATAGAGGAGGATTATTGTCTTATTTATCGCTAAAAATTTTTAAACAGGGCCAACTCCTGAAAACAAAAATTTTCACTGATGATCAGATCAGTATAGGGAGTAGTGAGGGTTTGAGCCTTCAGCTTGAAGGGATATCTCCTTGGCATGCTCTTATAGAGAAAAAGCATGATATATTTTGTGTTTTGGATCTCCATTCAGAAACAGGGACTTGGTTGGCTGGCCAAAAAATCACAGAGGAAAGCCCTATCTCCTCTGGTGCTATGATAGGTATAGGCCCTTATGAAATTCAGTTTTTTATAGGCCCTCCGGTGGAAAAAAGCCCTCCTCCTGTTTCAGAAAAAAAGCCTTTAGAGGAAAAAGCTATTCCTCCAGAAAAGCCAGTGCCCTCTCCCCCGGATCTTCAAAAAACCGAAAAGCCAGCACAGGCTTTAAAAGAGGAGATTCCTAAAACTCCAACTGTTGAGGAAAAGCCTCCCTTATCCGCAGAAAAGGCACAGGCAAAAGCTCCTTTTTTTGACTCCTCTCAGGCTTTTCCTCCAAAAGAGAGGCCAACAAAGCCTTCGGGAAAAGGCTTTTGGAACTCCTATGCTCCACAAAGTGCTATTTCCAATTTAGACGAATTTATTACCCCCTCTATAGGCAACTTAATTGAGGTGACAGTGTGTTGGAAAGAGCGAATATTATCCTCCCACCACTTTTTTAAAAGTGGGGATATTTTTATGGGGCTTAAAAAAACCTGTCAGGTGAAATTTCCCAATATGATAAGTTCAGCCCCCTATAAACTGTTGAGCATTGCCTCTGGTGCAAAAATTTATTTGAGCCAAGGTGTCCGGGGGCTTCTCATTCAAGGGAAGAATAAATCCACCAGAACCTTTCACGAGTTGAAAGGCAATCAGACAGTGATTTTAAAGCCTTATGAAATGGTCAAATTAGAGTTCAACTCCTTTTTAAAAGTTTATGTCCGACTCATGGACAAATCTGCTAAACCTCCTTTGGCCGGGCTTTTGAATTTAAGGCTATCAGAGGCTATGGCTTTATTTTTGGCATTTCTGCTCACGGGTTTTTTGGTTTTTTACGGTGGCCTATACGCTCCTGCTTTTTTGAAAAAGGATACAGAATTTATTGAAAAAGATGTCCGAGTGGCTAAAGTGGTTTTTAAAAAAGCTCCTCAGCCTAAGGTTGTAAAATATGATTTGGCTGAGAAAACCAAAAAGGCCAGTAGTATTCAAAAAAAGAAACCTAAAGTCACAAAAAAGAAAGCTCAAATCAAAACGGTGAAAAGACCCAAAAAAAAGAGAAATCCAAAAAAACCGATAGCCACTCCCCGAAAGGGCAAACAAGGGAAAATGGCCGCACAGGCTCCGGGCAAAAATCCTAAAAAGAAAAAAGTCACTGTGGGATCTGTTCGGCCAGGTGGTTCTTTAAAAACAGGAAAAAAAGGTTCTTCAGCTAAAACTGTAGCACCAGACCCCAGCAAAGTGGGTTTGCTTGGCACTTTTGGTGGCGGAGGGAAACTGGCAAAATTAGACAAGGGAGCCAGTGGCAGTGGAGGGCTTTTGGGTTTAGCAGAACAGTCTACAGGTTATGCTGGAACCAAGGAATCTTATGGAGGGGAGGGTATCGGGACTAAGACAAAAGATTTAGGCTCAGGAGGGCGAGGGAGTTCTTTAGTGGGAATCAGCGGGATCAAGACTAAAGGTAAGGGTTTGGGCCGAGTGGGTTCTGGAGTAGGGGGCTTAGGTAAAAGGGGGCGGATGAATATTGAATTTGGATCGGAGGATATTGATGTGACTGGTGAAATTGATAGAGAGGCGATCCGTCAAGTCCTTTTCAGGAACAGGATTAAATTTGATAGATGTTATAATATGAGTCTTAACCAAAAGTCCACTCAAGGGACTATGACCATGCAATGGCTGATCTCCTCTTCAGGAAGGGGGAGATCTGCAAAAGCGATCAATAACAAATTAGGTAGTAAATCTTTAGCCAACTGTGTGTCTGGGGTTTTGGAGCGATTGAATTTCCCCCAACCTCCTGCTGGACAGTTGCCTAAAGTCACATTCACTTTTAATTTTGCCTTATAGTGGAGGTTTTTTTGAGAAAAGGAAAGGATAGATCATAAAAGGATTCAGGACATAAGTTAAAGAACTTAAAAAATGTTTGCTTTAGAGAGGGCTTAGTGAAAAGATATAAAATTAGGAGGAAGTTTGAAAAGGTTTTTAATTTTTTCTTTTCAATTTTTGACAACAAACAACTCTTAAAAGGAGGTGCTCAATGGATGCAGAAACAGTGGAAATGATGCACAAATGTGAGGCGGTGACGGGTTTGGCCAAGCCTTTTTGCGAAGGGGGCTTGGTAATGTATCTCATTGCTCTTGTGGGTTGTGCTACCCTCATGCTCATTTTAGAGAGAGCTTTAAGCTTAAAAAAAATGAGTATAAACAAAGACGCTTTGAGTGAAAACCTGTTTGGGATTATTTTGCGGGGGGATATTCAGCAAGCTATAGCTTACTGTGATAGTAAACCCGCACCTATTACCAACACCTTAAAGGCCGGCTTGGTTCAAGTTTTAAACAAAAGGCCAGATGAGGAGGTCCAGGTCGCTATGGACGCCTCTGTTTTGAGGGAGACCCCTAAAATTGAGGGTTGGACTTCTTTCTTAGCGGTTTTTGGTAATGTGAGTGTGTTAGTTGGCCTTTTGGGCACAATTATTGGGCTGATCAAATCCTTCAGCGGTGTGAGTGAAGCGGATGCGGCTACTAAGGCGGCTATGCTTTCTAAGGGGATTTCAGAGGCTTTAAACTGCACGGCCTTTGGCCTGCTGGTGGCCATTATAGCCATTTTTGGATATGCGATCTTTCAAACTTTGATTGGAAGAGCACTTACAGAGATGACGGAAAGCTCTATGAACCTTATGAATGTAGTTGTTTCTAATAGAGAAAAAATTGAATCCAAAATGGGGCAATAATGAAATGCTGTTGTTCTCATTATAAAAAGATCTTGAAGGAGGAGATATGGCTCATGTAGAGGAAATGGGAGGACAGGGAGGGAGAAAATCCAATGTGGATCTCAACCTGGTCCCTTTTATTGATTTGATGAGTGTATGCATTATCTTTTTGCTGATCACTGCGGTTTGGACTCAGGTTTCCATGATTCAGTTAGGGACTTCTATTTACTCTAAAAAAACTTCGGAAGAGCCTATCACTCCGCCAGCTTTTTCCGAAGTGATTTTAAGGGTGGATGTTTTGCCAGATGGTTTTCGTATATTGTTAGGGAAGGACTTAACTCCCATTCCCAAACTTCCTACCGGTGGATATGACAAAGATCGTTTAGTGGCACTGTTAAAAAAAGCTAAAGAGCAGTATCCGGACAAAGTGGACGGGGTGGCTTCTGTGAGGGATAATGTGTATTACAAACATTTGATCTCTGCTATGGATGCTCTTTTGATAGCGGGTTTTCCTCAAGTGTCCATTACCACAACGGGGGTAGAGTGATATGCCTATTTATGCTCCGGGGATCCGTAGAGGCCGATATGTCCAAAGCATGAAAAGGGATGTTGTGGCGGTTTTGCAGTTGACGGCTATGGTGGATATGTTCACGGTTTTGGTGGTTTTTCTTTTACAAAATTATGCAGTCACCAATCAAATTTTACCTATTTCTGAAAAGATTGAATTGCCTCAAGCCAAAGAGGTTAAGGAGTTAAAGCCCTCTCATGTGGTTGTGCTATCCGATGGAGTCGTCACATTAAACGAAGATGTTTTAGGCCCTTTAAGTGAGCAGACTTCGGATAGTGATTGGATCTTTCCTCCACTGCAAGAGAAGATGAGAGAACTGCTGGAGATATCAGCAAAAGGTGGCAGTAATTTTTTGTTGGCACAATTGAGAAACATTCAAAAAGATTCAGAAGGTGAAAATACAGTAAAAAGTGCTCCTTTCCGTGTGACGATTCAAGCGGATGAGAAAACCAACTTTTTAGAAATAAAAAAGATAATGTATACTTTAACAGATGCCGGAGTGAAAGAGATGAACTTTGCTGTAATTAAAAAACCAGACATCCCCAAAAAAGACTAACTCCTCATAGTTTTTGTATTTATTAAGCTCTTTAACTAAAAGACATACTTTTTGATCAAGGGATTTTTTCTTAGTGCTATATATTTTCTCAATTTCCACAATCCATTTTTTATATTGAGGATTACAGTTAAATTCATTAAAATTATACTGATTTTGTTTGAAAATTCCTGCCTCCTCTACTCTGTTTTGGCCGGAAAATTCATAAGTGATCAGTATAACTTGGGTTTTCATAAGCTCTTCAGGTATAAATACCCTTCTGGCTTTTATCTTGTGGTTTTACTCCAAATTATTCCTCTATTTTCCTCTCTTTTTTAAAAAAAATTAATAAATATATTGACAAATGTCCATACATTATGTTATTTTTTTATAAAATGAAGTTTGAGGGGTTTAACTGGGATGAGGGAAATATAAATAAATGCCGGAAACATGGGTTAAGCAAATCAGAAATAGAGTGTTTTTTTCTTCAAGAAAAAGTGCACTTGGCACCAGACATTAAACATTCTGATTTTGAAACCCGTTTTTTAGCTATCGGCAAAGGGCCAAAAGGCAAATTGATGATTGTGGCATTTACTTTTAGAAACTGGAATGAAAAAAACCTTATCAGGCCCATAAGTGCACGTTTTATGAACAAAAAGGAGACTCAAAAATATGAAAAAGAATTTAAAACAAATGAAAACAGATAAATCAGCTGAGGATATTTTAAAACAAGATCTGTCCTCTTTTATAAATTCTAAGAATTTTAAGCTGTCACACTTTGAGCTAAAGCCCAAAAACAAAACAGTGACTCTCAGAATATCAAAAGAGCTTTTAAAGGCTTTAAAAGCCAAAGCAAAAAAACAGGGAGTTAACTATCAAAAGCTTATCCGTCAAGCTCTTGAGCAGTCTCTTTAAACTTAAAAGCTATTTCTTGAATCAGGCTTATATTCACTAATATAATAAAATCTAACTTATACCGATTTTGTTTGAAAATCCCTGTTTTCTTTACCCTTTTTTGACCGGAAAATTCAACTGTGATCAGTATCAGTCACCATGAATCAGTTTATTTACCGCTTCAGCTAATAGTTTTCTTCGTGCTTCAAGAAATTTTTTAAAATGTTCTACTTTCCAGAGATTCTCATCTTCTACAGGTATAAACTGACTCTTTAAAGCTTCTTTCCCTTGTTTATTTATAATCTCTCTAAAATATTTTTCTGGTTTGTGAGCTGAAATTCTTCTGTTAGTTCTACCACCTATAAAAGAAAGATTTGCAATTTCATTGATTTCTGATGGGGAGTATGTAGCTTGTAATATTTTCTTAGGAAAAATATGGTGAACTTGGATTTTATGAAATTTACCTTTTGTTCCTTTTGAGATGCCTATTCCTGATGCCCAGTCTTTTGCATTATTTTTTTTAGAAGCCATGTAAATCATTGCAAAAAGAGGATTATTTCGCTTTTTACCTTTCAAATCATCAGCATGGATTCGGTTTCTCCCTCAGTCCAAAGCCCTCAGCTATCAAATAAGCTCTTTTTGTGAAAAATTTACAAAAGACTCTCTAATTCTTTACTTTCCCGGACAATCCTGCTATAAAACAACCAATGAAAATACTATTAAGCCTTATCCTTTTAATAAGCCTGCCGGCTTTTTCTGAAAACACGGAGCCAGTTGATCCCACAAAACAAGCAGAATTGATTGAACAAATCAGACAAGGGAAAAAAGACTTAAGAAGGGCAGACTTGAGAGGGGCAGACTTGACTAATGCGGACTTGGAAGGGGCGAACCTGGCTTTTGCAAACTTGTATAAAGCGAACTTGTTAAGGGCGGACCTGGAAGGGGCGATTTTAATAGGGGCAGACTTGACAGAGGCAGACTTGACTAATGCGGACTTGGAAGGGGCGAACCTGGCTTTTGCAAACTTGTATAAAGCGAACTTGTTAAGGGCGGACTTGGAAGGGGCGATTTTAATAGGGGCAAACTTGAGAAAAACGAACCTGAATGCGGCAAACCTGGAGGGGGGGGCGGACTTAACAGGAGCGAAAATAGAAGGGACAGGCTTTTTTGGAACGAGATTGGAAGGAGCTTATATAGACTCAAAACATAAGCAAAACCAATATATATTTAGACCGGATATTAACTGGGTGGATTAAGCCTCAGAACCCTCTATTTTTCTCTCTAATCTCTATCTATATTCCAGCACAAATAAGCTTTATTCATGCAGGGTTTTAGAGCACTTTAAATAAAAGCTTGACATTCCCGGACAATGGACTGATAATGGATATATGAAGATATTGATTAACCAAAAACAAAGGAGCTATTATGATTGAAACAATATGGACGGTTGCAGGTGTTGTGGCGGGAACGGTTATAGCTGTAGTGGCTATCTTAGCTTTTCTTTTGTCTGTTTTTAACTCTATTTTAGAGTCAAAACTAAAAATACAAATAGATCCAATAAAACAGGATATAGCTAAGCTTGAGAAAAGAATGGACAGCTTTGATAATGAGTTAAAAGAGCTTAAAGCTGGACAAGCTAAGCTTGAGGATGGACAAGCTAAGCTTGAGGATGGACAAGCTAAGCTTGAGGATGGACAAGCTAAGCTTGAGGATGGACTAACTAAGCTTAATGAAAAGCTGGATAAGATTTTAGCAAAACAGCAATAGAGTCTATTTAGTCGCCTGAGAAAAAGGCCCCTTAAATACCCTGAACCTTTAATAAAATAGGGCTTGAAAACTTTGGGATTTTCCTATAAAATAATAAAATGAGTTTTTCTCAGGTGTAGCTCAGCCGGTAGAGCAAGTGGCTGTTAACCACTGGGTCGGGGGTTCGAATCCCTCCACCTGAGCCATTGTTTTCACAGACGACTATATATTTTCTAAAAAAGTCAGAATCTGAGCCTTTATCTCCTTTGGGCAGGCTTTTGGAATGCTGGCTCCGGCAGAATGGCAATGCCCGCCTCCACCAAAGTTTTGAGCTAAAGGGAGAATATCTTTTGATTGGGATCGAAAACTCAGTTTAAGGGATTCATCATTATTTTCCACTAACAAAACCGCGACCTCCACAGTATCCACATCCTTTATCATATCTATTAAATCATAAGCTTGAGTGATATCGGTTTTGTATTTTGTAAAATCTTCCTCTGTGAGATGCAAAAAGGCCATTTTGTTATTAAAGTGATACTCTGTTTTTTTTAGATTTTCCATAAAATGCAGTTTGTCTTTTGTGAGGTTTTTAAACAGATTTTCATAAATCAAATTCACATCTTTTATTTTGGGCAGTATTTCCGCCGAAATGGCAAAAGGCTCAGGTGAGTTTTTAATACAGCGAAAGCAATGGGTATCAAAAACAATGCTGGTAAATAAGCAGGTCGCCATATCCTCATCTAAAGGAATCTGGAGTTTTTTCAATAAGCTATAAATCAGCTCGGCAGAGCTGGAGGCCTTTTCATCCACAAAAAAATGATCGGTCTTGTTTTTTTGAATTAAAGGGTGATGATCAATAAAATAAACGGAGTGGCCATTTCTTTTGATAGAAGAATAAAGAGGCTCGATTTGCCGACTGTCATTCACATCCACAAAAACTCCCAGGCTGTTGGGCGGGAGAGAGGGCTTTTTCAGGTCAAAAATCTGAATAATTTTTTGTCTATCCATAAAACTATATTTGGAATGGGGCTTTTCCATAGTAAAAAAAGAGGCTTTTTGCCCAATGGACTTCAAAGCATAATAAAGAGCCAGCCCGGCCCCCAGGCCGTCCCCATCACATGCCCTGTGTGTGGAAATAACAAAATGAGGAGCTTTTTTTTTAAAGAGAGAAAGGAATTTTTCATCATACATCAATCCCTATATCGGCTGTTTTAGGCCAAAAACAAAATAAATGCTCAAGGTTTTGAAAATAGAGACATAATTTTGCTTGGCAAGGCTTTTTTTGTGTGATAGCTATATTGGCTTTTAGGAGTATTTATGGATAGACAACCTATAACAGCCGAAGGCAAAAAGCATTTGGAAGAACTGTTAAAAAAACTCATTCAAATCGAGCGGCCCAAGGTCATTAAAGCCATTCAGTCCGCCAGAGCCCACGGGGATTTGAGCGAAAATGCGGATTATGACGCGGCAAAGGAGCAACAGGCCCTTTTAGAAGGCCGAATTGCCGATCTGAGTCATAAGTTGGCTAAAGCCCAGGTAGTGGACAGCTCTAAAATCTCTTCTGACAAAATCACTTTTGGAGCTTATGTGGATTTAAAAGATTTAGATAACAATCAAAAAACCAGCTATCAAATTGTAGGGGAGTATGAGGCCGATATCTCTAAAGGAAAGCTCTCTATCAGTTCTCCCTTAGCTAAAAAAATGATTGGCTTAAAAAAAAGCGACAGTTTTTTGCTCAGCACACCTAAAGGGGAGAGAGAATACAAAGTGATGGGTTTTTATTTTAAATGATCTCTCTAATATGTGGGAGATAATCTAAAA
This sequence comes from Bdellovibrionales bacterium, assembly GCA_965203095.1. Taxonomy (GTDB): domain Bacteria; phylum Bdellovibrionota; class Bdellovibrionia; order Bdellovibrionales; family UBA1609; genus JACOND01. The sequence continues at coordinate 227,851 of OZ241877.1, forward strand.
GCCCAACGGATGAGCCTGTCTTTTTTCCAAGGGCTTTTTCTAAAAAACTTTTGGGCTTCTCCAGGCTGATTTTATAGACATTGTGAGTTTTTAGTTTTTCCAAAATGTAATCGTCTGAGCATTTTATCTGATCCACCAAGCCTTTTTTTAATGCCTCTTCGGCCAGCCAGGCCTCCCCTGTAGCAGTCTTTTCTAAATCAATGTCCCTATATTGCCGAACAAAACTTTTAAACTGATTATGGATCTGATCCAACTGCTTTTTCAACCTTTCTCTTTTTTCATCAGTCACTTCTCCTAAAGCAGTGACTGTTCTTTTATCCTTTCCCGCGGTAAACTCCTCATAACTGACATTGTGTTTCTTTAAAAAATCATGAATATTGGGAATGCCAAAAATAACCCCGATAGAACCTATAAAAGCAAATGGGGAGGATAAGATCTGATCCCCCACACAGGCCATAAGGTAGCCTCCACTCCCTGCAAATTTATCTACACAAACAGTTAAGGGAATTTTATGTTCCCTTAACCTTTGCAGTTGATTGGCCGCTAAACCATAGTGGGAGACTGAGCCTCCGCGACTATTTAAAATAAGAGCTGTGGAATCTTTACTTTGGGCTATGTTTAAAACTAAAGAAATCTCCTCTCTTAGATTCTCCACTTGTGAAGCCAGTATATCACCGTTAAATGAAAGCACAAAAAGAGAGGGCCTGCTTTTTTTATCCTCTCTTCTTTTTTTAAAACTTTTTAAATATTTTTTAAATTCCTTTTTGCCCATTGTTTTTTGTTTGAATTGATGAATGTATTTTCTATAATAACTTTCCATATCTTCCAGATGGAGTTTTTTCTTGCTTTTGCTCTCCCCTTTGATTTTAGCTATAGTAAAAATAGGAACAATTACACAAACCAAAACAGAGATTATGACCACCAGGCTTTTCAGGCAGAAAAACAAAAGAGAATAAAAAGAGCTATCCCAATCCATATCAGGGAAGTATCATAAATTGTTTTTAAAGGTCAAGAGGATGGTATGAGGGAAAAAAGTGGACTCTTTTTAAGTTGTGATTTCCATCATTTTCTCAAACTCCAGAGGGCTTTTATAGCCCAAAGCGGAATGGAGGCGGTGGGTATTATACCAAGCCCCTTAAAGTGGAAAAGATCCCTACAAGAGGAGGATTTTGGTTCTTTTTTCCAAAAAATTCCTGTTGAATCTAAAAAAGATATGTTAAACTATGGCTTGAGGATAATAAACACGCAAGAGCCTAAGATTCGAAAGGCTCTTAGGGCTGGGGAGTTTAAGGGTTATAGTGTAATAAAATTATTGTCTGAGGTATGGGGTTTAAAGAAGAAAATAACTCCATTAAAGGTAAGGGATGTTTATGCTGAGTTTGATGAGATATTGAAGGGTTTAAAGGGGGAGGAGAGGAAGACTGTAGAGTTGAGGATATTGGAGTATTTGAGGGATAATAGGGGTTTAGATTCGAAGATTTGGGAAAAGGTGGAGAAACTGCTTGTATCAAAAGGGATATTAAAACAAGGAGGGCTTATGCAAGATGTTTGGGAAATTATCAGAGAGAAAGGTCGCTGGGAAGGTGAAAGACAAGGCTTAAGAAAAGGCCGACAAGAAGGACGGCAGGAAGTTGTCCAAAATATGTTGAAAGAAAAGGCAGATATTTCCTTTATTACTAAAGTGACTGGGTTTTCTGAAAAAGCAATAAAACAGCTGAAAAACAGTTCTTAAAGTGCCATGAACCTAACACAAGTCAGCTCAGCTTTTACTTTTGATGACATATCCTTAAGGCCCTCTTATTCAGAAGTCCTGCCTTCAGAAACAGACATTTCCTCCTCACTCTGCCCACAATTTACTGTTCAAATGCCCATTATTTCCGCGGCTATGGACACCGTTACTGAAAACAAAATGGCCAGAGTCATGGCCCAAAAAGGCGGGTTTGGGCTGATTCACAAAAACATGAGCATTGCCTCTCAAGCTAAAGAGGTGGAGAAAGTAAAAAAATACGAAAGCGGGATGATTTTAGATCCCATCAGCCTCTCTCCTGAGGACTTGTTGGAAAAGGCCCATGAGATTATGAAAACTCACTCCATTAGCGGGGTTCCCGTCACACAAGGAAAAAAGCTTGTAGGCATTATCACCCATAGAGATCTTCGTTTTGAAACAGATCTAAAGCAGGTTGTTCGCCAATTTATGACTCCCAAAGAAAAGCTGATCACGGCAAAAAAAGACATTGCTTTGCCAGAGGCAAAAAAAATCCTCCACCAATACCGTATAGAAAAACTACCTGTTGTAGATAAAAACTTTCATCTTATAGGGCTTATCACTATTAAGGATATTGAAAAGGCCACCGCCTTTCCCACAGCCAAAAAAGATTCCAGAGGACGGCTGTTTGTGGGTGCGGCACTTTCTGCCGGTAAAGATGTGGAGCAAAGGCTCTCCGCTCTTATTGAGGCGGGGACTGATCTGATCTGTGTAGACACAGCCCACGGACATTCTAAAAGGGTTTTAGACCTCACTCGCCATATTAAAAAAAGCTATCCTGATTGTTGGCTCATGGCTGGTAATGTGGCCACAAGTGAAGGGACAAAGGCTCTTATTGAGGCGGGAGCGGATATTGTCAAGGTGGGGATAGGCCCAGGAAGTATATGCACTACCCGCATTATCTCTGGAGTTGGTATTCCTCAAATCAGTGCGATAATGGAATGCTCTAAAACAGCAAAACAGATGGGCCGGGCGGTGGTAGCGGATGGAGGGATCAAATATTCTGGAGATATTGTCAAGGCTTTGGCCTTAGGTGCCCAGGCCGTCATGTTAGGCAATCTGCTGGCGGGGGCGGATGAAAGCCCTGGAGAGACTGTGCTTTATAGGGGTAGGAGTTATAAAGTTTATAGGGGTATGGGGAGCTTGGCCGCTATGAAAAAAGGCTCTAAGGAGAGGTATGGCCAGGAAGACATACTTTCCAGCAAACTGGCCCCTGAGGGCATTGAGGGCCGAGTGCCTTACAGAGGCCCTGTCAGCACAATTTTAGATCAGCTTATTGGGGGGCTGAAAGCGGGCTTAGGCTATACCGGCTCAAAAAATATTTCTGCCCTTCAAAAAAATGCCCAATTTGTCCGCCTCAGTGCACAAAGCTTGAAAGAATCCCATGTCCATGATGTGACTATCACAAAAGAAGCCCCTAACTACTATTTAGATTGAGTAAGAGCCGAGGCTCAAGATAGAGGGAAAAGCCGAATATCCCGCAAATCTTTCTTTTTGGACATAGCCAAAAACAGGCGATCTAAGCCCAAAGCCACACCACTAACGGGGGGCATTCCCTCCTGCATTAAAGCCAATAATTGCTCATCTGGAGGGATAGAATCTTTTCTCTGTTGAATCTGCTCTTTAAACAGCTCTTTTTGCTCTTCGGGATCAATCACCTCAAAAAAGCCATTAGCCAACTCAAAACCCTGCCAATACAGTTCAAAGCGATCGGCCCAACCGGCCAAGTTCAGGCGAGCAAAAGCTCTCAACTGAGGGGGCCAGTCGCAAATAAAAGTCGGGATTTCAACATCTAATTGACACTCTATTTTATTTAAAAATATTAAGAAAAACAGATCTTCAAAACTGTCTTTTGAAGAAACTTTAAACCCCTCTTTTTGCAATAAACAAAACAGATCTTTTTTAGAAGTTTGTGGGCTGAGAGTAAAGTTGAGAAACTTTTTAAAAAGCTCTTCCATACTAAAAATCTGCACTGGGGGCAAAGGAGCTTTAAAAAAAACTTTTTTCTTTAAAAAAGAAAGCAGTTTCCCACATTCTCTCATCAACTGATTTGTGGAGTAAAATGCACGATACCACTCCAATAAAGTAAATTCCGCTTGATGATTAGGTCCTGATTCGCCATTTCGATAACAGGTTTTGATCTCAAAAAAATCGGTCCAATCCTGGCACAAAAGTTTTTTTAAGTGCAGTTCCGGGCTGGTGGCCAAATACATTTTTTGAGTTTGGCCCTTATTCAGCCACTGGGTTTGAAAAGGCTTAAGGTGAGGCTCTGTCCCCGGGCAATTCACCAAAGTAGGGCTAAAGGCTGGGGCTAAACCCTCAGAGCTAAAAAAAGATTCCACTGTATGTAAAAAATCCTGCCAATCCCTCAATACCTGACCTTTGCTTTGATAAGAAAATTCAGACACAGAAGAACTGGAATAAGGCCCTAAACTAAAAGCCTTTTCCGCTTGATAAACTGAGCCTTTTTTTGAAAGCAGTTTCACAACATGCCAAGCCCCTGCATTTAATGAGCTATCCAATGTTTCGCACAATATAGACAGCCCCTGAGAGCTTAGCCGATAGCGGTGAGGGCCTTCGGGAAAGCACCGGCCCGCCACATAACAAGGCAAAGGCTTTTGGCCGAGATGAAAAAAACGACTGAGGGAAAACACAGTATTTTTATCCCAAAAATCGTATTCTGCTTTGATTGAGGATTTCATATCGTTTGAAGTGGCATATTGGCTCTAAAAAAGGAGCAAAGGCTCTGTAAAACCCCTTTTTATAGAACGGGTTATAGAACGGGCAGACACATTTCCTTTGCTAAATCATGGTAAAACTTGGAAGAAGTCTTACTCTGAGGGATACTTTCAAGAAAAGGGTGAAAGGCCGCTAAGGCATTTCCTTTTTCTTCCTTAAAATGTTCTGGATGAATTAAAAATGGGGGGAGGAGAAACTTTGTCACACGAAGAGGGACAGGATCTTGTTCTGCCCGCCTTTCATATAAGACCAACTGAAGCCCCTCCCAACTCTCTTCTGTAATAAGACAAACTTCAAAAAGATGATCTAAGAAAAAATAGTCTGGCTCCCTTTTTATCTCCACCTCCACAAGATAGGCATCAATAATTTGAGACTGGATCAATGCCTCTTTAGAGAATTTTTCTATCGTTTTTATAGGGAGTGAAGAGCCATACCTCATTTTATCCCCCCTTAGAGTGAAGGGATAGACCTGCAAAAAGAGATCCTCATTTTTCAAAAAGCTTTTAGGGCTTTTGGCAATATCCATAAGAACGCAACGAGGATCTGGGTTTTCAGAATCCTTATAAACATAGCCCATAAAGGTTGTATCAGTAAACTGATTGCAGGAAAGGTAGTGGGTATTGGATTGAGATGTGGAGGCATAAGCTACCAAGGACTCCTTTGCCGATTGTGCTCGCTGGTCCGGCTGAGCACAGGAGATCAAAAGCCAAAAAAGTAAGCTATATCTTAGACAAAAGTCCATACCAATACAATTTTCGGATTATACAGCTTAAAAATTGAATTTTTTTAAAAAAAATAGGTTTGACAAATCCCTTGAACTTTGAGAAAAGTAAGAAAATGAGGTTTTTATTCTGCTTTTTTCTTATAGCCGGCCTGTCCTGCACAACAGAAGAGGACGGGGGGCGACGGTTTCGCGATGGACGGGTGAAAACAGACAGCAAAGATCGAAAACAAGGCTCAAAGCCTCCAACAAGTTCAGATTCAGTAGTAGAAACAGAGGTCGAAACCACTCCAACAACTTCAACCAGCCCAAGGGGTTCAACACCTCCTCTGCCCCCTCCTCCAGCAAAAGTCCAACCAGTGGAGGAGAATATGCCCTTCCCTGTGGTTCTCAACACAAAACATACCAGCATTTCGATCGAATCGGGAGCTGGGCTGACTTCTGTCATTTCCGCTGAGCCTCAGGCCAATCCAGTGGATCTTGTTGCCGGAAAAAAGGGGCAACTAAGCATATCCACTCAAAATGGCAAACATTACCTCACTTTGTCCTTAGCTAATAGCACAAAAACTTTCCATTACGATCTGGTAGAAAACCAAACCACTCTCAAAGTGACCAATGGGAAAAATGTAAACCCAAGGGAGCTTTTAGCAAAAACCACAGGAGCTGTTATTTTTTACATTAAACAGGATAAAAGGCCAGTAAAGCTCTGTTTCTCCATCAACAGCATGCCACCGGGGATTAAAGTGATCAATAACTTCCCTAAATTTCCAGGTTGCGATTAGCCTTTTTTCGGCATTTATGGCCTAAGCGAAAGTGGTAAGCACAGTTCTTAGAGCAAGTCTTACGGTAAAAAAACCGATCGGAACAAGGGCAAACCACAGCCGGCCCGCCACAATAGCCACAGGATATTTTTATCCGCCCCGGCCCACCACAATGAGGGCAAAGGGAATAATTTTTCTCCTCCTGCAAATCCTGATTGAGGGCCACTCTGTGGTCAAAAACAAAACATTCCCCCTTAAACTGCGAGCGGGGCTTTTCCCTTAGATAATTCAATATTCCACCTTGAAGTTGATAAACTGACTTAAAGCCCTTCTGTTGCATAAAACCAATGGCCTTTTCGCAACGAATACCTCCAGTGCAGTAGATTAAGGTCTCTTTGTTTTTATCCCAATGGCTCAAGCGGTCCAGCTTTTGGGGAAATTCCTGAAAGGAGTTGAGCTGAAGATCCTCCGCCCTTTGAAACTTCCCTATCTCCACCTCATAAACATTTCTCACATCTAAAACATAAGGCTGTGCTTTTAGCTTTTCTTCCCAATTTTTTGGAGAGAGATGACTAATTGAACCCTTAAAGGGAACTGTATCAGCCTCCCCCCATTTGACAATCTCTTTTTTGACTTTGACAGAGAGTCTTTTAAAATTCCATCTCTCACAATAAGAATCCTTCCAAAAAAAAGGAACTTCAAATAGTTGAACAATATGCTTTTTTAAAACTTCCAAAGGCTCTTCTGGCCCGCACAATGTGGCATTCAGCCCCTCCTCTGCAATAAGAACCAAGCCTCTGATATTCAAGCTGGAGGCTTTTTCCACAAGCTCTTTTTGAAGAGCTTTTAGACAGCTCTTTTTTATTGGAAAAAACTTGTAAAAAGATGTGACTTTAATCATAATGCCTTTGCAAAAAAGCCTCTTTTTTTATATCTCTTTAAAAGCTATAGCTGTCAAGAGGGAAATCCTAAATGAAAGTTTTAGAAATTAAAAACCTAAGCAAAAACTATGGCACTTTAAAAGCTGTTCAGCAGTTGTCTTTTGAAATAAAAAAGGGGGAAATTTTTGGTTTGTTGGGGCCTAATGGAGCGGGCAAAACCACTTTGATCTCCTGTGTGATGACTTTGGAAAAGCCCAATTCTGGACAAATCAAAGTTTGTGGACAGGATGTAGCTAAAAAACCTTCCCTTGCAAAATCTCTTACAGGCTTTGTGCCACAGGAAATTATTATCCATGGCTATTTCACTGTTAAAGAAGTGATTCAGTTTTACTCTGGTTTTTGCGGTGTTTGGCCGGATAATGAGAGAATCACTCAGCTCCTCAAAAGGATGGGCCTTTATGAACAGAGGAATCACAAGGTGAGAACTCTCAGTGGTGGGATGAAAAGGCGTCTTTTAATTGTGAAAGCCCTGGTGCACTCCCCTCGCCTCCTCTTATTAGATGAACCTACAGCAGGGGTGGATCTGCATTTGCGAAACAGTTTATGGAGTTTTATAAAAGAGATCAAAAAGGAGACTTCCATTTTGTTCACCACCCATTACTTAGAAGAGGCAGAAAAGCTTTGCGATCGTGTGGCCTTCATACATAAGGGGCGGATCCGGCAAATAGGGCCTACAAAAGAGTTGATCTCCCAGCTTGCTCCTCGGAAAGCTTTAATAAAACTGGCCCGACCAGTGCCTTTTAAAAGCCCGTATCACACGGGACAAAGCAATGGTTATGAGGTTTTTATGATCCCCAGTGCCTTCAGTATGGGTCGGCTTTTACAAGAGTTGAAATTGAATATGAGCCAAATAGCTGATTTAAAAATTAGAGAAGGTTCTTTAGAAGATATTTTTAATCAAATAATAAAGGAGCCATAGTGAAAAAAGATTTGTTATGGACCCCTTTTATCTTTTTTTTCTATAGAGATGTCCGACGTTTTTTAAAAGTCAAAGTGCAAACCCTATTGGCCCCTTTGGCCAGCCAGGCCCTTTATCTTATTATTTTTGGCCTAAGCTTAGGCAAAGTGGTCAGGATAAGTGAGCAATTCTCTTACCTACAATTTATTATACCGGGGCTGGCCGCACTTTCACTTATCAACCAGTCTTTTCAAAATGGTTCCAGTTGCATTTTCTCCATGAAAATCACAGGGGAAATTATAGACATAAAAAGCACGGCCTTAAACATTCAGCAGATCATTTTTGCCACAGCTCTTGCCGGCCTTATGAGGGGCCTAATTGTCAGCCTTTTGACTTTGGCCTTAGGTGAGGTTTTTCATTTTTTCTTTATAGGGCATTTTTTACCTCTGCACAGCTTTTTTTGGCTATTTGTTTTTTTGATCTTTGGAGGAATGGTTTTTGCCATGTTGGGTTTTTCCGTTGGGATATGGTCTAAAACTTTTGATCATATCGGAGCAATGGGAAGTTTTGTGATTTTGCCTCTAACTTATCTGGGTGGGGTTTTTCTCAATTTGGACATTCTGTCCCCTTTTTGGCAAAAACTGTCCTTGTTCAACCCTTTTCTTTATTTTGTAAATGGGGTGCGATATAGTTTTTTGGGTGTTTCAGATATTCCTGTCCTGCATTCCTTTGCCTTTGTTTTTTTGAGTCTTTTTGGAGTTTATGGCCTGGCCTGCCTGAGTGCAATTAAAGGGACTTTCCAAAGGGCCTCTTAAGTTTTTGAAAATATTGAGCCGGCTCTTTTTAAATGAAGGGCAAAAACAGCTCAGGATTCCACAAGGCATGGCATATAGCGGAACCAGCCTGAACTATGAGAGGGAACTCTAAAAAAACCATGCCTCCCCTTTTTAAAGAGATAAAATCCCCTTCCGTTCCTACCTTCAAGGAGCGACTTATAAACTGAGTTAAAAAAGGCTGATGCCCAATAATGACTGAGGAACTGCCCCTTTCAGCCTTTAACTTTAAAAAAAGAGCTGAAGGTTCTGCTAAGGGGCTGAGGCCAGTATGGGTTCCCCGTTTTTTGACCGAAAAATATTGGCAAAAAATATCTGCTGTTTGACAGGCCCTGAGCAAAGGGCTGTTCAGCAAAAGATCAAAGCTCAAGCCTTGGGCCATGAATTGGCAAGTCCGATTAAATTCTTCCCGACCCTTAGAGCTGAGGGGCCGATCCTCATCCCTTCCTGAGGGGCTTTCATTTTCCGGTATAGCGTGGCGAATAACCAATAACTTCATTTTAAAATGCTCTGTTGAAATATTTTCAGTTTTATTGTAAAATCCATTTCGTGTTCAAAAAGTTTCTTTTCTCTAAAGTCATCGATCTGTCTGCGAAATGGGGTGTAAAATCCATTATTCGACAAGTTATCACAAAAAAAGTGGAAAGGCAAATAGAGATTTTTTTTCACTCTTTAAAAAAGCGAGTTTATTTTTATTTTATCCTGTCAGCAGTTAATGCCTTAATTATTTATAGCTTTTGGAAATTTCATTTCAATCAATATGCCCGAATCGGGCTATTGCTTTTATCTTCTATAGCTCTTTTGATTTTTATATATGACTTTTGGACAACATGGCGACAAGGGATCCTCTTTTTAAAAACGATCAAAACTAATGAAGATGTAAAAAAACATATCTCTAAAAACAAAAAATTAGGCTTCTTAACTTTAAATACTATAGAAAAACTTATGGGGGCAAAAATGAGCCGTATCATTATGGACCAAGTCTGGATCTCTGTTAAAAAACGAAAAAAAGTAGTCCTGGTTTTTACTGTTTTTTATCTCTCCAGCTCCCTACTTGTAGGATTCACTATCCGGGAAATTTTTAATATTCTCTTTTGACACGGGCTTTTTCACGGATGAGCATTTAATGGATTGGCAGGGCAGACAGGATTCGAACCTGCAACCGGTAGATTTGGAGTCTACTGCTCTACCGTTAGAGCTACTGCCCTTTAAAATCGAGACAATAAAAAAGAGAGGAAAGCCTCTCTTTTTTATTTATAAACTAAAGCTTTTGTTTAAACACAATTAACAAAAGAAAAATAATATTACTCCACAATTTCAGACACAACTCCTGCACCCACAGTTTTCCCCCCTTCACGAACGGCAAAACGAACGCCCTTTTCCATAGCGATAGGAGAGATCAGCTCCACTTCAAGATGAACATTATCCCCTGGCATGACCATCTCTGTCCCCTTAGGAAGTTGAACAGAACCCGTCACATCAGTTGTTCTAAAATAGAACTGCGGCCGGTAGCCTTTAAAAAAAGGAGTGTGTCGCCCTCCTTCCTCTTTTTTCAAAATATAGCACTCGCACTTAAATTTTTTATGAGGCGTGATGGTCCCAGGAACCACAAGCACTTGGCCTCTTTCAATATCCGTCTTTTCAACACCTCGAAGAAGCAGGCCAGCGTTATCCCCTGCACGACCTTCATCTAACTGCTTTCGAAACATTTCAATCCCTGTCACCACTGTTTTTTTGGTTTCACGAAGGCCAACAATTTCCACTTCCTGACCGGTTTTTATAATGCCTCTTTCCACCCGACCAGTGGCGACTGTCCCCCGCCCGGAAATAGAGAAAACATCTTCAACAGGCATTAAAAAAGGCTTTTCCACATCCCTTTTAGGGCAAGGGATATATTCATCCACTTTAGCCATTAGATCCAAAAGAGCTTTTTCGTTTTCACTATCCCCCTCTAAGGCCTTAAGTGCAGAACCTTTGATAATGGGAATATCGTTTCCGGGAAATTTGTATTCTGTAAGCAGTTCCCGAATCTCCAACTCCACAGTGTCTAACAGCTCTTGATCATCTAACTGATCGCATTTATTTAAAAAAACCACAATGGCGGGCACTCCCACTTGACGGGCCAGCAAAATGTGCTCACGGGTTTGGGGCATAGGGCCGTCTGCCGCGGAAACTACCAAAATAGCCCCGTCCATCTGAGCGGCCCCTGTGATCATATTTTTCACATAATCCGCATGGCCTGGGCAATCGACATGGGCGTAATGCCGTTTTTCAGTCTCATACTCAACATGGGCTGTAGATATGGTGATCCCTCTGGCCTTTTCCTCCGGTGCCTTATCAATCTGATCATACTTCATGGCCTCTGCCTGGCCTGACTTAGCTAAAACTGCTGTAATAGCCGCTGTAAGAGTGGTTTTTCCATGGTCCACATGGCCTATTGTCCCAATATTGACATGTTCTTTTGTTCTTTTAAAAGTTTCTTTAGACATAGTCCCTCCTCAATTTAAAACACAAGGTATAAGAGCATTTTAAACTTAAGTCAAACAACAAAATCAAGAAAAAAATGCAAAAAGATATGAAAATCGAGAAAAAAGCTTGTTTTTCCCCTACTCAGTTCAAAAAACTCCCTTTTTCGTCAGAGAGAAGAGGGATCCTCCCTTGTAGTATTTTTTAACAAGATTTGAATGGTGCCCACGGTGAGATTTGAACTCACGGCCTCAGCCTTACCAAGGCTGTGCTCTGCCCCTGAGCTACATGGGCATTTTAAAAAAAACCTCGGCCTTTTTATACTGATTTTGTTTGAAAATTCCAAGCTTTTTCAAAGAGAACTATTTAATTAATGCTCCTTGATCGGATGGATTTTTTAAGCTATAACTTTTCCATAATGAATAAACTCAAAAACAAAGATCAAAGCAAAAATACAGAACCAGCTGAAAAAACCATAGCTCCTATCAAAAACAAAGAACCGGCGGAAAAACCTCAAACCTCACAAGAAGAAATACAAACAAATTCAAAAAAAATTGCCCCCTGTCAACAATCAGAATATACCCGAATTGTCAGTGAAGAGGACACTTTAATCGCTGAGATCCAATCAAAAAAAGAATCTCCAGCCCATCTTCTCCTTTTAAATGGGCCTAAAAATCTGATTGGTCATACATGGCCTTTAACAAAAATGGTCACCAGTTTGGGTCGCTCCAGCAGGCTGAATGACATCACTGTAGATCATAACAGCCTTAGCAAAACACATTTTCAAATCATCAATGAAAATGACTCTTTTTACATTGTGGATTTAAAATCAACCAATAAAACCTACCTCAATGATGATGAGCTGGACCCTTACCAAAAAATTCCTTTGGAAAATAATTCCTATATTCAAGCCAGCCATCTGATCTTTAAGTTTTTAGATAAGGGAAATATTGAATCCCATTCCTCTAAACAACTTTTAAAAAAGGCTCAAACAGATCCTTTGACTCTTGCCGGAAATCGGCTCCTGCTAAAAGCTAAAGGCCCGGAGTATTTCTTTTCCAATCAAAATCTATCTCTGATCACTTTTGATGTGGATGATTTTAAACAGATCAACGATCGCTTAGGCCATATTGCTGGGGATTATGCTTTAAAAGAACTTTCAAAATGTGTTTTAGAGATTGTTCGTGAAAAAGATCTCTTTATCCGTTATGGAGGAGATGAGTTTGTAATATTCACAGCCAATCCTCTGCCCATAGCACAAAATATAGCGGATCGAATAAAGGAAAAGCTAAAAGCCCGTCAGTTTGAATGTGAAGGGAAAAAGTTTTCCATATCTATTTCTATAGGCTTAGCTGAAAAGCTCCCCTCAGACACAAAATGGGAAAACATTTACCATCGAGCCGACCAGCTGTCCTATCAAGATAAACAGAAGAAAAAGACCAATATGAAATAAACTTTTTGCCAAGCACAAAAAAAGGGGATTTTATAAAAATCCCCTTATAGATTTTTTGTCATATTAAAAGGGAAGGCTTATTGGTTGTTGTCGTCTTCCTCAACAACACTATTGATCTCCACTTCCACTTCTACTGTTACAGGAGCATTTTCTGGAATGACTGTGATACTCACCTCTTCAGCAGTTCCCTCATTAGCAGAATCTCCCGCAGGTGGAACCTCCTCTTCAGCAGTTCCCTCATTAGCAGAATCTCCCGCAGGTGGAACCTCCTCTTCAGCAGTTCCCTCATCAGCAGAACCTTCCGCAGGTGGAACCTCCTCTTCAGCAGTTCCCTCATTAGCAGAATCTTCCGCAGGTGGAACGGCATCTTCAGCAGTTCCCTCATCAGCAGAACCTTCCGCAGGTGGAACCTCCTCAACAGTTCCCTCTTCAGCAGAACCTTCCGCAGGTGGAACCTCCTCTTCAGCAGTTCCCTCATTAGCAGAATCTCCCACAGGTGGAACCTCCTCTTCAGCAGTTCCTTCATCAGCAGAATCTCCCACAGGTGGAACCTCCTCTTCAGCAGTTCCTTCATCAGCAGAATCTCCGGCAGGCTGAGCTGAGCCTTCAGAACCTTCCACAGTAGGCTCTCCCTCTTCAGCAGAATCCTCTACTTCCTGTTGAGATGATGTTTCACTTAAAACTTTTTGAACAGCCTCTATTTCCGCCTTAACTTGAGCCAACCTTTCATAAACTTCCTCTGGCCAATCCACATTGGAAAGGATCTCATCTAAGGCTACTACTTGGGCTTTTAAGCTCTCAAGAGCTTGAATATGCCCTGTCTGTTTTTGTGTAATGTCACTATGTATGGCATTGATGAAATGAAGCACTTTAGCCATCTCATCATAAATGGCCTCTTGATCCTCCACTAAAGCCATAGCTATTTTATACTCTTCAACAGCTTTATAAAGGTGAAGTGCAAGTGCCATTTCATATTTAGCCGCCTTTCCATCCGTGCGGTTTTTACGAGCTTTCCGATCTTGATCTTTATCATTCGAACAAGAAAAAAAACTCAGAGTGAGTAGAACAATAAAAATATTTTTCAGTTTCATTTTAGACCTCCTTAATAAAATGGCTGAACCTCAAAAAGTTTTGTAGAAAAAAAAGAAAATGACAAGAATTCTTTTTGCAATTTTAGTTAATACTGCCTTTTGGCCGGGGTTTTGTAAGATAAAACACACAAAAAACAGACAATTTAATGTAATCGCCCGTGAAAAAGGCCCCTTAAATACCCATAAGCTTAAGGTAAATAAAATAAAGGGTTAACCGCCTTTCTCTTATATATCAGCTCAAAGTGTAGGTGTGGCCCAGTGGCCCGTCCCGTCCATCCTAAAGTCCCAATCATTTCCCCCTGAAACACTTTTTGGCCAATGCTCACTTGAATACTTTGCAGATGAGCATAAAGACTGGCCCAATGGCGGGAATGCTCTATCAAAACCACATTGCCATAGCCCGCAAGCTTTTTTCCCGCATAAACCACCCGCCCAGGACGACTGCTCAAAACCGGCGATCCCAAGCTGGCTCTCAGATCAATACCTAAATGAGGTCTTTTTTTAAAAGGACGAAATTTTTGCGTCAACTGATATTCCCTTAAAGGCCATTCAAATTGGGGCTGAGGGTTTTTCTTTAAAAAAACACAAGAGAAAAGCGAAACAAAAAAACAATATAAAACAAGGGATCTCATCAATCTCCTTTATATAATTTTTTTAGCCACCACCCGCCGATGGGGGAGGAGGTAAGATTCCTTTAGCGTCTCTTTTGAAATTAAAAAAACATTCTCAGTCGCTTTAGGATGAATCTGCAAACGAAAACGGCGGGAGCGAAGGCCAGCCAAATACCAACGGCTGTCTGCCGCATAAATTATATCCGCAGGTTGAGCCTTCATGACTTCAGCATTTTTTTTAGAAAGCCCCGCCTCCCCCTTCTTCAAGCTATTATCTACCTGCAACTTTAAAACACTTGTTTTTTTGCCTTTTTGAAAGTTGGCCTCTCCTCCCTTAAATCGCTTTATGGCTTGATCAATACTGCTGAGGGTATAGCCTTGGATCTTTTCCTTATCCGCCGGTTTTGTGAAAAGACAAACCAAAACTCCTACACTTCCTGAAACCAGCATACCAAACAGAGCACGAAATAAAAAAGGATCGCCAGAGGGAGAGCCGTAAAAAAAGCTCCTTAAAGGATAAATCCACTCAGGAAATTTGAGAGTCATAAAAGTTAAAAAAACCCCTGAGAGCAAAGCCAAAGAGGCAGAAATGGAGTTGAATCGCTTCCATAACATTCCCAAAAGTAAGGTCGTCACAATAGAGGGAATAATCACCATAATCCCCTTGTAATGAATAGACATCAGAGTCCCTTTTTGAAAGAAAAACCAAGAAGAAAGCAATAAGCCTAAAGCAGTGATAGCCACAGAGCTGGCCTTTGCCGCTCTCAAATAATGCCTGTCGGAAGATTGCTGGCGAATCAGAGGTTTATAAATGTCATAAATAAAAATAGCTGAGGCGGAGTTGATCAGAGTGTCTATGGTGGACATAAGGGCCGCTAAAAGAGCTGACAAGATGAGACCTAAAATCACTGGTTGACTTTGAGCCACATAAGCCACGACAGAGACAAAAGTGTGGTAGCTGTCTTCAATGTTTAAAGGGCCGGAAGGGCTCAAAGCTTGTGAAAGAGATTCCTGCTTAATCAAAATGGATTTGCCTATCCAACCAACAGAACCCACCACCAAAGCAGAAAGAGGCAAGGTGACGAGGACATTGGCCATTCCCGCTAAGCGGGCTTCATTCACACTCCTTATACTCAAAAATCTCATTAAAAAACCTTGATTGAGAAATAAAAAGGCAATACTCCCCGCCAGAGCATCCCCCCAAAACATACCTACAGAATTAAAATAAGGATTGTCCCTTAAAGGGGCATAAGGCAACCGATGCTCGACAGGCAGGTAAGAGAAAAACTCCCCAAAGCCCCCCAAAACATAAAGCCCATAGCCAAAAATCAAAAAACCGGCCAGGTAAAGGATAATGCCTTGGATCAGATCAGTAAAAATCACAGCTGTTTGCCCGCCCAAGCTCACATAAATCCCCAAGATGAGTGTAATGAGAGGCAAGGTCCACACTGGAGAAAAGCCAAAAATGCCGTCAAAAGCCAAACCTATAGTAAATAAGTTGTAGCCAATGTAATAAAAAATATAAGCCAGCAATATGCCCACTGTGATATAGCGAGTCACAGAGTTAAAACGTTTTTCAAAATACTGAGGGACGGATTTTGTCCCCGTCCAATACATCAAGGGGAGCCAACCAAAAAAGAACAAAGGGAGAATAAACCACTCATTCATATAGCCCATGGCACTGTTCATGCCGGTATTCAGGCCCTGCTCTGAGTATTTCAAATAACTATAAGAACCAATGCCTGTAGCCATCATGCTCACAAAAGGAAGCCACCAAGCAAATCTTTGCCCACTAAAAAAGAAATCCTGAATGTTGGAACTGAATTTAGAAAAGTAAGTCCCAAAAAATGTCACCATCGCAAAGTAAGCACATATAATCCCTATAATAATGGCTAAAGTGATTCCGGAAAGATCTAAACCCAAACTCATACTCTATCCTTTAAAGGGGAAATGAGTGGCAAAAAAAATCCACAGACCATGAAAACAAAACATAAAAGTCATCCCACAAAGAATAGTGATGAGCCAGCGGATCTCTTCTTTTCGCCTCATATTGTAAATAGTCTGCCTTGTGAAAATCCAAAAAGAACCTATAGCAAAAAACAAAGCCCCTGTTCCATAAGTGTAAAGATAGCTGATCCAGGGGCTATTTTCCGACATGAGCTGAACCAAAAAACGAGGGTAAAAATAAGAGAAACACAGCACAAAAGCCACAATCAAAAGGGATAAAAAGAGCGAAAGCCATACTCTCATCATTGGCTTTTGATTAACACTTGAGGGATAAAAGGAGCAAGCTATTTTTCAATCTACTTTTTTAAAAAGGGAAAAAGCACTTTTCACTGAGAAAGAGAGATCGACGGGGCCGGGCGGTTATTTGATTTCCCGGTGCAGGGTGTGACGATTGAGAAAGGGGTTGTATTTTTTCTTCGTCAGTCGCTCCGGATGGCTTTGAGAGTTTTTTTTCGTGGTGTAGCGAGACGGGGGTCGCCCCTCTTTTCGTGCCTCTGAACATTCTAAAGTGATGATTTTTACTCCCTTTTTCTTTTTAGCCATAGTTGCTCCTTATTATTAAAGAAACTCTGGCCTGTCAAGTAGAGCTTAGACATTTTTTTAGGTTCATGGGTATTTAAGAGGCTTTAGCGAAAATAACCCACAGGATCTTTAAGTGTCAGGTTCTCCTCCATAAATAAGGCCATATAATAGAGTAGCTCCGGATCCCATTGGAAAACAGCTAAAATTTTAAAAGGAGGGTCATATCGCTCCCGCTCACGGCAGTAATCACTACAAAAACAGGTTTGATTTTGGCTTTTGCCACACTCTTTTTTGCTGGTTTTCACTTCCACATGGCCATGCGAGCTACGAGATTTTAAAATAATGATAGCCCCTTTAGGAATTTTTTCAGGATCTTTTTGAAACAGCTCATACTGCTCCACAGATATTTTGGTAAATAAGGGGACAAATTGAGCGGAATGAGGACTTGTAAAAAAGGAAACAGAGCTTAACAGCCGATTATACTGATCCCAATTTTTACAGCGATTCCTTATCCGTTTATTGGGAATGCTTTGGTAAAGGTCAAAACTTTGCCCATCCAAGTTGAGCATGCAAAGGGCTGAGGGGAAAATAAAGCCATTCCGGCAAATATGAATGTTTTTGTTTTCGAAATCGGTAGAAAAACCCTCTATACATTGTTGATAATCCTCTACACTTTGACTGAAAGAGCTATTTTGGCAATGACCCGATAAAAACTTATGAATCACACTCATTATAGAGCTGTTGACATGCCGAGCACATCTGTCCCGGGAGCGGGACATGGATTTTTTACCACGGCACTGCCTCACTGGAGGAGACTGATCCTGCTCTATTTGATTTTGAGGCTGGCAACCTCTTGTGCAACCGTCATTGGCCTGACAATGGCAAAAAGAATTGTTAAAAACAGTGTCTTCAAAATACTCCAATATTTGATTTTGATAAAAATTATGGGTTTGTTCTTCAAGTAGAAATTCTTGAAATACTGACTCTTTTTCAAAGCGATCCGGTGGATTGGAAATAAATAAATGAGAGGGATCCTTTTCTGTAAAACTAAAGATATGTTCTGCCTCAGAAACAGAGACCAGAGGAAAGAAAACAAGGCAAAATAATAATACAGAGTTTAAAAACCACATTTCACAAAAGCTATCATCTTTTGCTATGAAAACAAAATTTAAACAGAAAATTAAAGCAATAGTGTCTCAAAATAAGACACTATTATTTGTATGAAATCAAAGCCAAAAAGAAAAATTAAAACAAAAGTCCAGATTTTTAAAAAAGTGGCTCTTCAAATTCCACAAGTGGCTTGCGACTTCTTATCTTTTTTATCTCTTTTAGTCGCTTTTTTAAAATTTGTTTTTGTTTTTGCCGGTAGTTGGAATGCTGTTTTTTATAGGATGAAAAAGCTATTTTTCTCTTTCTTTCAATTTGTTGTTGCTTTTTTTTATGTTCTTTCAAGCGATTGTCTGAGGAAGGGGCTTTCCGGGAAAATTCCCGTTCCCGCAATCTTTCTTGTAAATAAGCCTTTCGCCTTTGCTCAAAGTGCTTTTTGTTTTCCTTATATTCTAAAAAGTTTTTGTGCTCTTCTAAAGAGCTGGGGCCAGCCCTGCCCTCTAAAGGAAAGAGAAGTGCATAAACAAAAAAAAACCACATTCTCAAAGCTCCTTTTTTATTTGAGGGATAAGCTCGTTCAAGCTTAAGCCAGTCAAGTTTTTGAGCCTTTTTAAAATCCATAAAAGCAAGAAACCAGTAATAAAAGTAAGAGGCAAGGCAATAAAAACATAACCCATCCATGTCATATCCGCTACCTGCTCGTTAATCATTTGCCTTTTTTGATCCTCCCCCATAAAAGGTTTTTCCGCAAATACAAAAAAAGCAATCACAAAATTTAAAATAGCACTTAAAACAAAAGAACCTCCTAAAGCCCAGGTGGAGATATTCATCACCTGGCGAAAATCTTTTTCTCTATTGTGAGCCTTCAAACGGGACTTAATGAGAGCTGTGTCAAAAAGAGAAGATTTAAAAATGAGTAAAGAGGCCAAAGGTTTTTTAAAAAAAATGGAAGCCCATGCCACAAAGGCTAAAATCAAAGGGATGCTGGCCTCTTTAATGGCAAAATAAATTCCCTGGAATTGAAACAAGGCCAAACCACCAGTAAGAGCAATGCTCACTAAACCTATTGAGGAAATGGCATTCAGCTTTTTCCTTATAATTAAATCCTTTAACCCATAACCAAAGGGAAAAGCCAAGGCTATTATTAGTGCATAAAGCGGGGCAGTTTCCGCCGGGAAAAAATTTTGGCCTTGATTCAAAATGAACACAGGCAAAATAATATTAAAGCCTAAACTCAACAAAGGATTTTCTTTTTTGTCTATCATTTGGTGCCTATAATATAGTGAGACTTATACCAATTTTGTTTGAAAATTCCTGCCTTCCCTACTCTGTTTTGATCGGAAATGTCAACTGTGCTCAGTATAATTAGTCGCTCGTGAAAAAGTCTACATTTAATAGATCGCATAAGCAAAAGTCCAGCTTGTTCGGGACGGACTTTAGGCAAAGAAACTGAAGAATCCCTTGTAAATTATAGAGCTTTTTCACGGAGGATTAATTATTGCCCATCATCTGAATCACAAATCGAAAGAAAACAACATTTTTTTTAAAAAAACAAGATTTTTTTGATAGACTGATTTTAGGAGATTTAAAAAAGAAGTTTCGGATTTTAGACTTCATCTTTCACATAAAACGAAAGAGAATATTTATGCCTTTTCGAAAAGTTATAGGTGCTCATTCTTGCAGAGAGGCTTTAAAAACTCGCCGGCCGGAAGAGATAAAAAAAATATTCCTTAAACCTGACTGGCAAAAAAGCTCTGTCTTGAAGAGCTTGGCCCTTATGGCTCAGGATAAAGGCTTAAAAGTAGAGCTTATGTCTGTAAAAAAACTCCAGCAAATAGCTGAAGCCCACCAGGGGGTTTGTGTGTTGCTGTCTCACTATATGCATTTTAATATAGATTCTGTTGGCAAAAACTCTGTGGTTTTGCTTTTAAATGGCCTGCAAGATAGTAAAAATTTTGGAGCTATTGTTCGCACCGCATGGCTTATGGGGGTGGAATGTATTTTTGCAAGCAAAAAGCACAGCCTGAGCTTAAGCCCTGCTATGGCCAAAACCGCCAGTGGAGGTTTAGAACATGTTCCTGTGGAATGGAGGCATAATTTAAGGGAATGTGCAGAGGAACTAAAAAAACATCAATTTTGGATCTATGGTTTGGATCCTCAGGCAAAACGATCTATTTATGAAGAAAAATTTGAAGGCCGAGTGGCTTTTGTTTTAGGAGGAGAGTCCTCTGGCCTAAAAAGGGGGATGAAAAAGGCTTGCGACACTTTGTTGTCCATCCCTCAAAAACACAGTTCTGCAAATTATAATGTGTCTGTTAGTGCCAGTTTGGCCCTGGGAGAACTGTTCCGGCAAATTAGGCAAGCTCCCTAAGCTTTTTGACTCCTGTAAAAAGGGAGCTGTTCTTCCCACAAAGCTTCAAAAAAAAGTATACTTCCCCGCAAAGCTTGGCCTCAAAGCCTCATGTCTTCACAAAGACAGACTTTTTTATGACTAAAATACAGAACAAAAGACAGCTTGATCTTCTTTATTTTTTATGAGAAAGTCAGCTTATGGCTAAAAAACCCGAAAAACCTCATCTTAAAAATTTAGCTGTGGAGGAGTTTAGCACCCCCTGTGCTCATTTTTTAAATCCAGAACAATCGGTCCGGCAAGCAGAGCAAATAATGAAAGATAACAACATTCGCCATCTTCCTGTTTTAAACTCTCAAAAAAAAATTGTGGGCATTGTGAGCGAGAGGGATATTCATTATTTTTATCGGGGAAATTCTGATGAAAATACCCCAGTCGGAAAAATTATGAAAACCGAGCCCTATTATGTTCCAGCTCAAACTAAAATTTATGAAGTGGCTTTAACTATGTCGGAAAACAAATATGGAAGTGCCATTATTTTGTATGATGATGAAAGCTTGGGCATTTTCACTTCGACAGATGCCTTAAATGCTTTAATTGAAGTGGTTCGTGGGGATTTTTAATTTTGCTCCCGGCTTTGACATTTTAAGGCAATATGCGGGATTGGGAGCTGGCAAAAATAATATAGTTGTCAGTGAAAAAGTCGACATTTATAGAGTGCATAAGCAAAACCCCAGCCTGTTTAAGAGGGAATGTTAAATAATCAATTCTGAAAAGGAATGGCTCATTCAAAAACAAAAGGTTTAGAGAGGGAGAACCTTGTTGCCCAACATTTGAGAGAAAGAGGCTGGAGTATTATTTATAGAAATAAAAAAGTTCTGGGAGTGGAAATAGATATTTTAGCCCAAAAGGAAAAAGATTTAGCTTTAATTGAAGTGAAATCCATTGGGAAAAAAGAACATATTGGGAATATTCTTAAAACCCGGCAAAAAGAGCGATTAAAAAAAGCAGGGGAAAGCCTTTGTTCCGAGTTTCCTGAAGGTTTGAGACTTTTTTTAGCTACAGTGGATACTCAAGATGATATCCATTTTTTTGAGATTTTATAATTCAGCAAAAAAAATGCCCAAGAAGGCTCTCCGCAGTTTCATTCAGCTTGCACCTTACAAAACTTTAGCTAACCACCTTAGGGCAATATCCACAATACTATAGTCCTGATTTTTGTCAAGCTTTTTTTTAACTTTTTTTTACTTTTTTGACGCAGTGAGTAAAATCCCCTATTTTCAGGCTTTTTTTCGTATTAAATTTCGTATTAAAATGAGGCTTAACTATAGAAACTGAAGAATCCCTCGTAAATTATAGAGCTTTTTCAGGGGCAACTATAGGCTCTAATATCTTGACAGAGCTTTTAAAGAGAGTTAAAGGCAAGACGATGGGCTGGTTTTTGATGGTTTTAATGGTAGTGGCTTTCCCCTATCTTTCTTTTGGAGCAGAAAAATGCTTAAACTCTTTTTCGGAAGATGTGGATAGATTTGAAAAAAACTCCGCAAGCCTTAGAGAAGGGCCAGTTCCCGATGTGTATTTGCCAATTGCTGATTTTTTTAATTTTGCATCCCCTACAGCAAGCCCAAGGAATAAAATTTTGTATTTGTTGTCCTCTAAAATAGAAATTTTAGATTTTAATGAACCACTTTTAGAATCTTTAAAAAAACATAATATGGTTTTTATTGCTGATTTGGTTTCTCTATCGGAGGAGGATTTGCTGTCGGAGATCCATCTGAGCTTTGAGGATGTGAAAACCATTAAACTTCGGCTGGCGAAAAGTGATTTGCGTTTGGATATGTGAAAAAGCGAAAGTTTTTAATCTTCACTTTTCTCAAAGAGGGCAAAATTAAAACCATTTTATTATGATAAAAGATTCGGAAAACCTTTCTTTTTTTAAAAAACACTATAAAAAAATAGGGATCTCTCCCCCCGATTTTCATTTTGTCCTGGGATCTGGCTTTAGCTCTCATTTGGATAAAATCAAAGCAAAAAATTGGGAAGAGCGAGAGGGTTTTTCTTTTCAGGCAGTAAAAATCCCCTCTCCCACTGTGGGCTCTCATGCGGGGCTTTATCGTTTTTTTGTTCATAAAAAAACAGGCCGTGCAGTGAGTTTTCAGTGTGGGCGACTCCATCTTTACGAGGGACACTCCCCACAAGTGGTGGCTGAGCCGGTGTTGCAGGTGCAACAGGCCGGCACACAAAAATTTATTTTGAGCAACATTTCTGGCAGTTTAAAAAAAGAGCGTCCTCCCGGAACAGTTTTGGCTTTAACCGATCATGTCAATATGACGGGTTTAAGCCCTTTAAGAGGCCCGGAGAAAACAGATTTGAGGGGGAAAAAGGTAGGCCCTCGATTCCCTGATATGTCAAGAGTTTATGATGTAGATATGAGAGAACGGATCAGCCAAGAGCTTTTGGCCTGTAATCTTCAAGTGGATCCTGGGGTTTATGTGTGTCTTTTAGGGCCAGAGCTTGAAACCTCGGCACAAATTGAATGGCTAAAATTCAGCTCAAATTCCCGTTTTGATGTGGCGGGAATGTCCACCGTGATGGAGGTCATTGCTTTAAAGCAGGCAGGGGCCAGGGTGGCAGGCTTTTCTTTAATCTCCAATCTCGCGACAGGGGTAGAGCCTCAAGTTAAGGATATTTCTTTTTCAGATCTGATTCGCAATATGGAGCCATTTTCGTTTAAAATTTTACAAGCTTTTTTTTCTTATAGCGAAAGTCAATTTTGAATTTCCTGTGGGAAAGGCATGTAGAAAAGGCTTTATTTTTGTCTTGAGATTTTTTTGTAGGTTTTTATGAGCAAAGTTTATAAAGGGGCTTTACCCGCTATAGAGGATATACCTGAGGGAGCCTCCCTTTTAGTGGGTGGTTTTGGCCTTTGTGGTATTCCTGAAAACTTGATCTCCGCCATCCAACAAAAGGGGGTTAAAAATTTAACTTGTATCTCAAACAATGCAGGAGTGGATGATTTTGGACTGGGCCTTTTGTTAAAAAAACATCAGATCAAAAAAATGATTGCAAGCTATGTGGGTGAAAACAAAGAGTTAGAGCGTCAATATTTAGCAAAAGAGTTGGATTTGGAATTGATCCCCCAAGGGACTTTAGCAGAGAGGATCCGTTCTGCCGGTGCGGGTATTCCCGCTTTTTGGACAGTAGCTGGGGTGGGAACTTTAGTTGAAGAGGGAAAAGAAAAACGAGATTTTGACGGAAAGACCTATATCATGGAACGAGCCTTACCCGGTGACTTTGCCCTCATTAAGGCATGGCGAGGCGATCACTACGGGAATTTGATTTACAAGGAGACGGCTCGCAATTTTAACCCCATAATGGCAATGGCAGGAAAAATTACTATAGCAGAAGTGGAAGAATTGGTAGAACCAGGAGTTTTAGATCCTCATCACATTCACACACCGGCAGTTTTTGTTCAAAGAATTTTTGAAGGTAAAAATTATGAAAAACGGATTGAACAAAAAACTTTAAGAGAGGTTTAAAAAAGCCCGGATTATGTTTTACTTTAAAAACAGGAGAATAATAGAGGAGTGATATGCCTTTAGATCGCGAACAAATTGCCCGGCGAATCGCAAAAGAGATTCGTCCCCATTCTGTTGTTAATTTGGGCATTGGTATACCCACTTTAGCCGCTAATTATATCTCTAAAGATAGCCATATTTTGTTGCATAGTGAAAATGGTTTATTGGGGATGGGGCCTTTTCCAGCAGAGGAAGAGCTTTCCGCCGATTTGATCAATGCGGGCAAGCAGACAGTCACTGCTATTCCTGGGGCCAGTTTTTTCTCTTCATCACTCAGCTTTGCCATTATCCGGGGCTCTCATTTAAATTTGGCTGTGTTGGGGGCTTTGCAGGTGGATCAAGAGGGCAACTTGGCCAACTGGATGGTTCCAGGGAAAAAGGTAAAAGGCATGGGTGGAGCTATGGATCTGGTAGCGGGTTCTAAACGGGTGATTGTGGCTATGCAACACCGGACTCCCAAGGGGAAGTCCAAACTGGTTAAAAAATGTTCTCTCCCCTTAACAGGTTTAAAATGTGTTCATCGTGTGATTACGGATCTGGCTGTAATGGATATTGTTGGTGGGAGTTTTTTGCTGAGGGAAAAAGCCAGTGATGTATCTGTCCAGCAAATTCAAAAAGCTACAGAGGGGGAGTTAAAAGTTTCTTCAGAAGTCCAAGAGATCTCTTTTTAAAAATGACTGACGGTGGATAGTTTGGCTTTTTAGGGAATGGGGCTGTAGCTCAGCTGGGAGAGCACAACGCTGGCAGTGTTGAGGTCAGGGGTTCGATCCCCCTCAGCTCCACCATTTCTGTTGAGAAGATAAAAATTTTTGGTAGTTTTTTTATTGAACAGCTTTTGTTAGCTTTGTCAGAAAAATGGGATATAGCTCAGCTGGTTAGAGCACTGCCTTGACATGGCAGAGGTCAGCGGTTCAAATCCGCTTATCCCAACCATTTTCCTTTGATTCATGACACTTTAAGCTATGTGTTTTGGATCAAGCGACAAAAGAACTATCCTCTTCAAGATCCAAATTTTGCAAGCGTTTGGAAAAAACTTTGTAAAAGGTGCTGGCCCTGTCCCTAAACCACTCAAACAAGCTCTCCCGCTCTTTCTTGTTTTGCCAGTCCGCTTTCTTGTATTGTATAATATTGCCACCTTCTCTTTCAGGCGGGCCCAGCCACTCTATCCAGCTTTCATCAAGGTATAACTCTTTCTCAATAGCCTCTTTATTCTTTTTCAACTGCGACAAAGCAGACAATCTTTTTGGTTTGACACATAACTCACAGCCAACTCTATCTTTATACAACAAAAGAGCCAGATGAAAGCCAGATTTCCCAACAGAAATGCTATAAAAGTACCCCGGTTGTGGATTTCTGCCTAAGGTGAAATTTGTTTTTTTTCCCTTCATATAGCCTAACCACTCGGACCAAAGTTCCCACTGTAATTTTTGTGTTGGCGACAGCACTTTAGGATTCCGGACAGACTTAGCCCACTCATTGGGTTTTGCGACTAAGTGAAATTGAGGTGCAGGCAGTGAGTTTTTAATTTTCCAGACTTTGATTTCCAGGCCAAAAAAAGCTGTCTTTTCGATATTTTCATTGAGCCAGTCTAAGGCTTCTCTGTGAGCTGAGCGAATCTCCTTGGCGATCCAAACAACCGCTTTAGCCTGCCGTCCCGCCGTATAAGTCAACAATTTGCCTAAATGATCATGATCCGTCTTGCCAAGCTGATTTTCAATCACCACAAAGCAGTCCTCTTCAATATCATCGTTTATGATTCTGGCTATAATATCCACTTTAAAATTATCACCGGTAAAATGGTCACCAGCCAGTTGTTCTGTTCCTTCCAATTCCAAATCCATTCCAATGGCAGTCCCTAACTGTTGCAAATTTTCCTTTTCAGAAAGCCAAGGTGTAAAATTCCTGGCTTCATCTTTCCAATACTCCCTTAAATCCATTTCAATCAATTTCCCAAAATTCTTTTTTCCTCCGTCTTCATCTTCTCCAAACACATGGGGAGTGTGTGTCAGCTGAGCTGTTTTCGCCTTTTTGTTTTTTTTTGCCAAAGAGTTATCCTCCGTTTTTATGGCCTTGTTTTTATTTTCATTCATAATAAACCTCCATTATGTTTCTACTTTTTTATCTATTCGGCTAAAAAACCTCTCAACTTAAATAAAATTTTGGCAGTTTTTTTATTAAAAAAGCTTAAAACCATCGGAAATAAGCTTTTTTTAAAAATCGGACAAAGGTTTTAAACACACTCAGGAGCAAGTCCAGCAGGCAAAAAGTTAGCTATTCAGGTGAATAATTTTTATTGGTGAAGGCAAAAAAATGTGTTGATTTCTTTAAAGCACATTAGGATAATGGCTTTGTCTTATGATTCTCTCTCACAAAAAGCCTAAAGTTTTTTGTGAGAACAGCTCAATAAAGGAGGTTTTTATGCCTATCATTTTGCCGGAACTGCCTTATAGTAAAAAGGCTTTAAGCCCTCATATTTCTGAAGAGACTATAAACTACCACTACGGGAAACACCACAAAGGCTATGTGGATAAGCTGAATGCTCAAATCGCTAACTCTGAGTGGGAAAAGGCCAATTTAGAAGAGATCATCAAATCTTCAAAAGGAGCACTGTTTAACAACTCGGCTCAAGTGGCAAATCACACTTTTTATTGGAATTGCCTCTCTCCTAAAGGTGGAGGGAATCCTACAGGTTTTTTAGCTGATATTATCGAGAAAAACTTTTCCTCTTTTGAAAAGTTTAAAGAGCAGTTCACAACCACAGCTCTGTCTCAGTTTGGTTCGGGATGGGCTTGGCTTGTAAAGGAGGAGGATAAACTCAAAATCCTTTCTACCTCCAATGCAGAAACCCCTTTGGTTGAGAAAAAGGCCTTACTCACCTGCGATGTTTGGGAGCATGCCTATTACATTGATTACCGCAATGATAGAAAAAAATATATGGAGGCATTTTGGAACTTGTTGAATTGGGATTTTGTCCTTAAAAATTTGGATTCTTAAGTTTTGTTAAGGCTTGAAGATAAGGCCCTTCATCGGGCAAAAAACCAGAGAAAGCCAAACAAATAGAGGGTATTTAAGCCATAACAACTGAAGATAACAAGAGGGATCCCCATTTAAAATTTTGCCTTTATGGGAAGTGAAACCAGCAATCATCTTAAAACCATGGATCCTACTTTAAAGCCAAAAATTTTGAAAAGGGTCCGGGGCTTTCCCGATCAGCTCCCGGAAGAGAGTGCACAAAAAGAGGCTCTTTTATCCACAATCATTCAAGTTTTAAAAAACTTTGACTTTCAAAAAGTTCATCCCCCTATTTTAGAGCTAAGTGATCTTTTTACTCGCTCCTTGGGGGAAAACTCTGACATTGTCCATAAAGAAATGTATTCCCTTCAAAAAGGGGAGGAGTCTCTAACACTGAGACCAGAGGGGACAGTCTCTATTGCACGAATGTTTATCACTCATAAAATGCGAGACAGCCTTCCTCTCAGATGGTATTATCATGGCCCCATGTTCCGGCACGAAAGGCCACAAAAGGGGCGTTTTCGCCAATTTCACCAAGTGGGTGTAGAGTTCCTTGGCGATCCCTCTATTCAAGCTGATGCGGAGATTTTATCCCTCAGTTGGGTCTTGGTTCAAAAATTGGCATTAAAAGGGAAAACTTTTTTAGAAATCAACAGCTTAGGCTCTTTAAAAGAAAGGGAGCAATACAAAAAACAACTTAAGGCTTTTCTCTCTCCTTTTCAAAAACAACTCAGCCCGGAAAGCCAAACCCGTTTAAAACAAAATCCTCTTCGCATATTGGATTCTAAAGATCCGGCAGACCAAAATCTTATAAAAAAAGCTCCTCTTTTAAGAGACAGCTTGGGTCCGGCCAGCCGAGAAAAATATGAGAATATAAAAAAACTTTTAGCTGAATTAAACATTCCCTTTAAGGAAAATACTGGCTTGGTCCGAGGTTTAGATTATTACAATGATTTGGTTTTTGAATGGACCAGCCCTGAACTGGGGGCACAGTCCACTTTTTTGGCCGGAGGACGATATGATAGCCTCATAGAGAGCTTAGCTGGCCCCCCCACCCCTGCCTTAGGATGGGCCTTAGGATTAGAGAGACTACAGATTTTATCCCGCTCTTTCCCCGTAGAGCCTATGCAAATAGGATTGCTCTCTTCCGGAGAGAAAGCCGAGAAAAAAGCTTTTCAGATAGCTTACAAGTTGAGAGCAGAGGGCTGGTCGGTTCATTTTCGTTTTTCAGGTAATTTTTCAAAACAGATGAAAAGGATGAGCAAAAAATGCCTTTTCGCCCTGATCTATGGGGAAAGGGAGCATAACAAAGAGGAAATTATTTTAAAAGATCTCCTAAAAAAGCAACAAATAAGCTTTCCGCTCAGCCAATTAAAAGAGGAACTGCAAAAAAAGATCCTTAAACAGCCAGAACTAAAATAGCCGTCCGTGAAAAACCTCTATAATTTACAAGGGACTCTTCAGTTTCTTTGCCTAAAGGTCTGTCCCATTTTGGGACGGCAATACCTTGGACCCTCATGGGACAGCCTTTAGGCAAAAGTCATTGAAAAGCCTGACCCTATAAAAGTAGGTAGGGAATGAGAGGGACCGACTGAGACTTTTTCACAGGCGACTAAAATAAAACAATAAAAAATGTTGACAGCCCTTTTTTTGTTCAGTAAATTTCCCCTTCGGCTAATGGAAAGCGGTTTTTAAAAGGCTGTTTTCACAAAAAGCCAAGTGGGAAACCACAAGCGAAAAATCAATTGGGAAAGGGATTTGTCAAATAAATGGCAAAAAACTTTCTTAAAGAGAGATGGGGTCTTATAGATTCCCTGTCCCTCAAGCTGAAAACCTATCCCTATATAAGGAACGGTTCCAGCTTTGCTCTTTGACAACTGAATATTTTTTCTTGTGATAGATGCATTGGTCTGTAATGCAGACCTTTTGCAAATTCTATCAGCAAATTAAATGATTTTGAGTTTTTAATCGATTCAAATCATTCTTGGCATTTTTACCTCAAGAGGCTTTGGCCCCTTAAAAGGCTAACCTTTTGAGTGTGAAATTTCATTATATTTAAGAGTTTGATAATTATTTAAGAGCTTGCGGAGGATGCCTTGGCGTCAAAAAGCGATGAAGGAGGTGGTAAGCTGCCATAAGCTTCGGGGAGCGGCACACACGCGTTGATCCGGAGATTTCCGAATAGGGCAACCTGCTGGTTTATCCAGCACAAGGGGAGTGAATACATAGCTCCTCTTGAGCTAACGAGGGGAAGTGAAACATCTCAGTACCCTCAGGAAAAGAAATCAAAGAGATTCCCTCAGTAGCGGCGAGCGAAAGGGGAACAGCCCAAACCCTTTGTCTGTTAAAGATTCCGGTCCTTGTTCAAAGGGGGTTATGGGACTTTCATGAATGTCCGGAAACATTCGATGGAGTTATAAAATCAGATTTTAGCCGAAGGGTCTGGAAAGGCCCGCCAAAGAAGGTGATAGCCCTGTGGGTGAAAAAATCTGATCTCCAGAAAGTATCCCAAGTACCATCGAGCACGTGAAATTCGTTGGGAATTTGGGGAGACCACTCTCTAAGGCTAAATATTCTTTGGCGACCGATAGCGAACGAAGTACCGTGAGGGAAAGGTGAAAAGAACCCCGGAAGGGGAGTGAAATAGAACCTGAAACCGTAAGCTTACAAGCAGTGGGAGCGCTATGGACATCCAGCGTGACCGCTTACCTTTTGCATAATGAGCCAGCGAGTTATTGTCTCAAGCCAGGTCAAGCCGAGAGAGGCTAAGCCATAGCGAAAGCGAGTCTGAATAGGGCGATTTGAGTTTGAGGCATTAGACCCGAAACCCAGTGAGCTATTTATGGCCAGGGTGAAGCGTGGCTAATCCCGCGTGGAGGCCCGAACCAGTGAAGAATGCAACCTTCTTGGATGAGCTGTGAATAGGAGTGAAAGGCTAATCAAACTGGGTGATAGCTGGTTCTCCTCGAAATATATTTAGGTATAGCCTCGGAAAATTGTATCGCGGAGGTAGAGCTCTGAATGGGCTAGGGGTCTTACCGGATTACCAAACCCAATCAAACTGCGAATGCCGCTGATATTTACTCCGGGAGTCAGTCATGGGGTGATAAGGTCCTGTGACGAAAGGGCAAGAGCCCAGACCATCAGCTAAGGTCCCTAAGTCCATGCTCAGTGTGAAACGATGTGAAGATGCTTAAACAACCAGGAGGTTGGCTTAGAAGCAGCAATCCTTTAAAGAAAGCGTAATAGCTCACTGGTCCAGCGTCTTTGCGCGGAAGATTTAACGGGGCTAAGCATGGCACCGAAGCTATGGACTGCCTTTTTAAGGCAGTGGTAGAGGAGCTTTGCAGTTTAGGTTGAAGGCTGACCGTGAGGACAGCTGGACGAACTGCAAGTGATCCTGCTGGCATAAGTAACGATAACAGAGGTGAGAAACCTCTGCGCCGAAAACTCAAGGATTCCTGGGCCAGGATCATCCTCCCAGGGTTAGTCGGGACCTAAGGCGAGGCCGATAGGCGTAGTCGATGGACAAAGGGTTAATATTCCCTTACCGGCTTTCTTTTATAGCAAAGGAGTGACGAACTAAGTATTTCCAGCCTGTTATTGGATTCAGGTGCAAGCTTGCAAGGGGCAAAATAGGCAAATCCGTTTTGCAACCCTCAGGAGTGAATGCGAGGAGACCTTCGTCTCCGGAAGTGGAAGGAGCTATGGTTCCGAGAAAAACTTCGTTGCGTTTTGAAAGTCGCCCGTACCCTAAACCGACTCAGGTGAGTGGGATGAGTATTCTCAGGCGATTGGGATAAGTTTGGTTAAGGAACTCGCCAAATTAGTGCCGTAACTTCGGGAGAAGGCACGCCTTTTAAGGTTCAGCCCCTTGCGGGTCAAGCTTTGAGAGGTCACAGAAACCAGGGAGTAGCGACTGTTTACCAAAAACACAAGGCTGTGCAAAATCTAAAGATGAAGTATACAGCCTGACACCTGCCCGGTGCTGGAAGGTTAAGAGGATCTGTTAACTTCGGTGAAGCGGAAAATCGAAGCCCCAGTAAACGGCGGCCGTAACTATAACGGTCCTAAGGTAGCGAAACTCCTTGTCGGGTAAATTCCGACCTGCATGAATGGTGTAACGACTTCTTCAGTGTCTCAACCAAATCCCCAGTGAAATTGAACTCTCAGTGAAAATGCTGAGTACCCGCGGAAAGACGAGAAGACCCCGTGAACCTTTACTCTAACTTGGCAATGAACTTAGGGTGAATATGTGTAGGATAGGTGGGAGACTTTGAAGTTGGAGCGCCAGCTCTAATGGAGTCGCCCTTGAAATACCACCCTTGTTGACTTTGAGTTCTAACCTAGGCCCCTTATCGGGGCGAGGGACATTGTCAGGCGGGGAGTTTGGCTGGGGTGGCCGCCTCCTAAAAGGTAACGGAGGTGTGCGAAGGTTCCCTCAGTCTGATTGGAAACCAGACGCTGAGTGCATTGGCATAAGGGAGCTTAACTGCGAGACCTGCAAGTCGAGCAGATGCGAAAGCAGGCCAAAGTGATCCGGTGGTTCCGAGTGGAAGGGCCATCGCTCAACGGATAAAAGGTACTCCGGGGATAACAGGCTGATACCCCCCAAGAGTTCACATCGACGGGGGTGTTTGGCACCTCGATGTCGGCTCATCTCATCCTGGGGCTGAAGCAGGTCCCAAGGGTTTGGCTGTTCGCCAATTAAAGAGGTACGCGAGCTGGGTTCAGAACGTCGTGAGACAGTTTGGTTTTTATCTTCCGTGGGCGTAGGAAAATTGAGAGGGGCTGTCCCTAGTACGAGAGGACCGGGATGGACGAACCTCTGGTGGACCTGTTGTCCTGCCAAGGGCATTGCAGGGTAGCTATGTTCGGAATGGATAACCGCTGAAAGCATCTAAGTGGGAAGCCAGCCTTAAGATAAGTTTTCCCTAAGCCTTTTTAGGCTTTAAAGACCGCTTCGAGACGAGGAGCTTGATAGGCAGGATGTGTAAGTCTGGCAACAGATTCAGCTTACCTGTACTAATAGGTCGATCGATTGTCCTTCTCTTAGAACCAGGAATGATTTGAATAGATTAAATTTTTTAGTAGATTTAAAAGCTTGTTGGTGTCAATACCTGTGGGGTTATACCTGTTCCCGTCCCGAACACAGAAGTTAAGTCCACAAAGGGCGATGGTACTGTAGGTTTGTCCTATGGGAGAGTAGCAAGATGCCAACTTCTATTTTTTAAAGCCGGTGAAATTCACCGGCTTTTTTATTTTTGTTCAAAAGTGGAAAATGCCCCACTTTTTCAAAATATTTAAGATTTTGACTACCGGTGAATAAGAAATTTTTTCACATTTGATTTGCTAAAAGACTCTTGACATAAAGAGCTGAAAGCACAAAAAATATTCTCCTTTTTAAGCCTAACTGGAGTCCTCTCTTTAGGGGTTTGAAAACAAAAAAATAAGAACCTCACTTTAACATTGGCCCTCATACCACTCCAGCTGAGGCCAAAAGTCTTATGAGGAGCAAAGCTCTTCTATCTCATCCGCAGATTTAACCAATGCTTTTGTGAGATTTTTTTGCCCCTTTATCCCAATCAAAATATCGTCTTCTATCCTCAAGCCCAAACCTCTTAAATCCTCTTTTGCTTTTTTGTCGCTTTTAGAAATATAGATCCCCGGCTCAATGGTTAGAGTCATACCCGGCTGTAAAACATCTTCATCACCTTTTTTAAAAGGAGGATCATGCACATCTAAACCCAAAAGATGACCCACACCATGGGGGCAGTATTTTTTATAGGCTTGGCTTTTTAAATTTTTCCTAAAAGAACCTTTTAAAAAGCCCCATCTGAGTAAAATATCAGTAAGCCCCTCTGCCATTTTTTGATGGATAAACCTTAAAGAAAGCCCTGGCTGAGCTGTCTTAATAAGTTTTTTTTGCAGGTTTAAAAGCTCGTTATAAAGAGCTTTTTGACTTTTAGAAAAACGCCCACTCACAGGATAAACTCTGGAAATGTCTGAGCTGTAATAATCCTTCTCCGCCCCGGCATCCACAAGTAAAAGCTCCCCCTTTTTGCAAATAGAGCGATTTTGTGTATAGTGTAGAATGGTGCCATTAGCCCCAGAGGCAAAAATGCCTCCATAAGCCTCCCTTTGAGCTCCTTTTTCCATAATGGATTTTATAAAAATCCCATGCAACTCCCGCTCACTTATATTGGGCTTTAAGGCTTTAGCTACCTGTTGATGAGCATAAACACTAATAGAAATGGCTTTTTCGATAAGAGCTATCTCCACCCTGTCCTTTGTCCTTCTCAAAGGCTTGAGCTTTTCATCAGCAGATTCTAAAGGAATTTTTAAAGCTTTTAACTTTTTGCTCCAAACGGGATGAGTGGGGCTGTAGTTAGATCCGTTCCCACCCATATCATAGAAAAGTTTGGACTTCCCTTTAAGCAGAAACTTTAAACGTACATCCAATTGAGAAAGAGGATAAACCTGATCAATTAAAAAATTTTTTTTGATTTCTGTAATAGAATATAAAGGCCCTTCCCAAAGCTCTTTCACTGGGTTTTTATCCTCAGTAAACAAAACTGATTTTCCAGAGGGGAAAAGCAGGAATAAAGAGAGGGCTTGCTCAAAACCGGTGAGATAATAAAAATTGCTATCCTGCCGGTAAGGGTATTTTATATCCACCTGCCGGAAATATTCTGGAAGGCTTGCCAAAATCAAGACACTGTTTTTTGATAAGCTGTGGGCCACTTGTTTTCTTTTGTTTTTAAACCATTTCATAATATTTCTTTTATAATTCCTTAGTAAGGATTTTTCAAGTCTCTTTGCCTACAACAAGCTTTTAAGGGGATATTTTAAGGGAAAATTAAGTTTTAAAAAGTCTTTTGTAAATTTTTCACACAAAAGCTCAAAAGCTTGCCGGTAAAGGCAAAAAAGAACCCTAAACTGTGGCCACCGGGCAAAGTCAAATAAAGGGAATAAATAGACTATTTTTTAGAGCTTTGAGACTTGATTTTCTCAAGAATAGTTAAAATTTTAGCCTGTCCCTCTTCAAGCTTATCCATTCTCTTTTCAAGCTTAACCTGTCCCTCTTCAAGCTTAGCCTGTCCCTCTTCAAGCTTAGCCTGTCCCTCTTTAAGCTCTTTTAACTCATTATCAAAGCCGTCCATTCTTATTTCAATCTTAGCTATATCTTTTTTCAATGGGTCTATTTTTGCATCTAAAAGAAAATAAACCAAGCCAAACAGAACAGCTAAAACCAAAACGGGAAAGCTCAAAACAGAGACTACTGGGGAAAAACCTCTTATTTTATCCATACTCATTCCTTTAGCCTTACTATCATCCCTTTTTATTTGTGCCGGTGCGGCCGGGTTCAATGTTTCAGACATATTAGCTCCTTTTGGTTTAATTTATATCCTTATCCATTATCGGCTCATTGTCCGGGAATGTCAAGATATTTTTTTAAAGCACTCTAAAACCCGCATGGATAGAGGCTTATTTGCCCACTGTGAGGGCTCTGGAATAGATAGAGAGTAGAGGGAAAAATAGAGCTTTTCATAGACATGACAGGCTTTTGCAGAAGCCCATTTTTTAAAATCAGAAGTGCAAAAAAAACTTGACTTCAAAAAAAAAATTATAAAAGCTATCTCTTGTTATTCTTAAAGGATTTTTAGGTGCATTCCCTCAAATGGAGGCTATAAAAAGCTCAAAACTTTATTCATACTCTACAAGGAAACAAATGCCAACAATTAACGATTTAGAATTGTCTAAAGGACATAACATGAGCACAGGCCGAGATTCCACTTTTTATAGAACTGAGGCGAACTTTATGATCTGCAAAATGAAATTAATTGGAATTGGCATTTTATGTTTTTTTTATCCTTTAGCAGAGGCAGAAAAGCTTAAAAAATCCCGATCCATTATGCAACAAACTCATCAAGAAGCTCGTGATTCCCAAAAAAAAATCAATCGCTTAGACGATGAATCCCATCAACTTTTGACCCAGTATCGAACGACTTTAAGCAAGACAGAAAATCTCCGTATTTACAACCAACAGCTTTCTTCCTATATTAAAGGCCAAAAACAAGAAATAATAAATATAAGAAAAAAGATCGAGGAAGTTAAAGATACAGGTAAAGAGATTGAGCCTCTCATGCTGAGGATGCTGGATTCCCTCAAACATTATGTGGATTTAGATGTCCCTTTTCTTTTAGCAGAGAGAAAAGCCCAAGTTCAAAAATTAAGAGAGATTTTAAACCGATCTGATGTCTCAGTGAGTGAAAAATACCGTCAACTCATCTCTGCTTATAAAACAGAAAGGGATTATGGCCGGACCCTCCAAAGCTGGAGGGCCTTAAGGGATATTGATGGTAAAGAGTTGACAGTGGAATATCTTCGCCTGGGGCGTTTGGCCTTTATTTATAAAAGTTTGGACGGGAAACATTTGGCCATCTATGACGGAAGCACTCGCGAGTGGAAAGACCTGCCAAAATCCTATAAAAAAGATATTGCTAAAGCGATAAAAATTTCTGTTAAACAACTTCCGCCCAACTTAGTTAAATTGCCTATCCCCTCTACAGGGCGATAGCTTATTGTTTTAATAAAAATGCTTTTGTTGTATCCGTTTTTTTTGATTTTTGCTTTTTTCCCCTTGAAAGGGCAGGCAGAGCTGGATTCCCAGAGGGAAACAATAAATTCAGCCCCTATATTTCTTATAGCTAAAAACTCCCCTACTTTAAAGACTCATCCACAACCCACCTCTAAGGAAAAGACTAAAATAAAAACTTTGGATGAGCTTTTAAAAAAGATTCAGCAAGAGAGCTTGGGCCAAAGGCCAAAGTTAAGGGAAAGAGAGGCTCGTTTTTTAAAAGAGAGAAACCGCCAAAAAGCCCTGCTCAATCAAGCTGTGCTGGATTTAAAAAAAGAAGAGAAAATTTTAAGCCGTTTACAAAAAACTTTTGCTGAGCAGGATCAGGAGTTGAGCCGTCTGGAAGAGAAGTTGGCTCTCACTATGGGGGCCTTAGGAGAGCTTTTTGGTGTGGTCAAACAAACTGCTGGTGAGACAAAAGCTCTTTTTGAAAACTCTGTCATTTCAGCAGAATATAAAAATCGAACAGATTTTATTCAAAAAATCAGTGGGGAAAAGAATTTGCCCAACTTATCGGATTTGGAGACACTGTGGTTTTTAATACAGCAAGAGATGACCGAATCCGGAAAAGTGACTCGCTTTCAAGAAGATGTGATCAAGGCTAATGGAGAAACAAAAAAACAAATGGTTGTGCGAATAGGGAGCTTCAATTTAATATCTGAAGGAAAGTATCTCCACTTCGACAGCAAAACAAAACGGGTGATGGAGCTTGGCCGACAGCCCCCCCGGCGGTTTTTATCTTTAGCCAAAAAATGGGGCAACACTAAAAAAAACTTTCAAGCTTTTGGGGTGGATCCCTCCAGAGGGAGTTTGCTCTCCCTTTTAGTTCAAAGCCCCACTTTGGCAGAAAGGATCTCACAAGGGGGCCTGATTGGTTATGTCATTTTGTTTTTATTTTTTACTGGGCTATCTTTGTCTCTAAAAAAATATTTATGGCTAAAAAATCAAGAAGATCTCCTGCACAAGCAAATGCAATCCAATCCTGTTTTGGAAAACAACCCCTTAGGAGAGATCATTCAAGTATTTTTAAAATTTAAAAATGAAAGTATAGAGGCTTTAGAATTAAAAATGGAGGAAGCCATTGTAAAGCAAACATCCCATTTTAAAAAGGGCCTTAGTGCCATTAAACTTCTATTTAGCACAGCCCCTTTGCTGGGCCTTTTAGGCACTGTAACAGGGATGATTGCCACCTTTCAAAGTATTACTCTATTCGGGACAGGAGATCCCAAACTTATGGCCGGTGGCATATCTCAAGCTTTAGTGACTACGGCCTTGGGCTTGGTGACAGCCATCCCCTTGCTTTTTATTCATAATTTTTTATCTCAAAAAGCCACAACTTTAATAAGTATTTTTGAAGAGCAGGTGCTGGGCCTTCTCTCACGAAAATACAAATGAGGCCAACATAATGTTAGAGGAAGTAAGCGTTTTTTTATCCGCTGGCGGGAAAGTCCTTTGGGTGATTTTTTTTGTTTCGCTAATACTTTGGTTTTTTATTTTTGAAAGGTTGGACTATTTTTACAGAATTTACCCTCGTGAAAAAGAACAAGCCCGATCCCTCTGGCTAAAAAGGGAAGATCGCTCCAGTTGGTTCGCCTTAAAAATAAGAGAGGAGGAGATCTCTGAATTGGCAGGTAAAATGTCCCGTTTTGTCCCTCAAATCAAAACTTTGGTTTTAATTTCTCCTCTTTTGGGTTTGACGGGAACAGTAACAGGCATGATCTCCATTTTTGACATTATATCCCTTTCGGGAACAGGCAACCCTCGCTTAATGGCGAGCGGGATCTCTTTAGCAGTGATACCCACTATGGCGGGCTTAGTGACAGCACTTTCCGGTCTGGCCTTTGGGAATTTTTTTGAAAAAAAATGTCTTACAGAAAAACAAGCTCTATCAGAATATTTAACAATTTAAACCATGAAAAAAAGACGAACTATTGTATCAAACCAAGAAGAAAGCCAAATTGAACTGACTCCTATGTTGGATGTGGTTTTTATCATGTTGATTTTTTTTATCGTCACAACTTCTTTTGTTAAAGAATCGGGAATAGAGGTGAGTCGGCCCAATGCCCTCACTGCGGAAAAGCAAGAACGGGCCAGTATTTTTATCGCCATAAAAGAAGATGGTTCTATATGGTTAAAAAAGAGAAAAATCGATATAGATGCTGTTCGAGCCAATATGGAAAAACTGCATGCAGAAAGTCCGGAAGGGGCTGTTGTTATTCAAGCGGATAAAAAATCAGAAACAGGAGTTTTAGTCAGAGTAATGGATCAGATCCGGTTAGCAGGGGTTAAAAACATATCTGTCGCGGCAGGGGGCCAAAGTAATAAAAATTAATGGCTTTTTTAAAGTGACAAAAAGTGAGATATTTTTAAAAAAAATTTTTAATCAAAAAAAACAAGTCTTTTTTTTGTTTCTTTCACTTTTAATCAGTCTATGGCTTTTTTATTTTATGTCTGTTTTGATATCTAAAGGGAATCTTTTATCTGCTGATAATTCAAACCCCAACATTGAATTTTTATTTCAAGCGGACTTAAAAGAATTAGAACTCAGATCCCGAAGGCTTCCCAAAAAACCAGAGGCGGAAAACCCCCCACCCACAGCCCCTAAACTCAAAATTATGCCAACAGAGCTGAAAAAACCAAAACTCAGCCCCGATCGCCCCCAGTTAGAAACAGTGGATGACTTTTCTTCAGACTTAGAAGGCCATACCCCCGGATCCCCATCTCAAGATAGTGCTGGTTCTCCTGTTTTTCGTATTCAGCCCATCTATCCTCGCCGAGCGGCATTACAAAATATAGAGGGCTTTGTTATTTTGAAATTTGATATTACGGAAACAGGTCAAACAGATAACATTTCTGTTTTGCAAGCCAGCCCTCCTCAAATTTTTAATTCCAGTGCTATTCAAGCCTTAAGGAAATGGAAATATCGCCCCAAAATAGAACAGGGCCAAGCTATAAGACAAAATAATATAAAAGTCCAGTTAGATTTTCGGTTAAGAGATTAAATGTTAATGAACGGGCAGAGGATTTTTTGAAGTGAAAACAATAATAAAATTTATTTTAAGTTGGGCTGTCTTTTTTTCTTTTTCCATAAAAGCCAAAAAGACGGATCGCCCTTTCCCGCTCAATAAAGCTCTCTTGCAACAACTTAAAAAACGAGGGCATTCTTTAATGTCTGATCGTTTAGGGAATTATATTTTAAGGGCAGAGGAGTTGGCCCATCGGAAAAAATACAATTCAGCCATTGATCTTTTAGAATATCACTATCAAAAAGATCATTGGGCCGGGGGGGAAAAAGCTCAACTGAGTTTAAGTTTAGGCCAACTTTATGGGCAAAACCAAAATAAGAAAAAAGCTCTGACTTACCTTAAAAAAGCTTTAGATTTAAAAACTTTATCTTACTCACAACATATTTCCACCTTATATTATATAGCTCAAATACATGTTGGGGAAAACCATTTTAACCAAGCTATGAAAACTCTTAAACTTTTGTTTTCAGTAAGTGAACACCCTGAGCCTCAGTTTTATATTTTATTGGCACATTGCTATTATTCTAAAGGTCAAAACCAAAAAGCCTTAAAGTATGTTGAAAAAGCTATCTCCCTCAGCAATGAGCCCAGGGAGAACTGGTTGAAGTTTGCTGTGGCTATTTATCTTCATAAAAAAAAATATCAAAAAGCTCAACCCATGTTGGAAAAGCTGACAGCACTTTACCCTTTTACTTCCAGCCATTGGAGAGAGCTTGCCGGGGTCTATTTGCTTTTAGGAAAAAACAAAATGGCTTTTGTGACATTAGACATGGCCAACAAAATGGGACATTTAAAAGAGGATTCGGACTACCTCAACCTCTTCTCTCTTTATGTTCATCAGGGTTTGCCTTACCAAGGTGCTCAGCTTTTAGAGAAAAAAATACAGAAAAAAATAATAGATAGAAATCAAAAAAATCTGGAGTTTTTATCAGACGCCTTTTATTTAGCAAGAGAGGGAAAAGAGGCTTTGGCTTATTTAAAAGAGGCGAGCCATTTTGCAAAAGAGCCTGATTTTTTTATTAAATACGGCTATAGGCTTTTAGAGCAGGAAAAATGGGAACCAGCAGAAAAGGCTTTTAAAAAAGCCCTTCAAACTTCAAAAGTAAAAAACACCTTAGAGGAAATAAAGCAGTATAAAAAAAGGCTTTCCCGCGAACAAAAAAAAGAGGAGCAGTTTTCATTGAGCCCTCAAAAAAGCTCAGAGAGGTTTATAAAGCCAGAAAAAGAGATGGAAAACGAGCTGATAAAAGCGGAGGCAAAAAGCTCATCATCGCAAGAATCCCTTTTAAAGACTCCTGATACAAACCGCATAGAGGACATCTATCTTGGCATAGGCATAGCCCTCTATCAGAGAGAAAACTATGAATCTGCTCTATCTTATTTTAAAAAATCAATAGAAATAAACGACAGTTTTTTAAGTGGATATCAGTGGATAGATTATGCCAGCCAAAAAATTTCAGAAAAGCCTTAGCTTTGTCAAGAAGTTTGCTAAAAAACTTGGGGGGCTTTTTAGCAAACTTTTTCACAGGGGACTTTTTAATGGGAGGGCTTAATAATGACATTGGCTTTCTTCATTGTAAGTCCAGCCCCATTCAGCATCAGGGTCATTATCATGGACATATTTTTGGATCAAATAGGATTTGCTGTAGACCACCCCAGAACTCAACACAATCTCTTTATCCCCCTCCAGCCGAACAATGCGAGTCTCATGCCCCTCTGGATGATAAGGGAGATAGGCATCCACACTGCGATAATCTAAAATCCCGTCTTCAGGTTTTGTTCGCTGATCTTCCGGTATCTCCATAACCTCAGGAGGAGTATAATACTCCCTCTCAAGATAAGCCTCAGTATATCTCCCCTCCTCATCGTAATTCTCTGGATAGCGTAATCTCAAAAAATCTTCTGCGAGTAAAACACCATTTTTATCATAAAGCCTAATTCTTAAATCCTCCCTATAAATAGGTTTTTTATTTTTTTTTGTTTTATAGCAATAAGATCTACCGGAGAATTTAACCTTCTCATCTCCATCATCTAAAAGATAAGGAAATCTTTTAGCAAAATCCTCACCTTCCTTGAGTTCTCCGCTTTCAATCACTTGTTGTTTTGACTTTTCTAATCTCCCCGGATCTGCGGGAAGATACCAACCATAAGACCTAATCTCCTCTAATTCCTTCTTAGGGAAATCGGGTTGTTGTTTTTTCCTCAAACAACTGCATGAAAAAAGCAAAATCGCAAACAAAACACTATAAAGAAAACTCTTTGGCATTACTCCCTCTTTTTTTATCTTTTCTGCAAAGCTCCCGTGAAAACGGGAATCCAGAAAAGCTTGACTTTACTGAAATATAGAGAACAAAAATAATCAGCTAAGGCTTTCTCACAAAAAATTATTATAGCCTTATTTTTGTTTTTTGTCCATACTCTTTTGT
Source organism: Bdellovibrionales bacterium (assembly GCA_965203095.1). Taxonomy (GTDB): domain Bacteria; phylum Bdellovibrionota; class Bdellovibrionia; order Bdellovibrionales; family UBA1609; genus JACOND01. The sequence goes on from OZ241877.1 coordinate 268,799, forward strand.
GTTATTTCCCTTTTTTGACTTTTTTTCCGCTTTTTCTTTTTCTTCTTAGGGATTTTAGTAGCATAAATTCGCTTTTTCTGAGGGTTTAAAACCACAAGCCTTAACTTATCCCTCTCTACTCCCTCCGGTAAATCAAAAACAGCTCTCAAGGGGGAAAAGTTAAATGGTCGCTTTTCTGACCGGCCATTCTCATAAAAAAGCTCCATCTCCATTTTTAAAATCGGCCTTTTAATCTCCTTTAAAAGGCTCTTCTCCCTCCATAACTGGAAAAACAATGTGGGAAGTTTAGTATTCTGGGTCCTGGGGTAAAAAGAGGGAGTTTTAAGGGCTGTTCTCCTAAGCCTGATTTTAGGCACAACAAAAGAATTTTCATTAGGGTTATAAAAACCAGATATAATAATGGCCTTTCTTTTCTGATCTTCTCTGTGAAAAGAGTTGGTTTCGCCAGATAAATCCACTTTTTGATCTATCACCGCTCCGTATTTATGCGATGTCCAAAAGATCTTCTGATAAGTTTCCCGATCTATCCACTGTTTCTTAATATCTCCTTGATTATTCATAATGCTCCAGCGTTTTTCGACAAACTCCCAAAATTGTTTGCCCCTTTCCTCCTAAACTCTTAAAGACCGGGGGATTTGGTATTTATGACAAGCCTCAAAAGGCATCCCCTTAAACCGGCGACAATACTCTATTGGTCCTGTTTCGGTTTCATAAAACTCTCTTCCTTGGCCTAAGGTATGAGCCAGCTCATGAGCTACTGTTCCCTGATCTACCTGATCTTCCCTCACAAAAGCTACATTCCAGCTCCCACCAAAAAAATCGCTTACCCAGTTGAAATTAGCATAATCCTCCATATCTAAAACCTCCCACTTAGGGCGAATCACTGTCCCTGCCACTGGCTCGCCTTCTCTATCCACCTTCTTATTAAAAATAAAATAATCATCGGGAACTACAGCAAAAATCTTGTGATAATGAAAACGGGAGCGGAAATTCTCTAAATTCCAAACATCCCATAGCAAGCCCTTAGTAATGTCCTCTCTATTCTGAGCTGGTTCCGCATTGCAAGAGCTTTTAATATAATCATAACTTTTTTCTCCTGAAGTATACTTCAAAGCATAGGACCGGATCATTGAAATGGGAAACATCGAAAAAATATAATCTATCTCATCCGAATCCACAAAATCCCTTACTTTTTGAATAGAAACCGGATTATAAGCCTTACAACTTCCTCCAGCAAAAAGCCTTGTCCAACCTATGCTTAAAACAGTTGTCTTTACCACATTCACACGAAAAGAACTCTCCCTTGAACAGGGAGGATAATTCTCATAACCTGATGGATATAACCGAACCTGCACAGAAAGATTTTTCAAAGGTTGATATAAAAAAGCCTCCCTCATCGGCAAAGGGAAAAACTTGGAATATCCCAAGCTCTCTAAATCCGATAGATTAAAATCACAAAGGTTTTCTTGCCCACTTTCCATCACTCTATCGGGCTGATGGAAGCAATTATGACGCCAATCTGCCTCACCGTTGATATATAAAGACAAACCAAATTCCGCATTCCAGCTCATATTGCTTTTGTTTATATGAACTAAAACCCCAGCCGGTTTTCCCCTTACCAAATCATAGTTGTCATAAGGAAAGTTGGCTTGGCTTTTCATTGGTTCTATTTGAGGGGCCTCCACACTTTGAAACACAATAGCAAATTGAATCTCTGGCATAGAGACAGGGCATTTTCCTGAGTTGTTATCTGTTTGTGCCAACACAATGGGGCCTTCTTGCTCTAAATCACTTGTGCGACTTCCCTTTAAATTCGGAGAATTAAGCTCAATACTTTTTCCAGAACTTTTATTAGATCTTTTACCAGATATTTTATCTGATGAGGTTTTTTTTAAAAATAGGAGGGGGATTGGTTCTTCTGCTGTTAAAAGAAGAGTTTGCTGGAGTAGGCTGTCCTGTCCTGACTTGAGCTACTGCTAAGCTCCCTGTTTGAGGTAAAACTCCACCCCGCTTTTTTTTTCTTGTTTGAGAAAGCCTTTTTTTGGAACTCTTTTTTGATTTTTTTGATTTTAAACTTTGGTTGGACTGGCTGGCCTTTTTCCCTTTCCCCTCAAGCTTTTGAGAAACCAAGGCTTTGCTCTTTTTTTGAGCTGGTTTAGAGTTTTTTGACTTAGAGGCAGAATGAGACTTTGAAGTAGAGGCTTTTTGAGCTGTTTTAGAGTTTTTTGCTTGATCTGCCTCTTTTTTTTGCCTTTCAGCCAGTATTTTCTCTAACCGGGCCTGCTCCTCAGCCTCCTTTGCCCTCAATTTTTCCTCTTTTTGCTTTCTCAGCCTCTCTTCTTCCTCCTCCTTCGCTCTTCTTTCCTCATCCATTTTTTGACTTTGAGCTTGACGGCACATACTCAAAGCAAAATTGTTGAGGTAATGAGCCGTCTTTAAACTCCTAATCCCCTCACAACGAACAATATCCTTTGCCTTAAGATCTTCTCTCAAAAGGGATTTTTTATCTAAACTCTGTTTTTTGTATTTTTCCGCTAAACGGATCATGGCCTCATTACAAAACTTTTGATCAGTTGTTTGATTAGGGGCTGGGTTTTTTGCCTTCTCTAAAACTTCATCAATAGAGTATTTATTGGGAATGGCAAAACAACTCCTAAAATAATTTTTAAAAGCCTCTAATCTGTTCTCACAATCCATCTCGCAATTTTCCACCCCAAGATTGCAAACATTAGATTGAATATCGGATAAAGAGCTTATGAGGGTAGAAAGCTGGTTTAACTGGCAAGAAAGAATATCCCCGCCCGATTCCTCCACACGGCTTAAGCTTTCAGTTTTTAACTGTTGGGCCAAATCCGAACCATAATGTTCCTCACAATCAGAAGGATCCCTACAACAGAATTTAATGTTTTCATAAGTGTTCTCGCAGTATTGATAAATCCCCTTACTCTCTTTTTTGTTTAAAGTAATGTCGTTTAAATGCTTCCAACATTCCTTCTCAACTGTGCAAGTGTAGCCAGAAGATTTTGTTGGAGTTGTTTTAAAATCTTGAGCTGATGATAAAGCAATGAAAGGGATAAGAAGGAAGGAGAGACAGGAAAAAATATAAGGAGAGGTCATATAGTTTTATCGGTTTATTAGGAGTAAAACTTTAGGATTTTTTGATTTTTTTTGCTTAAACCCCACCACATTAAGGGTTCAAGATGTTTTTCTCGCGAAATGAGATGGACCTTTAGGCAAAGACACTAAAAAGATAATGCTTTTTTGCAAAGCTTTGTGGGAAGACCCTCTGTTTTCACAGTAACCGGCCTTCCTGGATTCCCGTTTTCACGGGAGCCCGAAAGCCCAGTTGGCTTTCGGGCAAACTCGGCAAGAGCTGAAAAGCTTGGGGAGCTTTTTGGTAGGTAGTGAGGGTCCAAGGTATTTTTCCCGCCAGGTAAGATGGATTTTTGCTTATGCGGTTTATTAAATGTAGACTTGTATCAGGCAACTATCTAAAATTTTTTGTATATATGGCGGAGTCCATTATTTTAAACAAATTAGAAGAAGAGACTTACTGATTACATTTGAGATTTCTGGTCAAAACAGAGTCCAGAAAGCAGGAATTTTCAAACAAAATCAGTATAATAACTAATCTTCCATGAAAAAATCCAGTCACTATATTTCTTTGTCCAAAGCTGGCCCCATTTTTTGGCCGGGAATATTTTATAGAAAGAATTTTAAGTCAAAGAAGTGATATTGCAAGCTAAAAGAATTTTTAATAGATAAAACAACATATTTTATTTGAAAATTCAAATCAAGGGGAAATAAAAGTAAAATATTTTCAAAATTAAAGAAATTTATTTGATTTTAAAAAATATTCTATATATTTTCACAAAATTATGTATTTTATTGCCTTATTTTTTGGACTTTCGGTTTTACTATCTTGCTCAGGATTGACCCAGCAGTATATTTTGCCCTCTCAATCTCAAACCAACAGAATGTTGCAAGATATTACTTTGCCGGAAAACCAGCCCAGCCAGCCTTTAGGGGGATATCGTTTGCAAGAACCCAAAAAGCTGACCGAGGCGGAAAAAGACGAGCGGACCCGGAAAAACTCCTTAGCCCCCATACTCTATAAAAGCCGATCTGCGGGGAATATCAATATGAAAACAGAGCAAGAAACTGCCTTAGATATTTTAAATTTACATTATGCCAGAGGTCCCCAACATTATTATAAAGAGGGCTTAGTAGTGATATGGAGAACAGATCCCCCTCTTATCCCTCGATTGATTTTCGTTTTGTCTGGCTATCAGGGCACGATGGATTTTGGCCCAGCCATTACAGAAGGCCCAAGTAAGAGAAGGGTAGGCCAATCTTTTGCCGATCAATTTAGCTTTGGTGATGTTAAAATTGAACAAGATCCTAAGGCTATTCGTTTTATCACCTCCCTTTACAAGTATTTAGAAGATAAAAAAGAGGAAAACTGCCTGCAAAGCCAAAAATGCCAACTTTTAATAAATCCTGAAGGCGATTATATAGTGTTTGGGCTACCCAAAATGGTTTTGTTGTTCGGGAATAATGAAAGGCGACTCTTAACACAAATAGCCATTAAAGCCAATGATGAACCGGGATGTTTCAAAAATCCTTTTGATCTGATAATGGCTCAATTCCTCTGTGAAAAGGATAGTGATGGCTCCCATTGGACCTTAAAATTAGGAACAGAATATAAAACAGTGGTTCAAAAATCGGGTATATCTCAAGATCTCCCCTTAAATTATACTAATAACTTTTTGGTTCAAGCTACAGAATCCACATTGATTGGCTGGAAAAGAATTGATCTTGAAAAAAAGTCAGAAACAGTGCTTGAAAAAAGCCCTTTACTTTATGTTGGTATGAGTAGCAATTATAACCAACCCTTTGTTTTGGCTCACTCCTTGATAAAGATTCAGAAAAATAGCTCCAGCACAGTTCAAATGCATTTAGATCCCATAACTGAAAACACAAAAAGGAATGTGACAGTGGAGGATATTCAGAAAAAACTGGCGAAAGGTGCGGGGCCAGAGGCTTTTTATTTATCCACATCCATGCCTCAAATTAAAGGCAATTACAAGCTTCAAAAAAATATGACAAAAAGTTTATTAGATATGTTGGAGAAAGAATATCTCTCTTTTTACAATGCAAGAGGAGTAAAAGTTAAAGTCTACAAAAAAATTTATGGGGAATACAATGATAAATATGTTCCTGAATCAACAGGGGTCTTAACTTTAAGCTTTCCCACATCCTCAATGGAGTCTTATTCTTTTCTTCCAACACTGCCCCGGTTGCCCGGCCTTCGAACTCCATTGGATTTGAATCTCCCTACAACCACAGGGAACCCTTATATCTCTGTTTACTTTTCCATAGATCATCCCAGTGGAAATATGTTTTTAAATATGAGTATAGGTGAAAACGAGTTTGGGAAATATATTTTAAAAAATCAAAAAGCCATCTCCCTCAACCCATCAGAACCCCTTATTTTAAATGGTTTTTCTCTCGGAGATAAGCTTTATTTGAGAAATCAAAATATAGGTGAGGGCACAGCCATTACAGCTTATCTTGTCGACTCTCAACCTTTGATCGCCTTAGCGAACTACACTTACGAATCAGAAATGCCTGTCATATATGAAAGTGGAAGAGACAAAAAAATCACTTTTCAAAAAGGGGTGAGCCTTTCAATAAGTGGGATGGAGTTCCATATTAACCCCACGGCTCAAAAAAAAGAAATTCAAGGTCAAGTCTTTGATGAATATGAGATCAATGGCATGTTTACAGGTGCTGGTGTTTTTTTTGAGAGTGTTCAAAATTTGTGTTTTATAAACGACTTTCAAATTAATATGGGGCTGTTTGATCGCTATTTTGAACAAGAACTTAACCAAAAAATTATGCAAATTAGATCTGAGCAAAACCCCATGCAGGCACAAGAGGATTTTATCTGCCCTTATATAGCACCTCAGGATCCTTTGTCTTCTGGTGTGAAAAGATCTTATTTTTTCCCCGATCATTACATGAAATTGCTTTTTTCAGATAGAGAACTATCTTCCATAGGCTTTTATAAAAAACCCTCTAACCAAACAGGTCAATAATGAATACAAAAATCACTATATTTATTTGTTTAACTCTCTTTATATTTAGTTCCTGCCGGATAGCTAAGGAGCGACCTATTTTAACAGTTCCTGATGGCAATAAAGACCGAATGCTAAAAGAGCTTTTTTCCGGCACAACTGGTAAACCAAAATACTGGTTATCAAAAGTCACTATAGTGGATTCCAGTTTTGAAGGAGGGCCAGGGTTTGTTAGCTCCCAAAGTGAGGCTAAGTTAGGTTATTTTGAGTTTACAAGGGATAAATTAAAATTCAATAATGCTGTGACGAGGCAAACTTTTGAAAAACCAGGAATCTCCCGGCAAGGGGTGAGAGAATTGATCAATGAATGGGATATTGAGCATTCGGAATACCGATTAGCGGAAGTGGATGGCTACACCACCAACAAAGAAGAGGAAAATAATTACATCCCATGGAATAAAAAAAGATATTTCACTATTGACTGGAGTAAAGCGGATATATCTGAAGTCAATACCTTCCCCTATATCAATTATCTTCAGAACATAAAATGCTGGATTAAAAAAACCTCCCATGTAATAGACGATTCCCGAAAAATCACTCCCAATTACATTAGTTTTATTGTAGCTGTGGAGTATGAACAAGGTTCAAAGTGTTTCACTTTAAAAAGATATCAACAGAACAATTTTGTCTCAACAGTTTATTACAAATACTCATTTAAAAGGGAGAACAGTTTAAAAAATAAAGATTACAGCCCTTATGTTTATGACGGAGAACAAGATCCTTTACTTAAAAAATACGGTTATTTCCGGACAGTCCTTCCCTCTATAGCAGATGACAACCGGGATAAAAATATTTTTTATATGAACAGATGGAATCCCAATAAAAAACATGTTTTTTATTTTGGCCCAGGCTACCCGGAAGAGTATAAAGACATTGCTCATGGGGTGATTTGCCACACCAATAAGATCTTAGCTAAAAACAAGCTTAACGATTACCCCTTAGATGGGAAATGCAAAAAGGATGGCTCTATTCCTGCTGGCAAGAATGAGACCTGTTCTTCCGGTATTTGTTTTGAATTGCGGGAAAATACAGGGCAAAAATTAGGAGACATTCGTTATTCTTTTTTCCATATTTTGTCAAAAAGTTCAGGAATTTTGGGCTATGGCCCTTCGGACGCTCATCCCGCTACAGGGGAGATTGTTAGTGGGAATGTTATTTTAAATACCTATTACTTAGATTTTTACTTAAAATATTTACTACAAGACCGCTGGAAAAGAGATTGGAAAAAACATTACTCTGAAGATGGCCATCAGATCACAAGTAGCAAATACAAATATGATAATAGCTCTTTATTTTTAAAAATGAAACAAACTCTTAAAGAAAATGATCACACACTTTGGACAAACACTTCCAAATTAGTTGATGAAACCTCAGAAATTCGTCCGGATTTTGAATATCTTATATCTCAACTGACTTTTGGTGACCCCCGTTGGTCTTACTGGACAAGAGGGCAAAACCAGCAAACAGATATGAAGTTTGATATAGATTCTATTTTTGAGATTATGCCTAAAAAAATTAGAGAACAGGGTCAAAAAATTATTCAGCAGATTCAAACAGGAGAAAACGGCCGGCAAAATCACGAGAGAAACACAACTGTTTATCCAGTAGAACCTGTAATAGCTCAACTCCCCTCTCTTCTGGCTAATGGAATGACTCCAGAAGAAATTAAAAAGAAAATATTGTTTAATTTAGCTCTTCATGAATTTGGTCATGTTCTCGGATTAAGACACAATTTTTATGGCAGTTTTGACACTCGCCATTTTCACAAACACTCACATGATGACAAACAACCTGTCCTAAAAAGCTCTTCAGTGATGGATTATACGATATTTAAAGATGAAGCCGCAGGCCCTTCCCATGCAGAATTTGGCCCTTATGATGAGGCCGCCTTGGTTTACTCCTACTCTAATGGAGAGATCGACTTATCAAAAGAAAAAAATGAATCTTACCTATTCTGCACCGATCACCATCGTTCTCTTAATTTTTTATGCTCTGCTTGGGATTATGGGGGAACTCCTTCAGAAGTAATGATGAGTCTTATTGAGAATTATGAGGAAAGTTATTTTATCCGAAACTTGAGAATAGGGAGAGCTTATTGGAACACCAGCTATTACCCTCGTTATATTTTTTCAACCATGTGGAAACTCAAAAAAGCACTTATGATGTGGAGAACAGCTTTTAACCACAACCATATATCCAAACTTTTGAGTCAATCTTTGAAGTCATATAAGAATGAAAAAATAAATTTTATATCAAATCAAATTCAAAAGGATATTCGTCAAGCTATAAAATTAAATCTGGCTTTTTACAACTCTGTTCTTCAACAACCAGAAAGTGATAGGGATTGGAAGAGTTTTTACGATGAGGAATCCGGATCTATAGAAAAGATTGGAATCTTTTGGGACAAATTATTCTCCATGTATTTTTTAATGGGTGATGAAGGATTTTTATACAACCCTAACTATTTTTTAGGTTCAGCCAGTTTTTTGACTTACATTGATCAGTTAGGCTTTCGTCAAATGATAGAGGAAATTATGGAAAACACTCTGACAGTTCGTGTAGACATGGAACCTTGGTTTATCGGTTTTGGTAGATACCTTTACGCACAAAATGCCTCTAATTATTATAATATTGCTGGAGGCAAAAACTTGTTAGAGAAAATTGCCGTGTATTGCTACACTCCTAAGGGTCTAAAAGATCGTTTTGGGATTGACCCTTACTCTTATAAAGTTCGTGAAGACAGCCCACCGGATTTTTTAGACACTGCTGTTGTGAATATGGAAAGGTATATTGATCAAATTACTGATCCCTATTACAAAGGTTCTAATGAAAAATTAGGCATTACTTTTTTTGATGAAAATTACTATGTGGCCTCAAGCCATTTGAACAAATACTCATTCACTATTATTGACAGTATGGTTAGGAATATTCATGCTAAAGGATCCAGCTTGCGTTTGGCTAAGCAAGATGTGTATGAAATGTTTTCCCTCTATAATTATTTTAAGAAAAACACTATTCCTCAAACTTGCGATAATGGAATTTAATGAAAGTCCTCTCTCCGCTTATTTTATTTCTTCTATTAACTATTGCTTGGTGGGCTTATTCACCTGCTTTAGCTGATGAGGATGAGCTGGACACAGCAACTTTAGAGCTGGTTTATGAAAAAGCCACAGAGGATCCCAATCAAATAAAAAAGAAAAAACAGCAGTTTGGCCTGAGTATAGGTTTTCAACAGGTCAATGGCTTTATTGTGAGTGCAGATCACATCAGTGAGTTTTTTTTAAAGGGCCTTTATAACTTAAATGAGGAATGGTCTTTTTCTGTCTTACAGTCTTTAAATCGAAACTACTTTTTAAACCCTAATAGTGAAGATCAAGGGTTATGGATCCAAGATCCTGTTTTTATCACACAAAGGAGTTTTTTAAAGCTTCCCTTAAATAGCCTCCTGAAAATTGGTCTTTCCACTACAGCTCCTCTTTCTTACAAATCGCAAATTAACGATATTTTGACTGTCAGCTCAGTTTACTTTAGTTGGAGTTTAAAGTTAGATCCTCTTTTAAAGTGGCAATCAAAATGGGCCAAAAATTTTGTAATCTTTTTTCAACCTGTGGCTCGTTATTACAGCTCTTTTTATAAAACCAGCCGGACATTGGGGCAAAGCCTTGGGGGGACTCCTTTACCAGAGTTTTTAACTGGCATTCAAAAAATAGGTTTTAGCTTTGATATTACAGATTATTTTTATTTGACTGGTAGTTATGGGCGATGGGTTATTTTTCCCTATAAAACCAAGTATGGGAGAGACTCTTCCAGTAATTATGACTCTTATTATCAAAGGCATTACTATTCGTTTTTTTTAGAGACTGGTTTAAACATTAAACCCGGATGGGATTTTGCTTTATCCTATTCATTAACAGACAGATTGGACCGACAAGGCCGTATAGAGACTGTTCTTTTTGACGATCGCTTAAGTTTATGGGCTGTTTCTGTATCTTATAGTTTTGCCTTTGACTCTATCAACTTTAAAGGTTTAAAATCACTTTTAAAATAGGAGAGATCTAAAAATGAAGTCAAATCTTGTTTTGATTCGCCATGGGCAAAGTGCCTGGAACAAAAAAAACCTTTTCACCGGTTGGACCGATGTGGGCTTAAGCCAGGAGGGCAAAGAGGAAGCTCGCCATGCCGGCCTTTGGTTAAAAAAAAAATCAGTCACTTTTGACATGGCCTTCAGCTCGGCTTTGAAGAGGGCCATTCGGACTATGGAGATCATTTTAGAGGAGCTGGGTTTAAGAGATCTTCCTACCCTCAAAGCTTGGCAGTTGAACGAACGACATTATGGGGCACTTCAAGGGCAAAATCGGCAGGAGGTAATTGATAAGTATGGGGCGGATCAGGTTCAAAAATGGCGAAGAGGTTTTAAAACTGTTCCCCCTCCTCTTCAGGCCAAACAGCATTTTGCAGGGAGTGATTTGTATAGAGGGATTAAACAAATTCCTCTTGCAGAGTCTTTGGAAGACACACAAAAAAGAGTCCTTCCTTTTTGGGAGCAAAACATTCTGCCTCAAATAAAAGAGGGGAAAAACATTTTGCTTTCTGCCCACGGGAACAGTTTGAGAGCTTTAATAAAAAATCTGGAGAATATATCGGATGAACAGATTGCCTCTGTGGAGATCCCTACAGGCCGGCCATGGATCTATCAGTGGGACAGTCAAAAGCATACTTTTTCAAAAACTAAAGAGTTTTTTAAAGGTGACTAAATTTGAGGATATGGTTTTTAAACTGAGGGATAGGCGTCCACAATATATTTTTTTGTGACAAGATAATTTTTTAAAATTTGCTCTTGAGGGCTTTTTAACAAACAGGTCCGGACAGAAAAGCCTTTGTTTTTAGGAAGGACAGCCACCTTGGCCCTATCACTAAGAATTTGCCCAAAAGATTTGAGCAAGAATTGTTTGCCCGGATCAAACATTTTTATAAAGTGATCTTCACTCACAATATAAACCGCTGGCCCCATGTCATATAGATTTATTTTTTGAGATAGCTCTTCAAGAGAAAAGCCTGAAGTGATTAAAACAGAATTTTGGTTTTTAAAAAACTTTTCCAGCTGAGAGGGCAAAGAAGAGGCTTTTAACTCTTTTGCTGAAATAAAAGAGATGAATACAGTTTGTTTCGCTTTTAAAGAGAGAGATTTTAAAAACAAAGGTTTATTAAGACTTTTTTTTAAAACCTGATCTCCATACAAAAGCACAGGGTATTTGTTAAAAACAGCATCTGACAAAAATTCACTTTTGCCCTCTTTAGAGAAAAAAGCCATAGAGCTTAAATTTTCCGACAACAGCTGAAGGCTTATAAGACCAGGAGATCCCTTTTTAAAAGCGGGACCAGAGCAGGACATCCCCTGAATATCTATCCGGGACAGAGATAAATTTTCCTTTAGAAAGGAAATGAGTTTTTTAGGTTCCCCCCCACAGTGAAAAGCAGAATAAATGAGATTGACCCCCAATATGCCTAAGGCGGAGTGCTGTTGTAGGCGATCTCTATCCCCACAGTTGAGGTGAAAAATAATATCATTAAAAGCCTCCCCCGGCTCTACTTGAAAACGCAAACCCATCCAAGCATGTGGCGGGCTGTAATTTTTTTTTAAATCAACAGCTCTAATGGCCGCCGTCACGGCAAAGGCAAAAAAACGGCTTTTGCCCCCAAGCCGGCCCTTTAACCGGCTTTTTAAGAGGGAATATTCACGCTCTAACATAGTGAGCAAACGCTCTTTACAAACATAGCGATTTTGTTTGCCATAAATTTCATCACTGATGGTCATGTCATAAGCAGACATACTTTTAGCCACTGTTTGTGAGGCCAAACCCGCTTTGTAAAAAAAATTGACTGTTTCTTGCCCGGCACCAATTTCTGCAAAAGTCCCGTAAATGCCAGGGTCTTTATTGATTTCAAAAGCTTTGCCAATGGTAGTTTCCTGCTTCATACTCTGTTTATCCTATACATTGCTCTATAAAACAAGAGCTTTAATAAGAGATAGACCTTGTGCCCGGTGTTATACTGGAACCGTTTTGTATTTGCCCTATAAAACAAACAAGAGGAAGCTTGTTTTAAGAACTGTTTTTAAAAAGCCTTCTGAGAGGCTTTCCAGCAAAACTTTTAGGAAGATTTTTAACAAATGCAATCCGTTTGGGCCTTTTATAGGGGGACAGGTATTTTGTGCAAAAAGATTTCAGCTCCCCTTCACTCAATCCTTCACTTCGGACAACAAAGGCTTGAACTATCTCCTCCCCTTCAGAGTTTTTGCCGGGCACAACTACAGCCTCTTCCACTTTATCGCAAGACAAAAGCACCTCTTCTACCTCAATGGGATAAACTTTCAGGCCAGATATGTTGATCATATCCTTTTTTCTATCTATGATTTTTAACCAGCCCTCCGGACTCACCTTAGCTATATCTCCTGTTTTTAACCAACCATCCCGAAAAACCTTTCGGCTTTCCTCTTCTTGCCGATAATAAGCCTTCATCACCTGAGGGCCTTTAACTTCCAACTCCCCCTCTTCACCCACTTTTAACTCAGAGCCTTTTTCATCCACTATTCTTATTTGGGTAGAGGACAGAGGATAACCAGCAGAACCAGGGATACTTTCCTTATCCAAACGAGAGCAGGTCACTACAGGAGAGGCTTCCGTCAAACCATAACCTTCAATCAAACGGCTTTGAGTAAGAGTCTCCCATTTTTTTTGAACAGAAGATTCTAAAGCTGTTCCTCCGGAAATAAAAAGTCTCCATTTGGAAAAATCCATTTTTTGGAATTGAGGATTCTTTAGCAAAGCCTTAAACAAAGCATTAACCCCTGTGCCCACAGTGAGTTTTTGCCTTCTTATGGTTTTAACAAGAGAGGGAATATTCCTGGGATTGGCAATCAGAATATTGGAAAAACCGTTTAAAAAGAAAACCAAGCCATTCACTAAAAAAGCAAAAATATGGCAAAGGGGAAGAGCTGACAGGGCCTGCTCTTTACCCTTTCTAAGGTAAGTCAGCATCCAAGACTCACATTGCCGGACATTGGATAAAATGTTTTTTTGGCTAAGGCAAGCCCCTTTAGCTATTCCCGTAGTCCCTCCAGTGTATTGGATAAATAAGGTCTCATTAAGGGCTTTTTCCTGAACACGAACAGGGAAAGCTCTACCTTTTTGAAGAGCTTTTAAAAAGGAAATAGGCTTAAAGGACGAGTTTTGGCGACTTTTTTGGAAGGATAAGTTTTTGCTTTTAAAAACAAAATTGATAATTTGTTTTTTAGGGAAAGCCAAAAGATCTCCAGGGTCGGTGACGATAACAGTTTTCAATTTTGTTTTTCCATAAATCTCTCTTAAATTGTTGAGTTGGCTAGATAGTAAAAGGATCCCTTTGGCCTCAGTCTCTTGAATAGGGCCTAACATTTCTCTTGAGGTGCTAAGGGGGTTCATATTGACCACAGTCAGCCCGGACAATATGCCGGCCCACAAACTCAGGGGATATTGCAGGAGGTTAGGGAGTTGAATAACCAAAACATCCCCTTTTTTAAAACCCTGGCTTTGCAAATAGCCTGCAAAATGAAGGGAACGCTCTTTTAACTCCTTATAAGAGAGATTTTGGCCAAAGCTACTGAAAGCAGTTTGATTTTGAAACTCCTCACAGGCCCTTTCAAACCGTTGGATGAGGCTTTGATCAGAAGGTGGCAATTCGGCAGGGATGCCGGGAGGGTAATTTTTTAGCCAAAGCTTTTCCATTTTTAAAAGACTCTTTGTTTTTTTAAGCTCAATATCTAAAACTATAAAGAATCAGAATCTTTAGGCTGAATTTAGTTTTTAAAAGCAGGGGTTTTCAAAATCAGCCCGAAACTCTGCACAAAGCCCACCCAATATAAAGCCTTTTTAGCTTACGAGCAAGCCCAACTTTGAAAAATTTTCCATCTTTAATAAAAAAGCTGGATTTTTATTTTCAGTTATTATAGTTTGGTCTAACTATGCAAAAAATTATTCTTAAGGTTCTTGATATGATGGACATCAAAAAAGTCTTATGGATTCTGATTTTTATCGGAAGTCCTGCCCTATCTGAAGAGGAAAGGCAAGAACCCGTAGAGACAGTGGAACGGGGTTCGACTCACCTTGTCATAACAGGGCCTCCTCCTTTCTCAGACAAAACAGGAAAACTTTTAGAGAGTCACAGATCTTTGATAGAGATTTTTCCTTTCCAAAATAGACCGCTCGCCCCTATATATAAAGAACAAGAACAACCTGACCATTTACTTACAACCAATGAAGAAGAACAGAAAAGCTTTTATTCTTATCAAAGTATGGAAAGAATATTTCACACAGACAACAATGCACTTTTCCAACAAGCTATGAAAAAAAATATAGAAAAGGCTATGGCCTGGACCGATCGAATAGGGAACAATTTACTTCATTTCGCAGTTGTATTTAAAAATTTAGAATTGGCCCAATTTCTTGTAGAAAACGGCAGTCCCATCAACAAGCAAAATAATTTGGGTTATACCCCTTTTCATTTATCTATTATAAATAAAAATCTGGAATTGATGCAGTTTTTTCTTGATCAGCCACAAACCAACCTTGGTATAAAAAACTCTTTTGGAGACAATGCCTTTCACACTGTATTTTTGAGCCTAAAAGAACAGCAAATAACCAGTAGATCAGAAATACTACAGCTAATGTTAAGTGAGAAGTATCGAAGCAAAATGCTCCCCCTAATCAATCAACCGAATACCGAAGGATATTTACCTATAGGCTTTGCCTTTAGAGATTTTGACACCCTTGCCTTAAAATGGATCTTTGCCAATGAAGAGATAGAAAATTGGACACAAGAGGCAAAGGATGGGAACTCTTTACTTCATATTGCTGTTTTGTCTTTAAGCTTGGAATCTTTAAAATTTATTTTAAAAAGAACTCATTTAGATATCAATGCACAAAATCAGGATGGCAATACCCCTCTTCATTTAGTAGTTGAGATACTTAATGACAACCCTACACTGCAAGTAGCTCAGGACATACTTGCTTTTTTACTGAACCGTAATGCAGTAAATTTTAACTTGAGAAACGAAGACGGTAAAACCGCTAAAGATATAACACAAAAGCATGAAATAAGAGAAGAAATTTTAAATGCTCAACACACACAAAAACTCCAACAAATGAGAACCAATAAGAAAAAATCCTCTCGCCGTTCTCGCTATTCAAAAACAATAGGAGACGCCACAATCGGTCACCATCCCGATGTGATTTCGAGAGATAAGCCTTCTTCTGGAATCACTCCCTGCCACTCCGTTTTGATGAATGGAAAAAAATCTCTTAAATAAACAATTTTTTAGCTCAAATATAATTGTCCGTGAAAAAGTCTTTCAGATTGTAAGTTCTATAAGAAAAGCCTTAAACTTGTTCAGGAAAGAATACCTTGAACCCTCAAACTCTGTCTTTCCCTTTCTTTCTCTTCATGAAGACAAGCTGTTATGGATTCCCGCTTTCGCGGGAATGACTTTCTCAAGAAGGGAATGCATGTTTTAAGAGATTTTTATTCTGGGATCAAAATAAACATAAAGGAGATCCACTATCATATTGGACAAAATCAAAAGAAAGCTATAAACCAATAAAGCTCCTAAAACAAGAGGATAATCCCGATTGGCCACGCTTGTCACAAAATGTTGCCCAATTCCAGGGATCGCAAAGATCTTTTCTATAATAAAGGAGCCGGTCAAAATACCGGCAATTAAAGGGGCAGAAAAAGTCAAAACCGGCAAAAAAGCATTTTTCAAAATATGTTTATAAAAAACACGAGTTTCACTTAAGCCCTTAGCTCTGGCAGTTCTCACATAATCACTTCCCAGGATATCTAAAACGCTACTGCGGGTGAGTCGAGCTATCACACCCGCGGGGCGGAGCCCTAAAACCACTGCGGGCAAAATATAAAATAAAGTTCCATCCCATAAAGCCGCTTCTAACCAGCCCATTTTAAAAGCAAAAAACAAAATAAAAATAGGGGCTATCACAAAAGAGGGAAGGGACACCCCAGATATACTGAGTATCATAGCCGTTCTGTCAGAAATTGTGTTGGCCCTCTGGGCAGAAAAAACACCTATAGGAATCCCTAAGGCAAAAGCCAAAATAAGAGCATAAATACCTAACTGGATAGAAATGGGCAGGGAATCTTTTAAAATGTCACTGACATTTCTATCTGTGTATTTGTAGGACTCGCCCAACCAGCCTCTTAAAAGACCTTTAATATAATGGCC
This sequence comes from Bdellovibrionales bacterium, assembly GCA_965203095.1. Lineage (GTDB taxonomy): Bacteria > Bdellovibrionota > Bdellovibrionia > Bdellovibrionales > UBA1609 > JACOND01. Next base: position 285,212 of record OZ241877.1, read on the forward strand.
ATATTGCCAATAAAGCGGTTTATCTAAATGATACTTGGATTCAATATTGGCTTTAATTTCTGGGGGAAGGGTTTTTTCCTGATCAAAAGGCCCCCCAGGCAACAATCTCAAAAGGGCAAAAGTAATAGTAGCTACTGCAAAAAGGGTGATTAAGGCTTCAAAAATTCTTCCCAAAACATAAAAAACCAAGCCCTTTCTAACTATATATAGGACAAAACAAAAAAATGTGCTTATAAAAAAAGTAAGCCATAAGAGCCATGGGATTTCATAGTGAAAAAAACTGATCCCTACCAAAAGAAAGAAAAGACTCGATGTGAAAATACCAAAAAATTTTTCTGGCGGATTAAAAAAAGAGAGCTTGGTTGGATTCATTAGATTTTTTTAATTTTGCCCATGGATTTAAATTTTTGATTTGAATTTTTTGATTTGAATTTTTTTAAACAAAACATAAGACATAGCATTCATAGGGTAATACTTTATCCTATGGGAGACAAGGATATGTGATGTGCTGGAGAGAATAGGGAAAACAGCCACATCCTCTTCTAAAAGAATTTTTTGTGCCCGATCATAAAATGCTCTCCTTTGAGGGCCATTTTCAGCAGACATGGCTTTTAAAATCAGTTCATCATAGGTCGGGTTTTTCCAGTTGGTGTGATTGTTATCGGAAAAAGAAGCCATTAAATTCATGAAATTGTCAGGATCAGGATAATCTGCAAGCCATCCCAAACGAAACATTTGAACATCTTTTGTCGCTAACCTTTGCAAATAAGTTTTCCATTCCTGATTGTTCAATTCTACGGTGAGGCCAATGTTTTTTTTTAGTTGAGATTGAATATTTTCTGCAATCATTTTGTGATCGGCTGTGGTGTTGTAAAAAATTTGTATTTTAGGAAGATCGGATGGCTTTTCATACCCCATTTCCCTTAACAACTGAAGAGCTTTTTGAGGATCAAAAGCCAAGCCCAAGTTTTTGTTATGGGCAAAAAGCCCTTGAGGTATCCAACTTTTTAAAGCCTGATCTCCTCGGTTTAAAAGCCGAATAATCTCCCCCCGATCAATAGAGAGAGCAATGGCCTTCCTCATACGAACATCCTTTAACGGCTCAGCCTTTACATTAAAGCCATAATAATACATACTTAAAATGCTGTTTTGATAGTGATCTTCTCGTTTTTTTAAAAAAGGCAAATTTCTGGAAAGGAGCGGAACAGCCACATCCAATCTTTTAGACAAATACAAATTCATAACAGTCACCTCTTCCGGAATAATATAGAGAAAGACTTTTTTAACCATTGGTGTTGGGCCGTAATAACCTTTATTATGCTCTAAAATGAGAGCTTTGTCATGATCCCATCGGCTCAACTTGTAAGGGCCTAATGTGACAATATTTTCAGGAGCTGTCCAAAGGGATTTTTTTTCTTTTATAATATCTTTTCGAATGGGAAAAGTGGAGGTATGAGTGAGAAGATAAGGAAAATAAAAAAGCCCTCTTTCTAAATGAACAATCAGCTCGCCTTGAGGGCCTTGTTTAACCCCTACTTGTTTAAAATCTTTGATTTTTTTTTGGTTGTAAGCTTGTGCGTTTTTTATAGGGAATAAAAAGTAAGCGTATTCTGATCCTGTTGCAGGGTTTAAAAGCCTCTCCCAACTGTCTATAAAGTGCTGGGCCGTCAAAAACTCTCCGTCTGTCCATAAAACCTTTTTTCGTAAAAAAAACTTCCAAACTTTTTTATCTTTTGAACTGGTCCAGTGTTGAGCCAAAGCCGGTTGCAGGCGGACAAAAGGGCCGGAAAAGTCATACTCTGTTAAACCCTCCATAAGGTTTTGAATCACTAAAGAGGAGGTGCTGTCTGAACTTTTACTCCAATCTAAGGTAGGGGGTTCTGAAAGGATAGGATAGCGAAAGCTCTCAATCAGTTTGTAATTGACATAAGGGCTGTGCTTTTTTTGCCAGCAAGAGGGAACAACTATAAGCAGGCAGAAAAATAAAAAAGCTCTATTCCATCCCATAAAAGAAATTTGTTATGTAAATTTTAAAATCAGTCAATAAAAAAATAGGAACCTCCGTCCAAAGCAGGCTCAAAAACCTGTTATCTCTGTCCAGTGGACGGCTTGTTGTGGTCAGGTTCTTCCCGCTCTAAAGTGTTTTCTGGTAAAACCTCTATCGGTTTCTTCTGGACTTTAAGAGTGCAGAGGTTTTTACGGCATTTGCTGGAATAAGTGAAAAAAGTATTGTTTTTCGTTTGGTTCATGGTGACTTAAGCTGGCTTTTATCGCATAAGCAAAAGCCAGCGGTGAGGGTCCAAGGTATTCCCGTCCCGAACAAGCTGGACTTTTGCTTATGCGATCTATTTAAATGTAGACTTTTTCACGGGCGACTATTTAGTCGCCAATGCAAAAGTCTTTTGCCAACCATTTTCACTTTCTGTTTTTTTAGAGTCCATCTTGTGAAAAACTATCTTTTTAACTATTTTTGTCCAAAGACCACAACATGAAGTCCCAAGGTATTGTTATACCGAAATGCATGTGGCTTTTGGATAAAGAAATTGAAGAATAATGCTTTCTAATAATGTTTTTCACCGGCGACTATTTAGTTGCCCGTGAAATTATAGTATAAGCCATCCTTGATGCTTTATGAAAAAAATCAGGCTGTCATCTTCCCTATAAAAAGACTTTTAGGGAAGTTGAATTTGTTGTCCTCTATTTCCTGCATAAAGGAAGGCAAAACCCCTACAGGCTCAATTTTGCCCAATAGCTTTCCGTCCGCCTGTTTCACAAGCCGTCTCAACTCAAATAAAGTGGATGTTTTGTATTGTCCGTCTTCAAAACCTAAAACTTCAGCTACTTGAGCCACTTTTCGAGAACCATCGGGATAGCGGGAAACCTGTAAAATCAGATCAATGGCTGAGGAAATCTGGTGTTGTAAAGCCTTTTCACTCAATTTAGAATCGGCTCCTTGGGCCAAAGCTTCAAGACGAACAATAGCATCTTGACAACTGTTGGCATGAATAGTCCCCAGGCAACCTTTATGACCTGTATTCATAGCATTGATTAACTCTAAAGCCTCCCCCCCGCGAACTTCCCCCACAATAATTCGGTCCGGCCTTAGCCTTAAACTGCTTTTCAGCAAATCCCTTATGGTCACCTCTCCCTCTCCTTGGGCGTTGGCCATTTTGGTCTCAAAAAACACAATGTGCTCATACTTTATTCTCAACTCGCTGGCATCTTCTATTACAATAATCCTTTGCCCTTTAGGAATATAGGAGCACATGGCCCCAAGTAAAGTGGTTTTCCCTGAGCCGGTCCCCCCGCTGATCAGTATATTTTTACCTAACTGGCTGGCAATTTTTAAAAATTGAGCCAGAGTCCCTGTGATAGTCCCAAAACGAATGTAATCCTGAAAAGTGAATTGATCGGTAGAGAATTTTCTAATGGCTACAGTCACGCCTTTTCTGGAGCAAGGAGGTATCACAGCGTGAATACGATAACCATTGGGCAATCGGGCATCTAAACGAGGGTTTTGCTCGTTAATTCTCCGATTCACACTTTGGGCAATATTTGTGACAGCGGCCAAAAGGGCGTCTTGGTCTGAAAACTGAGCCTCTGTTTTTTGGATCTTGCCAGCAATTTCAACCCAAATCTCATCATAACTGTTGATCATCACCTCAGATACTTTTTCATCTTTTAAAAGAGACCATATAGGCTGTAAAAAACCTTTAATGGCCGATTCAAAAATGCTGGCATTTTTTTGATCCTCACTCATATCTGCCTTATCGGACAAATAGGACAAAAAATCAAATTTTTAAAAAAAGAGTATATTTTATAGGGACATTTTTTTGAAAAAACAAAAGCTCAAACTGACTTAAGCCCTCCTTAAAGCCTTTTTCTCGTTTTTGGTTTTTGTAAAGATTCAAGGAATATTTATGAACTTTATATCCCGCCTCTTTAAAAAGATGAACGGCTTGGTGAAAATAATCCTCTGCATCGGTTTTCAACTCCAAAAAAGAACCCAACCTTTGTAATTGGAAAATGCTTTGGCAAAACTCTTTTTGAATGAGTTGATGCTTTTTTTGCTTTCTTTTTTTAAGCCAAGGGTCCGGGAAATGGATATAAACATTGTTCAATTCCTGCTTTTTAAAAAACAGGCTTATTTTACTGGCGTCACAGCGGATTACCTTTCCGTTGAGGCTATTGTTTTTTCTAAGCCTTCTTATAGTTTGTATCAATGGCTTGTATTTTCTTTCCATAGACAAAAAGCACTCTTCAGGCTGGCTAAGGCACAGTTTGGCAAAGTGCTTGCCATTTCCGGGGCCAATTTCTAAATGCAAAGGGCGGGATGGTTTTTTTGCAAAAAGCTCCCTCCATCGTCCTGGAAATTGAAGGGCTTGAGAAGAGTCTAAGGCCCAATCTCCGCCCTCAGTATGAAAAGCTTGAATATAAGGGTTGATAAAATAGCCCCTCTCTCCCGAACCGGGTTTTTAAGCAGACTCTTTATGAAAATCACAGGCGGGAAAGCCTTGCTCTTTCCTTTTAGTGGGAAGGCTAAAAAAAAAATCAAAGTGCTTATCCTCCTTATAGAAAAGACACCAAGGGCTTTTGTCGTAAATTGGCATGTTCATACTTGACCTCATTTTTTAGTTCTCAAAATTCAATATGAGTCCAAAAATGAGCTTGGTCAAGCCCATCCATTTTAAAAGAGCTTGTTTTTCCTATAAAAAAATAAAGACGGGAAAGCTTGTTTTTTTAAAAAACTTATTATAAATAAGCAGAATGGCCCAAGCTCTCTCACAACAAAAAAAACCCTCATGGCTTAAAACCAAAATACCAGGGGGAGAGCGATATCATGCCATCAAAAAACTGCTTAAGGGCTTAAAGCTCTCCACAGTTTGCGAAGAGGCCCTTTGCCCCAATATTGGGGAATGCTGGTCTGGGGGAACAGCAACCCTTATGCTTATGGGTGATCTTTGTTCCAGGGGCTGTCGTTTTTGTCATGTTAAAACAGGGAATCCCAAAGGCTGGTTAGACCCTAAAGAACCGGAAAAAGCGGCTTTTGCCCTCTCTCAACTGGATCTGGATTATGTGGTTCTTACCAGTGTGAATCGGGACGATCTGCCTGATGAGGGGGCAGGTCATTTTGCGAAAACCATAAGCCTAATTAAAAAAAGCCGTCCCGAACTCCTAATAGAGGCCCTTACCCCCGATTTTAAAGGCCAAGAAAAGTTTATTCAAAAAATTATTGAATCCTCCCCCGATGTTTTTGCCCACAATATAGAGACTATAGAAAGGCTGAGTCGCAGGGTCAGGGATCCTCGTGCCGGCTACCGGCAATCTTTAAAAGTTTTAGAATTTGTAAAAAAACAAAAAGCCTCAATTTATACTAAATCCTCCATTATGTTGGGGCTTGGGGAAAGCCAGGAAGAAATCAACCAGACATTAAAAGATCTTCGATCAGTTGGTTGTGATGCCCTCACCTTAGGGCAATATCTTCGCCCCAGCCAAAGGCATCTTCCAGTGGAAAGATATATCCCTCCTGAAGAGTTTGAGGAATGGCGAGAGCTTTCTGAAAACATGGGTTTTGCTTATTGTGCCTCTGGCCCATTGGTTAGAAGCTCCTATAAAGCGGGGGAATTTTTTATGTCGGCCTTAATTAAAAAGCAGAGGGCAAAGTATGGGCATTAAAAAAATCAAACTTCCCGATTTAGGCGAAGGGGTCACAGAGGGGGAAATTATAAAAATTAAGGTCTCTCAAGGAGAGAAGATCTCTATGGATCAGCCCCTTTTAGAGGTGATGACAGATAAAGCCTCTATGGAAGTCCCCTCCTCTATAGAGGGGCTGATTCAAAAAGTGTCAGCTAAGGAGGGCGATATAGTCCCTGTAGGGGCTGATCTCTTTACAGTTCAAACTGAGGGAGAAGAAGAGGAGACAGCTCCACTTTCAAAAAATCCACCAAAACAAGAAAATTTAAAAACAAAACAAGCTCCTTCAATCTCCTCTTTTTCAGAAACTAAAATTTTAGCCATTCCTTCCACAAAAAAATTGGCAGAAGAGTTGAATATTCCTCTAACAAATATTCCTAACTCTAAGGGGGAAATCAAAAGGGAGGATCTTTTAAACTATATCCGCTCTCGCTTATCCTCCTCAACTTCAAGGGCTAAGGAGCAAAAAACAGATCTACCAGCTCCCGATGAGGTGGAAAAAAGAGAACCTGTCCGCGGAGTAAAAAGGCTAATGTTTGAAAGCATGACTTTATCTAAAGCCACAATCCCTCACTTTACAGTGGGAGAGAGGGCGAGGGCAGATCTCCTGATTACTCTCAAAAAAGAGTTCTCTTCCCGTTTGCAAAAACAAAACTTAAAAACAGGCTTTCTGCCTTTTTTCATAAAAGCCCTTTTGCCTACTCTTAAAGAATATCCTATTTTTAACAGCTTTTACTCAGCTCAAAGTAAAGAGATTGTTTTTAGGAAAAACCCCAACATTGGCTTTGCTGTAGATAGCCCACAGGGCCTAATGGTTCCTGTTTTAAAACAGGCACAAAACAAAAGCTTTTTAGCAATCATTAAAGAAGTTCAAAAACTAGCGGAATCTGCTCGTAAAGGCACTATCCCAAGGGAACATTTAACAGGAGCTACCATCAGCATTACTAACTTAGGAAGTTTGGGAGGGATTTACGGGACACCCATTATCCCTCCTTCAGAAATGGCTATACTTGGGGTTTATAGGATTTTTCCGCAGACTGTTCGCAATGCTTTGGGAAATTTTGAAGAGCGATCTTTTATCAACTTTTCCCTCACCTGTGATCATCGATTTATTGACGGTGCGACTGCTGTTCGCTTTTTAAAAAGCTTTGTTCAAAGAATTGAAGACCCCAGCCTTCTCCTCTTAGATTAAAAAAAGCCCCCTTAAATACCCATGAACCCAATGCAAAATAAAATGGTTAAAAAATTTGGTGGAAGTTCCGTTGCTGATATAAAAAAAATAGAGGCAGTGGCCCAGCGACTGAAAGAGGATCACTTAAAAGGGGAGAGGCCCATAGTGGTCATTTCTGCCATGTCGGGATGGACTAACTCTTTAGTGGAGATGGCTCACAAAGTTTATTCTGATCCCCAAGGGCCAGCTTATGATATGCTCCTCTCCTCAGGAGAGCAGGTCAGCATAGCTCTGCTCAGTCTGGCACTCAAAAAAAGAGGGATTAAAAACAGCCCTCTATTAGGCTATCAAGCTGGTATTCAAACAGATTCTTTTTTTTCTAAAGCCTGCATCCAGTCCATAAATACCAATAAAATTAAAAAAATTCTAAAGGAAGGTGCAATGCCCTTAGTGGCTGGGTTCCAAGGGATGACAAAAGATCATCAGATCACTACTTTAGGCCGTGGAGGGAGCGATCTGACTGCTGTAGCCCTCTCAGTGGCCTTAAAAATCAATGTGTGTGAGATTTACACTGATGTTCCTGGGGTCTTTACTGCTGACCCCAAGCTGATTCCTCAAGCTAAAAAACAAAAAGTGTTGGATTTTTCTGAAATGATGGAAATGTCCCGCCTGGGATCTAAAATTCTTCAGATTCGCTCAGTGGAAATGGCCAAAAAGTATGGTATAAAAATTCATGTTCGTCATGCTTTCAAAAAAGATGTGGGGACATGGATCACAAAAAAAAAGGAGAAGGATATGGAATCCCCTGTAGTTTCAGCCATAGCTCATGATTTAAACACTTTAGTTATCAAACTGACAAGCCTGCCCCAAGGGATTGGCTTCATCTCCCGTTTGTTTTCTGAATTGGGGAAAAACTCTGTTTTTGTAGACATTATCTCCCATAGTGCCATTTCCGGACCTTCCCGACTGTCTTTTTCTATTCCCAAAACAGATTTAAAATCCTGCCAAAATGCACTCAAAGCTTTGGTGAAAAAGCAAGATATTTCTGTAATCGATAATGTGGCTAAAATTTCAGTTGTGGGGGTGGGTATGGCCAGTCATTCTGGAGTGGCGGGGAGGTTTTTCTCCGCATTAAAGAAAACAAAAACCCAGCTGTATCTCGTGACAACTTCAGAAATAAAAATCAGTGCTATTATTGACAAAAAAGATTTAAAAGCAACAGCCCAAGTCCTCCATAAGGAATTTGGCCTTTCTTAACTTGTCCTAATGAGGGAAGCTTTCTTTGTTTTGTTATAAAAAAAATATTTTAAGCTTACAACAGGGAGAGTTTTCTATCCCTGTGCCGGACATTGCTAAAACTATTAGTGGGCCTTTTTACCTCTATGACATTCAAGGTTTAAGGCAATGGTATCAATTTTTTAAAAAGGAGATGGGAGATCCATTTAAAATTTTTTTCGCTATGAAATCCAACTCCCACAAGGCAGTTTTAAAGGCTCTGTTAGAAGAAGGGGCCGGCTTAGATGTGGTTTCTATAGGAGAGGCCCACCGGGCAGAGGCAGTAGGCTTTCCAGCTCAAAAAATGATTTTCTCTGGCATAGGGAAAAGCACTTTGGAGCTAAAAGCAGGATTGGAAAAAGGCTTTTTGCAAATCAATGTGGAAAGCTTGGAAGAATTGAAAAGACTAATGAAAATCAGCAAAAAAATTAAAAAACCAGCTCCTGTGGGCTTGAGAATCAACCCCAATGTGGACTTTTCATCCCATCCTCATATCAAAACCGGTTTAAGAGGTCATAAATTTGGCCTGGATGAGGAAGATCTGCCATCCATTTTACAATTCATCCAGCATGAAGAAGAGCATATCCATTTTCAAGCTTTAAGCATGCACTTAGGTTCTCAAATTTTTGATCTGAATCCCCTTTTTCAAGCCATAGAGTGCTTAAAAAAACTTTATGAAAAACTAAAAAAATCATTCCCCAAGTTGAGATTTATGGATGTGGGAGGGGGGCTGGCTGTCAATTACCAAAAAGCCGGTTTTGAGGAGGAAAAACTCCGAATCCAAAGCTTTGGTCAGGGCTTAAAAAAAATTTTTAAAAATTTTGACGGTGCTGTTATAGCAGAGCCAGGGCGAATCCTCAGTGCCCGCATGGGGATTTTATGTGCCCAAGTGGAATACATAAAAAAAAGCCGGAACAAGCAGTTTGTAATATTAAACAGTGGGATGAATCACTTTTTACGACCCGCTCTCTATGGCGAAAAACATAGGATTCTCCCTCTAAAAATACGAAAAGGCCCTTATCAAATCTATGATGTTGTGGGGCCTATATGTGAGACAGGGGACACTTTTGTTAAAAACCAGCCCCTCCCCCCATTAAAATCAGGGGATGGGCTGGCTATTGCAGACACAGGGGCTTATGGCTTTGTAATGGCCAGCCAATATAACTTACAAATGCCTGTTCAGGAACTGGCATGGGACAAAGGACAGAGGTTTTTCACGGACGACTAAATTATTCGCCCGTGAAAAACCTCTATAATTCACAGGGGATTCTTCAGTTTCTTTGCCTAAAGGTCCGTCCCATTTCGGGACGGCAATACCTTGGACCCTTATGGGACGGCCTTTAGGCAAAAGTGATTGAAAAGTCTGCCCCTGTAAAAGCAGAGAATGAGAAGGACTAACTGAGGCTTTTTCACGGGAGACTAAATTATAAAGGTTTTTCATAGACAATTTCTTAAATGGACTTAAAAATCGGAAAAATTTTCAAAATATAATATTTTTTCTTGATTTTTCTCTCTAAGCCTAATATTACAAGGGCAGGATTAACAAAACGAAAAGAAAAGGAGAAAAATATGAAACAAATTTTAATTGCGATATGCACTCTGTCGGCTTTCCCCTTGTTGGCCTTCGCTAACAAGCCCAGACCTCCCATACCCTTATCTACAAAACAAATGACAAGGCAAATGAATGGGGAAACTGCGGGAAGAGCTTTTAGAGAAGTCCCTGTTCGCCCTGTAGGGAATTGCACTGGCCCATGTGTGGAAGTGGCCTCTTCAGAACTGAGCCTTGAGGCCAAAAGAGCACTCAATCTCAGCACTGTCTTAGCTCAAGGTAGGGATGCCATAGTGATTGGCGATGTTGTGAGTTCCCTTCCTCGAATGAATTTCACACTGCAAAGTCAAGGGGTTGCACCTAAGACTGCCGAAGAAATTACAAATGCCATTCTCGCGGCGGCTGTTCAATCTAAAACATGGCGGGACCCAATAGCTCAAAGTAAGGTGGTGAAACTGGCAAACGACATTGAAGAAAAAGGTCTGGTTCCGAATAATACAAAACAAGTGAATCAAGTAGTAGAAAACTGCAAATTATAGACTATTAGTTTTAGAAAGCTAAAAATCAAAAGAGACTCCTCTACCGGAGTCTCTTTTTTATTATAAAATAGAACCATTATCTCCTCAAAAAAAACCACTTTTAAATATATACTCAAGAAAAGTGCTCAATAAAAATATGGATTTTTAAATCAGAGAGGTATAAAATACAAAAGTCATGCATTTGATTACCAGTTTATTGATTTTGCTGGCGGCCTCCAGAGTTTTAGGCCGTCTATTTGAGGCCATAGGCTATTTTGCCATTATAGGGGAGATCCTTGCGGGTTTTCTTTTAGGGCCAGCCATTTTTGGCTTCATAGATCCGGAAATCGATGGTCTCAATGGAATTGTTGATTTGGGGATTTTCCTGCTGATTTTTTCTGCTGGCTTAGAAGTGGATTTAAAAGATTTTACCCGTGCCTTAAAAAGCAAAGCTCTGGTTTGCGGTTTGATCAGCTTTATTGGTCCTTTTTCTGCGGGTTTAGGCTTTGGAGCTTGGTTAAACCTCTCCTTTCACAGCTCTATTGTGGTGGGCCTTTGCTTTGCCATTACAGCTATTCCTGTAGCTATAAAATTCATCCGTAATGCCCATTTATTAAATACATCGGTGGGCCATTCCATTATGGGCACTGCTGTCCTGATTGAGATTTTGGCTCTCTTAGTCCTGGGCATTTCCTCTGAGGTGGAAAATTACAAACTCTGGGAATATATAAAAATGATTTTCATTAAAGGGGGAGGGATGCTGTTGTTCTTCCTTGTTGTGATGATGGTTAATAAAATTTTTCGATCAGAACTTCGCCATATACAAAGAACACAAAAATTTTTTAGCAGGCTGATTCAAACCTTAGGGGAAGAGGCTGTTTTTGGTTTGGGAGTCTTATTTGTTTTGATTTTTAGTGCTATCTCTGAATCTTTAGGCTTTCACTTTATTATTGGAGCTTTTTTTGGAGGCTTACTTTTAAATAAAGACATTATTGGAACCAACTTTTTTGACTCCCTTTCCCTCACTCTTCGATCCATCACCCAACATTTTTTAACACCTATCTTTTTTGCCTATTTGGGCTTAATCATAAAAACAGATATTTTTGATGATGTTTTTTTCATCTTGACCCTTATGGGAGTAGGTTATGGGACAAAAGTCGCCAGCTCTTGGATAGGAGCTAAAGTCTCTGGCTTTTCAAAAAATGAGTCCTTAAAAATAGGGCTGATACTTAACTCCAGAGGGACTTTTGATCTTATTGTAGCCAATTTGGCCTTAGCCAAAGGTTATATTGATTCTAAAATTTTTTCCGTTTTGATTTTGTTTGGAGTTTTCTCCATTGTGCTCAATCCTGTTATTTACAGACGCTTTTATAAAACCAGCTCTTCGGAAAAAGGATCCACCAGTTCCCTCAAAAAATCCCCTGATTGATCGGGCCAATATAAGAGACTTTTTTGCCACTGGAGCTTTTATGTGGATTGAATAAGCCCGCCTTAATTGCGAATTGCGGGAGAGGAGCTTAAAACCATACATTCCCTTTCGCAGTAAAAAAGCCAAAGAACATAATGCCTTAGCTTTTTTGAGCGGAAAATTTGATTTTTGTTAAAACTTGCTTTTAATAGCGTCTAAAATTTTGGAAGAATTGGCCCGGCTATCACAAGAGGGAACAAACTCAAAATCATATTGGCCTTCTAAAACAGAAAAGGATTGAGAGACATTACTCAAACGATTGTTTAAAGCAATAATACTCACATTACTGTGTTTTTTAAAAAACTTATCCCATTCTTTAGAAGAATAGTAGGCATGATTCCCTAAAAGCAGGACTACTGTTTTGGCTCCAGGCCTTCTAAATGTCTCTAACTCGCCAGGCATTTGAAGTGGTCGCCCACTCAAAAGCACATCTAAACCAGCTAAAGGATTCCTTGAGGTTCGCTGAGCTTTATCAGGAGTCAAGTCTGAGAGAGTTTTGCGATGATTATTACTGAGATCAGGGTGATCATTAAATGTGATTCGTGAGGATGCCTTTAAGGTCTCACTAAAAAACCTGTCTCTCATTTCAGCTTCATATTCCCCCTTAGAGAGCAAATAATCTGGTTTTGTTGATTGAAAAAAACCTCCTGTATGATAAGCCTCTCCGTTATGATACTCTAAAGGAATCAACTGGGCCGGGCCATCGGAGTAAAAAGCAAAACTCATTTGCCAGTCAAAAGGATCCAAATAAGCCAAAAAAGCATTTTCTGAGCTATAATCACTTAAACTCTGAACACAAATATCACTTCTATCTTCCATATAAAATAAAATATCTAATTTTTTACTACCTGATTGAGCAGATCCTCTTCTGCCTAATCTGCTGGGAGAAGTGGCCACCGGTATATCTTGAATAGTCCCCACCCGAATATCCACCTCAACAGCCTCTGCATTTGAAAAATCCTCTTCAATAGAAATAGTGGTAGCAGTATTTTCTGTCTGAACTGGACTGGAAGTATCCACTTCAACTGCATCTCCACCTCTGCCAAAATCTTTCCCTCCAACGGTATCCTCTACACTGATTGCCTTTCTTTTTTTACCACTGACTTTAACTTCAATCTGTGTTCTCACAGTGGTTCGCAGTTGTCGAGTATGAGGATTGTTGGATCTGTCCGCTCTTTTCGCTCGAGGCTTTGCCCTCGCTTGAGCAGAATCCTCATCTGGAGCAATGGCCTGACCGCCCGATCGGGAAGCTTGAATAAACCTTTCTGCCCCGTCAGACACAATGCCAAATTCTTGCTGACTTTCACAGGCACTAAAAATAAAAGCCAAAGTTAAAAGAAATAATAGATATCTCATGTTTTCCTCCTTAAAGTTATCCTGCTGAAAGACCTATCGGATTTTTATCAAGTGAATTTAAAAAAATCTTATAAAAACTGGCCTTATGACCTGTTTTGTCCGTTTTTAAGGCTTTTTTTGATAAGATCGAGAGGAAAATCTGGGTTTTTAAGGCTTTGCGAAAAAATCCTTTAAAATCTTGATTCTTTTATTATTTTATAGCAAAAAATAGTTGTGGGGGGCGATGTAGTGACAAGGATGTCAATCAAAGCGGAGGATTTGCTTCTGCATCGCCTTTTTTTTAATTAAACTCTTGAACAGGTCTTTTTTTCCCTATATATAAAGTCACAAGGGGTTTTGGCATGGCAAAAAAAAGCTCTATCGCAAAAAATGAAAAGAGAAAGCTCTTAGCTGAGAAGTTTGAGCCGATACGAAAACAGTTGCGAAAACAACAGTCGGATCAAAAACTCCCTATAGAGGAGCGATTATTGGCTAATGTTAAGCTTCAAAAACTTCCTAAATATGGAAGTCGTTGCTCTGTAGTGAACCGGTGTGGGATTACTGGACGTTCCAGGGGCCACTTGAGAAAGTTTGGCCTATCTCGCCTCATGTTCAGGAAAATGGCTCACGAGGGCCTTATTCCCGGTGTAATTAAATCCTCTTGGTAATACAGTGGCCCTTCCAGGGGGAGGCTACTTATCTCCCGGTGGCTTAAAAATTTTCTATAGTGAAACTCATCATCACAGCTACAAATCGAAAAAACTCGCTCAGCTCCTCTGTCTCAAAAATAGTGCAAAATATTTACCATAGTTTAGGCGAAAAGCCGGAAATTATGGATCTCCGGCAAGTCTCGCTTAAAAATATTGTGGAAGAGCCTTTTCCTGACAAAGCTCCCACTATATTACAACCCCACCTGAATAAAATAGCGAGAGCAGAGGGCTTAATATTGGTTTGCCCGGAATATAATGGAGGTATTCCCGGACTGATAAAGCATTTTATTGATCATTGGATTTATCCAGATTCTTTTGTTTATAAACCTATATGTTTTATCGGTTTGGGTGGGAAGTTTGCCGCCTTTCACCCCATAAGCCATCTCCAGGGCATTTTTATTTATCGCCATAGCTTTGTGTTTCCCATCAGGGTTTTTATTCAAAATATTTCACAGGTTTTAAAAGAAGGGCAAATTACCGATAAAAACACCTATCAGCTCCTTATAAAACAGGCCAGAAATTTTACAAAATTCATCACAGCCCTTAAAACACAAACCTTTGACTAAACAACCTGAAGTTTAAGAATGCGATCAATTCGAAAGGAGCGATCAGCCCTCGCTGTCTGACAAAAAGCCTTTAAACCCTGATATGGCTTTCCCTGATAATCCATATCACCAACAAACAGAGGCTCAACTGTTCTTTGAGATTCTTCATTGTTGGCTTTAAGATAAGTGATTTTTAAACTCTTCTTTTCATCAATGGCTTCTTGAATCATTTTGATTTTACTTGCTCCCGACATTTCCTTTTCCGCCTTTTTATATTTATGCTGGGTTAAAAAATCAAAAATGCGGTAATCCGTTCGAATATACTGTTTTTTAAAAGCCGATTTCAAAATCAAACCCTCAAAAGAGGAGCAACGGCTAAGAGCCACATAAGCCTGCCCACTAACAAACATTCCCTGGCTCAAATCCAAAATGACCCGATCATAAGTTTTTCCCTGACTTTTATGAATAGTAATAGCCCAAGCCAAACGGAAAGGGAACTGGACAAAAGCTCCCACTGGTTCTGAAATAATAGATTTCTTTTTTTGGGAAAAAGAAAATTTATAAATCTCCCATCGGTAAGGATAAACAGAGACCAACTTATTTTCAGGATAAAGACAAACAGAGAGTCGCTCTTTATTTGAGTCAAAAGCCTCAATAATCCCAATACTCCCATTCACCCATCGTTTTTTTGAATCATTGTTGAGAAGCATAATTTGAGAACCCAATTTGAATCGCAACTCCAATTGAGTGGGCCAGCTATCTTTTCCTAAATCCCCTTCAATAAAAGCGGTAGAGCTGTAGACTCGCCCTTTAAGGCCCTTTAGTTTTTCCTGATTGATGCGATCAGCTATCATATTGCGGGAGCTTAAAGTGATATAAAACTCCCCTTTTTTAGCTTTAAAATCAGGTTTATAACGACGGTTAAGGGCTGTAATGTCCTGGGGCCGGGTGCTGTTATTCCGAATGCGGTTTAATAGATGGATAAATTTTTGATCTTTTTGCCTATAGATCTTTTCCAGCTCAATAATTTCTATATTAAAATTATCAAAAGCCTTACAACTGAAAAAAAATGGGCTTTCATAATGAGCTGAAAAAAACTCTTGCTCCTTAGACGAAACCACAGGAGGCAGTTGATAGAGATCACCAATAAAGATCATTTGAACACCGCCAAAAGGAAAACCCTGCTTAGGGCCAAATTTTTGAAGAAAAGCCTGCACGCAGTCCAAAAGATCGGCCCGAACCATTGAAATTTCATCAATAATCAAAACTTTAAGCTTTTTATAAAGTTCAGCCTGCTTGGGCTTTTTCATTTTTTTGACCGAATCCAATGTCACATCAATATAAAACTTGAAAAAACTGTGGATAGTTTGCCCTTTAACATTTAAAGCCGCGGCCCCAGTGGGGGCTAAAACCACCGCCTTTCTTTTGGAATGAGCATAAAAATATTCCAACAGAGTGGACTTTCCCGTTCCCGCCCTTCCTGTAATAAACAGATTTTTTTTGCCCTCTTCCATCAGCTTAAGGGCATATTGAAATTGAGGATTGAGATCTAATTTTTCCGGCTGTGGCATCTAATTTTACCCTCTATTGCTTGGCACCAGGGATAACCTTCCTCTAAGTTTTTAACAGAACTTAACTTTAAATGATTTTGTTGGCCTACCTATAACGATAAATAATTAAACCCGTGCTGAGATCTTGAGGCGAAAAACCCACAGTGACCCGGTCCCCTAAAACCACTTGAATATTGTATCTTCTCATCTTCCCGCAGAGTTTAGCGGAGATCTCCGCACTGTTTTTTTCCAGCTTGACCTTGTAAAGGCCACCTGCCCCAATATCCGTCACTAAACCGTCAAATTGAGCCAAATCACTTTTTGCCATGTCCATTTAACCTCACTGTAAGGATTTCTCAAACCTGAAAGTTGGAAATAAGAATTTTAGTCCCACCCTCAAACAAAACTTCTAACCTGTTGTTTTTCTGAGAGAGGATAAAACCTCTTCTAAAAACCTTGTGATCAATCACAAACACAGATTCAAAAGATTTTTTCATATCGTAAGGCCGAGCCTTTTGCCCTTTGTGTTTTTCCTTAAGTCTTTGCCATTTCTGAATCTCTTCCGATGATGGCTGAGTGCTTTCCACAGGTTTTTTGCCTTTTACAAGGCTTTTTTTGACAACTGTTTTTTCAACTTTTTTAGCCGGCGGAGCTAAGGGGGGTTTTTCCTTTAAAACAGATTCAGCACTAACCTTCTTGTGAGACTTTTTCACTAATTTTGAAGAAGCACCGGCCGAAGGCTTTTTACCTAAAACAGATTCAGCACTAACCTTCTTGCGAGACTTTTTCACCACTTCCGAAGAAGCACCGGCCGAAGAAGACTTTTTACCTAAAACAGATTCAGCACTAACCTTCTTGCGAGACTTTTTCACCACTCCTGAAGAAGCACCGGCCGAAGACTTTTTACCTGAAACAGATGAAACACTGGCTTTTTTACGAGACTTTTTCACCACTTCCGAAGAAGCACCGGCTGAAGGCTTTTTACCTGAAACAGATGAAACACTAACCTTCTTGCGAGACTTTTTCACCACTTCCGAAGAAGCACCGGCCGAAGAAGACTTTTTACCTAAAACAGATTTAGCACTAACCTTCTTATGAGGCTTTTTCACTAATTTTGAAGAAGCACTGGCCGAAGACTTTTTCTTTTGACCAGCAGGAGCTTTCCCTTTTTTTTTAACTGATCGAGAGGCTTTTTTCTTTTTTTCTGCCATTATGTTCACCAATATATATTATTCTTAACTTCTTTTGTCCAATAATCCTATAAAACGCTTGAAGTGTAGGAAAAAAAAACCTTTCCGGCAAGGTTTTTTTAGCTTTTTTTAAAAAATGAGAGACAAAGCAAAATAAAGAGGGATCAAAAATTTTTCTTATAATGACAAAAACACAATATCGGAGTAAAATTCCATCATAATGAAGTCAGCCCTTATCCTGTGTGGCGGGAAAGCCACAAGATTAAGACCTTACAGCCACATTCTACCTAAGGCCTGTATACCTTTTTTAAATTTGCCCTTGCTCTCCTTAAATTGGTTCTACTTAGAGTATTTAAATGTCTCTCGTTTTTTATTAAACAGCCATCTTTTTCCTGAAAAATTAAAAAACTGTGTGAGTTTTTTATCCCAACCTGAGCAAGAAAGACATATTTTTTTTGAGGCAGAACCTCTTGGCAGTGCTGGAACTTTGCACCGCCTGAAAAAGGAACTCCAAAAAACAAAACAGTTTTTTTATATCAATGGAGATAGCCTGTTTTTCCCCAAAAAAATGAGTTCACTTCTCTCTTTTGAGAAACATTTTAGCCAAGTAAGGGCCGATGGCTTGCTGTTTTCTGCCCCTGTCCAAAAAATCAATCCCTTGGGCAAATTCTTATGGAGCGATAAAGATCTCAACTTAAAATTTGTTGGAAGCCAAAAAAATTTGCCTAAAGGCCAAGCTCACAAACTCTTGCCTTTTTACTTCAGTGGCTTGGCTTTATTTAATAGCACTTTGTTGGATCATATTTCACCAAAAGCCTTTGATTTGTTTTTGGATTTTATAATGCCTTTGCTCCCTCAAAAAAGCTTTAAAATTTTTGCCGATAAAGGGGCTTTTATCTTAGAGGCAGGAGACAAGCTCTCTTATATTGAATCCTCCCGATTCTGCATGAATATTTTATTTGATAATGAGAAAACTCAAAACAACAATACAGGAAAAAACCAAAAACAAGCCCAAAGCAGGGAGTTTAAAAAAATTCTGGAAATGCTCTTTTCCCGCTTTGACCCCAAAGATCAGCTTGTCGGCTTAAAGGCGGGAAAGCAAGGTCGTCAAAAATCAGCTCATCCCTTGTTAGCCCCTAACAGTGTTCGCCATCTTAAAAATTTAGAGCTTAAAGGCTTTGCCATTTTGGGTCCCGGGACTCATCTGTTCGGGAAAAGCCCTATTAAAGACTCTATTTTAGGCCCTAAAACCCCATGGATCGGAGAATTAACTGAAGATATTATAATCCTCCATGAAGCCTGTTTTTTTGTTTGACAATTTTCCTGTTTTTTGATTATCCTTTGCCCAAGGTGGGCATTCTCCTACTTAAAAGTTATGAATATAGCCATTTTTATTCTTATCACTACCTTTTTGAGTCAGGCCCAAAGTATCCCTATACCCGCTCAAAAACCTGTATTTAGCAATGAGGGCTTAATAGAAAGTTATCAAGCAAATCAAACCACAACAGCCCTTGAGGAGGACTGTAACCCCTCTACCACTGCAGAAAGCCTGACACAAATTGGGGAAACTTTAGAAAAGGCCGGTGAAGCATCTTATCAACTGGATTTTATATGCGAAGTCAAAATCCTCATTGATAAGGAAAATAATAAAATGCAAGAGAGTCGGGCATTTATGTTGAGTTATATCGATAAAAAACCCGAAGATCGCTCACCAGAGGACCACCAAAGGATGACAGAGTTGATGATAAAACACCGTATGCTAAAGGACGAGTCCGGTGTGTCGAGTAAGCCTAACAGGCTGGGTATAGACTACTTCGTCCCCGCCACACGCTACATCCCACCGGAAGTGACCCAAAGGCAAATTAGGGAGCTAGCAAAAAAACATATTGAAAGCGATGGTCCTCCAGATAAATGTCTTTTTTATGTAGGAAAGCAAATTCACACAAAAGACATAAAAAGTGAAGACTGCCGAAATGAGATTATGAGTAAAGTTCAACCCATTCCTGCCCCTCTCATACTCAGCCAATGTGCTTTAGAGTCGGGATGGGGGGAAAATCAAGAACATGACAATATTATTGGACTTCAAGTCCAATTTAAAGACCCCAGCACCATGACTCCTTCGGTATATCCTAACTGCCGAAGGGCAAAAAAAGATCCTCACCGTTGTATGTTAAAATTTAATGGTTATGAAGGTTCCATAGATGAGTATTTTTCAAGGTTTAATGCCGCCCATCTTGCAGGATATCAAAGATATAGAGTGAATCGTCTCAAATTATATGAGAATAACCAGGGGAACTCTGATGCATGTGAGATGGCTAAAAAACTTCTCCCTTCTGTCAAAGGCTACGCTGAAGATGAAAAATATCTTCCTCATATTAAGGGAATGTTAGATAACAAAATATGCAATATGATGGAAAAATGCGAAAATCAAAGTGCCAAACAAAAAACCAATATCAAAAATTATCAGCCGGACAAAAAACCAAGGCTGTCAGCCAAAGCCCTCAAATAAAAAAAGCTATGATTTCAATTTTTAAAAAGCCTGCCTTAAGTTTTCCGAAAGTCTTTTCCCTAACTATAATAAAAACCCTCATTCTGTCCGGATCTGTTTTTTTTAAAAAAACCGCTGAAGCCCAAAATTGTTCCCCAAGGAGCCACTCAGCAGTTATTGTCATGTATCATCGCTTTGACGGCAAACATCCCTCTACAAGTGTGACAAAGGCCCTGCTCAGGGGCCATCTTCAGTTTTTCCGCTCTAATGGCTTATCAATAGTCCCCCTAAACCGCATTGTTCAAGCTTTAAAAAGAGGGGGGCCTCTTCCTAAAAAAACTTTAGCCATCACTATAGATGACGCTTACCGATCCTTGTATGAAATAGCTCATCCTCTATTTGTAAAACAAAGGATTCCTTATACTGTTTTTGTCAATACCCAAGCCATTGATCAGTCTTTAAAAGACTATATGACATGGGGCCAGTTAAAGGAAATCTCCCGCTCAGGCTTAGCCCACTTAGAAGCCCATGGCCATAGCCACAGCTACATGATAAGGAGTATGAACCCTCAGCAAAGGGAAAGGGATATTAGAACCTCCGTCCTCCGCCTTTATGAAAATACCGGCCGATGGCCTCAATACTTTGCCTACCCTTATGGAGAAACCTCCCAACAATTTATAAAAGAGTTAAAAAACTACCGCTGGAATTTGCAAGGGAGGCCTTTTAAATTTTCCGCTGGCTTTAGCACACAGTCCGGCCCTGCGGGATGTTCTTCTAACTTATTTGCTTTGCCCCGATTTGCCTTAAATATGAGATATGGGAAAATTAACGATCTGTTCCGCCACAAAATGATGAGTCGGCATTTGCCTCTTCAAAATTTTTCCCCAAAGGAGCTTGCCTTGTGCAAAAGCCGGCCCAGAAGGCACTTTTCCCTCACAGCTCAAAAACTCTCTTTAAGAGGCTTAAACTGTTTCGCGTCCAATAGTGGCCTTAAACTCCAAGCCAACAAAAATCAGGCAAAAATTATTTTAAATTCCCCCTGGACAAAAGGTTTGAGGCAAAGGCTCAACTGCACCTTGCCGGATGGCCAAGGACGAGTTTTTTGGTTAGGAAAAGAGTTCACTCTATTGGACTGTTAAAAAATCTATAGAATCTGACTGGCGGGCCGGACAGCCCCACTATTAAAAAAATCATGAAATTTTTAGAATGTCTTGATTTTTTATTTTTATCTGATACACTTGCTTTTTATGAAAATGAAAAAACCAAAAGTCCAAAAACGGCAAAAAGTCTTCATTTTTTGGGCGAGTTTCGCACTTATTGGGCTTTTTTTCTACCATTTTTACGAGCAAGTCCAAAAAACTCAAGCTAAAGACTTTAACTATCCCAAGTTTCTTCAAGCTGTAGAACAGGATATGGTTGTCAAAAACAGTGTGATCTTCAACACCACTTCTAAGGAGATAATAGGCCAACTCACCCCTGCGGGCAAAAAAAAGTTTGGGGGTAAAAATTTTCTTATTGAAGGGAATGTGGACGACAAAGGTTTTGAAATTTTGAGGAATAATGGGATCACCCCCTCCTATAACAATAAGGACAATAAATTTTGGGCCACTCTTCTTTTGAGCTGGATTCCTATTCTTCTCCTGTTAGGGGTTTTTGTGTTTTTTATTCGCCAACTGCAAATAGGAAGCGGAAGAGCTTTTTCCTTTGGAAAGAGCCGGGCCCGGCTGATTTTAAACAAAGGAAAAATCACTTTTAAAGATGTGGCCGGCATTAAAGAGGCCAAAGAAGAGCTGAAAGAGATTGTGGAGTTTTTAAAAAGTCCCAAAAAATTCACTAAGCTTGGGGGTGAGATACCTAAAGGGGTCTTGCTTATTGGCCCTCCGGGAACAGGGAAAACTTTACTCGCTCGTGCAGTGGCTGGGGAGGCCAAAGTGCCTTTTTTTACTATCTCTGGTTCCGATTTTGTGGAGGTTTTTGTAGGGGTTGGAGCCTCAAGGGTGAGAGATCTTTTTACTCAGGGGAAAAAAAATGCCCCCTGCCTGATTTTTATTGATGAGATTGATGCCGTAGGCCGGCACCGGGGAGCCGGTATGGGTGGAGGCCATGACGAAAGGGAGCAAACCCTCAATCAGCTTTTAGTGGAAATGGACGGTTTTGAAAGCCAACAAGGGGTGATTCTCATAGCGGCCACCAATCGCCCTGATGTTTTGGATCCTGCCCTTTTAAGGCCTGGCCGGTTTGACAGGAAAGTGATAGTCAGTCTCCCCGATCTTAAGGAAAGGGAGCAAATTTTAAAGGTGCATATTAAAAAAATCCCTTTGTCCTCTCAAGTGAGTCTCAATAAAATTGCCAGAGGCACACCGGGTTTTTCCGGAGCGGATCTCAAAAATCTAATTAACGAAGCCAGTTTGATGGCCGCCTTCCACAACAAACTCAAAGTGGAGATGGAGGATTTAGAAAATGCCAGGGACAAGGTGATGATGGGCTCTGAGCGAAAATCCTTTATAATGAGCGAAGAGGATAAAAAAATCACTGCTTATCACGAGGCCGGACATGCCATTGTGGGGAAAAGCCTTCCACTTTTAGATCCTATTCACAAAGTGACTATTGTTCCGAGGGGAATGGCCCTTGGTGTCACACAAACACTTCCTAAAGAGGACCTACTCAATATGAGTAAGCAAAAAGCCAAAAACTTTTTATCTTTCCTGTTTGGGGGCCGAGTGGCGGAAGAGGAGATTTTTAAGGACTTTACCAGTGGGGCCAGCAATGACATTCAAAAAGCTACAGACTTGGCTCGCCGGATGACTTGCGAATGGGGAATGAGTGATAAAATTGGCCCTTTGTTTCTCGATCAGGGAAATTCTTCCATTTTTGTTGGAAAAAACTATAACCTCTCCACAACATATTCTGAAGAGAGTGCCAAAAATGTTGACAGCGAAATCAGCTCATTCATCCAAAACGCCTATAAAAAAGCCCAATCTATAATTAAGGAAAAGTTGAGCCAACTCCACATAATGGCCTCAGCTCTTTTAAAATTTGAAACTATTGACTCTGAAGAGGTGGATATGATTATGAAAGGCAAAAACCTCTCTGATTTGAGCCTTTACAGGAAGAAAATGTCAGACAAATTAGATGAGGAAAGGCAGGCCAGCAAAACTGAAGATAAAATCAAAAACAAGAAAAAGAAAAAGAAGAAAACACCGAACCCCTTAAGTGGCCCTGCACTTCCCAGCCCTGTATAAATAATTATTTGTGAAAAAAAATTATAGTATGTTATGAGTTTTTCCAAAAAAGAAAAAAAGCTTTTTGGCACTGATGGGATCCGTGGGAGGGCCGGCACCTTCCCCATCACACCGGACATTGCCTTAAGGGTAGGGCAGGCCTTAGGTGCTCTTTTAAAAAAGAAATATTCAGAGGAAAAGCAACACACTGTTTTAATTGGGAAAGACACCCGCCTTTCCGGCTATATGTTAGAACAGGCACTGGCCAGTGGCCTCAACTCTATGGGGATTTCTGTTCAACTGACAGGCCCTCTGCCCACTCCGGGAATTGGTTTTTTGGCTCAAAATATGAGAGTTTCTGCCGGCCTGGTGATCTCTGCTTCTCACAATCCCTATTACGACAATGGCATAAAAATCTTTCTTGCAGACGGATTTAAAATCTCAAACCAAGAGGAGAGGGAAATAGAGGAGATGGTTTTTGCCAACAATTTTAAAACAGCAGGGCAAGAGCCGGGCAGAACTCGAAGGATCGTAGACTCCGCCGGCCGATACATTGTTTTTGCTAAAAACAGTTTTCCTAAAAATCAAAACTTAAAAAATATGAAAATTGTTTTAGATTGTGCTAACGGTTCTGCCTATAAAGTGGCACCGGCCATATTTAATGAGTTGGGGGCTGAACTGATAGGCTTAAGTCAAGAGCCTAATGGATACAATATCAATAAAAACTCTGGGGCCTTGTATCCAGAAAAAATAGCTCAAGCTGTTTTAAAACATAAGGCCGATGTGGGCTTGAGTTTGGATGGGGACGGCGACCGCCTGATCATGGCGGATGAAAAAGGCCGTATTTTAAATGGTGATCATATTTTAGGGATTTGCTCTATTTATCTTAAAAGCCAAAACCGCCTTCCTCAAGAGCGAGTGGTGCTGACACAAATTTCCAACAGTGGCTTAGAAGAGAGCTTAAGCCTTTATGGAATCTCCGTTATCCGAACCGATGTGGGGGATCGAAATGTAGTGGAGGCTATGAGGAAAAACAAAATTTATCTTGGAGGAGAGCCTTCCGGCCATATTATTTTTCTTGACCACAGCAAAACAGGGGACGGCTGTATTGCAGGTTTAAATGTTTTGGCAGTGATGAGGGAGAATCATCAAAAGCTATCCTGCTTAAGAGATCAAATTAAAGAAAAACCTCAGGTTTTTTTAAAAATTCGAACAAGGCAAAAAATAGATCTGGAATCTCTTCCCGGCTACAAAGATCTGTTGGATTCGATCCAAAAGGAGCTGAAGGCAGAGGGGAGAATTTTAATTCGTTTTTCCGGCACAGAACCACTGATAAGAATATTTGTGGAGGGCCCTTCGCTCTCTCTTATTCAAGATTTGGCAAAAAGAATCCAATCTTTTTTAGAGCGGAATTTGCCTTAATCCTTCCCCTTAGCCTGTCTTTCCTAATTGGTGGTTCTATTGCTTTGTGCTACTGATTGGAACTTTTTAGTTAAAGAGTCACTCTATTTTCATAGGCTATTGTCTTGCTAAGAGCTTATCCAGCTTTCTATTAAGCTCTTTTTGTCCAGCCTCAAGCTTTCCTATCCTCTTCTCAAGCTTAGCTATATCCTGTTTCATTGGGTCTATTTGTATTTTTAGTTTTGACTCTAAAATAGAGTTAAAAACAGCCAAAAGAAAACCTAAAACAGCCATAACTGCTATAACTGTAGAAACTGCAATCATGATCATCATAATAGCTCCTTATGGTTTGAGTTTATATATCTATTATCGGTCCATTGCCCTGGTCTTTTGCGTGAAAATTTTGATTCATAACAATTAAATTACCTTAAGCTTATTTTTTCCTTGTCTTCAGGTTTTAAAAAGGATATATCGCTTAAAGCATGAAAATTTATCCATTTTTTATTAACTGAAAGACTTTTTTATGAAAACTAAAATGGCCATTGTTTTTTTTATAACAACAGGGCTGGTTTTTCAATCCGGTTGTGACTATTTAAGAGATTCTCTTTTTTCTTCTGGATCCCATCAAAAATCTATTAGCCCTGTGCCATACACTGGCCAGGGAGCTGTTTATGTCCAAAAAAATTGTTGCCCTTGCCAAAGCGGAGGAGAGATTATCCCTTTGGCCCCAGCTCAAGCAAAAAACTATGAGAGCCAACTCCTCTCTTCTTGCCCTCAAATCCAATGCCCTCATTTGTATAATTGCGAAGATTGGAAACAAAAATGCCAAAATGCAACTTGCTCTGCTAATGTCCAAAAACAAATTCATCGGTGAGTTGATTTTCAAGATGAACCACTCTTAAATATAATGAAATTTTTATCCTTAAAAATTCAATTCATTTTTAATATCATTTTGGTATGTTTTTTTTATACTGTTTCAGCCAGCACATTTCCAAAAAATGAAACAGAACCAGTCCCTCAGCCAAGTATCATTTTATTCGATATAGCTCATGAAAGTTCTTCTCAAAAGGAAGAAAAACATCAAAACATCCCTAAAAGCCCCAACACCTTAAAAGATTCAGAAAAAGAGGAGGCTTGCCAATACTTTTTAAAAACAGAGCTTGAAAATGATATGTCAAAAAGTGATATGGGCTATACTCATGGCCATCTGACAAGCCTAACTCGTAAGTGCCCTGATGGGGAGGATTGGACTTTATCTTTCAACTCTCGTTTTTTTACAGAGGATTACTATTCGATTTTTAGCTACAATCCTGACGACCGTTCTGAGACTTATATCGATGTCCTTAAGTTTCAAGAGGAAAACGAGTTGTCTTTGGAATACACAAATTGGAGAGCTTTTAAAGAAATATACTATGCAGGGGGTTTAAGTATAGGAATTATATCTGATGACAAAAGGTATATTTCTGGAAAAGAACATGAGATTTTTCATGATCATTTTAAAGGGACTAATAAGGTGATCGAAACCCGCCACTGTCCGGGGGAATATAATCCAGCTCATATCCGACTTTGCAGGGTAGATGGAAGATCTTATCAGGATGCCAGAGTGGGCGATTATGAATACCACAATGGGACAGAGGGGAATCAATTGTTCGGCTCAGGGCACATTGCTTTAGGAAAAAGCTTTTCTTTAAACTCTACCGATTCTATAAACGGTGGGGGTAGCCTCAATTTTTTTCGTATAGAATTAGGGGCGGAAATTCACTCTATGGATCATGCCTCCAGTGCTTTTTTAGAATCGGAGTTTGCTCATCTTCTGCTGACAAAACATTTAAAAGATCATGTTTACCTCATTGCCAATGTGAGAGGCAAAAAAGGTGAAGGATCAAGGAATTGGGCCAACTCCAGCTCATTAGGATTACATGTTAAAATCTTGCCGGGCCTAAAAATTCATTACACTGTGAAAAAAAGAGATTTGCCAGAAAAACCTGCCCCCATTTACTTAGACAGTGATGATGATGATATTTTACACAGTATAGGAATAGAAATTCAATTATAAAAAACTCACAAACTACCCCTAACTCCCCTTCTCTGGCTCAAAATATCTTTTCTGTGCCCTGTTTTTAACCCTCATAATAACTATAAAGCATCCCTTTGTTGAAAAAAACCAAAATTAAAGACAAAGTTTCGTGCAGTTTTCAAGCAATATCGGTATAACTTGAGGCATGCCTGATTTTAGAAAGTTTAAAATTTGTGATCCCCTTTACAGTTATATTCACCTCAGCGAAGGGGAAAAAACCTTGATAAATCATCCTGCATTCCAAAGGTTGAGATCTGTCCGGCAGTTGGGCTTTTCAGAACAGGCCTTTCCCTCCGGAACACATAATCGCTTTAGCCATTCCTTAGGTGTTTGCCATTTAGCGAGTGAGGCTTTTGACAGCATTTTTAGCAAAAACAAATCTCTTTTAAGCGAATCCAAAAAACAAAGTTTTAAAACCACTATTCGCATATCAGCCCTTCTGCATGACATAGGCCATGGGCCACTGAGCCACTCCAGCGAAGCCCTTTTGCCTCCACTAAAAACAATGGGCTTAAACAGTTTTTTAAATAGCTCTTCAAAAAGACTCGCCCGGCATGAAGACTATAGCCTAAAAATTATTATGGATAAAGAAGAGGGCTTGAATAAAGTCTTACAAATGAGTGGGGTGGATCCTTTGGCCGTGGCACAGCTTTTGCATCCTGATTTTTCTCTTGGCAAAGGTATTTTTGTGGAAAAGGGTTTGGATTTTTTACCTCTTTTAAGACAAATTATCAGCTCTGATTTTGATGTGGATCGGATGGATTATCTTTATAGGGATTCCTTATTTTGCGGTGTGAAATATGGTTGGATTGATTTTATGTGGCTGATTTCCCATTTTGATTGCCATATTGAGGGGGAGCGGGTTTTTCTCTCTGTGGGTAAAGAGGGGCTTTACACTTTAGAAAGTTTGCTTTTGGGTCGCCAACACATGAGGTTGATTGTTTACTTTC
Source organism: Bdellovibrionales bacterium (assembly GCA_965203095.1). Classification (GTDB taxonomy): domain Bacteria; phylum Bdellovibrionota; class Bdellovibrionia; order Bdellovibrionales; family UBA1609; genus JACOND01. The sequence continues at coordinate 312,354 of OZ241877.1, forward strand.
ACCACAAACCGGCCATTTACAATCAGATGCTAAAAAAATACATTGAGGATTGCCAGTGGAGACTTCCCGTAAGTCTTTCCGATTACCTTTCATGGACGGATGAAAAGCTTTTCCAGAAGTTAAAATCCGACAGCTCCAATATATGGGCCAGACGAATTATAACACAAAAAGCCTATTTGAGGCTTTATGAGGAGGTTCGCTCCAAATATTCTGGGGAACAGGTAAAAAACATTGAATTTTTAAAAGAAAGGCTAAAAACCATGGAGATAGATTTTATTGATATCAACTCAGAAGAGCACTCTATTAAACCCAAAAAGCCAGTGGCTGGGCAGGATATTTTCCTAAAAAATAAAGCTCTCCGCCATGCGATTCCCTTTCGAGAGGCCCCAGGGCTTTTAACTTTCCCCCCTCGCAAAATACAAAGGCTTTATGTGGATCCGGAAAAATTTGCTAAAGCTCAGTCTTTACTTAAAAAACTCCCCCCGTCATTTTTGTGAAAGTAGGAATCCAGAAAAGTCTGTTCTTAAGTTTCTTTGCCCAAAGGCCAGCCCCTTTCGGGACGGCAATACCTTGGACCCTTCATGGGCTGGCTTTGGGCAAAAGTCATTAAAAAGCTTGCCTCTGTCAGCGAAATACTGAACATTTACAGGAATAACTGAGTCGACGGGATTGAGGCTTGCCGGGGGCAAGCTGAAAGATTTTTCTTGTGCGAACCATTAAATATAGACTTTTTCAAAGAGAGCTATTAAAAGTCAGAAGTAAGAGGTTTATATGCAATACGAGACTTTAAAATACCAACAAAAGGGGGCCTTAGCCTATTTGACTGTGAATCGGCCCAAAGCCTTAAACGCTTTAAACTCAAAAGTTTTGGAAGAACTTTGTCACTGTCTCCGCCATTTGGATACAAAAAGTTTAAGGACAATGATCATTCAAGGGGCTGGTGAAAAATCTTTTGTTGCGGGGGCAGATATAAAGGAGATGTCGGCTCTCAACGCTAAAGAGGCAAAGGCTTTTGCTCAAAAGGGCCAACAGGCTTTTTCCCTGTTGGAGTCTCTCCCTTTTCCAGTAATAGCTCTAATTCAAGGTTTTGCTTTGGGCGGAGGCTTAGAGCTGGCCCTGGCCTGTGATTTTTTGATTATGGATGAAGAGGCAAAAATTGGCTTTCCCGAAGTGACCTTGGGCCTGTTCCCTACTTTTGGAGGGACACAAAGGCTCACAAGGGCTATAGGTTTTTTTAAAGCTAAGGAAATGATTTTCTCTGGTGGCTTTTGGACAGCTAAGTCAGCCTACGATTTGGGCCTGATCTATGCAGTGGTGGCTAAAAACCAACTTTTGAGCCGGGCAGAAAAGCTGGCCCATGTCTTCCAAAAAAGAGGGCCTTTGGCCATAGCAGAGGCCAAGCGTCTGATTCAATCTGCAAGATCTCTCTCGCTAAAGGAAGGTTTAAAACAAGAGGCAGAAAGTTTTAGCCTTTTATTTGAGACAGAGGACTGCCGGGAGGGCATGAAAGCTTTTATCGAAAAGCGAGCACCGGAATTTAAAGGTTCTTAAAAAGGCTGTTTTACAAAAAAATAGCACAGTCAATAGCTTTCCGGTATCTTTCTTAAAAAAAGTGGGAGCAAACTTCTTTGGCCTTCTGGTATTTTTATAAAAAAATTGTTTTTAGATTGGCATTTTAAACTGAATTGATATAGCCTCAACTTTATGATGACAGCTAAAGAGCAGGTTGTAAAACTCATTTCCGATCATCCCGTCATGCTTTTTATGAAGGGTTCTCCGGAACAACCTCAATGTGGCTTTTCCGCCCGAGTCACACAAATTTTAGATTTTTTAAAAGTCAAATACCATTTTTTTGATGTTTTAACTGACGAGTCCATTCGTCAAGCTGTCAAAGAGCATGGTAAGTGGCCCACCATACCTCAACTCTATGTCAAAAAAAGTCTGTTAGGGGGGTGCGACATTATTGAGGAGCAATTTCAATCCGGCGATCTGGAAAAAAGCCTATCCGACTTCCTTCAAAAATAAATTTCAATAAAAAATGATCAGCTTTTTTGAAAAAAAATAAAGCTAAAGCCTTGCATTTTTCCAAAAATAACCTCAAAATTATATACATGGCTATAAAATTAATTTTTTTATAAAAGAAATGGAATTATAAGTAAAAGAAGAAAAAGTTAAAACTATGATTTTTTCAGGGAATTTTATTGAAAAAGATGCGAAGATCTGTGAAAATGATACTGTGCAAATGCTGGAGGCTAAACTATGAAAAATAATCAAGCAATGTTTTCATTTAAGATCGATGGGAAAGATTTTGAATTGCCTAAAGAAAAGGTGACTGCGAAACAAATTATAGAACTTGCTAAAGAAAAAGGATTGCCAGAGGCAAATCTTCCTATTGAAGATCTGACATTAAAAAGCGGAAAAGATCTTTATTCAGGGAACGAAAATGTGGATTTATCAAAGGAAAATGTTTTCTCTCTGGAGCCAAAAAAGATATATAAATTTAAAGTCAACGGGCAAGAGATGGAATCCAAGGTTAAGAATCTGACTGCGAAACAAATTATAGAACTTGCTAAAGAAAAAGGAGCTACCCTCCCCGGTGACGAACAAAGCAATCTACTTGTAGAATCTGTGGGAAAACATCAGCGTCAATTTCAGCTGGAGGAAGAAGTTAATCTCAGCCAGTTTTGTGATTTTTTACTCATTTTGAATGAGCCAACTCCTGTTGCTTGAAAACAGGAAATTTTAATCATATTGAGTCTGTATAAAAATGTCTGCTTTGGAAAAAATAAAATGTGAATTAGAGGGCTTGAGCTATAGTCCCTTTTATATTGACACACCACAAGGTAAAACAGTGGTTATTAACTACCATGTATTGGTCGGCAAATATAAGGGAAAACAAATTCTCCTCGGATTTTCACTTCAGGAGGAAGGATATCCAGAATATCCTCCGCATTGGATCCATATCAGCCCACCTTATAATGATCAAAAGGGGGGAACCACACAAACTTACACCCATCCAGACAATAGGGGAGAAAACCAAGAATGGTTGGCCCTGAGTCGCCCTCCTCAAGATTTTTGGGATCAATTACCTACAAAACATATCAAACATTATTTGGATCTTCATATATCTCGTTTTTGTAAAGAATTAAAATGAGATATGAAGTTGCTTTTTGTGAAGAAGCCGAAAAACAGGCTCGTCAACATCTTTTATGGCATTTTCACAACGGCAATTTGCAAGAGGATCTTTGCTTTGCATTGTGGAGACCTGGCAAAGGGAAATCTCGCTATACAGGAATAATCTATAAAATAATTCTCCCAGAAAGAGACGATCGGACGCTCCATGGCAATGTGGAGTTTGTTCCTCAATTCCTTTCCAGGGCAATCCATCAAGCTATAAGGGAAAAAGCAGGTTTGGCTTTTATGCACAGCCATCCAACAGATGGCTGGCAAGATATGAGCAAACCGGATGTGATTGCAGAAAGAGATGTGTTGTTCCCGCCCTCTATGGCCACCGGATTACCTCTATTGGGACTAACTATCGGAACAGACGGTTGGTGGAGTGCTCGTTTTTGGAATAGAAAGAGAGGTAAAGCAAACCATCGTTGGTGTCAAAAAACAAGGGTTATTGGAAAAAATTTTTACAAAATATATTATAATGATCATATTCTATTGCCTCCCAAACGAAAAGTTTTTTTAAAAAGAACTTTTGACACTTGGGGAAAAAAGCATCAAAACAATATTGCACGACTCAAAATAGGCATCGTGGGTCTGGGAAGTGTTGGCTCTATTGTTGCTGAAACTCTTGCCAGATTAGGAGTAAATAATATCGTTCTAATAGATCCAGATAAAATAAAAACTCACAATTTGGATCGCCTACTCTATGGCACAAAAAAACATATTGGCTGTTATAAGGTGGATGTGGCTAATCAGTTAATTAAAGAGCATTCAGTCGCTCATAAACTCAATATTGAGGCTCTTCCGTATTCTATACACCACGAAAAGGCATATTTTGCATCTTTAGACTGTGATTTTCTTTTCAGTTGTGTTGATCGACCTGTAGCGAGAGATGTTTTAAATTTCATCTCTTTTGCTCATTTAATCCCTGTTATTGACGGTGGGGTAAAAGTGACTTTAGACAAAAATGGGAATTTTTACAGTTCTCACTGGCGGTCTCATCTTGTCACACCCTATCATCAATGTTTGCGTTGCAACAAACAATACACAACCAGTGGTGTCACGATGGAACTGGATGGCACATTGAATAATCCATCCTATATTCAAAATCTTCCCAAACCACTGAGATCTGAAAACCAAAATGTTTTCCCTTTCAGCTTGAGCGTTGCGGCAATGGAGGTCAATCAAATGATTCGCTATATAATTTCCAGTGACTGGTGGCCAGAAGTCCAACAACAAGACTACCAATTTTTAACTGGATCAATTAAAATCAATAATCAAAAATGCAGAAAGCATTGTGTTTTTCAGGAAGAAAGAATCGCAATGGGGGACAGATACAAGCCACATTATATTGTATCTACAAAAGGAGAAGGTTCAAAAGAAAAGAAATCTAAAATATTCAAGTTTATACCCTCTATAAACTGGATGATAAGCTTAATCACCAAACTTTTCGGTAAGGGATTTCGGAACAAGTAAATTGAGGACCAATATATCCCGATTGCTTAGCAAGGTTTTTTAGATATTTGCGTAAACGACTGCTGTTCATAACTCTGGGTCCTATAGTAATTTTACTGCCACTTGTAAGGATCTTTTTAGAACTTAGTTGTTCATCAAAAATATATCTTCTTAAATAAGGAGGAGTATTCTTAAAGTCTTCTTTTATCTCCTCTGAATCTGAAGAAGTTTTTATAAACCGATATTCTTTTTCATATTCATATCCTTTATGCTTATAAAGAAATTTTATTTTATCAAATGCTTTCCAAAATCGTAATGCAAAATATTTTTTATCTGTATCTGAGGAAAACTGAGAATGCAATAAACCTCCTAATTCAAAATAATCTTTAAAGTAAGCTATTAGATGCTCAAAATCATCTTCGTATAATACAGGATCCAGTTTTTCAAGCAAATCAGTCTTTTGAGAAAGTTGAAGGGAACAGCCCAAACCATCCTTTCCATAAGACTGCCAGTATGTGATTTTATCTCCAATATTAGAATCCTCTCCGGAAACAAAGGAGCAGACAAAAGCGTCAGTATCTTGTCCAGAATCTTTCAACCAAGGATAATTTTTAATCAAATTATCTTTTAAATAATTTCCTTCACTGGGATCATTTGAGTAAGATGCATCAGACAATCTAAGGCCACTCATCTGTTGTTCAATTTGAGGTTTTAGTATAGAATAAATGGTTTCCATACTTGTATAGTGAGCTAAATAAATTTCAGAGGTCATTTTATCTGATACATTTTTACTTATACTTTTTTTATAATAATTCTTTACTTCTGATTTTAGAATTATTGATAAAATGTCTATAAATTCTTTAAATTTTTCATGCTCAGCATATTTAAGCATTTCATTTAATTTATTTGTTTGTTCCCTTGATTCCTTTTGAGAACATTGCTTAATTATTTTTTGTATTAACTTATTTATTTTTGATTGAGTATCCATTAATTGATCTCCTTTTTTTCAGACTCTTTAATGCTTTATCCAAAAATTTATAACTCCCATCTGAGGATTGAGCATATATGGTTTTTGTATCCTGTTTCATTTTTCTTTAAATAAACAATCTATTTTGGTAGTTTTTTAAATCATGGATTGTCTCTTCAGCAATTTCCGGTGCGATTTCATACCCCAGGCTGTTTCTTTGTAAATCCACAGCCGCCTTAACAGTGGTTCCACTACCTAAGAAAGGATCCAAAACAACCTCGCTTATATAGGAAAAAGCTTTAATAATTCTATAGGGCAACTCATAGGGAAAAGGGGCAACATGAGAGCGACGGTCCCCGCTTCCTTCTGGTTTCATCTTCCATACATCCGTATTCTTGACACTTAGCCAAAATTCCTTATCTAATTTGGAATCTTCTTTTTGTTGTTTTGTCAAATGGCTGTATTTATTAAATCCATTTTTTTCCGGTTTGTTAAATTCCAAAATGAACTCGTGCATATTGTTGATTAAAATTCCTCCCGGATAGGGATAAGTCCCAAAGTGGGCTTTCACTCCATTTGTTTTATGCCAAACAATATCTCTTTTAAAAACAAAGCCAATTTTCTCCATAATCTCTATTGTCTGTCCGGTTAAATTTAAAGTTTTAAATCCTTTACCTTCCCTTACCGGTAAATTCATTATATTTATAAAAGCCTTTCTCCCAGGTTGGAGAACTCTAAAAACCTCTTTCCAAACCTCTCCAATTTTTTCAAACCATTGATCGAGGTTATGAATATTGCCCAAATCGCCCCGGACAGGTTCTTTTGTATACATTTTGGCATTAAAATAGGGCGGGGAAGTGATCATCAAATGAACAGAGTTGTCTTTAAGATCCTTCATGCAGGTAGCGTCTTTTATATAAATTTTATGTAAAGAATTATTAAGTTTCAACAAGTTTTCTTTTTCAATCCTTTGCTTTTTTTCTTTCTTGATTTTAGGTCGATTTCTTTCATACTCTTTTAAGTCTTTCAGTTTAAATCTTTTCTGCCCGCTGGTGGAAAGCATGCTTTTAATTTGACTCTTTTTTACTAAGTTGTGCAGAGTTCTGACAGTAATTCCCAAATACTTTGCCGTCTCTATAGAAGACAAATATTTTCTATCTTTATAATCGTTCATAGTTGTTCCTTTCCCACCTTTATAACCTCCCGTTTAACAAGAGCATTCATCTAATTTGTCTTTTCATGGGCTGAGATAGAAAGCTGTATTTTTTTTAATTCCTGAACCATGTTTTGGGATCTTATCAAACTTCGCCCCATGACCAAAGCGGAGCTTTTTTCTTGAAAAGCCTGCTTGGGAGTCATAAATCTTTTTTGATCGTCAGGGCTATCGCCCTTAAGACGGATTCCGGGAGTCACTAAAAACATATCCGGGTATTTTTGTCTTAATATGCTGGCCTCCCAAGGAGAGCATATCAAACCTCTTAAGCCCCTTTGATAAACTTGATGGGCTAAATTTAAAGTTTGTTTCCGGCTCTCTTCAAAATCCTCATTACTGGAGAGAGCAGTCACAAAAAGGATTTGAAAAAATCTTTCCTGCTGAATGTCTTTTTCCAATGAAGATAAAAGATCCAAAGTTTTTTCCCCCACCTGGGCATGCACTGTTACAAAATCCGCACCTGTTTGAAAGCTGGATCGAACGGCCTCCACAGTGGAAGAGGGAATGTCATAAAACTTAAAATCCAAAAAAACTTGTGCTCCGGAAACATTTTTGATCTCCTGAATCAACTCCGGCCCATAAGGCAAAAAAAGCCGGGGGCCTATTTTATAACCTTGCACATAATCTTTTGTTTTTTGCACCCAATCTAAAGCCTCTGTTTTGCTCTTCAAATCCAAAGCAATAAATAAAGGAATCTTTTTCATAATAAATATTGTTTCCTAAAAAATAAACAGTTTAAGTAAGCTTATCAGGCATTGCTTTAAAATTCCCAAATAAAAAGTTTATAAAGTTAAGCCTTTTCCCATTCCACTTTTACCGGCTCTTTAATATGAATATCCCTCTGGCTAAAGGGGATCTGTATACCCTCTTTTTGAAATAAATTGTTAATCTCAAACCTTAAGTCACTGGCCACCCTTTTAATATCCATGGGGCTTTCCACAATAAGCCAATAGTTTAACTCAAACAAAAGACCACTATCGCCAAAATCACCAAAAAACACAATAGGGCTTTGAGCTTTGTTATAGGTTAAAACACTTTTGTGATCTTGAGCTGATTTTAAAAGAAGATCCCTTACCTTTTCCACAGGAGAACCATAGCTTACACTCAATCTAATAGTGGATCGAATCACTTTGTCAGACAAAGTCCAATTTAAAATGCTGTGCTCTAAAATGACGCTGTTAGGGATGAGGATATGGGTGTTGTCTAAAGATCGAATAGCTGTGGCACGAAAACCTATGCTTTCCACAATACCTCTAAGATCGTTGACTTCAATTAAATCTCCGGCCCGGATAGGGTGCTCCGTCACTATCACAATACCACATATCAGGTTGTTCATAATATTTCTTGCCCCAAAACCAATACCTAAGGCCAAAGCTCCACCCACAACAGTAAATACAGTTAAAGGGACTTGCACAAAATACAGAGTGAACAAAAATAAAATGGAGATTAAAAAATAAAACAGGAAAACTTTTATGGTATAACGATGGGAAACATCAATATCAAAACGAGAGAGGATTCTTTTTTCAAATTGAGAAACAAAAATGCGGATGCCAATATAACCACCGATGACAAATATGATCCCAAAAATAATATTCCCCACTGTGATAGGGGTTTTATCCACATGAAAAAGAGCATAGTTCCAAAAAGTGGGAAACTGCTCAGAGAGAGTATCAAAAAACACTCGTGCTTTTTTAAAAAATTCCTCCCGATTCCAGGACAAATTTCCAACAAACAAAAAGTTAAAATTTTGTGGAATCATCTTGTCACCACCTCATCTATTTTGAACAAGAAAAAAATATGCTGGTCTAACATAGTCTAAAAAGCCCCCCAGTTTAGCCCTGAGATAAGAAAAATTATGCCGATAGCCCTAAGCCTTGTCAAGCCCCCTCAAAAACACAAGCTTAATCAGAAGTTTTTTTGAGTAAACTGTCCGGGAACCAAGGGCCCTCCTCCTCCCCTGCCTTTAAAATATTGTGATAAAAAACATAGTTTCGGATAAGGAGACGGGCATAAGTTCGTGTCTCCTCATAAGGCATGCTCTCTATAAACTCTAAAGGGGGCAGGGCTTTCATTTCCTCTTTCCACTTATTGAGGGGAATATTCCCTGCATTGTAGGCAGAGACCGCCATTAAAAAACTGCCCTCATATTGCCTCAGCAAGCGTTTTAAATAAGCCGTCCCTAAGAGAATGTTTTTTGAGGGCTTGTAAAGCTCTCTGAAATTTTTGTAGGGAATTTTATGCCTTCTGGCTGTTTGTCGGCCTGTGGAAGGGATAATTTGCATAAGGCCAAAGGCGTCTGCTGGACTTCTGGCCCTGACATTAAAAGCCGATTCCTGACGAATGATAGCAAAAATCAAGGGTTTAGGAACTTTCCATTTTTTTGAGGCTATTTCCACTTCTTCTAAAAAATCCAAAGGAAATAAAAGTTGAATGTGATTTTTTAAGAAAGAAGATCTGACTCTATGGCTCATCTGCTCTAAAGACTGGAATATTTGCAAATGCCTTTTTGCTTTTTTCCAAAGCCAAATCATTTTTAACCATTCTTTTTCTGTTTTTCTTTTTTGACTCAAAAAATAGTAATTTTTTTGATCTAAAAATTGAGACAGTAAGCTGGATTCATTAAACAAAAATAACCAATGGATGAGAATATCGTCCTTAGAACCTAAAAAAGAGAATTTTTTGGAGTCCCACTTTGTTTCTTGAAAAACCAGCCTCTCATTTAAAGCACGGCGGGCTAACAATCCATAAAAGCCAAAAAAATCCTCCTTAATTAGAGAGCGAAAACTCCTTTTGGCTCGCGAACTTAAGCCCAAATCCTGAAGAGTTTTTCCCTCCCAAAACAGAGCTTTGTATTTTGTGTAAGGATTTTCCGTCTTTTTTTTCAAAAGGCTTAAATTGACTAAAGACTTTTTGTAATCCTTCTGCCTTCTGAAAAGCCAAGCCTTTTTCCATAAAATTTTATCTAAAAGCTCTGAAGAAGATCTTTTTCTTGAAAGCAAACTCAAAGCCTTATCCCAATCCTTTAAACAAAGCTCCCACTCCCCTTCCTGCTCCTGAATAAGCCCTCTCAAAAACAGGGCTGAAGGCGAGGGTGGCACATCCGCCTTTAAAAGATCATTTATGATCTGAATGGCTTTTTGGTTTTTGTCTCGATTCCATTCCTGCCGGGCCAAATTTAAACGGCTTTCCTGATATTGTTTTAAACTTTGCTCCGTCCCTTCTTTAATGAGCCACTCGGACCACTGGCGGGAATTGCTGATCCTTTTTTTATAATCTCTTTTGGCCTTATAGATACGATCTAAACCTTTAAACGAAAGATTTTTCTCTTCAAAAGGGGTTTGAGGCGAATTGAGCACACGAGTATAAAAATAAAGGGCTTTTTTAAAATTTCTTTTCTCCCTAAAATCCTCTGCTACAGAGACATAGTCCTCAACACCGGGGCGAGGCTTTAAACTGGGTGATTCTTTATACAAAAACAACCTTAGTTTTTGCACTTCGGACCCTTCCTTGTCTTGCTCTTTAGCCAAAGCTATGGCGTGCTTTAAATAAGAAACTCTCAACTCCTTATAGGGGCTTTTTTGAGATAGGTAGGTAAGGGCTTTTAAAGTCAGCTGTGGTTGTTCAAAATGTTTTCTTCTTTTATAAAGGGCAGAGGCCAAGCTCAACCTCAACCATTCCGGAAAAAGATGCGGTTCAAAACTCAATTCAAAGGGAAAAGGGCAGAGCTTATAACTCTGAATTTTTGCCAAATCCTTTAAAGGGAAGGCGGGGCTTTCGCTAAGCTCTTGCATGATCTTGCAAAAAGAATCCTTATCCTTATTTTTGAGCAATAAAGCCTTATGGTATTTGAGCCTCCACAAGTTGGCCGTTTTTTCCTGATTTTGCTTTTCCAGTGAAGAAAAAACCAAGTGAATTTGTTTTGCCGTTCTTTTACTGAGTTGAGGCGGGATGGCTATTTCTTCAGGAACAAAGGAGGAGTTTAAGTTGATGGAGGGAGGGGTTTCAGCCCAGCAAAAAAATTGGAAAAATCCGACAAAGGCCCATACCAATAGCATAAAAAAACTTTATAGGTAATTTTTAGCAGAATCAAGCGGGATTAGGGCTTTCCTTTCTCTAACTGGATTCCTGCTTTTGTAGGGGCAGGCAGAGTGGGAACTAAAAAACCTGGGGAGGATTTATGAAACAAAGCGTCTAAAACATCTCATTAATATTCATCTTATTTGAAAATCCATGTTTTTATGTGTAAAAGCAGAGGGCATTATGAATAGAAAAAACATTTTAAAGCTGTTGGCTTGGGATTTTGGCCCTCGTTGGGAGCAAATTCTTTTAGATGCTTCTTATTTATTTGTTAGGGTGGCTGTGGCTCTTATTATGTTATTTGCCCATGGCTATGGGAAGTTGGTCAATTTTTCCAACATAGCTGGCCAATTCCCTGATCCTTTAGGCTTAGGTTCTCACCTCAGCTTAGCTCTCACTACAGGGGCTGAGTTTTTTGGAGCTATTTTTCTGGCTTTGGGCTTATTCAGCCGTTATGTCGCTTTTAGCCTTTTATTCACTATGCTGGTTGCGGCTTTTATTGTCCATTGGCCGGACCCCTTCAAAGGTAAGGAGCTGGCTATTTTATACGCTCTGCCTTTTTTGCTGTTCACTTTGGCAGGTGGCGGGAAATACAGCTTAGATAACCTCCTCAAATCAAAATTATTATAAAAAAATTGCTTTTTTCAAAAAACTTTGTATTATCTTTAAATAGGGGGTGTATTGGCTTCGACGCGGGTCAGTCACCTTTTAGGAGCATATAGAGGGAGCTTGAGGTCCTCTTAAAAAAACAAGCAAAATGTAAATGGCGACAATTCTGTTGCTTTTGCCGCTTAATTTAAAGTGGCAACATGGAACCTCTTGCGGTGGCGAAAGAGGGAAAGTGTCGATTTTAGCCACCTCGGCTTTTCATTCCCTCCTGTGAATGAAAAACTCAAATCCAACAGGAACCATCAAAGAAGATTTGCTCTTGAAGACTCTTTGATTATTAAACAAGAGCTAAATATGTAGAGCCTAAAAGAGGAAGTCTTGCGGACACGGGTTCAATTCCCGTCACCTCCACCATTTGCTCATTTTTTAAAAAATAATTTTTTTGCAATTTTTCCAGAAGTTTTACAGAAAAAAAAATCAAAAGTTCCTCCAATCACTCCAGACACAATAGGAATCCACTTGACCAAATTTACGACGCCTTTTTCTCCAAACTTTGTTATCAACCGGAAACCAACAAACTGGTTTATTTTTGTCAAAATTTGTCCACTTATTGAGGCAATTGCTTGACGAGTTAGTTTTTCGATCAGTTTTACTCCTACTTCTTTCACAAGCTCTTTATAGGAATCAAAAGCCAAACAACAATATACAAGTGTTTTTACTTGGTCAGACCTTGGATCATATCCTGATATAGTGGCTATTCCGGCAATCATACGCATTTGAATATAGAAAGAAGCTGTTAAGCCTACAGGAACAGTTATAGGTAAAGTGATTATTCCTCCTACAGAAGAAACAAATCCACTTGTCGCACTTTTTGCTTTTGCATAGTTAATCAAAGAATCAATTGCTTTTTCTTTATTATCATTTTTTTTAACATAATTTTCTGCTAACTCTTCTATTGATGGAGTTCCGGGGAGCCCCTCCAACACATTGTCATATATAGTATCAAGGATCTTAATTATAGTCTTTTTATTAAACTTCATTTTATCTTATATTATTCCATTATCAGACCATGAATCAGGAATGTCAAGCTTTTTTGAAAGTGCTCTAATATCAACATGGATAAGCTCCATTTGTTGTAAAAACAGCTTGTATTTTTATTTAAACTGCTTTAAGCTTGTGAGACTTTTAAAAACAAACGACAAGGATTCTTTATATGAAAAAGCATAAATCTCAAATAAAAAGCAAGAAACCAAAACTCAGTCACGATAACTTCTTTAAACTCTTTTACTCTGATATAGAGCTTGCGAAAGATCTGCTAAAACTTATTTTTTCAAAAAAAGAACTTAGAGCTTATAATTTAAACCAGTTGAAAATAGAAAAAGACACTTTTGAGGCAAAAAGAGCCGATCTTATCTTCTCCCTCCCTTTTAAAAATTATCCAAAAAACAGGTTAAAAATCTTCATTCTTTTAGAGCACAAAAGCCATTATGATAAAAACCTGTTTAGCCAGATGTTAGACTACCAAGTATTGGGTAGAAAGCACAGTATCCAACAAAAGGGCTATCCTCAGCCTATAATCTCTGTGCTGTTTTATCACGGGGAACAGCCTCTTAAATGGAAAAAATCCCTACAAGAAGAGGATTTTGGTTCTTTTTTCCAAAAAATTCCTGTTGAATCTAAAAAAGATATGTTAAACTATGGCTTGAGGATAATAGATACGCAAGACCCGAAAATTCGTAAAGCCCTTAAGGGCGGGGAGTTTAAGGGTTATAGTGTAATAAAACTATTGTCTGAGGTATGGAGTTTAAAGAAGAAAATAACTCCATTAAAGGTAAGGGATGTTTATGCTGAGTTTGAGGAGATATTGAGTGGTTTAAAGGGAAAGGAGAGGAAGACTGTAGAGTTAAGGATATTGGAGTATTTAAGGGATAATACGGGTTTGGATTTAAAAGTTTGGGAAAAGGCGGAAAAACTGCTTTTATCCGAAGGGATATTAAAACAAGGAGGGCTTATGCAAGATGTTTGGGAAATTATCAAAGAAAAAGGCCGTTGGGAAGGACGGCAAGAAGGACGGCAAGAAGGACGGCAGGAAGGACAACAGGAAGAACGGCAACAAGTTGTCCAAAATATGCTAAGAGAAAAACTGGATTTAACTGTCATTGCCAAGGTGACAGGGCTTTCTAAAAAAGAAATAAAAAAGCTGAAAAACCATACATAATACCTCCTGATTGGTAAAAAAACTCAAAAACAGGCTTTGTCCATCAGGAGCATACGGGAAATTATGGGAAAAGGCGGAAAAACATGGTTTTTTAAGCTGTTAATTTTATTAAATTTTTCCAATTTTTAGCCCTTTCCGGCCTCTTTTTTCTATCAGCCCCTCACCTCCACCATTTTTCTTTTAACTTCTTGCAAATCATCCCACAAATGGGACACTTTTTTTCAGAAAAAAGGTTTAAAAACTGGAATCTTCCCAAAAACAAAATGAATCTTAAATGCCTCTGAATAGAGTTATTTCAGTTGGTTTTTCTAAGCTGAGCAAATATTCTTGTGTCAATATTTTTTTCACAAGCTCGTTTTAAGCAGGTTTTGACCTTGAAAAACATGGCTTAGTTGCAGTTTTATTTAACTTTCAGCACCAATGCACTGTTCAACCGGTTGTATCCGGAAAATCAAAAGTATGAGATAAACAAATTCAAGGTGTGTAGGCAAATTGGAGGTCATGAACATTAACTGGTCTTGAACCTTTTTAAAGATTTCTCTAATCTTTGCAATTCCTCTAAAAATTTATTCCACTTAGAACTCCACTCTTCATCCAGTGATTCGCTTGGCTGAGATAAAGATAAAGATATTTCCACTATAGAGTTATAAGATAAATATATGTTATTAATTTCTGGATTCATATCTTCTTCTTTTATTTCTTCTAATCGATCAGGTTTAGGAAGACCTAAAAGCTGAGAAATATCTTGTAATAACTTAATTGTTTGTCTGAATATTTTAACTCTTAAAGCATAAGCTAAATTTGGTTCCATAGTTATAGTTCTTAAACTTTTTATATCATTAATTATATTTTTTTTATCCATTAATAATGCCCTCAACCCCATTTATGATTATTTCTGAATTTTCAATCCACTTTTTCGGTGAAATTCTTATTCTCTGAATTGCAGTTTTATCGATTCTTTTTTCTACATAAAGTTTATACTTATATAAATCAGAGTATTCTCTGACATTTAAATTTTTCATATTTAACTCCTTTACTATATGGTTCACAGGTTCAATTCTTTTGAAACAAGGTCTTCCTAAAAACCAACAACCAAGGATTGAACAGTGTCTTATTACTGTAGCTAAGATTGAAAGATCAAAAATTAACATATCATTTGATATAAGAGATTGTTTTGTTTCTTCAATAACTCTTGAAAAAGATTTTAAATCATTGTTAGCTTTCTTATATTTCCCTAACTTGGAAAATAAATATGGCAAAGTATTTTTTGCGTGTCTTCCTTCATATATACATTTTCCCTCAAGTTTCAAATGATGCAAGAATAAAGAACCATATTTTGCCATATTTTTGATTTCTTTCCAAGAATAAAAATTTAAATCAGATATTTTTAATCCTTTAGGTATTAATTTTTGAATATATTTGAAATTTTGTATAGACTCTCCAATAACTAAAATGTCAACATCACTTAACAGATCACTGTCACCTCGTGCGTTAGAACCATATAGCCATATAGAGATATCTTCTTTCATTTTTTTAACACCCTCCTCATAAAAAGTGATACAAAAAGTGCTATAAATAAAATGGAGATTATTTTTTGAACCAAAATAAAGAATAATAAAGAGGATTCATCTGGTTTAATAATATTTGTTCCATTAACAGAAAATATTACTTGAAAAGAAAGGTAGATAGCTTTATAGAAAGTGTAATTATAGAAGAACCAAAAAATAACAGAAAAAAGAACAATATTTACCAATAAAAAACTAATAATTAAATTTAACAATTTTTCTCCATATCCCCAGATTAAACCCTCCATTTTACTATATAAAAATTTTAAACCTGATATATAAGATTCTGATTTGTTAAAATTCTTTTTATACCAATCTTCCTTTCTTAAAAAAGCAGATTTTAGATGATTTTCATTTATATGTATTCTTTTATATTTATACTTAAGATACTCGTCGTATGATCCTGACTTATATGATTCATCTTCTAAATTTTGGATTATTTCTTTAGAAATGTTAGGTTCTTCTGGAAGGCATTTTAACATGAATTCATATTTTAAGTAACAATTTTTAAAAGAGGAATAAGCAAAAATATTTTTTGTATTTTCTAAAGCATGTTGGGTTTTTCTGAAATTACAATCAATAAACTTACATCCCGTAAACTCACAATTTGAAAATATAGTTTCTTTAAAATAACAATCAAAAAATCTACAATTTATAAAAATAAGGTTTTGTAATATTGAATTTTTAAAACTTATATTACTGAAATAACAATGGGAGAATTCTTTGTTTTCAATAGTCTTTTTATCAAAAAATTGTGAAGCAATAATTTTATTTTTAACTTCTGAATCTTTACAGGTGATTAAATTTAAACTTATTTTACCTATATCATACATTATCAATACCTTTATTTTCAGTGAAAACTTATATCCTATAATATCTAATTTTTATTATTTTATTTCAAAAATTTTGTTTAGGGTATTTTGCCATTCGTTTTGTAAAATGAGATCAAAGGTCATTTTTTGGTCTTGAATTTCAATGGTTCCGGCGTCTATGGATTTTTTAGAGTATTCTGTCCAAAGCGAAAAGAGCTTTCTCTTGTATTCTGTATCAAAGTTTCCCATAAGATGTTGCCCCTTTGTTTCTAAAATGGAAAAAGAGGCATTGCCCTTTTTAGACGACTGAACACAAACCAAAAAGTCAGGATAGATTTTGTTTTTTTGCCAGCCCTGTAAGTGCCAATCCTGTTTCTCTATAATCCTGTGCCACCACTTAATAGCAACATCTTCATCCAAATACCAAGCTACTTTTTTTTCCAAATCGTTAAATTTAAACTTCTCTGTCCAAATATTCTCAAAAAGGGACAGTTGTAGATCTCCGTCACTTTCTCTTCTCAATAATTTATCTCCGCTCGCCACTGAGAGATTCAAGGTTTTTGCCATTTCCCAATTCAAATCGGGATCTCCTGCACTTACAAGTTTAAATATAATCTCATGTTTTTTTAATTTTTCCCTAAAAATCTTTTCTGTTTTTTGGCTTATTTGACTTTGAAGATTATTTCTTAAACAATCCAGAATATGAAACCGATTAGAATAAACCTTTTCCTTTCCGTATTTCCTCTTTAAAGAAGAGAGAGCTTTATCCACTATTACACTTGCAGACCAAAGATTAGGAATAATATCAGAAAGTCTGGCACATAAAAAGCCAAAATCCACATTAAAATTTTCAGGGGTCTCTTCTTTTTCTCTTCCATGAAAAGAAGAAATCAGCTGTAGCTGTTTTTTTATATCCACCTGTGTATGAGATATATCCGGGACTCTGTCATCTAAATACGGATCTTGATTTAATTTTAATTTTGACCAGTCGATGCGAAAAAGCAAATCCCTTTCATAGCTTAACTCTTTTAATAAATTCTCTTTATCTCTATGCAAAACTTTCGGCAAAAAGATTTTTAAGCCTCTAAATGGCTTTCTTCTTTGGATGGTAATTTTCCGAGAGGGAGGCTTATCGGCACCCGAATCTTTTATGTCTCCGGCCAAGCCATCCATTCCCTCATTCTCCAGCCCCTTTCGGATCCCCTCTACGGCTCCAGCTGTATCCTGATCCATACAAACTATGTAGGACTGATTTAAAGATTCTATGCCGGTCCTTTGTGTGTCAGGTTGCCTTAAAACTCTTCCTATCATTTGCTCTATGGCCACAGGGGCTTTTGTTTTAGATAAAATCGTCAAAATATAGGCAAAAGGGCAGTCCCAACCTTCCTTTAATGCTTCCTTGGTTATGATATATCGGACTCTGGAATATTCAGAAAGCAGGTCTTCATTTTTCAGCTCGTCCTGGACAGCAGATTTGACTTTGATTTCTGCAAGATCCACATTAAAGTTTTGTATAAGATATTCCCGAACATCCTCTGCATGAATAAACTTTTTCTCTCTTTGATCTTTTCCGGTTCTTTCAACTCTTATCAGTTGTATAGGGCGGATATAACGTTTTTCTTTTTTTTGAAGATTTTGTGTGCTTTTTGACAAACCATGCAAAATCTCATGACCTTTGGCTAAAGCTTTTTTCCAGTCTTTGCTTTTTAAATTATAAATGTTAATAGGGAGCTTTATCATTTCCTCTTTTTTCAACAAATCTCCTGAGACAGAGACCAAAACATTACTGTGATGCTCTTTTTTATTGGGAGTAGCGGAAAGCTCCAAAATAAATCGAGGGTTAAAATCCATTAAAGCTGTTTTTGCTTTTTCTGAATAAGCCCTGTGGCCTTCATCAATCACAACCAAAGGCTGAATGAGTTTTAAGACATTTCCCAAACTGTGTTTTATGGATATTTTCTTTAAACCTCCTCCTCCGGAAAGGCCGGAGTCTATGAAGTTATGAGTGTCAAGGTTGGGGCAGATTCCAATCAGTTTTTGATTGGAATGGTAGTCATCCATTTCCGGAAAAAAATATGGGAATTTTCCGGAATCTCTGAATATTCTCAAAGTTTCTTTTGACTGTCTTCCGGCGGATTGAAGCATCAATAACATGACACATAAAAAATTTTCTGTATCTTGAGGATGAAAACTGTCGGTTTTTTGCAGAATTTTAACTTTTCCGGCGGAGGCACGATCCAAAGTCTGCCTGTAAAAGCTTTCTCTGTCAGAAAGAGCTTTCAAAGTTTGTTGATAAATAGAGTCACTGGGAACCACCCATAAAACAAAACCGTTATTTCTTTCAAAAAAATCCGTGTTGATTCTCTCAACTCCACAGGCACCCAAAAGGGTTTTTCCTCCCCCTGTAGGAACTTTAATGCATATATTGGGAACAGGGCGACCCATGCCACTGAGCCGATTTTTATGAGAGGCCGGGACCAATTCCTTTCCTTTAGGAATAAATAAAGCCTCCTCTTTAGGTATGATTTTTCTAAAAATAAGTGGTAAAAAATTTTTTTCATTCAGTTCCTCCCAGGCTCTTTTGCAAAAGTTAAAATCACCGGAAGTCCATGGAGCGGGCGACTTTCTTTTTTTCCGGATTTCCACCAAATCTAAAGCATCCTGCTTTTTTTCCTTGAGAGTTTTAAGGTAAACAGACAGCTTATCAAGGACGGCTTGTTGATAATCTTTTAATTCCACTTAAAATCCTTTTGACTTTTTGTCTTGAGAAGAAAAGGGCAATTTTGTTTCAGTCAATATCTAATCTCCTATAATTTTATGAATAGCTGTCGGGAGCCGGCAAAACTGAACATTATAATCCTTGGACAGCTCTTTTTGCGTAATATAACTTGCCGGAGCATAAACCAAACTGATTTTTTTTGATTTTTTGTTGAATTTTTGGACTGCCTCTGCGAGATCCAAATGCAAGGCACTTTCTTTGCTTCTTAAAAAATCCATGTCAGGTTTATACACAAGATGAAAACTGTAGTTTTCCGTCTCACCGATAAACCAAGACGGGCTGATTTTAGGGACAACATTCAAACTTTTTCCCGTTGCCGTGTAAAAAACATATTCCGCCAGCTGTTCATAGTCCGGGAGGTCTTTTCCTCTTAGCATATTTTCAATATTGATTTCCTCTCCTAAAGAGCAATAAGTGAAGGAACCACCTAAGCCTTTCTTTAGTTTTTCATTTTTGGCTTTTGGAACACCTTTAATCACACGACGAACCCGCTCCGCTGTGATTTTATCTGCATAATCCTCACACTCAACCAGAATAAATTTGCGATGGCCCCCATCCTCTTTGTTCAGATCAAGAACCGCATGAGCTGTTGTGCCGGAACCGGCAAAAGAATCTAAGATAATGGAGTCTTTATCTGACACAAGCTTAATACATTTTTTTATTAGTTCTGGTGATTTTGGATAGTCAAAAATATTTTTTTGAAATAAAGAGGACAGTATTTCTTTTCCCACCTCATGGTTTATATTTTTATCTAACCAAATTGATCGTTCTTTTGTAGTGGCTTGTCCATTTTCTGGTAGATAATCTTTTCTATAAACACGCCAGGCACCTGTTTTCTTTTTTTCCCCGAAAAGCATTGAGGGATTTTCTTTTATTTTGTTTTTGCTCCAAGTCCAACATCCTTCCTCTTTAGAGGATGAAACAGGAAAAACCTCTATACTACAATCTTTTGAGCGAGACAAAGATGCTTGTCCATTTTTAGGATTGATATAAATAGGAAAAAACAAGTTGGGCCTTGTTTTTCGATTGAAAAACTGTATCGCTCCGTTCATTAGTCTCATAAGGCGATAAACTCCTTTTTTGTCTTTTTTCTTGTATTCTAAAAGGGTTTCTTTCTTTTTTGGAATCTCTTTAAGCTTAGCTTTCTCAATGTTTTTAGAAAAACTAAGGATATATTCATGAACACGGGCCATATCTTGCCTTAAGGAGCGACCGCGGGGATTTGTTTGAGCTGTTATTTGAGCTATATAGTTTTCCTCTCCAAAAATTTCCTCCATAATTGCCATAAGCCGAAAACACTCATTGTCATCAATGCTGACAAAAATCACTCCGTCATCGGCAAGCAATTCTTTTAATAACTGCAACCTCGGCCACATCATGCAGAGCCATTTGTCATGTCTTTCTAAATCATCGGTTCCGATGCCGTTTTGTTTCAGCCATTCCTTTATTACGGGGCTGTTGACTCTGTCGTTGTATTTCCAACCTTCGTTTCCGGTGTTATAGGGAGGATCAATATAAATACATTTGATTTTACCGGAATACCTGGGTAAAAGGGCTTTTAGGGCGTGAAGATTATCTCCATGGATGACTAAATTATCATTTAGACTTGGTATTGATCTTCCCGTTTTTTTGGTAGGCGAGAGAGATTTTTTTGCATCAACTTTAAGCGTTCGAAAAGGAACTCCAAGATGATGGGAATAGATAACAGACTTCCCCTTAAAATCTAAAAAAGGCATTATTTCTCCTTAAAATTATATTTCACTAAAATCACTGAGTTTTATAGGATAAGCTAAAGAAAAATCTGTGTTTTGAGAACCTCCACTGACAACCAAGCCCTCTTGGTTAATGCAAAATCCAAAATCAATTAAACATTTTCTGTTAGGGATCGGACTATATAGGGCTACAACTTTGTTCGTCATTTATTATAACTCCATTTCCTAAACAATAGCATAATTAAGAGGCAAAGGCAAACAGCTACACTATCTCTGCTTACAGCTCCTTAGAAAATAATACAATGCATCAATTGGCTTGCTGTGCCCAATCTTTTGGAGGCAGTTAATCAAGGCTATAGACCTGTTGCTTTGCTGAGTAAGGCTGTTTTCAACTACAAGAGAAAATAGACTCGCTTTTTAGCAAGGTTTTTTCACAGAAAACTACTTATTTTGAGTCTCAACCTGAAACATGGGTATAGCTCCTCCGGTCACATTAGGAAGTTTTCCGTCCCACTTTTCCATTCTTTTAAACTCAATTAAAAGAGGGTTTTCTCTTAAAGCTCTCGCCTCTCTGCGGATAGCCTCAGCAGTAGCAATGCTTTCAATCCTTATTTTTTCAGCAACAGCTTCTGCATCGGTAATTTTCTTTATTTTCTCATTCTTAGCTTGTAATGCTCTTTGCTCAGCCTTTACCTTCATTTCAATCGACTTATTAAACTCTTCTGAAAAAGAGAAATCGGTAATAGCTACATTGCTTATTCGTATAGAAAGATCTTTTAGTCCTTTTTCTGTTAAAGTTGTTTTTAAAAAATCTTTAGTTTCTTCTTCAATTTTAAGTTTTGCTTCTGCCCGCATAGTGATTAACTCTTCTGCTGTATATTTTGCTGTAATGGCTTTTACACTTTCCTGCACCGCAGGTTTAAGTATAACAAAAATGATTTGATCTTCATCCCCTACTTGTTGAAAAAGATGAGAAACTTCAAAAAGAGAAAACTGAATTGTCACAAGAGTTTTTACATCTTGTAAGTCTTTAGAACTGGCTCTTGCCTCTTGATCAAATTTTAGCAGTTTGACATTTATGTTTTGTATTGTTGTTCTTATAGGGACGACAAAATTCAAGCCTTCTCCTAAAACTTTTTTATGGCTCACTTTCCCCCAATGCTTTATAACCCCTTCATGTCCTACAGGAACGCATTTTATTGACAACGAAATCATAAAAAGAGTTAAAAGAAAAAGCCCTACAAATCTTAAGGAAAGCATTAAATTTTTTATGTGTTCTTTTTCCATATTCATTCCTTATTTTAAATTGTTTATGAACAAGCTTTCATCATAATTCTATTGTCCCTATTCCTAAAGCTCCATCAAGTTGTTTTCTTAAATAAAATCAGCTAAACCCTGTATATAACCTCTGGATTTTTAATTTTGTTCATTTTGCACTTCCTATGGCAATAATAATTTCATATTATAGAATGATGGCCCGGAAAAGTAAAGCCTTTACAACACAATGCAATAAATGCGTGATTACATGTATGTTGTTTTATCATGAGGAACAGCCCCTCAAGTGGAAAAAAACTACAAGAGGAAGATTTTAGTTCTTTCGAGTATATCCGAGTATATCAGCAGTTTGTAGCAAAAATGTCGTAAACATGTCCTGAAGTTTGTCATCAATTTGTAGCAAAAATGTCGCAAGTTTGTCACAAGTTTAAGCCTTTTTTTGAAAGACGATAAAATTGTCGGTTGGTCTTTCCTTCCGTCTCAATGATTTTTTTATCAAGCATATCTTTTAAATCCCTTTGCAAGGTTCTCTTAGTGATTGTGGATATTGTTTTTCGATCAGCTGTTTTACCCGTCTTTTGTATTTTCTTTTTCAACTCTTCAAAATCTTTAGGGATAAGTTTCCCTTTTTCCAAAATATGTTCAATAATTAAACCCTGTCTTTGTGACAAGTTATGATTTTTTATCAAAGCATCTTTAAAAATAACTTTTTTGCCAATATCCATAACTTCATTCATCTGAAATAAAAAACCTTGAACAAAATACTCCAGCCAACTGGTCATATAAGTAAATATGGAGTGATTTTAAATTTTGGTAAAAATTTTGTTTTCATTTTATTTCCTTTACAGTTTTTGTTTTAGGAATCTAAAATTTTTAAAGAACTGGTAAGTTTTTGCCTTTCTAACTTTTGAAGTAGTTATTCGGAATTTCCTAATAACTGAATTTTTCTGTAATTCACCAGATTTAAAAATAAAAAACTTCACCATACTACTATTTGATTATGACTCATGTATTTTGGCCCCACAGAATGAAGTATCTTGAGCTGTCCCCAGATTGTCCCATATATTTAAACTGACAGGTATTCCTTATAAAACAATAAGACTATAGTCTATTATAATCGCCCGTGAAAAAGCTGAGTAAGGTTTGCCAAAAAAGGCCCTTAAACACCCATGAACCTACTATAAGCTTAACCTCACTCTTTTTTGTGGAGTTAAACTTTCTGTGGATAAAGCCAATTCTGTCGCTGGATGGAGCTGTCCCTGCCTTCCTGCGTCATTTATTGGAAAATTTAACTTAAAAATGTGGATAAAAAGACCCCTTGGACAGATTTTGTTTCAAAAGTCCTGCTTTCTCTACCCGTTTTAACCAGAAAAATCCACTACCAACCATATAAAAGGTCACAAACCAGGATAAACCTACTTTTTTAAGAGCTGATTTTCCAAAAAATGTTGACTGAAACCGGCTGGAAGAGGAATATATCTCTATAAAGAAAACAAATTATGAATAGGTTTTTCATGCAAATAGCTAAAGGGGCTTTCATTATAGTCAGTTTATTTTCTTTGGTTTTTTGCGACCTATTTAAACGACGACGAACTAAACCTCCTATAGAAAACACGATAAATACTGATGAAACAAAACCAGTATATTCTGAAAGACCTTTTCCACCCGACCCCGGAAGTGCTAATGGACAGGAAGAGGAATCTCCTTTTTCTCCTGAAACTTCACCAGATTTATTAGATGTTCCTGAGGCAATGGCTGGCGAAATTACTGTCCAGTGTAAATGCAAAGATAAGTTTTTCCATGGTAAAATGGACAGGTCCCATATAGTGGAAGGGACTGGCCCCGATCATTCCAGTGCAGTTGAAAATGCCCGCAAAGCCTGCCAGGAGTCGAGAGATCATAGTTTTTACTCTCTCACATATTGCAGGAAAAAATAGGCCCGCACAAAAGTTTAACATCAAGAGAAAAAATCAAATAATAAAAACAGTGTAAAATCCTTACTTAAGGATAAAAATGGCGTTCCCTACGGGATTCGAACCCGTGTTTTCACCGTGAAAGGGTGGTGTCCTAGGCCAACTAGACGAAGGGAACTTGGTGACCTGCCTAGGACTCGAACCTAGGACCCTCTCCTTAAAAGGGAGATGCTCTGCCAACTGAGCTAGCAGGTCTGCCTCTCTTTTTTACTCATTACTTCTCTTTTGTCAAATTTTAGTATGATTTTAAAATAATCCATAGAAAGAGAGTGCTTTTTATCGATCCAACTCGCCAGCAATAATGTTCATGCTCCCTAAAAGAGCAATGGCATCTGCTGTCAGCCCCCCACGAATGCAATGAGGAAAAGACTGATAAATGGCAAAACAAGGCGGACGCACCTTCAGGCGATAAGGCTTAGGCCCTCCGTCACTCACAAGATAAAAACCTAACTCACCATTGGCGGCCTCTGTAGCAGAGTAAATCTCCCCCTTTGGTGGCCTCAAGCCATGAATCACTAACATAAAATGATTCATCAAGCCCTCAATATTACCATAGACATCCTTTTTCTCAGGTAAAACAATGTCTTTATCCCGAATGGTATAATCCCCAGGAGGAACATTTTTACAAACCTGCTCAATTATCCGAACCGATTGCCTCATCTCTTCCACACGAACAAGGTAGCGATCATAAGCATCCCCTGTTGTTCCTACAGGAACTTCAAAATCCAAAGTTTCATAAGCATAGTAAGGCTCCACCTTTCGTAAATCCAAATTCAAACCAGTAGAGCGAAGGCAAGGGCCGGTGTAGCCCCAGGAGATGGCCTGCTCTGTATCCATACTCCCCACTTTTTGATTCCGATCCATCCAGATCCGATTATTAGTCAAAAGAATATCAATTTCCTCAATCCCTTTTTTCATCTCTTTGCAAAATTGAAGAATATCCTCAAACCATCCAGAAGGTGGCTCATTGGCCATCCCTCCAATACGAGTCATAGAGACAGTCAGCCGTGCCCCGCAAAGCTTTTCAAACAAGGTGTAAACCTTTTCCCTATAAGTAAAAGCGTGAAAAAATCCTGTGAGTGCTCCTAAGTCAAAAGCCGCGGCCCCAATGCAAACAATATGATCGATAATCCGAGAAAGCTCACAAAGAATCACCCTCATGGCCTGAGCTTTTTGAGGTATTTCCACCCCCAACAGATCTTCCACTGCCTTACAATAACCTACATTGTTCATAGGAGAAGAGCAATAATTGAGCCGATCAGTATAGGGAATAACTTGATTGTAAGGATGAGTTTCGGCCATCTTTTCAAAACAACGATGCAAATAACCTATCTCCACATTGGCACGATGAATTTTCTCCCCATCCATTAGGGCCATAATCCTCAATGTCCCGTGAGTGGCTGGGTGAGAAGGGCCAATATTGAGGGGAATAAGCTCTTTGCCCTCTTCTTTTAGAGGAGAACCATCCGGCTCATTATCCATACAAAACTCCAAAGGCTCAGACAGGTGTTGCCCCTGATCCGCCGGATAATCTTTTCGCAAAGGGTGCCCCTCAAACTGATGGTGAGTGAGTATCCTCTTCATATTGGGATGGTTTTTAAATTTTAAGCCAAACATGTCGTAAATTTCCCTCTCAAACCAATCGGCTGTGGGATAAATAAACTGGGCTGTGGGGACCTGCTCCTCTTCGTTGAGAAAAACTTTGAGCCTCAACCGGCGAATAATTTTAGAGGAAAAAAGCTCATAACAGATCTCAAACTTTCTATCTCTTTCAGGATAATGCAGGCCAGAGACACACATTAAGAAGTCAAACCGATGATTCTCTTTTAAGTATTGCAAAACAGGGACCACTTGCTCCGGCTCCAGAACAAGAATAGACTGCTCTAAAAATTTTTTAAAAGTGAATTTTTGACTTGGAAATTTTTGCTGAAAATCTTGTTTCAGATCTTCAATAAAACTCATTTTTCTCTCCCACTGAAGTTTGGTGTTGTTTCAGAGTTTTAACGATAAGTTCCCGGTTGCCATTTTTCCTTATAAGGGCGAGGGCGATTTTCCGTTATCATTTTTTGAACCAGCATAACCGCGTCAATCACTGCTTCCGGAGTGGGAGGGCAACCCGGAATATAGACATCCACAGGAATCACCTTATCCACCCCCTGCAATACATGATAAGCACGATAAAAACCTCCAGAACTGGCACAAGCCCCCATAGCTATTACATACTTTGGCTCCAGCATCTGTTCATAAACCCGGCGAATCACTGGGGCCATCTTTTCGGTAATGGTGCCGGCTACAATCATCAGATCGGACTGGCGGGGAGAAAACCTCACCACCTCAGCCCCAAAACGAGCCAGATCATAGCGTGGGCCTAAAACAGACATAATCTCAATCCCGCAACAAGCCGTCCCATAAGTCATAGGCCAAAGTGAGTTTCTCCGGCTCCATGCCACAATACGGTTCAGCCTGGATGTGAAAAAAGACTGATTTTCCGGCCCCGGTAAAGGCTGATTTTTTTGAATAGCCATAATCCTGCTCCTATATCAAAAACTTTCAATCAAATCAAAAAGGCATTCAGCTCACAAAACTTTAAAGCCACAGGCCAGTCAAAAAGAGCTAAAAGCTTTTGATCTCACCCATAAAAAGCTCTGAACTGTGCTTATTATACTACTTCTCTCTTAAGTTTTTCAAGCTTTTTATGTAAAAAAGTCCAGCAATTCCTGCCTTGAGCAGGAATCCAGGAAAGCCGGACATTGTGGAAATAGGAGTTCTTCCCGCAATATAAGGTATCCGGATTCCCGTTTGCACGAGCACTAAAAAAGCCGAGGGCTTTTTTAACAAGCTTTTTCACGGACAACTAAATTATAAGGATAAAATGGGGCTTGAACTTTAAAGCCGAACTGGTATAAAAATGGGGAATATGACTCTCAACTCAGAACAAATCAGCACTAAAAACTTTAAAAAAGCAATTCAGTTTGCCAAGCAAAAACAAGGGGCCAGCCTCTTTGTTTTTGATATGGACTCCACCTTATTTTGCATGAAATATAGGACACAGGCCATTATCAGAGATTGCCTTAAAGATCCCCTTTTTTGCAAAAACTTCCCTAAGCATTTAGAACTCATCCGGCAAATAGAGGTTCATTCCTGGGATTGGTCTGTTCAAGAAATTTTAGCCCGCTATGGTTTTACGGAAGAAGAACCTTTGGTGCTTTCTATAGAAAAAATATGGAGAAAAAACTTTTTCACAAATGATTACCTCCACTTAGATCAGCCTTATAAAGGTTCTGTTCAATTTGTCCAACATATTGTTCAATTAGGGGCTAAGGTTTGTTATTTGACGGCCCGAAACCGCAAAAACATGTTTGAAGGCACTTTGCAATCTCTAAAACAATGGAGCTTTCCCATGGAAGAGGAAGAACAGCTCATTATAAAAGAAGACCCCCACCTAAAAGACTCGGAATACAAAGCCATGCACTTAAAAAAAATGGCTCAAGTTTTTGACTCGGTTTTGTTTTTTGAAAATGAACCTGTAATTTTAAATGAAACCGCTCGATCCGTGCCACAAGTTCATCTGTTTTGGATGAACAGCACTCATTCTCGTCAAGAAGAACCTCCCCCCTCCGCTCATCTTCTCACAACAAGCTATGCCTATACTTAAAAAAGTCAGCTAAAATCACTATGAACCAAGGATGGTTTAGTTTATCGAGGGGGCAAGTGCCCCCGCCTCACAAGTCATAAGATGAGTTTTAAAACCTTCCAATTGCAACATATCTATCAAATTGCCTGGGCCTACAAAATGTCTTGCCCCAGCAACTACAAAAATAGATGGAATCTCTGTATTTTGATAAATGGCATTAATTTTTTCCAGCCATATTTGATTTCTATTTCGTGTTACGGTTTCTTCTTCTGTAATGTCAAAATAGACTATCCCTTTTTTATAGAGATCTACAGCTTCCAAAATAGACTTTTTAGTATTCACCACTAAAATACTATAAAATTTATCAATGAGAACCTCTATATCCTCACGGTTTGTTAAATAAACGGCTCTATTTGACTCTTTGTGAGAAGGAACCAATTCACTCAACTGATTATCTAAAGCTCGAAGAGGAATTTTAAAAGAGAGAACCATCTTTTTTATTTCACTATCCAAAGAGGGAAAAGAAAAGATAGCCTCATAATAAGCTAATGCAAAAAGATCATACCAATAATCAGCATAATTTCCCTCTGTATCTACCCCATGGGCTATTAAAAATTTTTGAGCTTTTTGGCTCAGGTCTTCGA
The DNA here is from genome assembly GCA_965203095.1 of Bdellovibrionales bacterium. Lineage (GTDB taxonomy): Bacteria > Bdellovibrionota > Bdellovibrionia > Bdellovibrionales > UBA1609 > JACOND01. The sequence goes on from OZ241877.1 coordinate 340,461, forward strand.
AAGATTCAGGACCTCTATACAGCACTTGGCCTATCTCTTGTTTCAGCTCTCGGCTAATCATCCGGTGCACCTGTGGTTTAATTATCAGCTCTTTAAAACTCTTTATTCTATCAAAAAACATATCTCTATCTTTTGGTGAAAGTCGATTTAAAATTTTATCCCTCTCAACTTGAGGAGCTGTCAAAATTATCCTTTGCTCTTCAGGGTTTAATTGGGTTTCGCCCACAATTTCTAAAAAAACCATCTGGCTTTGCCTCAGCTTTTCTGTGATTTTAGAAGAACATGGCAATTCCTCTAAGGAAATTCCGGCATGAATCGTTCCCAAAATATAACTTGTCTTCCTCTCTTTTTCTATAGACCAAAAAAAGATAGGCTCTGCCAAAGAGGGATGAATCAGTAATAGAGAAAAAAATCCAAAAAACTGTTTTTTCATAAAGCCTTTATTTTATTTATAAAAGAAATCAGGTGAAAAATCTACATTTTACCGATAAACATACTCCTTGAGATAAAAGGTTTGACATATCCTTGAAAAAACTGTTTAAAGAATACACATATTCAAAATGGATGGGGATGAACAAAACCAAAAAAGCAGGAAAACTTTGGCCTCTATTACATACAACTTTTAGAGGAAAAAGCCTGTCCAGCACCCCCTTTTTTAGGAGGCCGTCAGGATTAAAAATGGTTTGAATAAAATGCATAACTCTTCAAATAAAAAAGGTTTAACTCTTACAACCCCCTTGCAGTATGTTCGAGGAGTAGGGCCAGCTCTATCTCAGGTTTTAGCCAAAAAGTCCCTTTTGACTGTTAAAGATTTTATTCACCGATTCCCAAGGGGCTATCAGGACAATAGAAGGCTTTCCTGCCTCCGTGATATTGTCCCTGGGCAAGCCCTTATTGTGAATGCCGATGTGATTCAAAAAAAAATTATCCCTTTACACAGCAGGAATAAAAGAATGTATGAAGTGATCTTAGGCGATGGCTCTGCGATAGTCTCTTGTAAATTTTTTAAAATGCCTTATAAAAACTGGTTTAACTCTTTACGGGTGGGCGAGCGGGTGGAGTTGAGGGGAAAGGCTGTGCCTTACCAGCGGAGATTAGAGTTTCACCATCCTCAGCTTTTCCCCGCTAAAGCGGAACAGGAAGACGAAAGCCCTACCCCTCTAATTCAAGCCCTTTATTCAGAGATAGAATCCGTTTCTCAAAACAAAATAAGAAACATTATGCAGGAAATTTTTGAACAAATCAAAATCTCTGAAGAAGAATTAGAATGGCTCCCCACTTGGCTGAAAGAGAAATACAAACTGCCCTCTCTTTACAATGCTTTAAAAGGGGTTCACTTTCCGGATCGCCATCGGATAGATGAGTATTTGAATTTTCAAACAGAGTTTCAAAAAAGGCTGATTTTTGATGAATTTTTTGAACTGCAAATGTATTTTGCTTTAAAAAATCAAGGCTGGAAATTAGGCCAATCTAAAAAAATCCCTACAAATCCTTCCACTTTATCAGAGATGGAGAGTCGCTTGCCCTTTGCCTTGACTTCAGCTCAAAAAAGAGTCTTAGGGGAGGTTCTCTCTGACCTCAACTCCCCTCACCCCATGCACCGCCTGATACAAGGAGATGTAGGTTGTGGCAAAACTGTCGTGGCTTTGCTCTCTGCTTTGGCTTGTGCAAGAGCAGGTTTTCAAACAGCCATTATGGCACCAACTGAAATTTTAGCCCATCAGCACTATCAAAATGCCTATCGCTTTTTGGAACCTTTTGGGATAAAGGTTGAAAAACTAACAGGGCGAATGAAAGCTAAGGAAAAACGAACTATTCAGGCTGTTTTACAGTCCGGTTTTTGCCATGTTTGTATAGGCACTCATGCTTTAATACAAGAGAAAGTCCAATTCCGTAATCTGGCCTTTGTTGTTGTGGATGAGCAACATCGCTTTGGAGCACACCAAAGGGCATTGCTCAAATCCAAGGGAGGAGAACCGCATTTTTTAGTGATGACAGCCACACCTATCCCTCGCACACTTTCAATGGCGATTTATGGTGATTTGGATGTCTCTGTGATTGATGAAATGCCGGCAGGGCGAATCCCTGTCACCACAAAAAGGGCTTTCCCAGCAAAAAGGAAGGCTGTTTTTGATTTTGTCCAGGGGCAAGTTCAAAAGGGACAGCAAGCTTATGTGGTTTATCCTTTAGTAGAGGAGAGTGAAAAGTTAGATTTAAAAAATGCTGTGAACCAATATGAAAAATTAAAATCCTATTACAAGGATCTGCACTGGGGCCTTTTGACGGGACGAATGAGTCCAGAGGAAAAACAAGAAGTTATGGATCAGTTTTTATCTCGAAAAATTCAAGTGTTAGTCTCCACTACAGTGATTGAAGTGGGGGTGGATGTGCCCAATGCCAGTGTTATGGTGATTGAAAATGCTGAACGGTTTGGGCTTTCTCAAATGCATCAGCTGAGAGGGCGAGTGGGAAGAGGTGCTCATAAAAGCTGGTGCATTGTGGTTTTAGGTGAGCGTTTTTCAAAAGAGGCAGGAGATCGAGCTTATATTATGCAAACTATTTCTGACGGCTTTCAGATTGCAGAAAAAGATTTGGAGATCCGAGGGCCAGGAGAATTTTTAGGAGGACGACAGTCCGGACTTCCTGGATTTAAACTGGCAAATATTATCCGTGACGCAAAGGTTTTAGCTTTAGCAAAAAAAGTGGCTTTTGATTTGGTATCCAAAGATCCTATGTTAAAACAAGCTCAACATGAAAAGATAAAACACAAGTTTAAGGAGCTTTCTCTGTCTGTCCGTCCCGGATAAAATATTATTTTTCAAAATGAGGCCAACTTTAGCAAAAAACTTGTCTTTTTATTTTTATTTCAATATAATGCTCACTATGCCACTTCTTTTTATATTGATTACATTTGAGATTTCCGATCAAAACAGAGTAGAGAAAACAGGAATTTTTAAACAAAATCAGCATAGTTGCCTCACTTTTTATATCCCTTGTAAAAAATATGCCTAATCCTTTTGAAAAACAATCTCCTATTCCTAATGTCCAGCACATTGTGGCTGTAGGTTGTGGTAAAGGAGGGGTGGGCAAAAGCACGGTGGCTTTAAACTTATCCATGGCCCTTTCAAAATTAGGTTTGAAAACGGGAGTTTTAGACGGCGATGTTTATGGCCCTTCTCTCCCCCGGCTGACAGGCACAGTCCATTCACAACCAGAGATAGATAAAAGTCAAAATAAAATCCTGCCTCTCCGTCGCTATGGGTTAAAACTGATAAGTATGGGGCATTTAGTAGAGGAGGAATCCCCTTTAGTTTGGAGAGGGCCTATGCTGTTTAAAGCTATTGAACAGTTTTTTAGGGATGTTTTTTGGGGGGACTTAGATGTTTTAATTATTGACTTGCCTCCAGGGACTGGAGATGTGGCTCTCACTGTGGCACAAAAAGCCCCTATTTCCGGGGGGATTGTGGTGAGCACACCGCAAAATATGGCCCTTGCGGATGCTCGTAAGGCTTTAAATATGTTTCGACAAATTTCTATTCCCATTATTGGTTTGGTGGAAAATATGTCTTACTATCTGACAAAAGAGGGTGAAAAAACAGATCTGTTCCCAAGAGGGCCAATTGACCTTTACCTAAAAGAAAACAAAATAGATAAGCTGGCGGAAATCCCCTTTCATCCTCATGTGGGGTTAAGTTGCGAGGCCGGAGTCCCTCTTTTAGAAAGCTATCCTGATTCTAAAGAGGGCCAAGCCATTTTCCAGTTGGGGGAAAAAGTCAAAAACTATTTGTCAAAAATCTCCACAGCTTGAGGGTCCAAGGTGTTTTCCCCACAAAATGCTGTGGCCTTTGAACAACGAAACTAAAGATAGTGCTTTTTAGCAAACTCATGGGTGGGCAAACCTGTTTTTACAAGATCCCACTTTTGGAAAAAGCTCCGTAAGTTAAGGATTCTTTCTCACCTTAGTAAGGGATAAAAAATCCCCATTGGTTCTCAATTTATACCCCTCAATATTTTTTCCTACAATAGAAATATCCATATCATGCCACAAAGGGATCAAGGCCAAATCTTGAGAGACAAGAGATTGAACTTGATCATAAATGAGCTTTCTTTTCTCTCTATTAGGCTCTCTAAGGCCCTGATCCAAAAGCCGATCCAATGTGGGATTTTTATAAAAACTTCGGTTTCGCCCACGAGGAGGTATATTCTCACTGTGAAGGGATAGGCGATAAATATCGGGGTCAAGAACACCTATCCACTTCATTAAAGCCAACTCATAAGCCCCTTGCCCTACATCTTTATAAAAAGCTCCCCACTCATGGGTCAGAAGTGAAATCTTTAAACCGGTTTGACTCAGCTGGCTGGCCAAAACTCTGGCTTGGTTTACTGTTTCCTGATTATTAGAACAACTGAGTTGAAGACGAGTCTCTTCCTGCAAAAACAAACGGCTGACAATAGCTTTTGCCTTTTGGAGATCAAAAACAAGAGGGGCCATATCCTTATTAAAAAAATAACTTCCCGGAGGAATTAAGGAGCGGGCCGGCTCAGCATAACTTTTAAGTTTATATTTTATAATCTCCTTCCGATTAAGAGATAGCGAAAGGGCCTCACGAAGCTCCCGATTTTTAAGAAGATCATGTTTTAAGTTAATGAGCAAATAAGTTGTGGAAAAACTGGGTTTTGAAAAAACACGAAACAGCTCCTTTTGCCTTTGAAATTTATAGATTTTTTGTAAGGGAATTACAGAAGGGGCTATATCCACCGCTTGGGAAAGCATAAGTTGAGTTCGGGTCAGACTGTCCCTTATGATTTGAAAAGAAATATGTTTTGGAAAAAATGGTGGGGCCGGGCGAACTCTCTCTAAAAGAATTTCCCGAAAATCATTTTTAATAGCTTTAAAATCTCCAGTTCCCCAAGGTGTTTTTTGAAATTTTTCTGGAGATTTTAAAATTTCTTGTTTAGGCAAAATTTTTAAAACAGGCAAATCGGCAGAAACAAAAGGAGCTTGAAAACTTTTTAAAAAGATTTTAACAACAAAATGTTTTTGGCTTTTTATGTTAGCAGAAGAGCTTGTGTTATCTTCATTTTTAAAGTCCTGCTCCTTAACTTCCACAAGCTGGATGTTTTTAAAAGCAGAGTGAAAAGGAGAGCTTTTTTTTTGAAACTCCTTAAAACTGAAGAGTATGTCCTCTTTGCTAACAAGACGACCATTAGAAAATCGCAAATTGGGTTTTAGATAAAAAAATCCCTCTTGGCCCTTAAACTCCCAGCGATAAGCCAGATCCGGCTCGGCCTTCCCTGGCTCCCCTACCCGAACCAAGCCATTAAATATCAAAGATAAAATACGTTGGCCATTGGCCTCCGTCCCCTTTCGTGGATCCAAAGTGGGAGGACGGGCATTTATAGCCACCCGCAAAATGTCTTTTTCTGGCTCTTTTGGTGCACAGGAAGACAAAAAAATAAAAATGGCCAAAGCACTGTGTTTAAGTATCATTATGATTTTGCAGAGTTGGTTTATACTCTTATCAAATTATCTTATAAAAATCAAGAGAATAATTAATCCTCTATGAAAAAGCCTACATCAACCATTTTCACTTTCTGTTTTTTCAGAGGCCATCTTGTGGAAAACTATCTTTTTAACTGCTTTTATCTAAAGGCCACAGCATGAGGGGCCAAGGTGTTGCCGTCCCGAAATGCTGGGGCCTTTAGATAAAGAAATTGAAGAATAATGCTTTTTAACAAGGTTTTTCAAAGGAGAATAATCCAGTGGCCTGTGAAAAAGTTGGGCCAAAAGCCCACTGGGTTTTTCAGCTGGACCTTGTTAAGCTTTCGGCTGGACCTTGCTAAGCTTTCGGCTGGACCTTACTAAGCTTTCAGCTGGACCTTGTTAAGCTTTCGGCTTGCCCCCAGCAAGCCTCAATCCCGTCGACTCAGTCATTCCCGTGAAAACGGGAATCCAGAAAAGCCTTGACTTAAAGACTAAAAAGGGACACAAATAAACTAAGCTTGTGTCCCGTGAAAAAGCTCTGTCCTTTATCGCATAAGCAAAAGCCAGCGGTGAGGGTCCAAGGTGTTTTTCCCGCGAACAAGATGGACTTTTGCTTATGCGATCCATTAAATGTAGACTTTTTCACAAGCTACTAAGATTTTTTAAAAAGGATTTTGGCTATAATGCTTAAAAAATTTTTGTTTTTTATATTTCTCAGTGCTAATGGCTTTTCAACTTATGCTGAATTGGATTTGGCCAAACAAGTAGAAAAAAAAATCAAAACTCAATCTTTTAAAAAAAACTCACTCACTTTAATTATTTCTAAAATACAAACTGACAACAAAATTATTCCCATCTACAGCCTTAACGAAAAAAACCTTTTCGCCCCTGCCTCTCTTGTAAAAATTGCTGTTTTGTCCGCCTTATATCACTATTACCCTTTAGATTACACTTTTAAAACTTCCTTTCTCTCCTCAGCCATTATAAAAGAGGGAACACTTCAAGGAGATCTGGTTTTAAAAGGAGGAGGGGATCCCGGCTTCACTTCAGAGAGTTTATGGAATTTAGTTAATGTTTTGACTCGATCCCATATTAAAAAAATCAAAGGGGATCTGCTTGTGGATGCAAGCCTCTATACTAAAAAGCTCAACCGGCCCCCTTCTGAAAGAAGTTATAATGCTCCAGTTAGTGCCAGCAGTTTTAACTGGAATTCCACAGCTTTTTACATTCGCCCAGCAAAAACTTTAAAAGCCCCTGCCACTGTATTTGCAGATCCGGAAAACTCTTATATCCAAATAATAAATAACAGCCGAACGGGGAAGAAAAATACCATTACTGTTAAAAGGCGGGCCATTTCTTCCACAAAAGAAGTTTTTGAAATCAAAGGGGAAATTGACATTCAAAAAAAGGAAATTATCAAATACCGAAATATCACTCAACCGGCTTTTTGGATGGGGCAAAATGCTCTATCTTTTTTAAAACAAAGGGGGATTATTGTGTCCGGAGAGGTCAAAACTGGGGCTTGTTCCGGCACTTGCAAAACTTTGGCAGAATGGGAGAGTTGGCCTTTTGCCTTTCACTCTTACAACTTGATGAAATACTCCAGCAACTTTATAGCTAAAATGCTGGTCAGCCATCTTCCCTTGTTAGATGGGAAGTCTAAAGGCGATCTCAAAGAGGGGATGAAAAAATTGCGAAACTATCTCCAACAGGTTGAGGGGATCCAAAACTTTCGTCTCGAAGAACCTTCTGGCCTCAGTCGGAAAAATCGCATGGCCTCAAAAGATCTGTTAAAACTTCTTATCCGTTCTCGTAAAGCTTTTTATGGTCCGGAAATGTTATTTTCCTATCCTCTATCTAAAGGGAAAGGCACTTTAAACAAAAGATTTAAAGATCTCTCTCCTTCCTCTTTTGTGAGGGCAAAAACAGGTTCTTTAAGTGGTGTTTTGGGTTTGGCAGGCTATGCTGGTTCTTTAAAATCAAAAGAAGTCTATGTTTTTGTTTTTATCTTTAACGGCAAAACCTCAAAAGCCCAACAAGCGGAAAAGCTTTTTGATGAAATAGCCGGCACCCTCTCTCAATAAATCTCTTCCCACTTAAAACTACCCTAAACCACCATAGAATCTAAATTAAAATAGGATTATTTTCCTAAAATCTCTTCAATAATTTTATGGACTTGTCCCCCAGTAGAATCTTGAGAGATTTTGAAATGCCAATTTTGCTTTAGATCTTCGGATACCGCTTTGGTCCAGTTTTTCATAAAATCCCACTTTTGAATATCCTGTTTTTTCTTTTTTCCCTTGACTTCCAAAATCAAATGATCCCCGTTGGAAAGACGCACAATAAAATCGGGAGTGTATTTTCGCACCTTCCCCTTTTTGTCAATATACTCAATCACAAAGCCAAGATGATCATTTTTAACCCAGGCCCGGACTTCCTTATTTTTGTCCAGCTCTCTTGCATGACTATATTCCCAAGAGCTGTCCGTCACACATTGATTGGTATGGGTTTTTTTAAAAATTGCCGTTTTCTTTTTTGTCCACCATTCACCAATCTTTTTTGTTGAGGAAAACTTGGAATCTTTATCATATATAACAGATAGCTCCTCCACAGAATCCTTTTGTATTAAGCTGAAAACTTTATGGACAATCTCATTCATTTTCATCATAACAACCAAGTCTTTTCTCTCCTCTTCATATCTTGGCTTGATCCGAAACTTTGAGGAATTGATAAATTGTTCTGTTAGTTGGAAAATCATTCTGATAGCATGGTGTTTCAAAATTCCTTTTTTCCATTCCAGATGAAGTTTGTCATAAATCTGGCTTGTCACTCTTAAAATTAAAGTTTGCATGCGATCCGGCTCATACTCTTTTTCAAAAAATTCTTGAAGACTTGTTAGTTCTATATTCTCATATCTTGGCTTTCCGTCAATAACAGGGGCCAGCTCTGCCAACCTTGGAATGCTGGAAACATCTACTGTGTAGGGAGGCATGCCGGAAAAATCAATTTTCAGCTCTGGCCTTAATTGATAATCCACTCTTTCTACATTGGGCCAGATGATTTCATATTGAGATCTTTCCGGTTCAGAAAAAATACAGCTTCTTGGATCCTCCTCCGGTCTCCCTGTATCACTTCCCTCTTGAGGAAGATAAGCAAAAGGAACTCCCAGAACATTTACATACTCCGGATCAAACATCCCATTTTCATTTAATTCATAAGACATTCTCCTTAAGCCTCGGCCTATTGTCTGCTCACACAACAACTGACTTGAAAAAGCCCTCAAACCCATAATATGAGTGACAGTCCGGCAGTTCCAGCCTTCAGAAAGCATTTGAACGGCAATCACATGATGAATAAACTGTCCGCTGGATCCAATTTTTCCCACAGCAGAAAGCCTGCCCCGCATATCTTCATCATCTTCCATTCCAGAATAAACTTTAAGCATTTTCTCTGTTCCTTTAAAAAGGTTGGCTATGGGAATATCATTTTCTTTTAATCCCTTTTCCACTCTGTCCGCTGTTTCCTTTCTGTTCACAATAGAAATCATCACAGGTGGCACAAACTTTTTTTGATTTTTATAATGCTTTTTCCATATTTCATATTTTTTGCTCCAACTGTGGGACAGGTGCGTATAAGCCAATTTCACTATATCCGGGAAAGATTCTGTTCTTTCAGCTTTTCTGTTTAAATCCGGCTGAACCTTCTCATTTTCGTAAATATGATAAAGTTTTGGTTTTAGCCTTTTGGTGTCAGTTGAGGCATCGTCCCCAACAGCAAACTTTGGAGTTTTAACAATGCCGGCTTCAATAGCATCTGTTAGTCCAAAGTCACTCACGATCCACTCAAAAAGATTCCTCTCATCGGCAGTTTTCCCTGTGGGTGCGTAAGGGGTAGCCGAAAAATCAAACACTTGCCGAATGCCAACTGTCCGGTTCAGGCGATCCAAACCTTCAATCCATTTTGTGGCCATTTCCAGATCGTCTTTTGTAATATCATCTGTCTTTTTTATTTTCAATTCTGCCCTTTTTCGCCAAGCATGATGAGCCTCATCATTTAAAACAATTATATTTTTTGATTTGGCAATATCCTCTAAGACTTCCCTTGCATAAGCTGTATTGCTTTTCTCTCCTCTTTTATCTGGCCCTTTTCTCTTACGAATTTGCTCTGCTGTCTCCCACTGGAGCTGTTGCCAATTTTTTACAATTACTTTCCCTTGCCTCAGCTTGTCCTTCCATTCATTGGGAACAATTTTATACTCCTGATAATAGTTGTTATCTCCCGAAAGCTTTAGAACACGGAGTCTGTCTCTCACTGTTAAATTGGGAGTCACAACAAAAACATTTTTTGAAAACCTTGGGTCTTTTGGGTAAGTGACTTTGTTAAGAATCTGCCAAGCAATGCTCATAGCCATTACTACTGTTTTGCCTGCACCTGTGGCCATTTTACAGCAAAGTCTATTCAGTGCCTCATCCTGCGGGATATTAAGCCCTGTTGTCATATCCTGTCGGCCTTCTATCAAAAAAATAAGGGTTTCAATAGCTTCTAACTGACAAAAAAAGAAGTCATATTTTCGGCCAGAAGTCTCTTTATTTTCATTCCAAAATTCCAAAAGTCTGCGAGTGACACCGGTCACACCGGAATAATTTTTCTTTTTCCATTCCTGCATTCTTCGCCTAATGTCATTGACAAGAGGAATTTCTTTTACCAAACCAAACTCATCGTAAGATTTGGCTTTCCCTCCGGAAATGATATAGCTTGCGGGCCTTCGGCCCTGTTTAAGCTCAAACTCTTTAATTGTTTTGTTGAATTTCCAATGCTTATCCGGTTCTTTAAAAGGCGAATTGATAATCAGCTTTTTGATTGGCTTTGGCATATTATCCTTCAAAAATTTTTTACGGGCAAGTATCCTTAGTCAGAAGATGCTGATGCTTTGTATTCTGATAAACACTTCCAGCCAAAATATGTTTAAAATCATAATGTAAATCTTTGTCTTTTGTGCATAAAACTTTTACTCGATTGGCCTTTGCCAAACCCAATATGTGAATATCATTTGATTTGAATGTATTATTTTCCTTTAAGTCAGTTATTATTTGCTCAACTTGTTTTTTAGGAACAAGGCGTGCTTTCCCTGATTGATAATATTTTTCCAAAACTGTTCTTTGATTTTGAGTCAGCTCCTTTTGAAACAACTCATGATTGGAATAAACCAGTTTTCCATTCTTCTTTTCCAGCCATTTATGAACTGGTTGCATGGCAATTGTTTTGTTAAAAAAGTCTGGCCACATATTGATGTCCAATATCATACACATGACTTAGTCCTCAAATCCTAACAAGCGATCAGTTTCTTTGATAAAAAAATTCCTGTATCCTATGGGTGCACCAATTAAATTGCCCTGTTCGTCAATAGATATATTGCACGATTTTACTCCTCCTTTTACAGGTTCCAAATATATTATGGAGACCTGATCAGGGGCAATTTCTCCTTTGCGAATTTCAATTCTTGTTCTGTCCAAAATATAATCACTATGAGTCTCAATTAAAAAGGAATTATTTATTTTTGCACTTTTAACAAACAATGAAGCAAGCTCTGCTTGAGCCTCTGGATGCAAATGAACTTCTGGCTGTTGCAACAAAAACCGAGTTCCTTTTTTTCTTAATTGAATATTAGAAGTAAAAAGACGAACCAAAAGTGGAAGAATTTGACTCAAGCCATAACCGGTGTCTATGATATTGGATTCCATCCCCCTCACCTTAAACTGCAACTGAAAGGGATCTCCTTTTGTCTTTCCAAGATTCCTGACTTTAATATCAGAAAACAAGCCGGAAACTTTTCCAAAATCAATTAAATTTTTATGGATATTTTTCCAATCCTTTATTTTTTCTTGTTTCAAATTAGAGAGAAGAACAGGGATTTCATTGCCTTCTGGGCTGGAGGATTCTTTTACCGGATTGTATGTTCTTTGTGGTTTGGAGCGAATAGGAGCCAAGCTGAATATACTCTCTGCAAATAATTGTTTTGTCCGAGTGCGTAAATGTTTTAATTCTTCATCAAAAGTATTCCCCTGTTTCTTATTGGAAAGAGTCTTTCGAGGAATATAAGGGTCTATTACATGCCATGCAGGAGAAATGTCATCTTCCAAAGGAAAAGGTCTGTTTTCTTTAATTGCTTTATTGCTTTTATTATTTTTTGTGATAAAAAGGATTTTTCTTCCTTTTTCTTCGCAACAAAAGGAAAAGTCTTTAAAATTAGCATTTGCTTGCTTTACAACAGGTTCCGCTCCTGCCTTCTTTTCTTTAAAACGAAACTTGTATTTGATGTCATTATTGTGACTGATACCAATTTCAAAGTGAGATATATTTCTTTTTCCTCTCTCTGCCTTCGATCTTCTGACAATATCTATAAAAGATCCCATAGAATAAGGTTCTTCATTAAAATCAGGATGGCGAAATCCTCCTTGTGAAATGAAGTTATAAATTGTGGAAAAACAACTCATAACAGTTGTTTTGCCTGTGCTGTTTGCCCCTATTAAAAAAGTCAAGGGGCGAATATCAAAATTCTGCTCTCCTGAAAAACACCTAACATCTTTTATTGTTAATTTGAAATTTCTGTTTTGATTGGCCATTATATTTCTCCTGTTTTATAAAAATTAATTCAAGGGTTTTATGATAAGGCTTTCTATGCCTCTATCGTCAATGATTTTGACGGCAATTTTTTTGTGGTTTTCTGGTTTAAAAGGCAAAGATTCTGTTCCTTTAAACTGATCTATCCGATTTTCGTCAACCTCCGATCGTAAGGTTTTTTTCAGCCTTTCCCAACCACCACGGCTCCCTGAAAGAGGGAAAAAAACCTGCCGTGGGTAAAGAGATCTCCCATCGTAATTGCTGTCTAACATCCACATAGCGATTTTGTCTTTCCCGCCTCTTTGAATGCTGTTTGTTTTTGTATCATAATAATCAAAGCCCTCAAGGCTGACAGTGTATCTGTCCTTATGTTCCCCTTTAGTGATTTTTTTTAAGGAAATATCCGGCTGTCCCACAAGCCAGAAACTATCACCTTTGGTTTTTTTCTTTAGGTCTTTTGTGAAAAGATCGCTATTCATTTGGACTTTTAGAACTTTGGTCCATTTCAGATCCAATGCATCCACATCTTTTCCAGCTTCCGGATCAAATTGAAAGGCACAAAAAACCACAATGTCAGGACGAAAAGGTTTGGCCTCTTTAAGAGCTAACTCCACTTGTCTTTGCTCTAAGGGAGCGTATTCAGAACCAAAGCAGACAATCGCTCTTTTCCCGTCCGTTTTTGTCTCCCCTTCGGCAAAAATGTATTTTGTGTCATTCATTAGCTCCAGCCTTGTGAATTGAATATCTTGCAAAAGACCTTTTTTGCCTTTGATGCCATCTCTTTTAAGGGAAAAAAACCAATCCTGTTTTATGGGGCTATCGGATCCGTTAAGCACTTCTCCTGATAAAGTCTCCACTTTAACAGCGGGAACAGCCTCTACGGTAAAGGGGCCAGACACACGGAATTTACTTTTATCTACATGAGGCTGATCATAAAGAGTTTCTGTTGGAGCATTCTGGGCAATAGCCTTATCAATTTGTTGTTTTGTCAAGCCGTCTTTAATGTCTGGATTGTTGGCAATGGATTTTAAAGTGATATGAGGGACTTCTTTATAATTAAAACCTTCATTGATTCCTTTTTTTTCATCTTTTAATTCATAATAATCAAAGTTGGATGTCATTAGCCTTTGTTTGGCCAAAGTAATGGCCACCCTCGAAGTGTCACAGGTGATCCAACGACGACCCCATTTTTCTGCCACATAAGCAGTAGTTCCACTCCCGCAAGTTGGATCCAAAACCAAGTCTCCCGGCTTCGTGGTCATTAGGAGACATCGTTCAATCACTTTATCGGAAGTTTGAACGGCATAACTTTTATTTACGGCTCCTCCAAAATCCATCCAAGGATTTGTAATTTTTGAAAAGGGAAAGTCTTTTTGATAAAGAACATATCTTAAAGAGCTGGCCTCTGCTTGAATACGATTTATTTTGATAAGAACCAACATTTTTTGTTTTGATGTCATCCAACACTGCCCCGGTTTTTGTTTATAAGTCTTCCCTTCAAACTCAAGATCATAGACATTTGCATTTGAGAAAGAAGGTGCTACTTGAGAGACTGTTCTATAAATATTGCTTTCAGGAGGTAGAGGCGTTGTCCCTGATATTTCATCTTTTGTCATTTTTCTTCGTATCCCGTTTTTAAGCTCAATAAACCTCCAAGAAGAATCAATTTTGGTTTTCTTCCATAACTGGTGACATCGAACAATACTTTTATCTTTTGCATACCAGATAAGATAATCACACATATTTTCAAGTGTTTTGCTTCCCAATGGCATATTTTTCTTTCTAAAAGTGACCAAGCTAACAAAATTCTTTCTCTCAAAAATCTCATCCATAAGATTGCGAACCAAATGCACATTCTCATCGGAAATTTGCACAAAACAAGAACCACTTTCTGTTAAAAGCTCTCTTGCAAGAAGCAGTCTATCCCTCAAATAGGAAAGATAGGAATGTATCCCAAGCTCCCAAGTGTCGCGAAAGGCTTTTATAGTTTCCGGCTCTGCTGTTAAATCTTCATCTTTTTTGTCTTTAACATCCCTTTTGTTTGTCCAAGGCTGAAAATTGGATCCGTATTGGACCCCGTAAGGCGGGTCAAAATAAAAACATTGCACTCTCCCCGCCATTCCCTCTTTTTCTAACAGAGAGTTCATTACCAAAAGGGAATCTCCGGCAATCAGACGGTTGCTCCAAAGCTTTTCGTGTTTGTAAAACTCAATTTCCTTTTCTAAAGGTCGTTTTTCCAATTCCCCCTGAAATAAAGACAGCTGGCTGTAGTCTACAGAGTTTCTGTTTCTGACTGTTTCAATAATGCTTCGAGGATCAATTTTTTCATGAATATGAAGAGGGATTGTGGGAACTTCAAAAGACAGCCTTTCGGCTTTGCCCGCCCACTGTAGTTCTGGATCCAAGTCAGGATCGTATTTGTATTGTTTGGTCTGGACTTGGGGGTTGTCCCTTTCAGCATTCACAACTCCAGCTTGAGGATTGTTTTTCCTCTTTTGTGTTTTGTGCTTGTAAATTTCAATCGGCTTGGAACCGGTTTTTTTTCTTTTTGCCATAAAATCTCAAATAGCGGTTTTATTATTTGCGTTTCTTTTTTGGTGCTCTTTGTGACAAAGCCGAGCCAGCCGCGGTTTTAGCGACTTTGCTTGATTTGTTATTCCTTAACACTTTGGAGGCGACCTTTCCCGCTCTCTTAGATGTTTTTCTTTGTTTTGGTTTTTTTTGTTTTGCCATGCGTTTCCCTCCTTTTAGTAGTGGAGATAAAATTATCTAAAACTACGGATTTGTCAATATAAAACTTGTTTATTATTACAGTTCAGTAGATTGCATATAATCTTCCAGTTTGTCAATAGCCTCTCTTTTTTCACGGGCGGAAACTTGAGCTCCCTCTTCTACATACATTTTTTCAAACCTTTTTAATCTTTTCACAATATGATTTACTGTTGGATTTTGTGCTCGCTGAATATGCCCGTAAGTAAAATCCACCTGATCCCTTAGCTCCCAAGGGAGATCTCTATATTTTAAAAATTTTTTGCGATTCTTTGACATAATAACCCCGGTGACAAGCGGTGATAGGGTATCCCATCTCAAAACGAGACAAGCTTTGGGCAAAAAACTAAAAGATAAAATTATTTTTCACAAACAATTATTACTGATTTCGCACTCAATTTCAAAAAAATAAGGACAAAGAGTTGGATTTTAACAGGTTGCACAGTAGTAAAATTTGCCCTTTTAGTCTTTTTTTTGGTTTTTTAAGGATTTAGCAAGTATTCTGTATCTTTTTTGAATAAAGAGATATATCACAATGAGAACCAAAATCAACATAGAGGAAGGCCCTAATATCATGTATTATGACAAATGAAGCCATGCATTATCATACTTTAGACAACTGCTTTAACCATTTGACAACCCATCATGTGACTAAGCAATATGTGAATGGGACAGCCGGAGCAACTATAAATTTAACGAGTTTGCCTTTAACTAACAAGGGAATTATGTAATAGATACTATTGATAGCGTTAAGGCTTTAGTTCAAGGATCAACAGGAAAAAGATTGACTTATGAAAAACTTATAAATTAAATAGTTGTCCGTGAAAAACCTTTGTTTTTTAACTTTTTTTGTCCAAAGGACCATTCCATTTCGGGACGGCAATACCTTGGACTATCACCGGATGGCCTTTGGACAAAATTAGGAAAAAGAGGATGAGGCTTTTTGTCCAGCTTTTTCACGGACGACTAAATAGCATTAGTGCTTGCTTTATTAAGCCTTAATTTTAAAAAACTATAATAAAGAGTAGAAAAAAATGGAACAGTTTAGTTTTCTGTTAAATAATGATATAAAATATATCCCTAAAAAGCAAAAAAAAGCAAAGGCCAGCTTAGACTTTCTTTTAAACAGTATAAAGTATAAACAAATAGTAGATAAAAAAATTAAATTCCCTGATTTGCCTAACAAAAAATATGAAATTATTTACTGTGATCCCCCCTGGCATTATGGACAACACTGGCAATATACAAGGCCTGGATATAAATGGGGGAAAGGTTGCGATAGGTATTATCCATGTGTCCCTACCCCTGAATTAGCTAAATTAAATATAGCTAAAATTTCTGATGAAAATTGCCTTTTGTTCATGTGGGCAACCAATCCTCATATCTCACAAGCAGTGGCACTGGGGCAAATATGGGGTTTTGATTACTGCACTATAGCTTTTATATGGGATAAAGAAACGCATAACCCTGGAAGATATACAATGTCACAATGTGAAGTCTGTTTGTTATTTAAAAAGGGAAAAATTCCAAATCCCAGAGGGGCAAGGAATATAAAGCAATTAATCAAAAGTAAAAGAAGTAAAACACACAGCAGAAAACCAGAAGAGGCCAGAAAAAGAATTGAGGCAATGTTTCCTACACAAAAAAAAATAGAGCTTTTTGCCACAAAAAAAACAAAAGGCTGGAAAGTTTGGGGTAATAGTGTCTAAAAAAAGATTTCCCAGAAAAGAAAAAACAATCACTTGGCAAAAGTCTGTAAAGACTTCAGGCGAAGACATTGAAAAATCTTTTAATGGTTTTTTTGAACATTTTTTTGAAAACTCAAACTATGAGATAATAAAAAATCCAAAAGATTTTAGATATATTTATAGTCAGCCAGACGGTTGCAATTATAGGCAAGGGATACAGCCAGAGTTTTTAATCAAAAACAAAAGAAGAAAAAATTATTTAGGCAAGAAGTTTTTGACTGGCAATTTTAAAGATTGATTATTTAAAAATGGAGTGAATGGATTATGTTCAAAAAACAAAATCAGCATTTATGGATTTTTTTGTCTCTATTTTTTATTTTTTTGGTCAGTCCTTCTTGTAATAAAGCCGAATGCCCCTCAGATTGGAATTGTGATTCTGCCGCGTATCATGACATGGACCTGCGTATAGAAGGGTATATCGATAAAAACAATTTTAAAGCAAGTAATGTAGCTTATTGTGACCATAATCCAAAGTCAGACAATGATAAGTTAAAACAAGTAGCTAAAAATTTGAAAGCCAGATTGCATTATGAAGAAGATAATAAACCTCGTTTTGAAACAGATCTTATACAAACACAGTCAGGCAATCCTAAGGAAAGGGAGTTTCTTGTAAATATCAGTTTGCTCTATCCTTTTTCCGATCTCATGACAATTAAAATTGTTCGATTAAATGACAAGGGGGAAGAGATTCATGTTTTAGGAGAGATAAAATTTAAGGATTTACCGCAACAACCAAAAAGAACTCCACCCTATGATTGCAAAAAAATCCCTTTATTTTAAAATAGAAAATAACTTAGGATCTGAGCAAAGGGACTGTTTCAGGACAGATTATAAAAAGTCCCGCCCCACAGCTCCAACTTTTGTGTTAGAAATAGTCTTTATTTTATAAAAATTGCAAAAAAATAAGAAAAAGAGCTGGATTTTAGCCGGTTGCACAGTAAAATTTGCCATTTTAGTCCTTTTTATCCTTGTTTTTTTAAGGATTTTTGTAGAGTGTCAAGTATATAATCCCCACTTTTTTAAAAAACAAGTGGATACAATAGTCCTTGCCTATTTGACTTTTTACCATATAATAAAGCAATGGAATTTATGGAAAAATCGCAAACTGAGCAGATTCAAAAGGGAAAAAGCTTGAAAAAGTTTTTAAAAGCAGGGGAGAACCAAAAAACTATCCTTTCCACTCTAAAAAGCCTGGGAAGACTTCCTGAAAATTTTGATGACAGCTGGGTCCAGCCTTTGTCTTTTGACAAGAATCAGAAAGTTCGGCTTTGGGCAATAAAAACTTTAGGTAAATCAAAAAATAAAAAGAACCTCAAGCTTTTAGAAAAAGTGGCAAGAAAAGACAAATCAACAGAAGTTAGAAGAGAAGCCGTCTCCTCCATAGGCCGGTTAAAAGATAAAACAGCAATCCCCATTTTGTTAAAGTTCTTAAATGATACAGATCCAAAAATTGTCCTACAAGCCATCAGAGGTTTGCTTGTTTTTAAAAAAGAACAGGAAGTTTTTAAACAGCTAAAAAAACTGTTAAAGCACCCTAATGAGATAGTTCAAAAAGTTATGGAAAGGGAATGTTTTTTAAAAAACAAACAAATAACCACTAACAAACAAAGCCATGCAAAATCCCACAGTTTTTTAAAAAACATGATTGTTTTAGGTGATGTGAGAGAAGTCTTAAAACATACTCCGGACGAGAGCTTTCATCTGACTTTTACTTCTCCCCCTTATTACAATGCGAGAGACTACTCCATTTATAAAAGCTATGCGGAATATTTAATTTTTTTAAAAGAGGTGTTTTCTCTCACACATCAAAAAACTAAAGAGGGGCGGTTTTTGATAGTTAATACTTCCCCTGTTATTCTGCCAAGAGTTAGCCGGCACCATTCCAGCAAACGGTATCCCATACCTTTTGACATTCACAGTTTTTTAACAAAAATGGGCTGGGAGTTTATTGACGATATTATATGGGAAAAGCCAGAATCCAGTGTTAAAAACAGAACAGCAGGCTTTGGGCAACATCGAAAACCTTTGGCCTACAAACCCAACCCTGTCACAGAATACCTTATGGTCTATAGGAAACAAACTGACAAATTGATAGACTGGAACATTCGCCAATACGACAAAGCCACAGTCCATAACAGCAAAGTCAAAGGAGCTTATGAAACTTCAAATGTATGGAAGATTGATCCCAAGCATGATAAAATTCATTCAGCAGTTTTTCCGGTGGGCTTATGCGAAAGGGTTATAAAATATTATTCCTTTGAGAAGGATTTGGTTTTTGACCCTTTTGCGGGAAGCGGGACTTTGGGCCGGGTGGCTAAAAAGCTCAATCGCTATTTTTTTCTTACTGAAAAAGATTTGAAATATTTTAATTATATGAAAACATTTTTTTCAGAAGAAAGAGATTTATTTGATAAAAACTTTTCCAGTGTTTTTTTAAACTTAAATGAATATATAAAAGCTGTTGAGAAATGAAGCTCACTCAACAAGTTGTTAAAATTATTATTAAAAAACTTCTCAAAGGTCAAGATTATAGAATAGAAATTATCAATCTCATCAACTCTGAATTTTTGCATTTTGCAATAAGTTTTTTTAAAAAAGTTATTGACTCCAAGTTAAGCAATCAAAAAGTAACAGTGGATTGGTATAGAAAAGAATTTTTAAATCCCAAACTCCCAGCAAAAGAGATAGCTATAAATTCTGGTTTAAATATGAAAACAATCAGCAACATGTTTAACTCAGGCAAAAAAGAAATAGTAATAGATGCCTCTAAAGAGCATTATAACACTCTATATAAATCAATTAAAAATTTGGTTGAGACAGAAGAGGAGTTTGAGCTGAAGCTCACTTTAAAACTCAATAATGTCAGTGTGGACTTAAACATAAGCGAAACTTTAGTTGTTATCAACACCCTGGCTGTAAAAAGAGCAGAATTGAGAGGAGGCTTGTGGAGCTCTGCTGGAAAAAGAGTCGAAAAACCTTTAATGCAAACTTTATGCAAACTTTATAATGTTTCGCCTGAGAATTATAGAGAAGGACCTGTGAAAACAAGCAGAACAAATAATTTTATAAGAGAAGTTGATTTTTACTTAATTAGCGATAAAGAATATAAATGTGAAGTGAAACTAATGGGAAAAGGCAATCCCGAAAGTGCTGATGTTGTTATTGCGAGAGAAAGCAAAGTTTTTATAGCTGATAAACTGTCTGCCACAAATAAAAAACAGTTAGACAAGCTGGGTGTAGAGTGGCTAACTTTGAGAGAAAAAGATGGCTTTCAAAAATTTAAAAAAATACTGAAGAATTTGAATATTCCCTTTAATGACGAAAAACTTAAGAAAAAGGAATTTTATATTGAAAAAATTTTGAATGAAATATTTTAACTTTTTGAATTTCAGCCTATAGTCTCATAAAAACAATGCCTCTACTTAGTTCTCCGAGAAAAATCTTGAGGAGCTTTTTGGAAAGAACAAACTTTTTCCCTCATAGCATCTTTTCTATTCACCTTTGCTTTAAAAATTTTTCAAGCTCTTCTTTAAATTTTTCTATAACAAACAAAGATTCTGGCTTTGTAGCTCATCGCTTAGCCTCTTTTTAATGTGGTAGATACTTATATGATGACAGTTATGAGTCGTCACATGGCTATAATTTTTCCAGTTTGCATTTTTTATTATCTGTTTTATTTTGGTTTTATTTTTTTTTAAAATAAAACCGTAGCCACAGGTGTAATTGACTTTAGAAAAACAGCGGACAATTTTAGGGGGCTGAGTAAAAAATGTTCTTTGCAAAAAGAAGTCTGCTTTCTTCATCTTTTCCTGCCCGCAAAGCCTCTCTTTCCTGTTGTCTACTGTAAAAATGTCCACTTGATCAGACAAATCCTTCAGTTTTTCTTTTACATTTTCCCCTTTCTCCCATATTTGCCACAGTGTGTTTAATTTCACGGTTTTTCCTGATGAATTTTCAAATACCCCATTAGGCAATTTCTCAGAATGAGCTAATCTCAAGCCCTTTATTCTCAATTTTGGTGAGCCTCTAACCTCACTTTGAAAAGACATAGGCAGAATAAAACCAACATAATCTGAAAAAATAGCGGAATGGTTTAAAAACTTTATAGCCAGCCAACCCCTATATCCAAAGGGCGGATTGCCTAAGCAAATATATCTGCTCCCTTTCGCACCTTGCCAAGTGAGGAAATCCCTTTTTATTATGCCCTTTCCTTTAGGATCAACATCCATACCTAAGCTTTTTCTTGGGAATAATTTTAAAAAATCCCCTCTCCCGGCACTGGGCTCTAAAAAAACATAGGAGCTTAATTTGACTTTTCTTTTTTTGAGAAAAGCTATCATTGAGTTAAAGCAGTATCGGGCTATATCCGGCTTTGTGTAAAATTGATCCAAATCAAAATGTTTTAAGGCCCAGTCAGGGATGATTTTCTCTTTTTTCCACACAGCCAATAGTCGCTCCTCTTTAGAAAGTCGCCGGCATGAAATATCTTTGTCTAATGAAAACTCTAACTGCAAGATGCCCTCCAAAAACCGACTTGGTGCTTTATAATACTATTGATTCCTTTTAAGTTTTCAAGTGCTTTTATAAAAGGGGATAACCTTAAGACCTGTTTTTTGGGAATTATTGCCTCTATATCTAAGCTTCTCCAGCCTCCCTCAACCCCATTCAAATCTCAAAAAATAAGGAAACAAGCTGGATTTTAACATGTTGCACAGTAAAATTCGCCATTTTAGTCCTTGATTTTTTAAGGATTTGTGTATCTCTTTGAAGGAGGATACATCACAATGAGAACCAGAATCGTTCAATAACCTAAAGCTTTTTTATATAAAAATGTTGGAAAAAAGCCAGCTTAAGTCACCATGAACCTACTATATCACAGTGTGAAGTCTGTTTGTTATTTAAAAAAGGAAAAATTCCAACTCCCAGAGGGGCTAGGAATATAAAGCAATTAATAAAAAGTAAAAGAAGTAAAACACACAGCAGAAAACCAGAAGAGGCTAGAAAAAGATATGAATACGAAAAGCGGACTGAACTGTCTCTTCTCTCAGGTCCAAATTTGCAGGACGCCTTTTAAGGCTTTTGAAATAACCAGAGGGACTAACACCAATAGCTTGACAAGCTCTTTTAACAGCTAGATATTTTGGCTTATGTTTAAAGATAAATTTGTGTTTCATTTTGCATTTTCCTTTGAAAAAAAAGCCGTGGCTTTTTTTAAAAACTCCACTACGGCCTTTTCCTCAGCCAAAGCTTTTTTGAGCCTTTTGACTTCCATTTGAAGACGAAAAACATCTTGTGACTTTTCAACGGGGAAGTTCTTTTTCGCTTTCCACCGATGAAGACTATTCACATGAATGCCTAATTTTTCGGATGCCGGACCTGCTCCTATCTTCTCCGCTAATTTAACAGCATCAGCCTTAAAATCCGGGGCAAACCGTCTCCTCCTTATCGTTTTTTTCATCATTCCTCCTTTTTAAAGTTAGTGTTAAATCACACCTTAAAAAGAGTCCACTTTTTTCCCTCAGTCCAGACTGTTTAAGGTTTTGTTGCGAGAAAAACAGGTCCTTTTACAGAGGATTAAAATAAGTTTTTTGAGTTAATAGTTTGCGATCGGGAAGGGCCCACAGAGATCCAATCTATGGGAATATTCAACTCTTTGCTGATAAAATGAATGTAATCTTTAACAGCTGAGGGGAGATTTTTTTGAGTTCGGATCTGGCTCAAATCCTCCCTCCAACCTTTAAAAGTTTTGTAAATGGGCTGAGCTTTTTCAAAATCCGAAGGGGAAGAGAGAAGAGACTTTGTTTTCCCCTCCTTTGTTTGATAGGCCACACAAATTTTTATTTCCTTTAAGCCCGTCAAAACATCTAACTTCATTAAGGCCAAACTTTTTGCAGAATTTAAACGAAGGGCATACCTTAAGGCCGGTAGATCCAGCCAACCACAGCGTCTTTTTCGCCCTGTGGTGGCTCCAAACTCTTTGCCTTTTGTTAACAAATGAGAGCCTGCCGGTTCTTTTTTACACTCTGTGGGGAGGGGGCCTGATCCCACACGAGTCACATAAGCTTTGGCCACAGCAATTGTTTTTTTGAAATGATGAAGGCCCAATCCAGAATAAGCCAAAGCCCCGCCAGACAGAGTGGAGGAACTAGTCACATAAGGATAAGTCCCATAAAACAGATCCAGCAGAGCACCTTGTGCCCCTTCAAATAAAATTTTTTTATTTTTTTGAAGGGCTGTCCACAGCAAGGAGGGCATATTCCCACAACGATAGGGCCTTAAAATATTTTGGCAGTTTTTGATCTTTTCAAAAGTTTTTTCTATGGGAGGGGGCGTTTGGCCATAATGGGATAAAAGAGCATAAACTTCCTGAGCCTCACTTTTTAATTTTTTGAGTAGAACGGAATCCTTTTCAAACAGATCGGCAAAAAGCAAAGCTTTGCGAGCGGAGCGTCTTTCATAAGCCGGACCCACCCCCCGGCCAGTGGTTCCAATTTTAGAAGGCCCCGCCTCAGCCTCACGAGCTTGATCCAACTGCTTATGATGATCTAAAAGCAGAGTGGCGGATTGAGAGATCAGCAACTGGCTGTCTTGCTGTAGTTTGCCCATTTTTTTTAAATTTTGGATCTCCTCACAAAGGGCTGAAATATCTAAAGCGATCCCGCCGGAAATAAGGCATTGAACATGAGGATGCAAAATAGCTGAAGGAATCAGATGAACCACTATCTTTTTCCCCTCAACATTGAGGCTGTGCCCCGCATTAGCTCCGCCCTGGTAGCGAACAGCAAAATCCATTTCTGAGGACAGGATATCTACCAGTTTTCCCTTCCCCTCATCTCCCCATTGAGAACCCACCACAATTAGAGCTGGCACGTTTTCTCCTTTATAGGAAGGCCAAAGTATCTTGCCTCCATCTGGTTGGGCTTTGGCTTGTGCAATTTATTAAATATAGGCTTGTTCATAAGCTCAGTGTTATCCTTTACCACAAGTTTCTATAAAGTTCACAAACAGAGGATGAGGTGCTGTGGGCTTAGATTGGAACTCAGGATGAAATTGCACTCCAATAAACCAAGGGTGAGATGGTATTTCTAAAATTTCCACCAGCTCCTTGTTGTTTTGGCTATGCCCGGCAATTCTCATCCCCTCTTGTTCAAACTGTTCCGCAAATTTAAAATTGAACTCATAGCGATGGCGATGCCGCTCCTCCACCAGATCTTTGTTGTAAATTTTTCTGCTTTTTGAGCCTTTGATGAGAGCACAGCTGTAAGCTCCTAATCGCATATTTCCCCCTTTGTAGGATAGAGATTTTTGATTGGGCATGTAATCTATCACAAAGTCTGCTGGTTCTTTTATAAAATCAAACTCGCGACTCACCGCGTTTTTGAGTTGGCAAACATTTCTTGCAAACTCTACAACAGCCATTTGCATACCCAAACAGATACCAAAAAAAGGAATAGAGTTTTCCCGGCAATATTGAATGGCTTTGAGTTTGCCATCAATACCCCGATCTCCAAAACCACCGGGGACCAAAATGCCAGACATGGATTTTAATTCTGAAAAAGAAAGCTTTTTTTCAGAATCAACATGCTGAACATTCACTTTGAACTGGCTGGACAATCCTCCATGAGTTAGAGCTTCATGTATGGATTGGTAGCTGTCTTTTAAATGGACATATTTACCAACTAATCCTACAGTGATTTCTTTTTTAGGGTGTTTGATTTTTTTTACAAGATTTTTCCAGTGGGAGAGTTTTGCAGAAGAGGCTTTTAAGCTCATTTTTTGAATAAGTTTTTCATCCAGTTTTTCCTTGTTTAAAAAAAGAGGAATTTCATAAATACTTTGGGCGTCTTGAACGGGAATTACATTTTCCACAGGCAAGCTGGAGAAGAGGGCCAGTTTTTCCTTCAGCTCTTCGTTTAGGCTCTCTGCACTTCGGCAAATTAAGAAATCAGGTTGAAGCCCAACCTCTCTTAAAGATTTTACAGAGTGCTGGCTGGGTTTGCTTTTAAATTCTCCAGCTGAAGGGATAAAAGGAATAAAAGTGACATGGGCAAAAATGGTGCTTGCTGGGCCTTTTTCAATTCGTATTTGCCGAATGGCCTCAATAAAAGGGAGCCCCTCAATATCCCCCACAGTCCCGCCAATTTCAACTACAGTGATTTGAGCATTTTGAGAGCCTTTAAAGATCCGTTTTTTTATCTCGTTTGTGATATGGGGAATCACTTGCACTGTGCGTCCTAAGTAGTCCCCTCGTCGTTCTTTGTCTATAACTGTTTGATAAACTTGCCCAGCAGTAATGCTGTGGTTTTTGCTGAGGGCCAGATTGGTGAATCTTTCATAATGTCCTAAGTCCAAATCCGTTTCCGCCCCATCACTTGTCACATAAACTTCCCCGTGTTGAAAAGGAGAGAGAGTTCCCGGATCCACATTGATATAAGGGTCACATTTTACAATGCTGACCTTAAAGCCCCTGGCCTCTAATAAAGTGGCTAAACTGGCAGATACTAAGCCCTTCCCCACTGAAGACACCACTCCACCTGTGACAAAAATGAATTTTTCAGATGAATTTTTGGCTAAAGCCATTAGAGATTCCAAAAATTAAAAAGCTTGAAAAAAAGCCAGTGTGAAATCATAGTTTCGTTTGTTTTGTTTATCTAAACCGGTCCCTATATCTAAACGGAGTTTTATGTCATAATTGGGGGGAATGCCCAACCGGAGGCCCGCCCCATAATCCACCACAAAACCTTTGAAAGAATCCCCATAGCCAAAAAGACTGAGCAAGCGAAACAGATTGTCAGAAGAAAAACCCTTAAAGGAATCCTTATATTTTACCACTTCGCCCAACTCTAAAAACAGAACTCCAGAAAGATATTTTTCCCATAAGGGGAGGCGAATTTCCGATTGAGCAAAATACATTTTATCACCGCGGAAACGATTGTGTTTAAAACCTCTTAAAGTTTTTAAGTCTTTTTGAAAGGGGTTGTCCCCACTGAGGCTGTAGCCCAAGGAGTAAGAGGCAGGAGATAAAAAGGAAGAACCAGCAAAAGCCCTTAAGGCCCAAACAGAGTTTTTAAAAATGTTCGGCCAGCTCATAGCCTTAAACAAAGACAGATAAAATCGTAAATCCACATCCCCACGGCAGTAAGAGGAAAGGGGCCGGCAACCTAAGGATAACCGGTGAAATGAACCGGATTGAGGGGACTTCCAGTTGTCCCGGCTGTCATAACCTGCAAAGGCTCTTAAAAAAACGAAAAGCTCATCTTCAAAGTGTTTTTCCTCGTTTTGTTTTTTGTGCTCTTTTCTAAAAAAAAGCCGTGCCCCTAAACCACCGTAAAAGTTCTGGTTATCTGCCTGGTAAGAGAAATTATAATCCACCATAAAACGTTGAGCAACCAGCTTTATGACATTGGAAAACTCAGTCTCCATCCCTTCACCAAAGTAGTTTTCGTAGTGATTGTCGTAAATGGCCATAGCTTCTGATCGGAAAACTTTTTTGCGATGGCCGATATAGAGCATTCTCCATCTGTAATAAGGGCCGGATAGGTATTTAGAGCCTTCTGCAGAAAAATAAAAGCCTTTTTTAGATGAAGAATAAGACGAAAACCTCAAGCCCAAAAGGGAACCTTGGCTTTTATTATAAAAATAAAGGGGGATGAGGGCGATTTTGTAAGGGGTCTTTTTTTTCTGAAAAAACCAGGAGACATTTTCCAGCCAGTTGTCAAAAAAAGATTCTGATTCATCTGTTTGTGGGGCAAAATTTTCCGATGGGTTCTGCTTTGCTGTCTTATCATCTTCTTCTTCATTTACAGGCATTATAGTGGAACTTGCGGGGCTGATCTCAGTTGTAGAACTGGTTGTGGAGCTTGCAGGGCTGGCCTCAGTTGTAGAACTGGTTGTGGGACCTACAGGGCTGATTTCCGTTGAACTGGTTTTTGCAGAGCTTGCAGGGCTGGTTGTGGAGCTTACAGGGCTGGCCTCAGTTGTAGAACTGGTTGTGGGACCTACAGGGCTGATTTCCGTTGAACTGGTTTTTGCAGAGCTTGTAGGGCTGGTTGTGGAACTTGCAGGGCTGGGTTCAGTTTTAGAACTGGTCTTTGAGATGGCTTTTTGAGATTGTGTTTTTTCTACCGGAGGTAAGGGCGACTGAGGAGAGGGCAAGACTTTTTCTTCATTAGTGGGGACTGTGGCTTTATTTTCGGCAAAAGCCCAAGAAGATCCCATTAGGGAACAGAAAATAAAAATTTTTAACCAATAAGACATCAAGAATAGAAGAAACACAAAAAAAGTTATTTTGTCACTATTTTTTTATAAAATTTATACTGTTAGCCTAAAAAGTATGAAAAATAACACCTAAACCAGTGTCCATTTTTACACTTTGTCTTATCATTAAGTCAACTGTTTAAAAAACTAAATCGATACTGAGGACATATTAGAAAGGCAGGCCAAGTGCAGGCCATTTTTAAGCAGTCCGGCGATAGTCATTGGCCCCACACCGCCGGGAACAGGACTTAAGGCAAAAAGATGGCCATCCAAGCCCTCCCTCCGGACATCCCCATAAAGTTTTTGACCTTCCCTATAAATACCCACATCCACAACCACCCCTCCTTTTTTTAAGTCCTCTTTGCCCAAAAGCCCTTTTTTACCAGTGCAAAGCACAACAATATCTGCTGTTCGTGAAAGAGCGGGCAAGTCTCTCGTTTGGGAGTGTGCCACCGTCACTGTCGCTTGATGAGAGAGCAACTGCTGAAACAAAGGCAAACCCACAATCTGACTTCGCCCCACAACAAGTGCCTTTTGCCCTTTTATAGGAATATCATAGTGCTTAAGTAAATCCATTATCCCTTGAACTGTGCAGGGGATCACTCTGGGCTGGCCGGACCAAAAAAGGGCTTTGTTCTCCAAAGTCAAACCGTCAACATCCTTTTTGGGATCTATCCAGGACAAAATTTCTTTTTCATTAAAATCAGGAGGAAGAGGCAGTTGAATTAAAATGCCATGGATATTTTTATCATTATTTAACTGCTCTACATGTTTTTTTAAATCCATTTTAGAAATGCTTTGAGGGCATTTTTTTAAAACAGAATAAAAACCCACTTGCTGGCAGGCTCTTATTTTATTTTTGACATAGATGGCACTGGCCGGATCATCCCCAAGTAAAATCACAGCCAAACCGGGAGGCCGAGATTGTTTCTTCTTAAACTCCTCCACTTCTATTGAGATTTTTTGCAAGATCTCTTGGCTAAGTTTTTTTCCGTCTAAAAGTTTCATATTGGTTTTTCTGGAAAATTTTATTTACCGGCAATCATGAGATTCTCTATAAGTATTGAGGGAGCCTTAACAATCCCATTGTAAATCTGGCTGTCATTTCCTATTTTTAAAATGTTAGAAAAAACTTTTTTTATGTTTCCGGAAACTGTGAATTGGCAAAGGGGCCGGGCCTCGCCCTTTTCCCATAAAAAACCTTCTGATTCTATGGAAAAGTCTCCTGATGTCTCATTATAACCAGCAAAGCCTTTCAACCAATCCACAACCAACACTTTGGGAAACTCCCCCACTAACTCCTTAAAAGAACTTTGCCCTTCTGGCAAAACAAGATTCGTTGGTGAAACCGAAAGCTCTGCCTTCCTCCAAACAGCTTTTTTGGTGTGAGAACTTTTTAAAGCCTTAGCGTAAAAAGAGTTGGTGAGATAATTTTCTAAAGTCCCTTTTAGCACTAAAGGGGTTTTTTCCACAGCAAAACCCTCTCCATCAAAGGGCATGGATCGGGCACCCCAAAGGGCCAAAGGATCATCGTAAAGCGAAAAGTTTTTGGAAAAAACATTTCCCTTTAAAGCCGATTTCAAAATGGATAAATTTTCAAAAACTCTTTGCCCACTCATAAGATCGGCCAACCTTAGCAAAAGAGGAGCCACCGCTGGCCCGGCCTGAAACACAACAGGAAGAGGGCCGGTTTGAGGGATAGAGTAATTTAATTTTTTTAAAGCTTTGCTTGCCGCTTCCAATCCTACTTTTTTAAAATCAATGCTTTTATAATTTTTGCCATTACATTCGGACAGCCCCTGGGCCCGGTTTTGCCCATCAACAGCTAAAGAAAAACAGTAAGCATAAACTTGATTCGTTTTATAAAAACCGTTTTGACCTTGGCTGTTGGCAAAAAAGTTATAAGATCCCCCATCGATAAGAGATGAATATATAGGCTGAGCTTTTTTATCAAAACTCCAGCAGGCGGAGTTCATCTCTTTGGCTTTTTTTATTTTGCTCTCTATAGGGATGTTTTTAAATTCTTCATCATAAAAGGCAGAAAAGTTTTTATAGATTTGGTTAAAGCTGAGATCTCCTCGCTCTTTTTTGTCTGAAAATTTGAGGCTGTCTAAAGCCTGCCGGTAACAGTCCTCTATCCCCTGTAGAGAAAAATCCTTGGTGTAAGAAGCCCCTGTTTTTTCCCCTTGCAAAATGCGAAGATTCAAATGCTGAGTTTCAGAATATGAAAAATTTTTTAATTCCTTTTTTTGAAATAAAATTTTTGTTATCCCTTCGCAAAAGCCCTGAAAATCAAACTCCACAGAATCTTTTTTGGCCAAAATTTGCAGGCGATCGCAAAATTGATGAATATGTTTTCTTTTTATAAAAAGGTTTTGATCAAGAGGCTTTTGTTGCATTTTCCCCTCCCACTGTCAGTTCTGAAACCAAAATAGGAGGTTGGCCCACAGTCACCGGAACTAAACCACTAATAGATCCACAGTGGCCTGGTGCCAATTCCAAGTCTTTTCCCACTTTTGTAATTTTAGATAAGGTGTCTAAACCGTTGCCAATAAGGCTGGCCCCTTTAACCGCTTTGTCTAACCGGCCATTTTTGATCAGTCTTCCCGATGTCACAGAAAAGTTATAATTTCCTGTTCCCGGTGTCACAGATCCTCCTCCTAATGTTTCAGCAAATAGGCCATACTCTATGTCCTTAATCATTTCCTCTAAGGAAGAGTTTCCGGGAGCAATATAAGTGTTCCTCATTCGGGAAGTGGGGGGGAATTTATAACTTTCCCTTCGGGAACTGCCTGTCATTTTGTAAGATGTTTTTTGAGAACCCATTTTATCCACCATGAAGTTTTTTAAAACGCCTTTTTCAATCAAACAGGTTTTTTGGGTTTTATGGCCTTCATCATCCCTAAGGCTGGATCCGTATTCCCCGGAAAGAGTGCCGTCATCGTAAGCTGTAAGACAAGGCTTTCCCACTTTTTGTCCTAATTTGTCGGCAAAGATGGAAAAATTTTCCGCAACGGCAGTGGTCTCCATACCATGCCCACAAGCCTCGTGAAAGATCACTCCGCCAAAACCTTTGTTAATAATTACGGGGAATCGCCCTGCCGGTGCCTGCTCAGCCTGAAGGTTTTGCAAAGCTTTTTTGCAGGATATTTGTCCGGCTTTTTGCAGAAGGGCTTCATCCATAAACTCGAGATCTCCTGTTTGCCCAACAACCTGAAGGCCCTCTGCTTTTTGGTTATTTCCCTCTGCAAAAGCTGAGGACCTGAATCTAAAAAAAGGACGAACTTCCCAAGACAAAAGCCCTTCAGAGTTGGCTACCTGAACTTTTTTGCAAGTTCTAACTAAAGTGAACTGACATTGGGAGATTGAGGAGCTTTCTGCTCTTAAGTTTTTATCTAATTTTTGTAAAAAAATCTTTTCTTTTTTTAGTGGCACATAAGGTTTTAGGGAAGGCTCTTGACAAAAGGGAGATGAAAAAGCCTTTGCCTGAGAAAAGTTTTTTGAAGGGTTTTGGCTAAGCAGAAGAGCTTTTAGGGCCTTAAGTAAACTTTTCTCATCCAAGGAATTAGTATAAGTGTAAAGCTCCTTATTCCCATAAAAAAGGCGAAGGCCCGCACCGGTATCTTTACCGCTAATGTAGGCTACAGAAGAGGATTTCATATCCATTTTGTGGGAAAGAGTCTCCTCTGCATAAATTTCGCAAAAGCTGGCCCCTTGAGAAAGACCAAAATGAATCACATTGGATAAAACACTTTCCGGTATGAGCATAAATTCCTCCTTAACTCTATCTGACCTTATGCTTAGGCTTTGAGATAAAACAAAACTCAAGTGCTTATGTCTGCTCCAATAACCTGTAGAAGCTGCAACCAATATCTAAAAAAAATACAGTTAGGGCCAGAGGATCGGGGTGGTTCACAATCGATATTTATAAACCTGATGAAAACCATTGCCATTGCCGCTGAGACCACCAAAAGCAGAACATACTCTATAATCACCTGCCCTTTTTTATTATAGGCTCTATGGGCTAAGGGCCATTGGGAAAATCCATTTGAGATTTTTAAAAAAAAAGCCCGCATTTTATGCCCTAAAAGCTCTATTCCTTTAAAAAAAATCTTTAGTGCCCCCTCCATCCTTTTTATACTCTACTACTGGTTTTTTTGAAAAGTCAATACCCTCTTTTATGAAAAGCCTTGCAATTTATGACATGCCAAAAAATCTCAGTCCTTCCCACGAAAACGGGAATCCAGCAATCCACAAAGCCTTAATACTACTGGATTCTTGATCCCGAAACAATGCGGAATTTAGGAACACAAACAGAAAGGCAAACTCAAAACCTCTCAATGCGATTCAGGCAACTCAAGCAATTCAGAAAGAACGCTATCTAAATATCTTTTCAACTGTATTATTTCCTCCTTTGCTTGTTGGTTATGGACAGACATTGAGGCACGATCATAAACAGCTCTTGTAAAAATCCCCTTCTTTTCAATAATTTCAACAGCCTCCGCCGGAGCTTTGATATGTGCTTTTGACTTGTCTCTTTGCCTTAAAATAAAAGAGACTTTTTGCTTTTGTGTTGGCCTGTCTCTGTCCTTTTCAAGTTTAAAATCCTCTTGTGATTTCACTTTTTCATCAGGAGCCAAATAACTCAAAACCTCACGAAGAGTTTCTCTAATTTCATTGGCTGTCCCTTTATATGAGACTCTGGTTCCATCTCTAATATCTAAAAGTGCTTGCTTGTAAGACAAGTCTGCCTCCGGACAGAATTTTTTAAGAGTTGATAATACTTGATTCTCAAAATTTGAAAAGCCATTGTTTATATTTTGACCTTTTTGCCCCAAAGTGATAATTTGAGCTTCCGCTTTATCCAACTCTTTTTTTATTGCCTTGATTATTGATAAATACCTGGACTTTAAGCTGTTTGCGTTTGTTAAAGACAGAAGATTTTGAAATTTTCTGTCCAAACTGGGCTGTTCCACTTCTTTTAACTCTTGGAGTATTTGGCGGATCTCATAAAAATACTTTTGAACTATTTTTTTGCCTTTGTCTTTACAAGATTTTTGTTGGATCTGTTTTGACTTTAACTTTCTGATGTGAGTATAAAGATCGGAAATCTCATCTTTAAACGAGTTATAATGAGATATATTCATAAGATGTTTAATAATTTAACTTTTTGATTTTCTTTTTAGTCTAAGCTTTTTTTTGCCAGGTTTTTTTGTCATTTTTTTGTGCGACTTATTTTTTTTTGAGTTAGATTGGTCAGGTAAGGTGTAGGCTATCAAATTGTATCCAACAGGGTTTAATTTATATTTTCCTTTTTGTGTTTTTTCGATATAACCAGCATCTTTTGTGCGACTCAACTCTACAGAAACATTGGCCGGCAATTTAAAACCAGCTTGTTTAAAGTATTTTTCTATATCATTAACGCGAAACTGCTCTGCTTTTTCATCTTCCTTAGCTATTTCCGATAAATAAAATCCGACTAAAGCTATTTTTTGGACAGTCGTTTTAGGCTTTTTTTGTATTGCAAATGAACGAATATCCATAACTTTTGTTAGAGGCTCATTTTGTTGAGCAAAAATGGAGTTAGAAACAGAGCTTTTTTCTGGAGTAGTATCGTTTGAATGATCCAAATGTTGATTTAATCCCAGACTTTTAAACACATATTCCACAACATTTTTTTTGCTGGCTATATCTAAAGGCTTTAATATTTTGGAAATATCTTGAATAGCTTTGCCTTCAGACTCTAAACTAATTTTTTCTTCCACTTTGACCTCCTTAATTTATATAAACATAAAAAAAACTTATATATAGATGAGTAGTTGAGGCTTTATGTTTCTTTTTCATAAAAATCCTCTCTATTCTCTAATCAATTTATAAGCTTTCTTACACCTCCTGTCAAGTTCAATTATTAAGACCTCAGAGTTTTTTCAATTTCTTTTCTCATCAGGCTGTTTTTGAGGCTTGAGAGAATCCATTTGTTGTCTCTCTCAAGCCCAGCTTGTTGGTTCAGCTCGCGATTTGATAGTCCCACTTATCCAGATCAAGTAAAGAGATCCTTGCTGATGGCCTTTCTGTTCTTGACCCCTCTCAATGGCTCATATTCTGCGGTGTTAGTAAGTGAGCCAAATAGCTGTTTCAGCATGGCGGGCAGTGGGAAAAAGCCTTTCTTTGTGTTTAACTTCTATCCGTGCCAAGTGTATATTAGCACGGGAGAAGTCGGCAGTTCCTATCATTCCCTCTAAGTTAGCACCAGACAGGTCTGTTTCAGTAAAAAAAGCACCGTCCACAAGGTCAAAATGTAGATTAGCATGTTGTAAGTTAGCATGGTTCAAGTGTGCATAGCGGAGATTGGCAAAGGACAGGTTTGCCCAGCGGAGATCTAAGTTTTGAAGGTTGGCAAACTCAAGATGGACTCCGATCAGGTCTTTTTTTCCCTGTTTGATTTGTTCTATCAGCTCTTTTTGGCTCAAGATTTTTGCTTGAGTGGGGATTGCAAGGCATAAGAGGATAAAAATCAGCTTTTTCATGGCTTCATTATACCGGCCGGCGACTCCCAGGAAAAGTCTGGTGTGCTCATTACTCTCATCCTTGTTTTCATGGCTTCATTATACCGGCCAACGACTCCCAGGAAAAGTCTGGTGTGCTCATTACTCTCATCCTTGTTTTCATGGCTTCATTATACCGGCCGGCGACTCCCGGACATAATTTTTTCTTTTAAAAAATAGATTTTTTTAAAATGGACTCACTTTTTTTAGGTTTTGAGTCAAAATTGGCAGGGATTGAGACACTTTAGGCTAATAATTTATGTTTTTTAGAAAAAAAACTTAAGTAATGAGAAAGCTTAACCGATAAACTTAAGTAGTTAGAGAAATAACAAACACATAAAATTCAAACCTAAGGAGGTTTATTATGGCAAAAAAATCGATCATTGATGTTTTAGAAAAGGTAGATAAAGAATTTATGGGAAAACAATATGCAAGCATCAGAAACAAACATTTTGGGAAAAAGTCCGGGATTTACGCCCTGTATGATAAAAAGGGCAAACTTTATTATGTAGGTAGGACTTCTAATTCTAAAGGTCGGCTGAAAATGCATCTAAAAAACAAACATTCCGGGAAGTGGGATCGTTTTTCCATCTATTTTACCAAAAACAACGATACTGCTGTTGCTGTGGAGGCTATTGCCTTAGCCTTATTACAAGATTCATGGCCAAAGGGAAATACTAATAAACCAGGAGTTAAAGAGGATAAGAACATGAAAAAGCGGATCAGCAGGGATATGAATGAGATACTCTATGGGGGAAGTAGCCGGTCTAAGAAATCAACAAGTAGATCTGGTAAAAACAAAAGTTTTAGAAAGGCTGGTTCGCGAGGCAACACTCAAAAAAGACTCAGCTTAAAAGAGCTTTTTAATAAGGGTTTTTTACAAGAACCTCAAACCTTAAAAAAGGAATACAAATCGGGTAAAACTTTTCATGCTGTCCTTCTCCCTTCAGGACAAATTGAATACCAGGGCAAAAAATACTCCGCTCCTTCAACCTCCGCGGAAACCGCATCAGGTAGCCAGTCAGAAAATGGTTGGACTTTTTGGAAAATCCAAAACAGATCCAAAAAATGGATCACTCTTGACGAGTTTGCTAAAAATCCACAAAGGCTCAATAAATTGCACCCAAACCAAGCCTTTGTAGACAAAGCAGGATAAACCACTAAAGGCTAAAATAGCCTCCCCAATAATGCTTGAAAAGAAGAGGCTTTAGACTTATCCACAGAATTTCAAAAACCGCTACAAAGAGGCTGTTTGAATAGCCGGCAAAGCTTCAAAAAAACAGCTTTTTCTAAATTTTAGAGCTTGATTTTACTTGCCTCCTACCGATAAAATGAATAAACTAAAATCAGCCCAAAACGGAGGTCATTTTGGCAAACAGCCCATCCCAAGCCTTTTGGCCTGATTTTGAAAGGAATTTAAGAGGAATTTCAGATGGACACCAAACTACATTTTAAACCAGACTACTATAAAATCACCAAGCTTTGGGAGCCGAATGTTTTAGAGGTTGAGGATACTTGGTTTATCAGACTAAAAGGAATCGGCGACAATACACCCAAAGAGGAATTAAAAAAATGGCTGAGAAAGGGAAATATCGTGAGGATCATTCCTTATTGGCGAAGCAATGATGCCCGGATTGTGTCTGATGTCTGGCTTGGCAATACTCACATTAACAGGCAGTTCCCAAATTATAAAAAAGACAACCTTATACAAACTTTTGATCGATGGCATAATATTAGAGAAAATCATGATTCAGAAACAAGGAAAGCTGAAGAAAAATTAAAAGAGGCTTTTAATACAGCTGAGGGCTTAATCCCTAACAAACTTCAAAAGATTGTGACAAAATGGATAAACTATTGTCTGCTAAAAAAAAGAGACGGATCAATGCCTACTGGAACAGATGAAAAACAACTAATGAATCAAATGATTGAAAACTTTAATAAATGGAAGGAGAACCAAAATGGATGAAAACTTAAAAAATACTATTGAAGATTATAAACAGACAAACTGGGGTAAACTTTTAAAAGAAGACTTAGGCGAATATAATTTAAAAGAGATAAAGCCATATTTGGATTTTATAAAAAATTTTATTGATCCACTTGTGGAAAGCTCTCGCAAACTATCTACACATCAACAAAATCTATTGATAAACTTACTCAATGAGTTTATGAACTTGCGGGAACAAATCAAAAACCATACGGATACAAGTCAAAATCAAACCATAATAGATAGCAGTATTAACTTTAAAAATCATATTTTGGACAATTATCAACATTTATCAATGGCATTAAAAATTCAACAAGAATACGATCCGGACAAAATCCCAGGGAAACCTGAAATAGAAATAAAAAAATACCAGTCAGCTGTTAAAGAAATGAAGGAAATTTTAGAACAGGCCCGTCGGGCCCAAAGTCGACTCTCAGAGCAAGAAGTGAAGGCTGAGGCTTCCCGTTACGGTGATTTTTTTAAAATTGAAGCAGAGAAAAACAAAAAAATGTCTTGGTGTTTTGGAATAGGATTTCTTGTTTCTTCTCTTATGGCTGGTGGTTATGCTCATTGGTATTTAAAATTTGACTCAAATATTAAAGCAGAAAATTTTATTGAACTATTTATAATGGGAGATATGATAAATAAAATTTTTATATTTTCCATCATCCTTATTATAATATCCTTAATCAGAAGGGAATATTTGGCTCTCAGGCATCAGTTCACATTGAACACACATAGGCACAATGCTTTAAGTTCGCATAAGGAAATTTTAAGTTCCATAAAAAAGACAGCTTCCGAATCAGACAAGGAAATATCAAATGCTGTCCTTTTGGAATTGACAAAATCCATGTTCAGCCCACAAGATACTGGTTTTGTGAAAAACCAAACAGCTATTTCTTCTGGGAGCAGAATAGTAGAAATTTCAAAATCCCTTTTCAGCAACTCCAAAGAATAAAAAAATATGTCCAAAATGATAACTTCTTACAAGCAAAAGAAATTGAAAAGTTTAAGTATTCATTCTACATTTCGTCCTCACTTTAAGGCAAGTAGTTTATCCTGGGGATTGTTTAAAACTTCTTAAGCAAATTCCTAATGAATCCATACAACTTATAGTCACTTCACCTCCTTACAATATTGGGAAGGAATATGAGAATCGGCTCAACTTAGATACTTATATTAAACAACAAACTAAAACTATTAAAGAGTGTGTCCGGGTTTTATCTAAAAAAGGAAGCCTCTGTTGGCAAGTAGGTAATTATGTCCATAATGGTTCTATTATTCCCTTAGACACCGCCTTAACTCCAGTGTTTACATCCTTTAATTTAAAAATGAGAAACAGAATTATATGGCATTTTGAGCATGGTCTTCACTGCACAAAAAGATTTTCAGGACGATATGAAACTATTATTTGGTTCACAAAATCAGATGATTATACATTTAATTTAGATCCTATTAGAGTTCCACAAAAATATCCGGGGAAAAAATATTTTAAAGGGCCAAAAGCAGGCCAATACTCCTGTAATCCTTTAGGTAAAAATCCAGGGGATTTATGGGTAATACCTAATGTAAAAAACAATCATGTAGAAAAAACAGATCATCCTTGTCAGTTTCCTATGGAACTTGTAGATCGTCTTGTTCTCTCCATGACAAATAAAAAAGATTGGCTTTTAGATCCCTTTTTAGGATCAGGAACCAGTATTATCTCTGCTCTTAGGCATGGGCGAAAAGGAGTAGGAGCTGAACTCAACAAAAAATATGTTGAGATCACTCGTGATAGAATAACACAACTTGAGCGTGGTTCTTTAAAAACTCGCCCGATGAATACTCCCATTTATGATCCAAAAAAACCAAAAAAACAGGCCAGAAATACCAGTCGCAAAAATGATAACCAAACCCATTTATTTGATCCTGCTGGATTAGACTTTTATTAGGATAAACTTATGAAAATAGCTGAAACTTACTCTCACTTAAACGGCTTAGAATATCTCTTAGTTCACAAAAAAAATCTATGGCAGGAGTTAAAAAAAGTAAGGTCGCGGTGTGCCCGTTGTTCCTATTGTCTTAATAGGTATTGAATTGTAAACTCTAATAAGTTGCTTATAAAAAATCAGTTATTCTTACAGACTCTTCTGGCTTACTCCTTGCAAATTTGCTAAAAAGTCCTCCATGGCTCCCGCCGAGCTTGCCAAAAAGCTCCCCAAGCTTTTTAGCTCCCGTGAAAACGGGAATCCAGCAATCTCTGTCCTTCTCGCAAAACTTGTTAAAAAGCCTATTCTTTAACCCTTTCGTCCAAAGGCTCTGTCCTCTTCCGCGAGAAAAACACCTTAGACCCTCATGGAATAGCCTAAACAGCTTTTTCTAAATTTTAGAGCTTGATTTTACTTGCCTCCTCTGATAAAATGAATAAACTAAAATCAGTCCAAAATGGAGTTCATTTGGGTAGGCGAACAGCCTGTTTCAAGCCTTTTGGCCTGATTCTGTTAAAAAACAAATAAGGAGGCTCTATGAAAAAACGCACAGCACCAAAAAGTAGAGCAAAACTTAATCAGGATGTTCTTTATGTTTAAAAATAAAAAGTCAGAATCAAAGCCTTTAGATAAGGCTAAAAAAAGTAAAGACCGAGATCATGATGGTTATGGATGGTGGCTGTTTCGGAAAAAAGGAACAGTAGCTGAACCTTGGCCCACTGCGGAGGAACTTTGAAATGATCCCGAAGTTCAAAAAATTATTAAAAGTCACAATGATTTAGTCAGAAAAAGAAACGGATCCTAATTAAAAGGAGGTGCAAAATGTTTTTCAAAAGAGAAAAAAAAGAAAACAAATCTAAAGAAAAAAACAAAGAACCAACATATTGGGAAAGAGTTATTCATGGAAAAGGAACAGTGGCTGAGCCTTGGCCCACAGCAGAGGAGCTTTGGAATGATCCCGAAGTCCAAAAATCTATTCAAGCTCATAATCAGTTAGTCAGAAAAAAATTTAAGAAATAAGAAAGCTTAGCCGATAATTGTTATATAAAGAGGTGCTTTATGGGTTTCGTTGATGTCCTTGAAATGAATAATTCGAATTTTATATTGGATATTAGATATAAGAATATCAGAAAAACAAAGTTTAGAAACAAGCCCGGAGTTTATGTTTTTCTTGATAAAAAAGGAAAACCTTATTATGTAGGTCATACTGGCAACTTGTATTCTCGTTTGAAAAGTCAAGTAAAAAATAAGCCTCCCAAAGAGGAGAATCCTTTTGCCATCTACTTTACACAAACGAAAGACAAAGCCAAAGCCTTAGAGGCTATTTTTCTGTCTTTGTTATGGGGCTGGGCAAAGCCAAGTAAAAATGCAGTAAAACCAAAAATTAAGCCAAAAGCTCAGAGGATGAAACAGTCGATTGAAAGGGCTATGGAGAAAAAAAGGAAAGAAATGAAGAAAAAAGATGACGAAATATTTAAAAGCTCTAAAACTAAGTCTGTCAGTCGCAGATCTGCTAAAAACAAAACAAGGCGATCAAAACCGCAAGACAAAGTTTTTAGAAAAACTGCTCCACGAAGTAGTGCTCAAAAAAGGCTCAGCTTAAAAGAGCTTTTTAATAAGGGTTTTTTAAAAGGACCTCAAGCATTAAAAAAGGAATGGAGATCGGGAAAAATTTCTCAAGCCGTCCTTCTTCCTTCAGGAGAAATTGAATATCAAGGCAAAAAATACCCCGATCCCTCACCTCCAGCGAAAACCGCCTCAGGATGGCAGAAAGCAAATGGATGGAATTTTTGGAGAATCCAAGACAGATCTAAAAAATGGATCCGGCTCAAAGAGTTTGCTAAAAATTCACAAAAACTCAATACTTTTTAGACAAAGCAGGATAAGCTAAGGGGGCTAAAAAAGCCCTCCCTCGGGGCAAATTGCTCCCATGCAAACGGGAATCCAGCAATCTTATTTAAGTTTACACAGGTTCCGTATCTCTGGATTCCCGCTCAAGGCAGGAACAACGGTCTATCCTAAAAAAAATTTAAGAAATGAAAAGGCTTGACCGATAAGCTGTTTGTGAATACGAAAAATTTAAGAGATCAGATTCAAAATTTTAAATTTACTGACCTGTTTGTGACTTTAGGCTGGAATAATCCTAAAAATCCCAATTCTGACAGTATTTCATTTAATGATCAAAACCTGCCCTATTCTGTTGTTGCGGAAATAGGCAATGTTCCCGTTCTCAAATTCAATAAAAAGGCATTTGAGCTTAGCCATTCCTATAAAAAGAAGTTTCATGAAACATTAAAAAATATAGCATATAATCACCTTGTGTTGTTCTCTGATGATAAAACTTTTTTTGAAATATCTTATTTCTCAAAAACAAAGCAAGTGAGACCTTATAGCTATTTTAAAGGGCAAAGTGGCGATTATTTTATCAGCAAATTGGCTGGCATTCATTTTGATATAGAAGATGAGCCTGACATTACAAGCATAGGCGAAAAGCTGGAAAAGGCTTTCCATTCTGAGGAAGTCACAAAAAAGTTTTATAAAGATTTTAAAGATAATCATTTCAAATTTTCAAAAGATATTTCAGGGATTAAAAATGAGGAGGAAAAAAAGTGGTATGCCTCCCTTATCCTTAATCGCTTGATGTTTATTTATTTTCTCCAAAAAAAGCAATTTGTGAATAATGATTTTAATTATCTTGAAAATCAACTTAAAGAAAGTAAAAAGAGAGGGAAAGATAAATTCTATTCAGAGTTTTTAACTCTGCTCTTTTTTGAAGGTTTTGCTAAAAAACCTAAAGAAAGAAGTCCAAAAGCAAAAAAACTTCTTGGTGAAATCAAATACCTTAATGGAGGCTTGTTTGTCCCCCATTCTATTGAGGAAAAATATGAAATCAAGAACGAAAGCAGAGTATATAAAACCACAATCAAAATTCAAGACAAAGCCTTTGAGGAAACTTTTGATATTTTCAGCAAATATGATTGGTATCTTGAGGGAAAAAGAGGGAAATCCGACAAAGAAATCAATCCCGATGTAATGGGTTATATTTTTGAAAAATATATCAATGAATTGCAACAAAAAAGTTTGGGAGCTTTTTATACAAGGGATGAAATCACACAATATCTTAGCCGAAATAGCATTCAAAAATCCGTTTTAGAAAAAATAAACAAAAAAGGATATAATTTTGAAAGTCTATCAGAGTTATTGCATAAACTGAATGCTCCTTTATGCAAACAACTTTTGACTGATAAAGACAGTATCCTGAACACTTTAACAATTTTGGATCCAGCGGTCGGCTCAGGTGCTTTCCTCACTTCCGCTATGAAGGAGTTGATTAACATTTATAGCCCCATTATCGGCAAAATAGAAACTCTTGGAGATAGAGAGCTTAAAAAATGGTTGGAGGATTTTAAAGCCAAGCATAAAAGTCTTCCCTACGGGATAAAAAAGAATATTATCTTAAAGAATCTTTATGGGGTGGATATTATGAAAGAGGCTGTGGAGGTTTGCAAACTGAGGTTATTTTTGTCCCTGGTAAGTTCTGCATTAAATACGGAAGAGCTGGAGCCTTTGCCCAACATGGATTTTAACATTATGTGTGGCAACTCCCTTATCGGTTTTTTAAAAGAAGATGAGCCTAAAACCAGTCCTTCCGGTGAAAACGAAAGCGAGAAGCCAACACAAATGAAATGGTCCCAAGTTTTAGGTGAATCTTACCAGCAAATCAAAAACAAATACAATCAGTTGGTGAGCCAATACAAAAACCAGCCCTTATCTTTTGAAAAATTGAAACAACTTAAAAACAAAACCAACCATTTCTTGGAAGAAAACAGCCGAAAGCTAAGTCGTGCCTTGGCAGACAAATGCAACCGGACAGGTGTTAAATATCCTGAAGTGATAGACATTCAAGGGAAAAAGAAAAGCACAAAAAAACGAGCTGTCCAGCCAGAAGATTTTTATTCAGAAGATACAGAAAGAAACCTCAATCCCTTTCATTGGGATTTTGCCTTTAATGAGATTATGGTAAGAGGAGGTTTTGATATAATTATCACCAATCCACCTTGGGAAAAAGTTAAAATTGAGGACAGGGAGTTCTTTCATAAACACAATAGAACTATTGAAAAAAAGAAA
Source organism: Bdellovibrionales bacterium (assembly GCA_965203095.1). GTDB lineage: Bacteria > Bdellovibrionota > Bdellovibrionia > Bdellovibrionales > UBA1609 > JACOND01. The sequence goes on from OZ241877.1 coordinate 381,968, forward strand.
ACTAAAAAAGGAGTAGTAAAGAGAAAAAAAGAAAAAATGTTAAAAGATACCATAATTACAAAAGATTATTTTAAAACAAAAGAATTTTATCTTTTCCAGAGGGAGTATTTTTCAAAATTGTATCAATATCAAGTGGGAAAAATAACAAAAAGCGATGGAGTAGAAAAACAAGCTTCTGCCGATATGGACACTTACAGGATTTTCACTGAGAGATCTTTTAAGTTGCTCAGCAAGAACGGTTCTTTAGGAATCGTTCTCCCCAGTGGTTTATGCAAAGATGACGGAGCTATTGGTTTGAGAAAAAACTTACTTTTTAGAAAAACCCGAATAGAAGGCTTGATTCACTTTCAAAACCAAATGGAAAAAGGCCAAGGAAAAATTTTTGAAGGAGTGGATTCACGATTTACATTCCTACTTTTGAATTTGCAAAAATCCGAACCAAAGGATGAATTTCCCTGTCAATTCCAAGAGAGGGGTTTGAATGCCCTAAATGAAAATGGCTTTCCAGAAGTAGTAAAAATGAAGCAATCCATAAAAGAAATTAAAGAACTGTCCCCTCGCGATTGCTCCATAATTGAATTTAAAAATCTCAAGGATATGAAGATCCTTAAAAAAGTTAGGCAACATCCAAGCCTTGGCACAAAATTAAAAAATTTATGGAATCCTATTTTTTATACAGAATTTCATGAAACAAATGATTCTCATTTGTTTAAAGATAAAAAACGGTCTGATAAGGATTTGCCTCTCTATAAGGGAAGTGCCATTTATCAATATGAGTTTAACCATGATTTATCTCATGTTAACCGTTATGTGAATCAAAAATCCCAAAAAATACAAGAAGGCAAAGGCTTTCCTTTCAAAAACAAGTGTTATCAGAATTATCGATTGGTGCTGAGAACTATAGCAAGCAATACCAATGAGAGAAGTTTGATCTCTGCTATTATCCCAAAAAAACATTTTATTTCAAATAATTTTATTGGAGTCTTCATCGAATCCGAAAAGAAAAGCCAAAACAATAAATACATGTTCCTCCTTCAAGCTTTTTTAAACAGCTTTATTGTGGATTATTTTATCAGGCAAAAAATATCTGCTGTTATCAATCAAAAATACCTTACCCCTTTACATATCCCAAGGCTCACAGAAAAGGACCCTTATTTTAAAGAGCTTGTCTATCGATCCGCAAAGCTGACTTGTATCGGCAAAAAGTTTGACGATCTGGCCGATGAAGTGGGTATCCCAAGGGGTGGCATCAAAGCTCAACAAGAGCGGTGGAAGATTCAAGGCGAAATTGATGCTATTGTGGCTTATGTTTATGGCCTAAATTTAGAGGAATTTGAATATATCCTCTCCACTTTTACCACAGGCAAAAATCAGGTCCGGTTGAAGGCTCTCAAAAACTATGCCCGCCAAGCCTTCAAAAAAAACAAATTCCTGGGCAAAGCCTCTTAAGGAAAACCGCCACACAGAGGCTGTTTGAGTAGCCGGTGATCCTAAAAAACAGCCAGAAAGGCTTTTTTTTGCCTTCAAAGCTTGATTTTGCTTGCCTCCTATTAGATAAATAGATAAACTAAAATCAGTCCAAAACAGAGTTCATTTGGCTGGGTGAATAGCCCGTTTCAAGCCTTTTGGCCTGATTTTATTAAAAAACAAATAAGGAGGCTCTATGAAAAAACGCACAGCACCAAAAAGTAGAGCAAAAAGACACGCTGAGTTAAAAAAACAGATTGTTCAGCGACATCCGGGAATTAAAGAAGTGATGGAGGTTTATAATCAATGGAAACAGGCCAATAAAGCAGTGCAAGCTCACCAAGCCATAAAAAACGCTGGTTATGTATCCTACACTTCAAACTCATCAAACCCGAAACCACTTAACAAAACCGAAAAGGAGAAATGTTATGTCTGATCATAAAAATAGAGAAGAATCAATGAAAGGCAATCACACAAAAAAGGAAAGCCAAAAACCCAGTTTTTGGGATTGGTTAGTTCATGGAAAAGGATCTGTTTCAGAACCTTGGCCAACAGCTAAAGAAGTTTTACAGGATGAGTCTGTTCGAGACGACATACAAAAAGTCAAAGAGGCTTTTGATACATATCAAACTAAAAATAAAAACAGTTAAAATAAGGCTTTATAATGCTGGAACTGCATAAATTGCTCTGGGTTATTCCCGGTGTTATTTTCATTCATATTTACAATAAAAGAAGACCTATTGACAGCATCAATTTGTCAGGTTGGTCTTATCTTTTTTCTTTAGTGATTATAGCGGTTTTTATATGGTTGCCTGTTGAGATTTTTTTTCAGAATAAATTAGATGTTTTTGGAAAATGGGGAGGATTGGTCTTGCCTACTGTTTCAGGACTTTTGTCCTTTTGCATCGCTTTGGCGTTTACTTCAAGTGCAATTATAAAATGGCCCAGTTGGTCTTATTTTTTTGCTTCTCTGGCCATAGCGACAATAATATGGCTATCTGTTGAGATTATTCTCCTTGATGGTTTGAATTTTTTTGACAAGCAACGGGTAACGCGGACTTGGATACCGGTTGCTTTTGGATTCATCCTTTTTCTTTTACCCTCATTGCTTATTAAACTTTCAAATATTATGTTTTTTAATGTGCAAGATTCTTTTCTTTCGGATTGTATCCAGTGGGAAAATTTGCCTGTTATATTAAGCCTTCGGAATGATAAAGTTTATATAGGCATTTTATTAAAATACCCTGAAAACCCAAGAGCAAGAAGTGAATCCCAAACAATTTCCATTATACCTTTAATAAGCGGAGGAAGAAATAGAAACACAAAAGAGGTAAAATGGGGAATTTTTTATCCAAGGGATGATTCGCAAGATTATGAAATTTCAATTCCCAGGAGTGAAATAATCACCTTTGGAAAATTCAATGAGAAAATTTTTAAACATTTTAACAGCAACATTTCCGGAAAATCCATTTAAGCCGAGAACAAGAGATAAAAACTCATGCCAAAAATTTACGATAATAGGGAGATTTCTTTTTTATCTGGTTTGAGATCGGCACTGGATCGATCTTATAGGTCGGACATTTCCACAGCTTATTTTAACTTGCGAGGCTGGAAAAAGATAGCCGACTGTATTGATAAATACAAAGGCAAGGGGGATAGCCAATGTCGCTTGCTTTTAGGGATGTTTGCCCCGGATTATCATTTAAAACAAGAGCTATTGCAAAACGAAAATGACTGGAAGATTGACAATAAAAAAGCAAAAAAATTGAGAGCAGAAACTCTTAAAAAATTTAGAAAACAACTAATGACAGGCCCGCCTTCTAATGAGGATGAACGAGGCTTGAGGAATTTGGCCCGTCAGTTGAAAGAACAAAAAATCAAAGTCAAATGCTTTACCCGTCACCCCTTGCATGCCAAGCTTTATTTGACTTTCAATAAAAAAGAGTTTGCCGGAAAAATAGGTTTTGTAGGAAGTAGCAACCTGACTTATGCGGGGTTGGAAAAAAACGGTGAGCTGAATATAGATGTTTTGGATCAAAAATCCTGTGCAGATTTGAGCCAGTGGTTTGAGGACAAATGGAAAGATCCATTTAGCTTAGATATATCAGAACAAATCATTCATCTTATTGAAGAAAGCTGGGCTGGGAAAGAGCTATTGCCTCCCTACCATATTTATATGAAAATGGCCTATCACCTCTCAGAAGACGCCAGAAAGGGGCTGACGGATTTTTTTATTCCGAAAGATTTAAAAAATATTCTTTTTGATTTTCAATCTGCCGCGGTGAGAATTTCTGCCCGCTATCTCTATTATAAAAATGGGGTTTTGATTGGGGATGTAGTAGGGCTGGGGAAAACCCTTATGGCCATAGCCACCGCTAAAATTTTAGAAGAAGAGAGAGGCTTTCAAACTCTTATTTTATGCCCTAAAAATCTACAGGAAATGTGGGAGGATCAAAAACAGAAATACTACCTTCGGGGAACAGTCATCCCCATAAGCCAAGCCCAGCAAAAACTTCCGTCCTTGAGAAGGCATCATATTGTGATCATAGATGAAAGCCATAACTTAAGAAATCCACTGGGGAAAAGATATCAGATCATCAAAGATTATATTGAACAAAATGACAGCAAGTGCATTCTGCTTTCTGCCACCCCCTATAATAAAACTTATAAGGATCTGTCCAGCCAGTTAGGGCTGTTTATTGATCCCGATTTGGATTTGGGCATTCGCCCTGATAGGTTTCTGGCAGAAAACGAGGAAAAGTTTGAAGGCTCTGTTTCCACCTTAAAAGCTTTTGAAAAATCCTCTTATGCTGAAGATTGGCAACAGCTTATGGCTCAATTTTTAGTAAGAAGAACAAGAAGTTTTATTAAAGAAAACTATGGAAAAAGAAATGAAAATGGCAGGTATTATTTGGAGGATTCTAATAGGAAAAAAAAGTTTTTTCCAGAAAGAATTGCTAAAACCATCTCTTATCCATTAGATGAACAATATAAAATGCTTTTTTCAGAAGAGGTTGTGGATATGATAAACCATTTGAAACTTGCAAGATATGACCTCATCCAATACAAAAAAGAAGGTTTACAAAATATTACAAATAAAGAAAAAGAAATTTTTAGAGACCTCCAACAATCTCGTGGCTATCCTAAAGGTTTTTGTCGCATTAACTTATTCAAGAGGCTGGAAAGTAGTGGTTTTTCTTTTTTGCGATCCGTTCAAAGACATATTTTAAGAAACTGCATTTTTATTTATGCTATTGAGACGAAGCAAGACCTTATGATTGGTGAAAAAGGGGGAGAAGTAATTGCCTCCGCTTTTGAAGATAAAGAAAGTGGGATTACCGGGTTTCAAGCAGAAAATGAGGAAGAGACAAACTGGTTTTCGACAGATTTTGATTCTTTTTACAAACAAGCAAAAAAAACTTATGAAAAATATAAGCAAAAAAACAGCCGGAGCCTTCGTTGGATTTCTTCTTCTTACTGGACAGATCAACTAAAAGAGGATTTGAAGAAAGACACAGATCAATTTATCTCTCTTCTTAAAAAATCAAAAAACTGGGATCCAGAAAAAGACTTAAAATTAAAAAAACTGGAAGATTTATTGAAAGAGAAAAAAAAGCAAAAAGTTTTGATTTTTACACAGTCAAGAGAGACTGCTGTTTATTTAAAAGATCAGTTGGAAAATCGCGGAGTCCAAAAATTGGGCCTCATCACTGGAGGGATGGAAGGTATCCAAAGCATTATAAAAAAATTCAGCCCTCAAAGCAATGAGTTTGACATAAAACAATCAGGCCAAACTGAGATAGATATTTTAATAACAACAGATGTTTTAAGTGAGGGGCAAAATCTTCAGGATTGTCATATTGTTGTAAATTACGATCTTCCTTGGGCTATTATTAAGCTTATCCAAAGGATAGGTAGGGTGGATCGGATTGGGCAGGAGGCGAGTAAAATTTTTTGCTGGTCTTTTATGCCAGATAAAGAGTTGGATCGCTTAATAAATTTGCGAGGTCGCATCCAGCAAAGGTTGAAAGAGAACGCAGAAGTCATAGGAACAGATGAACGATTTTTTGAAAATGAACAAAAAATTCTTTTAGATTTATATAATGAAAGGTCGGAAACTTTAGAGAAGGAAATATCAGAAGATATTGATCTATCCTCTTTTGCCTTAGAAATATGGAATAAGGGGATAAAACAAGATCCCTCTTTAGAAGGAAAAATAAAAAATATGCCGGATGTAGTTCACTCCTCAAAAGAGATTAAAAATAAGGCCGGAGGAATTTTGCTTTTTGCAAAATCACATATAAATAATTATTTACTTTATCTTAATGAAAAAGGAGAAAACTTTGCAAAAGATCAAATGAGCATTTTAAAACTGGCAAAATGTTCTCCAGAAGAACCTCCTTTAAAAAGGACAGAACCACATTATAAAATTGTTAAGTCCGGCTTAAACCTTATTCAAAAAAGCCTTAGTCAAATCAGTTTGGCCAATCGTTTAGGGACCAGCCGGAACCCCAGAAGAAAACTTTTTGAAAGATTAAATGATTTGCCTGATAAAACCGAAAAGGACAAACAAATTTTAGATGATATTCATAACTATCCTTTGTCCCATTCCGCTGAGCAAACTTTTAAAAGAATGTTCCAAAGAAAAATCCCCAATAAAGAAATATTTGAGCTGGTTCGGGAAAAACATAACAGCGAAACTCTTTTAAACAAAAAAGAGACTAAAAGTATGGATGAAAAACCTCGTATTATATGTTCTATGGGACTTGTGAAAAAACATGAGATAATTTAAGATATGGTGGATATATGGCGGATAAAAATAATAAATATGAACAAAATGTCCCTGGGCCTTATTATGTGGACAAAGAGTGCATTAACTGTGATGCCTGCCTCTTAGTTGCGGAACAACATTTTAAAATTAACGAGGAGGAAGGCTATGCTTATGTTTGCAAACAACCTCAAACGGAAGAAGAGCACTCTCTTTGTCAAGAGGCCATAGAGGCATGCCCTGTATCAGCTATTGGAGATGATGGGGGAGAGCCTTAATGATAGCAAAACCACTACCTTCCTTCTTAAAATTAGTGATTTGCCCCTGATAGCAACGGGCAGTCACTTGTTGGATCTGATCTTCATAAGCATAAGCCCTAAAATCTGTTTTCCATTTTACTCCTTGAGAGTCCTCTATTACAGAGGGAGGGATAAACTCCTGAACCAAGGCTTTTATCAAGAAAAACTCTTCCAGCTTTTTTCGAGTGAGACTGGCCCCTCGATAAGCTCGTTTTCCGCCATGGCTTTGTTTGACTTTAAAGAAATATTTTTTACGATTTTCCCAAACTGCTCCTTTGTTTTTAGAATCTAAAGCCTCCGAGTAAGGGATATGTTTGGAGATGGTTTTTAATTCTTCCCAAGATTGCTTTTCTTGAAACCAGTCACAGAGGCGACTTTTATCAGACAACAAAAAATACTCTCTGGGATGAGGGCTTATGGCACAAGTCCCTTTTAAATAAGCTTTAGCTATTTGAGGATGCTGTTCAAAATAAAAATCCACAGATCGATTATACACAAAATCAATGAGATGGCCTTCAGAAGTATATAAAAAGCCTTTATCATCTGTTTTTAAAGAGCGAGAATCGCAAATCTCAAAGGGCCAACCCATGGACTCAAAAAAATCCTTAAACATAAAAAACTCTAAAGCCATTTTCTGGTTTAAAGGATCTTCGTCAATCAAAACAGTTTTTTTAGGCTGAGAGCTTTTTTGGCCCTTTCTAAATTTATCCCATTCGGATTGAAAAGATTTTTTTAAACTATCTATAGATTTTTTATAAGGCTGGTTTTGAAATTGACAAAAAGAGTTAAAAAGCAAAAATCCAGAACCATTAGTGTTGACTTCAATAAGTTTAACTTCCCCCTCATGCAAATGAAAATCATAAGCCATTAAAACTGAATCTAAATTTTGGCTTTTTAAAGCTGTTTTGAGCTGATTTTGGTTAAAACTCTGTTCCGCTTTTAAGGAGAGGCTTTTTTGATAATTTGCCCGACATTTTAGCTGAAATAGAGAGGCAATCACTTGCTGGATTTGCCGGTAATTTTTTAAAGGCAAGTGGACCTGTTCAGGAAAAAAAATCGGCTGATAAGAGTGCGTTTGCAAAAACGAAAATGCATGAGGATATTCTTTTTTTAAAAATGTTTTAAAGCTAAAAAAATCTATCACAGAGTATTTTATATCAAAAAGATTTTGCTGATGTATGTATGACAATGCCTCATCTTAACAAACGGAATCAATCTTTATCTAAAAAGGCTTTGCCGGCAGTGGCTTTAGTTTGCCCTTGGTATTTGCCCCGATAGGGCTTTTCCGCTGGTTGATCCATCTGAAAAAGAATCAACTGGCAGATCCTTTTCCCTCTTTTTAAACGAATGGGCAAAATATTGGCGTTGTAAAGCTCTAAAGTGAATTTGCCTTTAAATCCAGGAGCCGCTACAGAGGCATTTTGAATAAAAAGCCCCATCCGGCCCACAGAGCTTCGGCCCTCCACAAAGCCAGAAATGTCATTTGGCAATTCCACATACTCTTCAGTTGTGGCCAAAATAAAAGATTGGGGTGGGATGATAATTTCCTTCCCTGTAATTTTTTGATGTCCTACTTTGGAGTCCAAATCCAAAACCCCCTTAGTGGCCCAATGTTTTAAAATCAAAGCGTCCGAGCCTAAGGTTAAATCTATAGAACTGGGCTGAATAGCCTCTCTCCCCAGGTTTTTGATAATTAGTTTTTTGTCTTTTATAAGCTTTTGAATGCTTTTGTCAGAAAGTATCATTTCCCCCTCCTAAACTTTTTTCCCTTAAGCCAGCTAAGCCCGACTCCGTGTCAGAAAGTATCATTTCCCCCTCTCCTTAAACTTTTTTCTTAAACTCCAAAAATTTGCATAAAAGCCACACCAAGATAGCGAAATAAATATTTGATTCCCGCCACCTCATGACATTGCCAGTGCGTTCCGTCATAGCCCACTTTAACATATTTTTTTGGATCCTCTTTTGGATCTATAGGAAGAGACTGGCGAAGGCCATCGCCCTCAATATCAATGCTTGAATAAAATTTTGGAGGCCCTTCCACAAACTCTAAAGGCCCTTGGCTAAACGGTGGAGAATAAGGATAATTTTTTTTAAACAGACGAATATACTCGTCATAATTTTTTGACTTTATATAATAAACCCAGGATTTTGTGAGAACTTTTTTAATTTTATGAAAACGATAAACTTCTAAAGTTCCCCATTTGTCAGGAGGATAAACATAATACAAAAAATTGTTTTTGAGTTGAGACAGGACAGGGGAATGATCCAAGCCCTGTTTAAAGTCGGCTTGATAAGACTCACTGCTTATTTTTTTATAAAAAAACATGCGGTTAAAGTATTCGTTAGGGTGATTCCCCTCGTCTACAAATGGAGTGCCTAAATAATCACAAAAAAAATTCCTTTTCTGGCCTTGTGCCAAAAAAACAAAAAAACCAACAAAAAAAACCAGAAACTTCATTCTTGACAAAATTTACCCAGAGTTTAAGGGAATGGCAAGAACAATGCCATTAAAAAGCGAATAAAAAGTTAGAGATAACTTTATTGGACTGATCACAGCTGAAAGTTCCGGTCAAAACAGAGTGAGAAGGCAAAAATTTTCAAACAAAATCAGCCAAACATATCTTACTTGGCTTTAGCCATTTTTTTAGCCTGATACTCTTTAACCAGTTTCTCTTGAATATTCCCCGGAACACGGGCATAGCGGGAAAATTCCATAGTGAACTCCCCTTTGCCCTGAGTGGCCGATCTCAGTTCTGTAGAGTATTCAAACATTTCTGCCAGTGGGACTTCCGCCCTTACTGAGGTAAAGGCATCTAAAGTCTCCGACCCCTTGATCAGCCCTCGCCTTTGATTGATTTGCCCAATAACCTGCCCCTGAAATTCCTCCGGGCAAGAAACCTCTAAGTCCATAATCGGCTCTAAAGCTATGGGCCGACCCTTCATATAAGATTCTCGAAATGCGGCCATTGCACATATCCGAAAAGCCATTTCACTGGAATCCACATCATGATAAGCCCCATCGGCAAGAGTGGCCCTAATGCTCACTATGGGAAAACCAATAAGTGGGCCTTTAGCCATCTGCTCTTGAAAACCTTTGTTCACAGCAGGAATATATTCTTTAGGAATGCGTCCGCTCACAATTTTATCTACAAACTCATAGTTGTTCTCTGGGTTTTCTCCTAAAAAGTCCAGTTGGCCAACCACTTTGGCAAACTGTCCGGCTCCACCGGTTTGCTTTTTATGAGTGTAATCAAAAGTTGTGGTTTGGCTGATGGTCTCTCTATAAGCCACCTGAGGTTTGCCCACATCCACCTCACAGTTAAATTCCCTTTTCATTCGCTCAACATAAATATTGAGATGAAGTTCACCCATACCAGCAATAATGGTTTGCCCCGACTCCTCATCCCTACGAACTACAAAAGTAGGATCTTCCCTTCGGAATTTTTGAAGAGATTTTGTAAAATTCCCACTGGCACTTTGCTCCTTAGGGGCAATGGCTAAGGACATAACCGGGTCGGGAACAAACATGGAGCTCATAGCCCAGTTGATTTTACCATCGGTCCAACTATCCCCTGAGGCACATTCCATACCAAAAACAGCTACAATGTCGCCAGCTTCTGCCTGATCTATATCCTCCATGTCATCGGCATGCATATAAACCAATCGTGGGACTTTGTGTTTTTTCCCTGTTCGGACATTGATGATAAAATGGCCTTTTTTAATAACCCCTTGGTAAACTCTCATATAAGTCAACTGGCCAAAACGAGTGTCTTCCAACTTGAAAGCCAAAAGGAGAAGGGGCTTTTCAGAATAAGGCTCTACTTCTCGTTCCTTTTCCTCCTGATCTAAATCTTTAGCAGTGTTTTTTACTTCTGTGGGGTTGGGCAAAAATTTTTGAACCCCGTCTAAAAGAGGCTGAACCCCTTTGTTTTTATAAGCAGAGCCCATAAAAACCAAAGTGATTTTTAAATCTATCGTGGCTTTACGGGCTGTGGAGTAAAGCTCTTCGGGGGAGATTTCCTCTTCGTTTAAAAACTTTTCTGCCAGTTTGTCGTCAAAATCCGCCAGAGCCTCAATCATTTTTTGCCTTTGCTCTTGAGCTGAAGTTTTTAAATGCTCTGGGATTTCCTTTTCCAAAAGCTTTTCGCCATGCTCCCCTTCAAAATAAAAAGCTTTCATTGTGAAGAGATCCACTACTCCTTCATGTTGTTCCTCTAAGCCAATGGGAATTTGAGTCAAAATGGCATTATGCCTGAGCTTTTCCCTTAGTGCCTCTGCAACACGAAAGGGGTTGGCCCCTGCACGATCCAATTTGTTGATAAAAGCGATCCGGGGGACATTATAACGACGCATCTGCCGATCCACAGTGATGGACTGTGATTGCACCCCAGCCACCCCACACAAAACCAAAATGGCTCCGTCTAAAACTCGCAAAGCCCTCTCTACCTCAATAGTGAAATCAACATGGCCGGGGGTGTCGATAATGTTTATGTTTATATCTTTCCAAGAGACATTGGTGGCAGCAGATTTAATAGTGATGCCTCTCTCCTTTTCCAGCTCCATAGAGTCCATTTTGGCCCCTACGCCGTCTTTTCCCTTGACATCGTGAATGGCATGGATCCGCCCCGTGTAAAACAAAACCCTCTCTGTTAAGGTGGTTTTGCCTGAGTCAATATGGGCAGAAATGCCTATATTTCTAACCTTTGTCACATCCCATTTTTTAGCCATTTGAAAACTCCTTTCATTTTTTTAACATTCAAATTTTAAAAAAGTGAATTTATCACTTTACCCCTCATTATACTAAACATTTTTTAAAAAACTATAAAAATAATTCAAAGTTTTTCACGGACGACTAAGTAGCTCTTCTGGTTAATTTTTGTTAAAATTAAGCTCTTTTTTAAAATAATCTTCAAAAGACCAGCTTTGAAGAGCTGGCAAACTATCATCAGCTAAACCTTCTAATGGAACTTTTAATGAAGAATGACCGTAAACCACAACATGAAGTGGTCCCGACAAAACAAACTCTTTAATAAGCTGATTCACTTCTTCAAGAGATATGTTATTTAAAGTGCTTGTATAATTTTTTAAAAAGCGAGGATCTAAAGCCAAATGATGAGCATAATGAACCCATAAACTCAACTGCCCCTCCGGCCTTTCTATTTTCGAAAGATGTCTTCTGATTAAAATCTCACGGGCCCCCTTCAGCTCATCAAGGCTTATGCCCTCTTCCCGAAATCGCTTTAAAACCTTTAAAGCCTCTTGCAAAAACTCTGGAGTGGTTTCGGTTCTGGAAGATCCCTCAACTGTGAAAAAACCATAAAATTTGCCAAAGGATATACCTGATCTCACAGAGTAAGTTAAACCTCTTTTCTCCCTCAACTCCATGTGTAAACGACTATTACTTGCTCCACCTAAAATAGAATTAGCAATTTGCAAAACTAAAAACTTATTAGGCTCTTCAACAGGAAAGGGACCTATAGGATAACCCAGGCGAATCTGTGACTGAACCAACTGATCATTGGTTAAAAGCTGAAACTTTGGCTCCAACTCAGTTAAAGAAAAATCCTCAGACTTCTTCTGATAAGAAAAACGCTCTTCCACAAAAGAGATAATTTTCTTTTTTAAAGAGTTATCGTATTTGCCTACAAGCACAAACAAAGGATTACCGTTTAAATATCGACTTTTGTGAAATTGTTTAATATCCTCTAAGGATATTTTTGAAAGGGAGATTAAAGTCCCATCATCACTGGCTCCAACAGGACCACTAAAAAGCTCTCGCCTCCATACAAAATCCGCCACAAAATCCGTTTGATCCAACTGTCGTCTGCGACGGGATAGGGCCTGGCCTCTTAAAATGCCCACTTCTTTTTCTTCAAAATGAGGTTCTGATAAAATTTTTTGAAAAAACTCCCACAAAGCCTCCCCATGCCAACTCAAACCACTGAGAAAAAAGCTGGCCCTTTGTCTTCCAACAAAAACTTCCAAACTGGTCCCTAACTGGTTGATTTCCTCTTGCAACTGTGAGGAGCTAAGCCCCCCCGCCCCCTGATCGCTCAACAAAGCGGTAAAGCCAGCCAAACCGCTTTTACCTTCAAAATCATAATCCGCTCCGGCATGAAGGAAATAAGCCCCTAACCGAACATAAGGCAAACTCTCATCTCGGATAAAAAGGATTTTTAATCCCGAATCCGTTTTGACCTCCTCATAGTCAAAGGAAAAAAAATCATTTGATTGCATAACAGCTCCTCTTATCACAAAAAACGCTAACAAGATAAAAATAAAAGAGAAAAAAAATAATAACCATCTCATCTGTTAAGCTCTACTTAGCCAAAGGCCTTAAAATCACATACGACAAGCGATGAGGATGGAGATATTTCTCCCCTGTTTTTTGAACAAAATCAAGAGACATACTGTCTATTTGATCCAACTTCTCATATATTTTTTTATAATCACTAAATAAAATTTCATAATCTAAAATCATACGAGCACGGGATCTGTTCTTTTTAAGAGAATCCAACATTTCATTTAAAAAAATATTTTTGACCTTTTCTAAAGACCGATTGTTTAATTGCTCAATCCCCTCTTGCATTTCTTTTAAAACTTGATTTTTTACTTTTTCCTCCAAGGACAGATCTGTTAAAGGATAACCAACATAAAACACACTATAATCCAACAAATCTATCAAACCTGTATTTATGGAAGATAGCCAAGCCTGATCTCGAACCATTTTTTTATACAAAACAGAGGACTCGCCAGATCCCAGTATATGATGAATAAAATCTAAAGCATAAAACTCTTTACTGGCCTTAGGCGGGGCCAAATAAGCCATGATCACTTGAGGCATTTGGACTTTACGATTCAAAACACGGGAACGGCTTTGTTCTGGTTCTGGCTCCTTTACTTTGATTTCCTCTGGAGTTTTTGAAGGGGTCGAAGAGGCCCAGGGGCCAAAGTATTTTTCAATCTGTTTTTTTGCCTTAGAGGGGTTAAAAGCACCAGAGAGAACCAACACCGCATTATTAGGAGAATAGTATGTGTGATACCACTTGTTTAAATCTTCTAAACGATAATTGGAAATGTCTTTAGAATAACCAATGATCGGTTGCCGATAAGAATGTTTTACAAACAACAAGTCAAACATATTTTCTACAAGAAAGCCAAAAGGGCTGTTGTCTGTTCGCAGTTTTCGCTCTTCTAAAACAATATTCTTTTCTTTATCTAAATCTTTTTGACTGACAGTGAGATTCATCATTCTGTCCGATTCCACATCTAAAACTAAATCCAGCCTTTCCGGAAGAAAATAAGACAAATAAGCTGTATAATCATGTGAGGTGAATGCATTGGATGAAACCCCCTTTTCTGTATAAGTTTTTTCAAAATGAGGGTATTTTTTTGTTCCATTAAACATCAAATGCTCAAACATGTGGGATATGCCTGTAATCCCCGGCCCCTCATGCCGACTCCCTGTAGCCACTCCTAAAATAAAATAAATTGTTCGATCTTTTTTGTCCGGGTTCAACAAGACTTTTAGGCCATTTTTCAGCTTATACTCTTCAACAGGAATATGAAATTGAGAGGACAGGCTTTCAGAAAGAGCGGGTGAAGACATAAAACAAAATATCCAAGATATATAAAACCAAAGCATAAAAAATTTTTTTAAACCTAAAACAACCACTTGTCAACAAAACTTTGTGCTTGTTTTTATCTTATTTTAACCTCCGCGAAAAGCCTTAGCCGGTCATTCTTTCTGTTTTTTGCTTAATCAAATTGTTGGAATAGTTTGTCTTTAGAGCGGTCATCTCTGATCAGATTGACTATTCTTTTAGCTAATGTTTCAAACAAGTTTTTAAACATTCTCTGGTTTTCTTGCATTTCTAAAAGAGAATAACCACTCTGTTTAATTTCTTCTTCAGTTAAAGAAAATATAGGTTTTTGGTTTTCTTGAGAAGTAGCAATTAAAGAATTAAAATCACCAATACTAATCAAATTATAAGGAAGTTCATCTTTTACAAGAGAAATAAAAGAATCTCTATCTATTACCATATTTTTAGATTTTAATGTTTTAGCTAACCGAGTATCAGAAGCGGTTCGTATTTTATCAATCCATTTTTGATAAGCTTTAGCTATCCTTTTTTTTCTTTCTTCAAGCTTTTTCTCTCCAATAAGAGGTATTTTTTCCAAAATTGCTTTTTTCCTGGGTGTATAAATTCTGTATTTTTGAGAGATGATTCCCAGCATTTTAGGAGGCTTTTCTGGAAGAGGGTTAGGGGCTGAAAAATCACGAAACTTGTTAAAAAGATCATTCCAAGAGATAAACATTTTTCCAAGGTTTTGTATGGCTTGATATGAGAAAAAATCAGGAGATGTCGGTATTAAAAAATAATCACTACTCATTAAAATGCTTCTATTCATAGCTCCTGAACTGGGACTCATATCAACTAATACCAACTCACATTTATTAATTTTAGCAGTTTCTCTTATAACAGCGTTTAAAGAACCAACAAATTGCTTTGCAAAATTTGCCAATTCACTACCTAAAAGACCAATACTAATTTGTATATCAATGTCAGACATATTCAGATGGCCAGCTACAAGCTTTAAATTATCATGTAAAGTATCACAGGGTTTAACAGTTTGAATTTGTAAATTTTTTCCTGTGATTATTGGTTCTAAAATAGAATGGATGTCTTCGTTCTCTTTTTTGCTATAAAAATCCTCTATGGACTGATTTTCTTGTAAACCTAAAACATAAGCCGTCAAATTACATTGTGGATCGGTATCAACTATAAGGGTTTTTAACCCTAATTCCGCTAATGTCCAACCTAAGTTAAATGTAGTGGTGGTTTTGCTAACACCTCCTTTATGATTAAACAAAGAGATTAAAATTGGATTTTGAGACATATTTATATCACTGGTTTTGTAATCAGCCAGTTTTTTTATAAAAAGGCTGATTTAAAGTCAAGTGTATTAGGCCGTTCATTACAATAAGTCAAGTTTTCATTTTTTATTATACCACATTTTTGGAAAAAATGGCCTTTGGCTAAAGAAATTAAAGATATAGTGCTTTTTAATAGGTTTTTTCACAGGCGAATAGATAGTTTGTGCAAGTAGCCATCCACAGAGAGAAAATAAATACTTTGAGCAGAATCTGTGCTCAATGCCGATAATCCCCGGCCAAATTTATGCTTTAAAAGAGTCTTTCCACTATGGGCACTAAGCACTATTAACTCTCCTTCAGAAACAGCTCCATAAACAAGATATTTTTTAAAAAGCAAGATAGACAGCTGATGAGACACCTCCTTTTGCCAAAGGGCTTGACCATCGGTTTTTTTTAAAGCATAAAGAGCCTTTCGATCCGTTTGATAAACTAAAGGCCCAGCAGGTAAATAAGAGGAAAAGCCTCCTTTAGCCTTCCAGCGGACCTTCCCATTCAAGGGATTAAGGCAAAACAGATGAAAATCAAATACAGGAACAAAAAGGCAGTTGTTCTCCCATTTTAAATTCTCCCTTATGGGCTGAGTGGAGGATAGAGATCTTTTCCACTGGACTTTTCCGGTATTTTTATCCAAAGCCACTAAAGAACCATTATAAAAACCCATGTAAATCCAGTTTTTATAAATTGCCGGACGAGGTCGGCCCCGGACAAAAAAGCCCCTCGGAAGAGAAGGGCCGGAATAAATCCAAACTCGCTCTCCAGCCAAAGTGAGAGCATACATTTTTTGATTGTTAGCGGTCCAATAAAGCCGATCCTCATGAATTAAAGGGGGGCCAGAGTTTTCTGAACCGGTCCAAAATTTCCAATTCAACTGGCCACTTTCAGCTTGCAAACTGTAAAAAAAGCCATCCGCTGAGCCAAAATAAATATTCCCTCTATGCCAAAGTGCCGGACTGGAAGTGCCGGAGGGAATCAAAAAACTCCAAAGCTTTCGCCCACTTTCTTTGTTGTAAGCATTCATCCCACGAGCATGGCCCTGGAACAGCATATCTTGAATAATTAAAGGAGGGCTGGCCCGCTCTGTCCTTCGTCTCAATTCTCCAGAAAGACTATCCACAACCCATTCGGTTTGAATTTTAAGAGGTAGGGGAATATCCCTCTTCATTAAAAACAGATCCCATTTAAAGCCTAAGCTGAAGATCACTACTAGCCCTACCCCTATTAAAAACTTCCCCCTCATTTCTCCTCCTTGAGCCTTCGGTTCAATAAAAGAAGATTTTTGTAATCCTGAGCTTTTCGCCCCATATAGCCCTCAGGATCTTCTTGAGCCAGATCTGTGTATCGGGCCAAAGCCTCATCATAGCGATTCATGTTTTCTAAACAAAGAGCCTCTTGCAACCGGCTCTCTAAATGAAGAGGCTGGGCTTTTTTATTTAAAGTGAGGGCGGACAAAAGAGGCAAAGCCTTTGCACACTCCCCTCTATCCATATAGTAAGAAGCCAATTGAAAAGAGGCCATCTGGTAAAGGCTGGAAGATTTTTTAGGAAGTGCAAAAAGGAGTAAAAGCTTTATGGCCTTATGGCTATCCCCCTGCCTATTATAAAAATCAGCTAAATCTATAGCAAAAGCTACGGATATTTTGTGCCTTTGTTTCTGCCGGAGGGCCTCCTCGTAAGCTTGGGCCTGATCTCTTAGTTTTTGTTGAATATTCTCATCAGGAGTAGCCGAATCTGAATCCAAAGTTTTTTGAGCTGAATTTTTGTTCTCTAATTTTTCCTCCAAAAGAGTTAAGGACTCTTTAAACTCATAGAGGACCGCCTGGGCTTTCTTTTCTAAACTCTCTTCCCTTTGATCATAAGCAATAAAGGCTAAAATGAGAACTGTGGAAATAGAGCAAAACAAAAGAATCCCTTTGAGATTCCCTTTGATTTTGGCTGAAATTTGATCCGGTCTCAATCTCATTTTCTATACCCCTTAAGATGAAGATCTTTTGATCTTTTCTTTGGCCATGAGCAAGGCCATTTGAGCTGTATCTATCCCCTCTTCTGAGGCAAATTCACAAACTTTTCGAATGACTTTAGGAATCCGTTTGATTTTATCCTCAATCCACTCATTGGATTTTTTAGGAGATAAGTAAGAGGAGACATAAATCAAACCACCACTGTTAATGACAAAATCAGGGATATAAAGTATGCCTTTTTCCACTAACTGTTGCCCTATAAGGGGATGGCTCAGCTGGTTGTTGGCACCCCCTGCCACAATAGAGCAATTGAGTTTTTTAATGGATTTTTCGTTGATCACTGAACCTACAGAACAGGGGGAAAAAACATCACATGGAATAGATAAAACTTCTTCTTCTGTGGATAGAACTCTGACTTGAGGGAATTTTAATTTTAATTCCTCCATAGGGCCTGGCCTCACATCAAAGGCAAAAATTTCTGCCTGATCCTGTATTAAAAACTCCACAAGGTTTAAGCCCACAGCCCCAAGGCCCTGGACCGCCACCTTCAAACCCTTTAAAGAATCCTTTTTGAGATGAAATAAAACTGCCTCTTTAATGCCATAATAAACGCCCTGAGCTGTAGATCGACTGGGGTCACCCACCCCTCCTCGGGCCACTGGTCGCCCCACCACATAAGCACTTTGATCCCCTATATACTGGAGATCTTCTGTGGTGATTCCCATATCTTTGGCCGCTACATATCTTCCTCCTAAAGACTCCACATGAGTGCCAAAAGACCATAAAAGCTCTGGCGTTTTATCTCTTTCCGGATCGGCAATAATTACAGACTTGCCTCCACCCAATTTTAAGCCGGCCATAGCGGCCTTATAGCTCATAGATGAAGAAAGGCGAAGAACATCCTCTAAAGCCTGATTCTCTGTAGGATAGGGGAACATACGACAGCCACCCAGTGCGGGGCCTAAGCTCGCACTGTGAATAGCGATAATGGCCTTTAAACCCGTTTCGGCATTGGAGCAAAAAATCACTTGCTCATGACCCTGATCTTCAAAAGCTTTAAAAAGCATTAAGCCACCTCATATTGGCCTCTGATCCTCTAAAAAAACAGAGAAATCATCATTAGCTAAAAAAAATCATAAAAAAGCTTAAAATCTAAAACCGAATCAGTTTATATAAAAAATATCCCTATAGGCAATAAAAAAATGACTGTCCCTATCAATTCTAAAAAAAAATAAGGAAAGCTTGACAAGCAGGATAAAAACTCTCATTTTATTTTAAAACAATTATGATACAGGCTCAAAACCTTACAAAAAGATACGGGTCCAGAAAGGCCATTTCAAATGTGAGCTTCACTGTCAATAGAGGTGAAGTGGTGGGTTTTCTCGGCCCTAATGGAGCAGGAAAAACCACCACCATGAAAATCCTCACTGGCTATATGGCCCCTCATAAAGGTTCTGTCTATTTGGACAGGGTGGATGTTTTTGAAAACCCCTTTACAGCTAAAAAAAAGTTAGGCTATTTGCCAGAAGTCCCTCCCCTTTACTTTGACATGATTGTGGAGGATTACCTTAAATATGTAACCCGGCTTAAGCTCTGCCCTAAGAAAAAGATTTCTCACTTAGTGGAAGAGGCCATTAAAAAAGCAGGGCTAAAGGATGTGAGAAAGCGTCTCATTCAAAACCTATCCAAGGGTTTTAAACAGAGAACAGGCCTTGCCCAAGCCTTAGTGAGTGATCCGGATATTCTTGTTTTAGACGAGCCTACTGTGGGTTTAGACCCTCAACAAGTTGTGGAATTTCGGGACACTTTAAAAAAGTTAAAAGGCCAGCACACCATTATTTTATCCACGCATATTTTGCCGGAAGTTCAGGCCACTTGTGATCGTGTCATTATCATCAATGAAGGAAAAATTGTGACAGAGGATAGCCTGGATAGCCTAAACCAAAAAAGTGCGAAGAGGAGAATTTTTGTCCGGATGAGAAAGCCCTCCGATTTTGTCCTAAAACAAATCAAATCCATTAAAGGGGTTTTATCGGTTCAAAAATCCGGTTCCGGTTGTGAGGTAGATTTAGGGTTGGACGAAAATCTGGAAGAAAAAGTAGCTAAAGCTGTAATAGATAGCTCTGGGGGCCTTATGGAGTTAAAAGTGCAGGACAGTTTAGAAAACCTATTCATCCACTTCACCGGCAAAAAAGAAGGCAAATAAAGAGGAATCAAAAAAATGACAAAGATTCAACTATTTTTCCGGCAAACTTTGTTGATCACAGGGCAGGAGTTGAAGCGACTTGTCCTCAGCCCCTTGTTTTTTATATGGGTAGGTATAAACTTTATTCTGTTAAGCTATATCTTTCCAAGAGATCTGTTCCGTTTTGCTATGTCTTACACTATGCCTGTTTTTGCCGGAAGTCCGGCACAGGGGAGGAATATTCACTTTGAGGTTTTTGTCGCCCATGTCTCTTATATCAACTTGATATTTCTTCTTGCTATTCCCGTCCTGGGGATGAAACTGCTGGCTGAAGAAAAACGAAACCGCACTTTTGACCTACTCATGACCTCTCCTATATCTTCAGGACAAATTGTTTTAGGGAAATACTTATCCCTTTTGCTGGCTCTAAACTTGTTTTTGATTTTCTCCCTCGCATATCCTCTATCCACAGCCCTTTTTACAGAAATCCCTTGGGGACCTCTCTTCAGCTCTTATATTGGTTTGTTAGCTCTCACCTCAGCTTACAGTGCCATCTGCTTGTTTGCCTCTTCTTTAAGTTCATCTTTAGTCCTCAGTGCCGTTATTGGCATGATTTTAAACATTGGTCTATGGTTTATCTCTCAACAAGGGCAGAGCTTTTCATCCGCCACTTTAACAAGCATTATGGATTATCTGTCCATGTCTCGGCATTTAACTGACTTCATTAAAGGTTCTTTGATTATTAATTCCTTTGTTTTTTTCTTCAGCCTTTCGGTTTTTTTCCTCTTTTTGGCTATTAAATCTATTGAAATCACAAGATGGAGATCTTAAAAATGAATTTTTGGAATAAAAAAAATCTCAATCAAGCCTCTCTTCTACTCAGCGGTTTTTGCCTAATTGTAATAGTGAGTGTCCGGATGATCCTGGGCTTATGGCATCCTTTTCTTTATGGCTTTTTAGTCTTTCTTCTTGCTGGGCTGATGGGCCACATCTTTTGGAGTTATAAATTTTATCTTGATTTTTTATCCATAAAAACAGCTAAAAAGGGGCTTAGCCTGGGTTGGTCTTTTTTGATTCTAATTGTGTTTCTTTCAGCCATATCCTACTTAGGGAATCGTTTTAACCGATCTCTTGATCTCACAGAGGAGGGGATCAACTCTTTATCTGAGCAAAGCCAGTCAGCATTAAAAACCCTGACAGAAGATCTGACATTTTACATCTTTTACAAAGGGGGGAAAATATCCCCACAAAGCCAAGCGATAAAACAAGATATAAAAAACAATTTGAGCCTTTATAAGCAGAACAGTCCCCGGATAAAAACTCTTTTTTTAGATAGCTACAAAAACAACTTGAAGGCAGAAAAGTATTTGTCCGATCTTCCGGACAAAAATGATCAAGAGATTTTTGTCTTTGCCCAATACAAGGATCGTAAAATTAGGGCCGAGGCCCCTTTTGCTGAAGAATCCCTCACCTCTGCCATCATAAAAGCTCAAAAAAGGGAGTTTAAAGAGATCTTATTTCTCACAGGGCATGGGGAAAAGTCTTTGAATAATGAAAAACCGAGCGGTTTAAAAATTTTAAAAAAATCCCTTGAAGATTCTGGCTTTATTTTAAAGGAGTGGAATTTTATTCAAAACAATGCCCCTCAAAATCCGCCAGCACTGATTATAAATGCCGGCCCTCGTAAGCCCTTCTTGGATTTGGAAAAAACTTATCTAAAAAGCTATTTGGAACAAGGGGGAAGTTTGCTTTTGGCCCTGGATCCAAAAGAAAAACATGCCCTTCAAGATTTTTTAAAAAGTTATGGGCTTATTTTTAAAGATGATTTTGTTTTAAGTCAAATAGGCTTGCTTTATGGGGGAATTACAAAAGCCTTGGGGGTGGAGTTGGATCCCACTCATCCCATTAGTAGGCAAATGAAAGGGCAGGCTGTGTTTTTTGAAAAAGCCAGTTCTATAAGCATTCAGCCCTCTACTTTTGAAAAATTTAAAGTCTCCCAGTTAGTGAAAAGTCATAGGCAGAGTTTTGCTGTTCCGGAGTTAAAAGAAAAAATTAAAGTCGGCCAGATGGATTCTCTCAACTTAGCTGTGGAATTAAGTAAGAAAGAATCAGCCCCGGAGACATCCAAAAAAAAACCTTCTGAGTCCAAGGACAAACCCTTTCGCCTCCTTCTTTTTGGCGATAGTGATTTTTTAAGCAATCGCTACATTTATGAAGGGGCCAATAAGGATTTGATTTTAAATGCTGTGGTTTTTCTCACAGGAGAGGAGGAGCTTGTCAGCATTCGCCCCAAACAACCTAAGGGGACAAAGCTCAGCTTAAATCGCCCGGAAAAAGTCAGTTTAATTCTTTTTTATATTGTTTGGACTCTTGTGTTTTTACTCACTGGTTTTTGGATCTGGTTTAGAAGGAGAGAGGCTTAAATACACGGGATGAAAACCAAGCTGATAGGTCCTATTTTTACCTCTGTTATTGCTCTTGCCGTAGGGGCCTGGGCTTTTTATGAGTTTCAGCAATCCCAAAAAGATCAAGAGCAAAAAGAAAAAGCCTCCTCTTTGTTATCCTTGGAGTTAGAAGAGTTAAAATCCTTTCGCATTGTAAAAGAAGACAGCCAACTAAAGATCCTTAAAAAAGAGGAGCAATGGTTCTTAGAAGAACCGGTGCAGGATCGAGCTTCTTTTTCCGAAATCTCCCGATGGTTTGATGAGATCAAAAATCAAAAAGTTCAAAAAATACAAATAAAGGAGGATATAGACTGGAAAAGTTATCACCTGGACTCTTCTCCGATGGTGGAAATCCAAAGCTCCTCTAAAAAAATATCCTTTTCCGTAAGCAAAAAAAGCTCTTTTGACGGAAAATATTTTATCAAAAAAGGGAAGGAGCTTTTTATTGGCGAATCTTATCTTCACTCTGAAGTGAATCAAAAGGATTTTGAATCTTTCAGAAGCAAAAAACTTTTGCCTGCTTTTTTAGGCCATGCACAAAAAATCGAGTTCCAAGGGAAATGGAAAGGCACTCTTCATTGGAAAAATCACAAGTGGTCAATGGAAAACTTAAAAGGTCTCCCCTTAGACTCGGTCCGTTTGGATGGCTTTTGGACAGATTTGAGCAGTATGCAGGCAAAGGCTATTCATGAGGTTCTCTCCCCTTCCACTTTAAAAAAATACAACTTAAACAATCAAACAAAAATCACCTTTCACTATCCACAAAAAAAAATCCATCTCCAAATCAGCCCTATTAAGGAGGGTTCTGCTTTTGTGACAGTATCTCATAGAAATTTTATTTTAGAGCTTTCAGAAGAATCGGCAAAAAAGCTGATTTTATCTGATCAGGAAATAAGAGATCATGGCTTTCCCTTTGATTATGAAACAAGATCCATTGCTCAAATAGAGAGAAAAAGCAATAAAACCAGCTTTTCAATTAAAAAAGAAAAAGGGGAATGGCAATCACTAAATAAGAAAGAGAAAGTGGATCCCAAACAAGTGAAACAGCTTTTAGATAAAATACAAAACTTAAGAGGTAAAAAATACAAAAAAGCAGAACCTTCAGCAAAAAGCCTAAGGGCCATTCAAATCAAAAATGCAAA
The DNA here is from genome assembly GCA_965203095.1 of Bdellovibrionales bacterium. Taxonomy (GTDB): domain Bacteria; phylum Bdellovibrionota; class Bdellovibrionia; order Bdellovibrionales; family UBA1609; genus JACOND01. The sequence continues at coordinate 405,168 of OZ241877.1, forward strand.
AGCAGAGTTGATTTTTGAGTTAAAAGAGATTGCTACCAATAAACTCAACACTTGGCTAAAAACCAATTTATGGGCAGAAGAGATAGCTGTCCCTAAGAAAGATCTGGAAGACATACTAAATAAAAAAATCTTTCTCACTGATAAAACAAAAACTGAAGAGAAAAAAGATCTTAAAACACAATAAGTCAGATTATTCCCACAGGTAAAAAGCTGATATTCCTCAAATACTCTATCGGATCCCCCTAAAGATCCTTTTGCCTCTAAGGCTTAATGGATGGCACAAAATCCTTAAGGAAAAAAAAGATTCCTCACAACTGAGCCATATTCCAAAAGCTCTCCCCATGATATTGTCCATTGGCAAAGCCCCCCAATAACGACTGTCTTTAGATTCATCTCGGTTGTCCCCTAAAACAAAAACAGAGTCTTCGGGAATTTTATAAACATCTGTAGCCCAGCGAGTATAAACTAAATGCCTTTGTATGATGCGATACCGGTGCTCCTCAGTCTCTTCCACAAAAAAATTATAACGGCTATAGCTGGCCCCCAAACTTCTCTCACTCAGCTGATAAAATTCCTGGGAGTTTTTAGGATCGGCTATTTTTGAGCGAGTGAGTTTTTGGCTATTGAGCCACACCTGCCCCTTTTCATCAATAAAAATAGTTTCACCCGGAAGGCCCACTACCCTTTTGACCATAAACTTTCGATCTTCGGTGGAACGAAAAACCACCACATCCCCCCTTTTAGGAATAGCTCTCCTCCACAGATACTTTTTTGTGAAAGGATAACGGATCCCATAAGCCATCTTGCTCACTGCAATATGATCTCTAATTAAGAGGCTGGGGATCATACTCCCGGAGGGTATTACAAAAGGTTCTATAAATAACCAACGAAAAGCCAAAATTAAAAGGACCAGCCCCGCTGTAGAGCTAAAGCTTTTAAGCAATTCAATAAATAAATTCTTTTTCTTTTTTTTTATATTTTTTTTTGATTTAGACATTAAAACCTCTGTTTGCAAAAGGTGAAAAATGAACTCAATGCCTCTTGCCTGTAAAAGCAAAGGCTTTAAAAGTCAAGTTTTTTATAGGTTAAAATTATCAGGTTTTTCCCTCTTTTTCCAAAAAATCCACAGTGGAGGGAAGGCTTTTTAAAACATCTTTGATTTTTTTGTTCTCTTGTTCGTCTTTTTGATAGGGGATTTTAACTGAACTTTTGAGATCTGGAGGCAGGGCTTGCAAGCCTTGGTCTTGAGAGCTGGCCTCACTTGTTAAAAGCTCTTCAATTTCTTCTTGAGAGGGCAGATCTTTTAAGCTTTCCATACCAAAGACTTCTAAAAATTTATGGCTGGTTTTGTAAAGGGAGGCTCTTCCGGGAAGATCACTTCTCCCAGATATTCGGATAAGCTCTTTTTCCATAAGGGATCGAAGGAGATGGCCGGAATCCATCCCGCGAATTTCATCAATTTCCATTTTAGAACAAGGTTGTTCAAAAGCGACAATGGCTAAAACCTCTAAACTGGGGCGAGAGAGGCGGAACCGGCCCTTGGTTTTGATTTTTAAAAGATAAGCTTTGTTTTCTGTTTTGGTTTTGAGTTGCCAGCCTTTGCTTGTTTTTGCCAAACAGATACCTCGATCGTCCTGGGAGTAGGATTTTTTAAGCTCCTTTAAAAGGGCCTTCAGCTCCTGGGGAGAAAGCTCCCCTTTAAAAAGAATCTCAAAATCACTTAAAGGCCGAGGCTCAAGGCTCATAAAAAGTAGGCTTTCTATTACAGAAAAGGCTTTGTTTTTAGAAATTTTCATAATTTTCCTTAGCTGTCTCTATGGAGAGATTTTTGATTCCCATTTTTGTAATTGTTTTTTTAACAAGGATTTCTATTTTTGAAAATGGCTTTTTTTGAAAAAGTGAAACAAAGCCCGACTTAGACAGCTCTAAAATGGAGAGAAAACTTAACAGCCGGCTTTGTTTTTCCTCCCTTTGGCGAATCAGTTGGCTAAGCGGGAGGCGAACCCCCACAATGAGCTCTGCCCCTATACGCTTTATATGGCTTAAAAGGCTGGGAAAAGCCTTTGGGATCTTATAATTCTCCCTGGATTTTTTATCCATAAGCTTTTGGTGATAGGCTTGAGTGAGCCAAGAAAGGGCCATCTCTTTGTCCACTTCAATTTTTGTCTCTCTTTCCAGCTTTGATTTGAGAGATCGAGGGCTTTTCCAACAGTCTCTTCCTAAGATGACCCTACTATATAAAAGCATTCCCACTTTTTGAAATTTTTGGCAAAGAGCCATCCGCCGGGACAATTTATTTTTTAATTCAGAAAGCTCTGGCCCTTCCTCCAGTTCTTTTTTAGGGAGCAGTTCTTTAGATTTGATATAAAGCAACCAACTGGCCATGCGGATAAAATCTCCGGCATCTTCCAGATCCGCCCCTTCTTTTTTCTGGAGGGAGCTTATATATCGGCAAGTAATGGAATGAATATCAATTTGCAAAATGTCCCTCTCCCGTTTTCGCACAAGATCTATCAAAAGATCCAAAGGCTCAAGCTGAGATTTTGTTGGAGTTAAAAAAGAAGTGGGGTTTTGCTCTTTCATATTTAACATTGTTTTATATATACAGCTTTGCTTTGGTTTTTCAAGAAGATATTTTTGCCTCAAAACCCTCGGATTTTTTAGCCCGCTTTGCAGAGAACTATCCTCTTAACTGCTTTTATCCAAAGAAACTACAAAGTTGCCTATAAAAAATCTCTTGTTTTTTATCGCATAAGCAAAAGCCAGCAGTGAGGGTCCAAGGTATTGCCGTCCCGAACAAGCTGGACTTTTGCTTATGCGATCTATTAAATATAGACTTTTTCACGGGCGACTAAAGAATAATGCTTTAATGACTGGACTTTTTCACATGCCACTATTTATATCTTAGGATCTATGAGCCTTATACAGGAAGTGAAAAACCATAACCCCTTTTTTTTGGCCCCAATGGCTGGGGTGACAGTCCCGCCCTTTCGTGCTTTTATGCGGGAAATGGGCTGTGGTGTCATTACCTCTGAGCTGGTATCTGCTCGTGCCCTTAAAGACAAAAATCAAAAAACACTTCAGCTTATGGAGTTTTCTGCAAGCCAAAAGCCTTATGGGATTCAGCTCTTTGGGGAAGACCCCTTAATTATTGCTGAAGGGGCCCAGCAAGCGGAAGACTTTGGTGCGGATTTTATAGATTTAAATTTGGGTTGCCCGGTAAATAAAATTATTAAAAAAGGAGCGGGTTCTGCCCTTCTAAAGGATTTAAAAAAGCTTTCAAAAATTTTGCACTCACTTAAATCCAGTGTTAAAATTCCTGTCACATTAAAAGTCAGAACGGGTTGGGATAGTCAAAGCCTCAATGCCGATCAAGTGGCTCGAATAGCTTTTGAAGAGGGTTTTTCTTGGATGAGCATTCACGGTCGGACCCGCTCTCAGGCTTACTCCGGAAAAGCGGATTGGAATTATATTAAAGAGGTTAAATCCCGTTCTTCTATTCCTATTGTGGGTAATGGCGATTTGATTTCCGGAGCTATGGCTTTTTCAGCCTTGTGTTTTAGTGGTTGCGATGGGGTGATGATCGGGAGAGGTTGCTTAAATGACCCTTGGATTTTTTTATCCGCTTTAGAACTGTTGAAGAAAAATCGCTCAATGGCAGAGGGGGTAGGTTCTCCCCGCGAAAAAACAATGGATGGGGAAGAGAAAAGCACCTGGATTGGCCCCAACAAAAACAATATAACACTTGATTTTATTAGTCCAAAAGGCAAAAACTTTAAATTGGTAATGGATCGGTTAAAAAATCACTTGGAGGAATTTTATGATGAGCGACTCTTCCTTTTACAGATTAAAAAGTTTTCTGCATGGTTTTCTGCCGGCTTTCCCCACTCGACAGAATTTCGAAAATCTCTTTTTCAGGAAAAAGACAAACAGATAGCCTTGCAAAAAATTGATGAATTTTTTACAGAGGTTCAAGATGAACAAAAGCCCCCTCCAGTTTATGAGCCTTTTTTAATGAAAGGGCATGGATAGTTTATTTAGGTGGATTCCCGCTTTCGCGGGAATGACTTGCTTTCGCGGAGGGCTATTTTAGAGGTTTGTTATGAATGGAGTAAAAAAATTTCAGTTAAAATCTCCTTTTTCTCCTAAAGGGGATCAGCCTCAAGCTATAAAGCAGTTATGCAATAATTTTAAAAACAAAATCAAAAGGCAAACCCTATTGGGTGTGACAGGTTCCGGAAAAACATTAACTATGGCTCATGTAATAAAAAATCTGAATGAACCGGCCCTGGTTTTAGCCCCTAACAAAACTTTGGCCGCCCAGTTGTTTGTAGAATTTAAAGAGCTTTTCCCAAAAAATGCTGTAGAATATTTTGTGAGCTATTATGATTACTATCAACCAGAAGCCTATATCCCCTCAACCAATACTTATATTGAAAAGGATGCCTCCATTAACGAGCAAATTGATTTGATGAGGCATTCGGCCACAAGATCTCTTTTAGAGCAAAAAAATGTTATTATTGTTAGCAGTATTTCCTGCATTTACGGCCTGGGTAGCCCCTTGCAATATGAGCAGTTATCCATTTCGTTGGAAAAAAACCAAAACATAGTGAGAGAGGATCTGTTGAAAAAATTAGTGAACATTCAATACAAGAGATCAGATGCAGATTTTTACAGAGGGACTTTCCGGTGCCGAGGCGATGTGGTGGATATTTTTCCCGCTTATGAGGACAGCAGGGCTTTGCGAGTGGAGTTTTTTGGTGACTATATAGATTCTCTCAAGATTTTTGATCCTTTAACTGGAGGTTCTACAAAGGAAGTTCTGTTATCTAAAATTTATCCGGCCAGCCATTATGTCAGTGCGAAGGAAAGGGTCCGCCAGGCCATAGAGCAGATCCAGGAAGAATTAAAAAAACATCTTTTGGTTTTAGAAAAAGAAAAAAAGATAGAGGAAAGAGATCGCCTCCAACAAAGAACACTTTACGACTTGGAGATTCTTTCTGAAATGGGGACTTGCCCCGGAGTGGAAAACTACTCTCGCCATCTGACCGGACGAAAACCGGGCCAGCCACCACCCACTTTGTTAGAGTATTTTCCAAAAAAATTTATTAGCTTTATTGATGAAAGCCATATCAGCATCCCCCAAGCGGGTGGAATGTTCCGAGGGGACAGGAATCGAAAACTCACATTAGTGCAACATGGTTATAGGTTGCCTTCCGCTTTAGATAACCGTCCGCTCAATTTTCAAGAGTTTGAAAACAGTTGGGATAAGGTGGTTTTTGTCTCTGCCACACCGGGGGATTATGAGTTAAAAAACAGTAAAGCGGTTGTAGAGCAAATTATCCGCCCCACAGGGCTTTTAGATCCTAAAATTTTTGTTCGCCCGGCAAAGGGCCAAGTTGATGATCTTTTAGAAGAGATTAAAAAAAGAGTTGAGAGAAAAGAACGATCTCTCGTCACCACCCTTACAAAAAAAATGGCTGAAAAGCTCACAAGCTATTACCAAAACCTTAACATAAAAACAAAATATTTGCACAGTGACATAAAAACTATAGAGAGAACAGAGATTCTGGGAGATCTAAGAGCTGGTGTTTTTGATGTCCTGGTGGGGATCAATTTGTTAAGGGAGGGTTTAGATCTTCCGGAAGTCAGCCTTGTAGCGGTTTTTGACTGTGACAAAGAGGGTTTTTTGCGATCGGAGAGATCCCTCATTCAAATTATTGGCCGGTCCGCTCGAAACCTTAATGGAATTGTGATACTTTATGCAGATCGCAGGACAGAATCCATGAAAAAAGCCATTAAAGAAACCGAACGGCGAAGAAAGATCCAGCAATCTCACAACAAGCAAAAAGGCATTCGTCCTCAGTCTGTCAAAAAGCTTTTAAGAAAAGGCCTTGCGGAAATTTACGGTTTTGCCCCACAAGAACCTGAAATTTTAAAATCAAAATGGCCAGAGAGCAAAGTGAGAGAAAAAATCAAAAAGCTGAAAAAACAGATGCAAAAGGCCGCTAACAGTTTAGATTTTGAGCAGGCGGCCCGGCTAAGAGATCGCATTAAAGGCTTGGAGTTAAAAGAGATGGATATGTCTTAAATTAAAGTCAGAGATTTAGGTTTTGTGGGGAATGTGGCTTTTCTGGATTCCCGCTTTCACGAAATTTGCAAGAGTCATTTCATTTGAATAGTCATGTTGGCTTGGCTCTCTTCCCCTGTCTCAAACCAACGGGCACTGATGGTTTTGGTTTCTGTCCAAAAGCGAATGGCCTGCTTGCCGTAAGCGTGCAAATCACCGTAAAAAGAGTCCTTCCATCCTGTAAAAGAGAAAAAAGGTAAGGGGACAGGTATAGGCAAATTGATGCCCACTTGACCCACTTCCACTTCGTGTTGAAATCGGCGAGCCATTCCTCCAGAATTTGTGAAAATAGAAGTCCCATTGCCATAAGGATTTTTGTTAATGAGCTGGATGGCTGAGGAAAGATTTTTTACTCGGACACATAAAAGAACAGGGCCAAAAATTTCTTCTTTATAAATGCTCATCTCTGGAGTCACATGGTCAAAAAGTGTGGGGCCAACAAAATTCCCCTCCGGCCACTCTTTTACTCGGTAGTTTGAGCCATCCAAAAGCAAAGTCGCCCCCTCAGCCCGGCCCTCCGCTATCAAAGACAAAACCCTCTGGCGAGCCTCTTTAGATATGAGTGGGCCAAAATCCGCCCTTTTATCTCTCCAACTGCCAGGCTTTAGCTGGGCCATTTCCGCCTTTAACTCCGGAATCCAACGGCAGGAATCACCAACAAAAACCGCTACACTGATAGCCATGCACCTTTGGCCGGCAGAACCGCAACTGGCCCCTACAAGGGCATGTATCAGCTTTTTTTTATTGGCATCCGGCAAAGCCACAAGGTGATTTTTAGCCCCAGAAAAAGCTTGTGCCCTTTTTAAATTGTGTGTGGCTTTCCTATAAACCGATCGGGCCACCTGAGCCGAACCCACAAAAGACACTGCCCGAATATCGGGGTGCTCTAAAATCTGATCCACTTGATCCCTCCCACCATGAATAACATTTAAAAGCCCTTTGGGAAAACCGCATTCTTGAAAAAGCTCAGCCAGTTTATTTGCTGTTAAAGGGTCTTGCTCAGAAGGTTTTAGAATAAAAGAATTTCCACAAGCTATAGATAGAGGGAACATCCACAAAGGGATCATTGCGGGAAAATTAAAAGGTGTAATGCCAGCACAAGGACCTATAGGTTGAATGAGGGAATATGTGTCTATCCGGCGGGAGACATTTTCCACTGTTTCACCCATCATCAGGGAGGGGATCTGCCCAGCCAACTCCACAACCTCAATCCCTCGCCAAACATCCCCCTTAGCATCTTCAAAAGTTTTCCCGTTGTCCTCAGATAAAATACGGGCAATATCCTCTTCATGTTTTTTTAAAAGGGCTTGATATTTTAAGAAAAAACGGGCTCTTTCCGGAACAGGCACCTCCCTCCACTCCATAAAAGCCTCCTTAGCCTTTTTTACAGCCTGATCAATTTCCCGCTTTTCAGCATAAGGAACATAAGCCAGCCGTTTATTTGTGGAAGGATCTAAAATTGCTTTTTTCTCTAAAGAACTGCTCTTCACAAATTCCCCTCCAATAAAAAGAGGAATACTTTTTTTATTGTCCATTATGTTCTCCTGAAACTAAAAAACCTTTGCCAAGCCAATTTTAAGATCCATTAACGGATGAAGCAAAACCTTTGAAAAATGCTCCCTCTTTATCCGATGGCCGGTATTCAAACTTGGGTTCTCCAAAATTACAATAGCTGGAGTAAATAAACAAGGGATGATCCCCCTCTTTTCTACCACTCATGCCCTCACACATAAATTTTAATTCGTTAAAAAGGCAAAATTGCTCTGTCTCATAACTATTGCATTTTAAATGATTCCCAGTGAGAAATTTATTTAATGAATTTAAGTTAATGACTCTGGTCTCTGTCTTCGTGCCTGAGTAAAGAACACCCACCACCTCATTTTTCTCATTAAATACGGGGCTCCCGCTGGCACCGGAGAAGTCATCACCTTGATACTGATCATTATCCACTTTAAAAGAGTATTTATCCACACCCTCAGCTTGCCCTATCAATTGCCTTTTAATAATAAAATGGCCCGGATAACCTATGTTAAACAAATATTTATACCTTGTCTCTTTTTCTCGGCTAATAGACAAATAGTGCTCTACAGGCGATTCGCTCTCTAAAAAAGCCAGATCATATATGGCAGAAACTGCTGAAATATGAGCCTTCATCCCATTTATTTCCTGATTGTCCTCATGATCACTATGCAGGCTCAAGCTTAAGGAAACCGATTCAATTTCTGGACGACTATTTTTCAAGCTCTCAATAGAATCTTTGTTTAAAAAACCACTGATGACATGAAAATTAGTGATGATCTGCCGGGGGTTGACAAAAAAACCGGTGCCGTGAGAGAGTTTTTCTGTCCGAGTTCTGGTCTGTTTTTCCCTGGTGGGGGATCCCCCTTTAACGGGATAAATATAATAACTTTCGGTAATTACTAAATTGAGTCTCACTTCCCAAACAGCTCTCTCCACAGTGTCAAAATCAGGAGCTATAGGTTTTTTTTGCTCCATAAAATTCCCTGGTGAGGAATGGCTGGCCTGATAAATCATGGGATTACGACAATGAGAAAAAACAAAAAATAAAATAAAAAACCCAAGCCATCTCATAACATTTTATCGGTCCTAATAAAAACTCTCAGATTTGCAAGTTTAAATTTTAAACTTTTTTCTCCATTCCTGAATTTGTCCATTACTATGAACGGCATCCTTACCTGCCGAGTCCGCCCAAGACAAAATCTCTTCGGCTTTATCCATACGATTGTGAGAAACCAAAACCTCTAAATAAGACTCCATAATGGTCACCATTAAAACATGGGGGCGACTTCGCAATATGGAATCAAAATACTGAATGGCCGATTCAATATCCCCTGTTTTGGCCAAACAGTGAGCGTAGTAATAAGCGGCTTTATAGCTCTGCCCTTTTTTTGAAAAATAAAGTCTATAAGTTTTTTTGGCCTCAGAGATTTTTTCTCTTTTAAATTGAAGTTCTCCTAACTTTTCTAAAAAAGCTATATCCTCTGTTTTTTTAAAAAGCTTCCCGTAATTTTTCTCCATACAGTCATATTTTTTTAAATCCGAACATATTTCCACTTTTTTAGAAGGACCAGCAAAAAACACGGCAAAGCCATGTGATCCCCATTGGAAGAAATGAAACAAAAAGCCTGAAACTAAGGTGAAGGCCAAAACCATACCTATAATGACTGTTTTTTGAGAGGCCTCCTCTCTTTTAGAATATGTCCAGCCACACTTACATATTAAAGTATCGCTCACTCGCTCTGTGAGGTTTCCGCATCTGGGACAATTTTTCATAAATCACTCCTTGATTTTTTTTATTTGCCTATGACTTATAAATCGGAAATTTAATTTCAGACCTTTAATAAAAATTGCCAGTTTTTTATGAAAAAGCTAAAAAAAATGTGTGAGAAGGGCAAAAAATAATTTTTCCTGCCTCCGGCCCCACTTTGTGAGAGAATATAGTCCTTCCCACTAAACCAGTCCCTCGTAAAAAAACCTGCCCAAAAGTCCAGAAAAAGCTTTTATAGGTATTCCGTCCCCATATATTTGAGCAGGGCTGGAGGTGTTCTCACTTTGCCCTGGGCCTCCCGGTGATTTTCCAAAATAGCGGCCAAAACTCTGGGGGTGGCCAGGCCCGACCCGTTCAATGTATGAGGATAAACAATATGTTTCCCCTCCCGATAGCGAATTTGGGATCGCCGGCTCTGATAATCTGTAAAAAGCCCCACTGAAGAGGCTTCCAACCAGGTTTTTGTCCCTGGAGAATAGAGTTCAATATCATAAGTTCTGGCAGAGCTAAAAGTCATATCCCCTGCACAAAGATCCATCACCCTGAAGGGGAGTTTTAAAAGGCGAATGGGCTTTAAGGCATCTTCTAAAAGGCTTTTCAGTTCCTGCTTTGCAGAGGAGGCTTTGCAAATTTTAACCAACTCCACTTTGTGAAACTCATGTAGCCTTTGTAAACCCCGGCTGGCCCCACCAGCGGCCCCGGCCTCCCTTCTAAAACAGGGGGTATAGGCCATATATTTTAAAGGAAGGAGTTTTTCGTCTAAAATTTCCTGCCGGTGCAGGGCTGTCAAGGGGGCCTCCCCCGTGGGGATGGCCCAAAGGTCATCTTTTTCCATGTGATAAGCCTCTTCAGCAAACTTAGGTAGTTGGCCTGTGCCCCTGAGGCTTTCTGAATTGACTAATGAGGGGACGATAAACTCTGTGTAATCTTTCTCAAAAAGGTCTATGGCAAAAGCAATTAAGGCACGAAGGAGCTTAGCCCCAGAACCTTTTAAAACAGCAAACATAGAGCCGGAGATCTTGCCCGCCCTTTTTTGATCAAAAATGCCCAATTCCTCCATGATTTCCCAATGAGGCAAAAAACTCTTTTCTGATGAAAAAACTTGCGGATCAAAATTCTCCCTTAAAATCTCCACATTTTGTTGAGGAGAACTTCCCTCAGGAGCTTTTTCATCCGGAAAATTGGGAATGTTTAAAAGAAGGGCCTCCAGCTCTACTTTGAACTGGGAGAGCCGGGCGGAAGCCTTTTCTAAACGGCTTTTTAACTGAAGGACCTGATTTCGAGCCTGTTGGGCCTGAGCTGTTTCCTTTTTGGCCATAAAACCGGCAATTTCGCGAGAGATTTTGTTTTTTTGACTTCGGATCTGCTCTGTCTCCACTATGCTTTGATTCCTCTTTAAAAGCAGGTCACGAATTTTTAAAAGCTCTGACTTCAAAACCCCTTTCCGGTGGAGGTTTTGAACACAAAACTCCCAATCCTCAAGCAAAAGTCGGCTGTCAATCATTTACTGGACTCCTTAAAAATTAAGGCTTTATTTTGATTTGTTTGAGCTTTTTTGTCAAACATTTGAAAAAAAGTAGACATCGCCTATTTTTTTCTCTATGCTGGGTTTTATTTAACGAAATACAAGGAGTTTAAAATGACAAAAAAAACAAATTCATGGCTATTAGCCATTTTTACCTTTGGTCTACTTTCCACCTTTTCTTGTAGCCATTTTTATAAAAAAGCCTGTTGCGGGAAAAAAAGAAGTGCTGTGGGGGGGAAAGCCATCGTCACAGCCATTGATGGTAGCAGTATAAAAGGAACAGTCCTTTTTGAACCCACAGGCCGACATAAATTTAAAGTGAGTGCCCAGTTTGAAGGTTTAAAGCCTAATCAAAAATGGGGCTTTCATGTGCATGAGTTTGGAATATGCGAAAAGAAAGCTCTACTGGCTGGTGCCCATTTTAATCCTAATGGCCAAAAACACGGAGGCCCGCGGGGCAAAAAAAGGCATTTGGGTGATCTTGGCAACCTCAGCTCGAACAGTGAGGGTGTGGCCACTTACACTCTTTTGACAACTGGCAAACTGAAGAAATTTTTAGGGCGATCGGTAATTGTTCATGCCCAGCCGGACGATTTAAAAAGCCAGCCCACAGGACAATCCGGCCAGCGACTGGCTTGTGGAGTGATAAGGGCTGTCCCGCCTTTTTCCACAAAAACAAGTGCTCCGTATAAAAGAAGGTTTGAAGATTATACAAGGACTCGAAGACGCAATGTGATTCCTGCTACTATAGAACCTTCAAAAATTATAAAAGCCAGTGAGGTTGCGGTTTCTCCTACTACTCCTACTAAAGAGGAAGAGAGTAAGAAAGAGGCCCCTTCACCAGAACTCAGCCCTACAGAGGCGGAAGGGGAGGCCCCTTCACCAGCTCCCAGCCCATCACAAGCTGAGGGCACCACTCCTCCGGCCACAACAAATTGATATAAAATTTTTTACGGGCGACTACTAAAATGGTCGCCCGGCAAGTTTTCGGCTTGCTCCCAGAAAACCTCAATCCTACAAAAGTAAGAATCCAAAAAAATCTATCCTTTCCACAAAACTTACTAAAAAGCATTATTCTTTAATTTCTTTGTCCAAAGCCCCGCCCCATTTCGGGACGGCAATACCTTGGACCCTCATGGGGCTGGGCTTTTGTCTGTCTTTTCCGGCTTTTGGCCTTTTCAATAAAAAATACAAAAGATATGCTTTTTATAGTAAAAAATGGAAAAAAGCATGCAGAAAAAACACAGCCAGGGCCAGATAGCCATTTTTGTGGTTTTGATTTTTCAAGTTCTTTTTATCTTGTTTGGCATGACCATTAATGTGGCCATGACAGTTTATGATAAAATCAATTTTCAAAATGCCTTAGATTTAGCGGCTTATTATGGGGCCAAACAACAGGCGGAAGTTTTAAACGCTATGGCCCATATCAACTATCAGATGCGACAGAACTGGAAACTTCTTTCCTGGAGATACCGCATTTTAGGCACATTGACTCAAGATAAAGGGCATCCTCACAACCAATCTCCAAAAGCTTATTGGTGCCCTCAAAATAAGCTTAGCAATGGAAATGGACAAAACATCCAATGTTCCCAGCAAAAGATTAGTTTTCATGGAACTCCAATTGAAAAACAAAAATGTTCACAAGCCAAGTCCTCCCATTATCGTGACAATAACATCTATCCCGGTTACTGCGACAGTCGCTACTTTATTTGCACTTCCAACAATGCATGGATTAGAGGAATAGAGCCTAATGAGCAAAATTTATGCCAATTAGCCAATATAACAATTCCACCCATTCCAGAACCTGCTATTCCTGGAAACATTTTGCCTATAGCTAATGTAGCCAGCCATGCCATAGATAAACTCCGACAGGAAATTGGTCGAAGTTGCCCTAAAGAAGGGGCTTTAAATGCACTGTTAGCTCATTTATTTTTAATCCATTTTAGAGAGGATCAGCAGGACAGAAGGGGGATGATCCAGCATATTTTTAAAAAATCTTTAGAAGCCGGTAATGATTTGAATGGGGATCCTATCCTAAAAGGGGCCAGCAAGGTTTTTTGTAATAATTTAAGCCAAAATAATTTACGAAGTATTAATCCTACTGATTCTACTCCTGAAGGTTGTTTTAGTTCTGATGTTCTACAAGATTTCAACTCTGTTGAGGATAAGGATTTCGAAGTTTTTTTTGAGCCTATCCGGGTGACTCCCGTCCTACAAATTTTAGATTTAAAAGGAAATCAGAGTAGCGTTGAAAGCTGTCCCTCTATTATAAGACCGCATTATGATACTGATGGTTCCTCAGCAAGACCAACTCCAAATGGTTTTGATATAAAATACAAAATAACAACCCAAGGAATTATCAATAGACTATATGATAATCCCAATCCGCACCCTTTATACGGGTTTCTAAACCAACCTGCTATAAAACAAGAATTAGAGATACAAATAGATGTATACAATATGAGTAATTATTTTAATCCTCAAAACAAATTGTTGTTAGGTTTTTCTAAAAAAACAGACCAACAGATCTATTATGGCCTGCGAATAGAGCTTCCCTCTTATAAACCCAACATATTTGCCCTCCCCCTCCCCTCCTCACAAACAATTCTATTTAAGGCCAGCTCTATTGCTAAACCCTTTGGGGGTGTTTTTGGGCCAAAACCAAAATCTGATCCTTTTATCAAAACAACTACGGACCCGAATAACATAAACCCTTATACTTTACAACCCAACTACTCTCGCTATCCGGGAGATCCTTGGGGGCTTATAGATTATAAAATTCATGATCCTGCACACCCATCCCGATTTTTAAACAAACTGAAAGTAATGAAGCACAACAGTAAAAGAGTTTGGACTATAGATGCCTTTTTCCGGTGGACTTTGTATGCACCGGCAGATATAAGGGATCCTTTGGCCTGGCCCTTTCAAGTTGAAGAAGATGAAGTATCAAAATCTTTTATGAGATTAATGGAGCTTATAGCCATTCATCCTGATATTTATGATTTATCCCATTACTCCATTGCTGGGAATTATATGCAGACTTATTTCCCAAAAATTTGTAAATTGTTAACAGAAAATAAAGATAATTGTAATCAATTAAAATTAAATCCAGAGATAATAAAGAACATACAACAAATAACAGATGGAATAGCCTTTGACGATTTGTATAGAAAAACAAATGGGCTGAAAAAATATTATATTCGTGGAGATTTGGGCTGGCCTTATCCTGATCTTGTTGATGCAAATGGTAAAGCTCTATCCATCGCTCCTGTTTTTTTGGAGGGAAATTTAAATAATTCTGGTAAAATTATTCCTCTGGCTTACAACCACTTTTCTCCTACTTCCCCTCATCCTAATACCTCCCCCCTTAGGGTGATTGGCAAATCATTCCAACTTAATACAGGGCCTTATGCCTTGGCCGGTCCCATTCTAAATCAAGATCATTTTGGCTACCCTTGGTTGGCCCAATTGCCAGAAGAAATTTTAAGCTCCTGGGCACCACCCATCCCCGAAAATGGGAAAATGGATTATTCGGATTATACCCCACCACAACCAAAAGGAGGTAAATTATTTATGAAATGTGATACTGAAGTGACAACTGCCAATAAACCCAACACTTCCGGCTGTATTGTGGGAGGGCGAAGTGGTTATTCCGTCAAACTGATCTCCTGCTCTGCATTGGAGGACAATTCTCCCCTGAAAAATGACACTGAGTGGTGTAGTCAATAGCCCCACCTTCACAAGGACAAGCCACAAAAAGTCTACAGATTTTTTAACAAGATTTATAGGAAAGAAAAAGATACCTTGATTCCCGCTCAAGGCGGGAATTGACTGTGTTCGCGATAGCCAAGCTGAACGGAAACGACCACTTAACTGCTTTTGCCCAAAGCCATTCCATGAGGGTCCAAGGTATTCCCGTCCCGAAATGGAATGGCCTTTGGGCAAAGAACCTAAAGAATAGGCTTTTTAACAAGCTTTGCGGAAAGACAAACTCTTCTGGATTCCCGCTTTCGCTGGATTTCGGCTTCCGGGGGCAAGCCGAAAAAAGTCCGGAGGATCTTTAGGCAAAGTTTATGTGTTTTTTCCAAAAAAACAGCGGTGAGGGTCCAAGGTGTTTTCCCGCAAAATGGCAGAAAGTTTTTATGCTTTACCAACAAAATTAGGGGCAGTTCCAGCTTTAAAGTGTCCAAATTAGCCTTAATTTGGGCCCTAAGATGTCCAAATTCAGGCTAATTTGTTGCTTTTTTCCAAAAAAAGCTTTATTTTTCTAATAAAGGGTTAGGCTCAAACAAATATAAAAAGGGATAGGAACCATGTATATTCAAAGAGAGATCAAACAGGATATAAAGAGCAAACTTTTGCGAGAGAAGGCAAAAATCATTATTATCTATGGAGCCAGACAAGTAGGTAAAACCAGCCTGACAGAACATATTTTAAAGGATCTTAATAAAAAAATTCTCAGGTTAAACGGGGATGAGGCCCAAACAGCCATTGCTTTTTCCAGTCGTAGTCGGGAAAAACTGCAAAATATATCCTCTGGTTATGATATTGTATTTATAGATGAGGCACAAAGGATTGAAAATATAGGTCTTAATCTAAAAATTTTGCATGACAGCCAGCCTCACTTAAAAATCATAGTCACTGGTTCTTCCTCCTTTGATCTGGCAAGCTCTATTCAGGAATCTTTAACAGGACGAGCATGGGTTTATCATTTGTCCCCTCTGGCTATATGTGAATTAAAAAATCATTTCCCTCCTTATGAGTTGTCTCAAAATTTGGCAAAGCTGTTGATTTTTGGTTCTTATCCAGAGCTTTTTTCTCTCAAAAACATATCTGAAAAACAAGATTATTTGCACACTTTGGCTGAAAACTATTTGTATAAGGATATCTTGGCAATAGAGGGTATAAAAGGCAGTCAAAAAATTAGGAAACTCTTGCAACTTTTGGCATTTCAAGTAGGATCGGAAGTATCCCTCACAGAGCTAAGCCAGCAGATGGAAATCCACAAAAAAACAGTAGAACGATATATTCATCTTCTGGAAAAGTTTTTTGTTATTTTCCCTTTGACTGGTTTTAGACGAAATTTAAGAAAAGAACTAACACAAAAGCCAAAAATTTATTTTTGTGATATGGGTATCCGGAATGCTCTTATCAATAATTTTAATGATCTGGAAAATAGAAACGATGTAGGAATACTTTGGGAAAATTTTATTATAGCCGAGAGATTAAAATTCAACTCCTACCATAAGCGATTTGTATCTTCTTATTTTTGGAGGACTTACACAGGGGCGGAGTTAGATTATGTGGAGGAATATGGAGGTCAGTTGAATGGATATGAGATCAAATGGATGAAAAAAGCTTCTGCCCCAAGAACATGGAAAGAAAGCTACAAAGCCAGTTTTAAATATATCAATCAAGATAATTTTTTAAGTTTTATCAGTGGGAAAAAGGGAAAAGGGAGAAAAAGCAAAAGCTCTGAGAAAAGTAAAAAAGTATGAGCTGAGGGAAAAAGTGAACTCTTTTTAAAGTATGACTTAATACCCACTTTAAAAAGGATAAGGCCATAGTAAAGTTTTTAAAAAAAATCCTTCTCTAAAGGCTGAGGGGAGCAGGGCATGTTTAAACCGTCCCTTTTCCCCCTTAAAAAATATTTTAAACCAGTAAAGGCAATCATAGCACCGTTATCAGTGCAAAATATTTTTTTAGGAAAGGCCAAAGGGACAGAGTTTTTTTGAGACCATTCCCTCAACCGGTGCCTTAAAAGGCTATTGGCACTCACCCCTCCCCCTAACAGAGCCTGGCCCAAGGGATATTTTTTATAAGCTCTCACCCATTTTTCCATTAAATGCTCCACAAGCCTCTCTTGATAGCTGGCAGAGAGTTGAGCCTTATTCTTTTCCACCCAACTTTGGGATCGGCCCTGAATCAGCCTCCGCCCCTGGCTTTTTAAACCAGAAAAACTAAAAGACAGATCATCCGTTTTTATTTTTGAAAAAAAAGATTTTTCTTTAGAAACATTTTGAGACAAACTATCTAAAATCGCCCCACCGGGCCAAGGGAGACCCAACAAACGGGCAAACTTATCTAAAGCCTCCCCTGCAGAATCATCTCTGGTTTGAGCCACCAATACCGATCGCCCTATATCTTTTACATAAAAAAGTGAGCTGTGCCCCCCGCTAACAATTAGAGCCAAAGCGGGAAGGGATATTTTCTCCCCCTTCTCCCCACTCAAAAAAAGGGCTGGGCTAAAAATATGGGCCTCAATATGATTGACCCCTATTAAGGGTTTACCCCAAAGCCAACTCAAAATTTTAGCTGTCATTGAGCCCACCAAAAGAGATCCCAAAAGTCCGGGGCGGTTGGTGACGGCAATCAGATCAATTTTCTTAATAGGAACAGTTTTTAAAGCCTGTTCAATAAGAGGCAAAATTTGCTCTCCTTGGGCCCGGCTGGCCAACTCCGGCACAATCCCCCCAAACTTTTCGTGAATGGAGTTCTGGCCACTTTGGCTTAAAAACAAAACCTCCCCGTCCTCTTTAACCAGGGATACAGAGCAATCATCGCAACTGGTCTCTATGCCCAGGGCAATAGCCATTTCAATCCTCTAAAAGTTTTTTGGCTTTTTGCCCCCATATAGATTCGGGATGGGAGTGAACAATCTCTTTAAAAAAAACTTGAGCTTCAATAGGCATTTTTAACCGCTGAAAAGACAGTCCAATATAAAAAGTAGCTGTGAGGTAAAAAGGGCCTTTGGGGTTTTCATCACGATATTTTTGAAAATGGGAAATGGCTTTTTCATATTCCTTTTCCTTAAACAATTTATGGGCTAAGGCCAATTCGCTCTCACTTATTTTTTTTAAAGCCTCTTTTTGGCTTTGATAAAGTGGAGTCTCTTCTAAAAAAGCCTCTTCGCCAGCTGGTTTTTCCGTAAAATGTTCTTTCTCTAAATTTTCCTCTGCTAAAGATCCCTCTTCTGTTCCCGCTAGTGTCTCCTCTTCGGGCTGTGGTTTTTCAAAAGCCTTTTTCTGGAGCAAACTTTCCAACTGATTCTCTATCAAGGCCAGCTGGTCCTTCATTTTACTGTAATTTTTGATTACCTCTTTCATTTTTTTTATAACAAACTGCCAGTTCCTGCCTTTAAATTCAGAAACAGTTTTTAAGTGGGCCACTTCTCTTGAGATTTTTTTTTGCGGGCGGGTTTTCTTTGTTTTTGTGGATGGGGAGACTGCGACTTTTTCAGTAGTAGAGCAGGATGTTAACACTATGAGGCAAAAAAAAAGAGGAAATATTTTAAGAAAACTCATTCCGATTCCTTTAGAGTTTTTAAACGAGCATTAAATTCCGCCTTTTCTGACCACTTAAGGGATTCTTCAAAAGCCAGGCTGGCCTCATTATATTGTTGTTTTTTATATAAAGCCAACGCCTTTTTATAAAACGAAAGGGCTTTGGAATAGGACCTGTGGCTCCTCTTATTGGCCTTCGCCTTTTTGGCTGATAAAAGGGCTATTTGTGCCAAAGCATATTCCTTTTGGGAGTTTGTAGAAGCACAGGCCAGAAGGCCACAAAAAAACATTAACATTAAAAATAATCGCATTTTTAATACTGAGGGACAAAGTTCACCCTTCGGTTCAAGCTGTTTTCTGTTTCAGAAATCAGTTTTTCCTCTCCATAACTTATCAGGCTCATTTTTTCCGGAGCCAAACCAATGCTTTTCAGGTAGTTGAAAACACTTTGTGCCCTCCTCTCACCCAAACCCACATTGTAAGCCTCTGATCCTAAGGGGTCACAATGCCCCTCTAAAAGAATCCTTTGGACTTCGGGATGACTGTCCATCCAGGCCTTGTTGGCATGGAGAGTCTCTTTGACAGCTGATGTCAAACGAGAAGAATCCAGCTCAAAGTGAACTGTGCGAAGGCCCTCAATCCGGCCCGAATCACTTCCGGGGCTGTCCGAATCAATATCCATGTCGGCAATCTCTTCAATAGCTGAGCCTTCCATTTCTGGCCGACCCTGAAGGCGATCTTGGGCCTTTTGTAGGTAAGAACAAGAAATAAAAAAGGAGCATAAAAAAAGCAAAACCAAGATTTTTTTTATTGTCCAGTGCATAAAACCTCCTTTATTTGACTAATATGAAATAAAATTATAAATAATTTTATAGTATTTTTAGAAAAAATCAAGTTTTATGGAATCAGAAAAAACCAAATCTTGGATCTACAAATGCCTGAAGGGGGATAAACCTAACATTCCCTTGGAAAACCTTGAAGAAGAGGACCTTGAGGATTGGACTTATGAATTTTTACTTGATCTTCGCTCTATTTTTGAGAATTTCATCCAGGCCTTTGAAGAACTGAAAACCAAGGATGGCCCGCCAGATATGGCGGAAAAGCTTAAAAGTTCCCTATTTATTTATGACTTGGCCGATAAAAAGGGCTTTATGCTGTTCAGGAAGGAAGGCTATCGGCTAACTTTCTCTTATGTTCGCCCCGGTTGTATAAGGGTTCATTTTTTCAAGCAAAATCCTTTTTCTGAGCCCGAAAGCTTTGTGGACAGCCACATAAGAGCACTTACCAATGACACACTGTCTATCAACTGGGTCCATGAGGGGCGAAAAGGCTTTGTGGATATTCAGGTTTTGGCCCGTTATTATATGAAACGTTTTCTCCAAGAAATTTAAAATACTGGTAAGTTTATCGTTTTGAGTATTGAGGGCTTTTTCTGGCTTTGTGATGGCCATACTTTTTTCGCTCAACCATTCGAGAATCCCTTGTCAGAAAACCCTTTTGCTTAAGGGCCGGACGATGCTCTGCAGAATGCTCTATCAAAGCCCTGGACAAACCATGGCGGATAGCTTCAGCTTGACTTGAAAAGCCCCCTCCCTTCACCGTGACCATTATATCAAAGGATTTTTGCAAACTTAAGGTTTCAAGAGGGGCCAAAACCGCCTGTATCTGTTGGGGCTGAGTAAAGTATTTTTTGAGATCAATAAAGCCCTTTTCTTTACCCTTATTTTTTTTAATACGAAAAAGCCCCTGCCCCGGTTTTACAAAAACCCGTGCCGAGCTGGTTTTCCTCCTGCCCGTTCCGTAAAAATAAGTCTTTTTTCCTGCTAACATAAGGATCTCTTTTTAATTAAAAAGCAATTCTTTTGGCTTTTTATCTTGGTATTTGTGATGGGAATCCTTAAAAATTTTTAACCGTTTAAGGGCTTTTGACCTGTGCTTGTTTTTAGGCAACATCCCCGAAACGGCCTTTTTGAGCAGTTCCTCAGAAGGCATATCCTTGGCCTTTTTCTCTTTAAGCGAACCGATAAAACGGGAATGCCTATAATAACTTTTTTGCAATAGCTTTTTCCCCGTCAATTTGATTTTATCTGAATTGATGACAATCACAAAATCCCCTCCCATCACATGAGGAGTAAATTGAGCTTTGTCCTTCCCTATTAAAATTTTTGCCACCCGGCTGGCCAAACGGCCCAGGGGTTTTCCCTCCGCATCCAATATTCTCCATCCTCTTTTTACATCCTCATCTTTTTGAGACCATGTTTTTGACATTGCTCCTCCTGAAAAGAGTTTTTTACAATTTAGTGGAAGCTCTGTCAAGACTTAGAGGATAAAAGACTTTTTTTAAATAAAGCCCTTGTCCGGGAGCGGTTTTTCCTGCTGTTCTTCGATCTTCAGCCTTTAATATGCTTTTAAATTGTTTTTCAGGAGTCTTTTCCTTTAAAAGATCGATATAAGTCCCCACTAAATTTCTCACCATCTGTTTTAAAAATCCTGATCCAGTGATTTTGTAGCAATAAAAAGAAGGGGATATACGCACCCATTGGGATTGATATATCTTTCTCACAGTGTCCTTAACTGGAGAACCCGAACTTTGAAAGCTTTTAAAATTTTTAAGCCCTAAGATAAGAACAGCTATTTTGTTGAGTTGTTTTAAGGGCAAATCGCCTTTTTTCCACCAGATCAGGTCTTGAAACAAGACGGGAGGGCTTTCCCCCGTCCAAATAAAATACCAATAGCTCTTTTTTTTCGCACTGAATCGAGCATGAAAATCCTCCGGCACTCGCCAGCAATCTAAAACCGCTATATCATTAGGCAAGTAGTAATTGAGAGCCTGACTCAGAGGGATTTTTTTAAATAAGCTTGCCTCTATCTCAAAATGAGCGGTTTGCCCCAGGGCATGAACGCCGGTGTCCGTTCGGCCAGAACCAATAATAGGGATTTTTTTTTTAAATAGTTGAAACAAAGCCTTTTCCATTTCCCCCTGGACTGTCCTTTTGCCCACCTGTTTTTGCCAGCCAAAAAAAAGGCTACCTTTATAGGATAAGAGGAGTCTTACTTTCATCAAATCAAAAGGATATTTGAAGGCCCAAATCACAAAGGGGGTATTTGAAGGCTCTGCTCTTCTTCATAAGGTCATAATGCAAGCACTCTGCCCGGAGGCCCATGTCATTGATCCCATAATCTTGATCCAAGGAATAGACACCGGACCGATCCAACAATTTAAAACTCAGGAAAAAACCATAAGACAAATAATGGTTCAGATCCCTTTTGTCATTAGATACGCGAGGCTCAGCTTGAGATCGACATATTGACCTCGCAAGCCCTCCCCCTACAAAAGCTTGAATGTCCTCTAAGTAAGCCATTTTTGCAGTCAAACCCAAATGATAAGCTATGGGATAAGCTGTCCGACAGAGATTATAGTTTTCTCCCTCAGACCCCTTTAACCATTTAAAAAAATGAGAACCGATTTGAAGTCCAGGGACAAAAACTTTTTCATAACCTGATGGCAAAACAGATTCTATTTCTGGAAAATACAAGTTGTATTTGATAAAAAAAGCCGGAAAGTTGCTAAAAAAATCCTTTTTCCACTCAAAGCTACCGGTGAAGATGGAAAAACCAGTCATCAGCTCATGCCTTTCCGTTGAGGGCTGGGGCTTGTATTGGATTTGCCCTTGTAAAGACATAGGCAAAATAAAACAGAGGCTAAAAAGAATTTTTTTGATCCTCATAAAAACCCTCCTTAGGGAGCGGTTTTGTTGAAGTGAGCTTATGCCCTTTTTTTGCCTAAAAATAGAATTTTTCCTATAGTTATTACTGCAACTCATTTAAGCTCCCATAGCTTTTCAGCAATTTGCAAGCCATTGAGGCTGGCCCCTTTTAAAAGATTATCAGCCACTAAGCACATTAGCCAAGAGTTTTCTCCAAAACTGTCTTTATGGATGCGACCGGCAAAAACCCCTTTTTTGCCAGAGGACTGGCGGGCATGGGGGGGAGGATCCAAAACAAAGACATGGGGGGAAAGGGCAGAGGCTATCTCCTCTTTTGAGGAAGGGCTTTTTTTGAGAGAAAAGCGGATCACTTCAGAATGCCCATTAAGGCAGGGCACACGAACAGTCCATGCAGAGATGGGAAGTTTTGGCAGATTTAAAATTTTCCGGCTCTCGGACATAATTTTCATTTCTTCCTGACAAAAACCTTCAGAGTTTATAGGGCCTATAAAGGGAACACAGTTGAAGGCATAGCTTATTTCTTCCTTTTCATAAGGCTCTTTTCCATCTAAAATATTTTGGCTTTCCTGCTTTAAGCTTTCAAGAGCAGGCCCCCCAGCCCCACTGATGGACTGCAAACTCAGCACATGAACCGACTCCAAACCAAAAGCCTTGTGAAGAGCCTGAAGAGCCACAACCAACTGAATAGTTGAACAGTTAGGGTTGGATATGATTTGAGGCTTATAGCTTAAAAGATGGGCATTGATTTCCGGAACAATTAAGAGCTTTTGAGGATCTGAGCGAAAGGCGGAGGAGTTATCAATCACAATCACCCCCTTTTTGAGGGCCAGAGGGCACCATGTCCGGCTAACTTCCTCCCCGGCGGAAAAAAAGCAAATATCCAAAGCCTCAAAACCTTCCTCACTCAGGCTTTGGCTCCTTTGTTTTTTTCCAGAAAAAAAGCAAGTTTTAGCTGTCCGAGAAAAAAGCCGGAGTTCATGAATGGGGAATGAAGGCTTTTGTTCTAAAAGCTTTAAAAAATTTTGGCCCACTAAACCAGTGGCACCTACAACTCCTATTTTCATAAAAAAATATTTTTCCTCCTCATTCCTATTAGTCTATTTTTTTCTAAAATATGTCAAGAGTTGAAAGGGCTTGTTAAAAAAGCCAAACAGCTATACTTTAAAAAAACCAGCTTTTCGGACCGTAGCGCAGCCCGGTAGCGTGCCACCATGGGGCGGTGGAGGTCGCAGGTTCAAATCCTGTCGGTCCGACCATTTTTTATAAAAATAAGATTCCTAAGATTCCCGTTTTCACAGAAATAACAAAGTTTCGCGGAAATAAAATAAAAAAAGTTGTATTTTTATTGCCTGGCCCACTGTCTTATAGTATTCGTCAAACAAAACTGAGGGAGTTGAAAATTTATTTAATAAGGAGGAAGGCTTTATGGCTGTGCCTAAGAAAAGAACCAGCAGATCCCGCCGAGGCATGAGGAGATCTCACAGGGCATTGGCCTTTCATGGTTTAAGTAGCTGTTCCCACTGCCGGGCACCAGTGAGGCCACATCATCTCTGCCTATCCTGTGGCCATTACAAAAATAGGCCGATTTTAGCTTAATTTTTAAGAGAGAAGGCAATGGACATTCAAAAAGAAGTGATGAGTTTAATTGCCAAACAACTGAATCTACAGTTAAAAGATATAAAAATGAGCAATGCATTCATTACCGATCTGAAAGCAGACAGCCTGGATGTGGTGGAGTTGGTCATGTCCCTGGAGGAAAAGTTTGGCATTTCCATCCCTGATGAAGAGGCAGAAAAGCTGGAAACCATCCAAAAAATGGTGGATTATATTAAAAAGCAAAAATCTTAAAATTTTTTAAAAAAGCATGCTCCCCTACTCTCTTCCCCTTTTAATAGCTTCTGATCATGCCGGTTGGCCTTTAAAGCAAGAACTAAAAAAATATCGAAGGGGCCTCCAATGGAAAGACCTGGGTTGCCACAGCAAAAAACGAACCGATTATCCTGACTATGCCCAACGGCTTTGCCAGGCCTTACAAAAAAATATGATAGGGGTTTTAATTTGTGGTTCCGGGCAGGGAATGTGCATACAGGCCAACCGCTACCCACATATCCGTGCGGCACTCTGCTGGGATGAAAACACCGCCAAACTCTCTAAAGCTCATAACAAAGCCAATGTCCTTTGCCTTCCGGGGCGAATATTGCCCCCCTCTACAGCCCTTAAAATTTTAGATTGTTTTTTAAAAACAGATTTTGACTCCCAAGAGGACTATAAAAGAAGGGTAAAAAAACTTTCGCCCCAAGCTTTTTAAAAATATTTAGAGCGAAAGTTTTCTTAAAATCTCCTCCTCAAAACCTTTGTAAAAAAGAAAATTTCTTAAACGGAGAGCCTTTTCCTTATCGGATAACTGGCCCAAGGTGAGGCTTTTTTTTGATAGTAAATTTTTAGCCTTCTCCAATTCTCTATCTTCATCGTAAGGAGGGATAGGAAGACCTTTTTGAAAAAGAAAATTTTTCATATATCTCCAACTTTTATTTTTTTTGTGCAGGCTCTCAACTACTTTTTCACAAAGATCCTTTTCCGACTCTATCCATTTTTTTTGCTGAGCCTCTTTTAAAGCTTGCTCTATTACTAAGGAAGAAAACTTTTTAGAAAGCTTAAAAACTATCTCTTTTTTTGAATGAGAGCGACGGCTCAAAAGATCAGCAATTTTTTTTAAAGCTTTTTTTTGATCTGTTGATTTTTCTGGCATACCTCCGCTCTCCTTTAGTTCAGGGTATTGTAAAGGGCCTTGGGGCAAACTAAAGAATAGGCTTTTTAGCAAGCTTTTTCAAGATCGCCCCATTTAAGAACCTCTTTTCTGAATAAAAAAACTCCCCTTTTGATAAAATTCAAAACCCTCCCTCTTTAAATCCTCCGTAGGGAAAAGCCCTCTCCCATCCACAAGCAAAGGCCGAGCGAGCTTTTTTTTGATAACTCCCAAGGGGATTTTAAATTCATCCCAATCCGAGGCAACGATTAAGGCTTGCCGGGCAGGGAGTGCGTCCAAAGCCTTTTTATGAAAAAACAGCTTTCCAGCAAAAATTTTCTTCCTTAAAAACTTTATAGAATCTTCTTGAAATGAGTTCCGGTTTTTATCTAAAAACATAAAAACTCTCTCTTTAACAAAAAGAGGATCATATACATGACACTCTGCCCCTGCCCTCAAAAGCCGGCAGAGCAAGGCCAAAGCTGGAGAGTTTTTTAAATCATCTGTCCCCTTTTTAAAACTGATCCCATAAAAGGCCAGAGTGCTTTTTCTTAATTGAAGAATTTTTTTTATCACTTTAAAAAAATCAAGATAAAGAGAGGAGTTGATTTTTTGAGCACTTTTAAGCAATCTCATTTTGTGGCCATAAGCTTTCCCCTCGTAAAGGCTTAAAGCCACATCCTTAGGAAGACAAGTCCCCCCATAACCCAAACCGGGGGTTAAAAAGCCCTTCCCCATACGAGGATCCGATTCCAAAATCAGCTTTAATTTTTGAGGATTGCCTTGCAAGCTTTCACAAAGTTGACTCCATTCATTGGCAAAACTGATTTTGACAGCTAAAAAAGAGTTGCTGGCCAATTTTGAAAGCTCAGCGGTTTCGGGATCAGTTTGAATAATTTTTTTGGGATGGGAAAACTTTTTATAAAGCTCCTCCAACTTTTGCCCAGTGGCCCGGGTCCTGGCTCCAATCACCAATCTTTCCGGGTTTTTAAGATCACTTAGAGCCTGACCCTGCCGTAAAAACTCTGGGCAGGTGATAATATTCAGAGTTTTCTTGTCTTTGAGCTTATCTTGAAGTTTCCGATTTGTCCCCAAAGGCAAAGTGCTTTTAATAATTAAAAACTGTTCCTTTTGTCTTTTCGAGAGAGTGGCCTGTTGAACAGCCATTTTAACCCAACAAAAAACCTCATGGAGATCCAATTCTCCTGATTTTTTAACAGGAGTATTCAAACAGAAAAAAATAAAATCATTGGATAAAATATCCCTTTTAGATTCAGTCCAAAACATATTGGCTTGATTTTGTTTTATCAGATCTTTCAATTCAGCTGAATAAGTGAGATCCTGCCCCTTCACAGCCTGTTTTCTCTTGGGGTTTTTATCTGTAATAAAAACTTTACAGCCCGATTCTGCCAAAAGCCCGCCCAAAGGCAGGCCCACACGGCCTGCACCTATGATTGAAATTTTCATAACTTTAAGAGATAATCACAGTTCAGTAAAAAAGTTAAGGCCAAAATGTTTTTAAGGGATCGAGTTATTGTTTTAAAAAATCATGCTTTTTCTGAGTCGGATCTGATCATTCGAGGGATCAACTCTAAAGGTTGTCAGCTCTCTTTTATAGCTAAGGGGGCTTTAAAAAGCAAAAGGCGATTTTCCGGAGCTGTATTAGAGCCTACCGCCTATATCGAGCTGGAATATCGCCCATCTAAAAGAGCCTTGCACAATCTCCGTGAGGCCTGGCTGTTAGAGGATTTTTCCGCCTTGAGAGAGGATTACCTCCGGCTCCAAACCGCACTTTACTTTGTCCAAGTGACAAGTCGGCTAAGCCATGGGGAAACAGAAGATTCCAAGGAGCTATTCCACATCCTGGGAAATGCCCTAACCGTCGCACAAACAAGCCCTTGTTTGGATATTCTCAAGATTTGCTTTCAAGAAAAGGTTTTATTTCTCCAAGGAGTTTTACCCAAAGAGCTTATTATCCCAGAAATTTTAAAAAGCCCTTTAAGCCAGCACAGCCAGATAAAAATAGCGAAAGAGAGCAAAAACAACCTGCTCCAAAAACTGGATCAAAGCTTTAAGCTTTACTTGGATGGATAAGGGTAAGGATTTTTTTAGATCAAAATAAAAAGCTTTCTAACCAAATTTGAAGTTTTTTAATGTAATTTTCAGCAAAAATCAACAAACCTGAGAGAATCATCAAAGACCCATAAATCATTCTCAAATAAAAATTAAGGATAAATTTAGAGAACTTCTTAGTGAGAGAGGCCACAAATTGAGGATAAAAAAGCCATAAACTGGCTTTTAATGTGAGGACCCAACCGATAAATGTCACCACCACCGTCCAACTCCAATACCAGTCATTGTGAACCCATATAGTGATAAGCCCTAAAAGAAGAAACATGCTCGCCGCTAAATAATTCAAGGTTTCATGTTTTTCCACCTGAGTGAATGTGTTGTAAAAAGACTGGATGATCCGACCATTGATCATAAGGGCCAAACCCCACAAAATGAGGGCACTGGCTGTGACGCTTTCCACTAAAGAATACATGTCAATAAGCATTTTGAAACCTCTTTTTTATTAAAGGGCCTGCCACTGCCATTTTAGACATAAAAAGCCACAATTTGAGCAAAGCAAGACTTTTTGTGAATGTCAAACTTTTTTTTAATTTTTTATATGCTTTTTAATGTTTTTAGCTAAGCCTTCCAACTGCTTGAGTTGGTCATGTTTTCTCAATTTGAGATCTTCAGGATTTTCCCCTTTCAGTAAAGCTTTAATATACCTTTCAAAAGCATAAACGGGGCCATAAATTTTATTTGAGAGGTAAATGAAAAAAATACCAATAAAAACACAAATCAAAAATAAAAAGAAAAAGGAATATTTTAAAAAACTAAAGCTGATTTGCCGGATATTGGCAAAATTAGTGATCTGAATAAAACCTATAAATTGGTAATTTATTAAAAGGAAAAAAGTAGACAAAATAAAAAAAGCCAAAGCAGAATAACCAATAAATTGAAGCTGATAAGATCTCATGATAATCAACTGCTTTCTTCTATCCTCAGGAAAAGTCTTTTTGAGGAAAAAAAACTGAGCAATAATAAGCCCCCAAGCTAAAGTTTGAAAAATATCGGCTAAATTAAAGTAAAGATCAAAATCCTTAGAAGGGGACCATTTTATAAAATCCAAAACATAACCATTAAATATTTTATTGACAATGTTGCTTAAAAATCCAGCAAATAAAATACTAATCCCCGTTTGTAGGTAAAAGAAAGCTTTAGGGATAAAAATCAAAGAGATCACATAGTAAAAAAGAAATAAGCAGAGAATGGCCGTAAAGTAAGTGGGGGGCAAAAACGAATCACTACCCAATTTCAAATTCAGGACAAGATCAAAGTTTTTAACAGGTGGAATAAAAGAGAAAGTCAAAAAATCACTCCCTGGTTCCTTAAAGGAGTGAAAGGCGAATTGCTTGCTTATCTGATCGACAACAACAAGAAATATAAAAATGGAGAGATGAATAATGATATATCGGCTTTTTAACCATTGGCTTTTGAGTTTCTTAAAAAATAAAGACATCGAAAGACCCTCCTTTTAAACAAAACTTTTATAGAAAAAAACCAAAGTCAAGGAGTTTTAATAAACTATAATAGTCGTCCGTGAAAAAGCTGGACAAAAAACCTCGTCCTCTTTTTCCTGCTTTTGTCCAAAGGCCATTCGGTGCTGGTCCAAGGTATTGTAATACCGAAATGGAATGGTCCTTTGGACAAAAAAAGTTAAAAAACAAAGGTTTTTCACGGGCGATTATAATAAACTAAAAAAATAATGCAAGGCAAAAAAAACCTCAAATCCTTTTTTTAATAAAACGCCCATAAAAAGCTCCCGCTGAGTAAAAAAAATGCTGACTGGTCCAAAATACAGGGACCCACCCACTGAGGGCTTTTTTACTCCTTATGAAAAGCTCCAAAGCGGCCCCAAACAAAATCCCCAAATAAATGAGCAATCCCAAAAAAAATACTTTTTCAAAAATTCCTAAAATAAAAAAGCTTATCATAAAGGGAGAGAAACAAAGGCGAATGTAATATAGCACTTTACTTCCATCCGAACCATAATTTAAATGGATAGGGGCCCGCACAGCTCCAAAAGCAAACAGCCTTTTGAGCACGGCCAGGTAAGAGCAGGCATAATTGTTGATAACTAAGGGATAAGGGAACAGGATCATATCTCCTTTTTGTGTTAGCCTCAAGCCCAAATCTAAATCTTCCCCAAGGCTTTTATATTTTGCAGAAAAATTTCCGCAATTTAAGACAGCTTGTTTTAAAAATAAGCCATTTGTTGTAGGGATGTGAAATACTTTTTTTGCTCCTCTCACTTGTTCAGCCTGTGGGCTATAACCATGGCCGAAAGGATGACTTAAGCTCAAATTGAGGACTTTTTGCCATAATCTTTTTGAAGGGAGGCGGTTAGGCCCTCCCACAGCCACAACTGAAGAACTGGCCTTCTCATAGTTTAAAATAAGAGTTTCCAACCAATTTTTTGGGAGACGGCAGTCACTATCAGTAAAGGCAAGTAAATCGGACTGAGCACGATCAACTAAAACAGAACGGGCAGAACCCAAGTTATTTATAGAAGAAGAAAAAATTTTTAAAGGGAGTTGATTTAAAAAGCTTTCTGCCACTTTTGTTGTTTGAGAACAGGCTGAGTTTAAAAAAATAAGAACTTCCTTTATCCTATCCAAGGCATTTTGATTTTTTATGTCTTTTAAGGTGAGGGCTAAAGCCTCCTTTTCCCGATGGCTAACTATCGCTACTGTGATTTTTTTAAGGAAATCTAACTTTAACATATTATTGGCCTTTTTAATATAGCCTAAAATTTGACAAAATTTAATTTTGAGTTAAGATGGCTATGTTATGCAATGGTTTTTTGTATTTTTTGTTTTGTTTTTTCCTTTTTCCGGAAAAACCATTTACAATTTAAAAACCAGCCAGGAGAATCTCCCGGACACAAAGGCCAAACATTGGCTTTTGTTGTCTCAATCTTGCCACTCCTGTGCTGAGCTGATAGTCCGTTTGGAGACATTTTGCACTGGGAAAAAACCCTCTCCCTCTCAAATTGGTTTTTGGGCTATAGGTTCCAGCCCTTCAGCTCTTTTAAAAAAATTAAGGAGTTTTAAATCGGATTATGAGATTTTTTCTGGTTCTCTCAATGAGTTTTATGAAACTTACAAAGTGATGGGGACACCCAGCTTAAAAATTAAGGGCAAGGCTCAATCTATTAGAGGGAAAGGGCCTATTTTAAAATACTTAACAAAAGCCTCTGGTTTTTGCTTGGCTACTGACCATTCTCAAAACCTGTCCTTCCTGAAAGTGGCATGAGGGAAAAATTGAACTATACTAAGGACTGTTCCCCGGCCAGTATTTATAATGTGTTTTTGCGTAATAATATGTTTTGTTCTAATGTTTGTCTCTCTTGGCTTTTCTTAAAAGCTCTATGACATACACTGGCAATGGGAACCACCGTCATAGATAATAGAGCTTGTGCCACCAGCTCTAAACCTACAGAGGCTTGAGACACATGGGCTGGTGGAAAAAAGTTTTCTGTAACAGTGAGCGGTTGGCCTACACTCCAACCAATTACATGTGCAAATAATAAAGGAAAGAGAGGATACCACCAACCTTTTGGAATGGGAGTACGCTTTTTATAGCCTTTTCCTATATGGTTTTCAAGTGCTATGTAGGCCGACTGATTCCCCTCTGAGGCGGCCAGTTCAGTCAATTTGTCACCGGTGAGAAAAAACCTCCTAACATCTTTATTTTCCCTCAAACCCATAAAAGGATTTTTGTATAATAGTGGCTCGTTGCTTAGGGAAAACAGGTCTTTAATATATCCTCCCGCAGTCCTTCCATCTTTGGATTCAGCGTAAGAAACACGAATAATATCAGAAACAGGGCCTTCCAATATGAGCTTATGAAGGAGTTGCCTTACCTTTTCCTTGTTTTTTGATAAAATGGCCTGGCCAATGGCTGTCTCTTCTAAAGGAGGGATGAGTATTGTCTCGTTCCCCAATGCGATGAGTCTGTGATTTTTAAGAGGATGTTGTTCAGTTTTTGAATCCAAACCGAAACCAAACCTTTGCCCAAGAGTGAGTTGAAATAGAGGCTCGCCAGACATTAAAAACAGTAAAGTCCTCATTTCTGAAGAAAATTCTTCTCGGTGTTTTTTGGCTTTAATCATGAGATGAATAATGCTGTTGCCTTTTTCATCCCAATAAGAGATGGCCTCAGCAAACTCATCTAAAGGGGCTGATAACAGGCGACTCATCTCATAGTAATAAGCCTCTATGTCTGACTTCTGGACTGTTTTATAAAGGGGAGAAGGGCTTGTTGCTCGAGGAATTTCTAACAATTGCCTCATTTTATTCTCATAAGAGCCCTGATTGGGGTCCAACATTCTTGACAACTGTTCAAAGGCTTTATAGCCCGTTCCATGGGAGTGAACATGGTATTGTAGGAAAAAAATAAGTAAGGACAACTTCAAAAGTTTCATAGTGGGCTGTTTTATAGATAATTTACTTGATATTGTCAAATATTTTTTTTGGACAGGAATTTTTTACACTCATACTGGAATTGTTGAGCAAAATTTGTGGGAAAGATTGACTTAAATAGTCTAACACAGTATTAAGATTCTGAGCTTTATACCAATTTTGTTTGAAAATTCCTGTTTTCTCTACTTTGTTTTGACTGGAAATTTCAACTGTGATCAGTATAAGAAAAAATTGTTAGCTGGATATTATGGCAAAAAATCAGTTTGAAATCCCTAAAATGGGTTTTGGAACTTATGGCTTAAAAGGGGAGGAGACTTTTCAAGCCGTCTCTACCGCTTTAGAGGCTGGATTAAGGCATATTGACACGGCCCCCATTTATGGCAATGAGGCGGAAGTGGGGAGAGCCATAAAAAGATCCCCTATAGTTAGGGATGAGCTTTTTCTAACCACAAAAGTATGGAGGACCTCTTTAACTTATGAAAAAGTAAAACAGAGTCTTTATAAAAGCCTAAACCATCTAAAAACAGAATATGTGGATCTTCTACTCATCCATTGGCCCAATAGGGAAGTCTCCTTAGAGGAGAGCTTACAGGCTTTTAAAGATCTAAAAAAAGCAAATAAAATTCTTCATATTGGGGTCAGTAATTTCCCCCTCTCTCTTTTAAAAAAAGCCAAAGCCTTTTGTCCGGACTTATTAACTAATCAAGTGGAGTATCATCCCCTTTTGTCTCAAAAAACATTATTGGATTACATGGGGCCGGAAAACCTGTTTTTAACAGCCTATTGCCCCTTGATACGAGGCCATGTTTTTCGCCTCCAGCAAATAGTCCTTATGGCTAAAAAATATAGAAAAACCCCGGCTCAGATCACTTTAAAATGGCTTATAGAGCAAAAAAATGTTTCCGCCATTTTTAGATCTAAAAATAAAAAGCATATTGAGGAAAATTGCAATATTTTTGATTTTGATTTAGAAGAGAAGGATAGGGAACAGCTTTTCCGCTTGAGCCGGAACCAAAGGAGAATCCTCAACCCTCCCTTTGCCCCTGAATGGGATGACTGATGGCTAAATAGTTGTCCGTGAAAAATCTTTGTTTTTTAACTTTTTTTGTCCAAAGGACCATTCCATTTCGGGACGGCAATACCTTGGACCCTCATGGAATGGCCTTTGGACAAAAGCAGGAAAAAGAGGACGAGGCTTTTTGTCCAGCTTTTTCACGGAGGACTAAATAGAATTTTAATGATAGACATGGAGTGATATTTTAGAGCATAATCCACTTGTGCAACTTTTGCAGAAAGATAAAACACAAAAATCCAAAGGCTTTAGCCTTATAGAGGTTTTGGCCAGTCTGCTTATCTTAGCCGGACTGCTTTCCATTATATCCCAGCTGTTTTATGGGAATAACCGGCGGATAAGAAAAGCCCGGCAGTTGGAAAAAATAGCCAGTCTTTTAGAGCTTAAAATGATCCAATTAGAGGAGGAATTTTCCGGCCCGAAAATTGTCCAGTTGCCAAATCAGGATAAAGGAGAGTTTAAAAATGAGGAAAACTATTTTTGGAGTTACCAAACTCAAGCTATACTTTTGCCTTCCCCCAGGATTTTGTTATCTCTATCCCGTCTTCCAGAATCAGAACTTTATCTCAAAATGGCTCAAATATTGACAGATATTTTGTCTGATAGCCTTGTGGAGCTTGAGCTTACAGTTCATTATAGGGGGAAGGGGAGGGAAGTGAGCTATTCCCTCAGCTCATATTTTGTCAATTATGAAACCGCTCCGGATTTTATTCTTAAATCTATAAGCCAGTTTTTGCCGGAAAGGGGAGCTTTGTAATGCATTGTCCAACTCACTGTTTTTTTAAAAAATCAGCCCGATCCATTTATGGGATGACTCTTTTAGAAATGCTTTTGGCTCTTGGCCTTTTTGCTTTTATGTCTGTTTTTATTTCCCAAACTTTGAGACAAAGCTATCGCCATGCTCGCAAAGTGGGGCAGGATATTCAGTTTAAAAACTCCCTTTCCCATGTTTTGTCTTTGATCCGAAAGGATCTCCTCAGCACGGCTTATTTGTTAGATATCAATGCCAATTTTAACATTCACTTTCCCATTGAGGAAATGGCTGAAGAAGAGGAGAAAGAAGAACCTGCTAAAAAGGAAACTGCGGGCAAAGTGGAGCAACGATTCCCTGTTTTTTTAAATCCGCTTTTTATTTTTGAAGGGAGTAGCTCTGAGATGAGTTTTGTTTCCCATAGTTATTCTCAAAAAGCTTTAGATCCCTCTTCTCCTCAATGGGTGCGGATCCGCTATTCTGTTCAAAATTGTGATCTTGTGGAAGAAGGCTTGCTTGGCAAATGTTTGATTCGCTCAGTCTATCATTATTGGCAATCTATTGAAGAAAGGGAACCGGAAGAACAGGTCGTTTTGTTTAGAGCTTGGGATTCTTTGGAATTTTCCTATTCTGGAAAAAAAGAGCTTTTAGAATCAGAATGGAAAAGTGAATGGGAGGAGGAAGAAAGCCCGTCCCGTTCAGAAATTTTGCCTGTTCTTATAAAAATGGAAATGACAAAAAAGGATCGAGACAATAGCCTTTTATTTCCCGTATCCCAGGATCTGTTGAGGAATTGGAATCCCAAAAGCAAGGCTTACCTCGGATTCCCTAAGAGAAAACCCCCTCAGCCCAAAAAAACGGAGCCTTCAAAGTGAAACAGTCCCCTCTAAAAAAACAGTCCGGAGCGGCCCTGCTCATTATTTTAGCTGTGGTCAGCTTGATCCTACCCTTAGTCCAAGGGCTGTGGTTGGATTCTCAAATTGAGTATCGCTTTAAGCAAAATCGCATGAGTGAATTGCAGGCCCAATATCAAGCCAAATCCGGCCTTTCTCTCAGTTTACTAAGAGTTTATATTTTTAAAGGAATGGAAAAGTCTCTCCAAGGCCAATTCCAATCCATAGCTCTCCCCATTTTAGACAGAGTGTGGGCCTTTCCCTTTATGTGGCCCTTGCCCAAAGCCAAAGATCTTTTGGAAAGTGAAAAACAGGAACTGGAAAGCTTAAGCCAGCAGTCTTTTTTAAAAGGTTCTTATAAGGTTTTTATCACTCCAGAAGATGGCCTTTTAGATGTAAATGACTTGGCCAGCCCTCTTCCCTCTTTAAAGGAATGGACTTATGGGATATTTATGTCCCTTTTTACAGAGCTTTTAGAGGAAAAGCTCCAAGGAAAATACAGTCCCGAAGATATGAAAAAAACGCTCAATAATATTTCCGATTGGGTAGATCATGATAATAACAGCCAAAATGGAGGTTTAGAAGAGTTTGTAGAAGAGGGAAAAAAGCCTCTCAACCGCTCTTTTGTTGATGTGGAAGAGATTAAAAAAGTCCCTGGAATGAGTTTGGAGCTGTTTTCTGCCTTAACACCTTATATCACAGCTCATGGGGCTAAAGGCTTGAATATCAATTATGCCCCAAAGGGGCTTTTGCAAGCTCTCTTTTCAGAAGAGCTGGTGGAAGCTATTTTGTCTCGAACTCAAATGCATTCCGAATATTATGAGCCTTTTGCCAATAGGGAAAGTTTTTGTGATTTTGTTAGTGAATGGGCTGGTTCTTCTTTTTGTGAGGGGGAGGCTCAAGATCTCCTAACTTTTCTCCGTTTTGAGCGACCAGTGGCTTTTCGCATAAGCTCCCAAGGGAAATACAAGAAAAAATCTGTGCTTTTATCAGCCCTTTTGTTGGATCTGTCCTCATTGGCCTTGATCTATCAGGAGAGCTTATCTCGTGAAAAACAAAAACAAGAGGAGTTAGAGGAAAAGCCTACTGGTGAGTCCTCAACTGAAAAGCCCTCTCAGCAAAAGTCTGAACCATTGAAATTTGATTATTCCCATTTTAAATCTTTAGTTATAATGTATCTAAAAGGCCCTTTTTGATAGAGTGAGGATGGAAGTGAGCTAAATTTTTAAATGAAAAGGGAGTATTTAATGGGTATTGAGGGCCATAATGGCTTTTGTCAGTTTTTAAGAAGAGGATAATCTTATGGTGAGTGTTGGTATTTGTATTGGGCAAGGTCGCCTTTGTATAGCTGAATTGGACTTAAAAGGGGGCCGGCCCCGCAAACTCTCTTTTGAAGAGCTGTTTCCTGAAAACTCAGACTCTCAAAAAGAGTTGTGGGCTTTACTCTCCCAGCAGTTGGCTAAAATTAAAAAACGACGAATGGGGCAAAATCTTCGTTTTTGTTATGGCATTCCCCAAAGCTTCGTCACTAGTTTTTTGGTGGAATTTCCTTTTAAAGAGAAATTTAAAATTTTAAAAACCTTGCCCTATGAAATTGAGGACAAATCCCCCTTCCGTTCAAACAAAGTTTTTTTTGATGCCAGAATATGCCAGATAAAGGACAAAAACAAAAGCTCCGCCTTATGCTTTGTGACTCCGGAAGAGCATGTCCAGTCCTTTATTGAAAAGAGTCAATCTTTGGAAAAGTCAGCTTATCTCCTCAGTTGTGAAGGTTCTGCTTTGGCTAACCTTTTGGAATTTTGGGGCCGGCCTTTGTCTCAACCTCAAAACACAGGCTCCCTTTACATTTATCTTGGGGTGCATAACAGCCAGTGGTTTTTTTATAAAAATGGGCACTTACAAAATGTTTCTGTTTTGGATTGGTCTGCAAAGCCTATCATAAAAGAGATGGAAAAACTGTATAAGCTTTCAGAAAAAAAGGCTTGGGAAGAGTTTTTTAAAAAGTCCTTTATTTTGACTTCTAACAAAAACTGGACTAAAGAGCAGGTGTTTTTTTCTAACTTAATTAAAAAGCATATCCAATTATTGATTCCCCAATTGGATTTGCTTAAGCTTTCTCTTGGGGCTGAGCAGGGGCTTTCCATTTCATCAGCTGTTCTTTTTGGCCCCGGTTCCGCTATAAAAAATTTAACTGCTTTTTTAACTGCACAAGTGCCCGTTCGTTTTTCTCGTCTTCAAAATCTCCCGGACTTTCCGGATTTTAATTTAGAAAGCCATCCCTCCTCTTGTATAGCTTTAGGCTTGGCTTTAGAGGGTTTAAAAAGATCTCCCTATTCGGGACTTAACTTTTTGCGATCGGTTAAAAGGGAGAGCTTTTCCTTTTATCCCAAGAAATGGAAAAAACTGGCTTTAGTTTTTGGGCTTTGTTTTTTTGTTTGGACCCTTTACTCTTTTGTAAGGATGCGGGAAAGCTCTAAAATTTTAGATAAAGTGAAAGTAGCTTTTGTAGCTTATGGGAAAAAGATCGCTCGTTTACCGGAAAGCCAAGTTCATGAAGAATCTGTTAAATCTTTTTTAAAAAAGAGAATGACTGAAACAGAAAGTGAAAGAGCTGTTCGACAGAGGCTTAAACAGCCCCAGCCCATGGATTATCTTCAGAAAATCACTCAAAAATTAGGTTCGGCAGAGCCATGGGGTTTGAGCATTCACTACCTCAAAATTGATGGTCCTTCTGCAGAGATTCGGGGGCAAGTGAATCGATCCTCTTTGGAAAAATTTAAGTCGCATATTCAAAATTTAGCCAAAGGCCCTGTTAAAGAAGGGGAAAAAGGAGGGCTAAACCTTCCTAAAAAAAACAAAATTCAACCACTGGTAGAGGGGGATCCGCTTCAACAGGCAGAGGCTTTAGGGGATGGCCATGCTCCACAAAAGGTCTTTTTTTCTTACTCTTTTCAATTTAAAAAAGAGCTTTAAAAAAGCCGTTTTTTTATGAGAGGAAATACGAAATGAAGGAAAAAGCAAAAAATATAAAAAAACAGATTTTCGAACTTTGGAAAGGTTTTGAAAGTCGGCTTTTAGAAAGCGACAGCTTTAATATTTTAAGGGAAAAATATCAGTCTTTAGATGTCCTTCACCAAAAACTGTTACAACGTGTGTTAGCACTCTTTTTGCTTTTTGCCCTATTGGCTTGGCCACTTTATTGGTTTTTCTCTTCTGTTTTTTATTGGGGGGAATTTAAGAGCACACAAGATCTCAACTCACAGATGTTAAAAATGAGGAAAACTCCATCTATTTTTCGTTATTCCAAATCGAATCTCAAAAACAAAATAGAGAGAATTGTCAAAAAATACACTTCATCTGAATTTCAAATTAAAGATAAAAAATCTTTATTCTTAAAAAACAGCTCTATTTACCAAGTGGATTTTAATATTCGTTTAAATCATCTCAATATTAAACAAGTGGCTCGCTTAGGGGCAGAGTTAAACAGGCTCTCTCAATCCCGCTTGAGTGCTATCACTATGGAGGAAAACAAAAAATACCCTCAACATTATGATGTGGCTTATAGGCTTTCTGCTTTTATTTCAGAAACTAAAAGAGGGACTTTTCGCCCAAAAACCCCCCGGACCATCCCCTTAAAGGGCAAAAGTTTAAAGGGGGAAAAATCAGCTCTTCCTAAAAGAAAAAAACGGAAGAAGAGAACAAAACCTAAAGGGCCACAGGTTGAGTAAAGTAATAGAATAAAAGGACTAAAATATGTTTTATGTTTTAAAAAAACTCATTGCTTTTGTTTGGAGACAAAAAGCAAAACTAATTCTTGTTTTTGTGTTTGCAGTTTTGTTTTTTTTCATCCGTTTTCCTTGGAATGATCTGTTGGAAAAGAAGGCTAAAGATTTTCAAAAAAAAATCCCTTCTACCCTGCAAACAGATTTTGAAAATATCCACCTTAAACTTATTCCCCCCGGCTTAGAGTTTGAAGATTTATTTATTCATTATAAGGGGAAAAGCCTGACATTTCCCTCTATAGGCATTTTTCCTGCTTTTAAAGAGTGGTTGACATTAAAACCGGCATGGCGGGTTAAGGCACATCATAAAAATTCTTCTCTTTCCTTTGTTGTTTGGAAAAAGAAAAAGCCTTTAAAAGAAGGGCCTCCTGATTCTTCAATAGATATTTATTTTATTAAAGGCAATGCTCCTTTTTGGGAGTTAGAGGTTTTAAACAACTTATTTAAGGTGAAAATGTCAGGATTGGCCAGAGCTTTTTTTGATTATAAAGGTTCGCTTAAAAAGTTTGAGGAGGTTATAGCTTTTTTGAATTTGAAAGGGACAAATGTTCAGCTGTCGGGAACAGAGTTTAAAACTGCATTAGGCCCTTTAAATTTTCCTCCTATGAAATGGAAGGAAATAGAAATAGCCTCCCATTTAAAAGAGGGGGAATTGGTTTTTAAAACTTTTCGTTTAGGAGCTGTGGGAGATGATTTCATTGTTCGGCTGAAGGGGAGCGGGGCTTTGTTATTCTCTTATGGAAAAGTTCGCTTAAACTCTTATGACATTCAACTGCAAATGGATGTGGATAAGGCCCTTTCAATAGGCATATTGGATTTGATGTTTGCCAATTTTAAAGAGGACAAAGGCTCTTTTTATAGATACAGCCTCCGTTTGAGGGGGCAAGGGCATCGGGTCCCTAATATGGAAAAACTACCAGAATTTTAATTTTGAGGTTTTTGGGCAAGTTTTTTCACAAGCAACTATTATAGTCCCCCGTGAAAAAGCTGGACAAAAAACCTCGTCCTCTTTTTCCTGCTTTTGTCCAAAGGCCATTCGGTGATGGTCCAAGGTATTGCCGTCCCGAAATGGAATGGTCCTTTGGACAAAAAAGTTAAAAAACAAAGCTTTTTCACGAGTCATTGATTATAGTATTTAAGAAAAATTAAAACTTAAGCCTTGTTTTGTGATTTTCTGTTTAAATATGGATCTTATATGCCGATAATATGTATACTGATGAGTTATTTTAATATGAAAACCCTTTTCTTCTGTCTGCTTTTCTTTTTATTGAGTTGTATGCAGGGTTCTTCCCCAACTACTCCTACTGGTCTCACAGATGCTCCTCCACCCATTGAGAGGAAGTTCCCTAAACGACCAGACCCCATAAAACAAGCAGAATGCAATAAAAAAAGCCGTAGCAATGTATGTGAGGATAAGAAGGATTGTAAAGATATTTGCGATGATGTGTTTCGCTCTCGTGCGGACAAGAAGGACTGCTACAGGCTTCCGGAAAGCATAGTTGCTGAATTTGAAAAATTATTGGAGTTTGTAGAGGATGGGGATGTCCAGGATATAGACCCAGAGATTTTAGATTGTATGTTGGACATTGATGAGAGGGAGTTTGCCCGTTCGGTTAAAAAGATGAATCGGAGTGAGGCTAAGAGGTTTTTGGTAGCGGTTGCAGACGATGAGTCTTTAGCTGATGTGTTGGAGGGGGAAGATGATGAGTTTATGATTCTCAAGCAGGTTTTGAATAAGGGGACAGGGAGTAATGATTTGATTGTTCATTTGACTAAGGAGATTGATGATGACAAGAGTTTTTTTTGGCTATCGGCCGCTGGCAGTGAGAAGGCTTGGGAGTATTTTGATAATTATGTTGGGGATGAATGTGATAGTTCTCCGCCCGATATATGTTCTTCGGGGGATAATATTCAGGCTTATTGCAATGCCCTTGACGATGACCATATAAACAAGAGGGATTTAGAGGATTTTTTAACTGAGGCGGATCTTTTTGCTGAGGAATATGAGGAGGATGTGGAGGATGAGGATTATTTGTATGAGGTGGATGGTACTTCTGGCGACAATGATTTCCGGGATTGGTGTGAGAATACAGTTTTATCTCCTAACCGCCCCACCCCTTGCCCTTCTGCTGGAACCGATCTTCCGGCAAATGAAAAATTAGCGACAATAACTTTTGCGGGAGCTACAGACCAATACTATGTTATTGCTGGAGGTTTTTGTGGAAGAGGAAGTTCTCTAGACACTTTCGACCCGGGAATGGGTAGTGTGACTCCGGATCAAGATGTCATTCTCAAACTTAGTGATTACAGCACTGGGGAGTTGTATGTAGATAAAAGTAAAATAGGTTATAGCACTTCTAAAAAATACTATCTTTATATTGGAAATACCCCCCGACATGACCTCAACGACAGTCCCGAAGATAGAACAGAAACTTGCCCAGAGATTACTAACCCCAGACCAGTTATCAGCTGGACCGGCTTTTTTGGCACTAATAGTTTCGATAGTCCTAAAGATGTTTGGTTAGCCAGTGATGACGGCAATGGCGGGAATTGCACATATTACAAATAATCCATTAAACTTTTTTATCTTAAAGGCCATTCCATTTCAATCTCAAGCATTCCAACCTTGTTCGTCGTTCCCGTTTTGAGCGGGAATCCATGAGTCTTTGTCCTTTTCACAAAGTTTGTTAAAAAGCCCCTACCCTTTAGCTTTTTTTAGCAAAAACGGCTCTTGTTCGGGACGAAATATATCGAATCCAAACAAATTTATGGACTTTTTGCCTCAGTCAGCTATAATAACAGCTCCAGGAGGGCAAAATGGATTCATCTGATAGACAAAAAATAGACGAGATTTGGAGCATACTCAGAGAAACTGCTCGACGTCAAAAAGAGCGTCAGGAAGAACTGGCTCAACAAGAGAAACTGCGTGCTCAACAAAAGAAACTGCGTGCTCAACAAAAGAAACTGCGTGCTCAACAAGAGAAAAAGCAAAGGGAAGAGATGGCTCAACAAGAGAAAAAACGAAGGGAAGAGTTTGATCGGCACAGAAGAGAAACTGACCGGCGGATAAGGAAGTTAGATGAGCTTTTCACTTCTCAATGGGGTCGCCTTATGGAAAGCCTTGTGGAAGGGGATTTGATTAAGGTTTTAGGAGAAAGAGGCGTTAAGATAGAAAATACCTATACCAATCTCAAAAAAGAATATGGGGAAGACCGATACGAATATGACATTATCGCGGCCAATGGGGAGGAAGTGGTGGTGGTTGAGGTTAAAACCACTTTGAGGGTCAAATATGTCAAGGCTTTTTTAGAGGATGTGCGAAAATTCACTACTCGGCGAAAGGTTTATAAGGGCCTTACAATTTATGGTGCGGTGGCTTTTTTGAGGACAGAGGAGGCGGCCAGCCGGTATGCTGAGTCTCAAGGTCTTTTTGTAATAAGGGCGACGGGGTCCAGTGCCAGCATAATCAACAAAGCCACTTTTAAACCCAAGCTTTTTTAATTAAAACAGGAATTTTTTTTCACAATTCATTATCTAAAAGTGATTGCTTTATAGCTATTATTGGAATAAATGGGACGGGATGAATATTCTCATTGTTTTTTGTTTTGCATTGGTTCTTTTCTTGTCCTGTTTGTTGGTGGCTCACTTTGGGAAAGGGTGGAATTTAAAACCTTTTGTGGCCTTTGGGGCCGGGGCTTTACTGTCGGTTTGTTTTTTGGATTTTCTCCCCCAGGCTTTTGATAAAAACCATGTTTTTGAAAAAACCCCTTTTTTTATCTTATTGGGGGTTATGGCTCAAAGTCTGGCCGATATTTACCTCCTCAACCGATTGAGCTTTTTAGACAAATGGCTCAAAACAGGTTCTTCCTCTCTCCCTCATGAGCACTCTCATACACTTAATCCGGGCACAGTGTGCTCTGTGACAGGTTGTTTGACTATATGCTCTTTTTTTGACGGTATTCGTTTATTTTCTGCTCTATTTATTGATGAGTTAGTGGCTTTCACGACAGCTGTGGGATTGTTTTTCCATCTCTTGTCTGAAGGGGTTTTGCTGGCTATTTTGGCCCTGTCTTCTGGCATTAAACTGCGGGTTCTTTTAATATTGGCACTGTGTATGGCTGGGGCTTTGATCTTAGGGGCTTTGTTGGCCCAGTCTTTTTCTGTTAGCTTTTCCTCCAGCTTGCTGATTGCTTTTTCTTCAGGAATTTTGATTTATGTTTGTTTTGTTCATCTTTTGCCACTTTGCCTGAAACAAAATAAAAAACTGTGGTTTTTTTCCGGTTTGGTTTTATTTTCTGCCTTTCATTTCCTTATTTGAAAACGAGCTTTTTTTGAAATGAGAATGTTTGCTAAAAGCCCTCCAACTTTTTGGTCCCGCGAAAATAGAAATTCAGAAAAGCGAGCCTAAAACCCCGGGCTTTTGTTAAGAAAAAACTTCCAAAAAATTTTCCGGTAAATTTAAAATCAGTTTTTTTTGAGAAAAAAATATCTCATGAACATACTCTTTCACAAAGGGGATCAAAAGGGCAGGTTCTTGTTCCTGCTGAACCAGCAAAAAATCTTGAAATGAATGAGAATAAAAAGCCTGAACCTCTCCTATAAGCCCTCGGCCTAAGGCATGAACAGAAAAAGATCTCAACTCAGTGAGATAAATGAACTCTCCTTTTCGACTTTGGAATAGCGACTTGGGCAAAAAAACAGCTTGATCTCTTAGGCTTTCAGCAGAAGACTTGTCCCTCACCTGATCCAAATAAAAAATAAGCCCTCCTTTGTGAACAGAATACTTTTTAACAGAAAAATGGCTTTTCCCAATAAATAACTGTTTGATGGGCTGAGGCCATTTTAATGGATCATTTAAGCAGTAAACAAAAATTCCACCTTTTACCCCCTGAGGTTTAAGCACAGTGCCCACTTTTAAACATGAAGATGGATCGGGATAGAATGACTGCCGGATGGAGTTGGTTTTTTTAAAAACGAGGGGCAGGGCCTTTTTCATCTTCCTCAACAAGGTAAAAAACACAACGTTTGTTTTGTTTTACGCCAAATGCCCCCACGATAGTCCTCAGGGCCTCAATGTTTTTACCATTCCTTCCAATAATTTTACCCATATCCTTTTTTGCGACACGGACTGAAAACACAATAGCCCTCTCCTTTTGGCTTTCTATCACTTCCACCTGATCCGGCTCACTCACAAGCCTTTTTACAAGAGCGGTCACAGTTTTTTGCAGTTCCATAATATTCTAACTCATCTTGGCAAAAAGGCTTTTAACTCTCCGACTGGGCTGAGCACCCTTTTTCAACCAAAATTCATATTTCTCCTTGTCTATTACAGCTTTGTTCTCTTTTGAAAGAGGATCAAAATATCCTATTTGCTCAATAAACCGACCTTGAGGGGCTTTTCGAGAATCGGCCACTGCCAGCCGGTATTTGGCTCTGTTTTTAGCACCAACTCTCACTAATCGAATAACCACCATAATTCCCTCTCCTCTTTTTTTAAAAGTTTATAATATTAAATAATAGGGCCTTGTCAATAAAAAAACATTATTCTTCTAAAGGGCTAAAGTCTCTTCAATTTGCAGGCCATAGCCTTTTAGGCCAATTTTTTTCCCCGATCTGTTG
Organism: Bdellovibrionales bacterium; assembly: GCA_965203095.1. Taxonomy (GTDB): domain Bacteria; phylum Bdellovibrionota; class Bdellovibrionia; order Bdellovibrionales; family UBA1609; genus JACOND01. The sequence goes on from OZ241877.1 coordinate 448,522, forward strand.
GTGATGAGCCGGATACGGCGGATTCCTAAAGCTCTTAAAATTTGTGCCCCAATGCCATAGTCCCTCTCATCAGACTTCAATGGCCAAGGGCGACTTTCAGGTTCTGTTTTGTTTTTATGACATTGAGCAAACTTAGACAGGCTATTTTGCATCCGCAGATAAATCAGCAGGCCCTTGCCCTCTTTGTTGATCAAATCAACAGCCTTTTTGAGATACTGACCTGTGGGAAAAAGCTGATCTTGAAACAGATCCCCTGTTAAACAAGAGGTTTGAACACGAACCAGAACTGGTTCCTTAGGCTGAATATCCCCTTTAACACAGGCCAAATGCTCTCTTTCGTTTACAGAATCATAAAAAACAGACAGATTCCAGCCTTCCCCCATACTTGTTTGAAAGGGGGCTTTTACTCGCTCTTCAACTAAAGAATCATGGGCCAAACGATATTTTATAAGGGATTCAATAGAACCGATTTTTAAGCCATGTTTTTTGGCAAAAGCCCAAAGCTCAGGGATGCGGGCCATTGTGCCATCAGGATTGACAATCTCACAAATCACAGCAGAAGGATTCAATCCGGCCAGTTTGCAAAAATCCACACTGGCTTCCGTATGTCCTGCTCTTTTTAAAACCCCTCCTTTTTGAGCACGAATAGGAAAAATATGCCCCGGACGAATCACATCCTCTGGCCGGGCTCTCGGATTACAAAGTGTTTTTACAGTTTGGGCCCGATCGGCTGAGGAAATGCCTGTAGAAACCCCTTTCGCGGCCTCCACACTGACGGTAAAGGCCGTTCGATGAGGGGAGAAGTTATCCTCTTCCCTCACCATTAAACCTAAGGATAGCCTTTTGGCTTGCTCTGAGTTAATGGAAACACAAATAAGCCCTCTGGCCTCAACAGCCATAAAATTTATAGCGGAAGGGCTGATAAAATCAGAGGCGATCATCAGATCCCCTTCGTTTTCCCGATTCTCATCATCTACCAGTATGACAAAACGGCCCTTTTTCAGATCTTCTAAAATCTCTTCAACGGAATGAAATGGCATTACCCTAAAAACCTTTGCTCTCACTCAGCATTTTTTTTGATCTGCTGTATCTCCTCATCATCCTCAATTAAAATATCACTTTTAGAGCGAGACTCTTTTGGATTTTCTTTTCGTACCATTTTTAAAAAATGATGGGATACGCGGTCCTGATGGGCCTTCACCTCCTGTTCAGAAAGATCAATCACCACATCACCAAAACAGTAAAGTTGGCAAGCCAAGCGTCTTTGATCGATATAATGCCCTTGCCCTATAAGCTTAAGCTCCTTAGCTGAAGGCAATATCAAATTGCTTTCCCCCTCTTTAATAAAAACCCGACAGTCCCCACAACTGCACATCCCATTGCATGAGGATTGAATGTTCAAGCCTAACTCCCGGCTGATATCTAAAACTGTTTTTTCAGGATAAATATCTGCTGAAATATTTTGAGGCATAAATTTAAGTTTCATTATAAAGCCTTGTTTAAGTCAAATTATGTAAAAAATTTAAACCCCTAAGCTTTTTGTCAAAAAAAGAACAAGTCTTTCTTAAGCAAACAATTTAAAAAAGCCAAAAGCTCAAACAAAGGCAATATAAAGGATCCTGCCCAAGGATTCAAGTCCCTCATGAGCTTTTTTCCACTTTCTTTTCAAATAAACCCTGAGATTCCCGCTTTTGCAGGAGTCTCAGGCCCCATCTATGTTAGCTGAGTTGGCACAATATTTTTTCCACATCTTCCATAAAGCCATTGCCACTTAAAGGGATTTTGCAGTTTTGAGGGCTAAGCATTTGCCCTTTATAATCTTCTATTAGTTTTAAAATCTTTTCAGGAGATACTGAGGTTTTTTCATGCCAACTCAAATAAAGATTTTCCCCAGCAATTTTAAAATCCCTTATAAGGAGTTTTTTGCAAAAATCCCTAATCTTTAAAAGGAAAAACAGATGGTTCAGCTCAATGGGAATGGGGCCAAAGTCTTCCAGTAGATCCCTTTCAATATTTTGACGAGCGGGCTCCTCAGCTTCTGAGAGGCTCTTGTAATAAAGCAATCTTAAACGAGGGTCAGGAATATAATTTGAGGGGATATGGCTATCAAAGGGAAGAGAGATTTCCGGTTCTATAACAATCTTTTTTTGATCTCTTAACTGCTCATTTAAAATTTCAAAATAAAGCTCTTCCCCCAGGTTTTGCAGATGGCCACTCTGCTCAGATCCAAAAAGAGATCCGGCCCCGCGATTTTCTAAATCCTTTAGTGCTAACTGGAAAGAAAGCCCCAATCCGGCATATTTTTCCAAAAGGCTCAGTCGCTCTTTAGCCAAAACCGAAAGGCGATCTTTTGCCGGGAAAAGCAAGTAGCAGTAAGCCTCCTCCTGGCCTCGCCCCACACGGCCCTTAAGCTGATAGATCTGACTGAGGCCCATTTCATGAGCTCTGTCAATAAATAAAGTGTTGGCTTGGGGAAGATCCATTCCTGATTCAATAATGTTTGTGGATACCAACATATCATATTTTTTCTCAAAAAAATCCAGCATGATTTTATCTAAACCCGGTGATTGCCCTTGAGCTGTCACTATCCGAAAATGAGGGAGCCGGCTTTGCAACTGCTCTAACCTCTGAAATAAAGTTTTTATCCGATTATGGACAAAAAGGATCTGGCCCCCACGAGCTTTTTCTTTTTTGCAAGCCCTGATTATATCATCCATAGAAGTCCAAGTCTTTAAAATGATCTGAACTGGTTTTCTTTTAGGAGGAGGCTCGGATATCACACTGATATCTTTAATCCCTGTTAAAGCCATATTTAAAGTCCTCGGAATAGGAGTTGCAGAAAGGGATAAAACATCTAAATTTTTCCAAGATCGTAAAAGTCTCTCCTTTTGCCGGACTCCAAAGCGATGCTCTTCATCCACAACTAAAAGTCTTAAGTTTTTAAAAAACAATTTTGAGCTAAAAACAGAGTGAGTGGCTATAAGAAGATCAACTCTCCCCGTTTTCACTTCCTGAAAAAGCTTTTCCCTTTGCTTTAAAGAGCTAAAGCGACTGAGCAAAGCCAACTCAAAAGGATAATCTTTAAATCTCTGTTGGAAATTTTTAAAATGCTGTAATGCCAAAACCGTTGTAGGGGCTAAAAGGCAGACCTGAAAACCATTTTCCAAAGCTCTAAAAATGGCTCTTAAAGCCACCTCTGTTTTTCCAAAACCAGTGTCTCCTGCAAGCAATCGATCCATAGGCTGGGGGCTATCCATATCCGCCATGATTTCCTGAATGGCACGGCTTTGATCCTTTGTCTCTTTCCAAAGGAATTTTTTGGCAAAACAGGCCAGAGCCTCTTGAACTTTGGCAAAAGGCGGGCGGGTTTTTTGTTTTCGCATTTTGTAAATTTCCATCAGTTCAATAGCTAAACTTTGAATATGTTTTTTGGCCTTACTCTTTTTTCTCTCCCAGGATTGTGGCCGGCCCAACTGATCGAGCAAAGTTTTAGAAATAGCTGATCCTCTTTTTCGTGCATAACATTTTACCTGAGAGGCCCTGTAGGCGGGAACAAATAGTTGATCCCCAGCTTTGTATTTGAGAACAATAAAATCCTCAAATTGGCCTTGCAGGGGAAGACTTTTTAAACCCACAAACTCCCCTACCCCATACTGAATATGGACTAAAAGATCCCCTTCCTCTAACTGAGAAAACTCTATAGCTCTCGCTTTTTGCCGGAAAAAGTCAAAATGGCGGGATGAGTGATCTTTTTTTGGTAAAAGGCTTAAGGCTTGCAAATAAGCTGTCTCTCCTGGACAAAAAAAGCTTTCTCTCAAATGGCCTTTAAGGAAAATCAAATTTTTCCCACAAAAAAAATCTTCATCTTCTGGATTTAAAATCTGCTCTTTTAACAATAGTTTTTTCAATTCATCCTGAGACTCTCCCACAAACACAATATGACGAGCGGGAAGATTTAAAAGATCTTCCCTCAAACATTCGGTCTTTTTAAACAGAGAAGAGGAAAAGCTTTTCAAAAAAGAGGGCTTTTGCCTTTCAGATGAATCTTTTTTTAGGGAAAAAGCCCTTAAATTTATCACCTGATTTTGTTGGGCGGAAAAGCGACTATCCTTTTGATACTGGACTATTTTTTTCTCAAAATAGTTAAAGTCCAAAAAAATATTTTCTGTATGGATAGGAGATTGTTCCTTCTCCCAAAGGATCCGCTCTTCCATAAACTGAGCTTTAGCCTTTTCTGGCTCAAAAAACCATAATTGAGGCGGATCTAAAAAACAGTCCAAGGAGCAGGTTTTATCCCAATAGTTGAGAAAAACCTCAAAGCCTTCGGGCCTATTCCCTCTGGCTACAGATTTAAAAAAACCATAAGGTAAAGCCGGCTCTAATCCTTTAAAATGCTGGCAAAGCTTTTTTCTGTCCTCAACTGTCCAGCTCCATTCATAAAGAGGGGGGATGAGGGCCTTTTCCATCTCTATTTGTCTTTTTTTAAAAAGCTTATCCAACAGATGGATGGACTGCACTTTTGAGCCAACAAGCTCTATCCTTAAAGGCGTTTTATAAGCGGGAGAGTATATGTCCATCAAAAAGCCTCTGATAGAAAAATCACCGGGCCTCTCCACAAAGGCCCTTTCCCTATAAGTAATTAGAGCTGACATATCAAAACTCTGATCTTTTTTGATGACATAAGTTTTCAAAAAGCTGTTTGTTTTTTTGAGAAGAGCGGGAACTGTAGATAAAAACAAAGCAGGCTCAGAGCTTTTGGCCTGAGTTTGCCATTTTCTCCTCTCCCATAAGATCTTATCTGTGCCAGGTGAGCGGGGCTGAGGGAATGGAGGCAGGACATACCAAGGAAGAGGAGGGTTTTTAAACTGCAAAAAAGATTGGAGTTTTTTGAGATCGGAACTTTCTGCCACAATAAGATGTTTTAAGTGAGAAAGACTTTTCTTCTCAAAAATAAGGGCCAGACTGGATATGGCCTCTACACCGGACATTTCTAAAGAAGAATGGGAAGAGGAGCTTTTCATCCTTTTTGCTCTTAACACAGAGCTTGTGGCTTTAAAAGCCTCTTCTGTCAAAACAACTGTATTCTGTCAAAAAAATAGATATTAATAGTTTTCAGATCTGTCCATTTCGGTTAAATAAAATCATAATGGATCGGTTGCTCTCTAAGTCACAAAGCCAAAAATTAGATGAAAAGGCCTCTTTTTACGGTCTTTCTCCAGGAAAACTTATGGAAAAGGCCGGGTTTAAGGTTGCTGAGTGGCTTTTAAAAGAGTTCCCACCCCCTCATTCTTTTGCCCTTTTTTGTGGCCCAGGCCATAACGGGGGAGATGCTTTTGTGACGGCTGTTTATCTTAAAAAGGCCGGGCGGGAGGTGGAGCTTTTTTCTTCTGAAGTGAGCAGTCCCCTTTCAAAGCAAAAAAAGAAAAAAGCCCAATCCCTTGGCATAAAAATAAAAAGCCTTAATGCCTGGGAAAAGCAAAAAGGGCAAGTCTTGATTGACGCTCTTTTTGGAGTGGGGCTATCCCGCCCTTTAGAGGGGCTTTTTAAAGATTTGGTTTTAAAAATCAGTCAGAGTCATCTCCCGGTTGTATCCTTGGATATTCCTTCCGGGCTTTGCACTGATACTGGTAAAATTTTAGGGCTGGCCATAAAAGCTAAGGCCACTTTAACTTTTGCCTTAGCCAAACCGGGCCTTTATCTAAATGAGGGGCCAGAACATGCAGGGCAAATTGTTATTTTGCCCATTGGTTTTCCTGAAGAGCTTTTAAACCGGGTAGCCCATTCCCTCTTTTTAGTTCAAAAACAGGATGTTCGCCCCTTTATCCCCTCTTACAAAAACACAGCCAATAAAAGCCACAGGGGTTGGTCCCTGATTATTGCTGGAAGTAAGGGAATGTGGGGTGCCGGGCTATTGGCCTGCCGTTCAGCTTATGTTGTGGGGAGTGGTTATGTGACATGGGCAGGAGAACATTATCCCTATGAAAAAAGCTTAAAAATACCAGAAGCTTTGCTCAGCCGTTTGGACTCCACTAAACTTTTTTATAAAAAGACAGCTGTAGGTGCCGGGCCAGGGTTAGGCTTTTCTCAAGCTGTAGTGAATTTTTTAAAACAGTTGACAAAGCAAAATCTTCCCACAGTTTTAGATGCCGATGTTTTAAGCCTTTTAGCTCAAAAAAAACTTCCACCACTAAATAAAAATTTTTTACTCACACCTCATGCGGGTGAGCTTTCCCGCCTTTTAGATATCCCCTCTCATAAATTGGAGAGGGATCGCCTGCTTTATGCAAGGCAAGGGGCTAAAAAATACAACTCTTGGCTTTTGTTTAAAGGTTTTCACCCTGTCCTCTCCAATGGGGAAAAATGCTGGATCCTCCACACCGGAAACTCCGCCTTAGGCAAGGCGGGAACTGGGGATGTTTTGACGGGGATCCTCACCAGCCTTATGGCCCAGGGTCTATCTCTCTTTAAGGCCAGTCTCTTGGGGACTTTTCTTCAAGGGGAAAGTGCCCGGCTTTGGATAAAAGAGGGGAAAGATATCAACTCCCTTTCTGCAAGCGATATAGTTAAGGCATTGCCCTTTGTGATAAAACAGCTCCGGCCCCCTTGACAAATCTTATAAAATCTGTTAAAAATAAGGAATGAAAAATATCCCTTTTTGTGTGATTTTGTTTTTAACTGGTTTTACCCCATTAGCCAATAGCAACCAAAAATCTGAGAAGGAGAAAGCCTCTTCTTCCAAAAAAAATCAAATAAAAGAATACCTTTGGAAAGGGGGTTCTAATAAAAAACCTATCGAGATCCTTTTCACTTGCAAAACCACAGGCCCACTAAAAGTGATTTTAACTGACCCAGAACAAACGGGAAATAAGCCAGGTGAAACAGCTCTTATCCGGATGAGAACAGGCAATGTCCCCCCTTCTGGAAATGGGTATGTAGAATTTATTCACACAGGCCAGTTTTTAAAAAAAGGAGAAACAACCAGTATAAGTTTGAGCACTGTTCCCCGCTTTATAAGAGAGTTGGAAGTATTACAAACTCAAACTATTAAAAATAAGGAAGTATCTATAAAGGAGTATATGGAAAAAATCACTTATTGTGAACAATTACCGAAGATAAAACGGTATAGATGCCATATATCCTCCAGTCGTTATCAAGTGGCTGAACCGAATATACTATTATGGACCACTTCTGAAAGATGGGAAAAAGCCAGATCATACTCTATATTTAATCCCCATGAAATAGGAAACCTCACAAAGCTTTCTTGCTATTCTCATTAGTTGTATCGGGAAAAACAGGAAAATTTTTCCTGTTTTTTGTTTTTTTAGTCAATCCCCCATGTTCTGTTTGATTTTTTTATGGAGTTTGTGCTATACATTGCTTTGTTGGTTATTTTTTATTTCTGAAGGAGGGATTTATGCCTAAGTTTTTCTTTATTTTTCTTTTTTTGATTTTTACAGGAGCTGTTTATGCCCACTATGATCCCTATCATGCCCCTGTGCCAAATGTTTGCCCTTACAATTATGGTGCCACCTGTTTGACTACAACTGGCAAAACCTGCTCTCAGTTTGCCATAGATTATAATCCTACTTGGTTTTCATCCTGTCAAATTTACGGTTCTTTCTTTTTTTGTATTAATGTGCCCACACTGCCTCAACCTGTAGTTCAAAATGTTTGCTATCCTCAAGGTTCTATTTGTGCCTGCTCTTTTGGCCATTGGGGTGGCTTTTATCGGTATGAAACAGGATTTATTTATTAAAGATGAAAGTTTTTTAAATTCTATCTGTTGCCATATCACTCATTGAAATCTTGATTTTTACCCTGCTCTTTTCAGCCGGCGGATACGGGGGAGAAGTAATTTAAAAGTCGCTCCCTTAGCCCTTGGATTAGAAAAAGCAGTGAGCTTTCCACCATGGGCTATAGTTATAGCCCTGGCAATGCTTAAACCCAAACCAGTGTTTTTTATGCCTTTTTTTTCCTCCACTGCGGTTTTGTAAAAATAGTCAAAAAGCCTTTTTTTGTCTGCAATTCCCTGCCCCTCATCCCTAACAGAGCAAACAAAAACCTGCCCCCTCAAGCCGTATTCTATAAAAACAGTTCCTTTGGATGGTGAAAACTGAATGGCATTGGACAAAAGGTTAACCAACAAACGGACCATCCATGAAGAATCCATAAAAAGTTCTACAGGTTCTGCTGTTTTTTTAATATGAAAGCTTATATTTTCCTTTTGAGCTATCAGCTGAAGTGACCTACAAGCCTGATTGAGAGAAGGTTCAAAAGTAGACCATTTCCATTGGAACAGATCCTTTTTTTTCTGTATACTTCGTAAATCCAAATTGTCTGTAATAAAATCAGTCATCTTTTCCACCTCCTCTTTCATCAAATAGAGTAGGTGCTTATACTTTTCAAAATCTTTTTCTAAAAGGGATAGTCCTATTTTTAAAGAGCTGAGTGGGGTCTTCAACTCATGGCTAAATAAACTGATGTCGTCCATTTTCCAATTTTTCATTTTCTTCCTCTGAGTTTGTCTTTTAAAAGACCTATCGGAAAAATATAACCAAAAATAAAATTTATTTTAGCCTCCCTGTGAAAAACCTCTATAATTGGGGAAGAAATAAGAAAAGTCTTTTCCCTGGCTCATATAGCCTCTTAAAATTTCATATATTTCTGGGTCTAAATGCTTGTAAAAAAAGATTTTTGCGGTTTTAGAAAGCTCATTTTGCCGGATAAAACTCCTTCTTTTAGATGAAGAGGGCTGATGATAAACTTTAATCTCGCTGAGATGGATTTTTTTACCTTGTTTAAAAAGCCTATAACCTAAATCTATATCCTCAAAGCCGTAAAATATAAAATTCCCGCCAAAAGCTCCAGCAAGTAAAAAATCCTTTTTTCTTAAGGTCAGGCTATAAGAGCAGACATATTTCCAAGGATTTTGAATTTTAAAACCTTTGTCATAAAAGTTTTTCCAATATCTTTTTTCCTCAATATAAATCCATTTTTTTAATTTTTCATGATCTAAATCTCCCTCTCCAATAGGGGCATTGTTTTTTAAATGGTATCTTTTGGTTTGAACAAGATCCCACAGCTCCAGCTCTTCCTTTAACTTTGACAAATATTTTTTTTGAACCAAAATATCTGAATCCAAAAAGGCTAAAAAAGATCCGGAGCTATGTTTTGCCCCCAGGTTTCTGGCAATGCCTGCCCGGAAAGGGCCACCAACCTTATTTCTCTCCATTACCATAGGAAAATGAATGGCCTTAAAGTTAAGATCCGTTTTACTGGCAAAAGCTCTCAACATGGCCCTCGTCCTGTCCTGACTGGCATCATCTACAACAATCACTTCATAGTTTTTTTTCGGAAAATCTTGAACAGATAACTTTTTCAAACAGTTTAAAACTTGGATTTCATTGTTATAAGAGGGGATTATTACAGAAAAAACAATGTCTTCAGAATGGTTTTTGTTTATAAAAGGAGATGTGAGAGGTCGCAGATCCATATCAGGGCTTATCCGGCAGTCGTAAGGGTAGTTATAGATGGGGCGAACAGGGCCTTGTTTTTTAAGGAATGAGTAGATCTCTTTTGGTGTTAAAAAGGGGTCAAAAAAATTTTCTTTCAAGGGGAAATAAACTTCAGTTTTAGCTAAAAACTCTTGCCGAATAAGATTTTTGAAAGGAAGATTTTTATTTCTTCTGGTGACAACATAAGTAAAAAAGCTTTTTTGTGAGACATTTAAACCCTCTAACTCTGATGGATTTTCAAAAACAATGTTAAAAAAAAGGGTTTTAAATTTTTTATTTAATTTTAAAGCTTGCTCTTTAAAATTTTTAGCTCTGATATAGATCCCCACTTGTAAGCCATTTTTTAAGCTTTCATAAAGGGCTGTATCACTTAAAAAACTCTCATCAAAAAGAAGACCTTGATATTTATAGGAAATGGCTTTTTTTAAACTCCTTTTAAAATCTAAAGGGCTTTTTTTGTTTGGCTTTATACCTTTAAAAAGGCTGAAATAAAACTGAGGATTTAAGCTGTAAAATTTAGACAGCATGGCAGGATTGTTTGTTTTTTACTCTTCAGTAAAACTTGAGGGAATTTGTTTTTCATTTCTGACTTTAAGATTTCTTAGTTTTTCTACACTTCGGATAAGATTTCCTCTGCCACTATTCAGTTTGCCTTTAGCGGAATCGTAAGATTCTCTCGCTTTTTTTAAGCCCAGATCAACCTTTCCCATGTCCTCTAAAAAACCAACAAATTTGTCATAAAGCCTTCCTCCTTGTCGGGCTATCTCCTCCGCGTTTTTATTATAAGCCTCTACCTTCCATATTGAAGCGACAGTTTTTAAGACAGCATATAAGGTGGTGGGGCTGACTAAAACAATGGAATGCCTCCATGCCTTTTCAAAAAAATCATGTTCTTGTGTGACAAAGGCAAAGGCCCCCTCATTGGGGATAAACATAAGGGTAAAATCCGGAGAGCGAAGGCCCTCTGATAAATGGTATTTTTTATTCGCCAAATCTTCAATATGCTTGCTCACAGAGCGGAATATTTTTTGTTTGTTCTCCTCCCTTTCTTTTTCCGTTTCAGAAGAAAAATAACCTTGGAAATGAGTCACAGATACTTTGGAATCTATAATAATATGTTTCTTGTCAGGAAGTTTCACCACCACATCGGGGCGGGCAGAGGCCCCCTTTTCATCTTTTAAGCTTAAGCCTTGCCCCTGGACAAAAAACTCCTCCCCTTCCCTTAATCCTGACTTTTCTAAAATGTTTTTTAAAACAAACTCTCCCCATTGGCCTTGGGCTTTTACATCCCCCTTAAGAGTTTGAGAGAGTTTTTTGGCCTCATCCCTCATTTTTAAGTTAATGTCTTTAAAGTTAGAGATGGTCTCATCTAAAAACTTCCCTTTGCTTTCAAAACCTTGGACTGATTTTTTAAAACCCTCAATGTCCTCCTTAAAAGGCTTTAAAATTTGAGAGAGGTCTTTTGAAGATTCCTCTCTGTAGGATTTCGTGTTTTCTAAAAAAATTTTTTTGGCGGTGTTTTCAAACTCTGCTTTTGTTTTTTCCGCCAACTGTTGAAAATGTTTTTCTTTTTCTGCAAAGTGCTTTTGATCCCTTTCCTTTTGTTCTTGAAAGCTCTTTTCTTGATCTGTTAGTTTTTCCTCATAATGCTTTGTTTTGAGGTCTATCTCGTTTTTAAAATGCATTTCTTTTTCTGTTAGCTTTTCCTTATAGAGCTGTTTTTGATTTTCCAGCTCCTTCAGCCGGGCCTCATTTTGGCTTTTAAGGCTCGCACAATCCTCACTTAATGGAATGATCTGTTGTTTATAGGATAGATTTTCCTCTTTTAGAGCCTTTTGCTCTTTTTCCATCTGGTCCCTCTCTATTTTTATTTTTAGAGATGAGTTTCGTTTTGAGGACATATATAAAAAGACAATAAAAGCCCCTACCACAAAGCCCACTAAGCCACATAAAAAATAAATAAAAAAAAGCATACGGCAGGATATACCTTATCTTAATCAGCAAAACAAGGCTTTATATTGATAAAGCTCATTTTTCCCTCATCTTACTAAAAAATAAGGCTTGGGAAAAAAAATAAGAAAAAAACTGGACATGCCCTTTTTTTTTGTTATTATCTTCCTGTTCATTTTTAAACCATAAGGAGGATAACTATGTTAGCCGTTGGAGATCAGTTTCCTGAATTTAATCTTAAGGCCCTTTTTCCCGGTTCTCAAGATTTTAAAGAGATAAATAATGAGGCATACAAAGGGAAATGGTGGGTCATCTTTTTTTACCCCAAGGATTTTACTTTTGTTTGTCCAACAGAAATTAAAGCTTTTAGTGATATGAACCAAAGCTTTAAAGACCGATCAGCTGAGGTCTTAACAGCCTCTGTAGACTCTGAGTTCGTCCACCTGGCCTGGAGGAATCATGAGCCGGATCTCAAAAATATACAAATTCCCATGCTGTCAGACATAAAAAGGGAGCTTTCCGCCTCTTTGGGCATTTTAGATATGGAGGAAGGGGTTTCCCAAAGGGCCACCTTTATTATAGATCCCAAGGGAATCATCCGCTTTGTTTATGTGACGGACTTGAATGTGGGCCGAAGCCCTAAAGAGGTCTTAAGAGTTTTAGATGCCCTTCAAACAGATAAACTTTGCCCTTGCAACTGGGAAAAGGGCCAAAAAACCTTATAGTTTTTTGCCGGTTGTCTGGGATTAACAGTCCAGGGTAGATAATGAAAAATAACTGGCACTGTAGATTGAAGAAAGCCCCAAAAAAAATCACTGTGGGGGATAAATTTCTTCTCATCTGCGATGGAGAAAGCCCGTCCGGCCTTAAACCCCCGGTCCATATTGAGTTTTTCAATGAAAAGGACAATTATTCCCTTCATGTCCTGAAAAGCTTAGATATAAAAGATTATTATTTGGCTATGGAGGTCGTCTCCTACCGTGTGGGTCATTTTCAAAGTCCCTTTATTATTACTGATGGCCATCGCCGTTTAGTTATAGACAATTTATCCTTCACTGTTCATTCTGTTTTGACTAATAAGAAGGGTCCCATCAAGCCCCATGGCCGTATAGGCCCTGTGAAATCTTGGCCCTCTAACAATATTTTTAAAATTATAAACATTGTTTTGTTCTTTGGCTTTACTATTTATATGCTGAACTATTTGTATCGTTTTTTTAAGAGGAAAAGCTTTATCCAAAAAGTCATAAAAAGGGAGTCGCACCAAAACCCCTCAAAGTTTTTTGTGCTCCGGTTAAGGAGACAAAAAAACAATCCCCCTCATCAAATTAAAGAATTACAACAGAGTTTTAAAATTTTTTTAGAAGATCTTTTTTTAATTCCCACAACGGAACGGAATACTTATCAGATTATGCAAAGCCTAAAGGCTTTTCATCCTTTAGTTTATAAAAAAGAGGGATCTGCTCTTCGGCAAATTTTAGATGAGTTGTCTGATGGGCCAGAGGAGGAAAAACCGGAAACATTTTTAAAACTAAAAACAGCCTGTCAGGACATGGTTTTTCGCTTGAGCCTTAAGGAGAAGTAAAATGACTTGGCACAGCCCGAACAGCTTTTTCTTGCTCATTCCCCTTTTATTGGTTTTTTTGTTTTTTGCAAAAAGGCCTGGTGGAGCTTTTTTTTACAGCAGTTTGAATCTTTTTTATAAAAAAAATTTTTCTTTAAGGGCCTCTTTGGCTTTTCTTCCTCAACTGGGGAAGGCTTTGGCTTTGGTTTTAATTGTTTTGGCTTTGGCCCGGCCGCGGTCAGCTCATATCACCGCGGATCAAACACAAGAGGGTATAGACATAATGATAGTAATGGATATATCCTTAAGCATGCTGGTAGAGGATATGGAGGGGTTTACTCGTTTGCAGGCGGCTAAGCAGGTTGTGGGAGAGTTTATTGATGGTCGCCCTTATGATCGCATGGGTTTGATTGTGTTTTCCGGAGAATCTTTTACAAAAGTCCCTTTGACATTTGACCATCAGGTTTTAAAAAAAAGCTTGTTGCAAACTCAAACACTATCCAAAATTAAAGAGGGAACAGCTATTGGTGTGGCTTTAGCTAATGCCACAGCCAGGCTCAAAAGTTCGCCATTGTCCAGCCGAGTTATTATTTTTTTAACCGATGGGGAAAACAACACCGGCTTTATTGATCCAGGAACCGCCATAGAGCTATCCCGGAAAAACAAAATCAAAGTCTACAGTATTGGAATGGGTAGCGAAAGCGGGACTTTCCCCGTAAAATACAAATTCCAGACTCCGGACGGAAGATCGGTTTATCGAAGAGTCTATATTGAAAGTCATATCAACAAAAAACTAATGAATCAAATAGCCTCTCAAACAGGAGGAGAATTTTTTATGGCCAAAAACCTGAATTTGTTGAAAAGAATTTTTAAAAAAATTGATGAGTTAGAGACCTACGAAATTCAAATCAACAAATGGACTTCATACAAAGAGCATTTTAAAAACCCTTTGCTGGCAGGGCTCTTGTTTTATTTTTTATCTGTTGGGCTTTCCCTCACCGTGTTTTTTAGGGGGATATGATGTCTTTTGCTCATCCAGAATATTTACAGTGGCTGTTGTTGTTGCCATTTCTGATGGTTCTTTATATAGTCCGGAGCCGTATAAGGGAGAGGAAAGCTCAAAAATATTTGGGCCGGTCCAATCATTTTTTAAGGGCTTCTATCAGCCAGAAAAAACGGCATTTAAAAATAAGCCTTCAGTTGCTAACTATAGCTGGCCTCATTATAGCTTTGGCTCGCCTTCAAAGCTTAAGTGAAATACCCACTAAACAAAAAAAAGGAGGCTATATTCTCTTATTAGTGGATAACTCGCTAAGCATGTTGGCAGAAGATGTCCGGCCCAATCGCCTTACTTTTATGAAAAAGGAGCTTTCTCGTTTAATGGACAAGTCTTCTGGTGATTATATGGCTCTTGGGATTTTTGCCCAATCCGCCTTTTTGGCCTCTCCTTTTACAAAAGATCTTTCGGCTGTCCAATCCTATCTCAACGATCTCTCTACAGATCACCTCAGCCATCAGGGCACAAATTTTAAAAGAGCTTTTCAGTTTAGCGAAAGGATTTTTGAAACTATTAAAAAAAACAAAAATTCTGACAAAGCCCTTATAATTGCTTCTGACGGAGAGGATCATTCCTCAATCAACCAAAAGGAAGTTGAAAAACTGGTTAAGGAAAAACAGGTTCGTATTTTCTCCCTGGCTTTTGGTTCGGAAAAGGGAGGGCCACTGCCTATTAGAGATTATAAAAATCAAATTAAAGAGTATAAAAAAGATATCAATGGACAATTAGTGATCAGCAAATTAGAGTCTGAATCGCTAAAAAAATTTGCAAAATGGGGAAAAGGCTCATACTATCATGTGGCTTACGGTGGGCAGGCCATCGATCGATTGAGAAAAGATCTGGATCGTATGAAAAAGGCTAAAATGGAAAAGTCAGTTAGAACCAAAAAAACAGAACATTACCAGTGGCCCTTGTTTTTGGCCTTTCTTATTGCTTTAATAGAATGGGGTTTAAGCGATCGGAAACCTATGCCTAAGGGAGGCTATTATAAATCAGGAGTTTTAGGAGTATGGGGAAATACACAATAATTTCTGATAGAGATTTTTTTATTTTTTGTTTTATCTTTCTCTTTTCTGTGATTTTCATTTTATTTCACATGAAAGGGATAGGGAGGGATGCTGTTTTGAAAGGTCGGTTGGCTTTTTACAAAAAAAATTACACTTTGGCTCAAAAATATTTTGAGCAAGCTTTATCTAAAAATCCATTAGACCCTGTGCCTTATATCAACTTGGCTATAATTGAAGATGTATTGGGCCGGCCGGATAAAGCCTTACAGATTTATGATATTGTTGTCTCCCGTTTATCTGCTCCAGAATTAGAACCTATGTCTTATTTTGCTTATTACAATATGGGAGAGCTTAATGGCCGGTTGGGCCGGCGGGATCAGGCATTAAAAAATTATCAACAAGCTTTAGATTCATTCTTGAAGATGGATTTAATCAAACAGAATATTGAATTGTTGTTTCGGGAACCTGAGCAAAACCAAACAAACAAAAAAAACCAAGAACCTAAGGGAGACAAAAACAAAAAAACACAAAGCCAAGGTCAAAATGAGGACTTAGGCCAAAATAAAAAAAAACCTGTTCCAAAAAAATCCAAAGGGAAAAATTTAGAAAAACCGGATCCGCTCTCAAAGGAAGAGAAATCTCAAATCAGCCCTATAGGAGACACAGAGGAAAAAGCCATATTGGAGGAAGTCGAAAAGCAGGAAAACAAAGTTCGCTGGAAATTTTATAAAAGAGGAAAGCCTTTTGGGGACAAAGTGAAAAAGGATTGGTGAGGGGAATACAAAGCCAATGAAGTTTTTTTTATTGACTTTGATTTTGGTTTTGAGCCAGCCCTCTCAGGCTTTAGACATTCAAGCTTTTGTGGATAAAAATGAATTGTCTTTAAATGAAAGCTTTGTTTTTACAATCAAACTACAATCTCAAAAAAGTCTTCCTAAAGGTCTGGACATGCCTGATCTGTCTCATCAGGATAATTTTTATCTTTTGAATCAGTGGTCTGGCAGGGAAAGCTCTATTAACTGGATCAATGGCCAGATGGAAAAGACAGCTTCTATATCAAAAAACTATCGTCTTCAACCTAAAAAGACAGGGGTTTTAAAAATCCCAACATTTCGTATTCAAGCCAATGGAAAAGTTTTTAGCACTTCAGTTATTTCTATAACTGTTCACAAGGAGGCCAGCCCATCCTCACCAAAAAAAAGGCATAGCCCCTCTTGGCCTCCTTCTTCTATTATCCCTCCCTCTTATTTTGATTTGTTTGAAGATCCTTTTTCAAAAAAAGAACTTTCATCAAATCCTGTCCATTTATTAACCCGTTTAAATAAAAAATCGGTTTATAAATCAGAGGGGATCCGTGTGGATTGGATCATTTTACAAAGCTCCAGCAGTGGGAATTACAGTGTTTATCAAAAACCTTCTCTTAAGGGTTTTTGGAAGGAGGAGTTAAAAAATAAGCACTCAAGATCATTAGGAACTGAACTCCGTGAGCAAGTTCTTTACAGGAAAACTCTTTTAGAAAGCCAGTGGCTGTTCCCTCTTAGAACTGGGGAATTAGTAATCGATCCTTATGCCATAAAGGCAGAAAAGATTTTTGGCTTTCGGTTTCAAGAGCAAGTAATTAGCTCTTCAGCTCAAAATGTTCTGGTTAAGAATCTCCCCACTGAGGGCCGGGATCACTCTTTTACAGGGGCAGTGGGAGATTGGGCGATAAAAGCCCTTTTATCTGATTCCACAGTGAAAGTTGGGCAACCCCTGTCCTATAAAATTATTTTTGAGGGTTCAGGCCACCCTCGTTTTATCAGTTTGCCTGAGCTGGAACTTCCCTCCTCTGTGCAAACATATCCTCCAGTGGCAAAGTCCTTTTTCTTTGACTCTGGAAAAGGGCGAAAAGAGTTTGAGGTCCTTATCATCCCTCAAAAAGAGGGAACTTTAGTTATCCCTTCACAATCACTCAGTGTTTTTGACAGCTCCACTGGCAAATACATTTTGCAAAAAACAGATTCCTTTTCTTTATCTGTGCAAAAAGGGAAGATAAAGAACCAAGACCAACTCACTTTTTTTGAAGAGGAAAAAGGAGGAATCCCCCCTTTGCTGGATCCCATCTCAACAAATATTTGGCCCCGTTTTATAAACCATAAAAACCTTATGATTTTTTGGCTGTCGTTTTTGGTTTTTGCTCTATTAATTAATTTGATTTTATTGGTTATTTTATTAAGAAATAAATTTCGCCTGCAAAAAAAATCCAGCTTAAAAGAAAAAGTAGAAAGGGAGTTTAAAAGCATAAGAGCTTATTTAGACAAAAAAAACTGGCGGAAGGCAGGGGCGGGTATGATCCAAGTCAATTATCTTTTGCTTTCTTCTTCTCCCACTCCAACATCTTCCCTGGGCTGGAGACAGGCTTTAGAAAAACTCCCCCTCAGCCAAAATAAAAAATATTTTACTGAGTTTGAAAATTTATTTAAGGATTTAGAAACCTTGAGCTTTGCCCCACAGTCTCCTTCAGAGGAGACTGCTTTAAAACAAGCACAGAGCTTGTTAAAGAGGTCAGAAACTCTGGCCCAAGCTTTTTTATCTAAGAAATAGCTTGTGAAAAGTCATTCCCGCCGAGCCAGTCATTCCCGCCTTGAGCGGGAATCCAGAAAAATCTGTTTTTAAGTTTACTTGCCCAAAGGCAAAAGAAGTTTAAAGGATGCTTTTTCAGGAATGGCGGAGTTTTTTTACAGTCGATTATTATAGAGAAAAGTGGGTTCAGGGCTTGATTTTTAAATCTCGATCAGGCAAAATCCAAAACATGAAAACAAGAAAAAAAGTTTTAGTGGCCATGAGCGGTGGGGTGGATAGCTCTGTATCCGCCGCCCTTTTAAAAGACCAGGGCTATGATGTGATAGGAGCTACCCTTCAGGTTTGGGATTATTCTAAAAATAAAAATCCAGAAGGCTTTGGGACCTGTTGCTCTCATGTGGATGTTCAAGATGCTCGCACAGTTTGTGATATTTTGAACATTCCTTTTTATGTTTTAAACAGTGAAAACCTTTTTGAGGAAAAGGTCATTCAACCTTTTGTTCGTGATTATTTGAACGCGAGGACACCTATCCCTTGTTCCCACTGCAACACTTTTTTAAAGTTTCACTATCTGATAGAAAAAATGAATGAGCTGGACTGCGATTTTTTAGCTACAGGGCATTATGCTAAAATTTGCCAGCTGAAAGGGGGGAAACAGGGCTTATTCATGAGTGAAGACCTCAGCAAAGATCAAACCTATTTTTTGTTTCATCTGGATCCGGGCATTCTCTCCCGATTGCTTTTTCCCTTAGGCTCTATGAAAAAACAAAAAGTCCGTGAGATAGCCCTTAAAAAAGCTCTTCCTGTTTTTGGAAAAAAAGACTCCACAGGCATTTGTTTTATTGGCAAAGGGGATTACAGATCTTTTGTGGAAAACTATGCTCGAAAAAACAGATGGGGTGGGCAAAAATCTGGCCTGTTCAAACAGTATCCTACTGGCACAGTTTTAGGAGAGCACAAAGGCATTCACAACTTCACTATAGGCCAAAGAAAAGGCTTGGGCATCCCCTCTAACAAGGCTCTGTTTGTTATTCAAATTGACCCTGCCCAAGGGGAAGTTTGGTTAGGAGAGGAAAAAGATCTTTACTGCCAAACGGCAGAGGTGAGGGATGTTCATTGGTTAGATAAAGCCCTCCCTGGGGAACAAATTGATGTTAAGATCCGTTTTCAAGATCAAGCCTCCCCTGCTCATTTTCATGAAAACAAAGGTTCTTATTTTGTAAAATTTATTCAACCAAAAAAAGCTCTCACTCCTGGGCAAAGTGCTGTATTTTATAGAGGCTCTCAAGTTTTAGGAGGTGGCTTTATTTATTCGGGAAGCTCTTTAAAATGAAAACCTCTATTCAAGTTAAAACTTTTGGATGTAAGCTCAACCATTATGATAGCCTTTTGATTGAGCAGGAGCTTAAAGGCTTGAACTTACAAAAAAAATTGTTTGTTTTAAACAGTTGTGCCGTCACCGCTCAAGCGGGAAAGAAAATCCGGAAAATAGCCGATAAAATTAAAATCTCCCATCCGGATAGTCTTATTGCTTTGACAGGTTGTGGTGCTCAGGTGGAGTCCGATCTTTATGAAAAGACAAAATCTATTGATCTCATTGTGGGCAACTCCGATAAAAAAAACCTGAGCTTGATTTTAAAAAAAATTTCCGACAATCAAAATCCTCCTGTTAAAAATAAAGTTTTTAAATCCAACATTTTTAAGTCTTCTGGAATTTTTAGCGATTTTGTGCCTCCCGATCCGGACAGGACCAGAGCTTTTTTAAAAATTCAAGATGGTTGCGACAGCTTTTGCTCTTTTTGCATAATTCCCTTTGCCAGAGGGAAAAGCAAAAGTTTGCCAATGGAGTTTTTAGCCCAATCCATTCAAAAACTGGAAGAACGAGATGTCAAGGAAGCCGTTTTAACGGGTGTTCACATTGGAGATTATAAAGA
Organism: Bdellovibrionales bacterium; assembly: GCA_965203095.1. Classification (GTDB taxonomy): domain Bacteria; phylum Bdellovibrionota; class Bdellovibrionia; order Bdellovibrionales; family UBA1609; genus JACOND01. The sequence goes on from OZ241877.1 coordinate 468,108, forward strand.
TGGGGATAAAGGCTTAGAAGATCTTTTAATTTATCTTTTGAAAAAAACCCAGATCCCTCGCCTTCGCCTGACCAGTTTAGAGCCGGTGGAAATTACTGACAAACTCTTAGAACTATTTAACGATGAAAGGCTTTGCCCTCATTTTCACATCAGTTTACAAAGTGCCAGCACTTCTGTTTTGCAGTCCATGAAAAGGAAATACAGTCAAAAAGAAGTTCTAATGGCTTTTAAAAAAATCAGCCAAAAAGTTCCTAAAGCTTTTGTGGGTTTAGACATGATTGCTGGATTCCCCTCAGAGTCTCAAAAAGATTTTGAGGAAAGTTATAATGTTTTAAGAGATCAAAATTGGACATGCATTCATGTCTTCCCTTACAGCAGTAGAAAGGGGACTTATGCAAATTTCAAATACAAAAATCTTCCGGATAAAGAGCGATACCGAAGGGCTGAGCTTTTAAGACGACTCAGTGAGAGCCGGCTCAAAAGCCAGATGGAGAAACAAAAAAACGAAAGGAAAAAGATACTCCTTTTCAAAAAAAACAATCAAGAAGGTTTGAGCCGGGACTATTGGAAGGTGACTTTACCCCCTTCAAATGCAAAGGGGGAGAAAACAGCTCTTATTAAAGGGCCGGACATAACAAAACCGGGATGGTTAAAAGGGGCTTGGCCTCCGTGCCATTAAGCTTTCAGAGCTGATATTTTAGTCGCTCGTGAAAACGAGAATCCAGAAAAACTTGCCCCCTTAAATACCCATGAACCTTTTATTTATCTTTGGTAAATTTTTTCAAATTGTTTTTGGATATGACAGATTGTTAAAGGCCGGCCATCATATTGCAAAAGGGATTTCATCTTTGGGGCGGATTTTGGAAATTCAGCACTTAACAACTGCTTCAACTGCCCACCTCTGTTTTGCTCCACAACAAAAATTTCTGACTGCTCTTTTAAAAAACTCTCTACCCTTTTAGGGAAAGGGAAAGAGCGGATACGAATAAAATTGCTTTTTAAGCCTTTATCTTTTAAAAGATGTCTCAATTCTTGAACGACGGCCTCATTGGGGCCAAAGGTGACAAAGGCTAAACTTTGTTTTGAAGAGGATTCAATAATAGGTTCCGGCATAAGCTTTTTAGCATTTTCCCATTTCCTTTTGAGTTTATTTAATTTCCAAGAATAATCTTCTGGCCTTTCAGAATACTCTGCTTTTTTGTTATGGCCGGAGCCACGGTCTAAGTGAGCCTCCTTAGGGTAGTGAATGCCGGGCAAAAAACGAGGGGATATGCCATCTCCTTTGGGATCTTCATATAAGAACTTTGTTTTTGCTAAGTCCGTCCCTTTTAATAATTTCCCTCTTTTTAATGGCCGGGGGTTATTTTGAAAAGTCTGGCTCAGTCTCAAATTCATCCCTAAATCCAAATCGCTTAAAACAATCACTAAAGTTTGCAATTCCTCTGCTAAGTCAAAAGCCTGAGCTGTTAAATAAAAAGCCTCTTCTGGTGTTCCTGGCAAGAGGACAATGTGCCGGCAGTCTCCGTGAGATAAAAAAGCGGAAGAGAGGAGATCTCCTTGATGAGTTCTTGTAGGGAGACCTGTTGAAGGCCCAGCCCTTTGAACATTGCATAAAACCAGAGGGATCTCTGCAAAATAGCTTAAGCCTGCCCCCTCACTCATCAGGGAAAGGCCTGGCCCTGAGGTGGCTGTCATAGCCCGAAGGCCCGCCCAACCCGCTCCAATGGCTTGAGCGATGCTTGCCAATTCGTCCTCTGATTGCAAAACCACAAACTTTTTTTGCCCTTTCTCATCTCTTTGATAAGTGTTGGCCAACTTTTCAAAATTTTCTGCAAGGGAGGTGGCCGGGGTGATAGGATACCAAGACAAAAACTGACAGCCGGCACTTAAAGCACCTAAGGCCATACAGGTATTCCCATCTATCAAAATTTTATCTGAGCTGGCTTGGTTTTGTTTGTCTGTTGCTGTTTTATTTTCCTCTTTGAATTTAAAATTTGGTTTTTTTTGAAAGTTCCCACCTGCTAATGTTTTTTTAGGAATAGGGAAGGGAATTTTATAAGCTGAGGCCAAATCCCGCCCTATATTGAGAGCCTGTTGGTTGTTTTTAAAAGCACTACTCTGTTTTTCTATAGAGAAAAAGTCTTTTAAACTCTGTTCAATAAGGCTTTTTTCCAACTGGAACCATTCACAAAAAAGCCCCACATAGATCATATTTTTAAGTAAGGGGCGGATTTTGGGGCTGATGTTTTTTAAAGAGGAGCTGAAAGGGATCGGCCAGATTTGAACATGGCTTTGAGTAGTGGTTTTATTGCTAACTAAAGGCTTTTTTATTGTTTTTTCTAATTTGTCTTTTTCATCCCCAATCAAAAGCCCTCCGGGCTTCAGATCATTTAGATCATCTTGCAGGCTTTTGGGATTGAGGCTGATCAGAATATTTGCTGGGATAGAAAATCCCGTCCAGCCTTTCTCGCTTATCCTCAAGCTGTAAAGGCAGGGCAGACCGGCAATATTAGAAGGGAAAAAGCTATAAGCCCCCAGCCTCCAGCCGGCACGAAAAAGCATTTTTGTTAACAGTTGATTGGCGGAAAGACTCCCCGTGCCATTCACTGTGGCAATGTTAATTATGAGATTTTTCATTATGCCTTTACCCACTATTTTTTTGGCAAGGGTGGGTTTTTGCCTTTAAAATAAGCCCTCAAGTTTGCTTGTGGAAACCTCTTTATGGCTTGGGGCTGATCATGTCTTTTGGGGAAATCCACTTGTCAAACTCTTCTTCAGTCACAAAGCCTGACTGAACCGCTGTCTCTTTTAAGGTTTTTCCACTTTTAAAAGCGGATTGGGCAATTTTTGTGGCTTTGTCATAGCCAATATGTGGGTTGAGTGCCGTGATCAGCATGAGGCTACTATCTAAATTCTGTTTTATTTTCTTTTTATTGGCTTTTAAACCTTTAAGACATTTTTCTCGAAAATTGTTTAAGCCATCATTTAAGAGGCGAGCAGAGCGGAGGCTGTTAAAAAAAATAAGAGGCTTATAAGTGTTCAGTTGAAATTGCCCGCCGGCTCCTCCTAAGCTCACAGCTAAATCTTGCCCCATCACCTGAGCACAAAGCATACTTAAGGCTTCGCATTGGCTGGGGTTGACTTTACCGGGCATAATGGAACTTCCCGGTTCATTGACTGGCAAAGTAAGCTCCCCTAAGCCAGCACGAGGCCCACTGGCTAAAAGGCGAATGTCATTGGCTACTTTAGTCAAGCTGACAGCTAAGGTTTTAAATGATCCGCTCAGCTGAACAAAGCTATCGTGGCTGGCTTGGGCTGAAAAATTATTTTTTGCGGGTTGGAAGGGATAACCGGTTTTTTCTTTCAAAAAAGCACAAACCTTTTCGCTAAAATGAGACCAGCTATTGAGGCCCGTTCCTACGGCTGTTCCTCCAATAGGGAGACTCAATAGTTCGGCAAGGCTTTTTTCTATCCGGCTTTTATTGAGCTGGATTTGTTGGTGAAAGGCGGAAAATTCCTGCCCCAACGACATAGGGACAGCATCCATTAAATGGGTTCGCCCTATTTTTATAATGTCTTTAAACTCTTCTGTTTTGGCTTTTATTGCCTCAGAGAAGAGGCTCAGTGCGGGAATGAGATTTTTTTGAGTAAAAATATAGAGGGCTATCCTCATAGCCGAGGGGACTGTGTCGTTAGAGGATTGGCCTTTATTCACATCATCATTGGGATGGATACTTTTATCACCGACTTTTCCTTTAGAAAGTTGAATGGCCCGATTGGCAATCACCTCGTTGACATTCATATTGCTTTGTGTCCCGCTTCCTGTTTGCCATACACTTAAGGGGAAGTGATCGTTTAGAAGACCCTGCTGGATCTCTACGGCGGATTTTATAATCCATTGGGCTTTTTTTTTGTCCAACAGACCTTTTTCTAAATGAGCTTTAGCTGAGCATTCTTTGATAAGGGCTAAGGCTTTAATCAGCTCTATGGGCATGAGGTCTTGGCCGATTTTAAAATTTTTTAACGACCTTTGGCTTTGCGCTCCCCAGAGTTTGTCTGCGGGGATACTCACTTCGCCCAAGCTGTCTTTTTCTGTCCGGGTCTTCAACAGTGCCTCCTTATTTTATTAAGATGGGTTCATGAGTATTTTCCTCATATTTTTGATAATAGCAAGGTTCATGAATCATAATTTGTGAGAGATTGTTGTTCCTGCCTTGAGTGGGAATCCAGAAAAGCCTGTTCTCGTAAAAACAGGGGTTTTTCTCGCAAAAAATCTACATTTAATGGATCGCACAAGCAAAAAGTCCAGCTTGTTCGGGACGGCAATACCTTGGACCCTCACCGCTGGCTTTTGCTTGTGCGATAAAGAACAGAGATTTTTTATAGGCAATTTTTTAGTTTTTTTGCCTGATCTGGCTTTTTTTCTAAAGTTTTTTAAACAAAAAACCGATAGGTCTTTATAATGAAGAAAAATAGACCCTTGGAAAGTTTGCCAAAAAGCTCCCTAAGCTTTTTAGCTCCCGTGAAAACGGGAATCCAGAAATCTTTTCCGCAAAAACTTATTGAAAAGTCTTATTCCTTAGCTTTTTGCCCAAAGGCCATTTCATTTCGGGACGGTAAATTTACCCCCCCCCCCCCCCCCCGAAAAACGCTGTAAATTCAATAGTTTAAAGCATTTTAAACACAAAAAAACTTTTCTTTTAAATAATAAAGGCTTTTCTATTACCGGTGTTATGGTGGCCTCCACTATTGGGGTTATAGCCATGACGGGCATGGCTAAACATGCGGCTTTGATAGCCCAACAGCAAAAACAACTTAATCAGGAAAGGGAGCTGAATGCTTTTTGGGAAAGGTTTGGGACTGAAACTGATTGTAAGGAAACAATAAAAGGCTGGCTCAATCAGAATACAGCTCCTAACTATCCAGCCCCTACAAGTGCTCAAAAAGCTAAGTTAGCAGAGGGGACTGAAGGCAATGAGATAGAAATCAAAATCATAAAGAAGTCAGCCAGCTCTAATCTTTTAGATGTTCATGACACTACAAACATTTTTAGGCGATATGGTTTTACTCCCCGCTTTTTTGTTTTGAGATGTAATCCAGCAGACAATGGGGGGAGTTGTGATTGTCGGACTTCTGCTCATACCTATTCAGGCGGGGCTTGTAAAAAAACTTGGATGCTTATCCCTGGTGTTCAAAGGGGAATGACTTTTATTAGAGGAAGGGTTTTGAATTTAGATATTGAGTGGTCGTCTGCTCCTGATAGCACTTATACTAATTTTGATTGCACTAAAATAGGAACAACAGGGGGCAAAAACCGCTGTTATAAAGCGGAGGCAACTGGGAGCAGAAGAACCCTTGCTGGATGTGGTAGCACACAATCACTTGGTGGCACAGGCACAACCGCTTTTGGTAATGATGCGGGCCTGTCGGCTACTATCACGGGGTCTGAAAATAATTTTTTTGGTAAAGGAGTTGGTGGAAGTGCCACAGTGGCTGGGCACTACAATACTTTTTTAGGATTTGCTGGATATAGGGCCAAAGTGGACGGGACATATAATAATTTTTATGGGAACCAGGCTGGCAGAGAGTCCACAGTGGCAGGCGGGCACAATCTTTTTATTGGGTATTATGCAGGGAATAAGGCTACAGTTAGCGGGGATGGCAATCATTTTGTTGGCAGACAAGCTGGCTATCAAGCCACTTTGGCCGGGAGTGCCAGTCATTTTTTTGGTAATCAAGCGGGATATAAAACAACGGTGACTTCAGGTTCAAGCAACACTTTTGTTGGCACTAATGCTGGCAGAGAAGCCACAATCTCAGCCGGTGGTAATCATTTTTTTGGGGACAATGCTGGGAAAAAAGCCACAGTGAGCGGAGGACAAAATCATTTTATTGGTGATCATGCCGGCCAATCCGCTACAGTGGCCGGGGCGAGAAATACCTTCTTAGGGGACAGTGCGGGATGGAATGCGGATATAAGAAGCGGGGCCGATGGCAATGTTTTTATTGGGCAGAGTGCGGGAAAAAAAGATCATGGCACAGGCACAGGCGGTTATATATCAGGGGATTTGAATGTCTTTTTAGGGCATGCCGCCGGCCGGACTGCTAAAGTTTCAGGTGGGTATAATACCTTTTTGGGAGCTGGGGCTGGGGACAAAGCGACTGTCTCAACAAATGCCAACGGCAATACTTTTTTAGGGCAATATGCGGGGAGCAATCAGTCCTTTTCAAGGAGTGGTGGAACTTATATCCGGGGCAATCAGATCAATCTCAGATCTCCCCGCTCTCAAACACATGACGGGATTTTTCTCAATGCAGATAAAAAGATAGAAATCAAAGCTCCCGATGTAAAAATAAAAGCTCAAGGATGGTTATGTCCTGCTGGACAAGTCCTTAGAGGATTTGACACTTCTGGGAATAAAAATTGTGTGGCCACTGGAGGCACAGGCTGGAAACAAACTTGTTCAGGGGGGCAATACCTAAGAGGTTTTAACAGCTCAGGGAATAAGGTTTGTTTTGGAGGGTGTCCAGTCCATCAGAGTTGGAATGGGAGTCAATGTGCGAATCGTTGCCCCACGGGGCAAGCTTGGTCTGCCACTTGTGGAAATGTATGTATCCCGGTATGTGGGACAGGTCGAATCCGGAACAGGGAATGTGGTAGTTGTAGGGATCTCCGTTGTGGAGATCCAGGATATAACGGACCCTGTGGCCCATCATCCAAAGTTTATAAAAAGAATATTCGTCCCTTTAATGATATGGAAAAGGCTTTGAAGGACATTTTAGAGACTCCCCTATTCACTTATTATTTTAAGGATAAAAACAATTTTCCTAAAAAGAAAAGAATGGGAGTGATAGCGGAGGACTTGCCAAAAAACTTACAGCTTAAAGGAAAGCCTATTGCCCCGGACTGGCCCTCTATCTATGGGACATTGTGGGCCGGGATAAAAGCCCTTCATTCTAAGATAGAAACAAAATTCAAAACTCTCAATTCCACAATAGAGGCAAAGTTTAAAGCCCTCAGCAAAACCAACAATGAGTTTAAAAAAGAGTTGGCCAATACTAAACAGGAACTAAAATCAGCCAATGAAAAAATAGACAGCCTCTCAAAAGAATTAAAAGAACTAAAGTCCAGCTTTGAGAAAAAAGGACTAAACAAAATAGACAATCAGCCGATAAGATAAACAGGAAACCTAAAACGGAGGGACTATGAAACAAATTATTTTAATCCTTTTATGGATTGCAATCCCAGCTCAGAGCATTGCAATCCCCTTTGATAAAAAAAATTTAAAATATAAAAAATCTTTAAAAAAAAGTGATCTCCACTATAAGAAATTAAGAGGTTCACTTCATGATAAGAAACAAACAAAAAAACCAGTTGATCCAACAAAACAAGCAGAGCTTATTAAGCAAATAAGGAAAGGCAAAAAAGATTTGGCGGGAGCAGACTTGAGAGGGGCAAACTTAGTGAGAACGAACTTACAGAATACAACCTTGAATTGGGCGGACTTTGAGGGGGCGATCTTAATAAGGGCGAACTTGAGAAGAGCATACATGGAACATGCAAACTTGAGAGGGGCAAAACTGCATGGGGCGGACTTTGAGGGGGCGATCTTGACAGGGGCGGACTTTAAGGGGGCGATCTTGACAGGGGCAAAATTTAAAGGAACAAACCTAATTTTTGCTTATATAGACTCAAAATATCGTGACATGATTATGGCCAGCGGAGCATTGAACACAGACAGGATTAACTGGTGGGATTAAGCCTCTAAACCCTCTATTTTTCTCTCTAATCTTTATCTATATCAAAAGCCTCAGCTATAAAACAAGCTCAGCCCCTTGTGTGAAAAAATTACAATAGACCCTCTAATTCTTTACTTTCCCGGACAATCCTGCTATAACCAAACACAATGAAAATACTATTTAGCCTTATCCTTTTAATGAGCTTGCCGGCTTTTTCTGAAAACACGGAGCCAGTTGATCACACAAAACAAGCAGAATTGATTAACCAAATCAGACAAGGGGAAAAAGACTTGAGATGGGCAGACTTGAGAGGGGCGAACTTGAAAGGGGCGGACTTATCAAAGACAGACTTGAGATGGGCAGACTTGAGAGGGGCGAACTTGAAAGGGGCGGACTTATCAAAGACAGACTTGAGATGGGCAGACTTGAGATGGGCAGACTTGAGAGGGGCGAACTTGAAAGGGGCGGACTTATCAAAGACAGACTTGAGATGGGCAGACTTAAGAAAGGCAGAACTGGAGGGAGCAAGCTTGTCTAGGGCAGACTTAACAAATGCAGACTTGAGATGGGCAGGCTTGGAGGGGGCAACCCTGTATAGGGCAGATTTGACAGAGGCTTTTATGAGCTTAACCTATAAATATCGTGACATGATTATGCACAGCGGAGCATTGAACACAGACAAGATTAACTGGATGGATTAAGCCTCAGACCCCTCTGTTTTTCTCTCTAATCTTTATCTATATCAAAAGCCTCAGCTATAAAACAAGCTCAGCCCCTTGTGTGAAAAAATTACAATAGACCCTCTAATTCTTTACTTTCCCGGACAATCCTGCTATAACAAACACAATGAAAATACTATTTAGCCTTATCCTTTTAATGAGCTTGCCGGCTTTTTCTGAAAACACGGAGCCAGTTGATCACACAAAACAAGCAGAATTGATTAACCAAATCAGACAAGGGGAAAAAGACTTGAGATGGGCAGACTTGAGAGGGGCGAACTTGAAAGGGGCGGACTTATCAAAGACAGACTTGAGATGGGCAGACTTGAGAGGGGCGAACTTGAAAGGGGCGGACTTATCAAAGACAGACTTGAGATGGGCAGACTTAAGAAAGGCAGAACTGGAGGGAGCAAGCTTGTCTAGGGCAGACTTAACAAATGCAGACTTGAGATGGGCAGGCTTGGAGGGGGCAACCCTGTATAGGGCAGATTTGACAGAGGCTTTTATGAGCTTAACCTATAAATATCGTGACATGATTATGCACAGCGGAGCATTGAACACAGACAAGATTAACTGGATGGATTAAGCCTCAGACCCCTCTATTTTTCTCTCTAATCTCTATCAATATCAAAGCCCTCAGCTATAAAACAAGCTCTACCCTTTGTGTGAAAAAATTACAATAGACCCTCTAATTCTTTACTTTCCCGGACAATCCTGCTATAAGACAACCAATGAAAATACTATTAAGCATTATCCTTTTAATGAACCAGACGGCTTTTTCTGAAAACCCGGAGACAGTTGATCCCACAAAACAAGCAGAATTGATTGAACAAATCAGGCAAGGGAAAAAAGACTTAACAGAGGCAAACTTGCAAAAAGCAAACTTGTATAAGGCAGACCTGACATTTGCAAACTTGACAAGGGCAGACTTAACAGAGGGATTTTTGATAGGGGGATTTTTGATAGGGGCAAATTTGATAGAGACAAACCTGCAAATGGCTAACCTTGCGGGGGCAAAGTTGATGGGGGCAGACTTGACAAAGGCAAACTTGACAAGAGCAATCTTGTATAAAGCAACCTTGACAGGGGCAGACTTTAAAGAGGCTAACTTATTGTATGCTTATATAGACTCAAAATATCGTGACATGATTATGGACAGCGGAGCATTGAACACAGACAAGATTAACTGGATGGATTAAGCTTTTGCCCTTTTTGTGAAAAATTTACAAAAGACTCTCTAATTCTTTACTTTCCCGGACAATCCTGCTATAAGACAACCAATGAAAATACTATTAAGCATTATCCTTTTAATGAGCTTGCCGGCTTTTTCTGAAAACACGGAGCCAGTTGATCACACAAAACAAGCAGAATTGATTAACCAAATCAGACAAGGGGAAAAAGACTTGAGATGGGCAGACTTGAGAGGGGCGAACTTGAAAGGGGCGGACTTATCAAAGACAGACTTGAGATGGGCAGACTTGAGAGGGGCGAACTTGAAAGGGGCGGACTTATCAAAGACAGACTTGAGATGGGCAGACTTAAGAAAGGCAGAACTGGAGGGAGCAAGCTTGTCTAGGGCAGACTTACAAACGGCGGACTTGAGATGGGCAGGCTTGGAGGGGGCAACCCTGTATAGGGCAGATTTGACAGAGGCTTTTATGAGCTTAACCTATAAATATCGTGACATGATTATGCACAGCGGAGCATTGAACACAGACAAGATTAACTGGAGGGATTAAGCCTCTAAACCCTCTATTTTTCTCTCTAATCTTTATCTATATCAAAAGCCTCAGCTATAAAACAAGCTCTGCCCTTTGTGTGAAAAATTTACAATAGACTTTACTTTCCCGGACAATTCTGCTATACCCCTACACAATGAACCTACTATTAAGCCTTATTCTTTTAATGAGCTTGCCGGCTTTTGCTAACTGCCGGAATGTTTTTGAGCCTGATTTAGAACCCGATAAAAAACAGGTAGAGCTGATTAAAAAAATCAGACAAGGGAAAAAAAACTTGGCAAGGGCGAACTTGAGAGAGGCGAAATTGGCGGGAGCGGACTTGATATTGGCAAAATTGACAGGGGCAGACTTGAGAAAGGCAGACTTGTCAGAGGCGAAATTGTCAGGGGCGAAATTGGAGAGGGCGATCTTGCAAGGGGCGAACTTAGAAAGGGCGAACTTGACAAGGGCAGACTTGGGAAGGGCAGACTTGTATAGGGCAGACTTGTATAGGGCAGACTTGAGAGGGGCATTCTTGATAGGGGCAGACTTGAGAAGAGCAATCCTGACAGAGGCAAACTTGAGAGGAGCAGACTTGAGAAGAGCAATCCTGACAGAGGCAAACTTGAGAGGAGCAGACTTGATAGGGGCAGACTTGAGAAGAGCAATCCTGACAGAGGCAAACTTGATAGGAGCAGACTTGAGAAGAGCAATCCTGACAGAGGCAAACTTGATAGGAGCAGACTTGAGAAGAGCAATCCTGACAGAGGCAAACTTGAGAGGAGCAGACTTGAGAGGAGCTATCATAGACGAACATTATCGTGACATGATTATGAACAGCGGAGCATTGAACATAGGCTTGATTAACTGGGTGGATAAGAAAAAGAAAGACTTGGAAGGGGCAGACATGAGAATACCAATTAGGCCCTAAACCCCTCTATATTTTCTCTCTAATCTCTATCAATATCCAAAGCCCTCAGCTATCAAATAACCCTCTATTCTGGCTGATATTGAGCAGTTTCAAAAAAAACTTATGAAAATCTAAAGCTTGCATCACTCTATTCTGGCTGATATTGAGCAGTTTCAAAAAAAGCTTGACTTTCCCTGTTAATGTCCATATAGTGGATGAGGGTATAAACTAAACCTTAAGGATTATAAATATGTCTGAAACATTGAACCCGGCCACACCGGCACAAATAGAAAGGGATGATAGTAAGGCTAAAGGGATAAGTAAGGGATTGAGGCTTAAAATTATGATTGGGGCTTGTCATGCGTTGTTATCTTTCCCTGTTGGAATCTATTTTAAAAGAAGGGGCTGATCGCCCGGACCGCACAGGCACTGGCACACGAAGCCTCTTTGGCCAGCAGATGAAGTTTGATTTGAGTAAAGGCTTCCCCTTAGTGACAACCAAAAAAGTTCATTTAAAATCGGTAATTTATGAGCTTTTGTGGTTTTTAAAAGGGGATACCAATGTCAAATACCTACAAAAAAATAAAGTGAGAATTTGGAATGAGTGGGCCGACAAAAACGGCAGTTTAGGCCGAATTTACGGGGCACAATGGAGGAGCTGGAAGTCTCATAGCGGGAAAACTGTAGATCAAATATCCCAACTGGTGAAAAATATCAAATCAGATCCCTTTTCCCGAAGGCATTTGGTGGTGGCTTACAACCCCGGTGAACTGGAGGAGATGGCCCTTCCCCCCTGCCATGCTTTCTTTCAATTTTATGTGGCGGAAGGCCGTTTGAGTTGCCATTTATATCAGAGAAGTGCTGACGCTTTTTTAGGAGTTCCCTTCAACATTGCCAGCTACTCTTTATTGACTTTAATGTTGGCTCAAGTCTCTCAACTTCAACCGGGTTTTTTTATTTTGAGTTTTGGCGATGTTCATATCTATCACAATCATTTTGAGCCGGTAAAAACCCAGCTTTTGAGAAAGCCTTACCCCTTACCAGTGATGAAAATCCGTCCAGAGGAGAACCTCTTTAATTACAAATATGATAATTTTGAATTGAGCAACTATCAACATCACCCGGCCATTAAAGCCACTGTCGCTGTTTGAGTTTTTCATAGATCTGGGGGAGTAAAAATGTCTGCTATAGAGTTTGAAAAAGAAAGCCTGTTAAAAATTAAAAATCGTTTGGACTCTATCAGCCCTTCCTTTTGTTTGGCTAAGTGGCTGTTTTTAAAAATCCATCTGATGACGGGGAAAACTCAAAGTTGTTATCATGTCCCTGAGCATTTTGCTGATAAAAACGAAATCCAAAAAAATCCCTCGGCCCTGCACAACACCACTCAAAAAAAGTGGGAGAGAAGGCAGATGATGGCGGGTAAAAAACCCCCTGGCTGTTCCTACTGCTGGCGGATTGAGGAATCCCACCGGAGCTATAGCGACCGGCATTATCAATCCCTTAACCCATGGGCACTCCCTCGTTTTGATGAGATAGTGAAAAAGGGCAGTGAATATGATGTGATCCCCTCTTATGTAGAACTTAATTTGAGCAATGCTTGCAACTTCAAATGCAGTTATTGCTATCCAGAATATTCTTCTTCCATTCACAAGGAATTAAAAAAACATGGCCCTTTTCCCACAAGCCCTCCCCATAATGACCTCATACATTTAAAACAGATGGGATCCCTACCCCCTTCCTTTTCTGACAAAAAAGAAAGCCCTTATGCCAAAGCTTTTTGGAAATGGTGGCCAGAGCTTTACCCTCAACTCAAAGTCCTCCGTTTGACGGGTGGAGAGCCATTGATAGATCAAAACAGCTTTAAAATCATGGATTACATTATGGAACAAGCCAATAAAAAGATGGAGCTGGCTTTTACTACTAATTTATGCCCTCCGGTAAAATTAAGAAATCGATTTAAAACCAGTATGGAAAAAATCATTAAAGAAGAAAAAACAGCCTCAGTGCGATTGCACATTTCCATAGACAGCTGGGGCCCTCAGGCGGAGTATATTCGTTTTGGATTAAATATTCGTCAATTTGAGGACAATGTGATCTTTTTTTGCAAAGATTTGAATCTACACATCAGCTTTATTATAACAGTTAACGCTCTATCTATTTTTCATCTTAAAAGTCTTTTTAGGAAAATTTTAGAGTGGCGTCAAAAACTTTATCGCCCCTCCGATGATTTAAAGTTGTATGATTGGATGGGTTTGGATTTGCCTTATTTAAGGCATCCTGAATGGATGACTCTATCTGTTTTGCCTCAGGAGTTGGCCCATCGCCATCTCAAAGCGACTTTTTTATTTATGAAAGACAATCTCTTTGATCCGGTCAAAAAGCCTTATGGTTTTTCTTATTTTCAGCTCAATAAGATGAGCCGGCTGTTGGATCTGATCCGGAAGTCAGCCTTTACTGGCTTCAAGTTAAAACAGAATCGAATCAATTTTTATAAATTTTTTAACGAATATGACGCCCGACGAGGAACTCATTTTTTAAAAACCTTTCCAGAATTAGAGAAGTTTTGGAGGCAGTGTCAAAAACTGGCTGAAGAAAAGCAAAAAGCGACTATTTATCCGGTTTGTCCAAATTGATATCTACAGAACTTTTGCTTTTTTCCTTAGAAGAGGGTTGCCTTTGTCTTCTTTTAAGGGCTTGTTCCTCCTGCAAGGCTTTTTTATGGGCAATTAAAACCTGTCCGGCACTTGTTGATGGGGAAGAAGTCTTCCCCCTCCCCATATCTAAGAGGAGATAACTTTGTAATTCTCCAGAAATTTTTAATTTGGCCTGTTTAATATTTTCTAAAATGGCTCGGCTCTCCTGATTGTTTATGGATTTGAGATAAGATATGGCATTTTCCATAAGATAAAGGAGGCTGGCCTGCTGAGCTATTGATTCTTTTTCGGATGGGAACTTAACTATGGCGGACTGGACCTCTTCTTGCAAAACGCTCATAAAAGATCTGTATTTGACAATTTCATTTTGAAGAAGAGCCATTAGATTGGCTTGAACAGAATCCCTATTGGGTCGCATAAGCAAGACTCTCAACCCTTGCCTCAGCTCCAAAACGGCTAAAGATTCCCCCATATCCTTATCTTCAGAAAGATGGTTTCGGGATTTCTCAATGAACTGTTTGAGGATGTCCCTCATATCTTCATAGTCTTTAGTTTTCAAGATTTTGGAATTATAGGGGTTGGTGGCCGTCGCCCACAGCGGGCATTGAAGGCAAAAAAACAGGAGGATCTTTAACATGGCTGAATTTTAAACCCATCCCATTTAAAAATAAAGAAAAAAATTTGCCCTGCTTAAAAAATTGTTATATCCTGCTAAAGGTTTATTCAAAACACTATGGAGGTTAAGCATGAAAAACATTCAAATTGTGGCTTTAGTCTTGGGGACGGGCCTTGTGACTTTTATCTTGTCGGTTGTTTTTTCAATAAATATGGTTTCCATCAGCCCGAAAAATTTAGCTAAAGTGATAAAAGAGGATCCAGAGACTTTTATTGAAGCCATTAAGTCCGCAGGGGAAGAGCACCGGAAACAATCTGAGGAAAAGGCTATGGAGGATCAGTTTAAAAATCCCAAAGACATACCAACCAAAGGCCGGGTGGTTTTTGGAGATCCCTCTGCTGAAGTGACCATCGTGGAGTATTCTGATTTCCAATGCCCTTATTGCCAAAGGGCGGCCCACAGCATGAAGGCTCTGATAACAAAATATGAGGGAAAGGTGAAACTCGTTTATAAACACTTCCCCTTAAGTTTTCACCCTTTTGCTCAGCCCGCAGCGGAGTATTTTGAGGCCATAGCCCTTATCAGCCACGACAAAGCTCGCCAGTTTCACGACAGCATTTTTGAGGATTTCTCCGATTATGCCAAACTGCAAGAGGAAAAAGAGATCAAAAAAAGCCTAAAGGAATTGGTGAAAAAAGTAGGTGCAGATATGAAAACAGTGCAAGACAATATGGAAAAAGCACAAAAGCTTGTTGCAGAGGATATGGAGGAAGCTAAGAAGTTTAATGTCCGAGGAACTCCCAGTTTTTTTGTTAATGGGGTGAATGCAAGGGGCCGTATAGAAATGGTGGTTGAAAAATTTTTAGAAAAAAACGGAAAAGATAAAGAAGAGGAATAAAAAAACCTAAGGGGCCGGTGGCTTTCCGGCCCTTTTTTGATCTTATGATTTCTCTTGTCCCTAATGGCTGGCAGGCCGAACTTTTGCTTTGGTTTGAGAAAAACAAAAGAGATCTCCCCTGGAGGCAGGCAAAAGATCCCTACAAGATCTGGATCTCTGAAGTTTTACTCCAGCAGACCACATCTCAAGCTGTTATTCCTTATTATAGGGCTTTTTTAAAAAAATTCCCCAATATTTCGGCTTTGGCAAAGGCGAGCTGTGAAGAGGTTTTCTCCCTATGGGCAGGAATAGGTTATTACAAAAGGGCGGAAAACCTATTGCTTGCGGGAAAAAAGCTCAAAAAAAGGGGCCGGTTCCCCCGCAATCACAAAGAACTATTGAATTTGCCGGGCTTTGGGCCTTATATTTCTCGTGCGGTCAGCTCTTTGGCTTTTGGAGAACCAGTGGGGGTTTTAGATGGCAATGTGATTCGGTTTTTGTCCCGCTTTTACGCTCTACCCTTAAAATGGTGGAAGGCTGAGGACAGAGCTTTTTTGCAAAAACTCAGTGACAGTTGGGTCAAAAATCAAAAGGCGAGGGATATGAATCAAGCTCTTATGGAAATAGGTTCTCTTGTTTGCCGGAGCCGCCAACCCCTTTGCCTTTTGTGCCCATTGGCTAAAAATTGCCAAGCCCTTAAAAAAGGTTTGGTAACGGTGCTCCCTTTAAAAAAAGCCAAAAAGCCTGTTGAGTTTTGGCTTTGGCGACCGGAAAAAATCCGGCGGGGCCACCGGTGGGCATTTATCAAAAATAATCATCTGCCCTTTCTCAAAGGGAAATGGCTGTTTCCGGGATCTGCAAGACAGCTCTCTGGCAAAGCTAAAAATTGGAGTTTTAAACACAGCATCACACATCATCAGATCTTTGTGCGTCCCTCTTTAATGCCTTTCCAAAAGAGGGAGGCTAAGCAGTTCCACTGGCTCACAAGGGAGGAAGTGAATTATCTCAACCCCTCCTCTTTAATAAAAAAGGTTTTTGAAAAATGAGCTTTGTTTTTAAAGCTGTGGGCCGGCCCGCAAATATCCCTTACAAGCAGTGGAATGACTGGAAATGGCAATTAAGGCATGTCAAAAAAGCCTTTACTCAATCTCAACTTTTCATGGCGGGAGCCTCCCCTTATTATCTCCGGTTGATAGAGCAAAACCCTATTTTAAAACCTATTGTTCAGCCCACAAATAGGGAAAAGGCTCCGGCCCTTCAACAAATGGAAGATCCTTTAGGGGAGGAGAAGCATTCCCCCCTTCCCCGGTTGATTCACAGATACCCGGATCGGGTTTTGCTTCTCACAACTGATCAATGTGCAGTGTATTGCCGATATTGCACCCGCAAGCGGTTTACGGGAAAGCAGAAATCTTTTATTCCTCTGCAAGAGAGGGAAAAGGCCCTCTCTTATATTAAGAGGAACAAAGGCATACGGGAGGTGATTCTCTCTGGAGGCGATCCGCTCAGCCTTTCTGACAAGCTTTTGGACCAGCTTTTACAAAGTTTAAGGGCTATCCGGCATATTGAAATCCTCCGGATAGCCTCCCGGATGCCAGTGGCTTGCCCTATGAGGCTGACCAATTCCCTCATAAAAGTTTTAAAAAAATATCAGCCCGTTTTCCTGATGAGCCATTTCAATCACCCTTTAGAATTGAGTTTTGAGGCCAAAACAGCCCTTACTCGGATGGTGGATTCGGGCATATTGATATTCAATCAGACTGTTTTGCTGAACAAAATCAACAATCACCCGGCCATTATTCAGGCCCTTATGCGGAGGCTGATTTATCTGAGAGTCAAACCTTATTATATGTTCCAGTGCGATCCCTCTGAGGGCAGTGATGGTTTTCGGACCAGCATTTCCAATTCTCTAAAAATCCAAAAAGAGCTTTGGGGAAGGTTTTCTGGCCTGGCTTTGCCCCCTCTGTCTGTGGACATTCCTGGAGGGGGCGGAAAGGTGGGTCTCACTCCTGACTTTATCAGCCAAAAAGGGGATAAGGAATGGCGATTTAAAGGTTGGGACGGTTTGGAATCGGCTTATATCAACCCCCCCATGGGGGATTTTGAAGATAATTTTAAACAGCCCGCTTTGAAAGCCTATAAAAAAGAATGGGAAATTATAAAAAACCAAAGTTATGGGGCAAAAAAGCTCTGAAAGCTTAATTTTTAAGGCTTTTGGCCAAGGTCTGATTTTTTTGACATAAAATTTTTAAAAAAACTTGACCTTATTTTTGACTATGATTAGAAAAAAAGCATTAGTAGGCTCAAGTGGCCTGTTTTTTTAACCTATTTAATAAGGAGAAAATATGAAACAACTTTTATTTTTTATAAGTGCTTTGGCCTTTATGGCTTGTAGCAGTTTTAAAGTGGCGAATCATTATGAGGAAAAAATAAAGGCCGGGGAAACTGTGATTGAGCCTAACGCTTGTGGGGTTTTTAGTAGTGGAATTTTTGGCGATTTTCCCTTAAAAATTACTAAAGAGGATGGTTCTGCCCTGTCCGACAGTGCTGAAGTGGATGAGGAATATTCAGCAACTCATTATATTGTGCAAGCGGATGGTTCTGTAAGTCAGGAAGAAGAAGAGCCTAAATGTTCAGCAGGAGAAGAGGATAGCGAGAAGGATGAAGGTAGTAAAAAAAATACTGAAACAACTAAAACGGAGGAAAAACCAAAAAAAGATCCTGCCACAGTTGCGGCTGAGGCAGTAATGGACAAATGTAAAAAAAGTGGTGGAACTCCTTTAACTTATTCTGTGGGTAGTGGTTATTATGGGTGTGAATGCCCTAAAGGCAAAACCAAATCTCCAACAGATATGGATATGTGTGTTTTTCTCCCCGCCACCACAGCTAGAGGTTCAAGTTCTGGTGCACTGGATATGGGTGGTGGTGGAACAGCCCCTGCAACTCAGTGAGAACTGGGCTTTGTTGGGTAGTCAAAGGGCTAATTTTTTCAGCTTTTTGATTTTTTTTGGCAAAAAGCTTGTTGACTTTTTTATAAGAGTCCGTTTAAACAAGGGAAATAAGTTTAATATTTAACCTAAACCAAGGAGATGAATATGAAAAAGCTTTTATTTTTTATAAGTGCTTTGGCCTTTATGGGTTGTAGCACTTATACGGTAAAAACTGAAGTGCCTGCCAAAGTGGCTGGTGAGGAAATGCAAGCCGGTGAATGTAAAGAGTTTAGTGATGACCTGTTCGGGATTTTTGGTGATTTCCCCATTACAATCACTGATTCAGATGGTGAAAAAATAGGCGATGAAGAATCCTATCCAGCCAATCACTACATTGTAAAAGCCGGTGCGGTGGAAACTTCAGATACAGCCTGTGTTCCTCAGGAGGATGATAGTCCTAAGGATGAAGATGGAGATGATGGAGTTGCAAAAACAGAAAAAGAAAAATCACCAGAAGCCAAGTGTAAGGATACTGGTGGTGAATGGAAACAAGTAGCGGGCAATCCCCATCCTGTGTGTGTATGCCCTGCTGGCAAAAAGTTGGCAAATGAAGAGTGTGGGAATTTTGGTCGCTTTGCTCCAGCTCCTGCCACAACCACTCCAACTCCTGCTGGAGGTTCTGGAGGTTAGGTAATTGTTTTGTTTTTTGGACAAAAGGCTGTTTCTCAGAGGAACAGCCTTTTTTGTATGGATTCCTGCTTTTACAAGGTCAGGGACTTTTTAATTAAATATATAAATTGATTTTTAGGCCCGAATTAAAATGAATATTGTATTTGCTATAAATTAAATCTTGCCCATTCATTGCCGGAGGATTTTTTAATTTATACCAAGAATAAAGCCCCACAAAAGGCGAAAAACTGATATAGCGGTTAAGCGACAGGCCCAGGCTAAACCTCAGCCAAGCCCCCGCTAAATGAGAGGGAACAAGGCCCAAAGTGATTGAAGGCACAATACTGGATCGGGAATGATTTCTGCTTAAGTTCCAAGTAAAAAAAGGAGAGATGAAGTTTTGTCCTGTGTGTTGAATTTTGGCCCCTATTTCATAATTTCCAAAATTACGGGACACTTCTAAACTGTGAAAAAAATCGTTCATCTGCCCTTCAGGATGAAGAAGGGGTCTTTGTTGTTGAGGAATGCTGGAGTGGATGTCTTTTTTAGCTTTAGAAAAGCTATAACCATTAGCTAAAGATAGAGACCATTTCCTTTTAGCCACCCGCCTCTTTCTGGCAGAAGAATCCACAGGGATTAAAAAACATAAAATAAGAAAAGTGGAAAAAAGAATTTTCATTATGTTAGCTTTCACTTTATGTCCAAGAGCTTTTCTTTGTCTATTTCTTTCCCGATTTCCACTCCGATCTTAAAATTTTATAGGCTTTGGTTTGGTTTTTTGCAAAAAAATTAAGGGGAAAGGGATGAAACTTTAGAAGCCCATCGGGACTTTTTCCGCCGGCCGGTATTTTTTTTGATAATGCCCTTGTTTTTTGCCCGGTCAGAAAGCTTAAAAAGCTTTTTCAAACCCTCTTCTAAAGCTTTTGCATTTTTGTCCTTTAAGTCTTTTTTCAACTGCTTTTCACAATTTTTTAAAGTTCTCAAAACTCTTTTATTTCTCTGTGCTCTTTTTTTAGATGATCGCACTCGTTTTTCAGCAGATTTATGATGAGCCAAAACAAACTCCTTATATTATTGGGCAAAAACCCCAGCCCCCTTGAGGGAAAAAGCTCAGGACAGACTCAATATTACACATTTTTTAAAAAAGTCCAAACAATTTTTAAAAAAAATGTCGCCTTTGGGATCGAGTTTGGAAGAACCGGATCAAAGGCTGATAAATATCTTTTTGGCAATCTATAAAAATGGACTCCGAACGGCAGGAGACCAACTGCCGGTCCCTCTCTTTTATTTTTTTTGCCATAGAGTTTTTGAGCTGTCTTTGAGAAATAGGAGAAGAAAAATCTACAACCATTCTCTCCCCTGTCTCCATATCATGAACATCCACTAAGCCCAATGGGGGGATTTCTCTTTCTAAAGAGTCGGATAAAAGAAAGGGGATCACATCATGTTTTCTCGCAAGCCTTTGGATGGCTTTTTCAAAAGGGGAGCGAGTTAAAAAATCACTAAAGATAAAAATATGGCTTTTTTTCCTCAAGACCTTCTGTAAAAAGGAAAAGCTTTTTTCCATATCGGTTTGATTACTTTGCCTTTTAAAACAAGAAATATCCCGAATCACGCGAAAACAATGCCTCATCCCTTTTTGTGGTGGCACATAAAGCTCCACATCAGAGGAGAAGAGAAGTAGTCCTAAAAAATCTTTGTTTTTTTGGGCGGAAAAAGCTATTACAGCACAAAGCAGGCTTAAAGCATCTCTTTTAGCCCCTTCTCCACAACCAAAATCCATGGAGGCACTGATATCCACAGCTAAGATGATTTGAGCCGTCCGCTCCTCCTCAAAAGTTTTTACATAGGGTTTAGACATTTTGGCTGTGAGATTCCATGCAATGGATCGAATGTCGTCTCCAGGGACATACTCTCTGACATCCGAAAAAATAATCCCCTGGCCTTTAAAAGCCGAGCGGTAGTTTCCGGAAAATAAGGAATGTGTTTTTCGCCTCAGGCGAAGGTCGATTTGCTGGACTCTTTTTAAAGTATACTTATCCAAATCAAACCTCAAGCTCTTTTAGAATTTTGTTTAAGACCTGTTCTTCTTTAACATTTTCTGCCTGTGCTTCGTAAGATAAAATCAGGCGATGCCTTAAAATGGGCAAGGCCAGCCTTTTCACATCGTCTAAGGACACAAAGTGTCTCCCCTCTAAAAAGGCCAAAGCCTTAACCGCTTTGGGAAAACCCACTGTGGCCCTGGGAGAGGCCCCCACCTCTATCCAGCCTTCTATTTCCGGAAAACCATAATGCTTGGGATTTCTTGTGGATTGGATCAGATCCACAATGTATTTTTTAATTTGATCGTCCATGTGAATTTTTTGAATGGCTTTTTGCATTTCAATAACCTTTTCTCTGTTTAAAATAGGGGAGATCTCTTTTTTTTCCTCTTTCAAGCTGAGGTTGAGAATAGCCATCTCCTCTCCCTCCGATGGATAGTCCACTTTAATTTTAAAGAGAAAGCGATCCCTTTGAGCCTCTGGCAAATTGTAAGTTCCCTCTTGCTCTATGGGGTTTTGAGTGGCCAAAACCAAAAAAGGAGAGGGCAGGCTATAGCTTTTGTCGCCCAGGCTGACTTGCTTTTCCTCCATAGCTTCTAAAAGGGCACTCTGCACTTTAGCTGGTGCCCTGTTGATTTCATCAGCTAATAAGATGTTGGTAAAAACAGGCCCTTTTTTTGGAGTAAATTCTTGAGCTGAGGGATGAAAGATCATAGTGCCAATAATATCTGAAGGGAGCAGATCAGGGGTGAATTGGATCCTTTGAAACTTCAGATCCACAGCTTGAGCTGTAGTGGACACGGATAGGCTTTTGGCCAACCCCGGCAAACCTTCAATTAAAATATGACCCCCAGTCAAAAGGCCAATCAAAAGGCTCTGGATCATATCCTCCTGCCCAACAATGTTTTTTTTGATCTCTTTGATCAGTTGGCGGATCTCCTGACTGTTGGAGGCGGGGTTTTTGTCCGGACGAGTTTCATTCATTATGCTTTACTCCCATTCATTTTTTGTTTTCTATACTTGATTTTCAAGTTTTTGTCCAATAAAAATGACCCTAACTTAATCCATAAAAATAAAGGCTCAAAAATGCGAAAATTTTATAAATCCTACATATTCCTTTTGGTTTTAAACGGCCTTTTGATTTTGCCGATCTTTTTTTTTGGAGAGTTTAAACTCTTGATCCCCGCTTTTGCCAGCATTTTAACTCTGGATCTGTTCCTCCTGCTTTTTCCTGATTTCTATCTGAGAAAAAAAATCCCTCTCTCATCCTATGTCCCGAAAGACCCTTATGGGGCACAGGCTATTTTTGAAACATTAAAAAAAAAATACGGCATGCCAAAGGCCCGTTTGTTCAAGCCCACAAATAACCCAAGTTCTTTTTTTTATTTTTTTAGTTTTGAAGGACCTTGTGTGGTCCTGTCTGAGGATATTTTAGAAAAATTCCCCCAAAAAGACATAAAATATCTTTTGAGCTATCCCTTTTATTTTGCCCGTTCCGGGGATCTGCTTTTTTTAAGTCTTCTCAGTGCTTTTTTATGGATAATGGAAAAAATAGCCCGTTTTTTAAGTTATCCTTTGTTTCGTCTGTTTCGTCCAAGAAAAGGTCTTCAAAAAGAGCCGTTTTTTTTGGTTTTGATCTTAAAAATTCTGTCTTTAATCACGAAAAGGATTTTTTATCAAGCGGATGCCCATTTTACTCTTTCAAAAGAGGACAAAGCCTCTTTAGCCCTCCTGTTGTGGAAGTTAGATAGCTTAGTGAAAGTTCGCCCGCCAAAGGCTTTGCCTTTTACCCTGCCTTTATTTTTAATAAAAGCTTTGACTTCTACAGGCAAAGGGCCTTATACTTCCCTCCAGCCTTTAATAAAAAAGCGGATCCGGTTTTTAACAGGGGTATATCCCCCTTAGTTTTTTTAGTAAAAGGCCAGGGTTTTAAAATGGAAAAAGACAAAAAACAAACAAAATTACCAGCACCTCAATTCAACAGCTTGGTCATGTCAATAGCCTCTACAGCCCTCCTTAAAATGGGCCTCAATTCAGAAAAAAAGGAAGAAAAAGACCTGACTATGGCCCGCTACAACATTGATCTTTTAGATCTTTTAAAGGAGAAGACAAAAAACAATTTGAGCTTAGAGGAAAAAGAGCTTTTAGACTCCTGCATCAGTGATCTTCAAATTCAATTTGTCCATATTCAAAACCAAGAAAAGGATAGCCCATGAGCCGATATTTTTTTATTTTTTGTTGGATCTTGCCCGTTTTGGCCTATTCTGTAGAGCCTCATCAAGATTTTATCCGTTTGGCAAAAAAAGCCCGGCACAGTGTGGTGAATATTTCTGTAGCTAAAGAAGGCTCAAACAATGTGATTCCATTTTACCAAGGCTATTACTTAATGCCTTTTTCTCCTCCTGAAATTAAAGGTTCTGGTTCTGGTTTTATTGTGGATAAAGCGGGATTGATCGTCACCAATGCCCATGTGGTTCAAAATTTTGATAAAATTCAGATTCAATTTGCTGAAGAGGAAAAGCTTTATCCCGCGAAAATTTTAGGCTTAGATCGTCAAAGTGATATTGCCCTTTTAAAAGTGAGCACTAACAAAAAACTTGTCCCTATCCAGATGGGAGACAGTGAAAGGTTAGAGGTGGGGGAGTGGGTGGCCGCCATAGGCAATCCCCATGGCTATGGGCACACAATGACTAAGGGGATCATATCCGCTGTTAAGCGGGAAATTGATGACCTTAATCTTTTTCCTCTCCTTCAAACAGATGCGAGCATTAACCCTGGTAATTCCGGTGGCCCTTTAGTCAATTTAAAAGGAGAAGTTGTGGGTGTGAATCAGGCCATTGCCAGAGGGGCTATGGGTATTAGTTTTGCCATTCCCATCAATAATGTTAGGGAGGTGCTTAAAGATCTTAAATCCTTTGGCTTTGTGAGAAGAGCTTTTATCGGGGTGGAATTTTTCAGTGATGGGAAGGACGGTGCTCTCATTGTAAATGTGTATTTGGCCAGCCCGGCAGAAAAGGCAGGGCTTAAAATTAAAGATCGAATTATTGAGTTTGCCGGAAACAAAATCACCAACCCAAAAGATCTCCCTAAGGCCATCCGCAGGGCCACAGCGGGTAAAACCGTCTCTTTAAAAGCGGTTAGAGAGGGCCGGACCATTCAACTCAAAATCACTCCTCAAATGTGGGATAAGCATAGTTTTTCTGCTGAAAGGAAGAATCCACAACAGAGGAAATCAAAAATCAAAGGCCAGGTTCTTCCCGGAGGTTTTAAAGCCTTAGAGGGGACAAAATCCCACCTGAGTCGCTTTGGCCTACCCACTTGGGCCGGAAGGTATCCCATAATCTCTTATATTCATAAAGGATCTTTGGCTTCTAAAAGCGATTTGAGGGCGGGGGATTTGATTTTTCAAATCAATGGCTATCCCACTCACACCATTCCACAAGCCAAAAAGGCTTTTAGAAAGGGTAAAAATCAGATAAATATTTTGAGATATTACCAAAAATATGACAAATATTTTTCAATATCCACTTCTTTCACTCTTTAGAGATGGCCATCTCAGCACAATATAAAAGCAAATAGCTTAAGGCTAACCCCTGTTGGCAGGTTTTTTTCAAGACTAAAGTCTGATTTTCCCCCTCTTTTTGGAGTTGATATTTAAGTCCTCGGAGCTGTTTTCCGATAGGGATAATGAGGTTTCTTTATGGAGATTACAGAAGTTAAAATCAAACTCAAGCCTGACAGGCCCCCTTTAAAGGCTTTTGCCAGCATTACTTTTGACAACTGCTTTGTTGTGCATGATCTCAGGGTGATTCAAACCGAGGGCAAAATTTTTGTGGCTATGCCCAGCAAAAAAGTTAGAGACGGCAATCGATTGGGTGTGCCTTATAAAGATATAGTTCATCCTATAAAACCGGAGATGAGATCTCTAATTGAAAAAGCCGTTTTAGAAAAATATAAGCAGGCTATGGAGAACCTTAATCTTTCAAAACCAACAGTATAATATTGAGCCATCTATAATTTTCTGCTAGAAAACCCTATTCTTTAGTTTTTTTGTCCAAAGGCTCTGTCCCATTTCGGGACGGCAATACCTTGGACCCTCATGGAACAAAACCTTTGGATAAAAGAAGTTAAAAGGATACTTTTTCACGGGGAGTTATGTAATCTTGAAAAATGAAACATTCCTCTTCATTTGGGGGTAAGGGGTAATGGTGAAAATCAAGAAAAGGGGAAAGTGGGGAAAAATGGCATTAAAAATCTTGATTTTTTTTAAAAAATCAAGGATATTTTTCTCTCTAAGAGGCTTTGTAAAAAAAATTGAGCCTTAAAGTATAATGGGGTGTCGGCAAGTGGTAAGCCAACAGATTTTGGTTCTGTCATGCGCAGGTTCGAATCCTGCCACCCCATCCATTATAAAAATCACTCTTGTTTTAAATTCCATAAGCAGGATAGTCCCCTTATTTTCCCGACTTCAGCACGACACGACATGTTAAAATATTAAAAAATATTGTGACAACTTGTCAACTACTCTAAAAGCAGGGCTAAGAAGAACTCAGCTGACAGACTTAGACTGATTGAGCGTCTGATGAAGAAAGTTAAAAACAACATCGTATGCCTTCTAAATCCACAGAAGAGATAAGAACTATATACGAGGCTTTTGGCCTTAAAAGAGTGTCTCAATTTATCCCCACATCTTACATTAAATCTTAGAATGTGTGGCACCAAAAACCTGCAAATCCCTATAAATACTCATTTGTTGCATTGCATTATGCGGAAGTCAAGAAAAGGACATTTCTCAAGATAAATTATTCAATCTGGTTGAAGTGTCATTACAATACAATTACAAAAATTGAAACAAATGGTATATCTAATTTTACTATTGAAACTATGAAAAAATGTTACTTCTTTAGCAGTCGCTATGATAATTTAATGGAATAAAACTATGTTAAGGCAAGAACAAAAAAATATCTGGCAAAATCTTTTTGAAAAAAAAGAAAAAGCAAATTTGTCAGAATACCTAAAAGTTTATCAAAAAAGAATACAACAAGAAAGTGAGAAACTTTTTGTCTCAGAGTTTTTATATCCTATATTTGGAAAATATAACATTAAATATGTTATACCTCAATATCCTTTCATTGATTCAGAGGGTAGAAGCAGAAGAATAGATTTTGCAATCATAAAAGACGGTAAGAAGTTAGCTTTTGAAGTCAATGGTGAATTTTACCATGCAGAAGGGATTATCCCTAATGAAATGTTTGATGATAATTTGTCTCGTCAAAATGAGATTTTAAATGCTGGTTATCAGTTGCTTCGTTTTTCATATAATCAACTTCAATCGCCTGCTTGGAGAAAACGAGTTTTTGAAAATATTAGAAGATCAGTATACAAAAAATTTCCTGAGTTAATTTCTGAAACTATTATTGAACCAAATTATCTTCAAAAAGAAGTATTAAAAAATCTTGATCTATATAGATCTAAAGGCTGGAAAAAAGGTATTGTTGTTTTACCTACTGGAACCGGAAAGACTTACTTATCCGCGTTTGACACTTTAAAAACAAATGGAAAAATTTTATTCATTGTTCACCGTCTGGATATTCTCAATCAGTCAAAGGTTGCATTTGAAAAAATATATCCGAAAGAAAAGTTAGGTTTGTTGACAGGACATGTCCAAGAAAATTTAAAAAAATCCAAGGTATTATTTGTCTCTAAGGATTCACTAAAAAATGCTGTTCATTTAAATATTTTTAAAAAAGATGAGTTTTCATATATTATTGTTGATGAAGTGCATCATGGTCAAGCTCCTTCATATAAATTGATACTGGATTATTTTGATCCTTCTTTTTTCATGTTAGGCTTAACAGCTACACCTGACAGAATGGATCGAAAGGATATTTTTGAAATATTTGATTATAATAAGGTTTTTGAATACTCACTGATTGAAGCTATAGAAAGTGGGTTCTTAGTGCCGTTCAATTATTATGGTTTAAAAGATAATATCAATTATTCAAATATTCGCTATAAAGGAGAAAAATATAATGTCCGAGACTTGGATCGCCATTTAATTATAGAAAAAAGGAATCAGCAGATATTTGAAGAATATTTGGAAAAGGGAAAAGGAAATAAGGCTATAGGGTTTTGTTGCTCAATCAAACATGCTGAAAGAATGGCTGAATTTTTCAATCTTCAAGACATTCCTTCTGTAGCAATCACATCTTTAACAGATCAGCGAACTGATCTAATTGATAAATTCAAAAAAAATGAAGTAGCAGTCGCTTTTACAGTGGATATTTTTAACGAAGGAATGGATTTTCCAAATGTGCAAGTTTTAATGTTTCTGAGACCTACAGAATCTAAAACAATTTTTATGCAACAACTTGGCAGAGGATTACGTCTCTGTGGTGGAAAATCCAATATTGTAGTTTTAGATTTCATCAGCAACTATAAAAAAGCCAATAAGATAAGAAAATATATTTCAAAAAACTTAAAAGCAGTTAGAAACCCTAAAAATAAAAGAATTGAAAAAATCGAATACAAGTATTCTCCAAAATGCAATGTTTATTTTGATAGTGAAGTGGAACAGATTTTTGATGCACAAGATAGACAGGAAAGAGAAATAACAAAAGAAGATTTGATCGGAGCATACTATGATTTATCGGAATCCTTGCAAAGAAAACCAACACAAGAAGATATAAATCAACATGGAGAATTTAAAATTTCAAAATATCTTTCAGTATTTAAGTCATGGGTGAAATTTCTTAGAGAGATTGGCGAGTTTACTGAAGCGAGTTATCATTTTCCACAAGGACTTCACTTAGGGCATTTGCTATATATTATAAAAGTGGTAAATTCCAGTCGATTTAAGAAGAGTCATCTCAATCAGAAATTTGTAAAATTAAGAGGAAATTTTGATCCCGGAAGGCTTGGGACTTTTCAAAGACAAACTAAATATAAATTACAAGGTTTAATGGAACTGGGGCTATTGATTGATGATAGAACTTTAGAAAAAGACGAAAAACTTGAATTGAAACTAACTCCACAAGGGCTTATTTTCTATAGACTCTTAAAATCTGTTATAGAAACTCTTAATTTGTCTTTTAAAAAGAAACAACAGAATATCCCTTCATGGGACATGAATATCCCTGCAACTGATTTCAATTTGTCTATTAGGAGTTTCCTCTTAAAACATAAGAATAAAAAAGATAAAATCAGGGCTATATTTCTGGAAATGCATGCAATTAGACTCATGCTCAATTATCTTTACAGAGTGGAGAGAAAACAGATTATATCTAAGATTGATATTTATAAAGGTTTTTTTAATTCTCAGGAGGTCGCAAGGTATTGTGATCAGAATGGTATTGAAATTGCTACAGAGGAAGGGGCCAAACATCGTTGTCCTTTTTTGCTCAATGTGTTAGAAGCAATAGGAATACTGGAAAATAGAAAAAATGAAGTGGAGTTGAAAACATTTTTAGTTTCACCAAAACTATTGATTTCTCAACATAGGGAACCGGACACATTATTAAAAATGCGTTTTGAAGCAATCAAAAAGTATTATTTGAAAACTGTAATTGACCTTCCAGCAAATGAACTATCCATATTAAAGGAGCTGTTTGGTAAAGATTTTCTCACATCAAACTATTTTTTAAATAAGATGGAGTTTAACAATGCCTAATAAATCACATCATAACTCAGGACACCGAGCAATGAATCTTATCAATAAATGCGGTAAAAAGCACAGCTCTTTTGTGAAAAGTGAGTTGCCAAAAAAAACCAGACATATACTATATGTTGAAGACGCTGTAAGTTTTCTGAAGAAGATTCCGGATTCATCAGTTCAGTTGATACTTATTGATCCTCCATATAATCTTGAATTGGATGTATGGGATAAATTTGATAATTATCTGGAATGGGCTAAACAATGGCTGGATGAAATTTACAGGATTTTAAATACTTCAGGAAACTGTGTTATTTTTGGAGGCTTTCAATATCAGGATTTGAAAAAAGGTGATCTTTTGGAAATTTTGCATTACACAAGACATAATACAAAATTGCGATTTATAAATTTAATTGTTTGGTATTATAAAAACGGAATGTCTGCTCATCGGTTTTTTGCCAATAGATATGAAGAAATAATTTGGCTTTCAAAAACAAAACAGTATTATTTTGATCTTGATTCTGTCAGAGTTCCTTATAATTTTGAATCAAAACAAATAGCTTTAAGAGACAAAAGATTAAATCCTGATAATATTGAAAAGGGGAAAAATCCTACTAATGTGTGGGAAATACCCAGGTTGAATGGAAATTCAAAAGAAAGAGTAGGGCATCCAACACAGAAACCCTTGGAAGTGGTTAGAAGATTTGTAAAATCGCTTTCCTATCCTAATTCTTTGGTTTTAGATTTTTTTTCTGGTTCTGGAACAACTGGTAGAGTGTGTATTGAGGAAGGAAGAAATAGCATTCTTGTTGATAATGATCTAAATTCAATAGAATACTTGAATAAACATATAAGGAAAGTTGGCAGAATGGGATTACCCTGTGATTTTGAAATACTGGACAATATACCTGTAAAAGATTTTATTGATAAACTGAAGCAGGAATTTGATGATGGTCATAAATAAACAAGGTAATAGAATGAACGTTAAAAAAGAAAATTATTTAAAAGTTGGAAGTGATCCAAAGTATAGAAAATTAACTTGGGATGAAGAAAATACAAAATTTATAACTGGTCCAAAAGAAGAAAAAGATCTCACCATTTCAGAATTAAGAAAAGAAATAGAGCCTTGGCTTACCGCTTTATTTCAAAGTGAGCGGTTAAACCTTTTGGTAGGGAGTGGACTCACCACTTCTCAGGAAATTCTTGCAACTGGAAAATCTACAAAATTCATGGAGTGTATGGATTTTGATGTGTTTTCTAATCAAATAAAAAAAGCAGGAGTGAAGAAGGCCGAACAAGAGGGAAGGAAAGAGCTTAATATAGAAGATCAAATAAATATAGCAAATACTCTTTTAGAAGGATTAAATATTTATGTAGAAGATAATGGCACAGAAGCATTAAAAGGAGATATTGAGAAATTAAAAGAAAATATAAATAAAAATTTAGAGAACTTTATAAAAAAAACTCTCTATGTGGAAAAAACAATTATAAACAAAAAAAATAAGACAATACAATATCTAATACCTTTTTACTTCATAGGATCACAAATGACAGGGATCAGGAGATGGTATCTCGTTTATTACCGGATAGTTTAAAAGGCACGATGCAGGAATTACCAGCTCTACCTTCTCGTCATGCTTATTTATTGGGATGGGCTTCAGAAATTCCCATTTTAACAAAAATATCTTATTTGCCGGAAAAAGCCAGACCTCAATCAGATGATCCCGATTTCTGGAAGGTATGGACAAGAGAAAAAGAAAGAACAATTAATTGGAAAGCTATAGCAGATAAATGGCAGGGCAAAGACAAAGACTAATCAATCTACTGAAAACGGAATTTTACCTTTCTGATATTCTTATAAATATTTCATTCAGTTAAATTAACTTTTGAGTTGCCTATTAGTCAGTCTTATATTTTTTATAAGAAATTATTTTAAATGAAACTTATACTGATTACATTTGAGATTTCCGGTCAAAACAGAGTAGAGAAAGCAGGAATTTTCAAACAAAATCAGTATAACAGAAAAAATAGGTTCTTTAAATTTTTAAAGGGATAAGATCTTTAAGAGAGGAAGGGGGTTTTTTGTTCCAAAGGCTGATGATATGCCCTCCTAAACCCGAACCTGTAGGTTTTACAGCTAAAGCTCCACATGTTTTTAAATGATTCATCCGCCTCTCTAAGTCATAAGAGATCAGTTCCCAATCACGAAAGCACTTTTCCCCTAAGCTGAGAGCTGAGGATAAAAGCTGAAGGGATTTTTCACTTTTCTTTTCCTTCAAGGCCGAAAGTGAAAGCTGGACCGATTGTGCCATATTTCTGTCAATTTGTTTGGCCTTTTGAGGGTTTTTATTAAAAATATTTTGAACTTGAAGCACACTCACAGAAGTAGAAGCCCTTCCTCCAGAATGAGACAAAAACAAATAGGGTTTTGATTGGAAGGAGGGAAGAGGCTTGAGTTTTTTACCCTTTTGATAGAGAAGGGGCCTTTGCTCTAAAACCGCTGTCACATCCATACCACTGCTTTTTCCATGGAAAAAATCTTCTAAGAAGATAGCAAAAGGCTTGAGATGAAGTTTGGTAATCCATTTTTTATGCAAAAATAAACTGGCAATACCTGCACTTAAAACTGCCGAAGCCCCTAAGCCCGCACCAAAGGGAATAAAGCCCTCAATAGTTAAACAGCCTTTTAGATCCTGTCTTTTTTTACCGGCTTTTTTTAAAGCTCTATCTAAAAGAGGGCTGAAAGAGAACTCCAGCCCCGCAGGATATTTCCCTCCTTTTTTTACTTTCAAAACCGCATTGGACTCTGTCCAACAAAAGTCTATATAATATCGAGACAAAGGGTAGACTATAGCCGGAAAGCCCCTTAAAACACTGTGCTCTCCGGACAAAACCCACTTGCCAAAAAATCTTTTTTTAAACCGGCTCATCTCATACCGATCCTTTAGAAATGTAATGGTTTTAACTCAAAAACAGATTTCTTTATATCTTAACATATTTTTAAACATATTCTCAAAATATTTTTCCCAATAGTCCCTTGTGAAAAAATCTACATTTAATGGATCACACAAGCAAAAGTCCAGCTTGTTCGCGGGAAAAATACCTTGGACCCTCACCGCTGGCTTTTGCTTGTGCGATAAAGGGCAGAGCTTTTTCATGGAGGGCTTGTAAGCAGATGTTTCAGGAAAAACAGAGATCCCTGGATTCTTGTTTTCACAGCCAGCGAATCAGTGAGAGGACAAAACAGTAAAGTCAGATAAAAGAGTTTTTATTTTCTCCCTCTGATCCCTTTGATCCGGACGATACAGGAGGTGAATATTGGCTCCAGCATCCATTGTCACTAAAGGCCCATCATGTTTCCAAAAAGTTTGAATACAGCTCAAAACCTTTTTTACTACCGAGGTCTGATATTTAAAAGGAGGACGAGAGCTTTCAAACAAAAGATGAATATCCAAAAATTCCTCATTACAGATTTTAAAGCAAGCTCTCCAATCCCTCTGTTCAAAAGCTCTCATCAAAAATTGCATTCGCTTTTTGGCCCTTATTGGTCGATCCTTAAAGTGAGGACTTGTCCGGACCCTCTCATGAGCTTTTGTAGAGCTTATCTTTTTTGGACGAGGATCTATTACAACGAGTTGGTGGAGTAATTTCCCCCAAGGAGCCGTAAAAGCTCGCACTCCCGAATCCTCCCAAAGGCAAAAAGGGGCAAAAAAAGATCGGCAAGAAGAACCTGAACCTACACGACTGAGCTGAGCCAACTTTTCCCAAGTCATTTTATTGATTAAAGATTTTATGGGGGAACGATTTTTAGCCAATTTGTAGACGGCCTGGGTGAGGGCACAAAAACTACTGGCCGAACTGGCTGTCCCTATAGATATAGGGAAGTTGCTTTGCGAAAAAACTGTATAGTGCCCAGGGAGAGAAAAAACCTTTTTCAAAAACCGGAAAAAATCCAAAAACCTTTTTTGTGCTGAGGGGGGAAGGCTGTTTTCAAAAAAAAACTTTTGAGATGTGCTATAACTGAGCTGTTTAAAAGGATTGCTTTTAAAAGCCGACCATTGATCTTTCTCTGACTCTTCAATAAGGACTTTAGTTTTAAAGTGTTCTAAAGTGTAAGATAAAGAAGGGTTTACACTTATGTTTTTAAAATAAAGATCCCCCTTTTCCTCTTCTGACAAGTTTTGGAGAAAACAAGGGTCGAAATGGACAGGAGGGATAAGGCTTTGGCCTTGAGCTTTGCCCATATACTTGATGAGAGCAATATTAGAAGGGGCCCCAGCCGACCAACTCAATGAGAGACCTCCTCAGGTTTTGTCAATTTATGAAAAGTGACACCATAAGTGAGTTGGCTACTATCAGCCACAAGTTTTAAAAAAGATGTTTCCCTTCGGACTTCTTCTTCATCTTGTTTTTTATAAAAAACAATCAGAGTCTCTGCCCCCATAGCCCCACAGGCCTTACAGGCTTGAATGGCTTTTATATTTGTGAGTTTGTTTAAAATTTCCTGACTTTTAGTTGTGATATAATTTTTGTTAAGTAAGCCTTTTCTATAGTTATTGACGGCTGAGATAAACGCCAGCTCATCCCTTTTTTTCATGGCTTGAACCCCCTCTTGAGAGATTTTTTTAAGGTCGGAGACATCACTCAGTTTAAAATTTTTTAAATATTTGTGGGTTTCAAAATACTCTCCTGTTCTTAAAATCAAACAATGAAGCTCTGGAAGAGATGAGGTTAATGTCTCTACAGAGAGCAAAGGATCCTGTTCAAAAATACTCACCCCTCCCACCCACTGTGTGATGACATCCGCACCACTGGGTAAAAAACCGTCAAATTTTAACTGCCGATAGCTCCTCCATATATCCTGAGGTTTAATCTGATCAATACTCCCCTCTCTTAAAATAAAACTGTAAGCATATAAAATATTAAACTGTGCTGAGGAAAATCCTAAACCTCCCACAGGGCGATCCCCATTCAGCCAATTTAATTGGACTGTTTGGAAGTCTCGAGGGTTTTTCCTAATCCATTGGCCGGCAGGGCTATTTTCACTTAAATCGAGTGAGCGAGCTTGAGAGACTTTTTGGATCCGGCAAATAAAACGAGGGGCTGTGTTCAAAACAATGGCTGGCCCGCCGTCTAAAACAGCATATTCCCCTATGACAAAGGTTTTGGCAGGGCAACTGATTTCAATCACATTCACTGTTGACAAAATCCTTTCAGGTCGTTTCACTATCCCGACCCTCCTGAAAAAAGTCAGTTGGGCCGGCCGTTTTTTCATACTCCTCAAAACTTTTATTGTCAAGAACAGAATGTTATGTCCCTATTTTTCCCTTGTTTTTGTGCAACAGCCATGTTAAAATGGCCTTCATAATGAAAAGAAAAAGCTCAAAATCCGGCAAAAATCTTTTAAAAGAAGAGCTATTTGTAATTCAAGCCACAGGTGACAATGCAAGACTCATCAACTCCACCCCATTTAAAGCTAAAGCCTTTTCTTAAAAACGACGGTAAAAGGGTTTGAAAAAAGCCAGTCAGCTAAGGAAAACTTTTATCGTTGGCGATGTGCATGGTTGTTTTAAAGAGTTTCTATTTTTGTTAAAAAAAGCCGGCTATCAACAGGAAATTCACCGTTTAATTTTAGTGGGAGATGCCATCAATCGAGGCCCGGATTCCCTTAAAGTGTTAAAATGGTTAAGGCAAAATGGGGCTGAGCTTATCCGTGGCAATCATGAGCAAGCTTTTATTAAATGTTTAACAGAGGGGGGGCCTTTGCCCTCTGCCCTTAAAAAACTCAAAGAGGACATGAAAGGGGAAGTGGATGATTGGTTGAAATGGTTGCTCCAACTCCCTTTTTATATTGAGGATAAAGATTTTTTAGTGGTGCATGCTGGCCTGCTTCCCGGGAAAAGTCCAAAAAAAACTGAGCCTCATATTTTAATGAACATTCGCACTTGGGATGGCCAGGGAAAAGATATAAAAAATAAACTCAACCCCGCATGGCATTCTTTTTACAAAGGATCTCAACTGGTCATTTATGGGCACTGGGCAGAACAGGGCCTTAAGCTGAAGGAGAACTCTATAGGCTTAGACACAGGTTGTGTGTATGGCCATAAATTGTCTGGGATTTGGCTTCCAGAGAGAAAAATTTTTCAGGTTCCTGCCCTTAAAAAATACTATTCCGTCACCCATGAAAAAGCTCTGTGATCTATTCGAATGTAAATTTTCCGGTTTAATGATTACGGGTACTTTTAAGCTCCTTTTTGCCTTCAAGAGTGAGTATCCAACTGTGGGTAAAGTAGGAGTTGGCCTCTTTTCTCACACCTTCAAGTAAGCCAGAAGTGACTCCTGTAGCTAAAAATAAAAGCTCCCCTTTAGCCAACTCATCCCTATCCCAAACTTTATCTAACTCCGAGACACCAGCTTGCAAAGTTTTTTGCCTTTCCTCTTCGTTTTTATATAAAAGTCGCCCTTGGAAACCACCTCCCAAACACTTTAAAGCTCCTGCTGATAAAACCCCTTCGGGAGCACCTCCGGCCCCCATAAGCAAATCAATGGAGGAGGATTTTAAGGCGGACTCCAAAGCCAAAGCCACATCACCATCCCCTAAAAGTTGAATTTTTGCCCCAGCTCTTCTTATTTTTTCAATCAACTCTTTATGGCGAGGGCGGTTTAAAACCCCTACTGTGATCTCCTCAGGAGTTTTGCCCAAAGCCTTTGCTGTTAAGGCAATGTTTTGGCTGGGTTCCGCATTCAGATCTATACAATTTTTAGCCTCTGGCCCACAGGCGATTTTTTGCATATAAATATCGGGAGCTTTAAATAAATAGCCCCTTTCCGCCACGGCTATTACACAAAGTGCTCCCCTACGGCCCTCAGCACATAAAGTGGTCCCTTCTAAAGGATCCACTGCCACATCCACTTTTAAAGAGGCATGGGGATCGCCTAACTGTTCCCCAGTGTAAAGGCGAGGGGCCTGATCTCTCTCCCCCTCTCCTATAACGATTTGAATATCCATCGGCAAGCGGTTAAAAGCCTCTCTCATAGCAGAGACCGCAAGCTTATCCGCCCCTTGGGGGTCCCCCTTCCCTATTAGAGAATGACAAGCTATGGCCGATTTTTCCGTAATATTGACAAAATCTAAAATATAATCTTCCCATCGCATGGCTCGCAGTATAAAAGTTTTGGAGTGGCTTTTGCAATGTTTTTTAATTCAGAGGGGATTAAAGTTCAAGATATACTGATCACAGTTGAGATTTCCGGTCAAAACAGGAGAAAAGATAGGAATTTTTAAATAAAATCAGTATAAATTCTGGACTCGCTCAAAACAAAAAAGTAATATTCCTTATTATGAGAAAATCTTGTGCTATGTGCCTTATGCCTTTTAAAAAAGATCCAGGGAAGAGAGAATCCGATACCTACTGTAGCCATTGCTTTAAAAATGGAGAACTCCTTTACAAGGGAAAAAATGTTAAAGAATTTAAAAAAATTTGCCAACAAGCCATGATAAACAAAGGCATGAACAAATACACTGCTCAATTTTACACTTTTTTTATCCCTTTAGCCCCTTATTGGCGAAAGAAATGAAGATTTTTTCCGGTCGCTCCAATCCCGCCTTTGCACAGGCCACAGCTCAGTGCCTCAAGGAAAAGGTAGGAGATCTGGCCATCTCTCACTTTGCGGATGGGGAGATCTTTGTTCAAATTAAGGAAAATGTCCGTGGCCTCCATGTTTTCCTCATACAAAGTGCCTGCCCTCCAGTAAATGAGAATTATATGGAGCTGTTTTTAATATTGGATGCCCTTAAAAGGGCCTCTGCCAAAGAGATCACTTTAGTCATGCCCTATTATGGCTATGCCCGGCAGGACCGGAAATCCGCCCCCCGTGTGCCCATCTCCGCAAAATGCATAGCGGATATGTGCTCCTGTGCAGGGGCCAACAGGCTCTTGGTTGTGGATTTGCACGCCCCACAGATTCAAGGTTTTTTTAACATTCCCGTAGATAATCTTTTTGCCTCGCCGGTTTTAGCTAAAGCATGGCAAAAAAACCATTCGGAGGGTGATGTAGTGGTGGTTAGCCCTGATGCTGGAGGGGCAGAAAGGGCCAGAGCTTTCGCTAAAAAAATCAAAGGGGCCAGTGTGGCCATGATTGATAAGAGAAGGCTGGAGGCCAACCAAGCGAAAGCCTTAAATGTTATTGGCGATGTGAGAGGTAAAACCGCTTTGATTTTAGATGATATGGTGGACAGTGCCGGCACCTTGTGCGAAGCCTCTGTCCGGCTTTTGTCTGAAGGGGCTAAAGAGGTGACGGCCTTGGCCACTCATCCATTATTTTCCGGCCCCGCCATAGAGAGGATTAAAAAAAGCCCACTCAAAGAGGTTTTTGTCACGAACACGATCCCCCTCAGTGCAAAAGCCCAAGCCATTAAAAAAATCCACACTGTGGATCTGGCCCCCCTTGTGGCAGAAGCCATCCAAAGAATATCCAACAAAAGCTCTGTGAGCTTTTTGTTTGATTAAAATTAAACATTGCAAATAATTTAAGATTGACAAGCCACCGGTTTTAAGCTTAAAGTGGCTTTTTCTCTTTTGGTTTTTTTTAAAAAGTGACATAAATGGCAAATATATTGAGGAGATAAAATGGAATTAACAATTAAAGTTTCCCCAAGGAATGAGAGAGGGAGGCAAAACAAAAAAATTCGTAAAAATAAAAGAGTTCCCGCTGTGGTTTATGGCAAGGGGCAAAAAAATTTGTCTTTTTCTATGGACATTCGCTCTGCGGAAAAATATTCTACAAAAAAGTATGAAAATAAAATCTTCACTTTGGATTCGGAAGATGAGCAGTTAAAAGGGCTAAAGGTCATAAAAAAAGCCCTATCTCGCCATAAAGTGAGTGGGCGACCTCTCCATTTGGATTTCCTTTCTTTAGATATGACAAAAGCTCTCCGTGTTCCAGTAGATATTCACTTCAAAGGCCTTCCTAAGGGAGTTAAAGAGGAGGGAGGGATTTTTAACATTATATTAAGAAATCTTGAGATAGAGTGCCTACCTAATGAAATCCCCCCCGCTATTGATTTGGATGTGTCCCAGCTCACTTTAAACCAAAGTATTCATGTTGAAGATTTAAAATTGCCTAAAAATCTGAAACGGATCACTAAAGGCAAAAGAACTATCTGCACTTTGGTTCCAGCTAAAGAGGAAGAGGAGAAAAAGGCTGAAGAACCAGGCGATGATTCCGCCTTAGAGGGGAAATCACCACCATCGGAGAAGGCAGAACCTAAAAAGGACAGTAAATAAGAGCGGAAAAATATGAAAATCATTGTGGGTTTGGGGAATCCGGATCCAAAGCACAGTCTTACAAGACATAATTTGGGCTTTGTTCTCATAGACGCTATAGTGGGGGGAAATAGTTTTGAGAAAAAACACAAAAGCCTTATTCGAAAAACAAAAATAGGAGAAACTGCCGTCCTCTTAGTCAAACCTCAAACCTTTATGAATTTGTCCGGCCAGGCCATAAAAGAGATTATCCATTTTTACAAAAGACCTTTAGAAGATCTGTTGGTCATTCATGACGATAAAGATCAAATTTTTGGGCAGATGAAATTTCAAAAAGGCCGTGGGCATGGCGGGCACAATGGAGTAAAAAACATACATCAGGAGTTAGGTTCTTCAAATTACTGCCGGTTAAAGATAGGGATAGCCCGGACCGAACCGATCCGGCAAAGCACATCTCAGTTTGTCCTCTCCCCCTTTCAACCTGATGAGAAAAAACAACTCCCCACACTTTTACAAAAGGGAGTAGAGGCTGTTCGCTCTTTTGTGATTCATGGCTTATCATTCTCAGCTAATCAGTTCAATTCCAAAAAGCTATGAGTTTAAAATGCGGAATTGTTGGCCTGCCCAATGTGGGAAAAAGCACACTTTTTAACAGTTTGACTAACTCCTCTCAGGCACTGGCCGGCAACTACCCTTTTTGCACCATAGAGGCCAATAAGGGGAGAGTTTTTGTTCCCGATAATCGTTTAAAAGAGTTGGCCCGGATCATTCAACCCCAACAAATTATCCCCACATCTTTTGAGTTTATAGATATTGCCGGCTTGGTTAAAGGGGCAAGCAAAGGGGAGGGCTTAGGCAATCAGTTTTTATCTCATATCCGGGAGGTGGACTCTTTACTTCATCTTGTTCGGATTTTTAAAGACAAGCAAATTAGTCATGTTTATGGAGAACCCAATCCTCTAAGGGATATTGAAATTATAAACACAGAGTTATTGTTAGCCGACTTAGAGATGGCAGAGAGACGATTTAACAAAATAAAAAAAACAGCCCAGTCCGCAAAAGATAAAAAACTCCTGCAAGAATGTGAAACTCTAAAAAAAGTTTTGGACATTTTATCTCAAAATAAAAGCTTAAGGGATTTTGATTGGAATAAGGATGAAAAAACATATTTAAAATCTTTAAACTTTATTTCCTTAAAGCCCGTTCTTTATATTTGCAATTTTAAGGAGGAAGATTTTCTCCAAAATCAAAAAGAGAGTGCAAGCTTGAAAACTCAGCAGGCCAGCTTAGCCTCTATGGCTCAAAAAATAAAAGACAATTTAATAAAAGAAGAACTTATCAGTATCTCTTGTGCTTTAGAGGCTGAAATGTCCGGCTGGACTTTTTTGGAAAAAATAGAATTTTTAAAACCCTTGGGCCTTAAAGAACCGGCCCTTCACTCTGTTATTAAAAAAGTCTACCAACAGTTGGATTTAATCTCTTTTTTTACAGCAGGGGAAAAAGAAGTTAGGGCTTGGACCATCCCTAAAGGGGCTTTAGCCCCTGAGGCCGGCGGGAAAATTCACTCTGATTTTGAAAAAGGATTTATCCGTGCGGAGGTCTATCCTTGTGAAGAGCTTTTTAAACAAGGATCAGAAAAAACTTTAAAGCAAAAAGGGCTTGTCCGGGCTGTGGGAAAAACTTATGAAGTGCAAGATGGCGATGTCTTACATTTTTTATTTAATCGCCCGTGAAAAACCTTGTTAAAAAATAGTTTTCCACAAGATGGACTCTGAAAAAACAGAAAGTGAAAATGCTTGGCGAAAGGCTTTTTCACGAGGGGCTATTTAATGTTTAAACTATTTTGCAGATATAAATTGAGTAGTAAAGCTCCAAGTTTTTTTAAGGAGCTTTATGGAAAACCTTTTCTCCTTCCTTTCCAAATGTTTGAGAATTTCTTCAATATGAGATTGCCCGTAATGGGAAAGCTTGAGTTTTCGCATATAAAAAGCCAAAAGCCTTTTTTGATCCTTTAGTGGCAATTCCATCAAAAACTTCCGGCGAATCCCCTGATTTGTGACGGCTAAAAAAAGGGAATCTTCTTTTTCCGAGTGAGACAGCAAATCTAAGGATCGGGCCAGGCTTTTTTGAGAGCCGGGTCTTTTTTTTTCTAAATCCAAAAGCCATTGGTTCCGGATCCAGTTTCTTAAATAACGGTTATCCTTATTAGAAGGGTCCTCTATCCATTGGAGTTGGTTTTCCCTGGCATAACATTCGATCTCTTGCCGAGTCCAAAACAAAAGTGGTCGCAAATAAGGAGCTTGATGGGCTGGTAAAGCCTTTAAACCCGTTTTGCCACAACCTCTAATTAGTTGAATCAACTGAGTTTCTAAAAGATCATTTTTATTATGAGCTAAAGCTAAAATGTCTGCTCGCTTTTGCCTTAAAAATTTTTTAAAATGAAAATGGCGAAAATTTCTCATACCCTCTTCACTTTTTAAAATAGTTTGAGCTTGTGGAGAGCATAAAAACTCCTGAGAGTAGTTTTGGCTCAACCGATAAACTTGCTCACAAGCCCTTTTCCTGTAAGTTTGAATCAGTTTTTTATGAGAGGGGCCATGGTGAATATGAGCTATATAAAGCTGAAGCCGGCAGGGCCGGCGGAGTTGGGACAAAAGATCCAGCAAGACCACTGAATCCAGCCCTCCAGAGATCCCTAAAATGATTTTTTTATTTTGAATTTTATGACTCTTAAAAAAACTTAAAATTTTGTTAAAAAAATGTTTTTTCACTTCCGCTCATTTTTTTGATCCTGCTTGTAGCCACAAAAAAAATAGCTAACCACAGCAAAAGGCACAAGAGGGCTGAGGCTCACTATAGCGATCAGGCCCTGAGCCACATCACTCATGTTAAGGATAATGTAAGGGAGGCTTAAAGCCAATAGGGAGTATATCAATCCCCCCACTATGCAAAGCCATGTAATGGAATTGGCTTTAAGAGGAACCTTACACCCTCGACAACTCCAGCGGGCCCAACTATATTTTATAAGCCATAGCTTTAAGGATATAGGGGGTTGACGGCAAGAAGGGCATTTCATAAAAAACTCCTTTTTTACTTTTTAATGTGGATAGTATTTTTTGTCAATGGAGACTGCAACTGGCCTAAAAACCAAAGGGAAAGGGCAGGACTTTATCCCTAAATCCTGCTTTTATAAAATAAACTTGATTTTTCCTTATTGTTTTTGTTAAAATAAGCTGAGGTTGGCTTTAGTCCTGCTCCAATAAATCTCTTTGACATCTCGATTGTCAAAAAGGGAGGGCATTAAGCCTAACTCTGCCAAAGTTTTTAAACAAGAAGGCCATTATGTCTAAAAATTTTTCTACTGTCCTGCTCTTTTTTCTGGCTTTTGTGGCGATAGCCCTTGGTGGCTATCAATGTTCCACAAGGGTTTCCGATGGCAGTTCGCAAGTTTATCTTCCCATCGGCCATCAAGGGCCTCACAATTCTTATTCCCCTTCGGCTCCCTCTACTAAAAGTCCCTCTTCTTCCTCTTCAGACACTAAAGATTCTTTACCAAAGGAGCCCGATCAGGATTCAGCCTGCCCTCTTATAGAAAATAGTGGGAGTCATGGGACTATCGCTAATTTCCGGTTCAATCCTCCCAGTCTTGAGGATTTTCTCTTAGGTCGCAGATCAAATTTTGATATAAGATGCTCTCGGATGATCCTTTCCATGAGCCAGCTTAACCCCTCTGCCGACAAACCCATATACAAAGGTCGGCTAATTTTAGCTTTTTATGGTGGTGGGGCGGGCTATTCAGGACATCAGTTCCTATCTGGAACTACGGATAAAGAAAACAAAAACAACCATTGGGAAATCAAAGGCACTTGGAATACCAGTAAAAGAAAACCTGATATTTCTGGCAAAAAATTTTACTCTATTTTTGACAACGAAAAGGGAGCTATTATTTTAAAGTTAGAAGATGTTCGCACCAGGGAAGTCAAAGATGGGGAATTGGCCTACTTGGCCGCGGGGGACATTTACTACAAAATGTTCCGGATATGGACAGGTGACAATGCCGACACTTGTTATAACAAAGGTATTTATGTCAGCCAAGCACATAGTGCTCCATCTAAAGACGGAAGGTGCTGGTTAATAGGCTCTGGGCCTTTCAGTTGCTTGCCTACAGGCCCTCTTCCTCCTTCGGGAGGGCGATCGCCACAGGCACCAGACATAGATATTAAAGGTTCCTTACCCTGTTATAGTCGCCTGGGTGAATTTTATAATTTGAATATAGAGAAGGCTTTTAACAGCTCTGTTGATGACTTGTAAATCAATTTAACTGCTTTTTCATTATTAGCGAAAAGGCTAAGGAGGTTTTATGTTTGATGTTTTAAAAAAAATTTTTGTTTTGTTGTCATTTTTTTTGCTTATTTCTTGTGACAGTAAATCAGGAGAAAGCACTACTGCCACTGGAGGGGTGGCGACCCCTCAACAACAACTTATTTTTTCAAAAACTTGCCCAGCTGGTTCTGTAAATGTCCATCATACTCCAAGCACTTTAACTACTGCGGGAACTGTAACTTTAGGTCAACTTCCTGTAGGGGCTAAAGTCAGCATTTCCGG
Source organism: Bdellovibrionales bacterium (assembly GCA_965203095.1). Taxonomy (GTDB): domain Bacteria; phylum Bdellovibrionota; class Bdellovibrionia; order Bdellovibrionales; family UBA1609; genus JACOND01. The sequence goes on from OZ241877.1 coordinate 510,505, forward strand.
AACCATTACTTCGGGAGGTTGTGGTCAAACCGGCCCTCTCACTTTCACCTGTTCCGCTGTTGTTCAGATCACTAACAATCGAGCTTATGTTTGTGAGAGTGGAACTATAAGCTCCTCTATTTTAACAGCGAGTGCTCAAACTGTTACGGCAGGGCAATCACCTGTGGCACCAGGGATTGTGCCTCAGCCCCGATCTTTTGTTGGAGGCTACTTTATGGTTTTTAATAACGGCACCAGCTTATTTGGCCGTATTGAATTGGGGCCTTCACAATGGATTCAAACAAACTGCCCGATAAGTTTTAATTGTGGTGTTGGTCAAGCTCCTTCTCTTGCTTTTTAATTAAATAGGATTTTTTTAAATGGATCTCTGGATATTTTTTTCCCATTTTTAAAAAGTGGATTAAAAAGATGCTTTTATATGAGGAGGATTTTTTAAGAGATCTGTTTCACCGTGGCTATTCTGAAAACACAGTCTCTGCTTACAAAAGGGACTTGGCCCGGTGGGAAGACTTTTGCCAATCTCGCCGGCCTGTTCAAGAATTTTATCGTTTTTTAACTAAAGAAAAACTGAGCTTAAGTTCTCAAGCCCGGGTGATCAGTTGCGTCCGGAGCTATCTGAAGTTTTTGCAAAAGCGAGGGCAGACAGTAAAAGAGCTGAAATTTATGAGCCTTCCCCCTCTTAATCGCAAACTCCCTAAGCCTATCCGTTGGCAAGAATTTAAATCCTTATGGCGGGCTTGTGAGGGGAAAACAACAAGTCAATCAATTAGAAACCAACTGATTTTATCTTTTTTATATGGTTTGGGTTGCCGTGTGAGTGAGTTGGTGTCGCTCAATCTTCAGGACTTTAATGAGACAGAAGCTTGGATCAGCCTTATGGGCAAGGGGGGCCGTGAGAGGCTTTTGCCCTTGACAGGTCATCTCTATAAATTGCTCCTACTTTATTTGAAGGAATCTCGCCCTCACTTAGGGAAAGTGAGCCATCCCTCTTTATTTTTTAACAATAAGGGCCGGCGCCCCTCCAGAGTGGATATATGGCGTTGGTTAAAAGCATGGTCTTTAAAGGCGGGTTTTGAGGATGTGAAAAACCCTCACTCCTTCCGCCATGGTTGTGCCACAGGACTTTTAGAAAAAGGAGCTGACCTCAGAGCCATTCAAAAACTTTTAGGCCATTTGAGCATTCAAACCACACAAATTTACACTTCTGTCAGTTCAAAAAAACTGAAAGAGGTTGTGGATGAGTTTCACCCTCTTTCACAAGCAAAATGATTTTTTTTAAAAAAGCCCTTCAAACTTTTTTATATTGATTCATGACACTTTAGGCTATGCCTGATATTAGCTAAAGTGTTGAAATGAATAGGAAAAATGTTTGAAAAACAAGCTCTAAAAGTGTCATGAACTTTTAAATTTTTAGGCAAAATGAATTAAGCTCTAAAACTCTCTATTTTCCCCTCTAATCTATATCTATATTCCAGCATTCAAGACACAAACAAGCTTATTCTATCTGACATTTGAGCACTTTAAACAAAACTTATTTTTTAAAAAAAGTTGAGGCAGGAAAGCCAAGTTTCTCAATATCAAAATAATTTAATCAATCAGGTCATATTTTCGTAAAAGTTCAAGGTGTTCCTCATCTGAAGTGACAGCGTCCAGTTCTTCCTGAAATTTTCTGCTTATCTCTGCATCACGGGCATCCTTCTCTTCTACAAAGTGATTCAGATCATTAAATATTACATCTAACTCATCGTAAGCTTTTTTAATAATCGGAATTATTTCCTCCTCAAGTAAATCATTATACTCTTGACAATCCGGCAAAGCATCCCTGCAAGATCTTTTGTTTAAAAGGGAGAGCCTCTCCCCCTCTAATGGCAAAAGGGCTTGGGCGGAATCTTTTAACACCTGACAAGCTGATTGATAAAACCGGTAGAGCTCTTCTATAAAATAATCTTTCATTGGTAGGGAGAGGCAACGGTTGGCATGCTCAATGGTTTTTTCCAAACTGTCCTCAGTATATAAATTGTAAGTGGGGTAAGTGTTTAAATTCCTCTCCCCATTGTAATTAGGAGATTGCATTAAATATAAATTATAAATGCCTTCAGCTCCTGATCCAAACTTATCAAAGTAAGTCATAGGGACCTGATAATGGGAGTTCAGCTCCATCTGGTCTGTTTGCTCATGCCAGAGCAGGACAGTATCAAAATTTTGGCCATTAAATCGAGGATAGTCAAAAGTCCCTTCAATTAAAGATATTACCCGGAGATAAGCCACTATAGTTTCATTCAATTGCTCATAATCCCTTGTTCCATAATTCCATTGGTGTTGAATGTATTTGGCCATATAAAAAGCACCAGGGATATAGCCTTGATTGTCCAGATCTTGAATAAAAGCTAAAGCCTTTTCTTTACCCCCGTTAAAGATAAGGCAATGAGCATAATTCATCATATCAGCTTTAGATTCCGGAGAATAATGATATTCTTCCTCCCATTCCTGACAAGCCGGATTGGCATAAGCATTTAAAGTGAACCCTATCATCATAAAAATCAATATTCTAAAAAACATAAATCCTCCTTATTTTTATGCTTTAATATGAGACATTTATAACTAAAAACAGGCTAAAAGTCAAGTTTTAACCTGCTGAACCTTTAAACAAAACCTGTTTTTTTAAAAAAAGATTGAACTTCTATGAGATTTCACAAGTAAATTCATCAGTTAGGATTATTCCCTGCTCATCAAAAAGTCTTTGTCTTCTTTCAAGTTCTGCCTCTAAGCAAGCATCCTTCTTTTCTAAAAAGCGACTCAGATCGTCAAATATCACATCCAATTCATCGTAAGCTTGATGAACAATTGAAGTCATTCTTCCATCAGCCAAGTCATTATACTCTTGACAGTCAGGCAAAGTATCCCTGCAAGACCTTTTGTTTAAAAGGGATAGCCTTTCCCTCTCTAATGGCAAAAGGGCTTGGGCAGAATCTTTTAATACCTGACAGGCCGATTGATAAAACTGGTAGACCTCCTCTATAAAATAATCTTTCATCGGTAGGGAAAGGCAACGGTTGGCATGCTCAATGGTTTTTTCCAAACTGTCCTCAGTATATAAATTGTAAGTGGGGGAAGTGTTTAAATTCCTCTCCCCATTGTAATTAGAGGATTGCATTAAATATAAATTATAAATGCCTGTAGCTCCTTCTATAAACTTATCGAAGTAAGATACAGCAACTTGATAATGGGAGTTCAGTTCTATACTGTCTGTTTGCTCATACCAAAGCAGAGCACCATCAAAGCCCTGACTACTAAACATGGGGTAATCAAAAGCCCCTTCAATTAAAGATATTACCCGGAGATAAGCCATTATAATTTCATCTAAACGATCATAATCCCTTGTTCCAAAATTCCATTCGTTATGAATGTATTTGGCCATATAAAAAGCCCCAGGGATATAGCCTCGATTGTCCAGGTCTTGAATAAAAACTAAAGCCTTTTCTTTATCCCCGTTAAAGATAAGGCAATGAGCATAATTCATAGAAGTAGCATTATGTTCCGGATGAGCATGATATGCTTGCTCTACTACCGAACAAGATGGATTGGCATAAGCATTTAAAGTAAAAATCATCATCATCAAAGTTAAAAGCTTTAAAAACATAAATCCTCCTTATTTTTATGCTTTAATATGAATATGAAACATTTATAACTAAAAATAGGCTAAAAGTCAAGTTTTAACCTGCTGAACCTTTAAACAAAACCTGTTTTTTAAAAAAACTGAGGCAAGCCAAAGTTCTCAATATCAAAATAATTTAATCAATCAGGTCATATTTTCGTAAAAGTTCAAGGTGTTCCTCATCTGAAGTGACAGCGTCCAGTTCTTCCTGAAATTTTCTGCTTATCTCTGCATCACGGGCTTCCTTCTCTTCAAAAAAGCGATTCAGATCGTCAAATATTATATCCAATTCATCATGAGTTTCTCCAATAATCGGAAACATTTTCTCTTTAACCAATTCATCATACTCTTGACAATTCGGCAAAGCACTCCTGCAAGACCTTTTGTTTAAAAGGGAGAGCCTCTCCCCCTCTAATGGCAAAAGGGCTTGGGCAGAATCTTTTAATACCTGACAGGCTGATTGATAAAACCGGTAGGCTTCCTCTATAAAATAATCTTTCATCGGTAGGGAAAGGCAACGGTTGGCATGCTCAATGGTTTTTTCCAAACTGTCCTCAGTATATAAATTGTAAGCGGGGTAAGTGTTTAAATCCCTCTCCCCACTGTAATTAGAAGATTGCATTAAATATAAATTATAAATACCTGCCGCTCCTTTTTTAAACTTATGAAAGTAAGTCATAGGGACCCGATAATGAGAACTCAGCTCCATCTGGTCTTTTCTCTCATGCCAGAGCAGGACAGTATCAAAATTTTGGCCATTAAATCGGGGATAGTCATAAGTCCCTTCAATTAAAGATATTACCCGGAGATAAGCCACTATAGTTTCATTTAAACGCTCATAATCCCTTGTTCCATAATTCCATCTGTGCTGAATGTATTTGGCCATATAAAAAACCCCAGGAATATAACCTTGTCTGTCAAGCTGTTGGATAAAAGCTAAAGCCTTTTCTTTATCCCCGTTAAAGATAAGGCAACGGGCATAACCCATAACATCCGGGAGATAATCTGGAGAATAATGATATTCTTCCTCCCATTCCCGACAGGCTGGGTTTGCATAAGCATTTAAAGTAAAAATCATCATCATCAAGGTTAAGAACTTTAAAAACATAAATCCTCCTTATTTTTATGCTTTAATATGAAACATTTATAACTAAAAACAGGCTAAAAGTCAAGTTTTAACCTACTGAACCTTTAAACAAAACTTATTTTTAAAAAAAACGAATTTCTATGATATATCACAAGTAAATTCATCAGTTACGATTATTCCCTGCTCATCAAAAAGTCTTTGTCTTCTTTCAAGTTCTGCCTCTAAGCAAGCATCCTTCTTTTCTAAAAAGTGATTCAGATCATTAAATATTACATCTAACTCATCGTAAGCTTTTTTAATAATCGGAATTATTTCCTCCTCAAGTAAATCATTATACTCTTGACAATCCGGCAAAGCATCCCTGCAAGATCTTTTGTTTAAAAGGGATAGCCTCTCCCCCTCTAATGGCAAAAGGGCTTGGGCGGAATCTTTTAACACCTGGCAGGCCGATTGATAAAACCTATAGACCTCCTCTATAAAATAATCTTTCATCGGTAGGGAAAGGCAACGGTTGGCATGTTCAATGGTTTTTTCCAAACTGTCCTCAGTATATAAATTGTAAGTGGGGTAAGTGTTTAAATTCCTCTCCCCATTGTAATTAGGAGATTGCATTAAATATAAATTATAAATGCCTTCAGCTCCTGATCCAAACTTATCAAAGTAAGTCATAGGGACCTGATAATGGGAGTTCAGTTCTATACTGTCTGTTTGCTCATACCAAAGCAGAGCACCATCAAAGCCCTGACTACTAAACATGGGGTAATCAAAAGCCCCTTCAATTAAAGATATTACCCGGAGATAAGCCACTATAGTTTCATCTAAACGATCATAATCCCTTGTTCCATAATTCCATTCGTTATGAATGTATTTGGCCATATAAAAAGCCCCAGGGATATAGCCTTGTCTGTCAAGCTGTTGGATAAAACCCAAAGCTTTTTCTTTATCTCCTTCAGAAATGAGGCAAAAAGCATAACCCATAACATCCGGGAGATAATCTGGGGAATGATGATATTCTTCCTCCCATTCCTGACAAGCCGTATTGGCATAAGCATTTAAAGTAAAAATCATCATCATCAAAGTTAAGAACTTAAAAAACATAAATCCTCCTTATTTTTATGCCTCAATATGAAACATTTATAACTAAAAACAGGCTAAAAGTCAAGTTTTAACCTACTGAACCTTTAAACAAAACTTGTTTTTTAAAAAAACGAATTTCTATGATATATCACAAGTAAATTCATCAGTTAGGATTATTCCCTGCTCATCAAAAAGTCTTTGTCTTCTTTCAAGTTCTGCCTCTAAGCAAGCATCCTTCTTTTCTAAAAAGTGATTCAGATCATTAAATATTACATCCAATTTATTAAGAGTTCTATTGACAATAGGGACCATCTCCCCTTGGAGAAGATCATTATATTCCTCACAGTTAGTCAAGTCCCCTTGGCAAGATCTTTTGTTTAAAAAGGATAGCCTCTCCCCCTCTAATGGCAGAAGGGCTTGGGCAGAATCTTTTAATACCTGACAGGCTGATTGATAAAACCGGTAGACCTCTTCTATAAAATAATCTTTCATCGGTAGGGAAAGGCAACGGTTGGCATGTTCAATGGTTTTTTCCAAACTGTCCTCAGTATATAAATTGTAAGTGGGGTAAGTGTTTAAATCCCTCCCTCCACTATAATTAGGAGATTGCATTAAATATAAATTATGAGCACCGTTAGCCCCTTTTGTAAATTTATTGAAATAAGACACAGAGACATTATAATAGGAGCTCAACTCCATACTGTCTGTTTGCTCATACCAGAGCAGAGCACCATCAAAATTTTGGCCATTAAATTGGGGATAGTCATAAGCCCTTTCAATTAAAGAGATTACCCGGAGATAAGCCACTATAGTCTCATTTAAACGATCATAATCTCTTGTTTCAAAAGTCCCTCCAGTTTGAATGTGTTTGGCCATATAAAAAGCCCCAGGGATATAGCCTCGATTGTCCAGGTCTTGAATAAAAACTAAAGCCTTTTCTTTATCCCCGTTAAAGATAAGGCAATGAGCATAATTCATAGAAGTAGCATTATGTTCCGGATGAGCATGATATGCTTGCTCTACTACCGAACAAGATGGATTGGCATAAGCATTTAAAGTAAAAATCATCATCATCAAAGTTAAAAGCTTTAAAAACATAAATCCTCCTTATTTTTATGCTTTAATATGAATATGAAACATTTATAACTAAAAATAGGCTAAAAGTCAAGTTTTAGCCTACTGAACCTTTAAACAAAACCTGTTTTTTAAAAAAACTGTTTAAAGATTGAACAGTTTTTTAATTAAATAATTTTCCTGAAATTATAGCATGAACAAAACTTTAGTGTTGAGAGCCAGGATATCTGGATTCCCGTTTTCACGGGAGCTAAAAAGCTTGGGGAGCTTTTGGGCAAAGAAATTAAATAGTCGTCCGTGAAAAAGTCTCAGTTAGTCCTTCTCATTCTCTGCTTTTACAGGGGCAAGCTTTTCAATTGCTTTTGCCTAAAGGCCGTCCCATGAGGGTCCAAGGTATTGCCGTCCCGAAATGCTGTGGCCTTTGGGCAAATAAACTAAAAAGTCCTCTGTAAACTATTGCACAAGCAAAATCCCTGGTGAGGGGCCAAGGTATTTTTTGCTCAAAATGGGATAGCCTTTAGATAAAGAAACTAAAAAATAGTGCTTTTAGATAAAAAAATAAAAAAAAGCTTGAGATTTTTTCTCAAACTGTTAGGATGTAAGTCCGTTTAAGTCTTAAGTAAATCTCAAAGAGGTGGCTGAAAATGACTTCAAAACATAAAAACAGGGAGGAAAACATGAAACTCAATATAAAAAAAACCGTATTTTTATTTCCCCTTATTTTGATGGGGATCGGGGGCTTATCTTTTTGGGCTAGTAATGCCAACAATAACAGCAATCCCTTTGGATCTGGAGGTAGTGATCACTCTCCCACAACAAGTAGTCGTAATATAAGCAATCAATACCAAAGTTTTGTGGATACAGAGTTGAGCGAACATTTTGGTCAAATTGCCCATCCTCAAGCGGGGCGATCCAGTTATTATTTTAATGCTCACCTTCCGGCAAGTGTGGCCTTTCAAAAAGCTTGCCCAAATAATTACAATTCTTTTAGAACAGCTATGTTGAATTACAATAAGGCAAGATCTGTGGAGAACCAAAAAACATCGGAGCGAAGCATCCGCAATTCCAGAAACAGCTGTGCTGGAACTATTTTTGATAGTTTCAACAATATTTATCAGTTGGCAATGAGTCCCTCTATCCAAAGGTTTAAATCTGTTTCTGAAGTGCGAGCAGATATGACAGCTCCATCAGCTCTTCAAAATTTATGGCCACCTTTTTCAGAATGGGATAAATTTTATGCTGAATGTGTCGAAAAAGCCCAGGGAGCCTTTTATGGGCATGGAAGAACAAGCCGTTATCCAGGCCAAGCCTCACTTCGTGACTTCGGTTCCAAATTATCCGAGTTAAAACAAGCCGGCTGTTTTGAACAGCAAGAAAAATTCACATCCTTTTTTGAATCTTTAGATGAATTGTATAAAAAAGCAGAACAATCCTGCCGGGACCCTCAAAGACCTTGTATCGCTACTCTATCATCTAAAATAAATCTCAATTCAGAAAACTCTTTATTTAAAACCTGCCTATCTCAAACAAAAGAGGTGGAGAGTTGTTGTGCTGGGGCGGGTTGTGAGTATTTTTCCAATGAGGAAGTGATGAGTAAATACAACTCCCAAGTCCAACCTTTTTTATCCACTGGAAACAATACTGCGGGAAACACTGCTGGCAGTGGTAATATGTGCCAAGCAAATAGCCCTGCATTTCAAAGGTCAAAGTCTGGTATTTTGTCTCAGTTAAATGATATATGCAAGGATTCTACCGATAAATGTGCTGAAAACTGTTTGTCCGAGTTAGAAGATTTTAAAAGAGATTTTCTTTCTTGTTTTGCCCTTCATAGTGTGGAGGCTATGGCTATGCACGAAGGAGAGCTTGTAAGTAGCTCTGGGAGAGCTTATCAACAAAGTAGCTCCCAGTGTGAACAACCTTTAAAAAAACTGAGGCTTGAGTTCAGTAAGGCAGTGGCACAAGTTTGGCCTTTGTCTGATAGGAAGGATATTAGCTTGGCCCTATCATCAGAGGCTTTGTCATCGTCAAAAAGTCCTTTTTTGTCGGCTTGTGATAAACCCTATAATGATTTAAAAACTTCAGAGTCTATGAGGTTAGCTAAGGTGGGTGGTATATTCCAGCAATCTTGTTCGGCCTTAGGGGGAGGTTCTTTTACTCAGGCCAATAATCTTCCTACTTCTACTACTCCAGGTTCTTCAGGAGGAGAGGATACTTCTTCAGGAACGGATAATTCTAATAACAGATATCCGAGTTCAGTTTCTGCTTCAGGTGCTTTGCCTTCTGGTCCTGTTGTTCAGGAGAATACTGTTGAGGGTTCTAATAGTAAAGAGCATGATGAGGAGATTGCTTTATTGTTGGAAGAAGGGGTTTTAACAGAGGAGCAACTTAAGATTTATCATCCGGAGGATATTAAGAATATTAAGGAGTATGCTCGAGAGCAAAGGGCTAAGAGGTTTGATCCTTTAGGTGGTTGGGCTCAAGGGACGAGGAGTGTGAATCCTTTGGTTAAGGGGGCTACGGCTCGGAGGCTTGAGAGGCAAGCGAAGGAGCGGAGGAGAAGAATAGCGAATGAGAATATATCGGAGAAGTTTAACAGGTGGATAGATGAGGCTCCTGATAGGATTGAGGATTTTAAGAGTGCGATTTCTGCGGCGAAGGAGAAGGCAGTGGAGCGTCGTGATGATGTTTGGAGGTTTGTGGATCGGACTTATGAGGATGTGACCGGTGGTAAGGAGTTTCCTTTTCCTCCACCTTTGAGGTTGAGGGATTGTATTCCTATGAACATTCAGCCAAAGGCGAATATATTGACATTACATGAGTATTTGGTGAGGGAGGTGGTTTGTAAGAGGAAGCTTGTTGAGTGTAGGAAGGATTTGCCGGAGGTGGATTGGGAGGCCAGAGGTTTGGATTTAAGCAAGCTTAAGGAACACACTCCGTTTAAGATTACGGATCGCCGTTGTCCTAATTACAAGGAGGAGTTAAGAGATGTGGATAGAATGTCTATCGACCCTGTTCAAGATGAATAAACTTAAAAGTATTTATCAATAAAATCATAAACTAATGAACTTAAGAAATAAATTGAAAAGTCCTTTTTGGAAACACCACTTATCTTTAAATTAAAATCATGGTCCAAATTAAACTTTTTGGCCTCAGTTCGCAAGGGCTTCCCATTATCAGTTATGAGTGGGGGTCTCAAGGCCCTGTAATTCTCATCTTAGGAGGAGTTCACGGGGATGAACCAGAGGGAAATTACATTGCCTTGGGTCTTTTAAAAAAATGGCTGGTAAAATTCCCTTATAAACTACGCGTTCATCTTGTTCCCTGTTTTAATGTGGAGGGTTCTCTTTTGGCCCAAAGGACAAATGCCAATGCAGTGGATTTGAATCGCAATCTTCCAACAAAAAATTGGACCAATAAATACGAAAAAAAAAGATACTGCCCCGGCCCTAAAGCCAATAGCGAAACAGAAAACCAAGCACTGGTAAAATGGCTGAACCAAAAATCACCTCAACTTATTATTTCCCTTCACTCATGGAATCCAATGATCAACACTAACGGAGACTGTCAACCAGAGGCAGGAATTTTGGCTCAAGCTACAGGATACAAACTAACGGATGATATTGGCTACCCCACTCCGGGAAGTTTGGGAGACTACTGCGGGAAAGAAAAAGACATTCCCGTCATCACTTATGAGGCCGAACGGGGAGGGACTATCAAAGAGGCTCTGCAATTTCATGTTCCCGCTATTGAAAAGGCCCTTTTCGCCAGTGAAAACCGCTAAGCCCCCTTTTTTTGTGAGCATCCCTCATAGTGGGACTCAAATTCCCTTAGAGGCCAAATGGCTAAAAAATATTTCTCCATCTATTTTGATGAGTGATGTAGATCGTTTTGTGGATGATCTTTACCACCCGGCATTGTCAGCATTTAAAATCCCTTCTGTTATTTTTAAATGGCATCGCTACGCTTTAGATGCCAATCGCTTGGCAACAGATATATCCCCTTTAACCGTTAAAGGAGCTCAACAAAAACCAAAAAATTCTAAGGAAAAAAGCCCTTCCGATATTCATTGGCACAAAAGCTCTAAAGGAGATCTTTTGATAACTGATCCTTTGCCTAAGGAGTTGAGCCTCCGTTTGATTCAAAATTATTTTGAGCCTTTTCATCAAAAAATTCAGCAGATGATAGATCGTTTAAAATCAACTAAGGCTAAGGTGTATCTTTTAGACCTGCACAGCATGCCCTCTAAGGGTTTAGCTTTTCATAGAGATCCTGGGGAACGGAGAAAACAAATTGTGATTGGAGACCGCAACAACCATTCCTGCTCTTCATCTTTTAGAGATTTAATTATTACTGCTTATGAACAAGCAGGGTTTGAACTGTCCCTCAACTGGCCTTATAAGGGTGGGGCGATCACTCAAAAATATGGCCGTCCGGATAAAGGGCAAGAAGTTTTACAAGTGGAGTTGAATCGCCAGCTTTATATGGATGAAAAAAGCGGGAAAAAAAGCCCTCACTACCAACAAGTCCAAAATCAATTAAAACAGGCCATAGCTTTTATTTTTCAAAACTTGAAATAAAATCCCATTCAAACTTATTAAAATGGCTGGAATAGGCCAAAATCCCTGTTAAAAAATAAACCAACAGAGTTTTTATGCAGAGCGTAATTCCCCACCAACAAATAAAACGCAGTGCGACAAAATCCTTTAAAAAAAGATAGAAATCACTTTATCCCTTGACAATCCTTTTTCCTTCCCTTTAGTTTGAGCTTGGTTTTTTTAAAAAAAGAAGAATAAGGAGTTGTATCATGATGGGAGTTAACAAAGTCACATTGTTAGGGAACTTAGGGGCTGACCCTGAAGCAAAAAAAACAGCCTCTGGGCAAAGCATTACACTTTTCAACATGGCCACCAGCAATTTTTGGACTAACCGGGAAGGGCAAAGGCAGGAACATACAGAGTGGCATCGTATTGTGGTTTGGGGCAAACTGGCTGAAACATGTGCAGAATATCTTTTTAAGGGGAAAAAGGTTTATGTTGAGGGCCGATTGCAAACCCGCTCTTGGGAAGACGAGAAAAACCAAAAAAGATATATGACGGAAATTGTGGCCTCTCAAGTCCTATTCCTTGGCGGAAGTCAGGAGAGAAACCAAGACAGATCTTATGACAAAAACAGAGAATCTTCCCCTTACAATAAAGAGCCTGCTTTTGGAGAATCTTCTTCTGATAAAACTGATAATGATGAAAAAACAGCTCCAAATGATGACATTCCTTTTTAATTGATTTGTGGAATTTTTTTAATATCAGTCAAGATTTAAGTTTTCGCAAAATCTTCCTTCACAGCATCAAATATTTTCAACCTCAGAGAGTGAAGCCTTATCTTTTAACCAAAGATATGATATCTAAGATAAAATGGAAATATACCCTCTACAACATTAAAACAAGACAACTGAATTTATGGAGGAAACCTAATAAAATGAAAATAAAATCGCCTAAAACTTCTAAAACTTCAAGCCAAAACAGTATACAAAGTTTAAAGGCTATTTTGGATCCTCAGCAAATCAGTGAAGATCCTCAAGATATTGCTCAATACGGGAAGGACTGGCTCAAACAATGGAAGGGCCGGGGTTCTGCTGTGCTTTTTCCAAAAAAAACTCAAGATATTATTCGTATTGTCCAGTGGGCCAGAGAACATAAATGCCCACTCGTCCCTTCTGGAGGTCGAACCGGTTTGAGTGGAGGGGCAGTGGCCATTAAAAAAGAGTTTGTGGTCTCTTTTGATAAAATGAATCGGATTTTGGATTTTAACCCTTTTGAACAAACTGTCTGTGTGGAATCGGGTTGTGTCACACAAAAAATTCAAGACTTTGCGAGAGAGAAAGGACTTTTTTTTCCCATATCTTTTGCTTCCGAAGGCTCTTCACAAATTGGAGGCAACATTGCAACCAATGTGGGAGGGGTTCATGTCATTCGCTATGGGAATATGAGAAATCGCGTTTTAGGTATTGAGGTGGTCACCGGCCGAGGGGAACTTTTAAAGTTAGGACGAGGGCTAATTAAAAATGCCGTGGGCTATAGTTTAAAAGATCTTTTTATTGGGAGTGAAGGCCTTTTGGGCTTTATTACAAAAGCGGTTTTATCTCTCATCCCAGCTCCAGAATCCTCTTTTGTTTTTTTAGTCGTTTTGGACAAGCCAGAAGATCTGTTAGCTCTGTTTCAAAAATTTAAGGAGAAAACTCAGCCATTGGCCTTTGAGTTTTGGACTGAAACAGCCTTAAAACATGTTTTGTCTCATGGGATGAACTATCCTCTTTCTCAAAGAGGGCTTTTTTACACCTTAATTGAAGTGGAGAAAAAAGATCGGGAAAAAGCTCTCTTTATTTTTGAGCAAGCCCTTGAAAAAGGAATTGTCAAAGACGGAACTTTAAGCCAAAACCCTACTCAATCCAAAGAGCTTTGGAAGTTGAGGGAGAGCATTAGTGAATCTATATCCTCATTTTGCCCTTATAAAAATGACATTAGTGTTCGCCTCTCTCAACTATTGGATTTTTTAAAAGATCTGGAAAAACTTTTAAATAAAAAATACCCGGATTTTGAAGTAGTCCTCTTTGGTCATCTTGGAGATGGCAACCTGCATATCAATATTTTACAGCCAAAAAATTTATCGCACGAAAATTTTTTAAACCAATGCGAACAAGTGAATGACTTTTTGTTTGAGTTGGTCGGGAAATACCAAGGATCCATTTCCGCAGAGCATGGTGTGGGCTTACTTAAAAAACCTTATCTTAAATACTCCCGATCTTCAGAAGAGATAACCATTATGAAAGAGATTAAAAAAGTTTTTGATCCCGATAATATTTTAAACCCTGGAAAAATGTTTGATCTTTAAATCTTTTTTTGCAAATACTACTGTCATTCCAAATACTACTGTCATTCCCGTAAAAACGGGAATCCATATATCTTGTTTTGCGAGGAAAAAAGGGATTCCTGGATTCCCGCTCAAGGCGAGAATAACTCTTTTAAAAATTGAATCATCTCCTCCCAGGAGGCTTTGTCGGCCTCTTCATTATAAGCTAAGGGGAGTTTAAACTTTTTTCCATTTTCTGTCGCTTGAGGATTAGTGAACCCATGAAGAGCATGAGGATAGTTTACAAAGCGATAGTCCGCTTGAGCCTGATCCATTTCCTCCTTAAACTTTTGAATTTGCTCTTTAGAAACAAAAGAGTCGGCCTCGCCATTAAGAACAAGTATCCGGGCAGAAATGTTTTTTTTAGCTAAAGAACTATCCCTCTCTAAGCCACCATGAAAGCTCACAAGCCCTTGAATATCTAACCCCGCACGGGCCATGTTTAAAGAAAGAGTCCCCCCCATACAATAACCCAAAGCAACGGTTTGACTTTTAATTATTGATTTTAAACTTTTCATTTCATTTAAAAAATGATTTAATTTTTTTAATGTGGAATCCATGTTGGAAAAAAGCTTTTGCATAGCCGTTCCTGCTGAATCCGCCTCCTCAGTTGTCCAACCCTCCCCGTAAAGATCCGGGGCCATCACAATATAGCCCTCTTTTGCCAGTTGTTTGGCCTTATTTTTAATATTTTCTGTAAGACCCCAAAACTCATGAAGCATTAAAACCCCCGGATAAGACCCTGCACCCATAGGCTGAGCCAAAAAGGATTTTGACATTTTATCCCCTTGTTTTATATGAAAATTAGCTGTTCTCCATGACATTTTCCCCTCCTGTAATTTTTCCTCTTTATATATTGTTCTCTCACATATTGCAACAACATAATTAACTTTTCAAAGCTTGCCTCCGTTTACAGAGCTTTTTTCCAGTAAAAACCTACAAAAATCCCCTGAACGGCACCCCCTTCAATAAAAGATTGACTTATGCTCAAAAAAAAGGTCCAATAGGCATTGTGTTAGATTTTTTGCAAGAATTGGCTTTTATTAAACAAACCCTTATCAAACAAAAAGTTGTTTTTTAACGGGGTTTTTTGGACACATACAAAAATATATAAAAATATTCTATAATAAAAATGTCTAAAACTCTATTAAAAAATTTAAGAAAAAGATTCCCACAAATTGCCTTTATGGATCACCAGGGAGAAATTTACTTAGACAGTGCTTCCACCACTTTAAAAATGGATTTAGTTTTAAGTGTTTTGCAAGATATTTACACCACTTCTGTATCCAATGTTCATAGGGGAGATCATGAACTGAGCCTGAAAGCTACAGAGAGGTATGAAAAGGCTCGCTCCTCAGTAGCCAAGTTTATAGGGGCTGTAGCTCCTTCTGAAATTATTTTTACAAGAAACTCCACAGAGGGTCTTAATCTTCTGGCGGAAAGCTTAAGCGAAAGTTTGCACCCTGGGGATGAAATCCTTGTAAGTGCTATGGAGCATCACTCCAACTTCCTCCCTTGGCAAAGCCTATCTCAAAGACTCAATGTCCAGCTGAAAATAGCCCCTGTAGATCAACAAGGAGCTTTAGACTGGCCTATTTTTAAAAAACTACTGAGTCGGAAAACAAAAATTTTATCCCTCAGCCATGTTTCCAATGTGACGGGGTTAATAAACCCTTTAGAAAAGATCATTCCCTTAGCACGAAAGCAGAGTCAGGCAAAAATAATTATTGACTCGGCTCAATCCGCCTCTTTTTTGCCTATTGATGTTAAAAAAATGGACTGTGATTTTTTGGTTTTTTCAGGGCATAAGATTTTTTCTCCCGCAGGCATTGGTGTTCTTTATGGTAAAAGCTCTTGTTTAAAAAATCTGCCCCCTTATCAAAAAGGAGGAGGGGCTATTTTTAAAGTGACAGCAAAAAAAACGGATTGGGCCAACATTCCCTATAAGTTTGAGGCCGGCACCCCTTTTATTGAAGGGGCATGTGCTTTAGCTGAAGTCCTGTCTTTTTTAAAAAAAGGGGCCGGATTTGAAAATTTTTTTAAATGGGAAAGAGATCTGCTCTCTCAAGCAGAAGAGGCTTTATCCCAGATCCCTGGCCTTTACATTGTGGGGCCAAAAAACAATCGATCCAATATTTTGTCTTTTACTGTTGCAGGCATTCCCTCTCCGGATCTGTCCTTTATTTTAGCAAAACAAAAGCTGGCTCTTAGAGCAGGCCATCACTGTTGCATGCCATTAATGGATTCTTTAGGCTTAAAGTCCGGAACTGTAAGGGCCTCCTTTTCCATCTACAATCGGGAAGAGGATATTCAAGCTTTAAAAAAAGGAGTCATAAAAGCTTTGGAAATTTTAAGATCTTAAGCCTCAAAAATTTAAATAAAGCTTTTCAAAATCATTTTTTGTGCTATACTGGCTAAAGCTATTGTAAGGGAGAGCACAAAAATCAGGAGGATAATATTGAGTAAAACCAGCCTTTCTTCAAAAGATATTTTGGTTCGTGTGTTAAAGACACCTAACCCTTTGGCCATAAAATTGGTCATGAATTTCCCTGTGAAAAGGGAGGGAAAAGCCTCTTTTACAAAAAAAGAACAGCTTTCCCACATTCCTCTGCTTTTAAACCTTTTTAACATTCCGGGGATCCAACAAATTCATGTATTTGAGAATCAAATCAGTTTGAGCCATGAGGGAGGAGTGAGTTTTGAAGAGATAGGGGAACAGGCAGAAAAAATCATAAAACATTTTGGGGCGAGTCATAATGCGGATTTTCCCTCCCCTACGGAGGAAAAGAAAAAAAGCTCCAGCTCACTCTCTAAAATCCATCGTTTAGCGGAAGAGGTTTTGGATCGAAGTATTCGCCCGGGCCTTCAAGCCGATGGCGGAGATCTGGAAATTGTATCTTTTAAAGGCAATAGGGTGGAAATAGCCTACCAAGGAGCTTGTGGTGGTTGCCCCAGCTCTTATATGGGGACTTTAGACGCTATTGAAAACATACTTCGCTATGAGTTGAAAAATGATAAAATAGAAGTCTACCCTGTGTAGGGTTATTTATACTTCTCATAAAATTAAAGTTATGAACTTGTTTTCCTCTAAACCATGGTTTTCTGATCCGCGAGTGCAAGCTTTTTTAAACAAGATTCTATTTGTCAAAAAAACAATAGAGCCTTCCCATTTTTATTTAAGGACTGCTTTTTTTATCCTTCTTGTAGTATGGGGATTGAGCTTTTTTGACGAAAACGATTTTGAGAAAAATCCTTACGGGGCTATGGACTCCTTTTGGCATCGTATCCATTTGCCTTTTCATGAGGCTGGGCATTTGATTTTTAATTGGGGTGAATTTATGAATGCTTTTGGCGGGACCCTCATGCAATGCCTTGTTCCTATAGTGATTATGGTTTATTTTATCCGGCAGAAGGATAATTTTTCCGCCTCTTTTGGCTTGTGGTGGTTAGGCCAAAGCCTTTTAGATATTGCCCCTTACATTTACGATGCTCATGATCAAAAATTGATTCTTCTTGGAGGAGGCACAGGAAGAGATATGCCAGGTTCGCATGATTGGCATTATCTTTTGAGTGCGATCAATCGTTTAGATAGCTATGCTCAGCTGGCCTCTTCTACGGTCCGGATGGGAAAGCTCATCCTTTGCCTTTCTTTTATATGGGGCGGGATCGTTTTATATAGGCAATTCCTCATACTAAAAGATCAGAGATTTAAAAAACCCTTAGAGGGGGAAGAGGAGCACTCTCAAGCAGGATTTTTCAAACAAAATTGGTATAAATAGTCGCCCATGAAAAAAAATTACAATACCCCTTTACAACAAATGTATTTATCTGAAGTTTTAGGTGTAAGCCATTACCTTTGTCCGGAAGATATTTATTCGCTCCGATCTTTAAAAGGTCCTCTTCCCTGCTCTGTTCTCATCGTGTTGTTTCAAACCAGTTCTCCTTCTCAAAAAAAATTACTTAAAAAAATTATGGCGAGCATAAATGTTTTTGAATACAGTTTGCTGGAAATAAAAAATGACGCGGTTTTAAGTTTATTGTTCTCTAAAAAATGGGCAGACTTTATATGTTTTTTTGGAGGAAAAGACTTAATTAAAGAGGGTTTTTTAATTAAAAAAAATAACCAGCTACTTTTAGCTAATCAAAATAAGATAGAAGCAGAATTAAAAAAACCTACTTCTTTTTTACAAGTTTGTGCCTTAGAGGAGTTGGAGGGAGTGGGCACAGAAGTTAATAAAAACAAACACAAAACCTGGACCTTGCTGAAACAATGTCGACAAAATTTTTCCAAAAAAACAATTCTATATTATTAAGAGCTGATCTCCGATAAAATTATAAAAACTCTTTCAATAACTGGATAAAAATTTGCAACTGCTCAAAGTTAAGCCAATGCCCGCTCTCTTTTACCTCTTTCCCAATAATTTGTGGGTTAAGTTTTAAACTTTTTTCAAAATCGGATCGCAAAAAGTGTGTAGAATGTTCCCCTCTCAAAATAAGAATGGGAATTTTTAAACGGCTTAATATAGAGGGATAATTCGCCCGTCTCACATCAGGCAAGAGTTTTAAAAGCCCCTCACGATCAAATAGGAATCGAACAGGGCCTTTTGCTGGATTATTCAAACTGGCCATTAGGAAATCAGCCATTGAACGGGAAAAAAGCCCCTTGGCCACAGCTTTTTTAAAAAAATCTCTACCTTGTCGCCGATGGGGGAACGAATCAGGAAGTTTAAAAAGAATGTCCTCTATTTGTTTTCCAGCAGAAGCCAAGGGCCAGGGAGAACTATCCACAATAACTATTTTTTGCACCCGATCAGGAAATTTTTTTGCAAAAAGAAGTGCAACATAACCTCCAAGAGAATGTCCTACAAGACTAACCCTTGGCCAATTTAAAAAATCCAACATATTTTTTAAATCCAAAGCCAACTGTTTCACAGTGTAAGGCTCACTGTGAAAAGACCGCCCATGGCCCCTTTGATCATAAAGTAAACTTTTATGTTTAGGCTTAAGAGCATGGCTTGCACTATAAAAGTTTCTCCAAAAGCCCAAAATCCCATGAATAAAAACAAGAGGAGTGCCTTTTTCCCCAATCTGCCGGTAATAAAATTTATCTTCCATATTTTTAAACCTTATACCTCACAAATTCATCTCATCTTTTAAGTGATAAGGATCTCACAGGATAACTTCCTAAAGAGAATCTATATTTTTCTTTGCTCAAGTCTATACCACTACATTTTTAAAAAAACAACAAAAACCAGGTTGCAATTCGAAATCAAGCAGATTATTTAATCTTTAAAATCTTATTTATAATTTTATGAACTTTCTGACCAGTTTCATCTTGTGAAATAGCAAACCGCCAAGCTCCGTTTTCCTCATCTTGATTAACAGCTTTAACCCATGTCTTCATATAATTCCACTTGGATTCATCTTTTGGCTTTTCGACTCCTTTAACTTCAAGAATAAGATGGCTTTTGTCTGAGAGACGAACAATAAAATCAGGAATATAACTATGTAAAGCTCCATTATGAACATATTTTATTTCAAAACCCAGGTGATCATTTTTTGCCCAAGCTTTAACATGTGGATTTCTGTCCAACTCTCTGGCATGAGCCAATTCCCAAGCACTATCCACAACACATCTGTTAATGTGTGTTTTTTTAAATATATCTGTTTTTTTACCAGTCCGCCATTGTAAAACTTCTTTTGTTGATCGGTATTTTGGATTTTTATAAAGAAGAGAAATATCCTCTTGATTCTGATGGTTAATAGCAGAAAAAACTTTTCTCACAATTTGCTCCATCCCCATCATAATAGCAATTTTCTTTTTTATTTCATTTTCTTGAAAAGATTTGGGCTTTATTTGAAATTTATCAGAATTTAAAAATTCCTCCACAATTTGGATCAGTTGAGAGAAAGCACAATCTTTATTTATTTTGCTTTTCCAATTGGGATTTATTTGATCATAAACATTGGAGGCAACAGTAAATAAAAGGCTTTGCATGCGAACATTTTTGTCTTTGATAAGCTTTTCCAGATCTATGGTTTTTATTTGTTCATAACTTGGCTGACCGTTAATTTCAGGAGCTAAATCGGCAATTTTTCTAACTTTAGATATTTCTAAAGGCTTTATTTTCTCAAAATCTACTGTCAAAACTGGTTTTAGCTCAAAATCAATCCTTTCCACATTAGGCCAAGTGATTTTATATTTTTCTTTTTCCGGATCAGGAAAAATAGCAAGCTTTGGGGAGGCCGGACGGGGATCGCCTCCTTGAACCTCCTCTTGTGGAATAAAAGAAAAGGGAATGCCAAAAATATTTACATATTCCGGATCAAAAAAACCTTTTTCATTTAGCTCATAAGAAGTTCGCCTTAGTCCTCGGCCCACAACTTGCTCGCATAACAGCTGACTGGAAAAGGCTCTCAAACCCATAATATGAGTCACAGTCTGACAATTCCAACCTTCAGTGAGCATAGCAACAGAAATAATATGCCTTAACTGCTCTCCCGGCTTTCCCTCTTGACCGGCAGTGTTGACTTTTTCCCGTAGCTCTTTCATTTTTTTGTCTTTGTCTTCAATAAAATCCAGATCAGAATAAATAAGGGCAGTTGTTTCCTCTTTACAAAGCTCTGGAATGACAATTCTTTTTTTCTCAAACATATATTTTACTCTGTCGGCTGTCTCTTTTCTGTTTACAGCTGAAATCATCACCGGAGGAGTGGGCATTTTTTCCTTTTGCCAATGTGTTAAAGTTTTTTCCCAATCATGAGCCAAAAGCAAATAGCCATTTCTCACTAACTCAGGAAGTATCTCTGTCGGCTGAGATCCCTTTCTGTTTAAGTTGGACTTAACATCCTCATCATTGTAAATATGATAAAGTTTTGATCTATAACTTTCAGGATCTATGGGGCCATCATCCCGGACCACAAAGCGAGGAGTCTTTGTCAAACCCGACTCCACAGCATCCATTAAGCCAAAATCGCTAACTATCCAATCAAACAGGTCCTCCTTATAAGAGGCTTTGCCTTTTGTGCCAGAAGGAGCAAAGGGAGTAGCTGAAAAATCAAGGCAAGTTAATATACCGTTTACTTTATGGATTCGGTCCAGCCCTTGGACCCAACAAGTGGCTCTTTCTTTCTCATTTTTATCAATGCCTTTTTGTTTTTCCTCGCTTCTATGTCTCCAAGCATGATGAGCTTCATCGTTAATAATGAGAATATTTTTTGCTTGAGCCATATCGCATAAAACATCTTTGATATAAACTCTGTCGCTTTTTGGCCCTCTTTTATCGACAGTTTTTTTCTTTAGCAAAGCCTCCTCACTATCCCACATAAGAGTATGCCAGTTTTCAATAAGGACTTTCCCTTGTCTTAATAGAGGAAATAGATCATAAGGAATAATTTTTTTCTCTTCATAATAATTATTTTTGTCTTTAAAATCTAAAACAGAGAGACGATTCTTAACAGTTAAATTGGGAGCAACAATAAACACATGTTTTGAAAAGCGAGTGTCTTTAGGGTAAGAGACTTTATTTAAAACCTGCCAAGCAATGCTCATAGCCATTACATAAGTTTTGCCTGTGCCGGTGGCCATTTTCGTGCAAAGTCTTTCAAAACTCCCTCCGTCTTTTGGAATTTCAATGCCTGTTGATTCCGAGGCATGAGCCTCTTTAAGCCAAATCAAAGTTTCTATAGCTTCTTTTTGACAAAAGAAAAACTCAAAATCCCGTCCATCCGCGTTTTTGCTATTCCAAAACTTCAACAGGCTTTTTGTGATTCCTGTCACTCCCGGATAGCCCTTGTCTCGCCATGATTTCACTCTAAGGCGGATCTTATTTGCTAAGGGAAGTTCAATAAAATCTCCAACCTCTTGGTATTTTTTGCTCTGGGAGGCAATCACATAACCAGCGGGCCTTCGTCCCGCTTTTATAAAATGCTTGCCTTTAGTTTTATCAAAATCCCAATGTTGTTCTGGTTCTTCAAAAGGGGAGTTTATAATTAGCCTGTCAATTTTTTCTTTAAAAATTGTTTTCATTTAGTTTGTTCCTTTGCTGTTTATTTTAAATTTAGTTGTTCTGATTTTGTTATTCTTTTAACTGGCCAACCTCTTAATATCCTTTACTCCTTCTTGATTAAAATCAGTTAGATTTGGGTATTGTTTGTCTGAGTTTCTGGTAAGATATATAAGCTCTCTATTGCCTAAATTCTGCATATCCTTATGCACTGCCAAACTAATAAATAAAAGTTCTGCTTTTTTAAATTCCAATAAAGCAATAGCTGTGTCTTTTGCTTTGTTGCTTTCAAGAATCCCAAATACATAGAACTTTCGGGTTTTCCAGTTTAAAGACCAATCTACTTTAAAGACAGAAGTTTCTTTTTCCTCTTGATTATCTGAAAGAGGAGTCACATCAGGCTGTGGATTAAATTCTTCCAGTTCTTTTAAAACAAAGTTTTGCAAGTCTTTATAAAAAGTGGATTTAGCTGTCTCTCTGCTCCAATAATCCATACTACAAACTTTTTGTGCACAACCTGCAAACTGAAAAACACTCTCATAAATTTTATCGACAGGAGCATCTAAATAAAGATTTCCATTGTCATTTTGAACGCCATTGTTAAACAAGATGCTATTAAAGATTTTTTTCTTTGAGATGGTGTTCAGCTCATAGCTGTAAGAGAGACGCTGTCCAGCCATGCCAAAATCGCATATCCGAACATATCCAGCCCCTTTAGGGCTTTCCTGCAAATAAATATCCACCATATCCCCATCCTCATGCAAGATAGGAATTGTCAGCTGGTATTTGCCTGGGCGACGCTCGTAAACACTAAAGCTTGGCCGGACTTTGTTTAATATGTTTAATATGTTTTTAATGTTCATTAAAAAGATCTCCTTGCTCTAATTCAGAAAAATAACTTTGCCAGTTAGTTATATTTATATCTTTAAAAAAAACCAAAAGCCCCTCTTCTAAGCTGTTATATTTTTTGGTCATTTCCAGATTTGTTGGTTTAGGATTTGAACTATTGGAATTTATATCTTCTTCTTTCATTTTGTGAATATGTGGCATAGGATGATGGCTTTTTCTCCTCTTTTTTTTGTTGTTTTCCACTGTCTCTGAATCATGAGGCCCATTATAGCGAACAATATTCAAACTCTTTTGGAACTTTGAAGATTTATACACTAAACCGATAGAAAAATTCTCTATAAAATGCTGGTTTTGCCGGATAAAAACCTCAAATTCTATTATTTTTTTTAAATCCTTGGCCTTTTGCATTTTGACACCTTGCAATTTGTTTAGTATGCTTCTCTCTGCACTTACAATTAGTTTACATCTTTTATACCCATTTTCTGTCTTATATCCTTTCTGTGGTTCTTTCTTATAAATTTTTTTTGGAATTTCTATTAAATTTTTAATTTCTTTGTTTGTCATTTTTTGCTTTCTCCATAATATATTTTATCATATAACTTTTCTATTTTGGTTTAAAATTTTACAGACTTAAGTCCAAATTATACCCATTATGACATTCCTCAAAAATGGCTAAAAAAGCTCTTCCTTTTGGGTATAAACATCATGCCACTTTTTTTTGAGCTTTAGGAAAATCTAAAATTTTTAAAGATTCAATTCCTCTGTCGTCAATAATTTTGACAGCAATTTTCTTATTTTTTCCCTGTTTAAAGGGAAGGGATTCTGTTCCTCTGTATTTTTCTATCAAATTCATATTTATTTCTGATTTTAAACTCTTGGCTAATTTTGCCCAACCGTCCCTTTTCCCAGACATAGGGAAAAACACCTGTCTTGGGAAAACCGCTCTTTCATCATAGTCTGTATCTAAAAGCCACATGGCAATTTTACTTTTCCCTCCTGATTCGATCTTTCCTGATGAAGGGTTATAATAATCCCAACCATAAACTTCTGCAACATACTCATCTTTATTTTTTCCAGATCTATTGTTTATTTCCACATCAGGAGAGCCAATAAGCCAAAAACTATCATCAGCAGTTTTCTTTTTTAAATCGGCAGTTTGTAAGTCCATATTCATTTGAATTTGAACAGTTTTTAAGCTTTTTGAACCGTATTCATTGATAAGTTTTGAGGCTTCCGGGTCAAAGTGAAAAGAGGCAAAAACCAAAACATCCGGTTTTTCTTCTTTTGTTTCTATTTCTTTTAACGCTAATTCCACATGTCTTTTATCTAAAGGGGAATGCTCCGGTCCAAAAGATATTACCACTTTTCTTGGATTTTTTGTTTCCCCTTCTGCATGAAGATATTTAAAACCGGAGAGCTTTTCCAGCCGGACAAAATTCATATCGGTTGCTATTCCCTTTTTTCCTCTAATTCCTGATTTTCTCACTTCCTCTAACCATTCATATTTGAAAAAAATTTTCTCTTGCCCTATAGCTTGCACAATTTGAGAGGGAACAGCCTCCACTGTGAAAGGGCCGGTCACTCTGGCTTTTTTGTTATCCTTAAGAGGCTGATCGTAAAGAACTTCTTCTGTTGGAGGTTCATTATTGGCAATAGATCCCAAAGTGATATGAGGAACCGTTTTATATTGAAACCCTGAGCTTATGCCTTCATCTTGGTTTTTTAATTTGTAATAGTCAAATACTGAGGTCATAAGTCTTTGTTTAGCCAAAGTGATAGCTACTCGCGAAGTATCACAAGTAATCCAACGCCTACCCCATTTTTCCGCCACATAAGCTGTTGTGCCACTCCCACAAGTCGGATCAAAAACAATATCCCCTGGATCTGTTGTCATAAGGATACAGCGTTGAATAGGAATAGTACTTGTCTGAACAGCATAAGTTTTTTCTCTTGAAAAAGTAGAAATTATTGTCCCTGTCCATATACTATCATATTCAGTATAATTAAAATCATCTTCATATCTTTTCCAGTATTTATTTTTAATAAGTCTTTTTTCTCTGTTTAAATTCTTAATTTGTCTTTCTGTTAAATGACTTTTTAACTGTGCAATCTTATATCTTTTATTTGAGTTATTATCATGTTTATTAAAAATATTTAATATCTCCGCATTGGTCCTAGAACGATATAGTCTTCTAAATTTGATATGGGTTGTTTTTCCATACCATATCAAACAATCATATAGTCTTTGTATTCGATTAGCATTTTGGTTCGTCGCGGTTTTGAACAAAATTAAACTTATAAAATTCTCTTTTCCAAAAACTTCATCCATTAAGTTGCGAATCAAATGCACATTTTCATCAGAAATTTGCACAAAACAAGAGCCACTTTCCGTCAATAGTTCCTTTGCTAAAAAAAGTCTATCCCTTATGTATGTCAAATAAGAATGGATGCCAAGCTCCCAAGTGTCGCGAAAAGCTTTTAGCATTTCCGGTTCTGCTGTTAAATCTTCATCTTTATCCGTATTTTTATTTACATTTTTTTTGTTTGTAAAAGGCTGAAAATTAGAACCATAATTTTTTCCATAAGGAGGATCTATGTAAATACATTGGATTTTACCGGCCATAGCCTCTTTTTGAAGTAGAGAGTTCATCACCAAAAGAGAGTCCCCGGCAATCAAACGATTGCTCCAATTTTTATCGTGTTGGTAAAAATCTATGGCCTCATTTTCAGGAATAATCTGTTCTTTTTTAAAAAGAGACAGTTGCTCGTAATTTACAGAGTTTGTTTTTCTCACTCTTTCTACGATAGCTCTGGAATCTATCTTCTCGTGGGTGTGTAGTGAAACTGTGGGAACTTCAAAAGAACCTCGCTCTGCCTTGCCGGTCCAGTTTAAATAAGGCTCTTGTTTCTTTTTTAATTTTTTAAGTGCAAGCTTAGCCTCTTCTGCTGAGCCGGAAAGCCCTTGGTCAATAATCTTTTCAATTTTTGCTCTTTTAGGGTCAAATTGGAGTTCTGGTGAAAGATGCTCGTCAAAAACATACTTTTTCTTTTCGGCTTTAAGTGGTTCTGTTTTATTGCTGACAAGGCCAACGGAAGGATTGTTTTTCCGTTTTTTCTTATCGTGTTTAATTTGTGTAATATCAATTTTTCTTACTGATTTCTCCATTAGAGTCTCCTTGACTTTGAATTTAAAATCGGAATATTCTGTAATAAACTTTAATAAATTTTATAAGCATAAAGTCTTGTTTTATTCAGGATTAACCTTAATTTGGAATTATTGAACTGATTTTCTAAGGTTCTTATCGTAAAAAAACGATAAACAGGACTAATGTCAAGTTTTATTTATTTAAAAATCGTTTTATTATTAAAGCTTTATCAGGACTTTATAATGTCATCAAAAAATAAGGCAACATTTTTTTTGGCAAAATAAAGTTTGACATTATGAAGAACCACTTTTGCAGGAGGCAATTATACTGATTCTATTTGAAATCTCTACTTAAAAACAGAATAGAGAAAGCAGGATTTTTTAAATAAAATCGGGATAAAATATCTATGAAAAAACATTCTGATTTGACTTTTATCACCAATGAGAAAGATCAAAATCTTTTAGATAGGTTTAGGGTTCTCATTCGGGATACAGAGTTTTTTGATGTTCTTGTGGGGTATTTTTACAGTAGTGGCTTTCAGGCCATTTATAAGTCTTTAGAGAAGACACAAAAAATCCGCATTCTGATAGGTATCCACACTGATAAAAAGATTGTGGATTTAATTCAGCATGCGGAGGAGCAACTATCCCATGCTGTAGCAAAAGAGCAATTTTCCAAAAAACTGATTCAGGAAATGGAACATTCCTCCGACACAAAGGAAGTTTATGAAGGGGTCATGAAGTTTATAAAATGGCTGAGATCGGGAAAGCTTGAAATAAGAGCTTACCCCAGCCGGAATCTTCATGCCAAGTTGTATATTATGTCCTTTACTAAAGGAGATAGAGACCGGGGACGGGTTATCACAGGCTCCAGCAATTTTACAAAGGCTGGATTAACTGACAATTTAGAGTTTAATGTGGAGCTTAAAAACTTTTCCGACCATGATTTTGCACTTCAAAAATTTAATGAATTGTGGCAGGATGCTGTAGATATTCAAGAGACTTACCTTAAAACCATTCAAAAGAAAACTTGGTTTAATGATAAAATTAGCCCTTATGAGCTTTATCTTAAGTTTTTATATGAGCATTTTAAAGAGGATTTAAAATCCACGGACGAAGCCTCTTTCCCATACCTACCTCAAAATTTTAAACAGTTAGAATACCAAACCCAGGCTGTTCGAAATGCCAAGAGGATTTTAGAAGAGTATGGCGGGGTTTTTCTCTCTGATGTAGTGGGGCTGGGGAAAACTTATATGTCCGCCATGTTGGCCAAACAGCTGGATGGTTTATCAATAGTTTTGGCTCCTCCCTCTCTTTTAGATAAATCAAACCCTGGCTCCTGGCGAAATGTATTTTTAGATTTTCATGTTCCAGCAGAATTTGAATCCCTTGGTAAATTAGACAAAGTAATATCCAGCGAGACAGACAAATACAAAAATGTTTTTATAGACGAAGCCCATCGTTTTAGGAACGAAACTAATATTACTTATGAAAATCTGGCCAAGATTTGCCGAGGGAAAAAAGTTATATTGGTGACAGCTACCCCTCTCAACAACAAACCTAAGGATATTTTAAGCCAAATCAAGCTATTTCAACCGGGCAAAAAAAGCACAATACCCAATGTCTCTAACTTGGAGCTGTTTTTCAAACAATTGGAGGAAAAAACAAAAAAACTAAATAAAAAGGAAAACTATGCAAAGTATGTAAAAGCCACAAAGGAGAATGCTAAAAAAATCCGGGAATCTGTTTTAAAATACCTTATGGTCCGTAGAACCAGAACAGAGATTGAAAAATATTTTGCCGGTGATTTAAAAAATCAAAAAATTAAATTTCCTGAAGTGAAAAACCCAGAGCCGTTATATTACCAATTCAACAAACATGAAAGTGAGGTTTTTTATAAAACCATTAAGCTTATTGGCAAACAGCTCAAATACGCCCGTTATATGCCTTTAACTTATTATAAAGGGGAAAAGCAGTTGGATTTGATTATCCAATCCCAAAAAAACCTTGGGGGTTTTATGAAAACTCTGTTAGTAAAAAGGTTGGAGAGCAGTTTTTATGCTTTCCGAAACTCTATTCGCCGATTTATCCAATCATATCAATTATTTTTAAAAGAGTTTGAGGCTGGAAATGTTTATATCAGTAAGGATTATTCCAAAAAAATTTTTGAGCTTTTGAACAGTGATAATGAAGAGGCTGTTCAAAAACTAATAGATGAGGACAAAGCAAAAAAATATTCTTCAAAAGATTTTAATGAGCAACTTAAAAAAGACTTAAAAAGTGATCTTAAAATTTTGCAGGAGATAAAATCCCTTTGGCAAGAGGTAAAACGCGATCCAAAACTTTTGGCTTTTATAGAGGCCCTTTCTAAACCTCCGGCTTTAGTCCGCAAAAATAAAAATGTTATTGTTCGAAAACCTCTTGAAGTTTGCCTAAAAACAGCTCAGAACTTAAACAAATTTTCAGCTTTAAAAAACAAAAATAATAAACTGATTGTATTTACAGAATCTAAGGAGACAGCAGAGTATCTTGAGGAAAAGCTGAATAAAAAATTTCCCAATGAGGTTTTGGTTTTTACCGGATCAAGTGCTACCTCTATCCGGGAGAGTATCATCCAAAATTTTGATCCCAGGGCCTTTCTTCCAAAAAATGATTACAGAATATTGATCGCAACAGATGTTTTGTCGGAAGGAGTAAATCTCCATCGCTCCAATGCAGTTGTAAATTATGATATTCCTTGGAACCCTACCCGCCTTATGCAAAGGGTGGGAAGAGTAAATCGTGTAGATACTCCATTTAGTGAAATTCATACTTTTAATTTTTTCCCCACGGAGCAGTCCAATGACATTATTAAACTGGAAGAAACAGCTAAGGCCAAGATAGAGGCTTTTATCAATTTGCTTGGGGCAGATGCCCGGCTTTTAACAGAAGAGGAAGCCCCGGAAAGCCATGAGCTGTTTGGTCGTCTCAGCTCTAAAAAAACTATTACTGGGGAGGATGAGGAAGAGGAAAGTGAACTAAAGTATTTAAAAATTATAGAGGACATTCGGAACAAAGATCCCGATTTATTCAATAAAATAAAACAACTCCCTAAAAAAGCCCGAACAGCCAAAAAATCTAAAACAAAAATATCAGGGCTTTTAACTTATTTTAGAAAGGGCAAACTGAACAAATTTTGCATTGCAGGAGAGGAGAGTAAGGAGTTGGATTTTATGAGTTCTGCAAAGCTTTTGGAATCTAAAAAAACCACTCCAATAGAAAATTTACCAGAGGATTTTTTTTCTTTGTTAGAAAAAAATAAGAAGAAGTTTTCCTCTCTCACTTCAGAAGAAAATGATTCGTTGCCCTCCCAATCGGGTAGGGACATGGATTCAAAGCTACTCCAAACTTTAAGAATCATTCAACAGGATTTGAGGCAATTTACGGAAGAACAAGAAGTTTATTTTAAAAAAATCCTACTGAGGATTGAAGAGGGGGCTTTGCCCAAGAAGACTGTGAAAAAAACTCTTAAGGTTATTACAAAAGAGATAAAAGCCTCTTCCGGCCAGCCAGAGCCTTTAAAAATACTGGTTCTTTTACAAAAAAATATCTCTGATGAATTGTTGAAAGGGCATATTTCAGAAAGCTCCACTGCCACGGATGACCCTCGCGAAGTGATTCTATCAGAATATTTAATTGGAGAATAAAACAACAAAAAGGAGGATAATATGAAAAAAGAAATTCTTATCTACCAATCAAAAAGCGGAAAGATTGAGTTCCGGGGTGAACTCAAAAAAGACACCATCTGGGGAACACAAAAACAAATTGCTCAGCTTTTTGGAACTAAAAGACCTGCTATTACAAAGCATTTGAAAAATATTTTTAACAGCCAGGAACTGAGAGAAAAATCAGTTAGTTCCATTTTGGAACATACTGCTGAAGACGGTAAAGTATACCGGACAAAATACTATAACTTAGATGCTATACTATCTGTTGGTTATCGTGTCAATTCCAAACAAGCCACACAATTTCGTATATGGGCTACAAAAACTTTAAAGCATCATCTTTTGGAAGGATACACGATAAACAAAAAACAGTTGGTTAAAAATTACCAGAAGTTTCAAAAAACACTTAAAAGCATAAAAGCCCTTTTACCAGTAGATAAATCTCTTCCAGCAGGAGAAGCTTTAGAACTTGTAAGTGCCTTTGCCAATACTTGGTGATAAAAAATGAGAGAAGAGCAAGCGAGAAGATTAGTTAAAGACAGTTTTGAAAAGCCTTTTGATAGAGGGAAATTTTGTCTTTTAGTTAAAAATCTTCTAAATAACATGGATGAGACAAAACCCTTTCCCCGTCCTCTGGGAGGCTCTCTTATTTCTAAAGGTTTTCGGGATCATATCAAAACTTTAGATCGGGTCGGGCAATATAAAGATACGGACGGGAAAATTATTGACATTCTTATTGTTTGCTTAAAAAAAGAGACTTCTTTAGATCGAGCCAGAGCAAAACAGAGAAATTACATTGCAAAATATCTTAAAGAGGATCGTAGAGGGCAATTTAAAGACGGTGCTCTTGTTGCTTTTATTTCCCCTGGTGAGGAGGATTGGCGGTTTTCCTTTATAAAAATAGATTACAAGTTTGATGAAAAGGGAAAGATAAAGGATGAGCTGACTCCTGCTCGCCGTTACTCCTTTCTTGTGGGAAAAAACGAAGCCAGCCACACGGCCCAAAGCTCTCTTATTTCGCTATTGCAAAAAGATGACAAAAATCCCTCCATTAAGGATTTAGAACAAGCTTTTTCCGTTGAAAGAGTGACAAAGGAGTTTTTTGAAAAATACCGAGAGCTTTTTCATAAACTAAAAGAGTCTTTAGATAAAATCATCAATGAAGACAAAAAAATAAAAAAGGATTTTTCGAGCAAGGGAATCTATTCTGCTGATTTTGCTAAAAAACTTTTAGGTCAAATTGTGTTTTTGTATTTTCTTCAGAAAAAAGGATGGTTTGGTGTGGAGAGAGGGAAGGATTGGGGAACCGGCTCAAAACATTTTTTGCGAGAACTTTTTAATAAACATTCTCAAAAACCAGTCATTCCCGCCTTGAGCGGGAATCCAGAAACCAAACAATTCTTTAACAACATACTGGAACCTCTTTTTTATGAGGCTTTAGGCCTGAGGCATGAAAAAGATTATTACAGCCGGTTTGATTGCCGGATTCCTTTTTTAAATGGAGGTTTGTTTGAGCCTCTTAAAGCTTATGATTGGGTAAATACTGATATTTTACTCCCGGACAGTCTTTTTTCCAACAAAAACAAAACCAAAGAGGGCGATATTGGGGACGGCATATTGGACATTTTTGACCGTTACAATTTTACAGTCAATGAAGATGAGCCTTTAGAAAAAGAAGTCGCCATTGATCCGGAAATGTTAGGCAAAGTGTTTGAGAATCTTTTAGAAGTGAGGGACCGTAAATCCAAAGGAACATACTACACTCCGCGAGAGATTGTTCATTACATGTGCCAAGAGAGTTTAATCAATTATCTCTTTTTTGCCCTGTCCCAGCAAGTTCCTGTCCCTGCTCTCCAACCCTCCTCTCCTTCTCACTCCGTCTTTCCTACAAAGCCCGCCGTTCCCAAAAAGCTCGTCGTTCCCGCGAAAGCGGGAACCCATACCCACTCTGTTCTTTCCAAAAACCCCGTCGTTCCCATGCAAACAGGAATACAAAGATCCGACATCGAAATTTTCATAAAGATCAGCGACTCCTCTCTTGAGCATGATACTGTTTACCAGGAGAAACAACTGGAAAAAGCACTAAAGGGAAAAACAAAAACTACAAGTCGTTATGACAAATCCAAATTGCCAAAAGCGATTATTGAAAATGCTTTTTTAATAGATAGAGCATTGGCTGATATAAGAATATGCGATCCGGCAGTGGGTTCCGGTGCTTTTCCTGTGGGGATGATGAATGAAGTTGTCCGTGCCCGCAATGTCCTCACCCCCTTTATAAAATCTCCCGCGAAAGCAGGAATCCATACCCTCCCTGACAAGGGGGGCCAGGGGGGTTTAAGAAGCCCTTACCACTTCAAACGGCATGCGATTGAACACTCCTTATATGGTGTGGATATTGATCCCAGTGCCATAGAGATTGCCAAACTCCGCCTCTGGCTTTCCCTTGTGGTTGATGAGGAAGATCGAGATAAAATTCAACCACTGCCTAACTTAGATTATAAAATGCTTTGTGGCCATTCCCTCTTAGGAATAGAAGAGATAGAAAAAGATCTGTTTAATATGAAACAATTTAATGAGTTAGAAAAACTAAAACTACTTTATTTTAATGAAACTTCTGCCAGAAAAAAACAAAAGTTCAAACAGGAAATTGAGCAGTTTATAGATAAAATCACTGACGGTAAAAAAATATTTGACTTTGAAATTTACTTTTCTGAAGTTTTTCAAGAAAAACAAGGCTTTGATATAGTTATCGCCAACCCCCCTTATGTTAAGGAGGGAGTTAATAAATCCGCCTTTGATGGTTTAAGAAAATCCCTTTATTATCAAGGAAAAATGGATCTCTGGTATTTATTTGCCTGCAAGAGCATTGATATATCCCGGCCAGGTTCAGGAGTTATTGCTTTTATTGCTCAAAATAATTGGGTCACCAGTCATGGGGCTAAAAAAATGCGAAACAAAGTGATAAAAGATTCTCAAATCTTAAGCTTGCTTGATTTTGGAGATTTTAAAGTATTTTCAGCTGGGATACAAACAATGGTAATGCTTTTCCAGAAAAATAATTTTATGGAAGAATACAGTTTTGACTACAGAAGGCTCAGTGGGAAAAATCTTAAAACCAAAGATATGATTTCTCTCCTTAATAAAGAGCAAAATCAAAATGCAGAATATTTATCCTCTAAAATTCAAAGAGAAAAATTGAAAAATAAAAATTTAAATTTCAGCAATTCTAAAGTTGAAAGTATCCTCAATAAAATGCTGTCTCAGGTTGGTTTTCAATTAAAAGATAAAGAGGTAGGAAAAGCTATAGAATATAATATCGATACTCTAAAGAAAAAACACATGGCCAGTCTTTATTTAACAGATCGAGAAGTAGCTCAGGGTGCTGTTTTTCCTCAAGATTTTGTTAATAAAAAAAGCAAAGCAAAATTAAAAAAAGCTCAATTTAAAGTGGGTGATGGTGTATTTGTTCTCAGCGATAAAGAAAAAAATAACATCCCTCTCACAAAAAAAGAATTGAGCTTGATAAAGCCTTACTATACCACAAAAGAATTGTTTCGCTGGTTTGGAGATCCTAAAAATAAACAATGGGTAATATACACAGATTCCAGTTTTAAAGATAAAAGCAAAATGAAAGAATATCCCAATATAAAAAAACATTTGGATCAGTTTAAAAAAATTATTACTTCCGACAACAAACCTTATGGCCTTCACAGATCCAGAAGAGAATCTTTTTTTAAGGGTGAGAAAATAATAGCTGTTAGAAAATGCACTATCCCCACCTTTTCTTATATTGATTTTGACAGCTATGTTTCTGCAACATTTTATGTTATACAAAGTTCCCGGCTCAACTTAAAATATTTGACTGCCCTTTTTAATTCCAAACTAATAGCCTTTTGGCTCCGCCACAAAGGCAAAATGCAAGGGAACAACTATCAAATAGATAAAGAACCTATTATGTCCATTCCTTTAATGAATCCTCCTGCAACAGTTCAAAAACCTATAATTGATCTGGTGGATAAAATTCTAAATGTCGGACAATTTAAAAAAGGCACAAAAGCAGAGGATTATTTAAAAGATCCTGCAAAGCAAGCCAAAGTTCAACAATACGAAAAACAAATTGACCAATTGGTTTATAAACTTTACAATCTCACTCCCTCTGAAATAAAAATCATAGAAAATTCATTAAGTGATCAGTATAAGTTGAGTTATTTATAGTTCAAGAAAAGGCTTTGGGTTTAAATTCTGGTTTATTGATTAAACTGGCACTATCTCCCACAGCCTTTATCACAAATAAACCCTCTCTCTCCGATAAAACATGAGCCTTGCCCTCACTTTTTAAATAAGCTACAGCTCCATATAAAGTGTCGGCCTTAAATTTTGGAAAATAAGATTTAAAATCTTGTAAATTGGATAAAAAATGATGAAGGTCTTTTGGGGCTAAAACTGTTTTCACCTCCACAATCACTACTTCCTTCCCATTGGCTACAATAATGTCAAACTCTGTCTTTTTTTGAACAGTGCCGTCTTTATTCGTCAACTGTGCCTCCACATTGGGTAAGGTTTGATTTACTTGGATCCCCCTTTCCCTTAATAAATGAACCAGTTTTCCCTTAACCAAGGATTCCACTAAGTGACCCCATCGTTTATTAAAACGACCACCCACTTTTTGTATCATACGATCTGTTCTTTCCTGTTGGGCTTGAAATCTTTCTTGTCTCTCTTTCAGTGCCTGCATTTCCTTTTCTGCCACTTTTTGACGAGCTTGCCACTCTTTTTGACGAACTGAGATATCTCTTAAGTTTTTTTGTGTCTCTCGGACAAGCTTCCAAACTTCATCTAAATCAGGAAAAGTGGGTTTATTACTCATTATATTCCTCCTTTAGACTATTCATTATACTGACAAATTTTAAAAAAGCAATCCTATTTTTTTAAAATGGCTAAAAACTGGTATGAAGGAAAAAAGTGGCTCTTTTTAAGGTGTGATTTAACACTAACTTTAAAAAGGAGGAGTATTATCAAGGAGAAGGCTGGGAAGTAGGCTCACCCCTGCTATCCATTTCCCTGGATAAAGCCAAGACCCCCAGTTTAGCGATCCAACTATAGACATTTTCCATAACTAAACCCTGGATTTTAATTTCTAAATCGCTCATGCAGAGCCGGCGGAATACCGCACCGGGGCTGTTCAAATTGGCTTTATGATCTTTTGTCTTATGGCTCCTTAAAAAGCCACCAGCCACTTGGCAACCAATCATATATATCACTGGTTCTGCATTGCCAGAACGCTGAAGTGTTGTAGGGATTCCCTCTTGAATAATGATTTCTTTTACTACTGCTTCCCCCTTAGAGGCACTCATTTTTTTGCGAGCTTTCCAGCTGAATCGTTCAAAACTCTCTGGATCTTTAATAGCCATAACTCCAAGTCCATAAGTGCCAGAGTTATTTTTTAAAAACAAATAAGGTTCTTCAAAAGGGTCTTCCTTTTTTTGCCGGCTTTTTAACTTTTGCAGGCCAGCTTTCAATCTGGATTTGAGATTTAAAACATTTTCTTGAGATTTCATATCAAAAGGGGAAAAAAGCTCTGTCTCTATTTTTAATCGCCAAGGCTCTATACCTAATAATCCCGCAAACTCCTCCGCCAATAAGTTGTATTCCTTAAAAAACCGGTGTTTTTTCCGGAAAAGCCAGCCCATTTTTATCGGAGGCTTGTATTCTCTATCCAAGGGCAAGTCATATTGGTCGGAAAAGTCATTATTACTAATTACCACCCCCTCTTTTTTTATTGAGTGCAAAAGCTGGAGAAAAAGCTCTCTCCCGCTGGCGGTCACTATTTTTTGAGGGGATAAAATTTTCTTTCCGGGAACACAAACTGTCACCGGAAAGCCCGCCTGCTCGATAAGAGATTTTATAACTAAAATATTGTCCCAATAATAGAGGTTTCGGGTGTGCTCTTCAGCTAAAAGGAGGATGTGCTTTGTTGAGGAATGGCTTTCCCTTAAATGGATTTTAATAAGCTCACTGGTTCTTTTTTGATCCTCTTCACAAATATTATTAAACCCAGCGGGAAAAACATTGGCGTCCACACAAGCCACTTTAAGTTGAGATTCTCTTATATCAAAACTGGAGTAAAAAGGGAGTTTATAACCTTTGGATTTGTCTAAAAGCCAGTTTTCCGCCTCTGTTAATTTGTCGATAATTTTTTGATGAATCAAATGACGAAAAGGAAGAGTTGATGTTTTCATATTTATAGTTGGGTTTTCACGATAAAACCATATCCTGTTATTGGGTAGATAAAAGCTTTATAGCTTTTTTTGATTTTTGGCTATAAAAAATTTCCAACTTTTTTAAATTTTCCCTTTGAATCCATGCATTAGCTGAAAGCAAAGCCTCTGTTAAAGGACCTTTATATTTTGCCTTGTTTTTGACCCTTGAAATGGCAAAAAACAGTTTATCAAATAAAAGATACAACTCTTTTATGGCAAGCTCATCCTTATTTTCAACTGGAATAAATAAGGCTTGTAAAAGGAACAGTTGGTGATAGGGGAAGGCTCTTAAAAAAGCTGAAGGTGGGAACTGATCTTTTTTGGCATAAGAGCGACCCATAAGATAAAATGTCCGGCGGATTTCATGGTTCAGTTCTTCTTCTGTGGAAAAGGCGGATCGGGATTGTAGGATTTTATCTAAAGCCAGGGTTTTGTATCTCTCTGCCTGAGGGATTTTGCCCAACCCCGCCTGAGCAATAGCCTGCCGTGCCGGATAAATGGCATTCCGCAAAAGCCAAGGCCCATCATCTAATTTTTTTTGAGCGGATTTTAAAGATAAAAAAGCCTGCTTTATATCTCCTAAACACTCGTAAGCATAGCTCTGTTCCATAAGCCCTCTCACTTCGAGCTGGGCGGGACTACCCCTTTGCCTCAAAAATTTTTGATGATATTTAAGCGATTTTTCACACTGGCCAGCCTCTTTATACGCCACTCCCGCATTAAATAACATAAGAGCTTTGCTTGTGGGATCTTTAACGGAGCGAGCCAGTTTATCGTATATTATAGCTCCTTTTAAAAATTCCTGATTTTTTATAAACGAAAGGGCTTTTTCACTTTGAGCTATATGTTGAGGGCTGAGGGCGGGATGAGTTTTTTTGTCAGTTGTGGTGCAATGTAAGATACAGCACAGGCTGAAAAGGCTGAAAAAAAAATGTAAATTTTTCAACATGCTTGCTATTTTGCCTTTTTATCCCTTAAAAAACAAGAGCAGAAATAAAAAGCTTATTTTTTTTGATTCTCTTTTCTTGAACAGGGATAGCTTATGTTATAAAAGGATAGGGTTTTTTACAGGAGACTAAAAAGAGAGGCTTTTATGCAAGTAATAGAGGAAAAGGGCTTAAAACGGAAGATAGAGTTTACTGTCCCTCTTGAAGAGGTCAATGCGGGTTTTTTAAAAAGCTATCAGCAAATACAAAAAACCGCTCGTATGCCTGGATTTCGACAAGGTAAAGTTCCCTTAAAAACCTTAGAGAGGAATTACAAAAATCAGGCGTATCAAAAAACTATAGAGAGCTTATTTCACTCATTTTATCCTATAGCTTTAAATCAGCTTTCCCTCCGGCCGGCCGGACCGCCACAACTCTTGAATGTGGATCTCCGGGAAGGGCAGGCTTGTAAATTTCTTTTGGAGATAGAGATTCACCCTCAAGTGGGCCTAAAAGGTTTAGAGAGTTTGCATTGTGCCCCTTTTAAGAGTCAAATTAAAGAGGAAGATGTGGATTCTGCTTTAAAGAGATTGAGGGAATCTTTTGCTGAGTGGGCCGACACTACTGGGGAGGGGCCACTAAAAAAAGCTGATTTTTGTGATATTCAGTTGGAGGCTTTTTCGTTATCGGGGGAGAGAAAGTTAGAGCCTACTTCCCTTATGTTGGAGGCGGGAAAAAACTTCATAGCCCCCGGCTTTGATAAACATTTAATAGGGCTTAAACTGAAGGAAAAGCGAGAGTTTGATTTTTTATTTCCGGAAGATCATCCTCATACAAAAGTTGCGGGTCAAAAATTGCGGGTTTCTGCCTGTTTAATAGGGTTTAAAAATAAAGTTTTACCTAATTTAAAGTCTTTGGCTGAAAAATTGAGTTTAAAAACTGTGGAGGAATTGCGGGATAAGATTAAAAAAGACATACAAAAGCTTGAGAATCAAAAATATCAAGAAAAACTGGAACAAGATATCCTCCAGCAGATAATAGAAAAAAACCCCTTAGATCTCCCTGAAGTTTTGATCCGGCAGGAAGTGCAAAGGCTTAAAGACATAGTGAAACAACAATGGGATCAAAAATCACCCGGCCAGTCATCCGCTTTTTTGAAAGATAAGGAACCGGAGTTTGAAAAATCAGCTAAAAAAAATCTTCATATAAGCTATCTTGTTCAACAGCTCATTCAGGATATGGAAATTAAAGTATCTGAAGAAGAGATTAAACAATCCCTAAAAAAAACCTTTCCGGAGACTCCATTAGAGAATGTGAAGGCTCAGCTAAAGCAGGAACAATCTTGGGATAGTTGGATCTTTAATCTCAAAAAGAAAAAGGCCTTAGGCCAGCTCATTCACCGGGCACAAAACAAAACTTTAATAATACCCTAAACTTTTTAGAGTGAGCCAGCTCATCCAAGCCATAAAAAGTGTGACGGAAAAGGGAATACTGTGGAACTGGATCCCTTTGGTGGTTCGATTAGTGAATAAATAATATAAGTTGAGAAAAAACTTTTTAAGTTGCCCATCCAAAGTGATTTTAACCAATCCCAGGAGTAAAGCCCATGGTAAAGAGTAGATAAAAATACGGAGAAAATCCAACCAACTCAAAGTGAAAGCCAAAACAACTAAAAGCTTGAGGTCTCCTCCCCCAATGGCTCGAAGTAAAGCCAGAGGGACTGCCACAAGCAAGGCCAATCCTGCAGACAGGCCCCCATCTATTAGACCTTGAGATCCTTTGAGCACAAAAACCGCTAAAATAGCTATAAATAACAGAACCAAAATGAGCTTGTTGTGAATTTTTCGGGAACGGAGATCATCAATGCTGGCAATAAATAAAATCAGGCCAGAGAGGAAAAATACCGGCTCTAAATTAAAGATCATTATCTGCTTTATTTATTAAGGGGTTTGCCAATTGGACCCGGCCTCGGCCCTAAAAGCTTCGCCAGTTTCTAAATGATCTTCTACTATTTTTGCCAGAAAGGGCGAGCCTTTTTGAAACATCGCAACAGGTCCATTACCTATAGAAAAAGCTCCGGCAAGGATCATAGCCGAAACAACAAGCAGAAGCAAATATTCAACAACCATTATGAAACTCCTTGTTTAAGAGAGCTTATTTAAAAAGATAGCTCTCAAAAAACTTATCGGTTAAAAGCATAAAAAAATCAAGCCATTATGTGAATTTTTTTATGGCTTAGCTAAAAGCTGATCCAGCTTGGCTTCTATACTGTCTATCTTTTTTACCAGTTGATTTTGTCCAACTTCTATACTGTCTATCCTTTTTACCAGTTGATTTTGTCCAACTTCTAAATTGTCTATCCTTTTTGCCAGATGAGCTATATCCTTTTTCATTGGTTCTATTTTTGCATTTAAAAGAAAGTTCATAAAAAAAGCAAAAAAAGCAAAGACTAAAGAGAATGAGGCCACAACAGAAATAACCGTTGTGACGACAAGTTGTAAAGGTTTCATTTTACCTCCTTTTGTTAACCGATTGACTCTATTATTGATTCATTGAGGCCAAAAGTCAATATTTTTTGATATTAGGGGCTATAATTTGCATGAATACATTAGTCGCTTGTGAAAAAGCCCAGTGTTTATATAGTTCTCAGCTGGTTTTACTCAAAAAACAACTTTTTTTGACTGAGTTTTAGCCTTGTGCTATAATGGGTTTATGAACTGGTCAGTTATATTAGATCTTTTTGATCAGGCTGTTCCTGTGGGAGTTGTGGCTATAATAGTTTTTCAAGCAGTCATGAGTCGGGATATGAAGCATATTAGAAAGGATTTAGATAATCATGTCACAGATACAAACAAAAAGATTGAAAATCTTGATAATAAGTTTGATAAAAAATTTGAAGGATTGGGTAGCAAGTTTGATAAAAAATTTGAAGGACTGGATAGCAAGTTTGATAAAAAATTTGAAGGATTGGGTAGCAAATTTGATAAAAAATTTGAAGGACTGGATAGCAAATTTGATAAAAAATTTGATAAACTTGAATCTAAAATAGATCAAATTTTAAGGAAATAGCTGAAAACTTAGTAAAGGCTAACCGAAAAGCCCACAGGCTTTTTTTATGAGTCTATTAGAAAGGTGCTGGGCTGAGAGGCTGGGAAAAAATTCACGCAGCACTTTTCCACCATCTTTGGAGCGATGAGTCTGGCCAAGGAGCTATGGAGTATATCCTTATGCTCACAGTGGTTGCTGGTATCATTTTCATATTCAAAGGTAGAATTTCAGACATAGTAAATGAGCTTGTCGATAAATCAAAGGACAAAATGGGTAATGCTTTAGATCAATGACCATAATTATAAAAACTAATGGGTTATTTAAAGTTTGATGGTAGGCACTGACTCTATAAACCGAACTCTCATAATAAGCTTGTAATGAGTAAAGGGAAATCTCAAATCATACTGAGTCGTCCGTGAAAAACTTTGCTAAAAAGTCCCCCAGACTTTTTAGCTCCCGTGCAAACGGGAATCCATACACCTTGTTTTGTAGGAAGAACCCCGTATTTCACTATGTCCAGCTTTCCTGGATTCCCGCTTAAGGCGGGAATGACTGGGATATTGCCTCACAGCTGAATAGAGCTATAAAACTTGTCAGGATAGTTATTGAGTTTGGACACTGTCTATAGCACCCCTAAGTTTGCCCTCTGTCTGTGTAGTGAGATTTCCAACTGCCTCCAGTATTGGTTTTTTAAAAGCTATTACTATAGCCCCAACTACAACCAGCATAAGGATATACTCCATAGCTCCTTGGCCAGACTCATCGCTCCAAAGATGGTGGAAAAATTTTTTTATTGATTTTTTCATAAAAACCTCCTTTTGATAGTCTTATCGGTTGTAAGTCCAAAAAACTTAAGTAGAAAAATGAATTTTTTAAAAAAAATAATTAAGCACAAAAACTTATGCTAATCATAAGATTTTTAAATACCTCTTTTAAAATCAACATTTCTTGGCCCAAAAGCTCAAAATTATAGCCTTAGCTGTCCATTTAAAGAGCTTTTTCAGCCATAAAGACGAGAAAATGCCCTCCCCCCTATCTTTCTAAAAAAAACTTTTTTCTCTAAAAAAAAAGAATTTTTTTCACTTTCAGGCCAAAATTTGACTTATCGGACACGATTTTATAACTTGTCGCCGATGCCCACAATAGATAAATTTTCTTCGCTCACGGTAGAATCCTCAGCAGGGGTTCAGGATTTTGATATGGGCTATCTGCTGTTTACCAGCGGAAGTCTTAAAAAAAGCCTGCCTTACCTCTATAAATCCATGCAGGCTTTTTTAAAGAAAAAGGAGTTCTCCCATTACTTTTCCTGTTATTTTCTATTATTGCAGGCATTAGGGGAAATGGAGGAAAAAAACGAGGCCAGGGCCCTCTCTAAGGAAGTGGAAAACACCTGCAAAACCCACAAACTCGGGACAAAGCCTCTCTCGCTTTCTCTTTCAGCTTATTACAATATATATGAAGGCCATTTTGACTTGGCCAAAACACAGTTGAACTCGGCCTTAAAAACAGCTTTTGACCGTCACGATCACTATCTCAAAAAAAATGATCGCACCCGGCAATACGCCCTTCGGTTTGATATTATGATCTGCCTGTATATTTATAGCGTTTTTT
This sequence comes from Bdellovibrionales bacterium, assembly GCA_965203095.1. Taxonomy (GTDB): domain Bacteria; phylum Bdellovibrionota; class Bdellovibrionia; order Bdellovibrionales; family UBA1609; genus JACOND01. The sequence continues at coordinate 551,850 of OZ241877.1, forward strand.
ACTTGGAGACTAAAGATTATAGCAACTGCTCTCAAGAGATAAAAAATTTACAGGCCCTTTTAAAAGATTATAGCCAACTCCAAAAAAATGTGGAGTTAGAGCATTCCCGGACAGACGATTCTCAAAGGTTAAAAGTTGGCCATTACATTTTACAAACTTTAAAAAACAATGCTCAAAACCTCCAAAGATTGCGGTTGGGCACAAAGTTTATAGAGGCCCTTGTAGAGCTGAGGCACGGTAAAAATTACAGGCAAGCCGACCGGCTTTTATGGGAGCTTTATGAAGAGGCCAATAAAACAAACAATAATTTTTTTATACCTTATATTTTGTGCTCTATGGCATGGTGTCATGTCCAACAAGACAACAAAAAACAGGCTCAAGTTTTTTTTAATTTGGCCAAAAAAAATGTCAGTGAGGAGAGAAAGCTCCTCATCCGCTACATGGATCAATTAGAGCAGGAAGAGAAGTTTAACGATGTTCAAAACGAGAGCTATGACCTCATTTTTGACAGTAAGGATCATATTGTGGTGGAAAAGCAAAAAGGCTGTATTGAAATGAAAAATCAATTTATCCTAATGGATCTGCTCAAGCTTTTTTTGTCCACCCCAGGGCTTTCCTATTCTAAAGAGAAAATCATCAAAATAATATGGAAACAGGATTACATTTCGGAAGTGCACGATAACAAAATTTATGTGACGATAAAAAGGCTGAGGGAAATAATTGAGGTGGATTCCTGCAAACCCCGTTATATACTTAGGAATAGTGCTGGATATTACTTTTCAAAACAAGCTAAAATTTTGGTTAAATCCTAAACAGAAGGCTCAAGTTTGGACAAATAGATTTATTTTGGATCCCAATAAAAAATGATTGACAAGAGGACTTAAATTTGTTTGTTTTGTTAAAAAGAATTTTGTTCTAAATTACTAAAGCAGGAGGTTTTCACTATGCAAAAAGTTTTATTTCTTATGGTTCTGATGTTGTCCTGTCCCTTTCACAGCCAAGGACTGGATAATGTAGATGTAATGGACAAACCCGTTTATGCTTTTGCTTTTCATAAGCTCAATGGGTCCACTCCAGAAATTTATGAAATTCAGGCTATATCTCAAAACTCAAGTTATTATGGTTTTCATTTAAGCGAAAACTCTATAGATTTTGACTGGATACAAAAGCCCCCTATCCAAGCTCTCGATAATGATTCCAACTATATTTGGTATTGTCTCCCTATTTATGATTTACAGCCTTCCGATTGGCGAGCCGTTCAAACCCACTCCCTTTTAATTTTAGATCTAAAAACTGGAGATGGCATTAAAAAGGTGGGGACCCCACCTGTGCCCTTGCCTCTACCAGCACCTCGCCCAATGGTGATGTCTTACAGTGTTTATCCATCAATAGGTGATGATAGTGAGTATGTTTACTCCATTACAAAAGAGCTGGAAGATAGGGGCCAAACTATAGTTTCTGAAACTATTTTTATTGATTTAGAGGACTGGATGAGCGACATAGATCAGTGGATGATAGATAATCCTGCAGGTGACTATCTTAAAAGTCAGTTTGAGCATTGTGTGTATCATATTTCGAATAATTTTTTTGATTAAATATACCGTTTAGTTTTACAATTTCACGATTTTTTGGTATTTCCCCCTTTAGTAGAAAAAGGGGGAAATAGTAGTTTTCGCGTATTGGCAGTTGTGTGCTGATACGAGGGATAAATTAGGAGGTTAGCTCAGCTGGTAGAGCGCCACCCTTACAAGGTGGATGTCGTCGGTTCGAATCCGGCACCTCCTACCATTTCTTTTTGACAAAAGTTTACCATTCCCTTCATAGACAAGATAATTTGTCCTTGCTATTATTAAAAATGTTTGAAAAACAAGCTTTAAAGTGTAATGAAGCAAATATAAAATTATGAGCACAAAAAATCAGATGGCAAAAATTTTATCTCTTTGCCGGAGTCGAGGGTTTTTGTTTCCCTCCAGTGAAATTTACGGTGGGCTTAATTCCTGTTGGGATTATGGCCCTTTAGGTGCTCAGTTAAAAAATAATATCAAAAAACTTTGGTGGGAAAACATGACTCGCCGGCCCGATGTGGTGGGTTTAGATTCCAGTATTTTTATGCACCCGGAAACATGGTCAGCCTCTGGCCATTTAGAAAGCTTTGTGGATCCTCTATCCGACTGTCGGGATTGCAAACAGAGGTTTCGTTTAGATTCAGGAATAAGCCAATGCCCTCATTGTGGCTCAAAAAATTTTACAACAGCTCGAAATTTTAATCTCATGTTCAAAAGTTTTATAGGCCCTGTGGAAGGGGAAGGTGCCACCATTTATTTACGCCCTGAAACCGCTCAGGGCATTTATGTCAATTTTTTAAATATTCAAAAAAGCATGAGGCTCAAAATCCCCTTTGGTGTGGCACAAATCGGCAAAGCTTTCCGGAATGAAATCACCCCTTCCCATTTCATTTTCCGAATGCGGGAATTTGAGCAGATGGAAATGCAATTTTTTATCCCTCCCTCTGATGGCGATAAATGGTTTGAATATTGGCGAGAGGAGAGGAAAGCTCAACTTTTAAGCCTGGGTTTAAAAGATTCAGAGTTGCATTTTAAGCCTCACCCATCAGAGGAATTGGCCCATTATGCGAAAAAAGCAGAAGATATTGAGTTTGATTTTTTTATGGGGCGAAAAGAGTTAGAGGGTTTGCATCATCGTGGGGATTTTGATCTCTCTCGTCATCAAAAGTTTTCCGGCAAAAAGTTAGAATATTTTGATCCAGAACAAAATTTATCTTATCTCCCTCATGTGATTGAAAGCTCTATTGGTTGTGATCGTTTGCTTTTAGCCCTTTTGTGCTCTGCTTATGCAGAAGAGACAGTTAAAAATGAAATGCGAAAATTTTTAAAATTTAAACCCCAGTTAGCCCCTGTTCAAGTAGCCATTTTACCTCTTTCTAAAAAAGAAGGACTAATGGATATAGGAGGTAAAATCCAAAAAGAGCTGAAAAATCTTTGGTTTGTGGAATATGATATTTCCGGAAGCATTGGGAAACGATACCGCCGTCAGGATGAAATTGGAACTCCTTTTTGTGTGACAATAGATTTTGAGAGTCTTGAGGATCAAAAAGTGACAGTAAGAGATCGGGACAATATGAATCAAGAGCGGATCCTCATAGAATCTTTAGCTCATTTTTTAAAAGAAAAATTTGACAGGACAAAAATCTTTTGATAAAAATTAAAAATGACTAACGCGGGGTGGAGCAGTTCGGTAGCTCGTCGGGCTCATAACCCGAAGGTCGTAGGTTCAAATCCTGCCCCCGCAACCAAAAATTATAAAAAGCTCTGGAGCTGGCAATTTTTGTTTCTAAAATTTAATCATCCATTTTTTTAACCCAGGTTAAATTTTGAGCTATCATCACCAACAGATAGAAAAAAAATGGCAAGAGAGATGGCAGTCCTCTAAAATCTTTCACTGCCAAAAAGATCTCAGTAAGCCCAAGTTTTATGCTCTCAATATGTTTCCTTATCCTTCCGGTGCTGGGCTTCATATAGGCCACTTGGCCTCTTACACTCCTACCGAAGTGGTGGCTCGTTTTAAAAAGGCTCAAGGATTTAATGTTTTGCATCCTATGGGTTATGATGCTTTTGGCTTGCCGGCAGAACAGTATGCCATTCAAACGGGAATACACCCTGAAGAAACCACAAAAAAAGCCATTGAGAATTTTCGCCGGCAGTTAAAATCCTTTGGCTACAGTTTTGACTGGAGTCGTGAGATCTCCACTTGTGATCCCTCTTATTATAAATGGACTCAATATTTGTTTAAAATTTTTTTTAAAAGAAAGTTGGCTTATCAAGCTCCCTCAGCTGTAAATTGGTGTCCTGCCCTTCGCACAGTTTTGGCTAATGAGGAGGTTGTTGATGGGAAAAGCGAACGGGGCGGGCATGAAGTGTTCCGGGTTTTAAGAAAGCAATGGTTAATTAAAATCACGGCTTACTCTGAAAGCTTGATAAAAGATTTAGATGAAGTGGATTGGCCGGAAAGCTCAAAAACAGCTCAAAAAAATTGGATTGGGAAAAGCGAGGGTGCTCTGATTGATTTCCGAGTTAAAAATTCGGGAAAATCCTTTTCTGTTTGGACTACCCGGCCGGACACTCTTTTTGGTGTATCTTATATGGTTTTAGCACCAGAACATCCTCTTGTGCCTCAAATCACAACAAAAGCTCAAAAAAACACAGTGACTGATTATCAAAAACAGTGCCAGTCGCAAAGTGAGACTCAAAGAAAAAGTGGGCAAAACAAAACCGGAGTTTGGACCGGAGCCTTCGCCAAACACCCCATTACTCAAGAGGATCTGCCAATATGGATCTCCGATTATGTTTTAATGGATTATGGAACAGGGGCCATTATGGCTGTTCCCGCTCATGATGAAAGGGATTATGGTTTTGCCCAGCATTTTAATTTAAAAATTCTTCCTGTAATAGAGAGCGAAAATCTCCCGTTTGAAGGGGATGGGCCTCATATCCATTCTGAACACAAAGATATTAGCTTGAACGGCCTTAACAAAAAATCCGCTATAGAAAAAATGATCAACTATCTTGAAAAAACAAAAAAAGGACAAAGGCAAATTCAATACAAATTAAGAGATTGGCTTTTTAGCCGGCAAAGGTATTGGGGCGAGCCTTTTCCCATTGTCAAAAATAAGTATGGGGAACACAAAGCCGTCCCGGATGAGGAGTTGCCTGTCCTTCTCCCCCCAGTGGCGGATTATGAACCTTCGGAAAAGGGAGAACCCCCCTTAGCTCGTTCCAAAGATTTTGTGAAAGATAAAAAAGGCAATTTAAGGGAGACAGACACCATGCCCGGCTCTGCCGGTTCCTCATGGTATTTTTTAAGATATACGGATCCGCAAAACCACAAAGCCCCTTTTGGTTTTGAAGAGCAAAAATACTGGATGCCTGTAGATCTTTATGTGGGGGGGAGCGAGCACAATGTAGGCCACCTGCTTTATGCTCGGCTTTGGCAAAAAGTTTTGTTTGATGAAGGGCTGGTCTCTCATAAAGAGCCTTTTAAAAAGTTGGTTCATCAAGGGACTATTTTAGGGGAAGACGGTTTTAGAATGTCCAAATCCAGAGGCAATGGGGTCAATCCGGATGAGTTAAGGCAAAAATATGGAGCCGACAGCTTAAGGCTTTATATATGTTTTTTAGGTCCTTTTGATAAAGACAAACCTTGGTCGGCTAAGGGCATTGAAGGCTCACGGAGGTTTTTGGATCGTTTTTGGCGATGGGCAAAAGAGAGCCAAAACAAAAAAGAAAAATGGCCCCCCGGTTTAAGTGCCTTATCCCATCAAACCATAAAAAAAGTGACAGAGGATATTGAGAGTATGAATTTTAATACCGCCATTTCCGCCCTGATGATTTGGCTTAATGAAATTTACAAATTAAAAATAAAAAACGAAAGCTGGGCCAAAATATTTGCTCAACTCCTTATGCCTTTTGCTCCTCATTTAGCAGAGGAAGTTTGGGAGCTTTTAGGGGGGGAGAGTTTTGTCTCTCTGGCACCTTGGCCAGATTATAAATTAGAAATGGCTCAAACAAAAAAAGAGAGCATTGGTGTTCAAGTGGCTGGGAAAACTCGTGGATCTATTGAGATCTCCTCTAATGAAGATAAGGAGAGTGCCATTCAAAAAGCTTTACAAATCCCCTCTGTTCAAAAACAAATTCAAGGTAAAAAAATCAAAAAATGCATTTATAAAAAAGGCAAAATTTTAAATCTTATTGTCTAAAACCTCAGCTCAAAAAAAACTAAATTGCACCCCCCTCCCTCTTGACTTGGCTTCATGTGGATATTTTGTATGTGAAAACTTATATTCTTCTAAGTGGTATGATAAATTAAGCTCTGCAACTTTTAAACTTAACAAAAAGGAGATCAAACTATGATTATAATTGAACAACTTTTTAATAAAAAAAGCAAAAAAAAGATTTTTCAGTCAGCCCAAAATGTCCAATTCGCTTATAAGAATTTTAAAACCAAAGCAAAGATGGAAGAGCTAACAGGGCTATTAAAAAAAAGATTCTTTGACATGGTTAGATACAGATAAATCGGAAATGTCTTTTTCTGATTGTTTTCAGCAATACCTGAAAGGAGGGATTCCCTCTCTAAAAAAATCTACCAGACAGGCTTACGAGACCCGCTGGAAATATTTTACAACAGGCCCCCTTCCGCATGTTAAAATGAAAGAGTTTAAGGCTCAAACTGTTTATAATTGGATGAATTGGCTGAAAGCCCATCCGACAGCAAAAAACAAAAGCAGAAAGACATTTGCTCAAGAGTTAAAAACTCTTAAAATAATTTTGCATTGGCATCGCAATTTTGTAGATGAGAATTTTAATGTTCCCATCACTAAAAAACACAAACAGCTTTGCTATTATAAAACGGTTCCACCAAAAAGGCCGGACTACTATGCTAAGCCAGAGGAGCTGAGAGAATTTATCTGCTGGCTTAGGGATAATAGAAAAAATCCCATGTATTGGAGGTTGGCCTTGTTTATGGTCTTAACAGGGGCAAGGGTAGGCGAGGCTTGCGGGCTTTGTTGGAGTGCAGTGGATTTTAAAAGAGGCCATGCCAGAGTGATGAGACAAATGGCTTGGGAGCAAAAAAGCAAAAGGCCCTATTTAGAGGAAACAACAAAGACTTCCGCCTCTGCCCGTATTTTGTTATTGCCTGATGAGCTGTTGAGGCTTTTAAAGGCAATGAGGGCGGAAAGCTCGAATAAAACAGGTTTGCTCTTCACCGATCGAAGGGGCAAAGCTGTAAAATACAATGCCATTCAATCTTCTTTTAATGCGGGTTTTATGGCCTTAGGTTTAACTTGGCGATCGACTCATATTTTAAGGCATTCCTACGCCACAATCGCTTTAATAGCCACTAAAGATTTGTCTGCTGTTCAGGCAAGCCTTGGACATACTTCCAGCCGTATGACAGAAAGGTATGCTAAAGTCATAGCCTTACTTGACAGAAAAACAGCGGAAAAAACAGCCAAGGTTCTGGACATTTTTAGCAAATTATCAAAGTGATGAACTTATACTGATCTTGTTTGAAAATTCCTGCTTTCTCTACTCTGTTTTGACCGGAAATCTCAAATGTAATCAGTATAATTTTTCCCAGGAACTCCGGACTTTCCGCCGACCTAATCCTTCCCCTTGGCATAGTCCTTTCTTTGAGAGTGAGAATCCTTAACTCCCTGCTCTCATAAAAACGAGAGGTCCTTTTGAAAGTGAATTTTAATAGATTTTTTAAAATGTGTGCGAAAAACTACCGCAATTCACTCAAAAAGTCTTCTAAATGGTGGATACTACCAAGATTAACCTTAAATGCTCTGAAGTTCTATTATTGAGCTATTTTGTTGGAATTGTCAAAAAAATTTTTTAAAAATTTCTCAAGAAAAAGATTTTAAGGGAGGATTCAGGTAAAAAAGCCTATAAATAAAGGCTTTTTGCCCACTTCCCGGCCTTCCCGACTTTTATCCTTATGAGACATTTATTCTACCTTTAGACCTAAAAAGAGGCTTAGCAGGCACTAAAAATCTTAAGGAAGGCTTTTTGGACTTAAACCCGCTCAATCTAAAAAAGCCTTTGTTTTCAAGGTTTTTGAGCCTTTCATTTTTAACAATCTTGGTAGGAAATACCATTTTCCGAAAAAGATTTGAGCTTAAAGGCTTTGGAAAAACTTAAAACACATAAGGAGATAAATTATGGAAAACATAAAAACTTTTTTTAAAAGGCTTTTCTCTGCCTTCACAAAAGAGAGAAAAAACACTTTAGGCTTTTCCCTTGTGGAGCTATTGGTAGTCGTGGCTATCATTGGAATTTTAGCCGCCGTGGCTGTGCCAGCTTATAACAAATATCGTGCCAATGCCGCCCAGGGAGCAATCACAGGCTCACTTCAGGCAATGGGTAAAGACTTTGTGAATTGTCTTGCGACAAACACATGGGCTAATTGTGACTCTTTAACAGAACTGGGGGGGACTTGCCCAAATTGCATGTCTGGCACAGACGGAACAGATGATTTTTGCCTTGATACAGAAAAAGAAGTCGCTGGGACAACATATATGGGTTGCGTAAGTGTTTCTGGTTCTGGGTTGCCTGTTATAGTGGGGAACTGGCCAAGCCTTTGCTCTGGTATTACCGTGAGTTATGGTTGCACCACGGTAGGATCTTTGACTAATCCAACAAACACATGTGCTGATTTAAATTGTATGAATACAGCCACAGCTCCGGTAGGGGCGGCTTGCACGGCAGGGATAGTCGCCGGGGCAATGGCCATCCAACATAATTGCACGGATACCACGGACGCCAATGCTTTAACTAATTCAATGGCCGCGGGAAGTTGTGGCATGACGACAGGGGAATGCTCTTAAGGAGTATATTGCTGATTTAAGTTTAACTATGAGGGGGAGTTTTATACTCCCCTTTATTTCCTAAAGGATAATAAAAATGAGTTTAAAAGATATAGCTAAGAGAGCACAAAAAGCACAGAGAGATAAAGATAGAGAGAATTTATCAAAAGCTATTTTAGATTGTTATAAATACCTTAATAAAGAATATCCAGGGGAATACTTTGGAGCAGTTAAAATTGATAATAAACTTGGGATTAGAAAAGAAAGGGGGCATAGTTCTGGCACACATAGCATTATAAAAAGATTAAAAGAGGATGGTTTTTTAGAGCAAAAGCGGGGGTTTAGGATAAAAAATGACTGAAAATAAAACAAAAAAAAGAGAGATGATAAAGGACTTTTATAAGGATTTTCATAAAAAGCATCTGGGGAAATACATTGGAGCATATAAAATTGATGACAGGCTTAGTTTTGATCCGGGTCATAACAATTTTCCCACACATGACATTTTATTGGAATTGGTAAAAGAGGGATATTTGAAGCAAAACAAAGGTTCAGGGTTTAGGTTAAAAAAGAAATGACTGAAAAACAAAAAATAGCTGGTGTGATTTTTGGCAAGGTTCGCGGGAATGACTGGGTTCACGGAAAAGACAAAGTTGGAATGGATTCCCGTTTTCACGGGAGCCCAAAAGTCCGGGGGACTTTTGGGCAAATTCACGAGAATGACTTGGTTCACGAGAGCTAAAAAGTCCGGGAGACTTTTAGGTAAATTCTTTGGACAACAGAGGCAAACTTTTTCACAGGCAGGCAAATAGGTTAAAAGATGACTGAAAAACAAAAAATAGCTGGTGCGATATTTGGAATTGCCATAATTGCCTCTGTGGGCTTTGGCTGGAAACACTTTTTAAGTGCTAATGCATGCGATCACTATGGCAATGAGATTAAACGGCTTTTAGACGATCAGGACAATCTTTTATTTACTTATGGTTTTTTTGCGGAACACACTTTAACAGAGGATAGACAAAAAGACTTCAAAAGATTGATTGAAGTAAAAGAGCCACTTGTCCGGGTCACAGTGGAGCACTTTTCAAAAACCTGCCGGTCCTCTCTTAGGAAAAGTGAGCTTATCGCTTTCCTTAAAACTTATGAGATTTATCTTGTGACTAAACAAGCTTTCTTTAAACAAAGCCAGCGGTCGGGCTTTGATTGGATAAGAGATACCTTTCCCTTTGATCCTAAAATCTACAAAAACATAGATTAACTTCATGAAACTTTTAGTGATTATGAACTCAATTAAATTTTAATTTTCTATTTTTGTAGTTGAGTAGGAGGTTTCACAAGAACACCTTGAACCTTTGCCCATGTCTTATTCGCAGATCGTATCATTTTAACTCCTGTTGTATTCTCAAAAAACAATGTTATCAGATGATATGCTGTTAATACAGATTCTTGTAATTCACTATCATCTTCCAGAGCTTTCACCTTAAAATCATATTCACTCAATTTATTTTTTATTTGTGTAAAACCAATTGGACGACCATGGTTCAAATGTTTCACATTTATAAAAAAATCAGCGACTTGTTGAGCTTTTTTCTCATCTTTTAACATATATTTTGTTAACCATTCTTGAACCATTATTTTAGAGTAATTTAATGATTTTTTAGCTTCTTCAAGCAGACCTAAACCTAAGGATGATAAAATCGGTATCCATATTTGCATATTATTTGGATTTTGCTCAAAATCTTTCTTAGCTGTTTCAAACTGACTTACAATAGAATGAGCTGATATTTGACGATTTTCTGAAAGAACAAACTGAGGATCAATAGGCCCCAAAAAAGAATGTTTGCCCATTATAATTTGATCTGATCCCAGAGCTATCATTGTTCCTGCTGACATAGCATAGGTAGGCACAATGACTTCTATATAGTGAAATTTTTCTCTTAAATATTTTACAATAGATTCCGTAGCGGTTGGAAGACCTCCTGGTGTGTGCAAAATCAAGGTTAATCCTTTAGAACAATCTAATCCCCGTATAATACTCATAAAACCATTTATGTCCTCTTTATTGATAAGAGTAAGTGTAGGAATATTCCTTGGAGCAATTTTTTGCAAAAAAGCTGATGAGTATACAATAACAGCCCTGTTATTACAGAGCTTTGAAATTTGATTTATATAATTTTTAAATTTAGACTCAAACCAGCTCTGTTTAGAGTGTTGATTAACAGGTGTAAACTCATTCAATAATTCTTCCCAAGATGGCATAAATCAGTAGTCGGTCAAGATTTGTCTTGTTGGAATATTTTTAGAGAGTTGTTGAGTTAATTCTGTTAAATTAGATATTTTTGTTGTTTCAATATATTTTATATATTTTTTTTCTTCAGATTTATAAAATTCTTTCCAATCTGAGATTTTTTTTGAAGATTTTTTTTCTTTATTTCTTTCCATAGAATGACTTAACTATAATTTTATAGCTTTTTTTAGATAATTAGTCAACTCTTTTTAAGAAAATAGCCTAAAATCCAACAAAATCACGAACTACATCCTTTTTTTGAGGACTTGTGACTCGTAAGCCTTTCAGAAAAAATCAGATTGAAAACCCCGTCTTTAGCACAGAAAAACAGGCGAGCTTTGTTTTTTCCCTTAAAAAGCTAAAGGATTTGACGCATTGCTCCGATAAATGGAGTATGAAATCAGACTTCAAAAGTTTTCTTCAAATCATTCGTAAAAAAGCCAAAAATGAAAGGGAAAAAGGAGCTTTTTTTGAAAGAGCCATAAGGGATTTTCTACGAGAATCCCCTGAATATTCTTTTGAAAATGTATGGCTATGGCCTAACTGGCCAGACTTAAAAAAACACAGTTTTTCAAAAAAAGACTTAGGCATTGATCTTGTAGCTCGTGAAAAAGAAACCGGAACATTTTGGGCCATCCAATGCAAATGCTTTGATGAAAACCACCAAGTGAATAAAGCAGATATAGACAGTTTTTTCGCTCATTCAGGGAAAAATCCCTTTAAAGTTCGTCTTATTGTCACAACTACAAATAATTGGGGGGCTAATGCTGAAGAGTCTTTACGAAACCAGACAAAGGAATGCAAAGTTTTAGATTTGCATGGTTTGCAAACAGCTAATTTTGAATGGAGTTTTCAAAAAGTAAAACGAAAAACAGAACAAAAATATTTAAGAGATCATCAAAAAGAGGCCGTCCGCAAATCAGCTGAGCATTTTAAAAAAGAAAAAAGAGGAAAGCTCATAATGGCCTGTGGGACGGGCAAGACTTTTGCTTCTCTCCGGGTTGTAGAAAGGATCACTCCAAAAAACGCAAATGTTTTATTTCTTGCTCCTTCCATTTCTCTTATATCTCAAACCTTAAGAGAATACGCTTGGCAGAGGAAATCAGCTCAAAGATACCTTGCCGTTTGTTCCGATACAAAAGCCGGAAAAGATACAGACGGCTATGATGTAAATGATTTGCAAATATCCCCAACCACTGATCCGAAAAAAATTGCTAAGAGGCTGAAGATCAAATCGAGACAAAGAACTATTGTTTTTTCCACCTACCAATCTCTTAAACAAATAAAAAAAGCTCAAAAACTTGGGGCACCGGTTTTTGATCTTGTTGTTTGTGACGAAGCCCACAGGACAACTGGAGTTGAAGCCGGGGAAGAAAAAAACGGGAAGAACACAGGCAATTATTTTACCAGAATAAATGATGAAGATTATTTGAAAGCCAAAAAGCGACTTTATATGACCGCCACACCTAAAATTTATAGTGAAAGAATCAAAAGCAAGGCCAAAAAACATGATGTAGAGATTCACTCTATGGATGATGAAGCTGTTTTTGGAAAGGAGATTTACAGATTGGATTTTTCCTCCGCTATTGAGAAAAAACTGTTGGCCGATTACAAAGTGATCATTTTATCCATTGACGAACAATATATGAGCGACAATATTCAGGAAATACTAAAAGGCACTGAGCTTAACTTAGATGATGCCTCCCGTTTGGTGGGTTGCTACAAAGCCTTGCGGGATCAAGGGGATAAAAAACAGGGGTTAAAGTTAGGCCGGGCTGTAGGCTTTTTGAACACAATCAAAGCGAGTAAAGATGTCAAACAGGAATTTCAAAAAGTTGTGAAAGCCTTAGATGAATATAAAAATGATGGTTTTACTTGTGAGACAGAGCATATTGACGGAACAGACAGCTCTATTGTTAGAAACAAAAAATTAGACTGGCTAAAAGAAGATGCTGGCAAAACAGAAAGAAAAGAGAAGATATGCCGGATTTTATTCAATTCCAAATGTCTTACAGAGGGGGTGGATGTTCCCAGTCTTGATGCTGTGATGTTTTTGCATGCAAGAAAATCCCAAGTGGATGTCGTGCAGGCAGTGGGCCGTATAATGAGAAAGTTGGAAGGCAAACAATATGGCTATGTGATTTTGCCAGTAGTGATTCCTACAGGGAAATCCCCGGAACAAGCTTTAAATGATAATGAAACTTATAAAGTAGTTTGGCAGGTTTTAAATGCTTTAAGGTCTCACGATTCAAAATTTAATGCCTTGATAAATAACTTGGAGTTGAATGAAAACAAGCCAGATAAAATTAAAGTTATAGGCATTGGTTATGGAAGTGAGAAGGAAAGAAAAGAAGTTGAGGAGAAGACAAATCCTCAAATCCAACTCAACCTCCAATACAGTATTGAGGAGATAGAGGATAAAATTTACGCCAAAATTGTTGAAAAATGCGGAGACAGAGTCTATGAAGAAAAATGGACTAAGGAGATTGAAAAGGCTTGTAAGACCATCTCCGTCCGGATAAAAAGCCTTTTAAAGACAAAGCCTCAAATCAATAAGGAATTTCAAACTTACTATAAAGGGCTTAAGTCCTGTATCAATGAGGACATTAAGGAGGAGCAGGCTGTCTCTATGATTTCAGAGCATCTGATTACTCGTCCCGCTTTTGATAAGATTTTTGAGAATTACAAGTTTTCTGAAAACAATCCTGTTTCTAAAACCATGAAAAAAGTTTTGTCTCGTTTGGATGAATATGGCTTTAGCAATGAGTTAAAAGACCTTGAAAAGTTTTATCAAGGGATAAGTGGCCGGATAGAGGGAATTGACAACTCCGCCTCCCGACAAAAATTCATTAAAGAGCTTTATGAAAATTTTATAAAAACTGCTTTTCCTAAAACAGCTGAAAAATTAGGCGTGGCTTATACCCCGGTGGAGATCGTGGATTTTATATTAAGGTCTGCTGATGAAATTTTAAAAGATGAGTTCGGTAAAAAATTAACTAATAAGGGAGTGCATGTCATAGATCCTTTTGTGGGGACGGGGACTTTCCTCAATAGGTTAATTCAAATGAACCCGGTTATAGAAAAAAAAGATCTCCCCCGAAAGTTCAAACATGAACTTCATGCCAATGATATTTTGCTCCTGCCTTATTATGTGGCCTCTATTAACATTGAGGAGGCTTATCATTCTCGAATAGGAGGGAATCAATACAGGCCCTTTCCAAGGATAACATTGTCAGACATTTTTAACCGTAAGGAACGAGATAAACAACTTTCTCTTTCTCCTTATTTTCAGGAAAACAAAAAGAGAATAAAACAACAGCAAGAAGTGGATCTTCAGGTCATTATAGGGAATCCTCCATATTCCTCCGGCCAAAGGAACGAAAATGACGCCAATAAAAACACAGTTTACCCAAAACTCCATAAAAGGATTGAGGATACCTATGTTAAAGAGTCATCAGCTCAGCTAAATACAGCCCTTTATGATTCCTATATCAAAGCCATTCGCTGGGCCACAGATGAGATTCAGGATAAAGGAGGTATTATTGGTTTTGTTCATAATGCCTCTCTTGTAAGCCAAAGGAGCACTGCTGGACTCAGGAGATCCCTTATAAAAGAGTTTGACTCCATTTACTGCTTTAACTTAAGAGGCAACCAAAGAACAAAAGGGGAGCTTTCAAAAAAAGAAGGAGGCAAAGTTTTTGGAGGTAGTTCCCGAACTCCTATAGCCATCACTTTCCTTATAAAAAATCCAAAGAAACGGAGAGAAAAAGCCACAATCAAATATCTTGATATTGGCGACTACCTCAGCCGTGAGGACAAGTTAGAAAAAGTTAAGAGCTTTGGTTGTATTAAAGGCATAGGGAAGGAATGGAAAACCATAACACCGGACAAATATGGGGACTGGATCAACCAGCGGGATGAATCCTTTTATCAATTTATGCCTATTGGGGATAAAAAGTCCGGCAATCAAAATGCTATTTTTAGTTTGTATAGCTGTGGAGTGGCCACCAGTAGAGATACTTGGGTTTATAACTTCAGTAAAGATCAAGTCCAAAAGAATATGAAAAAAATGATTCAATTTTATAATCAGGAATTAGCACGCTTAAAGGATAAAACACTGGACAAAAAAACTATTGATAAATTTATCAATCGGGATGATAAAAAAATAAAATGGTCTTATAGGATTAAAGAAAAATTTTGTAGAGAAAAACGAGCTATATTTGATCAAAAATTACTTAGATGTTCCAGCTATAGACCATTTATGAAATCATTAGTTTATTTTGATCGAGATTTCAATGAGAGACAATCTCAATTACCAAAAATTTTCCCAAAAGAGACAACAAAAAATAAAATGATCTGTATAAGTGGGGTTGGAGCGAATAAATTTTCAGTTTTAATAACAGATGTTGTGCCCTGTGGAGATTATTTGAATAAAACCCAATGCTTCCCTCTCTATCGTTTTGATAATGATTTTGACACTTCTCAAAAAAGCCTTCTGAACCAGAGCAAGCCCTCCTACAGCATTACCGACTCTGCCCTTAATCGTTTTAAAAATCATTACAAAAGAGATAAAGTTTTGGGAAAATCCTCAAACACCATTACCAAAGAGAATATTTTTTATTATATTTATGGCCTCCTCCATTCAGAGGACTACCGGCAGAAATACCAGTCCAACCTAAGTAAAGATCTCCCTCGTATTCCATTAGTTCCGGAGTTTCAAGAGTTTTCCCACATTGGCCGAAAGCTTGCCGATCTGCACTTAAACTATGAACACCAATCACCTCCTAAAGGTGTCAAAATCTTAAATTCTGGCCAAGAGATAAATATGTTTCAATTAAAAAACTCCTCAGAGGACTTGAAAGTTAAAAAAATGAAGATGAACAAAAAAGACAAATCTAAAATCCAATTTAACGATCGCATCACTATTTCAAACATCCCGCCAGAGGCTTGGGAATACAAAATCAACGGCTATTCTGCTCCCAAATGGATTGTAGAAAGATACCAATACAAGAAGGACAAAAAAACAGACTTAGTAAATGACCCCAATAGCTATTCAGATGACCCGGCTTATATCTTGAAACTGCTCCTCAGTATAATAACAGTTTCCTTAAAAACCCGGGAGCTTGTTCAAAGCCTCCCTTCCATTGATTTTGACAGCCTCATCTCCTCCATAAATAAAGCTGGATAAACCAAAATTTTTGGAAAATAATAGTTTTTGCCAAAAGAATGATATGATTTTCAATTCCCATTTTTTAATCATTATGTGATATGGAGTTCTGCCTATTTTTAAATTCTTCTATCCAGTCTTTAAGTTTTTTAAAATCTTTTTCCAGTTCTTCAGGAGATGGCATTTTATGAGATGTTTCAGCAGAGGGAAAGTGCATGAATTTTGAATATTTGGTCATTAAATCATCCAGCAGATCGCAATCCTTTTGATTGATTTTAGAAAGTTTGGAGATTTTTTTTGTGTGAATATCTTTTCTATGTCTTTTTATTATGTCTAAAAGCAAAACATTTTCGATTGTTTTTTCAATAACAATTCTAAAATCACTGCATAAAGTTTTTGCTTTTTCATTATAAGAGCTATAACCTTCCTCTTTAAAAATTTTCTTGACTGAGAATAGTTTTTCAATTAAAGAATTTAAAGCATTTTTTGGTTTTTGAGCAAAGAGGGGAGTATTCCTTGGCTCACCAGATCCCCAAGGTTCTGTTTCAATATATAAGGGATCTAATTTTATGTTTTCTTTGTCACAAGAATCCTCAATCAGTCCAAGAAAAGAGAGCCTGTGTGTAAAAATGATCACTTGCCTTTCTTTAGAAAGCTCTACGAGGCGATTAGCGACTGCCTCTTCAAAATCTTGATCCAATGAAGATATTGGATCATCAAAAACAAATGGATATGAGCTACTTTTTCCTTTTAGATCAGCAAGAAAAGCTGATAGAGCGACAATACGATTTTCTCCTTCACTAAGAACAGATTCTGTTTTTACAGAATTTGAATTTAATCCTTCTAAACGGATTTGATGCAAGGATTTCCCCTTTGTGACTCTTGATTTGACAAGCTTAACTTTTATTTTATCGGCTTTCAGTTTCTTTAATTCAGCATTGAATCTGTTAATAAAATCTTGAGTAATCAATTTTTCTGAAAGTTTGCTTTTTTGTTTTGAAAGTGCTGTTGTATCTGTCAATTTTTTAGCTGATTCAAGTAATTTAATACTTTTCAATCTATTTATCTCTTTTTTTATGGATTTTCTATTTTGAGAAAGCCATTGTTTTGCCTGTAAATCTTGTTTTTTAGAGATCAATTCTTTTCTATCAATGTTGTGGGCAATTTCATCATATTTTTCTGCCTCTTTTTCATTCTTCTCAAGTGTTGCTTCTACTCCAACTTTCCAGTTTTCAATAGAAGGAAGAGGAGATAATGAGTTATGACTATTGAGAATGATAAGTTTTTCTTTTCTTTTATTTAATTCAGTATAAAAATTATCTAATTCTTCTCTGCCTGATTGTAAACCAGCCGCATCCATTTTAGTTGTAAGAATACTTTTATTTGGTATTTGTGGAAGGTTTTTTATAGATTCATCTAATAATTCTTTTATATTTGTTAACTCCTGTTGAGATTTTTCCTTTACAAATTCTTCAAAAGATAGAAGTCTGCTTTGAGCTTTATCATCTAATTTTTGTTGGCATAGGACACAATGAACATTGTTAGCCGGGAAAGGTTGTCCTTTATAAGCTTCTTGCTCTGAATATTCTCTTGCATGTTTCCATAACCGTTTCCATACTTCGCTACCGACTCCTGAAAGAATCGATTTTTCAGATATTTGTTTTGTTGCAACTTCAGAAGTCTTTTTTGCTTCAGCATATTTTTCTTTAAAGCTGTTTATTGTGTCACATTTTTCGTCTGAAAAACTATCTCTAAGATCGTTTGATTCACTTATCAACTTTTTTATGTAGTTATTTTGTTTTCTGATGGTTTCGGCTTTTTTTGCAGGATCCGGCTGGGCAAATCTTTCTTGAAGTTTGGTTAATTCTTCTTGATTTTTATTTGTCCAAAGACAATAACTATTCAGTTCCTGTTCTGTTAAATTTTCTGATAATTCTTTATACCATTTTGCACTTTTTGTGGTATTGTATTCAGATGGGCATGCAGGAAGCTTGGAAGGGTGCTTTTCTATTTCAGTTTGTATTTTTGATGAAATGTTATCACAAACGCCAACAAGTTTAGAAAAAAATAATAATATTTCTGGCTCATAAGCTGTTTCGTTTTCACTTGTGACATAAGCTTTTCCGCATTCAGAATCAAAAATATTCACACAATTTAAATCATCTATAATTCCAAAGGCTGGATTCCATTCTATTGTTTGTGGACTATTGTCTTTTAGATATTCAATACTGCAACTCTGTTTGGGCTGATTGTTCTTGAATACATTTGTTAAAAGAGGGGATGGGGGTTTTGTTCCACAAACTTTTTTTAAAATTCTTACATAGCCTGATTTTCCAGATCTGTTTGAGCCATATATAACTGTTAGATTTCCTTCTCCAAATTTCAATGGGTTTTTAGGGGATAAGTTATTGATCCCTTTAATATGTCCAATAGATTTTATTTTTATTTTATTGCCAGACTTTTTGTCATTCAATAGCTGATCCATAGATATAGTGCCACTTAATGTATCTGGTTGCCCTTTAGCTGTATTTAAACAGTTCTTATAGAGGCATTCATAATCTTCATCATGGAGCGAACCCTTTTCTATGAGACGCACAGTCGCTTCTTGAAGCCAAATATGTTTTTTTCTAAACCATTCTTCTAATTCTTGTCTCATAATTTATTTTATCTTATAGTTGGTTCAATTTCTTGTTTTTTCCACCAGGTGTTTTATCTCTAAATTTTATTCCTTGGATTTTTTATGAAATCCAGAAATCTAAATATGAGGTCATTTGCCGAAAAAGCAAGGTCTAATACCGATTTTTTTGAAAATAAAATCTCACTGCGGAGAACAGAAACTTAAAGAAAGTTTATGTTAAAAAAGCTCCTCAAGCTTTTTTATATTAAAAATCTTGAGAAAAAGGCTCTTAAATACCTATAAACTTTGTTTATTTATCCGAGAACATACTGATATTTTTAACAAGGTTCATGGCATTTTAAGAACCGTTTTTTAGTTTTTTTATTGCTTTTTCAGAAAGCCCTGTCACTTTGGAAATAAAAGAAATATTTGCTTTCTCTTTCAGCATATTTAAAACAAGCTCTCTGTCTCTTGCTTGTCGGCCTTCCCAACGACCCTTCTCTTTAATAATTTCCCAAACATCTTGCATAAGCCCTCCTTGTTTTAATATCCCTTCGGATATAAGCAGTTTTTCCGCCCTTTCCCAAACTTTTAAATCCAATCCCGTATTGTCTCTTAAATACTCCAATATCCTTAACTCTACAGTCTTTCTCTCCTTCCCCTTCAAATCCTTCAATATCTCCTCAAACTCAGCATAAACATCTCTTACCTTTAATGGAGTTATTTTCTTCTTTAAACTCCATACATCAGACAATAATTTTATTACACTATAACCCTTAAATTCCCCAGCCTTAAGGGCTTTTTGAATTTTCGGGTCTCGCGTGTTTATTATCTTCGGTTCGTAGTTTAACATATTTTTTCGGGATTCCATAGGAATTTTTTTAAAAAAAGAACCAAAATCCTCTTCTTGGAGAGATTTTTTCCATTTAAGAGGCTGTTCCCCGTGATAAAACAGCGAAGAGATTATAGGCTGAGGATAGCCTTTTTGTTGGATGCTATGTTTTCTACCCAATACTTGATAGTCTAAAAGCTGGCTAAACAGGTTTTTATCATAATGGCTTTTGTGTTCTAAGAGAATAAAGATTTGGACTCTGTTTTTTGGATAATTTTTAAAAGGGAGGGAGAAGATAAGATCTGCTCTTTTGGCCTCAAAGGTGTCTTTTTCTATTCTCAACTGGTTTAAATTGTAGGCTCTAAGTTCTTTTTTTGAGAAAATAAGTTTCAATAGTCCTTTAGCAAGCTCTATATTAGAGTAAAACAGTTTGAAGAAGTTATCGTGACTGAGTTTTGGTTTCTTGCTTTGGACTTGAGATTTGTTCTTTTGGTATTTTTCCATAAAAAATCCTTTATAGTTGGTTTTTTAAAAGCCTCACAAGCTTTTAAGCTTAAAACAGTTTAAATGAAAATACAAGCTGTTTTTTTGACTGCCTTTTTGAGAGCCAATTATCAAAGGGAAAGTGAATTTTTAGTAGATTTTTTTTAAATGTGTTGCGAAAAACTGCCACAATCCATTCAAAGCTCTTTTAAACTGAAGGGCTGAAAACCCTTAAAACAAAAGCTTTTTTAGATTGAACGGGTTTTAAGTCCAAAGCTTTCCTTAAGATTTTTAGTGCTTGCCGAGTGGACTGAGGGAAAAAAGTGGACTCTTTTTAAAATGTGATTTAACACTAACTTTAAAAAGGAGGAATGATGAAAAAGCCAATAGAAGATTTGAAAAATAAAATTTACAATATTTATAACGAGCGACAGGATAAAAACTGGGATGGCTATGGAGCAGAGCCTTTAAAATTTCTACCTCAATCATTAAAGTTTGCTGAAAGTTTGTTTTCTGAGTCGAGGCTATTGGTGGAATCTGTAGATATTATTCCTGAAAATGACGGTTGTCTTTGTTTTGAATGGTATAAATCCGATGAAAAGTTTATCAGTGTCTCAGTAAAAGGTGAAAAACTGATATATAATTATGAAATTTATGGTGAGAAAAGTTGTGGCGAAACAAATTTTTATGGAAAAAAAAGCATAATTGAAAAAATAAAACAAGTTGCTTAAAAATTGTTTGTTTTTTAAAAACTTGTAAATAGATTTTTTTTGAAGATTAGCTTTATCCCGTTTATCAGTGAAGTTTCAACCTACTAAAGGGACGGGAAAGAGAGTGGAAAGAGATAGAGTCAGCAAACTTAGCATGATCTGCTTTATGTGATATAGAGTTTTGCTTTTTTTAAAATGGATTTGGTATATCCTCTCGACTTCCTAAAGGGCGAACTCAGGATAAAGCATTTTGTAAATTTTTCACAGTGAGAAAGCCTGTTTCCCCAGTGGCTACAGTTCAGGGTTCTTTTTTCTCAAAGATCAAAATTAAATCTGTAAGTTTTTTAGCTTTGGCTTTAAGGACAAGCTTTTTCTCTGTGGCAATATCCTCTTTATTGTCTATCACCCATAAAAGCTTTTTTCTCTGTGTCTTTAGAATTTTAATGACAGAGTCCAAATCCTCTTTACTAATCTCTATTTTCATTTTTTAAAGTCCCCCAGTGGAGCCTTCCCTACGGTTTTCTACAGCCCCTTGCAGACGGCCTTCAGGAGTTCGAGCCACAGCAAAAATTTGAGCAATATAATTCTTAAATTGAATTTTATGCCCTCTCAATTTTAAACCTGTAAGTAGTTCCGGGGAAAATCTTTTATCCTCAACAAAAAGATCCCGAGGTAAAAACTGATGGTGTAACCGTGGAGCTTGAACCGCTTGTTCTATATCTAATTTATTAACCAAATGCCGGTAAAGGCTTTGTAAAACGCCGTTAATGATCATCGGCCCTCCTGCTCCTCCTATAACCATGACTGTCTGTTTGTTTTTCTCAACTATCACTGGAGTCATAGAGCTGAGGGGCCTTTTCCCCCCTTGAACGGAATTGCTTTTCCCCTGAAACAAGCCAAACATATTGGGCTGTCCTAAAAGGGTTGTAAAGTCATCCATCTGATTGTTCAAAACTATCCCATACTTGGGGCTGACAATGCCTGAGCCATAAAAGCCGTTGAGAGTGAGGGTCATAGCCACAGCATTTCCCTGAGAGTCTATCAAGGAGATATGGGTGGTCTCCTCTGGTTCTTTAGGTGGGGCTAACCGTCTCACTTTTTTTAAAGAAATACCTTGGTTCATAGTTTTTAAATTTTCATCGGAAAGCCAGCCATCCGTTGGTATTTTTGAAAAATCTGGATCTCCCATTAAGGAGCGAGGCCAAAAGGCTCGGCTCATAATTTCTGCTAAAAGATGCATTTCATCCTCACTATAAAGTGGTTTTTTAAATACTTTTTGCCTCTCTATAAACTTAAGGGCACGCGACAAAATAATCCCCCCGGAGCTGGGCAGTGGCATGCTATAGACCTCATAGCCTCTAAAAGAAACAGATACCGGCTCAAGCCACCGAACACGGTATTGCTTGAGATCTTTTTTTGTTAAAACTCCCTTTTGCTGTTGGACCGCTAAAACCACATCTTGCCCTAAAGGCCCTTCATAAAAAGCTTTTCGCCCTGTTTTTTTTAGCAGTTTGAGGGCCTTGGCCCACTTTTTTTGTTTAAAAATTTCATTCGGTTTGTAAGCACTTCTGCCGGACTTTAAAAAAATCTTTTTCCCAAAAGAATCCCACTTCCCTTTTGATTTTTCATTGATACGGATCCAATCGCCGGAAACAGGAAAGCCCTTTTCCGCTAAAACAATGGCGGGCTGAATCACCTGAGACCAAGACAAACGGCCATACTTTTTATGCAATTCAAATAATCCGGCCACAAAGCCCGGAACTCCAACTGAAGCTCCCCCCTTGCGGGAAGATAATCGGCTCTTTTCAAAAAAATCAGGCGACATTTTGCCCGGAGCTGTTTCACGAAAATCCAAAGCCTTGATAGAAGATTTCAGTTTGACTAAGGCAAAGCCACCCGATCCCAGGGAAACATAATAGGGATGAGTGACAGTTAAAGACAGTGCCACTGCCACTGCCATATCCACAACATTTCCTCCTTGCCGAAAGAGGCTTTTGGCCACAATAGGGGAATGAGGGGAAGGGCCGGAAACTACAAACTTCGCCCCTTCAAAAGGAAGGGCTAAAGAAACTTTAGCCCAAAACAGAACAACAAAACAAATAAAACATCTTTTCATATAATTTTTTACTCCCTGTTAATTTAAGATTTTCTTTCCTTAACGGCAAGAAAATCTTTTGCCAGCAGGTTAATTTTTAACAAAAGACTACTACTTATCAAGAGGCTTATTTCCTGAACATGATTTCAGACCAGTCAGAACGGCCACAATACTCCCTACTATTTGAGTCGGCTGGCTGAACAAAATGAACAGTATCCTCCTCGTCAAAATAATATCTAATACTTCTACGGCCCGAAGGTGGGTTTGGCTGTGGACCACAAGCTGTAGTGGCTGAAAAAGAATCCATCCAAAAAGTCATTTGGTCTCCCTCTGCCTGATACCTCCCTTCAAGACCCATCTGGCAAATGCCTTTAGAACCTGGCCTAAACTCCTCGGCCTCCGCAATTTTTTCTTCTATTCTCTTTAATTCCTGTTCTCTGGAACTTCGCCATTCTTCATAGAGTCTTCGTTTCGCGGATGGAGTGCACTCATCTATCTCTCCCGTTTCATCAAAAACTCCCCCTGGCTGTCTACAAGCTTCTTCATGAGTCTCTTCAAATTGCCTTATATTAAAATTATCTCTCCTCTCTTTTAATCCTTCTAAATATTCTTCAAACTCTTCTTCCTCATTGGGGTCGGGGACTTCTATATAGCTATGTTGAAATGAGCCATCACTTCTAAAAACCATTTCCTGTAGGGAACCCTCCACCGGAACCAGCTTCCCGTTGTCTTCACACTGCCGGCCGGTAAGCTCCCATGAGCCAATAAAACTGGCACTTTGCCCCCATGCCGAAACACCCGAAACACACAGGGCACTTATAAAAAATAACATTACATATTTCATATTTTTACCTCCTTATTTTAAGATTTAACCAATCCAGCTAAGCATATAAAAAAATTAAAATCAAGGATATATTAAGGCTAAAGACTAAAGGATAGACTATTTAGCCTTATGGAGTTATTTTTCGTGAAGACGAATGATATTATCTATCATCCGCTCCGCATCTTGAGGGCAGGCGGACTCTTGCCGGATTTTTATCCTGCTCTTGTAATTTAAAATGGCTTTTTCCCTCAGATCGGCACTTCCGTATTTATCGGAATTTTGGATAATTCGAAATAGCCTTTCTTTTTTTGCCTCTAAGTCTGAAAGATTAGCTGTTCCTTGGCAAAGGGGCTTTTGGTATTCCCCTGAGCCTACAGAACTTGTTGAGGACGGAGCACAGGAAAGAACCAAAAAACAGGAGAGAAATAAAAGCAGGTAATGAGCACTCATAATTAAAAGTAAAGCTTATGTTAAAAACATCTGTCAAGCTCAAATCTCTGATTTTTAATGTGATATTAGATGGACAGCGAGCTAAAAAATAAGATAAAAATACGGATGTGGAAAAGTCTCAAATAGCCACTCTTTATTCTGAACCACTCATTCAGCTCATTGAGCAGGCCCATGGCCTTCATAAAAAGCATTTTAAGCCCTCTTTGGTTCAGGCCAATAAGCTTTTATCCATAAAAACAGGAGGCTGTCCGGAAGATTGTGCTTACTGCTCTCAGTCCGCCCGCTACAAAACAGCTATCCAAAAAGAAAAGCTATTGAGCCAGGCCACAGTCATTCAAAAAGCCAAGTTAGCTAAAAAACAAGGGGCCAGCCGTTTTTGCATGGGGGCCGCATGGAGAGAGGTAAGGGAAGGCACTGCTTTTGATCAGGTTTTAGAAATGGTAAAGGCTATAAGCCAAATGGATATGGAGGTTTGTTGCTCTTTAGGAATGTTGAGTTTAGAGCAGGCCAAAAAGTTAAAACAGGCTGGACTTTACGCCTACAACCACAACATTGACACTTCTCCTGAGTTTTACCCTCAAATCATCACTACTCGAAAATACGAAGATCGTTTAAAAACTTTGGACAATGTAAGGCAAGCGGGTATCACTGTTTGTGTGGGAGGCATTTTAGGGATGGGGGAAAGTGCTGAAGATCGCGTGTCTTTTATCCATCAGTTGAACTGCCTTTCCCCTCCGCCAGAGAGCATTACAATCAATACACTGGTCCCTATAAAAGGCACTCCGCTGGCAAAACAAAAACCTATTTCTGCTTTGGAAGTGGCTCGTGTAATTGCCATTAGCCGAATCCTTATGCCCAAGTCCTTAATCCGTTTGAGTGCGGGAAGGAAAAACATGACAACAGCGGAGCAATTTCTTTGTTTTTACTCTGGAGCCAATTCTATTTTTATAGGGAATAAACTTTTAACTGCAAGCAATCCGGAATGGAGTAGTGATCAACAAATGCTTGAAAACATGGGATTAAAACTGAAAAAATTTTTTGAACCAATGGCTTGGGAGGAAAAGCCTTTACCAGAATCTCCAGACTTATTGTAAGGATTAAATATTATCAGGGAAGATAAAGATCAAATCTCCTTCGCCGGTGTAATCCAGCCTTTGCCGGATCTCTTTTTCTACAAAGTGGGGATCATTTGCTTTTTTGATTTTGTGCTCAATATTCTGGTTTAATGCCTTTATGTGTTCAATGCGATGCCGTATGATTCTCAAATCCCTACTCAAACCAAAAAGCTGAAACAGAGAACCATTCCCAATTAGGTTGAAAAACAAAAATAAAAGGCATAGTAAAAAAACCAGTTTGGGCCTGTATAATATGTTGAGGATAATTTTTTTTGCCTTTTTCATATTGTTGTCTTGTTTTGATGCCTCAATGCCTCAATGCCTCAATGCCTCAATGCCTCAATGCCTCAATGCCTCAATTTATTGAGCCTTTTTGTTTTGACTATAACACAAATTTTAGGACGGATCAAATCATTCCGGCCTTGACAGTCATTCCTGCCTTGAGCGGGAATCCAGATACTTTGTTTTAGGGGAAGACCCTCTGTTTTCATAAAAACTGGCTGTTCTGGATTCCCGTTTTCACGGGAATGACTTGCTGGCAGGAGAGCTAAAAAGTCCGGGGGGCTTTTTGGCAAGGTTTTTCACTGGCGACTATTTTTTTGCCGATTTGAGGATTTGATAATTCTTTTATAATATTGAAATTTACTGAAATAATATATTTTCATTAAAGAGGATCTCAAAATTAAAGCATACATTGAGCCTACAGCAAAATAGAGAAATCCAAGCCCTCTCAGCAAAACAGAACCATAGAGCCAACCTATAACAAACCAGAGTATGCCAAGCCCTCTAAGCAAAATAGAACCATAGAGCCAGCCTATAACAAACCAGAGTAGGCCAAGCCCCCTCAGCAAAACAGAACCATAGAGCCAACCTATAACAAACCAAAGAAATCCAAACCCCCTCAGCAAAACAGAACCATAGAGCCAGCCTATAACAAACCAAAGAAATCCAAGCCCTCTCAGCAAAACAGAACCATAGAGCCAGCCTATAACAAACCAAAGAAATCCAAGCCCTCTCAGCAAAACAGAACCATAGAGCCAACCTATAACAAACCAAAGAAGGCCAAGCCCTCTAAGCAAGATAGAGCCGTATATCCAACCCATGACGAAATAGAGATGGCCAAAAAACCTTTTTTGTTTAAAAAAATAAAAACGACTTTTAAGTAGTAAAAAAACAAACCGAAAAAACCGGCCCCCTAAAAACTTCCCGCCGGCCAAGCCATAAAAATAGCCCAACTTAAAAAATAATGAATAAAAATAGAGGAAGAAATCGGTTTCAGAACCTGCAAAAAAAGCCCATTCTTTTTCAATATTTCTTAAGCTTTTTATAGATTGTTTGGACTGCCGATTTTTAAATAAACCCAAACCCTGTTGAAAGGACTTAGCTAAAAAGCTAAAAAAACCAAGCTTAATTTTATGAAAAACCCATAATCTTTCAATGTTCAGCAAACTATAGCCCTGCTCGATGAGTGATTGATTAAAGCTTTCTTCCGCTCCTCCAAAAACAATGGAGGGATTAAAGTTAAAGCCTCGGTCAAAAACTTCTCTTTTATAAGAGGCATTGCCTCCAATAAGTTGTTGGCTTAGCCCTTCTGATTTGTGTTTTTGGATCCATTCTAAATGTTGAACATGGTAAGTTTTTTTATACTTATTAAGCGGTTCAAGAGTTTTGTATTGGGCCCCAATGCCCATAGCCAAAGGATGATTTTTATGTTCTTGCACAAGGTTTTTCAGATGCTTTTTATGAGGCAAAAGGCAATCGTCATCTAAAAAGTATAAAATATCTCCACCGGCAAAACGAATGCCTAAGTTTCTGGCTTTATTGACCCCTTTAGAGCCTACTTCTTTATATTTGAAATCAAAAAACAAAGACTCAAAATGAGAGGCTCGCTCTCTTAATTTTTTATCTTTTAAATTAGAAATAAGTAAAATTTGTAAATTTTGATATGGGAAATCCTGCCCCGCTATAGACTCCACAAGTGCTATGGCCGATAAAGCCCTTTTATGTGTGGGAATAATTATGGAAACTGTCTCTAACATTTTCCTTTTCATAAAAAAGAATCAAAGCTCTCTTTTAAAAAATGCAGGCTTTATCCATTTCCTTGTTTTACTAACCCATTCTTCTGAAAGCAAAATAGCACAAGGGATCCAAATCAAAGTTAAAAAAGTGGCTGTAAAAAGACCCCAAAAAAGAGCCAATGTCATAGGTTGAAGCAAAGGCTCAAAACCGGCCAAACCATAAGCTGTGGGAAAAAAGCCTCCCAAAGTTGTAAGATTAGTGATCATTATAGGGCGAAAACGCATTGTTGAAGCCTTAATCACAACAGCAGAAAGCGGAAGTTCTGGGTTCTCTTTTTTTAAATTCAAAATAAAACTGACCAATATAATAGCGGAATTAACTACAACACCAGCCAAACCCACAACACCAATCATGGCAAAAAAACTTAAAGCCTCCCCATGCAAAAGGAAGGCCCAAACCACACCTATCAAACCCAAAGGTATGCAAGTTAAAATTAACAGAGAGAGGAAGAAACTTTTAAACAAAGCCACCAAAATAATAAAAATAGCAAAAACTGCTAAAACAGCGGCTTTAAAAAGTGATTTTAAAGACTCATCTGTAATCTCTTGCTCGCCCACTAATTTAAAAGACAAAGCAGGATAGTTTTTAATTTCCCTCTCAATAATTTTTTGAGCTTGTGCGTTCACTTTTATACTGGTTGTTTTTTTTGGATTAATGTCAGCCTGTAAAAAAATAACTGGTGAGAAGTTATAACTCATCCGGTAAGGTTCTGAAAGGACCTCTTGAATATCGGCCACCTCATCCAGAGCAATTAGCCTCCCCATTCTCTCCCGGATTTTAATGCCTTTTAAATCCTTTAAAGAGGATATCTTGGCCTCATCATGTTTGACACGAATATAAAAAGACTCATTATTTTCTGTAAGCTCTGTAATCAAATACCCCTCAAGGGCTGTTCTTAAGGCTAAACCCACAGCTTGAAAACTTAAACCTAAACGGGCTAAAGTTTCTGGTTGAATTTGAATCCTATACTCTAAACCTCGATCTTTATCCGGATGGCTTTTTATGTTAATCAGTCCGGGGATCTTTTTTATTTCCGGCAAAATGTCCTCAATAAACTGCCGTCCCTCTTTCCGGCTGTTTGATTGAATGGCTATATTTAAAGGTTTTCCTACTGGAGGCCCCACCTTCATTGCAGAAAATCTCAGGTTTTTAAGATCGCCTTTGTCTATCGCCCTTAACTGGTTGAGAATATCCTTATGTTTGAGCTTTCTTAAAACAGAAGGTTTGAGTTTGAGCAAAATGTCTCCCGATTCTGTCCCCCACCGGACAGACATCCACTGAATATTTTGATCCCCCTTAAAAACATTTTGCATTTGATAAGCTATTTGTTTTGTTTTTTTATCAATAAGAGGGAGTGAGGCATTGGCCTGAGGCTCTAATCTGGCTGTCCAAAATTCCGGACTTCGTGAAGGGAAAAGATCCACCTGACTCGCCCACTTAAAAACCAAAATGGTTATAAAAAGCAATAAGACAATACTACCTAAACTGATATGTTTTATAGATACGATTTTTGTCATGGATTTTTCAAAACGATTTTCTAACCAATAAATAAATCGTTTTAACAAAGCCTCCTTTTGCCCACCGGATTTTTTTTGAGAAAACCACAGCAAGCGATTGGGTAAAAGGCAAAAAGATTCAAACAGACTCATCAAAAGGGCTAAAGTCACTACAATAGGTATCCATTTGATAAATTGGCCCATAACCCCTGTAGTCACCAACATAGGTAAAAAAGCCACTATAGTTGTAAGAACTGTGGCTGTAATGGGTTTCCGGAACTGGCGGACCGATTGAACAGCAGAGCTTTTAGGAGAGCGATTTTCATCCACAACCAAGCGAGAGTAATATTCTGCAATCACAACAGAATTGTCGACCAACATTCCAATACAAATTACAAAAGCCAACATAGTGATCACATTAAAACTAACCCCCATAAAAGGGAAGAATGAAAAAGTCCCTAAAACAGAAAGAGGTAAACTAAAACTCACTAATAAGCCCATTCTTGAGGGAAGGAAGAGAAAAAACACAATAAAAATAAGAGCTAAACCTGTTAAAGCATTATTGATGACACTTTTTAGCCTTCTCTTTATGTTTTCCTCATCATTAAAGCCGATTAAAATTTTATATTCTTCATCCAGTTGGTTTTTAAAAACCTTAAGGCTTTTTTGAATATCTGATATGAGTTTTAAAGTGTCTACCCCTTCAGCCCTACTGATAGAAAGAGAGGTGACAGGGTTTAAATGATAGCCTGTCTTTTTTTTAGATTGATAAAAGTATTCTTTTTGAATTTCTTTTTCTGACCCATCTTTAATTGTAGCTACATCTTTAATAAAAATTTTTTTTCCGGAAAAATTGGATCTAATAATAGTGTTTCCTAAATCCTTTAAAGAGCGAGCTTTGCCTAAAAAACGAACCAATTTTCTCTCTTTATCCGATTCCAAATAGCCAGCAGGAACATCTGTTTTTTTTTGCTCCAAAGCCGAAATCACATCAGCAGAGGAAACATACAAGCGATCCATCTTTTCTTGAGAGAGGAGAACTAAAAACTCTCTTTTTTTATAACTGCCCAAGCGGATTTCTGAAATGCCATTGATCCTCTCTAAACGGCTTTTTAAATCCCAGCTGATCTTGTCCCTCAACCGGCCCTTATCTGGCCCGGAAACATAGATCCAAAGAATAGGATTATCCTTATTGGCGTCAATATGATTGAGCTTAGGGGGATCTAACACTTCCAAGGGCAAGCCTCGTGCGTTTTGTAAATTTTTTTGCAGTTCGTGTATTACTTCTTGAGTGTTGGCATTGTCTAAATCAATACGAATAGTGATTTGGCTTAAGCCCGGCCTGGAGACAGACTGCGAATCTTTTAAATGATCCACAGATCGAAATTCGTCTTCAATTTTTTTTGTGATCAGCTCCTCCACCTCTGCTGAAGAAGAGCCAGGGTAGACAGTAGTAATAACAGCAGTGGCAAAGTCCACATTAGGATAGCTCTCCCTTTGAAGGCTCAAAAGCCCCCGCACCCCCATAAAAATAAACATCAAACTGATTAATATTACTAAGTGAGAATTGTGAATAAAAAATTTCATGATTAAAGATAAGCCTCCACTAATTGATCTTTCAAAGCTAAAAATTGTAGGTTGAGAAGGGAATACTCACTTAAGGCAGAGGCTTTTCTGAGTTCGGATTCTCTTAGTTTGTTTTCCGCACGGATAAGTTCAAAAATATCTACTCGCCCTTGGTCAAAAGATCTTTTTAGCTCTTTAAAAGCTTTTTTTTGATAACTGTTGGCCCGCTCGGCCCGATAAATATTTTTATAGCTGACAGAAATTTCCTCTTTTAATGAGTCCATCTGATTTTCTATTTCTTTTTTAAATATTTCCATATCAATTTTGTCTTCTTCTAACTGGTATCTCTCTTGATGGGCTTTTTCATAAAAAGATTTTGAAAACAAATTCCAATTCAAACTCACCCCTAACTCATAAAAAGAGTTTTTTCGGGAAAAAGAGAGATCTTTTCTGGATCCCGCACTGGCAGGAATCAGACCCCCTTGGCTAATAAAACGAATATCGGGGAATAGCTGAACCCGATGACTTCGCCACTTTAACTCTCTCTCGGTTATTTGTTGTGCTCTCATTTGAACCCCTCGCACAGAATCTATTTTTATTTTTGAAAAAGTAGGAGGAGGGGAAGGGAGAGTTTTAAACTTTAAATCATAATCTTCCGCTGGTTTTTGTAAGAAAAGGAACAGAGCCTT
This sequence comes from Bdellovibrionales bacterium, assembly GCA_965203095.1. Lineage (GTDB taxonomy): Bacteria > Bdellovibrionota > Bdellovibrionia > Bdellovibrionales > UBA1609 > JACOND01. The sequence continues at coordinate 582,645 of OZ241877.1, forward strand.
TTTCTCCCTCTCATAATTTTGCTTTTGGCTATCTGCTTTTTGTTGCAAGTTTTCATACTCGGCTAAAACTTGAGGCCCTTCCCCTGGATTTAAAAAATTATACTTTTGCTTATTGGCAATTTGCCGGACCAACTGCTGGTAAGTTTTTAAACCTTCTTGGCTTTTTAGCCAACTCACTTGTGCCAAATAGGTTTTCCAATATTGTCTGACTGAGCGAAGGGCCAACTCTTCTGCTTTTTCATAGTAAAGCCATTGGACAGCCTCTTCCCCCGATTGAATGGCCTTTAAAGCCCAGTTTTGAGTTAAAGCCTCTTTTAAGCTGGCATTGAGTTCTAAACTGAGGCTTTTCCGGTAAATTTGTGATGGAGATTGAGCTGTGTTTAAAAAATCAGAGTTTAATCTCAATTCGCTCAAATCAGAGTAAGAGGATTTTAAACTCAAGCCATAAGGAATGTTTTTTTTTAAACTGAGATTCCAGCTATTGGTTTTATCTCTCCGGGCCTCAAAAACAGACACTTGAGGGTTATTTTTTTGGGAACCTGTCCAAGAGGATAAAAAATTCCAGGTTGAAAAAGAATGCTTTTTCTCTTTTAAATGGGAGAGGTTTTTTTGTTTTTCAAATTGAATTTTTTTGACAAATAAGCTGTTGGATAAAGTGGCTTTTAAAACATCTTGTTCTGTCAAAATCAGGAGTTTTTTCCCAAAGGAGGAAAAGCTAAATACAGCCACTGCAAAGGCAAAACAAATAAAAAATCTTTTTTGTCCCATAAATGAAGAACCTATCTTACAAAATAAAACCTTCCTGGCGAACCAAAAATAACAAGCTTTTTTCAAAAATACAAGAGTAAGAACTTTAATAAAAAATCAAATAGAGTTTTTTTTAAAAAATAAATAATAAACAAGGGTTTTTAAAAAAACAAATCCGTCTTTAAAAAACTGGAGTTTAGACTCCCCTATCCTCTTCTTGTAAGATATATTTACTAAGGAAAAAACTTTGCGATAACGAATCACATGGGCTGTAAAAGCTATGGAAAAACTCAAATCATCTGGAAATTCTTGAATTTGAGTTAATGCCGATCGTTTAAAGAGGCGAAAGCCACTGCAAGTGTCAGCCACAAAATGAAAAGATAGGCACAACAGCAAAAGGGAGTAAAAGTAGTTGCCCACTTTTCGGGTTAAGGGCATTTCACTTAAGCGATTTATGCGATTCCCCCACACTATGGGAATACCGGATTTTTTGGCTTTTTTAATAAAATATTTTAACTCTGAGATCTGGCATGTGCCGTCCAAATCTAAAAAAGCTATCCAATCCCCCTTAGCCAGCTCTATTCCTTTTTTGATAGCTTGACCATAGCCTTTTTGCTTTTTTAAAGAAATAATTTGTATCTCTTTTTGAAACTCTTTTAATTTTTTAAGAGAATCATCTTGGGAGCCATCATCCACCACAATAATTTCAAAACCTTTGACTTCACTTGTTTTTAGCAATTCCCTTTGGATCCCAAGGGCTTGAGGCAAAACATGAGGGATAGCCTGCTCTTCATTGTGACAGGGAAAGATAAGACTTACAAACATTATCCTGTTATGTTAGAATTTACATTGATTTTGTCAATCAAATTTTTTTGCTGAGAGCTGATTAAAGAAGAAGAGGGTTTGTAAGGGCACAGTGGGACCTTGTTTTTATAAGTCTCTCAGAGTTTGTAATAATTTTTGATATTTTTATATTTTTTCCCCCTATAATGGATTGCATTTTAAGAATGTTTTTTGGTATTCCCCCTTTTTGAAAACTCCATTTGCACTCATAAAGGCTCAAACGATTCCCTTCAGGAATAATAAAATCCACTTCATGACCATAGTTGTCCCTAAAATAATAGATAGAGGTTGGGAGCCCCTTATTATGAAAATTCTTAATAAATTGCCCGCAACAAAAAGTTTCAAAAAAAGCTCCTAATAAAGGGCTATTTTCTAAAACTGTCTTTTTATGAATGCCGGAAAGAAAACAAAGTAAACCTGTATCTAAAAAATAAATTTTAGGTGATTTTATCAACCTTTTTCCGTAATTGTTATAGAAAGGCTTTAGTAGATAAATAATATTGTTGGCTTCAAGAACAGATATCCAACTTTTTACTGTGTGCAAACTAACACTTAAAGCATTGGAAAGTGAGTTCATTGATAAAACCTGACCAGAACGCAAAGCCAACAAACTTAAAAATTTACCAAATATAGAAAGATTTTTCACATTGAGAAACTGCCGGACATCCCTTTCTAAATAAGTAGCTAAGTAATCCGCATAAAATCTCTCCGGTGGGAGGAGCTGTGCTTGAACTTCAGGATAGCCTCCTTGTAGAATAATTTTTAAAATATTTTTGTGAGATACTTTCTCCCCACTGTGTTTAAAAATCTCTTTTGCAGATAGTGAATATAGCTCTAAAATAGAAATTCTGCCGGAAAGGCTTTCGCTCACCCCTTTCATTAAAGAAAATTTTTGTGATCCGGTGAGGATATACTGGCCAAAACGGTTTCTGTTTTTATCTATGGCAATTTTAAGATAGCGAAAAAGCTCCGGTGCATACTGTATCTCATCAATTATGAGAGGGGCCGGGTGTTTTTCTAAAAAATAAGCTCCAGCCTCTTTAGCTTCCATAGCTTTATGGGGCCAATCCAAACTCACATAATTATAATGAGGGAAAAGCTTTTCCAGTAAAGAGGACTTTCCTGTTTGCCGAGCACCGGTAAGAAGAATAGCTGGACGATGGCGAGCAGTTTTTTTAAGAATTGAGCTGATTTCCCTTTGAATCCACATTACGACAATTATGAAGTTAAACTTCATAATTGTCAAGGTTTTATTTTGTGAAATTATGGCATAAGCAAAAGTCCTGCGGTGAGAAACAGACTTTTCTGGATTCCCGTTGGCACGGGAATGACTATCTTTAGCACGGGAATGACTATCTTTAGAAAGGGCAAGATGAGTTTATTTGATGCAGGCGGAGGAAAGACCCTGAAAGCTACAACCCCTTTTGCACTTAATTTTTTCAAAAGAGAATAACCTCTCCTGTTGAGGATCACAGAAAAACCTCAGCAAGTGATCGCCTTCGCATCGGTTTCTCTCAATACGATATACAGCCAAACAGAGGTTAGCCCCCTTTTCGCATCCGTATCCCACTTGAACATAGCCTGGGGTATATTCGTCCTGATAGCTCTCTGAACAACTGTAAGCTGTGCTGGCCAGTTTCCTTTTATTTTTAGATGAAGGACGAGCCTTAGTCACCACTCTTTTTTTCTTAATGAGATTTGCTTTTTCTTTGAGAGGGCTATGGTTTTTGCTTTCAGCCATTTCCGCTAAAAGAGCTTTTTCTAAAACAAGTCCGGAAAAAACACTGCTCACACACAATAAAAACATTGTTTTTAACATAATGGATTTTAAAAGCCTGTTTCTAAATTTATTTAACATAATATTCCTCCTCATTTATAAAAGTGAATGCAAGGTCCCTCTTTTATAGAAATTAAATTCATAAGCGTTTACACTCCTTACTCTTTACACTGGAGATCGGCCTTATAACCTACAAACAGATTATAATAGGGAACACCAACCCAAGTGGTATCATAACTATGGGTGCACAATACTTTGAGAGTTAAATTCCCCTGGCAAATACCCTCATTGACTTGTATAACATAGTTCATATCAAAAGAGCAAGGATCCGGACATGCCCGCCAAAGTTTTTTAGCATGTTCACTTTCATTTTTTTCTACAACACTTTCAACAAAGTTTTGGAAGTATTCATACATTTTATTTTTATGCTCCATACTACAATCTGTTTTTACAGGAAGTTTTTTAGTGGTTTTGTATTCATGGGTTTTAATGTATTTTGAGGGGCAGTCCTTTTCTTCCTGAAAAGGCTCAGCATGAATAGTTATTTCAGGAAGTAAATGGCAGTTCGGGCAGTTGGCCTTCACTTGCTTTTTATTTAGCTTTTCTATTTTATCAATTTCTTTTTTAGATTTTTCTAAAAAAGGGCCTCCGTCTTCCCACATATCGGCTTCGTCCATGGAAAAGCTTTTTTCTACCACCCCCCCTTCTAAACACTGTTCAATGGTTTTTCCTTGGAGTTGATCAAAAAAATCTTGAAGGCCACATATAGAGATGCAGTCGGGGTTAGAGCATTTTTTTTCTGCCTTAATTTGGTCGCAAGGGCATTGCTCCAGGGTGCTCTCCGCCCCTATTTGAATTGAAAAAAAAGCCAAAAAAAACAAAGACATAATTTTTAACCCCTCATTCCTGCCTTGAGTAGGAATCCAAAAAAGCCCAAAAGACTCTTTAGCAAACTTCATAAACGAATATTATCTTTCTATAATGAGTGGGACTTCACCACTACCCGATTTTGTTGTAGGGGCTGGGGTTGGGGCCGGAGTGTGTTGAGGGCCACTGCCCGCTCCCGCATTTAAACCTGTATTTAAACTATTATTGCTGGCTCCTAAAATGGAGTTTCCGGCCACACCTCCAGAAGATACTAACTGGATCTGTTGCCGTATTCTATAAATTTCTTGAGTGAGGCTGGAGATCACTTCCTGCCTTTGCATCCAGTCTTTTTGGACAGATTGCTGATGTTGGAGCCATGCTTGTTGCATTTTTATCCGAGCTTGCATTTGTTGCTGTTGAAACTGAATGTATTGGCTGTATCGTTGCTGTTGCCATATCCCGGCATTCATCCCTGGCCCCCCTCCAAACTGAAATCCGGCTCCTGCACCGGCCCAAGGGTTGCCCCCAAAAGAAGAAGCTGGGGGACAGCCTATAGCCATACAAGTCATCCCTCCTCCAAACTGGAAACCGGCACTCGCCCCTCCAAAAGGGTTGCCTCCAAAAGGGCTACCCCCAAACTGAAAACCGGCACTCGCCCCTCCAAAAGGGTTGCCTCCAAAAGGGCTACCCCCAAACTGAAAACCGGCACTGGCTCCGGACCAAGGATTTCCTCCAAAAGGACCCCCTCCAAACTGAAAACCGGCACTCGCCCCTCCAAAAGGGTTGCCTCCAAAAGGACCACCTCCAAATTGAAAACCGGCACTGGCACCGCCCCAAGGGTTGCCACCAAAACCAGCTCCTGCACTGGCCCAAGGGTTGCCCCCACCGTGAAAGCCTGCACCCGCCCCAAACTGGAAGGGGGAATACATATTGCCTCTACTATGGGATCCCGGGCTACAGGCAAAACTCCCAAAACGGGAATGCCCACCGGCCAAACCGTGAATACCGTTAGAGATAAAAGGAAGACCTAAAGAAGCCCCCGCCCAGGACAGGCCGGAAGAGCTTATAGGGTCATAACCCTGCCTTACTCTCAAGTTGTTAAGGGCTAAAGCCTCTTTTTTTCCAGCTCTATATCCATAATAGGACATAGCCCCGCCAGCTAAAATGGAAAGGGCATTACCTACCACTTGCCCAGTAGTGGGGCCGTCTAAATCCCTCAACTCTTCTAAACATTCAAAACAAAAGGTATTGGCTTCTGTCTCTTCGTCCTCGTCATCATCAGGCTCTATTTCGCCAAGTTCTTCTTCCCAGTTGTATATCTTTTCGTCATACTCTTTTCGATTATCGAGCTGTTCTCTCAGCTTATCAAGACTTTTCTCACAAGTTTTTTGACAGTCCTGAAGATTACTTCTACCCTCAACATTACATGTTTTTTCTTGTTTGGCATATTCTTTGGCATATTCTCTACAAAACCCCCCGTTCTTGATCCGACCATTGGAGGTAAAAGGCGAAGAAGAATCATCTGCCCAAGGAGCCTTTGCAGGATCTATATTACCACTTTCGCCAAGATTCTCCCAACCACTAACTTCTCCAGCTATATAATTTTCAATAAGGTTCACAGCATCTTCAGGCGTGCCAATTTCACCTGATGCTGTGTTTAAAGCATCATATTTGTTGCCTGCATCATCAAGAGAGTTAGCCAAATCTGTTTTGAATCTTTCGATTTTGTCTTCTATGTTTTCTTGTTTTCTTTGTGCTTTTTCAATCTTTTTTTCTAATTCCTTATAGCGATCTTTTTTGCTCTGTCTTTCCGGTCTTCCATGGAGCAGAGCCGCTAATTCTAAAGGGTGCAAACAGGGGTTCCCCGGCATATACATGGATAAAGAAGGCCAGGGGATGAAAAATAAAAATAATATAACTTTCAAAATAAAAACCTCATAATACTCATTCCCTTTTTACAGGATCCGGCTTTTCTGGATTCCCGCTCAAGGCGGGAATGACAGGCAAGGCGGGAGCCCAAAAGCCCAGTGGGCTTTTGGGCAAAATCTACAAGAACCACCCAAAAGTAAACTTTTTAACAAAATCTGGCAAACTCTCAAAAATAAAAACCTCTTAAATAGTATAAGCAAAAACTTAAAAAATAAAAACTTAAATTTTACTTAAAATTACATGAATCCAGTTAAAAGATTCAAGATAGAGTTTTGCCTCTATTAAAACAATGTCAGCAAAAACTGAATTTTAAAAAAATGGACCTCCTTTTTCTATAAAAAATCAGGACTTAAAGCCAGATCATTTAAGCTATTTAGTCGTCCGTGAAAAAGCTGGACAAAAAGCCTCATCCTCTTTTTCCTGATTTTGTCCAAAGGCCATTCGGTGATGGTCCAAGGTATGGCCGTCCCGAAATGGAATGGTCCTTTGGACAAAAAAAGTTAAAAAACAAAGGTTTTTCACGGACAACTATTTAAAAAAAGAAAAAACCCCTTTAATAGCCATGAACCTTCCTTAATAATGCAACATGTTAAAGCCCTGCCCGTATTGGTAATTATACCTGTGACCGTGAGGATCCATTGAGGGGCTACAGGACCAGCCCCCTACTGGGGTATTGGTCCGGGTCAAGCCATGGAGGCCCTGGGCCATAAAAGGGAAACCGGCACTGGCTCCCGAAAAAGAGTAAAAGTCATGTTGAGCCTCATAGCCTTGGCGGATCCTCATCATATTGAGGTCCATCTGGGATTGACGACCTATACGGTAGCCTAAAACACCCATGCCCGCACCGGCCACAATGTTTAGTGCATTGCCAATAGTCTCGCCCACAGTGGGACGACTGGCATCTAAAACCCTTTTTAAGCAGGAAATGCATATCCCGCCGGCTTCTGTTTTTCTTTGGGATTCTGAGTCGGTGGAATCTTTTTTATCTTCCAGATCATCTTGTAAATCATCTAAATCTTTTTCTGCCTTAGCAATTTTTTTGACATAGCTTTGCATTCTTTTTAAGGCTCTATTGCAATCATTTTTATCCTGAGCATATTGATTGCAAAAACTTTGGCTCACCCGGCCCTTGTCTTGAAAAGCCTTATGATTTTGCCACTCCTCCTCACACTCTGTTGCTGTTTCAGCTGGTGGGGCTGGCTCTTCTGATTCTGTAGTTGGGGAGGGCTTTTTGGCTGGGATTGGGACTGTTTCTATAATAGGTCGTGCACCAGGATAACCTTCGGTGTCGCCTATTTGGCATGTTCTGTTTGTAAAAGTAAGTCCTTTGTTATCACATTCTATTCTTTCCTTAGTTTTTACGCATTTGTTATTGCCCGCTTTTATGAAACCTCTATGTTCAAGACAGTTACACTTTTTGTGCTGAAAACTCCAAAATAGTTCACCAGGACAGTCACAATAATAGCTCTCACTTATATGTTTTGTATATGTCCCACCGCCATTCTTGCATTCTTGTGCTTTTTGATCATCTATTCTGCTTGCATCTACTTCTACCTCAGACCTCCCAGATGCTAAAACGCCCTCTTTCTCAATCTCTTCATTATCGCCATTAGTTGCATTAAAATTAAGAAGATCCTTACTAAAAGCGAAAGGGAAGGAGGCTCGCCACAAAATTTCCAGCATGGGCGAGTTGGGGAAAAAAGCAGATCTTAGCTCCCTTAAAAAACCCGGATCGGCAAAGCCCTGCCCCACTCTATAAGCAAAATAGCCATTTTTTAAGCCATCTAAGGAAGAAGTTTCAGCACAGTCAAAACCATTTTGCCGGGACTCCATATAATCGCGAATCTGGCTGGCCACTCTATATTTATCGTCTAAAGAAAGGGAATCCCCTAACTCCCCTTCATATTTATCCAAAGATTTATAAAGTTTGTTGATGGATTTCTTTTTTTTCCGGATCTTTTTTCTTAAACTATCAATGGGTGATTCTTGTTTTGGAGGTTTAGACATCAGAGCCGCTAACTGAATGGGCGAATGGCACATACTATTATAAGCCCCAGCAGGGCTTAAAACCAAAGCCGGACTACAGATCAAGCCCAATAAGGAAATTCTTTTTAAATATGTCATAGACTCCATTTTTTAAAAGCCCTTAACTGATTCCATAATAATTGAACCAGCTGATTAAAATCCACTATAAATAAAATCGGCAATTTAAAAGCCAAGCTTTAATTATTCCCCCAAGACAAAAGTCCAAAAAAAGCCCTTTTTTTAGGGAATCTTTTTTGCATGTAAATATTAGGTATGAGGTGTTTTTTTGGAATAAGCCTTCTTTTTTGCCCTTTTTCCCCCATTTTATTAGCCGAAAAAATCATTTTATCCCCAGGAGAACTGGCCTTTATCCCCCGCCCTACGGATCAAAAAATTCGTATAGGGGACAAAAGTCTGTTATCCTTCCGGGCAGAACAGGGCCAGATCTCCCTTTTGGCCAGAAAACGGGGGCAGAGCCTGCTTGTGGCGGGCAATAAAAAGTATGAAATTTTTGTTCTGGAAAAGGAGAAAAAGCAAAAAGCCATAAAGTTAGACCAACTTTTAAACAAAATGTGGGGCTTAAGCTGGTCTCTTTCAAGTCAATCAATTTTTCAAATCACAGGGAGGCTTAACCGCCTTCATGACTATGTGGATCTGGCTGAGCTGAGCCAATCACTCAATATTTTATACGAGTTTAAGGCTTTGCCCGGCGAAGGTCTTAAACCAAGCATTAAACAATATTTTAAAAAAATTTTTAAAAATCAGATTCTTCCGGAATTTATTTGGGGAGAGCAAGCTTTAGCCTATACCCCTAAGGGGGCAGATCTCTCTTATTACAAAAATATTCTCCGGCCCTTTGGCCTTACTCCTAAGGAAGATCCTCTATGGTTTTTCAAAAATCCTTTTATTGAGATAGAAATCGCTTTGGTGGAGATTTTAAATTCTTCCAGCTTTTCCTTCAAAAGCCAAGATGGGGGATTTGATCAGGTTTTTTTAAAAAACTGGAGTTCTCTCTTAGGTTTTTTGAATTTTTTAAAAAGTTCCGGCTATGGGAAAAGCCTGCATCACTCCTCCATTATAGCACAAAGTGGGCAAAGCTTGAAAATCCATTCCGGTGGCCAAATCCCCTTCCACAATTACAACACAAAAACAGAGCAAAGCAGTGCTCAGTGGAAGTCGCACGGACTTCAGCTCCATATCACTCCCACAGTGGGAAAAAGAGATCATATTTTGCTAACTATTAAGGCTCAGCTTTCAGAACCCCTGCCCCAAAGTTTTTTGTCCGGCCCTCCCCCTTTAAAAAACCAAAGTTGGGAGAGCCAGATAGTGTTAAAAAATCGGCAAATTTTAAAACTTTTCCATTTAAAAAAACAGGCTCAAGGGAAACAAAACAACAGCCAGATAGGCTGGCTTAACAGCCTCACTTATTCCCTTTTTGGCGGTAGTGGCCAACACAAAATGTCCCAGTTTGTTTTTATTCAAGCCCGAATTAAAAAATGAAACCGGAAAACAGCCTTTTTAAAGAGTTTGAAAGCATCCTCCATCTCTTCCAAAACAGCCTGACAGAAAAGGGCCTGAGCCTCCCCCCACAAGAAAAAAGCAATGATGAGAGCATCCACAAAATCATAGAGGAAAGCAGTTCTACAAAAAACAAACAGAGAATCCTGTCTGAATTTTCCAGTTTTGGACCCTTAGATGACCTCTTACAAGAACCCGACATCAATGAAATTATTATTTCCAGCAAAGATCATATTTTTTATGAAAAGTATGGGAAGATTTTGCAATGGGAAGATAGTTTTTTATCCACAATCACTTTTCATAACATTGTTGAAAAGATAGGGGCACAGGCCCAAATTGCAGTGAATGTTAAAAAGCCCTTTGCTGAGGGGAAGTGGAAAGATTTCCGGGTGCATTTACTTCGCCCCCCTGTGGTGAAAGAGGATTTTCAGCTCTGTTTGAGGAGACATCCTAAAAGTTTTTGGACTTTAGACAAGTTGGAGGGAAAAAGCTGGGCAAGGCCCCAAGCTGTAGACATTGTTCGGCAATTTGTGCGGGATCGCTTGAATTTTTTAATTGTTGGCCCCACCAGCTCAGGGAAAACCTCTGTCCTCAATGCCTGTTTGCAAGAGCTTACCCCTGATGAAAGAGTCCTCAGTATTGAGGATACTGATGAAATCATCCTGCCCAACAAAGTGAGCACTAAACTTTTCAGCCAAACGGATCCGGAGAGTTTAAAAGCATCCATTAGCCAGCAGGAACTAGTCCGGCAGAGTTTGAGATTACGACCTGACCGAATTGTTATGGGTGAAGTCCGGGGGGAAGAGGCTAAGGATCTCCTCCTATCTCTTTCCACAGGCCATAGAGGGAGTATTGGCACCATCCACGGGAGTAGTCACAAACAGGCTTTATGGAAGTTGGAGACTTTGGCACAGATGGGTGCCCCTCAGTGGAGGAGTGAAACTGTCAAAAATTTGATATTTTCCAGCCTGAATGGGCTTTTGGTTTTGGAAAAAAGGGAAGGGATAAGACTTCTTAAAGGGATTTACAAAATCACGGCCTTAGAGCCTTCGGGTTTTTTATTTGAGAGCCTATTTGAAAGGCCCTCTGTTTGAGGGACTACTGGAATTTTATGTTTTATCCAGCCTCAAAACAGATTTTTTGGCTTTAATAGCTAAAACCACACAGTCTTTTGAAAGGGCTTGGCTTTTCCCAAACTCATTGCAGGCAAACAAGACATTTTGCCGTATTTCTAAAACATCATCCGTCCGGTGGTGATTGACTGTGAGAGCAATGTTTTTCCGGCCAAAGCTTTGCCCTTTTTGGTTTTTCCTTTGAGCCACTCCGGGAGAGCAAAGTAAAAGTATGTCTCCGGGCTGAATGCTTAACTTGGCACTTTGAACAGGTTTTTGATGAAAATAAGGAGCTGAAGGAGGCAAAATATTTATGTCCTTCCCTGGAGGCTTTTTTCCAAAAAATATGTCTCCGGTCAAACAGTAATCTAACTCTAAAGAAGAGGCGGAGACAATGCCGTAAAACAGATGAATCTTTTCCTTCCGGCTCACAACGGAAAAGATCTGTTGGGAGATAAAGGAAAAAAAATCTTTTGCCGTTTTTTTGCCTTTCAAGTGAGGGGAAAATTTTAAAAAAGAAGACAAAAAAAGCGAACTCACTGCATAGGCATTAAAACTGGAGAGCACAAATCCAAAATTCATGGAGTCTTTAATTTTAATCACATCAAAAAAATCCCCACTCACCCCTTGTTGGCATGGCAAAAATCTATAGCTAAATTCAAACCCATGAATTTGTGGTAAACGAACAGGAAGAAGATTTTTATGTATGTCACGGATAAGAGATAGATTTTTTTCTAACTGGGTAGAAATGTTTTTAATTCGAGTATAAGACTGTGTTAAAGCTTTTTTCTGATTTTTCAAAATCTGATCTTTTTCTTTTAGTTTTTGCTCCAATAGCCGGACTTTCTTTTTTAAAAGATCGGGGTTTTTCACAACAGGGCCTCCCTTTTTTTTGGTTGAAAAACATCATAACAAATAGAGTGGCTTTTAAAGCAATGAAGGACAGGCTGATAAAGCGACGGTTCCCGCCTTTGCCTTTTTACAACCACCCTCTTTTTGGCCTTTTGCAAAGCCATTTTTAAAAGAGCATGTTGATTTTTAGTCTCCCCTACAAGTTTTTTTAAAATCTGCATATTTTTTTTGCCCAAAGCCTTTTTTTTCTCTCCAAACATGGGATCCATATAAATAACATCGGGTTCATCTTCTGTTTTGAGCTGGCTCAAGTAATTTAAGCTATCACAAAGTATAAGTTGCAAACCTTTTATTTGAAAGTGAGTTTCCCCCAACTCATAAGGCTCAATTCCTTTTTGTGGATATAAACAATTGAGTTTTTGGTTTTTGCCTTTTGCTTTTTGCTCCAAATAGGATCGAACAAAATGAAAAACAAAAGGATGAGACTCTACAGCCCTCACCTGACAACCCATTTGAGAAAGCAAAAAAGCCTCTCGTGCCCAACCGGCGGTAATATCTAAAACTTTTAGGGCCTGCCCTTTAAAGCCAATAGCTTTAAATAGAGCTTGGCTATGGAAGAGAGGTTTTTTATCTAAATCCAACACAAAATTGTAATGAGTGGTTTTAAGAGACCAAGCCCCTCCTTTTGTTTTTTTGACCTGCCAACCAGTGGGGAGGGGAAATGTGTCAAAAAACTTTTCCTGAATGGAACTCATAATTTTACCTGCTCCGCTTTTAACCCGATTTTATTGGAAAACTCCTGCCTTTTGGACTCTGTTTTGACCGGAAAATTCAAATCTGATCAGGACAATCCCATTTTTGTCTCCAATAGAGAAAATACATCCAACTTTTCAACAGGGCTGGAAGAGCCTTTTCCCTTTTTTTTAAAAAAGGCTTGAGCCGGTCTATCTCCTTATGGCCCTTTTTTATTATTTGTGAATTGACCTGATCAAAAGCCTGAATCCTATTTTTAAAATCCGGGAAAAGTTTGTGGACAGAGGCTAAAGTTCTCAGTTTTTTTAACTCCCTTTCCTGCCGAGGGTTGGCATTTTTAAGTAAAAAACAAGCAAAAGAGTTAAAATAAGTTTGACGGAGATCGGAGAAACAATGTTTTTTGTCTTTATTCCGGACAGAAAAATCCATCAGATCATCCGACCTTTGAAATAAAAGGCCCATCTGCCGGCCCAAATTTTCTAACAAAGGATATAACGAGAACCTGTCTCTCCTCTGGTAAATAAATGGGGCTTGCAAACACCATTTGAATAGGCTGGCGGTTTTCAGCTCACTCACTTTATCTCTCTTTTTTAAGTTTTTGTCACAAAAACCCAGCAGTTCCCTTTGAAGGAACTCCCCTTCTGCTAACTGGCTAAGTGCCCTGGCCGTTTGTTTTATTAAAGTCAAATTTCCCTCCTGGGCCAAATAAATATTCACTTTAGCTAAAAGATAATCCCCCGCCAGCACAGCTTGAGATGGGGAAAACTCCAACCAAGCGGTGGGGCTATTCCTCCGGGTTTTGGAATGATCGATAAAATCGTCATGCAATAAGGAGGAATTGTGTATATACTCTACAATCCGGGATAAAAATAAAACCTCTTTCGTGCTCAGTTGGAGGATATGGCCTATTTGTGAGCTTAACTGCGAGCGAAGCCCCTTACCATGGAAAAAAATTTTTTTGCAAATCCCTCTCAATTCAAGAGGTTGCTTTCTTAAATCCCTCTTATCTAACAGATAGAATAAACTCCCCATCAAAGCCACCTTTCTTGTTTGTGTGTAGGAGATTATCCTGCTTTTTTTTAAAAAAGTCATTGTTTTTTCTCAGCAATGTATTGGCCTCTATTTTTGGCCTTCTGCGTAATATCCTCAAACTTTCCATTCCATTATCTCAATCATCTGTGAGTTATAGCCAATAAAACATCCTCCTATTTGCTTTTGCCCAAAGGCCACTCCATGAGGGTCCAAGGTATGGCCGTCCCGAAATGGGGTAGCCTTTGGGCAAAAAAACTAAAGAATATTGCTTTTTAGCAAGGTTTGCAAAAGGACAAGCTTTTCTGGATTCCCGCTCTCAAAGGAATGACTGTGTTCGCGATAGCCAAGCTGAATAGAAAAATGACTTGCTTTTTCACGGGCGACTAATTAATATAGGTATAATAACAGTATGGAGTTCTCAAATAAAGTGAGTAGGAAACTATGGCTCTTCAAACCACCCCTTTAATGCATCAATACAAAAAAATCAAAAGCATGCATAAAGATAAAATTTTGTTTTTTCGCATGGGAGATTTTTTTGAAATGTTTGACCAGGATGCAGAAATAGTAGCACCCATTTTAAACATTGCCTTAACTTATCGCAACAAAAAGGCCGGCCTAAAAACCAAAATGTGTGGTGTGCCTCACCATAGCATTTCTGCCCCTATATCCAAACTTTTATCTGAGGGCTTGCAAGTGGCTATATGCGATCAAATTGAACCCGCAACCCCAGGAAAATCTTTGGTTAAAAGAGCAGTGACTCGAGTGCTCAGTCCAGGGATGGTTTATGACTTAGACACTTTAGATCAGCTCATGGCCAATTACATGGGGGCTTTTGACAAAAATCATATCAGTTTTTTAGATCTGTCCACTGGTTCTGCTTTTTATTATGAACTCTCCAACAGTGCTGATTTTTTTAAGCTTTTAGAGCAATTTCAACCTCGTGAGCTGGTTGTCACATTAGCTCAAAAAGAAAAATGCTCTTCATGGCCTAAGCCTTCTTCTCCCGCTTTTAGCCTTTTTGACAGAGCTTGGCCGGAAGAGGCTTTTTTACCAGTGCCCTCTTTAAAAAGGTTCAGCCCCTTCCCCCAAAGTGCGAAAAGGCTGGTGCATTATGTTTATTGCACTCAAGGGGAAGAAAGCCTCAAACTCATAAACTCTTTTGACAAACTCAATTTAAACAAAAATATGTTTTACTCCCATCAACTTTACTCCCATTTAGAGGTTTTTAAAAATTATGAAGGCCATTCAAAAGACACATTATTTTCTGCTATTAACCGGACAAAAACTCCTTGTGGTGCTCGGCTGTTAAAAAAAAGGCTAAAATGCCCCTCGATAAATCAGGAGGAAATTGAGAAACACTATGATCAAATAGATTGGTGGATCTCCAACTCTCAACTTTTAGAGCCTGCTCGTAAAATTTTGACACAGATGGGGGATGGGGAGAGGAAGTTAGGCAAAATTGTCCAACCCAACTGTAACGGTAGAGATATTTTAAGCCTGTCTTTATGGTTGGACTTGGGCTTAGAGATGGGGGATCTTCTTAAAAATAAATTTTCTATAGAAAAGATAGAAAAAGCTCACAGCTTAAGGGATAAAATCAAACATGTTGTCTCTTCCTCCTGCCCTCCTCTTTTAAAAGAAGGAGGGCTTATTAACAAGGGAGTCAACCCTCAGTTAGATGAATGGATGAATTTGGCTAAAAATGCACAGGCCAGCCTTTTAAAAATGGAACAAAGGGAGCAAAAAAAACTTCAAATTCCTTCTTTAAAAATTCGCTATAATAATGTGTTTGGCTATTATATTGAGATCAGAAAAATCCATAACTCTAAAGTTCCTTCTCATTATATGAGGAAACAAACTTTAACTCAAGCCGAACGATACACCACAGCTGAGCTGAGCAGTTTAGAGGAAAAGATCCTCTCTGCCCGCTCCCGACAAATAGAAATGGAATACCAAATTTTTAAAGATTTAAGAGGGGAGGTTTTAGAGGCACTGCCTGAACTTTTAGCCCTTTGTGAACAATGGAGTCAGATGGATGTGCACTCGGCTTTAGCTTTTTTGGCTATAGAGAACCGATACACTCGCCCTCGTTTTGCTCATCATCTCAAATTGGTAAATAGCCGGCACCCTGTTTTAGAGCAAAAAACTTTTCATGAGTTTGTGCCCAATACCATCGAGCTGGATCGCCATCAGACTTTAATTCTAACAGGGCCTAATATGGCGGGGAAAAGCACTTTAATGCGTCAAACGGCTTTAACTGTTTTACTTGCACAAAGTGGTTGTTTTGTGCCAGCAGATCAGGCAGAACTTCCGCTTTTTCATAAAATGTTCACTCGGATTGGTGCCAGCGATCTTTTATCGCAAGGGCTTTCTACCTTTATGGTGGAAATGAAGGAAACCGCAGAAATTTTGGAAAAAGCAGACGACAAAAGCCTCATCATCTTAGACGAAATAGGAAGAGGCACAGCCACTTTTGACGGGATGAGTCTGGCTCAATCCATTTTAGAGTTTTTAACGGTAGAAAAAAAGCCTTTTCTGCTTTCTGCCACTCATTATCAAGAGCTGACACAAATGGCTCAGCAAAATAAAAACATTCATAATGGATCTATGGCCATTCGTGAAGAGGCTGGGGATATTCACTTTCTTTATCTTTTACAAAAAAGTCCGGCGGGCAAGTCTTATGGGATTGCTACAGCTCGCCGGGCGGGCCTTCCTCCCGCAGTAGTGGAAAGGGCTTGCCAACTTTTAAACCATTATGAACAAAGCTCTTCTAAAACTGAAAAAGAATTTCCTAAAAGAAAAGCCAACAGCGACTATAGCACATTAATTAAAGAGATCTCAGAATACCCTTTAATGACTCAAAGCCCTATAGACGCAATGAATCAAATACAAAAATGGCAAAAAGCCATTCAGCAAAAAGTTAGAAAAAGCTTGAAAACAAAGACTCAGAGCCGTTTGCAACAAGATCTTTTCTTAAGCACCCTGAATTAAAGTCCAGTTTTTTTTAAAAATTATAGATTTTAGTCTTGATTATTTTATCGGACCTATTGCTTAATTAAAGCAGAAATCCAAGGAGGGATTATGCAACCTTTTACTGCAAACCAAAAAAAGTTTTTAGAAGATCACTTTCTCACAAAAAACCTTTCAAAATCAGAAGTGAATGTTGTCATTTTGGTTTTGCAGGGTCTTATAAACAGAGAGGTAGCCAATAGGCTCTGTGTGGCGGAAAAAACCATTAAGTTTCATCTTGGGAATGCCTACAAAAAACTGAATATTTCCAGAAGATCTCAGTTGATATGGACATTGCCTTTAGCCAATTTTGTAGGGGTTACTGAAAAACCCGCTGTCCCCGCTTTTAGCCCTTCGTCACCTGAAGAGCCCAAAAGTGCTGAGGAAAGCATTCCCTCTGGAATATCCACAGTAAATGATATGTTGAAATAAGTTTGCTACCTAAAACCGATTCCCTTTATTTAGGGATTCTCTTTTTATTTTTGTTTTGCTCTTGTGGAGAGTCTCCCTCTGATGCTCGCCCTTTTTTTATGGCCAGCCGATCGGCTGATTCTTTTAAATCTCACCATAAAGATCCGAACAGAAAAAAAACTTTAGATCAATCTCCTAAAATTTATCCTGGAAAAAAATGCTCTTCTCGCCCCTCTTGTGAGGCAATATGTGAAGAGCTATTCAGCTTAACACCCGATCGGGAAGATTGCTTGCAACTCCCTATTCAGCAGGTGTCCCAGTTTGAGAAGTTGTCTCAACTGGTTCTTTCAGAAGAATTGGTGGAATTGCAAAAAATCAATTTTTTTGACTTAAAAGTTTTGTTGAGTTTGAGCCAAGAACCTCTATTTCGATTTTTTAATTCTTTAAGCCCCTTTCCCACAAAAAAAATCTTATATTGGATTTTTAGTGATTGGCGGGTAGCTCAAGTGTTTAGAGAAGAGGATAAAGATTTCCTGTTTTTAGAGATTTTTTTAAAAAAGGTGCATTTTTCTCCGATAGATTCTTTAGGAGAAGAGGCTGAAAAAGGCCGGACTTTTGTCGAGGTCGCTTGGTTAAAACAAAATGATCCTGCCCTTTTTTGGTTAAATGATTATTTTAAAAATAAGGAGTGTGCTCATTTAGAAAAGGAAGAGAGGGAATTTTGTGTTTTTTCTCAATATTGCCTTTTGAGCCAAAAGTTTCAAGATGATGTGGCGGAGGAGTTTATGGAATTTAAAAATATAGAACCCATTTTAAATAGCATGCCCCATCTGCCACAGTCCAATTTAAAAAGCTTTTGTTTGGCTTTTTGCTCTAATGAAAAAGGCCAGAATTACTGTTCATAATTTTTTTTGAGTGATTTTTTTGTTATACTGTCTCTGTTGGGGTTTGAAAAATTGAAGATGAGGAGGTGATTGTTCCTGGGCCTTCCCCATTATGGAGGGGAGTTTGTGAAAAATCATAATATGAAATTTTTAAGCTATTTGTTTTTTTTATTTTTTTTGCTATCTTGCGGAAATATGGCCGGCAAGGTAGGAGGCCAAAGAGATGCTCGAAAGGGGGACTCCCGTGGAGATTTTAATGATGAAGAGAGCCGTTCCCGCGAACTGAATCGTTTAAGAGGATCTGGCAAGCAAGTCATTGAGGCGGAATTGGAATCCCGATTTGATGGAGGATACCATTATGAGGGATATGGCGGAGAGGAATGCCGGAGAAGTGACGCCTGTATGGCTATTTGTGACGGTGGCTTAATTCCCAATAATACTCAAAAAAGATGTTATCGATCTCCTAAAAATCTGGTTGAAGATTTGGAAGAAGGTTTTTTTAATCTTCTTAATATTTCTGAAGTGGATTCTGTAAATATCAGCCCAGGGCTACTGGCAGGAATGTTAGATATGAATTTAAATATGGTGGCCGATCTTGTGGAAGATCGCATGAGTGAGGGGGACTTAAAAAGCTTTTTGGCTTGGGTGGCAGTTAATGAGAGTATAGCTTATGTTTTTTTAGAAGAAGACAAACGATCTAAAATAATGGAAAAAGCTTTTAAAGAGTTAGGAGAACATCAGGAAGAGGCTAATAAAAAAAGAGAGACAGGTTTAAACTTGGGCTTAATACATAAAGAGGATAGCTTTTTTTATCTTTCTGCCGTGAAGGACAACGCTTACGGTTTTCAAATTGCTTACGAAGTTTTGGAATCGGCTTGCTCCTCAAAAAACTGCAAAATTGATTTGTTATGTGCCAGAGAGACTTTAACAGGAAGACGATATCGAAATCTTGGTTATGGTGCTACAGAATTTACATGCAGAACATCTGCTGAGAGAAGAAGACGGAGTCGCCCTACAAGAGATTCTATTTGTTATATCCATGGAGCCGCTGTTTGGAGCTATTTGACTGAGCTGATTGATGAAAGAAAAATCCGCGACAAGGACTTCAAAGGAGAAAACAACGCCATCACTGTTCAAACTTGCAACAATTATTGTGGCAGTAGAGACAGTGACAAATGTAAAAGAATATTTTAAAGGAGGTCATTATGAAACACATAATAAAAATTTTTTGGCTATCGGGTTTCCTTATTTTATCGTCTTGTATTTTTGGAGGGGACAACTCCAGCAGTGGCCTGATCACTTTAGCTTCAGAAAGTGAGACAGAAGACAGCAATAGGAAAAATGAAAGAAGCCTGTCTGCCAGAAGGGGAAGGTGTGAAGATAATAGAGAATGTGTAAATATATGTGAGGATATTTACGAAGAGGATTACCCTGACGATGAGGACGAAGATGGAGAGGAGAGAGTAAACACCTGTATTGAATCAGGATATAATATAGTAGCTGATCATTTTGAGAGAATATATGAAATTTTAGACAGCCCATCTTCTTCTGGTTTGAGGAATATTGAAGTAAAAGCTTTTGATGAATTTTTAGAGATCTCTGTTAAGCCTTGGATAGAGCTAATGAAAAAAGCCAGCAAAAGTGAAGCTAAGGCCGTTTTGGCTTGGATAGCTAAAGATACAAAAGTCAGCTCAGCCATTGAGGATGCTTACAAAGACAGTTATGAAAATGTGGATAAATATGAAGGAGTGGCCGAATTATTTGCAGAGTTAGAAGGTGGCTCCGGAAATAATTGTTCTAAATTTTGCAGTCGTGTGAGTGGGGTAAATATTTTAGGAAAGTTTAGTTTTTGGGCATTATTAGAACCTCGGCAAGTGACTAATCAAATCACTACAAAAAACCCTCAAGCTTTAGATATTGTTTGTGAGCTTTTTAAAGAGGAGTGCACGACGCCTACTCAGAGAGACCCTGATAACGGTGAGGCGACTTGTGGAACCACAGGTGGAGGAGACAACGAGATCTCTGATATATGTGAAATTTATTCAAGTAATTAATTGCCCGTGAAAAAGTCTACATTTAATGGATCGCATAAGCAAAAGTCCAGCTTGTTCGGGACGGGAATACCTTGGACCCTCACCGCTGGATTTTGCTTATGCAATAAAGGACAGAGGGTTTTCACAGAGGACTATGCAGTGAATGATTTTAATAAGCCGGCCATGAAAACCTGGATAAAAAGCCTATTCTTTAGTTTTTGTTCTAAAAGCCATTACAAAAAATAAAAACTTAAACAGGAGGGATTAAAATGAATTATTTTTATGGGCTGGGTTTTTTTATGTTTTTAGGCGGAATTTTGTTGGGAGGAATTTACTTTGTTCAATGGAAGTTTGGGCCATACAATGACATGGCTATGTCTTTATTTTTCGCCGGTTATAATGTGTTTTTGGTATTGCTCTGCATTTCAATTTCAGTAATAGCTAATCGCCCGTAAAAAGCCTTCAGTCTTTTTAAGCTCCTCTTCTTGCCCTTAACAAATTTTCGGCTTACCCCCACCCTGTTTTTGGCAATGGGCCACAGTGCGACTGAGGGAATATATCGTCAAGGGCTTTCTTTTAGACGATGAAAGGCTTAAAAACCCCCACCAAGCCTTTGATTATTTTGAAGAGCTACTTCATCGCATTCAGGACATTAGAACTTCCGAACGGCGATTTTATCAAAAAATCACTGATATTTACGCCACCAGTGCCGATTATGACCCCACGGAAAAGATAAGACTTACTTTCTTCAAGACTGTTCAAAACAAACTGCATTGGGCTATCACCGGCTGGACTGCGGCTGAAATTGTCCATCAGAGGGTCGACAGCAAAAAAGACAATATGGGCCTCACAAGTTGGCGGGGTGAAAAAGTCCGAAAGGCGGATGTGGGCATTGCAAAAAACTTTTTGTGAAAAATTTACAATAAGCACTTTATTTCATTTGACATAATGATTAAAGAATTTTAATAGTAGCTCAGGATTATGAGGTTTTTAACTTTTTTTCTGACTTTGTTTTTTTCTTTCAAAGCCATTGGAACTATGCTCCATGAATCAACCACTATACCTCCTCTTTATGAGGCTGTCAAAAAATCAGATTATGACAACTATTCAAAAGAGATGGAGCGGTTGTTAAATGGCCCTGTAGAGGATTTTATAACAGCCCTTGCCTTTGTAAATGGAAAAGGCGATAGCATCCTTCATCTAATCATCGAGGCTCAAAAAAACCAAAAACAATTTGCTCAAGAATTGGCTTCCTTACTTCTTTTAATGACTGGTCAAAAATTTAGTCTTTACTTGGCCTCATTCCAACTGGGAGGCCGGTGGATAAACATTCCTAAGATGGAAGAAACAGCCCTTGGCCAGGCCATTTTGTTTAAAAAAAAGGAAGAGATAAAAAAGCTAGTTCATAACCTATTAAAAGGCCCTACCATAGATATCATTCGCAATTTTTACAGCTCATCATTCATTATGAAGAAAAATAGAAAAACTGTGCTGGAATATATCAGTAAAAACTATTTGTCCCAATTAGATCCTCAACTTTACAAGGATCAATACAACAATCCCTCGGCCAAGGGATGGCCTGAACCCAAAACTTTAAAACTTTCTGG
Source organism: Bdellovibrionales bacterium (assembly GCA_965203095.1). Taxonomy (GTDB): domain Bacteria; phylum Bdellovibrionota; class Bdellovibrionia; order Bdellovibrionales; family UBA1609; genus JACOND01. The sequence goes on from OZ241877.1 coordinate 604,044, forward strand.
GCTCCTTCGGCTGGCCCAATCAGTGGATAATCTGCCGGCCTACTTTGCCTTGAAACAATTAAAAAATGAACAAAAAAACTGGGAGAACCCCTTTTCTGTTCTAAGCCATTCACTCGTTTTTGTTTCTACATTTGTTATAGTAGGTCTGACAAAAGCAGGCACCAAAAAATTTACAGACTATAACTGGCCCACTGTTGTGGAACATTTTTTTCCATCTCTTGTTTCTTTTGATAGTTTATTTACAGAACATGCTATACAAATCTTACTATCTTCCTCAGTTGCTACTGCCTTGAGTTTATGTCATAGTTCTTTTAAGAAAAAGAGAGGGCGAGAGAAAAGAACATTAGCGAACCAATAAATAGCCCCTCCAAAAAAAGTTTGTTTTTTAAATCAGAAATCCATATCTGAAAAAATCTATTTTTAAAGATCACATAAGCAAAACTCCCGGCTTTTGTTTGGAACAGGAAAATTTGCCTAAAAATCCCTATTCCGGCAGATTTTTTAGAGTATTTTATAAAATTAATGAGGCAACAGAAGAAGACAGAAATGTCTGGCAGATCCTTTTTTTTGTTGATGAGGATCATAAAGTTTCAAAAATTGTTGTCCATAAAAACTGTTGCTATTAAATGTATGGTTGCAGGATATGAGGGCATTTGTGAGGGTTTTTGGTATGAGGGAAAAAATAAGATCAATCCTGACCACAAACCAGCTCTATGTCCTCTATTCGGAAATGGAAGATGAGGACTTTAAAGTAAGCCAAGAGGACAAACATTTAAACCAACTTTTTTATACAGAGAATTGAAACTGTCCAGAAAACTCTGAACTTGTTATTATGACTTGTTTTTAAGTTTCTTGATTTCTCGAATAGGCAGACCCGTCACTTTAGAGATGAAAGAAAAATCAGCTTTTTCCTTCAACATATTCAAAATAAGCTCTTTATCTCTTTCCAGCCGACCTTCCCACCGGCCTTCCCACCGAATTTCCTCTTTTATGTCCATATAGCCTCCTTTCTTTAATAAAACTTTCTTAATAGCTTCTTTCTCCAACCTAAAAATAGTATAGAATGCTTTTTGTGGAAAAGCAAGCTTGTGAATAGTGCTATACTGATTTTATTTGAAAATTCCTGCTTTCTGAACTCTGTTTTGACCGGAAATTTCAACTGTGATCAATTAAGCTATGGCAGAGCTTTATCAAACCAGTATTCCCAATATCAACATTCATATCCAAAATATCTGTAATGAGGGGGAGTTAAGGCTGAAGGCAACTGTCAAGGAATTCTTGACAGTTCAAAAAGAAGGCTCAAGAACAGTAAAACGCTCTCAAGATTTTTACAATTTGGATATGATCCTCTTTGTGGGATGTCGCATCAAATCCCACACAGCGACCCGTTTTCGGCAATGGGCCACAGTGCGACTGAGGGAATATATCGTCAAAGGCTTTCTTTTAGACGATGAAAGGCTTAAAAAAACCTTAGCTTATTGCTATATTTTTTATTGTATTCGTCAAAATGACGAGTATGATAAAAAATATGACAAGAAAAATCTCTATGTTAGGGCCAATGGAAATCCAGTTTTTTGCATGGATTCAACTGGAAAAAAAGAGGCATGTCCGGACCAGTGACCTTGTGAAAGCCATGAATCTTTCCACCAAGCAATCCGCAGATCTGCTTTATAATCTGTCTTCCAGTGGTTTTATTGTAAAACTCCAGAGAGGTTTTTATCTCGTGCCTCAGAAAATTCCCTCTGGTGGATGCTGGTCGCCATCTCCTTATTTAATTATCAATAAATATATGGAAAATGCGGGCACAAAAAAGTTTTATGTCAGCGGGCCAGCCATATTTAATCTATATGGGTATTCTGATCAAGTTTCCTCTTGGTTTACTGTGTATAACAATAAATTCTCCAAAAAGCTGTATATACTTCAGTATCATTTGGATTTTGTGAAGGTTGTTTCAAGCCGTCTGGGGATTGTGCGAAAAATCAAGTCCTATGACGATATGGGAGGAGTTATTTGGACAGCTTGCGGTTCTCCTGAGCAGACTTTACTTGATGCTGTTTATGATTATAAAAAATACGGAACTTTGCCCAAAGCTTATGACTGGATATCCAACGCCTTGAAAGACAAAAAAATCAATCCGACAAAAATGGCCACTGCAACGGTTAAATACGGCAACACAATAAGCCAAAAGCGGATTGGCTGGGTTTTAGACAAATTGGTCTCTGAAAAAAAGATTGTTAAGCCTTTGTGGGAAAAGGTATCCAGATCAAATTTTTTAACAGCACTTGATCCAAAAAACAGAAGAGGCATTGTAAATAAAAAATGGGCTGTGATTGAAAATGTCAAATTTTCATAAACAAAAAGAAAAATTTTTAAGAGCTGTCAGAGCAACTGCTGGTATTACCGGATTTTCAGAGGAATTGATAGAAAAAGATTATTATTGCTCTCTTATTCTTAAAGAGATTTTTCAATCAAGGAACTATATATTGGTTTTTAAAGGTGGGACTCTTCTTAATAAGGCTCATGTTGGATTTTATAGATTAAGCGAAGATTTAGATTTTTCCATTTCAGCTGAAAGGGGACTTTCCAGAAAAAAAAGAAGTGTTTTAGCCCAAATTGCTAAAAAATCTATAGTTTTAGCTGTTGAAAGTTTATCTTTAGTTTTTTTAAAACCATTTGAAGGGCGAAACGAAAACCGTTTGTATATTGCTGAAGTGGAATATAACTCTTTAATTTCTGAAAACAAAAAAACAATTAAAGTCGAGTTTGGAGTTCAGGAAAAAGTATGGGAAAGAGAGAGTTTAATGGCAAAAACTCTCCTTGTGGATTCTATTGTGCAAAAGCCAATTGTTCCGAAATTTCTTATAACCGGCTTAAGTCTTAAAGAAGCTTATAGTGAAAAAATCAGAGCGGCACTGTCCCGGGAAAAACCAGCCATAAGGGACATTTTTGATATTCATTATGCTTTAAAAAAGCGTCTTATAGAAACTAAAGGGTTTATCAAAATTCATGACATTTCCCCGATGGTTAAATACAAATTGAAGGTTTTAAACCGGAAAATAGACTTATCTTCCAAGAGAAAAAAGGAATTTTTAGGTCAGCTACAAACAGATTTAAAACCGGTTTTACGTCGGAAAGACTTTGAAGATTTTGATTTTGATCAGGCATGGAACTGGTTGAAAAAACTTGAACATGCTATATCCATGTCGTTATAATATACTATTAATGGATGAGTTTTTCAGGTTTTGTTTTCATTTATGGAGTATAAAAGACAAGATAATTTATATCAAAAAAAGGTTGATAGGATTTGGTAATGAGATTAAATTGATATTAGATGCCACTTTTAGGAGGTCAATCTAAGAACATGAACCAAACTATTCTTATTTTATTTGGATTTACATTCATTATAAGTTGTTCTAGTTTAGATCATCAAACGAGTTCAGGAGATAAAGAAGCTTCATGTATTACATTGAAACCTCATTTCAGTTGTCCTTTAGAACCATTAAAAGATATAGGAATATTTGTCCGTCAGTTCGAACGAATAAAACATAAATACGAACTATCTTTAATTGACGGTTCTACATATAATTTAATTTCAAAATTGCAAGTCCTGTATAAAGAATTAAACCAACAGGCAGAAGTTTTTGATTATAATTTGCAAATCATAACCGCCAAGGTTGATAACTATAATAATATATGGGCACGAAATCCTAGGGAAGGAAATTGGCTTAGAATCAAAATAATAGAATATCAGAACTATGCCCCAAGATTTAAAGATATGAAACATAACCTATCAATGCTCATTGAAAAACTAAAAGCTATTAAAAAGCACTCAAACAAATGGAAATCCCAAAAAGAAAAAGGAGACAAAACATTAAAGGCATTAAAAGTTTATAGTATTTAATTAAGATATAGCAAAGCTTTGTGCCTCCTTGGTTAAAGAGGATTTTTGCCAAAAACATAACTTAAAGCACAATAAATAAGTATGGCATTAAAAATAAATGGTAATACACATTTTTTCATATATTTTATGACTCTCACCATGTGTTTTGGCCTTCAGCCTCTATCTTTAGCGGATGACTGCCAGAAATGGTTCGAACAACAAAGCTTAAAAAAAGGAGGGGATTGTCAAATTGAATGTTCTATTGCAGAAACAGATATGGGGACTTTCCATTGTCCTGAACAATGTGTAAAACTTTGCAAAAAAAAGCCAAAAGAGCAAATTTATTTGGCTCTTTCCAGATTTTACCCTACACTGACTCCAGCGGAGCGTGACCTTGTGGCTAAGTATCCAAAAGAAATGTTACGGGCCTATAAAATAAATTGGGAAGCTGAAAACCTATGCTCAACTCTTTTTAAGGAAAGTATAGCAAATGATGATAGTGATGCTTGCCGGCATTTTGTTGGAGCGGCACTTCTATATAAAAAATTTGGCCGGAAGCTCAGTCAGACCATCTTGGATGCTCATGAAAAAAACCCAAGACAACCTTCCGCTGAAAAACTAATGGACAAGGCGAATAATCATTTAGGACTAATAACAGCCACACAACTTAAAAAGAAAAATAAATTAAATAAGAAGGAAATTTTAAAATCTTTTCAAGAGAATTTAAAGGCTGGAAACTTTGTAATTCTTAATCCGGGAGCAAAAAAAACATCTTTAAAAGACAAAAAGAAATATAAAAAGTCCAAAGAACAAAAGGAGGTAAAATGAAAAAAATATTTTTAATCTCAGGAGTCTTTATTGTTTTCTGTATCGCTCTTATTTATGCTGTAGCAAAAATATATTTGCGACCAATGGAGTATATGAGCCTCAAAAAAGTCTGTCGCCGATGGGGAGATCGGCCTTTTGATGAGGCAAAGTTCAAAACAGCTGTTGAAAATAGAACCATCCGAGCAAAAATGACCTGCTCTCTTTTAAAAAATCAAAAAATGTATATTGGATTGGACAGCCTTGAAATAAGAGAAAGGCTTGGAGATTACTCCGGATATTTTTTCAGTGAGTCCTTTCCGGCTTATATAATTAATGAGGCAACAGAAGAAGACAGAAATGTCTGGCAGATCCTTTTTTTTGTTGATGAGGATCATAAAGTTTCAAAAATTGTTGTCCATAAAAACTGTTGCTATTAAATGTATGGTTGCAGGATATGAGGGCATTTGTGGATGTTTTTGATCTTGTGTTAATTTGAAAGGATAAAAAAATATGAGTAAAAATTTTTTATAAAAAAGTTAGAAAGGAGCAGTTAAAAAACAATGACAAAAAAATCTTTTTCGGGAAAAGTTTTAGAAAAATCTAAAGGTCAGATCCTCATCTATCAAACAGAAGGAGGGCAAACCAAGCTGGAGGTCCGGTTAGAGGGGGATACTGTTTGGCTCACTCAAAAAGCTATGGCAGAGCTTTATCAAACCAGCAAGCAGAATATCAGCCTCCATATCCAAAATATCTGTAATGAAGGGGAGTTATCTGAAAATTCAGTTGTCAAGGATTTTTTGACAACTGCCACAGACGGCAAAAATTATCGGATAAAATTCTACAACTTGGATATGATCCTCTCTGTGGGATACCGCATCAAATCCCACACAGCGACCCGTTTTCGGCAATGGGCCACAGTGCGACTGAGGGAATATATCGTCAAAGGCTTTCTTTTAGACGATGAAAGGCTTAAAAACCCCCACCAAACTTTTGATTATTTTGAAGAGCTACTTCATCGCATTCAGGACATCAGAACCTCCGAACGGCGGTTTTACCAAAAAATTACTGATATTTACGCCACCAGTGCCGATTATGACCCCACGGAAAAGATAAGCCTTACTTTCTTCAAGACTGTTCAAAACAAACTGCATTGGGCCATCACTGGCCGGACTGCGGCTGAAATTGTCCACCAAAGGGCCGACAGCAAAAAAGCCAATATGGGTCTTACCAGTTGGAGGGGCGAAAAAATCCGAAAGGCAGATGTAGGCATTGCAAAAAATTATCTTAATGAAAAAGAGCTGAAAGCTTTAAACAACTTGGTTGAGCAATATCTTTTGTTTGCTGAAGGGCAGGCTATGAGACGAAAGCCTATGTTCATGAAAGACTGGGTTAAAAAATTAGATAGCTTTCTTCAAGTGAATGAAAGGGATATTTTAAGCCATGCGGGAAAAATCGCCCATGAGACAGCCCAAACCTTTGCGAGAAAAGAATATGACAAATTTCAAATCAAAAGGATAAAAGCAGATGATAAAAAGAAAAGTGATTTTGACAAATTTACTAAAAAAATATCAGCTCAAAAATCAAAAAGAATCCCAAGCAGGACCTTTGCCGGAAATCCTAAGAGCCGTCAAAAAAAGAACAAACGGAAATAAAAGACCAGACTTTTTATAGGGCTTAGGAGGTTTTATTGTGACAATTTTAACCAGCTTTGTTATGAGAAAAGGCTCAATAAAAACAATGCAAAAGGCCAGTTTTGACACACAAACAGGTATGGCATTATAAGGAGGGCTAAACTGGCAAAAAAATATGAGTAAAAATTTTGACAAAAAATTGATTGAGCTGTTGGAAACAGATCCAAGTTTTACAGATCAAAACGGGAAGTTGATTAAGAGGATTGTCATTGATAAGGCTTGGAGGACAGATAAGCAATTGGTCCGGCTTTTGCTTTCTGATACAGAAGTCAAAGCAAAGTTTTTTGATAAAATTGCCGGGCACTATGTTTTTAACATCAATACTTTGATTGATTATATTTCCAATAAAAAATTTTTAGGCAACTCCTATACTCGTTTTAGAAATAAAATTGGCCTGAACATTGACGGGAAATTCCTAAAAGAGCGGGGCGAAGTCTCCCTTGTTTGGCCCTATAAAGACTGTGTGTTAGAAGGAGGGCAAACCAAAGAGGAAGAGACACGAAAAGAAATCTTTTTTAATGAGATTTTAGCCCATGATGAAATCAACAGGCTTTTTGATCCGAAAGTTCTTACCAACTGGAAAAGGCATACAGTTAAAGGAACGGAGCCAGTATCAAAAATAAAAAGAGACAAAAACGGAACTCTCCGGGAAAATTTTATTGTTAAGGGAAACAACCTTTTGGCCCTTCATACCCTGAAACAACAGTTTCAAGGAAAAGTAAAACTTGTTTATATGGATCCGCCCTTTAATACAAAAGGAGATGCCAATACATTTTTATACAATAATAACTTCAATCATTCCGGCTGGCTTACTTTTATGAAGAATAGGCTTGAAGTTGCAAGAAAGTTGCTTTCTGAAAATGGAATCGCAGTTATAGCAATCGATCATGCAGAACTATTTTATATCGGAGTTTTAGCAGATGAGATTTTTTCAAGAAAAAATAGAATTGGCATTATCTCTGTTCAAACAAATCCCGGTGGCAGAAGTGACGCAGAGTTTTTTGCTACATCCTCTGAGTTTTTCTTAGTATATGCTAAGGAAAGGGAGATAGCATCCATCAATCTTTTACCTCTAACAGAAGAGCAAAAAGCTGTTTTTAAATTCAAAGATGATTTTTCTCCCTACAGATGGTGTCCATTTCGGAGAGGTGGTTCTAACTCCACCCCGGCAGACAGGCCCAATTTATTTTACTCCATTTTTTACAATGAGAAAACTGGTTATATCGGCCTTGAAAAAACAAAAGAGTCAGAAAAAATTATTCCATTGGACTCTAATGGTGTTAAACGAGTATGGCGTCAGTCTAAAGAGAGATTTATGGAGGCAGTAGCAAAAGAAGATATAAGAATAAAAAAGGGGCCGAGAGGCTATATTGTTGATTTAAAGGACAGGATCAAAAAGGGGCGAAAGCCAAAAACAATTTGGATAGATCCCTCTTACGACGCCTCTTCTCACGGGACAAGAATTTTAAAAAATATATTTCAAAAAAATAATATTTTTAGTTATCCAAAATCAAAACATTTGATGAAAGACATTATTAAAATCACAACTGAAAAAAATGCTTTGATTTTGGATTTTTTTGCTGGTTCTGGAACAACGGCGTCAGCTGTTTTAGAATTAAACCAAGAGGATAAAGGAAGTAGAAAGTTTATCCTCTGCGAACAAATGGATTATATAAATAAAGTCACAGTCCCCAGAGTTTGCCATGTGGCAAAACAAAATCTTAAAGAAGATTTTATTTATTGTGAGCTGATGAAATATAATGAAGTTTTTATGGATAAGATACAAATGGCAAAATCTTCAAAGGAGTTGGTGAAACTTTGGAAGGATATTTCTAAAAACTCTTTTCTCAACTGGTATGTAAATCCTGAAGTCCCGGAAGATGCCTTAAATGATTTTGTAAAAATCGGGGAGGAGGATTTTTCCCGGAACCAGAACCAACACAAATCCGGAGAATCCAAAACAAATACTTCCGGCAAGACCAATGGTCTAAAAGCAGGCACAAAGCAAAAGAAACCGGAAGAGTGGAAAAACCAGAAGTATATAGAAAAAACTTTTGGAGCCGTTTTGGAAAAAAACAAAACCGGTTTGGAAAGACAAAAAAATCTTTTAGCAGAGCTATTGAACAAAAACCAACTCTATGTCCTCTATTCAGAAATTGATGACAAAGATTTTAAAGTGAGCCAGGAGGACAAACATTTAAACCAACTCTTTTATGGAGAGAATTGAAACTGTCCAAAAAACTCTGAACTTGTTGTTATGACTTGTTTTTAAGTTTCTTGATTTCTCGAATAGGCAGACCCGTCACTTTAGAGATGAAAGAAAAATCAGCTTTTTCCTTCAACATATTCAAAATAAGCTCTTTATCTCTTTCCAGCCGACCTTCTTGACGACCTTCCCACCGGCCTTCCAGCCGAATTTCCTCTTTTATATCCATATAGCCTCCTTTCTTTAATAAAGCTTTCTTAATAGCTTCTTCCTCCAACTTGTTCCAAAGTTTAAAACTCACCCCCGCCGACCTCAAATACTTGGCCACAGCCAATATCCACTCATCACGCTTAAAAACCCTAAAAAAAGCAAACAATACCTCCCGCAACTCCCCCTCATTATCCTTTAAAAACCACACACGGTCCAACAACTGCAAAACCCGACCCGTCTTAAAACTCCGATCATCAAAAACCCTCTGAACCCTCTTATCCCCTGTATTCAATAAGCTCAAACCATAATTTAACATGTTTTTTCTAAAAGATCGAGGAATTTTTAAAAAAAACTCTCCTAAAACAGCCTCCTGAAAAGACAACTTCCAACTCCAAGGGACTTTTCCGTGATAAAACAAAACAGGGATTACCGCTATCCTCTGTTGAGATTGCTCGTAGAGCTTTGTCTGATACCTTAAAACCTGCTTAAAGAGATTTTTGTCATATTTGGACTTGTGCTCAAACAGGACGACTATCCTGATCTGGCTTTTAGGAAAGTTTTTTAGGGGAAAGGACAGAACCAAGTCCATTTGCTTATCTTTTAAAGAATTTGTCGTGGTGGTTTCCGGGTTTTAATACTGAAAATTTCTCAAGTTCTTTTTTAGTTTCAGTTTTTATTGGCATGTTGCTCCTTTTTGTTGATTTAGCTGAAAGTTCAAAAAAATAGTATAGAATGGTTTTTATAAAAAAGCAAGCTATGGGTAGTGCTAATTTAAGGTCTGCTTTTCAAATCCCATACAGCGACCCATTTCGGCAATGGGCCACAGTGCGACTGAGGGAATATATCGTCTATATCGTTAAAGGCTTTCTGTTAAAGCTTGACATAGTGGTTATGCAAATCTAAACTGACTTTAGCTAAAAATGAATGAGTGGCTTATGGAGCACTGCGTCAAACCCTTAAAACTACTCATTTTTGGGAAAGATTTGTAAAAAATTGAGAAAAAAATACTTATCGAGAAACTGTTTACAAGAATATAAACCATGACAACAGAAACTATGAGATATGCCATTTGGAACAATAAAGGAGGGGTAGGCAAAACCTTCCTCACTTTTATGCTGTCCTCAGAATATGCTATCAAACATGAAAACAAAAAAATCGTGGTTGTGGATATGTGCCCGCAAGCCAATCTTTCTGAGATTTTACTTGGCGGAAATGGACCCGGTTCAGAAAAGCTGGAACAATGTATAAAAGAAAAAAAAACAATAGGGGAATATATCAACTTAAGAATCGAAAGCCCGCATCAAAAATTAGGAAGAGAAACAGATTTTTTTATAAATGTTTATGAATTTAACAAGGAAATACCAAAAAATTTATACCTTATAGTGGGTGACCCCCAATTAGAAATTCAAGCCCAAGTAATGAATCAAATAAGCAGTCAGGATCTGCCTGAAAACTCGTGGAAGAATGTTCATTCTTGGCTTATTGATCTCATCATAGCCGGTGAAAAAAAACATGGCAATACAACAACTTTCATAGATTGTAACCCCAGCTTTTCCTCTTATACAGAAATTGCCTTATTGGCGGCTATGAAAATTATCATTCCCTGCTCCAGTGATGGTTCATCTGCAAGGGCTATTGACAACGTGGCCTCTCTTGTATATGGGCAGAATTTACCGGAAAATTTGAAGTCTGCTAGTTTTTTTACAAAAGCTAAAAAATTCGGCATGAGCCTGCCGGTAATTCATTCTGTTTTGCTAAATCGTTCCACTCAATATGACAAAAAAGCAAGTAAAGCCTTTGGTGCTATGTTTAAAGAAATCAAAAACAGGGTGGAAAGGTTTAAAGACTCCAATAAACAATGGTTTCATAGTCATTTTGAATATTTTGATATCCCTGATGCACATTCCCCTGCCATTGTATGTTCTCATAAAGGTCTTCCTATCAGCAAATTAAAAGCAGGACACCATAAAGTGCATAAGACAATGCCACAAGTGAATCCAGAACCGTTGAAAAGATATAAAGAAGCTATAAAAAAACTGGTTAATGTTTTAAACTGATTAAAAATCTTCATTTTTTACTATAAGAAGACCAAGGTGACTAAGGTTTTTTAAATCTGGATCTGATGTTTTGACTTAATAGCCCGGCAAAAAAAGCTTGTTTTCTTGAAAGCCTTTAAAATTAGGGCTTTCGTTCCGTTTATCCCGTGCCACATTGTGCTGCAATGTCTTTTATGAAAAGATAGCAAAATAATGGGCATGAACCAAAGCCTTTATTCTGCCTTAAACGAAGCCTAATTCAGTTAATCAAAAAAATCCATAAAACCAACAGCTCAACTAACTCTGAATCTAAGAATATATTGAGAAACTAAAACAAAAATTGAAGATCGTTAAATGGAAAGAAACAAAACAAATGAAATAAATTAAAATGGTCGGGGAGACAGGATTTGAACCTGCGACCCCCTGGTCCCAAACCAGATGCGCTACCGGACTGCGCTACTCCCCGATAAGAGGGACTATATCAAAAAATCCTATGATTCTGCAAAATAAAAATGCATTGCTTTCAGTTATATTGATCCTATTTAAAATTTCCGGTCAAAATAGAGTCCAGAAAGTAGGAATTTTTCAAACACAATCGGTATAAATGTTCGTTTTTTTAAGCTTATTAAGGGAAATGGACCCCTGTTGGCCTGGGAGCTAAAAAGCGGAGGCTTCTTTTTAGGACAAAGCTGAGCAGGAAGAACCATTATTGAGGCAAGATCCATTTTAGGTTTTGAAACTCATCGTTTTTGAGTAAGAGTCCATTTTTCTTTTTTCGCTCTCCAAAAAAATAATCTCTGAGGGTAGACATATTTTTATAGGTCACCTTTTGATTCCCTTTAAAAATTTTGTTTGCTATTCTTTTTTGCCCTTCTTGCCCTTGGTAGCCTTCAGGATAGTGATTTACAAAATCCTCAATTAAGGCTAAAAACTGGCTGGAAGTTCCGGTTAGGCTTTTCCAAGCCAATTCCTGAAATTGAGATGAGTCTAAAGAGGCAGATACATTGATGAAAGTTCTTAGCATATATCCATCTTCATATTTTTCGGCAAAGCGAACATAACCCTCTATACCGATAAACTCTGGTCTCAGTTCCCCCTTTTCATTTAGAATTTTTTCCCTATAAGTTCGGAATTTAGTAGTAGATCCTTGAAATTGTTGCCAACCGAGTTTTTTTAAAATATCTTTGTCTAATATGGCGGAAACATTGTTAAAAGCTCTGCTCATTTTTCCATCTTCGTATTTTTCCGTAAAGTGTGCATAGCCTGCCATACCGGTAAATTCTGGTCGCAATTCCTCACTTTTTGGATCCAGTATTTTTTCTCTATAAGCTCGGAATGTGGCTATACTCCCATGAAAGGCTTTCCATCTTAACCCTTGGAACTGTTTTTTACTTAGAATAGCGGAAACATTGCTAAAAGCTGTTCGCATGGCCCCATCTTCATATTTTTCGGCAAAGTGAGCATATCCATCTATGCCGATAAATTCTGGCCTCAGCTTTCCTTCTTGATCTAAAATTTTGTTTCTATAAGACTTAAATTTTTCTACATTTCCGTGAAATTGTTGCCAGCCTAAGTTTTTAAACTGTTCTCTATTCAAGACAGAAGAGACATTAAAAAAACTTTTATGCATATTTCCATCTGCATATTTTTCGGCAAAGCGAGCATAGCCTTCCATACCTACAAACTCCATTCTAAAAGAACCATCCTCATGCAAAATTTTAGATTTTTGCCTTCTAAATTCTCTCACATCCCCTCTAAAAATAGACCAACCTAATTTTTTAAACAAAGCTTTATCTAAAACAGCAGATACACTGCCAAAAGCTTTATGCATTTTTCCTTCTTCGTAAAGGTCTGCAAAGCGAACATAGCCCTCCATCCCGATAAATTCTGGCCTGAGCCTCCCCTCTTCATCAAGGATTTTAGATTTATAAGATCTAAACTCCAGCACAGATCCATAAAAGCTTTTCCAGCCTAAGTTTTTAAAGTCAATTTTATCAAGAATAACAGACACATTTTTAAAAGCTTTATGCATTTTTCCTTCTTCGTAAAGGTCTGCGAAGCGAGCATAGCCCTCTATCCCGATAAACTCTGGCCTCAGCTTTCCCGTTTCATTCAGAATTTTCTCTCTATAAGTCCGGAATTTAGTAGTAGATCCGTAAAATTGTTGCCAGCCGAGTTTTTTAAACAGAGTTTTATTCAAGACAGCAGATACATTGCCAAAAGCTTTATGCATTTTTCCTTCTTCGTAAAGGTCTGCAAAGCGAACATAGCCCTCTATCCCGATAAACTCTAACCTCAGCTCCCCTTTTTCATTTAGAATTTTTTCCCTATAAGCTCTATATTGCTTTACATTGCCGGCAAAATATTGCCAACCGAGTTTTTTAAACAGAGTTTTTTTCAGAGTAGTAGAAACATTGTTAAAAACCGTTTGCATGGATCTATATCCATTTTGTTCGGCAAAGAGGGCATAGCCCTCCATACCTTGAAATTCTGGGCGGGGCTGTCCTTTTTCATCAAGGATTTTACTTGTTAGCCTTTGAAAAACTGTGGAACATGCTGTGGGAACTGTTGAGGGATGAGCGAAAAGAGAATAAAAAGCCAAAAAAAGAAATAAGATAAGATTTTTAAAGTTCATATTTTTATTTACCTGTAAAAACTCTTATTAAAAAGCTCTGGATTTTTAACTGTCGTGAAAACAAAAATCCAAATACCTTGCTTTGCAAAAAAAAACCATTTTCACAATGTCTGGCTTTCCTGGATTCCCATTTTCACGGGAATGACAGACCTGGCAGGAACAATGGGAATCCACCCGACAAAACCCATAGCCATAGAGCAAAACCCTACAAAAAGGTCTCTACTCTCTTAAGTTTTGCAAGCTATAGCAAGCAAAAATAGATTTTTCAATAATTTTGAAAAAAATTCCTTCTTTTTCTTGATTCTTACCTTTATATTTGTTAAGAGCTTTTAGGGAAGAGGGCTAAAACCCTCTTTTTCTAATGTTTTCTAATGAATGGAGGGATGTTTTGACAGAATTTTTAAAAATTAAAGAAATCACCAGTCAAGCTGTCCGGCAAAATGACTGCCGAGTTTATGATATTTATAAGCACAGGGATCGTTTGCAGGTGTTTATTGATAAACAATCAAAAGAGCATGTTGTGAATCTAAAAGACTGTGAAAATGTTTTCCATAGTCTGCGATTCCTCCTTCGCTCAGCTTTGCCTCATATTTTAGAAAAGCGGTATTTAGAGGTATCCACCCCAGGGATAGAAAAGCCACTGAGAGAAAAATGGCATTTTGAAGAATCCATTGGCGAGCGGATTCAACTCAGCACAAATTCCCCCATTACGGCTCAAAACCGGAAAACGGGGGTAAGATTTCGCTCTCAGTCTTTTAAGGCTCAATTAATTTCTGTATCCCAGCAAAAACTCAATTTACAGAACCCCTTTATGGAATGTGAAGTGCCTTTTTCCGAAATAAAATCCGCCCGATTGCTTTTCCCTTTTAAAAACTCAGCCTCTTTTTCCACAAAAAAAAGAGGAATACAAAACAAAAAACGAGGAGGTTCTCATGTCTCTTGATTTTTTATCCAACTTGGGCCGTGTCATTCAGCAGGTCAGTAAGGACAAAGGCGTCAGCCAGGAGGTGGTAATTAACTCTGTGGTTCAGGGAGTTTTATCCGCCGTGAGGAAAAAGTATGGAACTTACCGGGACATTGAAGTCAAATACAACGAACAAACAGGCGAGTTAGAGCTTTTCGAGTTTAAAAAAGTAGTTCCCGATGAAGAGTTTGAAGATGAGATGATAGAGATCAAATACAGCACTGCCAAAGATTTAGATCCCTCAGCCCATTTAGGAGATCAAATTGGTGCCCGTTTGGATCTCAAAGACTTAGGTAGAATTGACGCTCAAGCCGCTAAGCAAATTATCATTCAAAATTTAAGAAGTATTGAGCATGAGATCATTTTTAACGAGTTTGAAAAACGAAAAGGAGAGATAGCCAGTGGTGTAGTTCGCCGAGCTGATCCCGGTATGATTGTTGTGGATCTGGAAAAAACAGAAGCTTATATCCCCAGAAAAGAGCAGATCCCCGGAGAGCAATACAAATCCGGAGATCGCATTCAAGGCTATCTTTTAGAAGTGCGACAAACCACAAGAGGCCCTCAAATTATTATGTCCCGATCACATGAGCAGTATTTGATTAAACTTTTTGAAGCAGAGGTGCCGGAAGTGAGTGAAGGAATTGTGAAAATTGTCTCCGCCGCCAGAGAACCGGGGCAAAGGGCAAAGATGTCTGTCTATAGCACAGATCCTGCTGTGCATCCTGTGGGATCTTGTGTAGGAGTTAAGGGAAGTCGTGTTCAAAATATTACTCAGGAGCTTAAAGGGGAAAGGGTGGATGTGATTATATGGGAGGAGGATACCGTTCAGTATATTTGCAATGCCTTAGCTCCAGCTAAAATTTTAAAAATTTTAATGGATGAAGATCAAAAACAAATGCAGATCATTGTTCCTGATGATCAGTTGTCTTTAGCTATTGGAAAAAAGGGGCAAAATGTCCGTTTGGCCTCTAAGTTGACGGGATGGAGTTTAAATTTAATCTCAGAAGAGGAATCCAAACAGGCGAAAAAAGAGGCTTTGTTCAATTTGTCTTTACTGCCAGAGCTGTCTGAAACAAAAGCACAAATCTTATTTCAATACGGTTATTCTAATTTGAAACAGCTGTCCGAGGCCAGCCCCTCTGAGTTTAAATCCATTCCAGAATTTGAGAATGAGAGCAAAGCCAAAGAGCTTATTCAATCAGCTAAAAACCTACTTAAAAAATACGCTAAAGAAGGGAAAGAATTACCTAAGCTGGAAGACTCTCAAAAGGATAAAAAGCCTTTGTCCTCCCATCTCAAAGAGCAAGCAGAAGAGATTTTAAAAAGGGAATTGGCCCAGTTAGAGGGGGAAAAAGCCAATAAAACAGAGGAAGAGGCAAAAACAAATCCTGTGGGAGAGAAGGAAAGCCATAAACCAAAAGATCCATCGGTTTTAGCAAAGGAGGCGGAAAGCTCTCAAAAAGAATTAAAAGAAGATAAACCCACTGCTGAAAAAACAGAAGAACTATCAGAAAAAAAGACAAAAGAAGCTTTAGAAAAAAACAAAGTGAAAGAGCAAAAAGAAGATAAACCCACCGCTGAAAAAACAGAAAAACCATCAGAAAAAAAGACAAAGAAGACTTTAGAAAACAAAACGGAAGAGAAAAAACCAGAGGATAGCACTAAAGAATCTACAACAACTAAAGATAAAAAGCTGTCCTCAAATAAAAAAAATGAGGGATAAAAAATTTATGAAAGTTTATGAGTTGGCTAAAAAATTAGAAGTCAAAAGTGTTTTTTTAATGGACAAGATCCGGAAAGAGTGGAAGCTCCCTGTGAGAACTCACATGGAATCTCTCACTCCGGAAATGGCTAAAAAAATTGAGAAAAAGTTTTACGCCACTCAAAGGTTAAAGAATCCTCCTCTTAAAAAAACTAAAAAGCCAGTCAAGAAACTGGTCAAAAAAACCCGCGTTGCTAAAAAAAAGCCATCATCCTCCACCACTAAAAAGTCAACTATTAAAAAGCAAAGCTCTGCACCATTGGAAAGCCCTCCACCAATAGAGGAAAAAACAAAACAGCAGGAAAAACCTTCGCCTCAAAAAAAAATTATAATCCGCCGTAAGGCGAAAGAGACTCAGCCTGTAAAGCGTCGTCCAACCGCTAAATCAAGCTCTCCAAAAGTTTCAAAACCAAAACAAAAACTTACTCCAGGTGCTCTTGCCAGTTCTAAAAGTATTCGTATGGATCTGGTTTCTGTTAAAAGTAGAGATCCTTTGGACGAAAGTTTTTGGGATAAAACGGAAGAAGAGGAAAAGCCAGTTCAAAAACAACCTAAAAAACCTCTGGCAGAAAAAGATCTTTCGTCCAAATTCCACGCGACAGACTTCAGAAAAAGGGAAGTGATTTTTCAACCCAGGAAAAAACGAATGGCCCTTACTGGAGACTTCAAAAGCACTATCATCACTACCCCTAAATCCCATAAAAGAGTCATAAAAGTTTATGGGGAAATGAGTATAGAGAACCTTTGTAAAAAAATGGGAATAAAAAGGAGATCTCTTATTAAAAAACTCAAAGAGGAGGGGGTAGATTTTAAAGAGCTTTCTGTTTTGGATTTTGATACCATTGCCCTTATTGTTCCCTCTTTTGGCTTTGAGGCCAAAAACACAAAAACAACAGAAGAGGAAATTTTAAAGCGGATGGAAAGCCCCACAACTCATAAAGAGCTACAGCTTAAACCCCCAGTGGTGACTGTTATGGGCCATGTCGATCACGGGAAAACCACTCTGTTAGATAAAATTAGGAAAACCAAAGTGGCTGAAGGAGAAAGTGGAGGTATTACCCAGCATATTGGAGCTTACAGTGTTTCTTGGGAAGGAAAGCCCATCACTTTTATAGATACCCCTGGCCATGAGGCTTTTACGGCTATCCGTTCCCGCGGTGTTCAGGTGACAGATATTGTGGTTCTTCTTGTTTCCGCAGTGGATGGGGTCCAACCACAAACTTTAGAGGCTTTAAATCATGCACAAGCTGGAAAAAGCCCTGTCATTATCGCCATCAGTAAAATGGATGCCCCAGGGGCTAATCCTGACAAAATCAAAAAACAGCTGGCCGATCGAGGGCTTACTCCTGAAGACTGGGGAGGGGACACCAGTTTTATCCCTATATCCTCTATTAAAGGTGAGGGGATTAAAGAGTTGTTGGAGCAAATTCAAATTTTAGCGGAACTACAGGAGTTAAAATACCAAAGTTCAGCTCCGGGCAGTGGTGTGGTTTTAGAGGCAAGAAAAGACAAAGGCTCAGGTGCTGTAGTCAGCCTTTTGTTAAAAGATGGAACTCTTAAAACAGGGCAACACATTGTGGCTGGAGAACAATTAGGAAAGGTCCGCCAGATGAAAGACGATCAGGGAAAAGTGATCTCCACTGTAAGAGCTGGTTTTCCGGTGGAGGTGATGGGTTTTTCTGATCTCCCTCAAGCCGGTGATAGCTTTTGTGTTGTGACGGACAGTAAAACAGCTAAAAATATTTTGCTTTTAAGAAGAGACAAAGGCCAGGCGGAACAAGTCGCCCCAGCCCCACTTTCCCCAGAGGAATTATTATTAAAAATGCAAAGTCTTGATGAGGAAAGGCGAGACCTAAATCTTATCGTTAAAGCCGATAGGGAAGGCAGTTTAGAAGCTCTAAAAAACAGTTTGGAAAAACTTCCCTCAAAAGAAGTTTCAGCAAAAGTCATTCACTCCGGGACAGGAGCTATTACGGAAAGCGATGTCCTTTTGGCCTTTACAGTTTCCGGTATTGTTTTGGGTTTTAATGTTCGCCCTGATGGGAAAACGGCACGCGTGGCTAAGGAGAAATCTGTTGATATTCACACAGGTTCTGTAATTTATAAACTCTTAGATCAGGTCCGAACACTTATGTTGGGCCTTTTAAAAGATGAATTTGTGGAAGAGGACCAAGGCTCAGCTGAGGTGCGAGAGATCTTTCATATTTCCAAAGCGGGAACAGTGGCGGGCTGTTATGTGACTGAGGGGCAAATACTCCGATCTTCTTTAATCCGATTGGTTCGTGATGGGCGGGTAATGTATGACGGGGCTTTATCCAGCCTCAAACGGTTTAAAGATGATGTTCAAAAAGTGGGAGAGGGTTTAGAGTGTGGTATGACTTTAAAAAATTTTAATGACATAAAACCAAAGGATATTTTATCCGCCTACACGAAAAAGAAAAAAATTAGAACAGAGCTTTAACTTTTATTCTTAAGAGGAAGTATTATGGATCCATCTGTTTTAAAGCTGAGCGAACAGGAGTTAAAAGCTCTTATCGAAAAAGGGGAAAGTGAAAATGTAGAATTTTGCGAATCCCCGAAAGACAAAGATAAAATTGCTAAAGCGATATGTGCCTTCTCCAATAATATCGCTGATTTAGGCTTTGTGGAACGGTTTGGCTTTGGCTTGCCTCAAGCCCGAAAAGCCCTTAAGGAAAATGGAAATCCAGAATTGGAGTTAAAAGCAGAACTTTCTTTTATTTGTGCTTTTGTGAAAAAAGCCTCTTAAATACTCATGGATTTTAATTGGTATGTCTCAAAAGGTTTTTAGTGGTGTTTTGCTTATCAATAAGGATAAGGATGGCACCAGCCATCAGATTGTAGATGAAGTCCGAAAAATCCTTAAGCAAAGAGCTGTGGGTCATGCCGGCACTTTAGACCCTACGGCCAGAGGGCTGATGGTGATTTTATGTGGTATGGCTACAAAGCTGAGCCATTATTTCTTGAATGCTGACAAAAGATATAAATTGAGCTTAAAGTTTGGCTTGGAGACTAACACTTTTGATCTCCAGGGAAAGGTTTTAAAATCAAAGGAAGTTTCTTTAAAAAAAGAAGAAATAGAAAATCTTTTAAAAAAAGAAAGTAGAGAGTTGGAGATCCCTGTTCCTGTGTTTTCTGCTGTAAAAATTAAGGGGAAAAAGCTCTATTCTTATGCCTTTGCTGGGCGAGAAAAGGAAGTGGATCTACCTGTAAAAAAAATGTCTTTTTGGGATTTAGATATTCATTCCATTCAAAAAGATAGTGCGAGCTTGAGTATTTCTGGATCTAAAGGCTCTTACATTCGCTCTTGGGTCCATTATTTAGGGCAAAAAATGAAAACAGGAGCCTGTTTAATACAGTTGGAGAGGCTTTCTTCCGGAAATTTTAATGTTCAGGATAGTTTGACTACAGAGGAGTTAAAAAACAAATTATCTAAAAATTTTCCTGAAGAGGAAGAAGGGTTAAAATCCCTTTTAGGGGATAGTTTTTTGTTCCCTGGTTCCGCTTTAAGCCAGTTCCCGGAAATAGAACTCAACGGCAAAAACGCCAAACTCCTCCAACAAGGGAAATTGCCTTTGTATGTTTTGTCCGCCAGCCAAAAAGATCAAATTAAGGTCAATAAAAAGGGCCAATCTCAAATTTTAAAAGCAGTTAAGGGGGGAAAACTAGTGGCTCTTTTAGAAATGCAACCTTTTAAAAAAATAAAAATTTTAAAAAATTTTCCTCAGCAAAAATTTTGAAAAAGGATCAATCCCTCACTCCCCAAAAAGGAAATGATCCCAACCCTGCCAATCCTCTGGATAGGCTTTGGAGGGATCGGGAGGAAGCCCCTCTCCCTCTTCTTTTGATTGTGACAAGCTAAAATAATCTTCCGGGCTGAGCACATTTAAAAACTGAACATAAACTTGAGCGGATTTAAAATCCATCCATTGGATCCCTAAAAAATTTTCTACATTTATCCATTGATCCTCATAAGCAATATGAGGCTGTCGGGGGAAGTTTTTTGGCCTTTGATCGGTTTTAAGCCATTGATAAAACTCTTCAGCTGTCATGTTTTTCTTTCGGATATAGGCACGAGCTTTTTTGTATGGCATTATGGGCTGTTTTTGGCCTAAAAAGGATCTCCAACCTTTCCAATAATAGGAATAAACTTCCCGCGGGTGAAAAGGGATATCTTCTGGCCGATCTCCTGACACACTCCACCTTTCATATTCCTTTTGAGTCCTTATTCCTAAAGACTGGACATGATCTTGGGCCTCTCGGTAAGGCCTCCACTTTTTTCTGCGTTTATTTCCTGTGCCAAGGAAGATCTTCCAGCCCTCCCACTCTTCTTTGTAGATTTTTTGAGGGTCAGAAGGGATATCCTGTGGCCTCTCTCCGGATTTGCTCCATTCATTATATTCCTTTTGAGTCCTTATTCCCATGGATTGGACATGATCTTGAGCCTCTCGGTAAGGCCTCCACTTTTTTCTACGTTTATTTCCTGTGCCGAGGAAACTTCCCCAGCCTTCCCATTCTTCTTTGTAAACACTTTCGGGGCTTGAGGGGATGTCCTTCGGCCTCTCTCCGGACTGGATCCAAACTCTAAATTCTCTCCTGTTTTTTAGGCCAAGGGATCGGATATACGCTTTAGCCTTTTGATAAGCTCTCCACTTTTTTTTGTGTTGGTTTGCCGTTCCAAGGAAGATCCCCCAACCTCCCCACTCTTCCTTGTAGATTTTTTGAGGGTCAGAAGGGATATCTTTTGGTCGATCTCCGGATTTGCTCCACTCATTATATTTCCGTTTAGTTTTTATACCGAGGGATTGGACATGGGCCTGAACTTCTGAATAAGATCTCCACTTTTTTTCTTCCCTCCTTGGGCCTAAAAAAACCTCCCAGCCCTCCCATTCCTCTCTATAACTCACTTGAGGGCGACTGGGGATATCTTCCAGCCCACTAGATCTTCTCCATTTTCGATAGCTATCCTCATTTTTTATTCCATGGGCTTGAACTAAAGATTGGACTTCCCTATACGGCCTCCACTGTCTTTTCTTTACCCCTAAAAGAAAAACTGTCCATCCTTCCCACTCTTTTTTATAAACTCTATTGGGGTTAGAGGGGATGTCTTGGGGTCGATCTCCGGATTTGCTCCACTCATTATATTGCTTTTGAGTTCTTATTCCCAAAGACTGAACATGGTTTTGAGCTTTTTTGTAGCTGATCCATTTGGAGCTATGGGAAAAACTTTGCCGGCACCCTTCATCCGCTGGAGCAGGTAAAAAAACCAATAGGCAAAGGCACAGCACAATCCCTCGAATAAGTTTGAAATGATCAGATAAAAAGATTTTAAAAAATAATTGTAATCTCATGTTTTTATTTTCTTATCCTTATTTCCCGAAAAGGAAATGATCCCAACCCCGCCAATCCTTTTGATAGGCTTTAGAAGGATCGGGTGGAAGCCCCTCTCCCTCCTCTTTTGATTGTGACAAGCTAAAATAATCTTCCGGACTGAGCACATTTAAAAACTGAACATAAACTTGAGCGGATTTAAAATCCATCCATTGGATTCCTAAAAAATTTTCTACATTTATCCATTGATCCTCATAAGCAATATGAGGCTGTCGGGGGAAGTTTTTTGGCCTTTGATCGGATTTAAGCCATTGATAAAACTCTTCAGCTGTCATGTTTTTCTTTCGGATATAGGCACGAGCCATTTTGTATGGCATTATGGGCTGTTTTTGGCCTAAAAAGGATCTCCAACCTTTCCAATAATAAGAATACACTCGATATGGGCTGGATGGGATGTCCTCTGGTCGATCTCCGGACTTGCTCCATTGCTCATACTCATGTTTAGTTTTTATACCGAGGGACTGAATGTATGCTTTGGCTTTTAAATAAGATCTCCACTTTTTTTTGAGTTGATTCCCTGTGCCAAGGAAAATACCCCAACCTTCCCATTCTTCTCTGTAGATTTTTCGAAGGTTAAAAGGAATGTCCTTTGGTCGCTTTCCGGATTGATTCCATTTTTCATACTCCTTTTTGGTTTTTATTCCCTGGGATTGAATATAAATTTTAACTTCTTGATAGGGTCTCCATTCTGTTTTTGTCCCAAGAAAAGAGGGCCAGCCCTCCCACTCTTTGTATGTTTTGTCCGGCCGAAAAGGGATGTCTTCTGGTCGATCTCCGGATTTGCTCCACTCTTTATATTCCCGTTCAGTTTTTATTCCCAGGGACTGGACATGATCTTGAGCTGATTGATAAGACCTCCATTCTTTTTTGCGTTGGTTCCCTGTTCCGAGAAAGATCCCCCAACCTTCCCACTCATTATAGATTTCATGAGGGGCTGAGGGAATATCCTCTGGCCTTTGTCCGGATGTGCTCCACTCCTTATATTCCCGTTTGCTTTTTATACCGAGGGATTGGACATGAGCTTTAGCTTTTAAATAAGACCTCCACTTTTTTTTGTGTTTGTTCCCTGTGCCAAGAAAAATCCTCCAGCCTTCCCATTCTTCTCTGTAGACCCTGTCAGGGTCAGAAGGGATATCTTTTGGTCGATCTCCGGATTTGCTCCATTCATTATATTCCCGTTCGGTTTTTATGCCGAGGGATTGGACATGAACCTGAGCCTTTGCGTAAGGTCTCCACCTATTTTGTTTGTTCCCTGTGCCAAGGAAAATGCCCCAGCCTTCCCATTCTTCTTTATAAACACTTTCGGGGCTTGAGGGAATGTCTTCTGGTCGATCTCCGGATTTGCTCCACTCCTTATATTTCCGTTTGCTTTTTATACCGAGGGATTGGACATGAACCTGAGCCTTTGCGTAAGGCCTCCACCTATTTTGTTTGTTCCATGTGCCAAGAAAAATCCTCCAGCCTTCCCATTCTTCTTTATAAACACTTTCGGGGCTTGAGGGAATGTCTTCTGGTCGATCTCCGGATTTGCTCCACTCCTTATATTCCCGTTTGCTTTTTATACCGAGGGATTGGATGTATGCTTTAGCCTCTTGATAAGGCATCCATTCTTTTTTTGTCCCAAGAAAAGAGGGCCAACTCTCCCATTCTTCTCTATAGACCCTGTCAGGGTCAGAAGGGATATCTTTTGGTCGATCTCCGGATTTGCTCCATTCCTCATATTCCTCTTTAGTTTTTATACCAAGGGATCGGACATGAGCTTGAACCTCTAAATAAGATTTCCAGTTTGTTCCAAAAAAACGGGGCCAGCCCTTCCACTCTTCTTTGTAGACCCCTTTGGGGTTAGAGGGGATATCCTTTGGTCGATCTCCGGATTTGCTCCATTCTCTATATTCCTCTTGAGTCCTTATCTTTAAGGATCGGATATAAGCCTGAGCCTCTGCATAAGGCATCCACCTGTTTTGTTTGGAGAAGCTTTGCCGGCACCCTTCATCCGCTGGAGCAGGTAAAAAAACCAACAGCCCTCCCCCACATACAAGAAGGCAGAAAATCTTTAAAAATACAATTTTTGATCTCATATTTTTTAGTTGGTTTAAGATTATGTGTTTTTTTGTTAAAATCAAAATAATGAGTTTAAAATGAAAATATTTCCCTTCAGAAATGGGTTTTTTCCACCACTTCTTTAAAGGCATGGGTATATTACTAATTAGTCGTCCGTGAAAAAGCTGGACAAAAAACCTCGTCCTCTTTTTCCTGCTTTTGTCCAAAGGCCATTCCATGAGGGTCCAAGGTATTGCCGTCCCGAAATGGAATGGTCCTTTAGATAAAAAAAGTTAAAAAAACAAAGGTTTTTCACGAGCGATTAATTACAGCTGAATTTTCCAGTCAAAATAAAATAGAGAAAGCAGAAATTTTCAAAAAAATGGCATAAATGCAAAGTTTTGTTAAAATTTAGCCTTTGTGGGCCTTTACTGTTTTTTGACAAAAGGGAAGGCCCAGTTAAAAACTTGTGGCAATATTTTTAATCTTCTCTATAATATCAACTCTAAGGGAGTTTAAAATGAGCAGAAAAACCATAATGGAACCTTACAAAATAAAGACTGTCCAACCGATTCAAAAAACCACAAGAGAGGACCGCCGTCATGCCCTTCAAAAAGCTTTTTTGAATTTGTTTTTGATCCCCTCAAAAGATGTCTTGATTGACCTTTTAACAGATTCGGGCACAGGGGCTATGAGCGATAGCCAATGGGGGGCTTTAATGCAAGGGGATGAATCCTATGCCGGGGCCAAAAGCTTTTTTGAATTTGAAAAAACAGTTCAAGACATTACCGGCCTGCCTTTTGTGATACCCACTCATCAGGGTCGCTCAGCAGAGAGAATCCTTTTGAATTATCTAAAATCCCAGGGAGAATATATTGTCTCCAACATGCTTTTTGACACCACAAGAGCTAACGCTGAGGACATGGGCCTTAAAGTTTTGGATCTCCCCTGCCCGGAATCTTTTGAGGATTTAGAGCACCCCTTTAAAGGGAATATTGATTTGCCGGCTTTAGAGAAAAGCTTAAAAGAAAAAAATCTGGCCGGAGTTTTAATCAGCATCACTAATAACTCTGGAGGGGGGCAACCTGTTTCTCTAAAAAACCTGCAATCTGCCCAGAGGCTTTGTAAAAACCATTCTGTCCCTCTGATTTTAGATGCCTGTCGTTTTGCAGAAAATGCTTGGTTTATAAAACAAAGAGAGAAGGCTTTTAAAGGGCAAAGCCCACAGCAAATCGCCCGTGCGACTTTTGATACAGCGGATATGTGTTTTGTCTCGGCAAAAAAAGATGGCTTGGCTAACATTGGAGGTTTTATTTGTGTCCGTGACGAATCCTTGAGTCTGTTTTGTAAAAATCGTTTGGTATTGACAGAGGGCTTTCCCACTTATGGAGGGCTGGCAGGAAGAGATCTTTCAGCCATTGCCATAGGTTTAAAAGAGGCTTTAGAGCCTTCTTACCTTGAGCAGAGGATAGCCTCTGTATCTCACCTGCATGAGCAGTTAGCTGAAGGGAGCATCCCTTTACTAAAACCTCCCGGCGGGCATGCTGTTTATATTGATGCTAAAAAACTTTTGCCTCATATTCCTGTATCAGCTTATCCTGGGCAAGCTTTAGTTTCGGGCTTGTATGAATACTCTGGGATTCGCAGTTGTGAGATTGGTTCTGTAATGTTTGGTAAGACATTAGCCAATGGGGAGAAAACATATCACTCCAAAGAGTTGGTCCGGCTTTGTTTGCCCCGCCGGGTTTACACTCAGTCCCATATAGATTTTGTGGCGGAATCCATTATTTCCTTTGCTCAAGGGGAGGCCCTTCAGTTAAAGGGTGTTAAATTTATAAAAGAACCTCCTTTTTTACGCCATTTCACTGGTCATTTTGCATGGATATAAATGATTTATGTTGAATACACTTTATAAACTTCCCAAGGCCCTTTTGGCCAGCCTTTTTATAGGGGGCGGAATTTTGTTTATTATTATGAACGACCCTCCTCATCATTTTTGCGACAGTCAAATTGAGCATTTTAAAAAGGTTCAGAAGGGGCTCCTCTTTGATAATTCTGAAGATTTTCGGAAAGAAAAAAAGATTTTAAAAAGAAAGCAGACCCTTTGCAAAAAAGAGAACACTCCCGGAGCTTGTTATGAGTATTTTGCCTATTTAAAAAAAATATTAAGGGGCTTTGATCTTATTTCCCAGGACTGTCTATCTTTGGTTTATTCCCAACCGGAGGTGAAGGGAGCCTTTTCTTCCGCCCTTATGCTGATGACAGCTGTGGCTTGGAGGGAAGAGGCTTTGACTGGCCGAGTGAGCCGATACCACTGGCTGACCCGATCGGATTTGTATTTGTTTTGTGAAGTGAAAAACAAATACATCATGCAATATGGACAGGACAGCTATCAGTTGTTGGAAAATCAAATTTTAAAGCTTTTACCTGTTTCAAAAAAAGTGCCCATTCAGCAGTTGATGAAAAAAACCATTTTGCATGAATCCTGCTTAGCTTATAGATAATTCTCAGTAAAAAAACCTACACTTTTAATAGAAAAAAGATATAGAGATTTTAAAAGATGGACAAAACCGCTTTGATAAAGAGCTTAAAGAAAGAAAAGCTGGATCAGATTTTAGAAAAACAACAAAAATAAGGTGTTTAGTAGTGTATTATTTATATTTGAAAGGTTTATGAGATATCATCTCTGGTCGCCCAAAATCGTCAAAAGATTGAAAATGGGTGGGAAGAAGACCCAAATTTCTGGCTTTTTTAATGGCCTTTTTCATTAACCTTTCCTGCTTGCTGGTTAAGCCATTAGTTCGAGCTGGGGTGATTTTTGCCCCTTCAATAAAGCCGTAAAGGGATAATGGGTCTTTATAATCAAAATGAAGATGATGACGGCTTTGTTTAACTGGCTTTTTTTTCTCAAACAACAAAATGATCTCCTATTTCAGCTCTTTAAACCTATTTTTTAGGGAAAAGTCAATCCTCTCTTGATAATTTTTTAAAAAAATAGAAAAAGCCTTAGTTTTCTCACTATGACAGCAAACTTCCAGTAATAAAAACACAATTTTTATTTGCTATATCAAAAAAAAAATGATAAGTGGAATGAAATTTTTACTTTTTTAAGGTAAAATAACTTTTAAGAGGATAAGCCGATGGCCAGTTGTGAATTGAGCGGGAAAGCTCCTGTAGTTAAAAATTTAGTGAGTCACTCTAACATTAAGACCAAATCCAAAGCTTTGCCCAATATTCAATCTAAAAAATTTTTTAGCTCTCGCCTCAAGCAGTTTTTTAAATTAAAAGTAGCTGTGAGTGCTATTCGGAATGTAGATAAGGTGGGTGGTTTTGACCTATTTATTGTCCAGCAAAAAGACAGCTTGCTCTCTCCTAAGGCTTTAAAAATTAAAAAGCAAATTTTAAAAAAAAGAAAGGTCAGTCATGAAGTTAAAAATTAAAGTGGGAGACGAAGTTCAGGTCACTGCTGGAAGTGATAAAGGGCGAAAAGGTTCTGTTTTAGAGATTCAGCCCATTCAACAAAAAATACGGATTAAAAATGTTCGTGTTCAAACCTGTTTTGATAAAGAAAAAGGGATTCAAAAGCGAGAGGGCTTTATTCATTACTCTAATGTGAAACTTGTCAAAAAAGCTGAAACCAAAGCCTATAAAAAATCTAAAAAGAATTCTGGCAAACAGGGAAGGCTTTTTCGCTAATGATATTCAGTTTTATCAGCTGGGCTTATTTTTCTTTTCAGGCCGGTTGGGCTTTGGAGCTACCGGTTAAAAACTATTTTTTTTGTTTGCGGGAAAAGGCCATCGCGGTAGAATCCCGAACTATTAGAGTGCAGGAGTTTCCCGAAAAGGAAAATTTTTGTGCTGTAATTTACTCTGTTAAAGGTCAAGACAAAATAGTGGCACAAGGGCGATGGCTTGCTTTTTGTGAAAAGGCGGCAAAAAAATTAAAAACCCGCCTTCAGCAAAACTTGTGGAAGTGCAACCAAAAAACTAAAGTTCAAGTTTTTTACTCTTCTTCATAAAGAGAAGTGCTTGTTTTTAAAAGCTTCTCTCCCTCTATAAAACCCCTCTTGCCCTAATTCCTCCTCTATACGAAGCAAGCGGTTGTATTTTGCTGTTCTCTCCCCTCGCGACACACTGCCGGCTTTAATCTGCTCTGTGCCCCAAGCTACAGACAGATCGGCAATGCTACTGTCTTCCGTCTCACCACTCCTGTGGGACATAATGCAGGAAAAACCGGCGGACTTGGCTTTTAAAACCGCCGCTTGGCTTTCTGTAATAGTGCCCGCCTGATTAAATTTCACAAGTAAAGCATTGCCTGCCCCCTGTTCAACCCCCTTTTTTACACGGTCTTTTTGACTCACGAATAGGTCATCCCCCACAAGCTGAATTTTTTTTCCCAATTTTTTAGTCATTCGCCCCCACCCTCCCCAATCCTCCTCTGCTAAACCATCCTCTATACTGATAAGGGGATACTGCTGGGACCACTTTTCATAAATGGATATCATCTGATCGCTATTTAGAGACTTCCCTTCAAAATGATAGCATTGATTTTTATAAAATCCCGAAGAGGCACAATCTAAAGCTAAGGCCATTTTTCCCGTATAAGAACATTTTTCTATAGCGGATAAGATCAGGTCAAAAGCCTGAGTGGAAGAAGAAAGTGCCGGAGCAAAGCCCCCTTCATCCCCTACAGAGGTAGAAAAACCCTTGGATTTTAGCTGGCCCTTCAAATGATGAAACACCTCGCAACCGGCCCTTAAGGCGGATTTAAAAGATTCAAAACCAAAAGGAACTATCATAAATTCCTGAATGTCCATATTGCCCCCTCCGTGAAGGCCACCATTGATAACATTCATTAAAGGAACAGGAAGAAAGAGATCCTGCCCCTTAAGTGCCGCATGCTCATAAAGTGGTTTTTTAACGGCACAGGCCGCTCCTTTTAAACAAGCCAGAGAAATACCTATTAAAGTGTTGGCCCCTAAACGAGCTTTTAGTGGGCTGGCATCTTTTGTCAAAAGAGTTTTGTCAATCATCGCCTGATTTTGTATATCTTGGCCCTTTAGGGCGGGCAAAAGTGAGCGAACATTTTGGCAAGCTTTTTTTAAACCCTTAGAGAAAAAATACTGAGGATCCTCATCTCTTAGCTCTTTGGCTTCATACTGGCCTTTAGAAGCTCCACTGGGCACAGATCCTCTACCTAAAAATCCATCTTCAGTTAAAACATCCACCTCTAAGGCCGGTGTGCCCCGGCTGTCAATGATCTCTCTGGCTTTTAAATCAGATATAATGTTGGACTGAAAAGCACTTTTTAAACCAATTAAAGGGAGAGGTAAAGTCCGTTCCCTTTCATGATAAATTTTCACTATCTCACTTTCCCAGTTCACCTCCGTTGGATCTTGGCCTAAGAAAACAGGAAGAGTCTCTAACACGGATTGCAAATAATCCCTCACTGTGGAGTATTTGGCTTTATTGAAATCCGTTTTAAAGGAGAAAAAATCCTTCCCGTCCGCCTTCCCGTAAATGGACATATTAGGGGATACAAAAAAACTCAAAAATTTGTCTATTTTATTATAAATGGCTTTGGGACTGTTAAAAAAATGAAGAGAACCCTCTAAACCACCCCAAGATTTTAAATGGGGGGCATTATGCCCCACGGTGGCCACCAGATCTTTGTCTATAAATCTCTGCTGATAAGCCCTTCGAATATTCCTCAACAAGAGTTCCACTTGCTCCGCATCCATCCAAGAGTGGGGGTCGCGGATAAAATCAATTTCTAAAGGAGTCATTTCAAAAAACCGGCTGGTATCTAATTCATACCGGCTCAAAAAAGTGAAAAAAGAGTTGGTGATTTTCCCGCTAAAGTGCATACTTATAACTTAGCCATGAAAACGAAAAAAGTCAATTTTCTTTAAAAGACCTTTCTCTTCCCAAGATAATTATGAGTTGGCCCAATATGGATTTTCGTTCTTTTTCCCCTCAACCGGTTGTGGGTGTGGACGAAGCCGGGCGAGGTTGCTTAGCTGGGCCTGTTTTTGCAGGAGCGGTCATTTTGAACTTCCCTCAACTGTTTAAAGACTCCAAGCAAATCAGTGCAAAACAAAGACAAATTATGGCTGAAGAAATTAAAAAACAGCACCGTTTTTCCATTGGAACAGCCAGTGTGCAAGAAATTGAAACACTCAATATTCATCAAGCGAGCCTGCTGGCTATGAAAAGGGCTGTGGAGGGGCTGAACCTCACTCAAGGCCATATTCTTGTTGACGGGGCATTCCCTATCCCCTCACTACCCCATATATCTCAAACCCCTATTATCCAAGGAGATAGAAGGTTTGCCCCTATCTCTGCAGGAGGGATTTTGGCAAAAACAGAAAGGGATAAGTTGCTTTTAAAATATAGCCAACAGTATCCTCAATACGGTTTTGAAAAGCATAAAGGCTATGCAACAAAAAGCCATAGAGAGGCTGTAAAAAAATATGGCCCCTGTCCTATTCACAGGAAAAGTTTTTCTAAGGTTAAGGAGTTTATAAATTCAGATCAGATGATACTGGACCACAAAATATAGGGCTTCTGGCACTTTAAGCACCGCCAGGGCCACAGGATAATCTTTTGAGAAAGGCTTTGGATTATTTTTTAAAGTGCTGATCAATTTTAGATTCAAGCTTATCAATCTTTTTGTTTGTGTCTGTTATATGATTGGTTCATGGGTATTCTCAATATAAGATTTTGTAAGAAAGCTTTGTTTTCAATGCTTTTAAACTTTTTTTCTTCCTCAATGGGCGAACTCAGGAAAAAAAATAGGAAATTTTTTCACTGAGCTTGATTTTTTGTATTTTTTTGCTTATCTATTTAACCGTTTCAATCAGCAGGAGGAAAATTATGAAGATTATCTTAATTATTGGTGCTTTTATTTTTGCTGAGATGTTTTTCAGCAAGTCAGCTCTTGGTTCAAGCTCATGTATAGATGCATGTCCAGAGGAAAAAGAAGACAATAGTCAGAACGAAACAAACGAAGAGGTTTTGTTTTCTGCTATCCATTCAGGGGACTTATCAGCTGTTCAGGCTGTTTTAGAAAAAGGAGTGAATATAGAGGCCAGAGATGAAAAAGACCGGACCCCTTTGCATGTAGCCAGTCTCTTGGGGTATCCAGAAGTTATCCGTATTTTATTGGACGCGGGAGCAGATATAGAGGCCAGAGATGAAAAACACTACTGGACCCCTCTGTTGATGGCCAGCTTTTTGGGACATCCAGAAGTTGTCCAAACTTTAATAGAGGCAGGAGCCAACATAAATGCTGAAGATGATTATGGAAAGACCCCTTTGTATGTCGCCAGCCATAAGCAGAAATTAAAAGTTGTCCGTATTTTATTGGACGCAGGAGCCAACACAGAGATCGCAGGAGGTATGGGTCTAGTAGCGTCCACCCCTTTGCTGATAGCCAGTCTCTTAGGGCATTCAGAAATTGTCCGAGCTTTATTGGACGGAGGAGCCAACATAAATGCTGAAGATAGTTCTGGAAATACCCCTTTGCATGTCGCCAGCATACAAGGGAATGTAATAGTTGTCCGTATTTTATTATCAGCAGGAGCAGACATAGAGGCTGAAGATAATTTTGGAAAGACCGCTTTAGAACGAAGCAAAAACAAAAGGGTTATCCAAATTTTAAAGCAAAGGGGAGCAAGAGAGACCACAAGCTGGTGGGACTTTCTTTTTTAACAAAGAAACTTATTTTTAAGCCGCTTTCAAGATTTTTTGATAAACATGAGGCTTAAAAAACTCAGAGACCAACCGTTCAGAATTTTTGATCTCCTCTATGGAAAAAGTCCTCATACTGAGACCTACAAAAACCAACTTTAACTCCTGTTTTTCATCTTTTATTGGAATAGCTGTAATGTGTTCAGAGTATTTCTCCCAACCTATTTTATTAAAAAACTTTTTGTGGGCCGGAGTATCCACAATAAAACCATGATAGGGATGGCCTTTTCGAACCATTTTAAATAAAGAATGATCGTTCAGATCCGCAAGCTCTTCGTCTTTTTGATCCACCTGCATCCTTCCAAACCAAGACAAAGGGTAAATTTTGTCTTGTTTGACTGCTAAAAGCATAGCCGAGCAAAAGAGAGATTTCGTCTTTAACCACAAGTCATCATAGTTAGGAGTCTGAACCTGAACTGTTGTAATTTGAGTTTTTGAGTTTTCTAAATAGGCAGAGCTTTCAGAAGAGCGATCTTTTTGAGCTTGAGACTGAAAATTACCCATAATCAAGTTATCATTTGTCTCTTGAGGGGAACGGCCGGGGAAAGTGGCTTGTTCTACCTCAGTAAGCCTCTCTTCCTCCTGCTCTGGGAATAAATCTTGGGCTTTTAATTGGGGACCATCTGTTTTCCCATGATCTTGATCGCTTGAAGTAGCCTTTTTAAAAACAGGAATAGAAGGTTGCTGGGTAAAAGGCTCTCCTAAAGGATGTTTATGCCCTGGAGAAGTTTTAGCAGAAAAAGCCTGATCTTGAGCAATAACTGTTTCTTCTTCTGAACGAGGAGGGCTATCCTTCACTTTTGAAGGCTTGCTCGTATGCAGTGAGGAAGGGGAAACTTCATCCTTCTTAATGGTTTTAGTCAGCTCACTGGTGAATCCATGGATAAGCTTTAAAGCTTGATAACTAACCAAAACATGACGACATTTAAAGGGAAAGCTTTCTTCCTTTTCTGCCGTGCCCTCCACTGAACCAACAAAAACAATATCTCTCCAACAAGCTACTGGCAAAAATTCCGGTGTCCAATTTGACAGATCTTTTATCTCTTCCCACTGTTTTTTAGGCATTAGATTTTGCTCAAAAAACATATCCTGTAGAAAAGGTATCTTATAGTATTCCACAGCCCATTCAAAATAGAGATTTGAGGGGATCAGGTTGTTTTTTAAAGACCAAAAGGTAAAACTCTCACCATGGCCTTCAGTTTGCCATTTTATAAAATCCTTTGATGAGATTTTTAGATTTTCTGTCCAAGGATAACTTTTTATCGTTTCCATATTTATTTTTTCGGCTTTTTGAGCTAAAAACTTAAATAATTATGTTTAATTTTTCCCGTTCTCGCGTTTATTTGGACTATAATGCCACAACAGCCCCCGCAAAAGAGGCCATTAAAAGTGCGAAAAAAGCTATGAAATTTTGGGGGAACCCCAGCAGTGTCCATCAAGATTCCAGAATGGCCAAAGCCTTGCTATGGACTGCTCGCCAAAACCTCAGCCAGCTCCTGCATTGTCACCCTTTAGAGATTATTTTCACCAGCGGGGCCAGCGAATCCAATAATCATGCGATAAAGAGCCTGTTTCAAAATCCTCCAAAAAAACGGGGGGAATTGTTGATCTCCTCTGTGGAGCATCCCAGTATTTTGTCTCCGGCGGATTTTTTGGCCCAACAAGGTATCAAAGTTCATAAAATTCCTGTCTCAAAAAAAGGCTTTTTGGATGAGGATTTTTTTGAAGAGCGACTGAGTGAAAAAACTCTTTTGGTTTCCATAATGACTGCTAATAATGAGACTGGCACATTGTTCCCCATCCCAAAATGGGTTCAAAAAGCCCATGAAAAAGGAGCTTTATTCCACAGCGATATGGCTCAAGTTTTAGGGAAAACAGCCATCCATCTCAAAAATTGGGATGTGGATTTGGCCAGTTTTTCTGCCCATAAATTTTACAGCTTAAAAGGTTGCGGGATTCTTTACTGTAAAAAAGGAGTGGAATTACAGCCCCTGATCCACGGAGGGCCTCAAGAAAGGCAAAGAAGGGCGGGAACAGAAAATCTCCCCAGTATCTCCGCCTTTGGTGCTGTCGCGAAAAAAGGCCAGAACATTGAACAAAAAAACCAAAGGCTCAAGTCCTTAAGAGATAGTATGGAGAAAAATATATTATCCGCTATCCCCAATGCTCAAGTGGTGGGTTTTGAGGCCCCCAGGCTAAACAACACCTCTTGTATGATTTTCCCTGGTATTGAAGGGGAGACTCTGCTTATGAATTTAGATTTGAAGGGAATTTCTGTTAGTGTGGGGTCTGCTTGTGGTTCCGGCAAAATGGAATCCAGTAGAGTTTTAAAATCTATGGGCTACTCTGAAGAGATGGTCCGTAGTGCTGTTAGAGTGAGCCTCGGATGGGATAGCACTAAAAAACAAGTGACATACTTCCAAAAAATCTTGATAGAGTGTGTCCATCGGCTAAGCCAACTGGCTCAACATTGAGTGGGAATCCCTACCCATAAAGCAAATAAAGTTTTTTGTCTAAAATTTTCACAAAAACAGAATATTTTACAAATTAAGAAAAAATAAGTTTACAAATTCCATAAAAAAAATTTATTATGAATAAACATAATGAACCAATATATAAAAAGTTTTTTGTTTTTCTGTAGTCTTTTTTCTCTCAATGCGGTTTCAGCTAAAGAGGACAGCTCCACAAAAGAGCACTTTACAGTTAAAGCCTTAACTCAACCTTTAAATCATAAACAAAGGCTTATCTCCATGACAGTTATCACTAAAGAGGATATTAGGAAATGCATTGGCTGTGACCTCACTGATCTTTTAGAAAGAGCGGGGGTTCAAGTCCGAAGATATCATTCCCAATTTTCCCAATCCTCTGATACCGATACAACTGTTGTCTCTCTTAGAGGAGTGACGGACACTCAAACCCTTTTGTTAGTGGACGGCGTCCGGCAAAAAGACAGCATGACTTCTGATCCTTTTTGGGATTTTATCCCCATTCATCACATTGAGAGAATTGAAATTGTCAGAGGGCCTTCAGCTGTCATTCAAGGGGACTCCGCTATAGGAGGGGTGATTCATATTTTCACCCAAAAACCAAATTGCCCCTTGGAAAAAACTTGTGTGAGTGGAGAGACACAAATTTCAAACGAATCCAACACCGGAGGCGAGGCTTACTTTAGTGCCTCTCATCAAAGCCAGCCATTGAGCTGGCGTTTAGGGGTCCAAGCCGACAAAAGCAAAGATCCTGAAAAAACAGGTGATTACAAGGAGAGAGCCTTAAGCTTTAACTTAGAGAGCCGATGGAATGATCAATGGCTAATAGAAAGTAGTTCTCTTATATATGATGGCCAAAGCCAGGGAGAACCCTTGCCTTTTATTGAAAAAGGCGGTTCTGATATAGCGAGTTTAGGAGTCACTTACTATATGTCTCCTGAGCTGTTGTTTAAATCTCTTGTGGGATACAATCAAGAAACACAAAGCTGGACAGATGATGACACAAAATACATTAGCCGGCGAATATCCATTCAACTCATTGGGGAATATCACTTTGAATTTGCTGGAGGGAATTACACCTTAACCACTGGTTTAGAAACGGAACAAGATCGCATTGATTCCCAACCTGATGAAACTTATGATCAAAAAGAAAGAGATAGCCATTCTGTTCGAACCAGCTTAAATGGAGGACAAGGCCCTTTTAACTATCAAGCCTCTGTCCGCATGGACAGCCTCACTGGTGACATAAAAGAAAAGGTTTGGACATGGGGAGGGGCATTATCCTACCATGTTGCACAGATATCTGCCCATGATATTTTTCTAAGAGGTGGAGCGAGAACGGGTTTTCGTGCCCCCGGATTTGATGAGCAGTATTTAGGCAATTATTATCCTGCGGATTCTGATCAGGAGTTTGATTTATTATTCGAGGGAAATCCCGATTTGATCTTGGAAAAATCCAAAACTTATGAAATCGGTATCCGGCTGGAGAGAGACAATAAGTATTTTCTTGATCTGACAGCTTTTGAAACCACATTGGAAAATCCTGTTCGTCGCACAGAGCGAAGGTTATTCCCTAATGAACAAGATCCTCTTTATTATTTAATCACTTGGGAGCAAACATCCGAGGCAAAACTAAAAGGGGTGGAGACATCAGCACGGTTTAATCTGGAACCTATTAGCGGGAAGGCTCAATACACTTGGACAGAAATCGACCAAACAGACCTGCTGAGAGGGCATAATCCTGTTCAGCATTTGGCTTCTATAAGGCTGGATTTTTCTGCTACAGAAAGTTTGGGTTTTGGAGCGGAATTGACAAGCAGAGGAACACGGGAAAATAAGGACATTTCAGGAGAGGCTGTAAATATAGTGGATCTTTATTCTTACTACGATCTGAATGATAATGTCCATTTTGGAGTGGCCTTAAAAAATGTCACAGACAAAAAATATGATCTTTACAACCTCACAGACGGCCCTCGCCGAACTTTATGGTTAAGGTTTAAAGTAAATAACTGAGCCTGAGGCCAGCCTTTAATCATTGCTACTACTCATAAAAAACTAAAAAACTTTCCTATTTTTTGTGGTGGATCATCATCAAATAATTTTTACAGGGATTTGCATTCTTTTTGAAACAATACGGATAATCTCCCCTGCTATCTCTTCTAAGGCAATATCGGTCACATCTAAGATCGGCCATTTTTGTTTATGAAACAAAGTCTTTATAGCTGAAACCTCTTTATAAACTTGCTCCTTACTGGCGTAATCCCCACCAGCGGGATCATATCCAAACTTTTCTAAACGATTCTTCCTGATTTTTAAAAGATAATCGGGGTGAATAGTTAGTGCCACTATTTTTTTTTGATCCACTGTGAAAAGATTTTCTGGAGGAGGAATATTATAAACTAAAGGGACATTCGCCACCTTCCAACCCTTATTACTTAAAAAGAGAGATAGTGGAGTTTTGCTGGTCCGGCTCACCCCTACAAGAATAATATCTGCCAGATCTAAATCTTTAGACCGTTGCCCATCATCGTGCTTTAGAAAAAAATCCATAGCTTCAATCCGCTTAAAATAATCCTCATTAACTACCCTTAAAATTCCCGCCTGCTTTTTTTTACTTTTTAAAGAACGATCAAAAATACCTATCAGATCTGCTAAAAGATCCACCCTTTGCACATTGTATTTTTCACACAGCCGACCAATGATTTCCCTACTTTCAGATAAAATTAAAGTGTAAACTACTAAAACATCTTCATCTTCATTCCTACTGAGTTTTTTAAAAATGGCCTCTATTTGTTCTTTGGTGCGAATATTCCTATGCCTGGATATACGAACTCGCTCTTCATGCTCATACTGAACCAAAACCGCCTTTAAAACCGCAAGGGCTGTCTCCCCAGTGCCATCAGATAAAATTTGAATGTTAAGCTGATTGTGGAATTTCATTTCAATCCTCCTTATAATATGATAAGTGAGACCCAACAGATGAGGGAAAAATAGAATTGAGTCTTCCCTCATCACAACCTGAAGGCACAAACACCCGCAAAGAGGGCTTGCCCAATTGCTTCCAACATTTGTGAGCATCTATAAACCAAGATTTTTTTTGCAAGGGGAGGCACACTAAAGAACTCACAGGAAAAGCATTTTGAGAACCCGTTAAAATGGGCTGAGAAAGAGATTTTTTGCCCTTAAGACCATGTAAAAGAAAACCCATTCGCCAGTTGATCTGTTTAAATAAATCCCTTTCCGGTTCGAAAAAAATGAGCCAAAGCTGGGCACCGGGATAAAATTTTTGAGACGAGCTGACAAGCTCCAACACAGCTAAATCTCCTGTTTGCTTTTTAAAACTTGATTCAGTATACCGTTAATAAAAGGCACAGAGTTTTCCCCCCCTAACTCTTTAGCCAGCTCCAAAGCCTCGTTGAGGGCCGCTTTATCGGGAATATCTGCACAAAACAAAATCTCAAAAACCGCCAATCTCATAATGTTCAGATCCACTAAAGAGATTCTTTCCAACTTCCAGTTTTGAGAATATTTTTTTATAATCTGATCGATAGACGACTTATGAGCCTGAATGTTTTTTAAAATATCTAAAGCAAAACAGCGATCCCTTTGGTTGAGATTTTTATAAAAAAAATCATTATCCTCTTTTTTGTTAACACTTTGATGAAACTCATCCCGATAGAGGTTTTGCACTACGGCTTGCCTGGAACTTCTTCTCGACACAACAGATCTACCTCAATTTACTTAGTCGCTCGTGAGAAAACTCTATAATTTTAAAAGCCAAAAGTAATACCCAAATGGCCAAAAGTTTCAAGATAAATTTCCAACTCGCTTAAAGGATAATGCATTCTCAAGTTAAACTCTGTGAAAAAACCCAAATTATAGTAAAAATCAATAAAACGCAAACCCATAAAAAACTGACTGTTGAAAGACATAGCAGAAATTTTGCGAACAATATATCGAGGGTGAAAGCCCATACCTGCCCCACACCCCACATAAAGGGGAAAAGCGGATTGAACTTCGGGAAAAGATATACGAGGGCTTATTTCTAAAAGAGCGGATTTTTGCCGGGCCATGTGAGTGGAAAACAATGAGACCTGCAAACTAATATCAGCACCCCATTGAGGCAGTTCTTCTATCCTTTGGTTAAAACCCAGCACAAAAGAGGAAAAAGGATTAAAGGGGATTTTGGCACTTTCCCTGTAAAAAGATATTCCGCTAAAAAGGGAAAATCTTTTAGAATATTCTGTTCTGTTTTTTTTGGAAAAATACTTCTCAATTATATATCCGTAGCCCGACTCTGAGGTGCTATCCTGAACAACATCCTCACCAAAAGAAGTGAGGGGGAAGAGAATGCAAAAAATAAAAACTATTGTTTTAAACATATATTCCCTATTAAACATCATCAAACTGAATAGGACAACCCGAAGGCTCGCCCAAAGTCTCACCTTCAGCTATTACTTTTTTCCCATAGAGAAATACAAACAGAGGCCAGCCCCGGACAGACCAACCTTCAAAAGGTGACCAGCCACACTTGCTGGCCAGCCATTGGGCCTCAATCCGCTTTTTGGCTTTTAAATCCACAAGGGTAAGGTGAGCCTTGTATCCTTCCTTAATTTTCCCCTGATCCTTTATTTTAAACCTTTGTGCGGGGTTATGGGCCAAAAGCCGAACCAACAATTTTAAATCCAAACGACCTTCGTTAATGTGATTGAGCATAAGAGGGAGCAAAGTTTGTGTCCCCGGCATACCGGAAGGCGATTGGGGGTAAGGTTTTTGCTTTTCCTCCATAGTGTGAGGTGCGTGATCAGAGCCTATCATATCCACAAGCCCTGATTGCAAGGCTTTCCAAAGGCCCTCCTGATGATTTTTATCCCTAATGGGAGGGTTCATTTGAACAAGAGAACCATACTCCTCATAACAGTCAGGGGCATGAAGGCTCAAATGCTGAGGAGTCACCTCTACAGAGGCAATGTCCTTATGATGAGCTAAAAAAGCCATTTCCTCTTTTGTGCTGACATGCAGGATATGCACTGGGGCTTTATGTTTTTGAGCTAAGCTAATTATTCTTTTAGTGGAAATCAGGCCAGTTTTCGCGTCTCGCCACAAAGGATGGTTTCGCGGATGAGGGGGATGGCTCAAAGCGAGAGCCTGCCTTGCTGACAGCCGGGAGTTGTCCTCTGAATGAATGGCAGTCACTTTTTGACGGTGGGAAAGGGCGGTATTAAGGGAGTCTTCATCCTCTAAAACCAAGCCTCCTGTGGAATGGCCTAAAAAAATTTTCACTCCAGGGCAGGCTGGGCTTTTTTCTATCTCATTTAAAAAGCTTTTATTTTTACCTGTTCCGGCCAAATAAAAAGCAAAATCACACCAACTGCTTTGTTTTGCCCTTTGGATTTTATCCTCTAAATCCTGAACTGTGGCTGTGGGAGGAGAAGTGTTAGGCATTTCAAAAAAAGCAGTTATTCCCCCTTTTAGGGCACTGAGACTTCCATGGTAAATGTCTTCCTTATGTTCCATCCCGGGCTCTCTAAAATGCACTTGGGTATCAATAAGTCCAGGAAGAACATACAAACCACTGGCAGAAAACTCTTTAGCCGACTGAGCTTTAGATAAGGAGCCAATCTGTTTTATTCGCCCTTTTTGGATTCCAATATCTACTTCCTCCTCCTTCAACTCATCAAGCTTTTGAGGATGAGGCAAAAGGCAAATTCCTTTTCTTATAATTAAGTCAAACATGCGTTTTATTTCCTATTCTCTTTCAAAAATATCTCAAGCTTTATGAAAATACCAAGTTTTTCCTTTTTTTCAAATTATAAAAAAAGCCTGTGAGGGAACTCACAGGCTTTTTAAAAAATCGATATTGCAAAATTATTAGAAGTGAAAAGTCAACTCGCCATGAAGGCTGTTGGCTTCATCAGAGTCCACTCCATCAGTTAAGTTGTGGGCAAACTTGGCAACAAAATTAGTGTTGTCCCAAGGGTTATATTGTGCCCGAACAGCAATGCCTTTACCAGCACCTGTGAAGTAATCTCTGTTAAGTAAATCAGTGTTAAAATGATTGCCATCAATTTCATGGTAGCTTACAGCCAAACCAAAGTCGTTAGCTGACCCTGGAGACGCTTTGCCAGCCTCTCCAGCATAAACTCCACCGGTAAAATTAAGACCTTCGCCTAACTGATCAACATTTGTCATATAAGCACCAAACACACCAACGGGAATACCCATATCCGCACTCACATGAACACCCACTTTAGCTAAAGTGACATCATTAGTGCTTTCTGTAGTAGCAGGTTCTTCTTCAGCTCCTGCTTCATCTGCTGTTTCGTCCGCAGTGTCTACTGTGGCAGTGCTTTCGACAGTTTTGTTAAAAAGACCGCCGTAATCAGCAGATACATAAACACCCGCTTTTACACCTTCAGCAAATTCAAACTTAGCACCCACTTTTCCAAATAAAATACCCCCTTCAGAAAAAGGGCCTTTGTAAGCTGTATCCAACTCATAAACACCCACTTTGCCGTAAAAACTGGCAGGGTCCTCATCTTCTCCATGACGATATTTAACCCAAGCCCCCGCAGGGTAAAGGTCTTCATCGTAAAGAACTCCCACTTTGTGAAAGCTGGGTTTAAAGGATTTTTTACCCGCTAATACAGAGAAGTTTTCCACTGGTGAATAAGAGACATAAGCTTGTTCTAAAGCTATTGGAGTCACACCAGGGCCACCAAATACGGAATTGACTATACTCTTACCACTCATATCCCCTGAACTGCTACTAACACCCACAGCCCATTTAACGGATTCATTCACATTACCTTGCCAACCCAATCTGGCTCTGTAAGAAGCCTCCCTTTCTTGTAAAACATCCCCATATTTTAGCTCAACAGAACCTGTAAAGCCACTTTCTTCCTCCTCCATAGAACCGGTATCGCTTATCATATCAGACATGTGATCCACTTCTGTATGCGAATGCATTTCCGCAACAGAACTGAAACCAAATA
This sequence comes from Bdellovibrionales bacterium, assembly GCA_965203095.1. Taxonomy (GTDB): domain Bacteria; phylum Bdellovibrionota; class Bdellovibrionia; order Bdellovibrionales; family UBA1609; genus JACOND01. The sequence continues at coordinate 644,917 of OZ241877.1, forward strand.
CAGCTGATATAATAAAAATAGATTTTTTAAACATATCTACCTCCTTAAGGTTATTTCTCATTTAGGGATAGTTAATACAAGTCACGGTGACTTGTCAAATGCTGGCCTGCTTTTTTTAGGACTATGGATAAAAAAGCTATCTTCAGGGCAAAAAAAGAGAAAAAGCCTATAAAATAGGCTTTTTAGGGCCTATTTTTTGTTTTTATCAGCACCTTTTTTACATTCTGCAACATTTTTTTTAAAAAAAATATAAGATTTTTTCGTTTTTTTCTCAAAAAAAGACTGTTTTTGGCTATTTTCCCAAAAAAAACCTTTTTATTGGCTTTAAACTGCCCCACAGTGGGCTTTTTTATAAATCCAGCAGGAAAAATTCAGCCAAGATCGGATTTTAAAAAAGAGACGAATGGGGAAATACCAACCGATTATATACTTTACAAATGGTTTACTGAAAAGACAGCCGGCTTAAATTGAAGATGGCAAAAACAAATCCCAGAGGGATTGGCCGGATAAGCAGGGAATAAATAGTCGTCCGTGAAAAAGCTGGACAAAAAACCTCGTCCTCTTTTTCCTGCTTTTGTCCAAAGGCCATTCCATGAGTGTCCAAGGTATTGCCGTCCCGAAATGGAATGGTCCTTTAGACAAAAAAAGTTAAAAAACAAAGGTTTTTCACGGACAACTAAATAGATTATTGCTTGGCTAAAAGCTTATCCAACAAAGGGGCTGAGCCGTGCATTTAAAAAGCAAAAGCTCCCTTAAGGAGCTGATGCTTGGATTTCAATAAACTAAAACCATTAAAGGATTTATCATTTATTATTATCATCCAAAGTGGCAAAAAAGTAAAGTAAAAATTTTAAAAAAATCAAAAGCCTTATTCTATGCGGGTTCTGGGGAAACTGTGGCCAGAGGGAAAGCACAAAAAAAGACCTTTCAGGGAAGGTCTAAACTACCACAGCACTTTAAGGAAAATCCTTTTGGCTGGTTTTTATTTTTGAGTCTACAAGTGCCCCTTCAAAGTTTGCTCTGTATGTGTTCGCTATTTCGCTGACAAAATTTGCCTAAAAAACCGCTGGGCCTTTAGGCAAACCTGGCTGAGCTTTTTCACAAGACCCTATTTAATAATGTCAAAAAGATTTAAAAATAAACTATCTGAACCTTGAAAAGACAGGCAAACAAAGGTATATCCTTTAATAATGTGGGGTGGTAGTTAAGTTGGTTATAACGCCGGCCTGTCACGTCGGAGGCCGCGGGTTCAAGTCCCGTCCACCCCGCCATTTAACCTCATAGCCAGCTCCCAGTATTTTACTAAGTGTCCCATAAAGAGCAAAAACCTTTTAAAAGAAACATTATTTTGAAAGGCTATAAATTGCCACTAAAATTTATTGCTTTAAGGCAAAAAAACATAAATACTTAATGTATCATGGCAATCAACCAGAAAGAACATCAAGAGAAAATTAAAGCTTTTTTAGCTTGGTTCAAAAACTGTAAAGGTTCTGAAAAGGGAGAAGGTCAAATATTTTTTGACCGTCTTCTTAAAGCTTTTGGTAATACAGGCGTTATAGGAGCTGGAGCTGTTTGTGAACCACCAGTCAAAAAACAAAAAGGGAAAGGTGTTATTTTTCCCGATCTTGTTTGGAAGCCCAGAGTAATTATTGAATTAAAGAAGAGAGGCACCGCCCTTCAAAAGCACTATGATCAAGCTTTTGATTACTGGATTACTTTAGTCCCTAATCGTCCGAAATATATGATTTTATGTAATTTTGATGAATTTTGGATATATGATTTAAACAGTCAATTACATGATCCTGTCCATAAACTAAATACAAAAGACCTCCAAACAAACTGGGGAGCTTTAAAGTTTCTTTTACCAATAGAAGAAGAACCTTTATTTGACAATCATAATGTGGCTATCACAGAACAAGTTGCAAAGACTGTCGGTGCAATTTATCTATCTATGGTTAAAAGAGACATATCAAAGGATAAAGCTCAGAGATTCGTTTTGCAATTAGTTATAGCTTTGTTTTCAGAAGATGTTGGGTTAATGCCTCAATACACATTACATGAGATTTTAAAAAAATGTCTTACTGATCTTCCAGCTCAAAAAGAACTATCTCTTTTATTTAAAGCTATGGCAAACAAAAATAAATTTGATAAACCTAAAAAATATAAACACATTGAATATTTTAATGGAGGGATTTTTAAGAAAACTAACGCAGTGGAACTATCTTATAAAGAGGTAGAATTATTACATGATGCCTCAAAGCAAAATTGGGAAAAAGTTAGGCCCTCTATATTCGGTTCTCTTTTTGAGGGAAGTATGGATCCAAAAAGAAGGCACGGTCATGGTATTCACTATACTCATGAATTGGATATATATAAAATTGTTGGACCTTCTATTGTCAGGCCATTTCAAGAAAAAATAAACAAAGCAAAAACAAAAAGAGCAAAAAGAAAACTGTTGAAAGAAATACAGGAATTTAAAGTCTTAGATCCTGCTTGTGGTAGTGGGAACTTTCTTTATATTGCTTTCAGGGAGTTAAGAAAACTGGAAATGGAAATTTTAGAAGATTTAGGAGAGGGTAGACAAATTCGTGCCTCAGAGCTGGGCTTGCTTGTTTCCCCAAGAAACTTTTATGGCATTGACACAAACAAATTTGGTTTAGAGTTAGCAAAAGTGGCTTTATCTATTGGTCGAAAACTTTTGGCCGATGAGTTTAATATCCAAGATCCCTCTTTGCCTCTTGATGATTTAGACAATAATTTTTTATCTAAAGATGCTTTATTTACTGAGTGGCCTAAAGTAGATGCAATTATTGGCAATCCTCCTTACCAATCCAAAAATAAAATCCAACAGGAAATGGGAGTAAGTTATATAAATAAATTGCGAAAAACGGAACCGCTTGTTCCGGGAAGAGCAGATTATTGTGTTTATTGGTTTAAAAAAGCTCATGATCATCTATCAAAAAAAGGTATGGCTGGATTGGTCGGAACAAACACAATAAGAGAAAACTATTCCAGAGAAGGAGGTTTGGATTATATCGTCCAAAATGGTGGCATCATTACAGAAGCTGTGTCCAGCCAAAAGTGGTCTGGTTCAGCGGCGGTTTATGTGTCCATAGTAAATTGGACAAAAGATGAATTTTATAGGCAAAAAATAAAAAAGCTTTTTATAAACCAGGGTAATGAACCAAATTTTAAAGTCTATAAACGAAAAAAAATAAATTCTGCTTTATCTGTTGATATAGATGTCTCTCAGGCTAAAGTGTTAAATGTTAATAAAAAATCTAAAACGGCTTATCAAGGCCAAACCCATGGACATTCAGCTTTTTTAATACATAAAAAAGAGGCTGAAAAAATGATTTTCAAAAAACCAATTCTGAAGGATGTTTTAAAGCCTTTTTTAACAGCTCATAATTTTATAGCTGGAAAAACCTCTTTGCCTCAAAGATATGTCATAGATTTTTCAGATAAAACCCTAATACAGTCTCAAAAATATAAAGAATTATATAAAATTATAGAAAAAGCGGTTTTGCCAAAAAGAAGAGAAGAAGCAGAAAAGGAAAAGGCCAGAAACAAAACATTATTAAAAATAGATCCTAAAGCTAAAGTGAATAGACATCATAAAAATTTTTTAAAAACATGGTGGCGGTTATCTTATCCAAGAACAGACTTAATGAAGAAAATCAGAAAAATAAAAAGGTATTGTGTTTGTGGTCGTGTCACACAAAGAGGCATCTTTGATTTTGTCCATTCAGATATAAATCCAAATGATGCTTTGGTTGCTTTTGCTTTTGATGATGATTATTCTTTTGGCATTTTACAGTCCAGTATGCATTGGACTTGGTTTATTCATAGGTGCTCCACTTTGGGAACAGGTCCTCGTTACACGATTAACACAGTATACGACACTTTTCCCTGGCCACAAAAACCTACTCTAACTCACATAAAGGCAGTGGCTAAAAAGGCTAAAGAATTAAGGAAAGCAAGAACAGAGATTTTAAAACAGGAAGAGGTAAGTTATCGCGACCTGTATCGCTCTATGGAATTGCCTGGAGATCACAAACTGCGAAAATATCATAAGGCTTTGGATAAAGCTGTTTATTCTGTTTACGGCTGTAAAAAAACTCAAGATGAGCTTGATTTTCTTTTGAAGTTGAATTTAGATTTATCTAAAAGAGAGGCCAGAGGAGAAAAGATCACAGGGCCAGGTTTGTCGCATATTGTCAAAAGCCCAACGGAGTTAATTACAAGGGATTGTATTTCTTTATAGCCTGTATGGAACATTTTTTGCTTTATAATCGTATGGTTTTGTGATTAATAAAGAGTAAAGATATAGGAGCAAGTCAAATGTATGAAAAGATATTAGAAGTCAAAGGGCCAGCAAAAGGGGCTATTCGGCGAGTAATGCCAGATATTGGCTTTGGTGCTATTTGGGATAAAAAGAATAAGCAGGATGTATATTTTTCGACTGTAACAAAATTCATCAATACTTCTTATGAGGAGCTTAACGAAGGTGATATAGTAGAAGTCTTGGTTGTCAGAACAGCCAGGGGTCTATTTGCCAAAAATCTTTCTTTAAAAACAGCTCGCCCTCCTCAAGAAGTTAGTCCAAATCTATAAAATGGTTTATCTTTTTTGTTGCTTAAAAATGTTGAGGAAAAGGTCCTTTAAATACCCATGAACCAAAAATAATGTTGAAACCCTAAATTATTAAGGAAAAAATACTGTGAAAATATCAAATTTAAAAATTAAAAACATTAAGTGCTTTAAAGAAATTGAAATTCCATTTGAGGATAATGGAGAAATAAAAAAATGGTCTCTTGTTGTGGGAAACAACGGAGACGGCAAAACTACTATTCTAAGGTGTCTTGCACTTGGATTGTGTGATGAATCTGGAGCCTCAGCCCTTTTAGCAGAATTATATGGCTTTTTACGAGAACATGAAGAAAAAGGCTCTATTGAAGTTATTTTAAAGGATGAAAATGAAAACAAAAAATACCAAATAAATACAGAGATAACTCTAAAAGGAAACAACGAATCTGTTTCTCAAAAGATATATCCCTTAAATTCTAAAAATGAACGAGATAAAGAAATAACTGCAACAGAATTAAATGATCTCAGGGATAAAATTTTTGCTATTGCTTACGGATCAGGTAGAAGCATCACCGGCACAGAATCGTATGAAGAATATGCAGTTGTTGATTCTGTATATTACCTTTTTAATTATAAACATCCTTTACAAAATGCAGAACTTGGAGCACGGAGAATAGAATCTAAATCTAAAAAACAACTCAATGAATTAACAAATTGTCTAAAAAAAATATTAATGTTAAAAGATAACGATGAGATTATACTGAACCCAAAAGGTTTGTTTATGAAAACGAACCAATGGGGGCTTAGGTCTTTTAATTCCTTAAGTGATGGTTATCAATCACTTACAACTGTGATCATAGATTTTTTAAGCTGGAGGCTTTTGTATGACAGCAAAAGTTTTGATTTAAGCAAAACTTCAGGCATTTTTATTATTGATGAAGTGGAGCAACACTTGCACCCTAAGTGGCAAAGAAACATTATAAACATTCTTGCCCAACAGTTTCGGAATATACAATTTATAGGTGGCACACATACTCCTATTTGTGCTTTAGGACTTAATGACTTAGAATGCAAATCACAACTTATTAAAACCTCTTATGTGAATAATCACAGTGAGGTGGAGAGTTTGGATATGAAGGAAACCTATAAAGGCTACAGAGTGGATCAAATATTGACCTCCGATATTTTTGAATTAACAAGTGCAAGAAGTAAAAAAATGCAAAAAACCCTTGAAGATTATCAGAATATTTATTTAAAAAGAGAGAATGAAAGAACCACACAAGAGATAGAAAGGATGAAGCAAATAGAAAAAGAGCTTAAAGATCTTCCAATGTGGGATACCCTGCGGGATAAAAGGATAAGAGAGCAACTGTCTCACTTGCTTGAACAAAATCAAGGCACTAAACATGATAAAGATTGAACGCAATAAAGTGCCTCAAAACACCAGCATGGATCAGAAGAAAGCTACAGAGCTTGAAAAGATCAAAAAAGCCATTGATAAGAAAAGCAAACCACAATTTGTGCCTTTATGGACAAGAGACAGGAAAGTAAAAGAATATCTTGGTAAGTCTCAATATGGAAAATGTTGTTATTGTGAGCAAAAAAGGAATCTGGCGGAATCTGATGTGGAGCATTTCCGGCCTAAAGCTGAATTAAAGGAAAACAAGAAGCACCCGGGCTATTGGTGGCTGGCATATAGTTGGGATAATTTACTTATATCATGTAAAAAATGCAATAATCGTAAAGGGACAAATTTCCCTCTCAAAGATGAAAGTAAAAGAGTTTTCTCTGAGAAAGATGACCTACAAAAAGAAGAACCCTTTTTAATTAACCCTTTAACTGAAAACCCGGAAAAATTTATAAAATATGATATTCCTGAGAATAACACAAAGCCACCGATGATAAAAGCCATTGGAAAATGTGAAAGAGGGGATAAAACAGTAAATGAGCTGACAGGAATAAACTCTGAAAATGTTCCTTTAAGGAGGGCGGAAAAGTTTGAGCATTATTTATATTTATGCAAGTATCTTGCCTTACTTAAAAAAGATAATTCAAACAATTGTGCTGAAATAGAGCAAGTTAAAAAAGATATGAGAAAAATGCAAGATTCATCCAGTGAATTTGCAGGTCTGGCCAGAGATTATTTTATTCGAGTTCTAGGCTTAAGAGGCTTAAATGATTGAGAAACTTCCATATAAAAACAATTTGCCACCAAACACACCGTATTTTCTTTTTGATAAAGAGAATTTAAGAGAGAGATTATTCTTACATAAAACAATAGAGAGAAAATCAAATATTAAATTAGTTTATTCTATTAAATCTCTCTCGCATATAGAAATTCTTAAAGAAATTGCAAAACATATTAAAGGTTTTTCTGTCAGTTCCCTTTTTGAATCAAATTTAGTTAAATGTATAACTAATAAACAACATACAATTCATTTTATAAGTCCCGGGATTAAAGCTGGCCAATGGGATATGATCTCTAAAACAGCTCATTTTGTGACATTCAATTCTGTAGAACAGTTTATGAGGTTTAAAAACAAGCTAAAATCTAAAACAAGTTATGGGATTCGTTTAAATCCTGAAATATCTTTCATTTCCGATTCTCGTTATAATCCTTGCAGAAAATCTTCTAAATTAGGAGTGCCTCTATCAGATATATTAAAATTTTTAGAAAAATCAAGATATGCCAAACAATTAAAAGGGCTACATTTTCATAATAACTGCGATAGTCATAATTTATCTGAACTCACAAAAACTTTTAAACAAATTGAATTTTATTTAGGGAAATATCTAAATAAATTTGAATGGATTAACCTTGGAGGAGGATACTTATTCAATAACTCAAATGATATAAATACCTTCTATTATTTAATACAATATATTAAACAAAAATATAAATTCAAGAATATCATTATAGAACCTGGAAGTTCTTTAGTGCGAGATACTGCTTATCTTGTTTCCTCAGTTATTGACATATTCAAAAGAGAGGGAAAAAACATAGCCATTTTAGATACAACAACTAATCATTTGCCAGAAGTTTTTGAGTATCAATATACCCCCAATATAGTAGAATCTAACACTTCAGGTCCTTATGAGTATATGTTAGCAGGTTGCAGTTGCTTGGCAGGAGATATTTTTGGAACATATTTTTTTAAAAAAAAGCTTAAAATAGGTTCAAAGATAACATTTAATAAAGTAGGAAGTTATTCTCTTGTAAAAGCTAATATGTTTAACGGAATTAATTTACCTGATATTTATTATTTAGAAAATAACATGCGGTTAAAAAATATAAAAAATTATACTTTTAATGATTATATGAACTATTGCGGAGGATAAAGTTTGATGAATTTTTTTGAAAAAGAAATTTTAATATCAAAAGTTAAAAATAATAAAAAATTGCTTTTTTATCTTAAAGAAAAAATTTCCTCCATATTAGGTAAAGAAGGGCTATTTCCTATTAGATTCATTATTACAAATAGTTCCAATCAAGAATATAAATGTGAAGTTAGTGTTTTAGATACAAAAAATATGAGTGGGTTTAAAGAAGCAGAATATTTATTTGAATTTCAAAAACGCCAGTTTGAAAACACAAAAACTTTTAATGTCGTTTTTATAGTTCCTACAGGAATAGGAGCTGAAATAGGAGGCCATGCAGGGGATGCTACTCCAATCGCAAGGCTAATAGCCTCTGCTTGTGACACTTTAATTACTCATCCCAATGTTTGTAATGCATCAGATATCAACGAAATGCCAGAGAACAGTATGTATGTTGAAGGGAGCACTATCTGTCGTGTGATGATGGGCACAATTGGCTTACAACCAGTAAGATCAAATAGAATTTTAGCTGTTATAGATAATAATGAACATAAAATTTTTGAGAATACTGCCATAAACTCTATAAATGCGGCAAGAGCTACTTTAGGTATTAACTGCTCAAAAATTATAAAATTATTACCGCCTATTTCAATGACATCAAAATATTCATCTTCTAAAAGAGCTGTTGGAAATATCAAAGATATAAATAATCTATTTTCTATTATAAAACAACATCAAGGAGATCATGACGCTGTTGCTATTTCATCTATAATTAAAGTTCCTAAAAATTATCATAAGGATTATTTTCTTAGTAAAGGAGACATGATTAATCCTTGGGGAGGAGTAGAGGCTATGCTAACTCATGCTCTTTCATATAAATTTAATATACCTTCCGCACACTCTCCAATGTTTGAAACTCCTGAAATTGCTAATATGGATCCTGGAATCGTAGATGTTAGAATGTCTGCCGAAGCTGTTTCTGCCTCTTTTTTCCATTGTGTTCTTAAAGGCTTGCACAAGAGTCCAAAAATTATAACTGAGAAAGATGCATTCTACTCCGACGGTATTATATCAGCAAAAGATATTTCTTGTTTAGTAATACCCGATGGTTGTTTAGGACTTCCAACTCTTTCAGCTTTAGAGCAAGGAATTAAAGTTATTGCTGTAAAAGAAAACAAGAATTTAATGTGTAATGACTTATCTACTTTACCATGGAGTAAAGGGCAGTTTTTCCAAGTTGAAAATTATTTAGAGGCTGTTGGTATATTAAATGCAATAAAAAATGGCATCAATCCAAAATCTGTAAGGCGTCCATTTCAAACATTATCAAGTGAATGTGAAATAAACCAAGCATTGACAAAACAAAATAAACAAAACAAGCATACAATATTATCTGTATTTCCTAAACTATGGCAAAAGCATTAAATTATTGGTTCATAAATATTTTTCTCAACATTTTTAATATAAAAAATCTACTACATCTTCCTGAAAGGATTGGGCTTGTTTTCTCAAACATATTTCCAAAAAAGAACCTCGCACTAAATCAACTTGATCTCTTAGAGAGTCTGAAAATTCTTTAGCTCCTTTTGCCTTAAAAAACTTTATAAGTTTTTTGTAGTATTCCTAAAACTTGCAAGATAAAATGAACTATTATATTTTTTTTCACTCTGCCATTTTTCTCTTGCAAGTATAAGCCAATATCAACCTGCTCAGTAACGGTAGTTTTGTGATTTGAATGGCCCTTCCTGAGGCACATTCAAGTATTCTGCCTGTGACTTACTCAGTTTTGTAAGTTGAGCCGATAGTTTCCCTAAGTGCAAACGAGCCACCTTTTCATCTAAAATTTTAGGCAGAACATGAACACCAACAGGATAGTCTCTATGGTTTTGCCAAAGCTCTATTTGAGCCAAAACCTGATTGGTAAAAGAAGTGCTCATTACAAAAGAAGAATGCCCTGTCCCGCAAGCCAAATTAACTAAACGGCCCTCTGCCAAAACAATAATTTCCCTCCCATTAGAGAGGCGATGGATTTGGACCTGATCTTTAACCCGCCGGGACTGGCTGTTTGCCTTAAGCCACTTCATATCCACTTCCACATCAAAATGGCCAATGTTGCAAACAATAGCTCCTGATTTCATTTTTTCAAAATGCTCTTTTTGAATGACCCCCTTGCAACCAGTAGCTGTGACGAAAATATCCATCTCATCAGCCACATCCTGTAGCCGAACCACCTCATACCCCTCCATACGAGCCTGAAGGGCACATATCGGATCAATTTCTGAAACAAAAACCCTGGCACCAAAAGAACGCAAACTTTGGGCAGAACCTTTGCCCACATCTCCATAACCAGCCACCAAAGCCTTTTTTCCGGCTATCATAATATCTGTTGCTCTTTTTAAACCATCAGCTAAAGACTCCCGGCAACCATAAAGATTATCAAATTTAGATTTTGTCACAGAGTCATTCACATTGATAGCTGGAACTTTTAAACGGCCTTTTTGGTTCAATTTTTTTAAGTATTGAACTCCTGTAGTGGTTTCTTCTGAAAGCCCCCGGACATTTTTCATCAAACTCGCCTGCCCGTCTTCATGCATAAATTTTGTAAGGTCCCCTCCGTCATCAATGATCAAATCAAAACCCTTCCCGCCCCAACCATAAACAGACTGCTCGATACACCAATGATACTCTTCTTCTGTCTCCCCCTTCCAAGAAAAAACGGGAACTCCGGCCTGAGCTAAAGCCACCGCGGAATGATCTTGTGTGGAGTAAATGTTACAGGAAGACCACCTCAGCTCAGCTCCTAATTTGAGCAAAGTCTCTATCAAAACGGCGGTCTGAATAGTGACATGAAGGCAACCTGTGATTTTAGCCCCTTTTAGAGGGGCGAGAGGCCCATACTCCTCTCTTAAAGCCATAAGCCCAGGCATTTCCACTTCAGCTAAGCGAATCTCCTCCCGCCCCCATCGAGCCAGCTCTTCAAACTGCTTTTTGTTCCCCATAGAGGCGACCTTATAATCAGAAAAAATATTTTTAGCAGGGATCATTTTATTTTTATAATGTCTTTGTAAAGATATGTCTACAAAATCCTTTGGCTTTTTGGAGTTTTCTCACAGAAAATCATAAAAGCACTAAACAGTGGCCCGTGAAAAACCTCTATAATTCAAAGGGGATTTTTCAGTTTCTTTGCCTAAAGGCCGTCTTTCCTTATTGCTGAGAGAGGTTTTTTATTATTCTCCAGCTCTCATCCTTTGAACATTGTAAAGCTATATAACATTCCAAACAAAAATTATCCTGCTCAGCGATCTTCAAAGGGAGATTATCAAAAATGTCGTCAATACAAAGTTGAGCTGAATCATAGTTTTCCGCATTCACAACAATTCCTTTTTCCTCATTAGTAATTCTATAAGAGGAATGGCTAACAAGCTCCATAAGCATAGTTTCCACTTCTTCTGGATAATTCCAACGAATATAGTCCCAAGGGCTGGCCCCATATACATCCAATATATCTAAATCCGCTCCGGCCTCCACTAACATTGTAATAATTGAGACATCCACCTCAAACATTAAAGCTTTGTGCAAAGGGCTTTCACCGTCTTTATTCAAAACATTTACACTTGCCCCTGCATCCAATAAAAGTTGAGTCATCTTAAAGCTGTTATGGCTAAAAACAGATAAATGCAAAGGAGTATCACCTTTACTATTCTGAGCGTTCACATTCGCACCTTCTGACAGCAAAAATTGAGCCACATTGGGATCAATATTGAATCTAACTGCCCCGTGCAAAGCGGTCCCTATGTCACCTCTGAAGTTTATGTCAGCACCTTCAGCCAATACCTCTTGCACCTCCTCTACAGTCCCCAACTGAGATAAATTCAGAAGAGCTGTTCCCAACTCGTTGGGAGTCCTATCGGAAAAAGCCATAAAAGGACCTGCAAATAACACAATAGCTAATAAAATCCTCATAACAACCTCCTTATCATTCCCGTGAAAACGGGAATCCAAAATTATTTGTCTGTTTTATAACTTACATTTCCTTAAAAATCAATTTTTTTTCTAAAAAGTGAAAATTTTACAAAAGACAAAGAATATAATGGCGGAGAGGGAGGGATTCGAACCCCCGAGACCTGTGAAGGTCTGCCGATTTTCAAGACCGGTGCAATCAACCGCTCTGCCACCTCTCCAAAAAAAATCTTTTTTATTAACTTCCTGCTTTTAAACTCAAAATAAACTTTGTCCTACCACTTCTCAAAAAAAAATTCTGTTAAAAATTTAAGCCATAACTATTACCGTATAAAATTTCAGAGAGACAAGCAAAAAAGCTAAACATATATCTAAAACTAAAAGGCGGGGCCACTTCCAACCCTTTACAAACTGCAAAAAAGCCCAACTGATAGAAATCATCAAAAAAACAAAAGAAAACAAGCCAAAAGCCAAAAACTCCTGCCCGATAAGAGTCAAAATATAAGCGACACAAAGGGCAGAGCCAAGCTTAAGTATCGATAAAGCTATTTTTTTTATAGACTTCAATCACTCCCCCTTCCCTGTATTGGACAAGTTTCGCTTTTCCTTAATCAACCGTTCTATCCGGCTCTCAATTTCTTTTCTATCATCAGCTCCTGGCCGAAGATTAAAATATTCAGAATAGTAAGACCTCGCTTTGTAATATTGATCTTTGATTTCATAAATAATACCTATTTCCTTATAAAGTTCCGGATGGCCGGAAAGTTCCTCTGTCCGAACCAACTGCTCTGCCAGTTGTAAAGCCGAATCCAAATCCCCTGCACCTTTATAACACTCAATAAGCCCAATGGAAATATCAATATTATTTCTAAAATATTTTGCGGCTTTTTGATACTCCTTTACACAAAGTTTATAAATGGCCTGTTTTTCGACAAGATCACTAAAAGCTCCTTTGGATTTTAACCTGTAAATATCACCGGCCAGTTGATAGGGGAGAAAATTATTAGGAGTTTTAGCCGACTGAACTTTAGCAAACTTTAAAGCTTTTTTTAAATTATCTGCACCTTGTTGATGAAAATTAGCCAAACCTATATAATAATGAATGAGCGGATAATTGGAGTTGATTTGTAAAATTTTTTCAAATTCAGCTTCTGCCTGTTTATAATTCTCATGTTGCAGGTGAGCTTGTCCAACATAAAACACAGGCTCAGGATCTGATATATCCAATAAAGAAGCCTCTAAAAAATATCTTAAAGCTTGTTGATACTTCTCCCCTTGTTTTCCTTCTTTATAGGCTAAATAATCGTAAATTCTTCCCAAATAAATATAGGCCGGTTTGAACTTAGGATCTTTTTCAATAATACCAGAAAATTGATCCAAAGCCATATCATACATTCCTTTTTCAAAATAATATTCTCCTAAAGCTTGAGGATATTCCATCATCATCTCAAAACCATCAATTAATTTTTTAAACTGTTTTATTGCATGGCTGGAACCAAAAGCCAAATCCAAAGCATACGCATAAGCTATTTGTGCTGAAATACTGTTCATATCATTTTGCACAGCCTTTTCCGCATAGCTAAAGGATTTATGAGCCTGCCCCAAAACACGATAAGCCCGGCTCAACAAAACATAAAGATCTATGTCTGAAGTGTAAAACTTCAAAGCCCTTTCAGCATAAGCAACAGCTGATGAGTATTCTTTTTTATGAAAATACAAAAAAGCATAAGCTTTAAAAAGATCATAATTGCTGGGTTTTTGGCTTTTAACAGCTTTTAAAATTTCTTTAGCATTTTCAAAGTCATACAGTTCAGCAAGATATCTGGAGAGCAAAAAATAAGCCTCTAAAAACTGACCGTCAACATTGATGGCTCGTTTAAGCCAACGAATGGCCTGACCAAAAGCTCCGGCCAGCCAATAGCATTGAGCCAACTTAAAAGCGGCTTGAGCATTCTTTTTCCCGCCAACATTATAAGCTTTTTTAAAGTATTTTTTAGCTGAAGAGCAGTCCCCCTGATCAACAAGCATATCCCCTTTATAAATTAAACTTGTGGGGTTAAGCTCTTCTTCAATAGAATCACTCTTTTCCCCAAGTTGGGATTTTAAAAGGTTAACATTGGAATTTTCAGGATCCAAAGTGTAAGCCAAATTGGCATATTTTAAAGCCTCTACCTTATTAGCCCGTTTGATATAAATGTTAGCTAAAGCAAGATAAGCCTCTATTAAAATATCTGGCGGGACAAAATAATTTAAACGAACTAATAAAGACCTAAGTCTCTTTTCACTATTTCCAAATTTTTTAAGGATTTTGTATTCCAAGATTCCCATTCTCAAATTGGCCATATCATGACCTGGGAAAATATCCAGAACTTTTTGGTATGATTTTATAGCTAAATCATATTTACGATGTTCATAAAATATTTTCCCGGACAATAAATAAGGAGCTGTCCATTTTGGTTTTGTTTTATTTATACTTCGAATAAACCCTCCCGCCGGTGCTGTTTTGTTAAGAGCCTTAAGTGCCTGAGCCTTCATATAATAAAAATAAAAATAAAAAGGAGGAGGTTTATCCCCCATGGGGTTTAAAATACTATCAGTGATCATTAAAGACTGTGCCGGAGCTTTATTTATAAAAGCTTGAACCGATCGGCATATTGCCGAAAAAAAACCTCCTGAATCATATTCATTGGCCATTTCAATAGTCTTTTTAATAGCGTTCTTATCCCTCCTATCCTGATGTGAAAAAGGCCAAAGCTCTAAATAAGTAAGACAAAGGTAAAGATAAATTCCTTTCTCTTCTGGATGACTTTCCAACAATCTAATATAATGTGTCTGAGATTTTAGATAGTTGGGAACGCCCCCTTTTAAAAACAAAGCCAAAGCTGTTTTTAGCTTGGCCTTTTTCTCAGACGGCGACAAAGGCTCTCTTATTTGATCAACAGAAAATAAATGAACGGGGCCTTTTTCTGGCTGATGTTGTGTGTCCTGAACAAAAAAAATCACAGCACATACTACTAAAAAGAGAGTTAAGAAAGCCAAAAGAGGGACTTTAAAAGATTGTTTAAGTTTATCAAAAAAACCTTCCTGAATATCCTCCATTTCAATAATCTCACTGACTCCCTCTTCTTCTAAAACGCTTTTTTTAAATTCTTTAGATAACTTTATTTTGATTTTTTTATCCTGAAAGTTTTTAGAAGATTCACTGCCTGATTGGGTATTGATAACGCGAGTAGGCTCTATCAGCTCTTCTTTAGAGATGGACTCATCTAAGGACTCTTGTCCGCTTGTTGATTTTTTAGAAGAAGAGTGGCCAGAATCACTTTTACTATGAAGAGAAGATAAAATCTTTTTATAAAAAACAGGATGAGTGGATAAAGGCTTCCATCTCCCAGAGGGATAAGAGGAAAAAAACTCTTCCCCTTTAAACTCTTTTTCCTCAATATAAAAACAAACTTCCCCTTCAGTATAAGGGCCAAAAATTCTGCCTTTTTTATCTTTTATTAACCAAAGCTTATCTTCCATAACACTAACCTCCTGCCCATCGCACAAAAGGCTCTCTTAAGAAAAGTGTCCCAATTATTTAAAATCGCAGGGACAAAAGTATTTTAATCACAAAAAGCCATAATGAAAAGGTCTTTTTAAAAACCATTGCCTCCATCATAAAGCTCAACATTTGCAGAAAGGGATTTGAGCTTTAAATAAAAGCTTTCATAGCCTCTTTCAATATGATGAAGACCTGAGATCCGGCTTTCCCCCTCAGCCAACAGGCCAGCTAAGGCCAAGCCGGCTCCAGCTCTTAGATCTGTGGCCCTCATATCATGCCCTTTCAAAACCACTGGCCCCTGGACAAAAGCCTTGCGACCTTTAACTGAAATACAACTTCCTAAAAGATTAAGTTGCTCCACATAACGGAATCGGTTTTCAAAAACAGTTTCCTCTAAAGAGGAAACTCCCTTAAGCTGAGTCATTAAAGCCATAAGTTGAGACTGCAAATCTGTTGGAAAGTCAGGATAAACCCCTGTTTGAACACTCATAGCCGGATGATTTCTTCCATTTTTTTTTAAAAATATCTCTGAAGGGCTTGTTTTTATGACAAATCCCACAGCTTTTAATTTTTCCAAAAGAGAGGTCATAAGCTCTGGCCGGCAAGACTTTATTAAAAGCTCTCCCTTTGTGCAGGCTCCGGCAATCAACCAAGTGCCAGCCTCAATGCGATCGGGCACAATTTTATAAGGCCGACCACAAGATTTTAACTCAGGAGTGCCGGTGATTTTTAATTCCCTCAAAGCTTTTTTTTCAATTTGAGCACCCAGGCTTTTTAGATAATTTATAAGCTCTAAAATTTCCGGCTCACAGGCTATGTTTTTAAGATAGCTTGTCCCTTCAGCTAAGGTGCTGGCCATGATCAAATTTTCTGTCGCTCCCACACTGGGGAATTTAAGTTTTATTTCACCAGCTTTTAACTTTTTAGGAGCTGAGGCATGAATTATCCCTTCTTCCACTACAATTTTTGCCCCCATAAGCCTTAGCCCTCGCAAGTGAATATCTATAGGTCGAGAACCAATATCACAACCTCCAGGGAGAGGGAGTTTCACTTGGCCAAACCTTGCCAACAAAGGTCCTAAACACAAAATGCCAGCACGAAAAGATTGAGCACTTTCCGGACAAGGGCTTTCCCCCACATAGCCTTCATTTTTAAGTCTCACTTTGCCGGAACTGCTTTCATAAACTAAACCCAAAGAGGAGAGCATTTTTAAAGCTGATTGAACATCTTTTAATTTAGGGACATTGTGAAACTCATGCTCTCCATTAGCTAAAAGGCTGGCAAATAAAAGAGGGAGGGCAGAATTTTTTGCACCTGAGACACAAACCTCTCCTTGGAGAGGCAAGCCTCCGCGAATTTTGAGATAATGTTGTGGGCGATGGGTTTTCACTATGTGTTTCCCTTTTTAAAAGTAATAGCTATGCGAGGACGGCCTAACATATCTTTATGTATTTTATAAAAGCTCAGCTGTTTTTCCCGGCTCAAAAATTTTTTTACTGGCTCTAACTGATTCCCTCCCAATTCAAAAATATAAATCCCTCCGGGAGTCAAAAGCTGAATAGCTTTTTTAAACCAAGAGATAATATGCCCCATCCCTCCTTGGTCAGAAAAGATCGCCAAAGGAGGATCAAAAAAAAACACTTCATCACTCAAACTCTTATCCTGGGGATCAACATAAGGGGGATTGGCCACTATAAGAGAGGGGGCTTGCCCTAAAAAGGCAATTAAATCTTTTTTTTGTAAACAAGAAACATCTTTTTTCAAAATTTTTAACCTCTGATGGAGTTTCATGGTTTGGCTGTTTTTTTTCAAGCAGAAGATCGCCTTAGAGCTTATCTCCACTGCTACAAATTGGCTATTGGCTAAGCTGGACAAAATGGACAAGCACAAAGTGCCAGAACCTGCCCCTAAGTCCACCGCTTTTAAATTGTTATCTGAAATATTGTTTAAAACCCATTTTACAAGAGTCTCTGTCTCTTGACGCGGGATAAACACTCCCGGCTCAACAAAAAATTTCTGATTTAAAAAAAACTTTTCCTGCAAAATATGCTCTAAAGGTTCTTTTTGTTTCCTCCTTTGAATTTTATCCCAAAAAAAAGTTTCATTATTTTTTGTCACCTCATCAGTTTTAAGATATATCTCAGTGGCAGAACATTGTAAAACCTCGGAAAGTATCCAAAGGCTTTCCTGATAAGGATTAACTGCAACCTCTTGAAGTTGCTTTCGAGCTTTTTGAAGGAGATCTAAAGTTTTCATTTTAACTCTAAGCTTTGATAATACTGCCTTAAGGCAGAAAACAGATCAGACAGATCCCCCCCCATAATAGCAGAAAGATTCTTTTTCGTAAAAGGAATGCGATGATCTGTCAGGCGAGATTGAGGGAAGTTGTAAGTTCGTATCCTTTGGGATCTGTCTCCTGTCCCTATTTGGCTTTGCCGTTTTTGGGATTCCTCTTTTTTCTTTTTTTCTGTTTGCAAGTCTAACAATCGGGCGTAAAGTATTTTCATGGCCTTTTCTTTATTGGCATGTTGAGATTTTTCCTGCTGGCAATACACCGTGATTTTTGTTGGAAGATGAACCACCCGAATAGCCGAGTCAGTGGTGTTGACATGTTGCCCGCCAGAACCACTGGATTTACAAGAGTCTATCCGCAAGTCTGAAGGATTGATTTGAACATGAATAGGGTCGGCCTCTGGCAAAACAACCACTGTGACTGTGGAAGTGTGGAGTCGCCCTTGGGATTCTGTTTTAGGCACCCTTTGCACCCGGTGAACTCCTGATTCATATTTTAAAACACTATAAACTTCGTTCCCGATAATGTGGGCGATAACCTCCTTATAACCTCCAAGATTGCCTTCAGAGATAGAGATAATGTCTATTTTCCAAGACTGAGACTCCGCATAAGAGCTGTAAGCCGAAAAAAGCTCTTGAGCAAAAAGGCTGGCTTCATCCCCACCGGCACCGGCACGAATTTCTAAAATAATGTTTTTTTTATCATTAGGGTCTTTTGGCAAAAGATGAATTTTAATCTCCTCTTCCTTTTCTGCCAATTTTTGAGAAAGATTTTGAATCTCCTGTTTAGCCAGTGATAAAAGCTCAGGATCTTTTTCCTTTTTTAAAATAGATTTGCTGGCTTGTATTTGCCTCTCTATATTCTCGCATTGGCAAATCAACTGGTAAACTTTCTCTCTACCGCTTAACTCCCGGCCCCAATCAGACAGAATTTTAGGATTTTTCGCGTTTTTTGGATCATTGAGCTTTTCTTTGATTTGTAAATACTCTTGTTTGAGTTGTGCAAAATGTTTTTTCATAAAAACCTCTGTTCATCTTAAGGACAAGGCCCCAGTGCAGGAAATAAAATTAAGAAAAAGATTTTAAAGAGGCTAACTGCTCATGTTGTCAAGAAAAGCTTGATTCGTTTTGGATGCCTTGAGCTTGTCAAGTAAAAACTCTAAACTGTCAACTACTCCCATTGGAGCCAAAACTTTTCTTAAAACAAATAGACGATCCATCTCTTTTTTAGCGGTTAGCAGTTCTTCTTTCCGTGTTCCGGATTTGTTGATGTCCATACAAGGGTAAATTCGCTTTTCCATAGGTTTTCTGTCCAAATGGATTTCAGAGTTCCCCGTCCCTTTAAACTCCTCAAAAATCACTTCATCCATACGGGAGCCAGTATCTACTAAAGCTGTAGCCACAATGGTCAAACTGCCCCCTTCCTCAATGTTCCGGGCGGCACCAAAAAATCTTTTAGGCTTATGTAAGGCATTGGAGTCCACCCCTCCAGAAAGGATTTTTCCCGATGGGGGGATGACAGTATTATAAGCTCTGGCCAAACGGGTAATGGAATCTAAAAGCACCACCACATCGTATTTATTTTCCACCAACCTTTTAGCCTTTTCAATCACCATTTCGGCCACTTGAACATGCCTTTGTGGAGGCTCGTCAAAGGTAGAAGATACCACTTCCCCCTTAACATGCCGGGACATATCGGTCACTTCCTCCGGCCGTTCATCAATAAGCAAAACAATTAAAACCACTTCGGGATGATTTGCGGAAATGGCATTGGCAATACTTTGCAAAAGCATGGTTTTCCCTGTGCGAGGCGGAGCCACAATTAAAGCCCTTTGCCCTTTGCCTAATGGAGCCATTAGATCCACCACTCGAGTAGTTAACTCTTTAGGCTGAAATTCTAAACGAAAACGATCTTGAGGATATAAGGGAGTTAAATTGTCAAAAAGATTTTTATCTCGGCTCTTTTCTGGTGGATTAAAATTTAACTGCTCAATTTTTAAAAGAGCAAAATACCTCTCCCCTTCTTTAGGAGAGCGAATGGTCCCACTAATGCTGTCTCCACTTTTTAAGCCCCATCTCCTGATTTGAGAAGGACTAACATAAATATCATCCACAGAGGGCAAATAATTGTAATCCGGAGAGCGAAGGAAGCCATAGCCCTCAGATAAAACCTCTAAAACCCCGTTGCCTAAAATATCCCCTAACTGGCCGGCCCTTTTTAAAATTTCAAAAACCATGTCCTGCCGTTTCATCCCGCCGGGACTTTCTATTTTTAGTTTGTGGGCCAATTTTGTAAGGGAATGAATGTCTTTTGATTTGAGGTTTTTTAGATCTAACTCCTTTTTTTCCTCCTCTGTCAATTTAATACTGGACAGATCCACAGGGGGAGAAGGCTCTCGGTAAGCGGATTCCCCTCCGGGGCCATTTCGTGTATTGCCACGAAGACCATACCGTGCTCTTTTCCCGCCATTCCGGCTATAGGAATGAGGTTTTTCACGGCTCGGAGCAGGTGCTCCAGAAGGAAAAGGAGGTTTGTCTTTTTCCATAATAGATAGACGCTTCTGAAATAAAATTGGTGGTTTTACCTTTGAAGACTACCCAACAACTTAATTAAAAAAATTGACTTTGTCAAATAAAAAAATCAATAAAATAAATTTTTTTATATTTGACGAAAATATTACTTATACCTCAATATTTGTTGCCGTATAATCAAAATCCCTCTGCCTTCGTTTTTTAAGAATTAAGCGGATAATCAAAATCAGCACAACAACTATGCCGATCAAGGCCACAAGCAACTCTTTTTGACCTAAAATAGCTTGAAAAAGCCCAGGTTTTTTGTCTTTTTCCGGAGAAACTAACTTATCACCGGGGGGCAAAGGGGGGAAATCGTCTTTCAATTCAGGAGAAGGAGGCTCTAAATTTTCCAAATTTTCATCCGTTCCGGCTGGAGGCAAAGAAGAAACTGATTTTTCCTCCTCCACTGCGGTTTCTTTTTTATCCTCCACAGGGGGGGCTTTAGCCACCGTTTCCTTTGGCCAATATATAATATTTACACTTTCTGTAATGTCCCCCTTGGATTTCAGGTTGGGATTGGTCGCCCAAATCTCTTTCCAGCTGTTAGGATGGCCTAAAAGCTGAGCAGACACTTTTCGAATATTATCCCCAGGAGAGAGGCTATGGACAGAGCTGGAGGCATTGATATCTTGATAGTAAAACAACAACTGCGAGCGATCCTGTGCCCGTGTAGGAGAGTTGTAATAGATTTTATCCCCCACTTTCACCGATCGAGATTTCAGCTGAGGGTTGATTTTAGACAAGCTATCTAATTGTGAAGAACCATAGATTTTTTGGCTGATAGACTCTAAAGTGTCATTAGGACGAGCAATGTAAACCGCATTGACTAAATATCCTGCCTTTTCATACGGAGCTGTAGCTATCTTTTTCAAAGGGATAACAGAGGGTTTAGGAGGTGCTGGAGTTGAGGGCTGAACAGTAGGGGGGCTTTCTTCCGGTGGGGCTAAAGGGCTTATTTCCTCAGAGGACTCCTCTGATTCTTCTGAAGAAAATTCCTCCTCTTCAGCATAATCTTCCTCCTCTCCAGTTTCTACAACAAAACCATTATCGCTATCCTCTTCACCATCGAGAGGAAATTCCTCTTCATCTTCATCTGAAGAACTAAAAATACGGCTAAAAAAGCCTATTAAGCCACCCGATTCCTCTTCTTCTCCTTCAGAAAAATCCTCCTCATCTTCCTCCTCTTCCACAAGCAGTTCTTCTTCATCCTCTACAAGCTCTGGATCCTCATCCATTTCCTCTTCGTCATAAAGATCCTCTTGTGCCGAATCCTCTTTTCCCCCAAGAAAAGCACATGAGGATAAAGAGACAGAAAGCAATGATAAAAAAAAGAAAAAAATAAGCTGTTTCACAGCAAAACTTCCCTGTTGATTCCAATCTAAATCAAAAACAAGACTGAAGGGAAGTGGAAAGAATCTATATTCAGACCATAGTCCTAATTTTAATTTGAAAATTTTTTGTTTGAATCAATAAATAGTCAATCCTGAAAGACAAAGTATTCTCCCGCTTAAGGCAAGAACCAAAAAATTGTCTTAAACCAGGTGAGCTGAAATATCCTTAGCCTTCATATCTACAGACACAATTTGAGAAACCCCCGGCCTCTCCATTGTGACGCCATAAAGCTTCCCGCAAGCCTGCATACTGTGTTTGTTATGGGTAATTACAATCACCTGGCTGGCCCTTGACATTTCTTTAAGAATGGAGAGGAACCGGATCACATTGGAATCATCTAAAGGGGCATCGGCCTCATCAATTACACAAAAAGGCGATGGCCTAACTAAAAATAGAGAATAAACAAGACAAATTCCTGCCAAAGCCTTTTCCCCTCTGGAAAGCAAGCTCACACTTTGGTTTTTTTTGCCCGGAGGCTGTATCAAAATATCCACGCCCGGCTCTTCCTGACTTTCCGAATCTTCTTTTAAAATGAGTTGTGCTTTGGCCTGCTCTCCGGGAAAAATCACAGAGAAAACCTGTGAAAATCGCTTATTGATCTCCTCCAACATATCGTTAAATCGGGCACTGCAAATTTTATCAACATGAGCAATCACTTTCATAATTTCTTTTTTAGAGTTAAGCATATCCTCTTTTTGCCCATTTAAAAAGAAATTCTCTTTAGATAGCTTTTCATATTCCTCTAAGGCCAAAAAATTGACTTCCCTGATCCGGCTCAGCTGTTTTTCATAATGATCCCTTTCTGCTTTGAGTTTCTCTAAAGGGATCTTTTCTGGTGAAGGGCTGTAGTCCTCAATACGGGACTGACAATTTTCTAAAAATTGAGCTTTAATATGTGTTTTTTCCAGCTCCTTTTTTTCCTCCTCGGATTGTAAATTGTTAATTTCCAATTTGATTTGAAAAACTGTAGACTCCATCTCCTTTATAGATTTTTCCTGATTTTCCTTAAGCTCCCGGCTTTGCTGATAATCATCCTGACAAAAAATAAGCTGTCTTTCTAATTCTTTCTTTTTTTTCTGAATGAACTGCAACTCTTGCTGGCCATTTCCATCAGCTTTTCCATCGGAGTTATCCTGTGGAGCTGACTTTTCACGACCTTCTATATGATCCATTAAACCCAGTAAAAGGGATATTTCCCGTTCTCTGTTTTTTTGCTGGCTTTGATTATCTAATAACTCCTGTTCTTTTTGGATCTTAATAACATTTTGAGCCTTAAACGCTCTTACTTCCTCTAACTGCTTTTTCCACTGAGTTTCTTTAAGAGAAAGGTTGGCCCCTACTTTTTGAATTTCCTTATGGCCAGCAGACTTCTTTAAAATCAGGTT
Organism: Bdellovibrionales bacterium; assembly: GCA_965203095.1. GTDB lineage: Bacteria > Bdellovibrionota > Bdellovibrionia > Bdellovibrionales > UBA1609 > JACOND01. The sequence continues at coordinate 667,972 of OZ241877.1, forward strand.
TTGTTTCTCTTTTTCAAAATGAATTATTTTTTGCTCATTCTTTTTACGACTTTCCGAAAGTTTTAAAATATCTCTCTCTTTATGTTCTAAATCCTTTTGAGCTGAGATCAAGCTTTCAAAATTTTGGTTAAATGCCTCCGCCCAACTTTGCTTTTCACTTTGCATGTGGCTCAACTGCTTATCAAGAGCTTCTAAGTTCATCCTTTTGACTTTAAGTGCGGTTTTTTGATCCATTAGCTTTTCTGAAAGCTCCTCAATTTGAGAGTGAATCTCGATCAAACCCGCTCCTTGTTTAACAGATCCGGCATAAACAAAAGAATCCCTGGCCACAAAATCCCCGTCCTGCGTGACGAACTGAAAAGCCGGAAATTGCCTTTTCAGATCAAAAGCGGAGGGCAGGTCAGAGACAACAGCTGTTTGTTCTAACAGAGCTTTAAGAGGCTCTGTGTGAATATTCCATTTTACTTTTTCATCTAAAAAACAAATGAAGGCAGGATAATCACGCAATTTTTTTCGAGAATCGGCTGAAATCGGCATAAAAGGAAGAGAGCTTAAAAAACAAGCCTTCCCTTTATTGCCCGTTTTCAATCTTCTAACAGCGGGAATAATATCTGTCTCCTCTTTAGGAATGAGAGCTTGAGCTGAAGGCCCTAAAACAGCTCCTAAGGCAGAAATATACTGAGGGTCTATCTTTAAATTTTGAAATAGAGGCTCAAACTCCCCCGGCTTCCATTTATTTAAATCCCCTGCCCCTTCACTAATTGATTCAAAATGACTTATGAGCTTTTTCATCTCCTCTATTTTACTCTGTAAGGCAGAAATGCTTTGGTTCATGTTGTTGGCCTCTGTTTCCATATTCTGTTTTTTATCTAAGAGGTTTTGCTTTTTCTCCTCTATAAGGCATAGGCTTTGCTCTAAATCCCAACGAGCATTTTCCCGCTTTTTTAAAAGACCCCTCAGTTGATCTTTTTCACCAATGCTCTCTTGGATTTGTGTTTGAAGACTGCCTTTTTCCTCCAATAATTTCCCGATCTCTCTTTCAATAAAATCCAATTGTGCCCGCAAACTCTCAATGTCAGCCATAGCGGATTTTTTGGTTTGAAGAGCCTCATCTATTTGATGTCGGATCCGCCCAAGGGAATCCTCTAAATCCTCAATATCCGGCTTGTTTTTAAAAAAAGATTGGATTTCCTTCAGTTGGGATTGAAGGGCCTTTTCCCGATCCTTTAAATCCTTTTGTTTGCCTCTTATGCTTTCCACTAACTCAGAGGCTTTAAGCCGACGAGTTTTTAACTGCTCTCGGCTTTCCTTTTTCATATTTTCAATTAACTCTAAAGCCCCCACTCGATCCCGCAAGCGAGTCTCCTCTAAAGTCTGATTCATAATGTCCTGTTTGATAGCAGAGATTTTGGAATTTCCCTCTTCTATTTGATTTTTTGTTGTTTGGATCTGGGCTTGCTTCTCCTTAATTTTTTCCTCCAAATCCCTCGCCTTTTGTGTTTTTTCTAACTTGTCTGCTTTTAAAAAAACCTGCTCCCTTTTTAATTTTTGATAAGTGCGAAAAATATTCTCTCTCTCATTTTGTTTGATTTTTTGTTCCCGAATTTCAATTTCTTTTTTGAGTTTTCTATATTTTTCCGCTGTTTTGGCTTGGTTAGATAACTGGCCCAGTTGAGTCTCCTGAAGTTTTAAAACATCTTTAAGCCTTTGCAAATTTTGGCTGACCAAATTCAATTTTCTAACCGATTCTGATTTTCTGTTTTTAAATTTTGAAATACCTGCGGACTCCTCAATAATGACTCGCCTTTGGTTTGGCTGAGCGGTGATGAGTCTCTCTATAGCCGTTTGTTCTATCAAACTAAAACCTCTACAGCCCACTCCTGTATTCATAAAAAATTCCTTAATGTCTCTTAAAAGGCAATCCTCCTGATTGATAAAATATTCACTTCTCCCATCACGAAAAGCCCGCCGACTGATCCTTATTTCAGAAAATTTTTTATAGTTTTCCGGAAAGCCACTCCGGCCCGGTCTTAAAGTGAGATGAACTTCTGCTAAATTTCCAGAAGGCTCAGGCCCTGCACCAGCAAAAATCACATCAGAAAATGACTCCCCCCGGAGTTGTTTTGGAGAACTTTCCCCCATCACCCACAAAAGTGCATCCACTACATTAGACTTGCCACAACCGTTAGGCCCTACAATTCCAGTAATCTCATGATTTTCAAACTCCAAAACCGTTTTGTTTTTGAAGGATTTGAAACCAAAAATTTCCATTTGTTTTATGAACATAAAAACTCACTCCGTCAGGGTTTATTTAATATTTTGTAGTTTTTCATTTTTCTTGGTTCTTTTTTATAGCACATTGAGCCGCTGACAGGCGGGCAATGGGCACTCTATAAGGCGAACAACTCACATAATCTAAACCTATCTCATTAAAGAAAAATAAACTTTGAGGATCACCGCCATGCTCTCCACAAACACCAATCTTTATATCTTTTTTTGTTTGTCTTGCTTTTTGAACAGCTATCTTCATTAAAGCCCCCACACCCTGAATATCAATTTGTGAGAAAGGGTCTTGATCTAAAATTTCTTTCTGAATGTAAGAGGGTAAAAATTTCCCGCAGTCATCTCTGGAAAAACCAAACACAGTTTGAGTGAGGTCATTAGTTCCAAAACTAAAAAAATCCCCTAACTCTGCCAGATGATCTGCCTCCAAACAAGCTCTGGGAAGTTCAATCATTGTCCCTATGGATAAGGGGAGTTGGATTTTAAAATCCTGTTCCGCCCTTTGGATTTCAGATTGAGCCATATTTTTTAAAAGCTCTAACTCCTTTTTAGAGCAAATTAAAGGGATCATAATCTCTGCCTGTATTTTTTTGTTTTTCTGGATAAAATGAGCCACAGCAGAACTTAAAGCTTTCACCTGCACCAAGTAAATTTCCGGAAAAGTAATGGCCAAACGGCAACCTCGATGGCCTAACATGGGATTGCTCTCTGATAGATTTTTGATTTTAAAAGCCAACTCTTCCTCGTTGAGATCCATTTGAAGAGCCAACTGTGCTATCTCTTTTTGGCTTTGAGGCAAAAACTCATGAAGGGGGGGGTCCAACAACCGGACAGTCAGAGGGTAGGGGGATATAATATCTAAAATTTCAACAAAATCAGCTTGTTGGGCTTTAAAGAGATCTTTTAGGGCTTGCTCTTTGTCGTCTACGCTTTCTGACAAAATCATTTTCCGCATAATATGTATGCGATCCGGACCAAAAAACATGTGCTCTGTCCGGCAAAGCCCTATTCCTTGGGCTCCAAATTTTTTAGCTTTTTTAACATCTTCCGGTGTTTCTGCATTGGCCAAAACTTTCAACCGGGCATATTTGTCAGTCAAATCCATAAGCTTAAAAAAATTTTTATCTAAAACGGGGGCTTTTGTCTTCACTTTTCCCAAAAAAATCTCTCCTGTAGAACCATTCAAACTGATTTCATCTCCCTCTTTTAAAACATGATCTTTAAAATAAAGCTCCTTTTTACCTTCATCAATCCGGGCTGTCTCACAACCCACAATGCAGGCTTTGCCCATACTTCTCGCCACCACAGCGGCATGAGAGGTCATCCCCCCACGGGCAGTAAGAATGCCTACGGAGTGAATCATCCCGTTTATGTCCTCTGGTGAGGTTTCTGTCCGGACCAAAATCACAGACAAGCCCCTTTTGCCCAATTCTTCTGCCCTCTCACTGTCAAACACAATTTTTCCTCTTCCAGCACCAGGGCTGGCGGGAAGGGCTTTAGCCAAAATTGTTTTCTCATCTGAGCTGTCAATAGACGGATGCAAAAGGACAGTCAAAGAGGAAGGATCCACTTGGGATAAAATATCTTTATCTGTTAAAAGTCCTTCTTGTTTTAAATCAAAAAGAATTTTTAACTGTGCCCTGGGGTTGCATTTGGCATTTCGGGTTTGCAAAAGCCACAGTTGGCCCTTTTCCACAGTCCATTCAATATCCTGAACAAAATGATAATGCTGTTCCAGCTTTTCACAAAGTTGGGCTAATTGTTGAAAAACTTTTGGCATAAGGGATTTGAGATCTTTTTGGCCTTGTTCTGCCCTGTTCAAAATATTGAGTGGTGTCCGGATCCCTGCCACTACATCCTCCCCTTGGGCATTGATTAAAAATTCGCCAAACAGAGCCTTTTCCCCAGTAGATGGGTTTCTGGTAAAAACCACTCCAGTAGCACTATCAGCCCCCCGATTGCCAAAAACCATGACCTGAATGTTTACAGCTGTTCCCCACACAGAGGAAAGCTGGCTCTTGTCACGGTAAATTAAAGCCCTGGGGTTGTTCCAACTTTTGAACACGGCCTCTATGGCTGTCCAAAGTTGTTCCCAAGGGTCTTCAGGAAAAAGGCGACCACTGTCCTGCAAAATTCGTTCTTTAAAGTGCCGGACAATGCCTCTCCACTCATCGGCCTGAATTTCTGAATCTTCAGAATAATTTTTTTGATTTTTATAGTCCTCTAAATAAACTTCTAAAAGGGAGGAGTTCATTTGCAAGACAACTGAGGAATACATTTGCACAAAACGGCGGTAAGTATCCCAAGCAAATCTTTCATCCTGACAGAGCTGTCCTAAGGCTTTAACCGACTTTTCATTCAGCCCTAAGTTTAAAATGCTGTCCATCATACCGGGCATGCTCACTACAGCACCGGAACGAACACTTAAAAGTAAAGGCTTTTGAGAGCAACCCAACCGTTTTCCCGTCTCTTGTTCTAACTTGAGAACTGCGGATCGGATTTCCTCTTTGATTTCATTAAGTAAACGGCCCTTTTTAAGAAATAGGGTGCAAAGCTCTGTGCTTAAAGTAAAACCGGGGGGGACGGGAAGGCCCAGTCGCGACATTTCCGCTAAGTTGGCCCCTTTATTGCCTAAAATCTGCTTGTTTTTAGCTGAACCGTCTATCTGACCAGGGCCAAAATGGTAAATATATTTTTTTCCAGCAGGTTGGGCTGGGCTGGTTTGAGGCTTTGTTCTCATTGAAGGTTTTAAAATCTTCCCCATTATAGAGAGGTTTAAAGCTTGTTTTTGCCTGCCGACTTCAGTTTGTGCTTTACCCATAACTCAGCCTTTTTAATCCAGGATCTCTTTACTATCAAGGGATAAAATTGTCTAATAGAATTATACTGATTTTGTTTAAAAATTCCTACCTTTTCTACTCTGCTTTGACCGGAAAATTCAACTGTGCTCAAGAGTATAAGTCCTCTTAGTCAAAAAACTCAATAAAAGACATTCTGACAGTGTCAAACTAATCGTCTTTTAGTAGGTGGGCTATTGAAAAGTGAGATTCTTGTATAGCCAGATCTAAAGGAGTCTGGCCATCTTTATCTTCTGCCTCTATGTCAGCTCCCGCAGATAATAAAGCACGAACAGCCTCTAAATTCCCCCAAAAACTGGCATAATGTAGAGCCGTCTGGCGATTTTCACCTCTTTCCTCTATGTTCACTCCCTTTTCTAAAACAGCCTGAACAGCCTCTAAGTCCCCTACCTCAATGGCAGAAAACAAAGCCCCCTTTGGGCATACTTCTATACATTGGGTTGAGCTAAGAGCTGACTCGCTAAAAGACATACCAACAAAAACACTAATATATAAGATAATCTTCATAGTTTTTCCCTCGACTGAGATAGATAACCAAAATATGAACAAGCAAAAATAAAAGCACCAATTAAAATATTCATAAATCTTGTCAAAAAAGCAACTTTTTTTTAACTTTTTTTATCCAACCCCTTTTTGTCCAACCTTTGGGTCACCCATGGGAAGTCCAATACTTGAGATAAAACAGCACTTCGAACATACAAACTATTGGACACCTGAGCACTAATGCGACTCCGTTTATCTTTAAAAACCTCCATACTCATCTCTACACCAAAAATACAAGGTCCGGGGTGCAATATAACAGCTGATTTTTTTAAAATCTCCAACTGCCGAGAGCCCATGTGATACTGATCCCTGTATTCAGCAATAGAAAGACCTATACTCATATCGTGCCTCTCCTGCTGTATCCGCAAGCACATAACGGCATCCGCCCATTTCACCCCCTCATCTATATTTTTAAAACACTTAACATCTTTCCAAAAATCATCTTTAGGGAATAAACTTGTAGGAGAGCAAAAAGCCACTTCCGCACCCATTCTTTTTAGGAGCTTTAAATTGGAATTGCTCACCCGGGAATGTAAAATATCCCCAAGGATTAAAACCTTTTCCCCTTTAATTTTCCCTCTGGCCTCCTTAATAGTGAAAGCATCTATAAGGGCTTGAGTGGGATGCTCATAAGATCCAAAACCTCCGCTAATGATGGGGACCTCGCCGTCCAATTTAAAGGAAGAACCTTTGTAGCGAAGCACAATTAAAGATGGGTTAAAACTTTTTAAAGTTCTTAAAGTCTCTTCCAAGCTTTCTCCTTTAACAATGCTGGAAGCTTGAATGTCTGACAAAACCACAGGATGAATGCCCAAGCTATTACAAGCCATCTGAAAACTTACACGAGTCCTTGTGCTGGGCTCGGCAAATACCAAAAAAGCGTTAATTTCCCTATCATCTTTAAAGGCAAAGATTTTTTTAAGGGATTTTTTTTGAGAACTCAGTTTTTTGATCTGGGCCGATCTCTCAAAAATGACCTCTATATCCTCATCACTCAGGTCATTTACACTGATAAAAGACTTGTTTTTAATGGACATTATGAAAAAGATTGTAAAATGGATAGGTTCTGTTGTCAAATTATTTATTTAAAATGCTGAAAAGTGGGGATTTGGGGCGGATATTTTGTTCAATAAAGGGGCCTGGCATCCCTTTTTAACAGCGAGGCTATAAAGATGCGTAAAAAAAAGACCGATAAGTTAAGTATGACAGGTTCAAAGCGGATTTTAAAGGATTTACTCCGCCTTTTCTTCCATTTTGTGTTTTACACAAAAAAGATCTCACCACATAGCTTAAGGGCTTATAAAAGTGATCTCTGCTCTTTTTTTGGTTTTGAAAAAGCCGATGAGCAGGGCCTTTCTAAAGCCCTGCCATCTGTCTTTGTTAAAAACAAAACACAATTGGAAAGCGATATTAAGCTTTTAATAGAAAGGGGAGCCAACCAAAACTCTAAACTGGCCCCCTCCAGCCGGAATCGCAAAATGGCAGTGGTGAGAAGTTTTATAAAATGGCTGGCCGAGCAAGAATATATCAAAGAGGATTTTAGATATTTGTATCCAACGGGGAAGTCAGTTTTTCGCGTTCCCTCTTTTTTGTCTGTAGATGAGGTTTTTGTTATATTGAAAATGTTTAAAAAAGAGAAAAAAGGGCCTCGTGCCAATAGGAATCAGGCTTTGTTTTTCCTTCTCTACGGAGGGGGGTTGAGGGTTAGTGAGGCTTCTGTCTTAAAAAACAAAGATGTGGATTGGCAGGGGCGAACTCTTAGAGTTAAAGGGAAAGGGGGGAAAGAGAGGCTTGTTTCTCTCCCTAAAAAAGCTTTTGAGAAGATAAAAGCTTTAAAATCCCATCAAATTTATTTATTTGGCCATAAACCTCTTCCTGTAAGAACAGCTTATGGCATTATCCGAGCCATTGGGCAAAAAGCAGGACTTTTAAAACCTCTTCGCCCTCACGATTTAAGGCATAGCTTTGCCACTCATTTACTTGTAGGTGGCTCAGATCTTCGTGTTTTGCAAGAGTTGTTAGGGCACAAATCGTTGGCCACTACTCAAAAATACACTCATTTAGATTTAGCCCATCTGTCCCGTGCTTTAGAGAAATATCACCCTTTGTTAAAACAGCCCCTGTTTGATCCACAAAAAAGATCTCATTCCTGAGTTGACAGTTGATAAAGCTTTTTATACAATCCAGCCCAAAAAGGAGGTAGATATGAAAGGCCAGCCAGAAGTGATCTCTTCTTTAAAAGGGATTTTGACCAATGAATTGACTGCTGTTAATCAATACTTTTTACATGCTCGCATGTGTAAAAACTGGGGCTATCAAAAAATAGGGGAGCATTTTTACAAAGAATCTATAGATGAGATGAAACATGCCCGAAGCATTATCGATCGCATCTTGTTTTTAGAAGGGGTTCCCAATGTTCAAAAATTGCACCCTTTAAAAGTGGGTCATAATGTTAAAACCCAGTTAGAAAATGATCTTCAGTTGGAAACTCAAGCCATTTCTGACTTAAAAAAAGCTATTGAAATTTGCATAAAAGCAGAGGATTTTGCCTCAAAAGATCTGTTGGAAAATATTTTAATTGGTGAAGAGGAGCACACTGACTGGATAGAAAGCCAGCTAAATTTAATTAAAGAACTTGGTTTGGAAATTTATTTAAGCCAACAGCTCAATTAGCCTCGGATTGAACGGCAATCACTTCCACTTCCACTTTGGCCTTCAGAGGCAAAGCAGAAACCTCAATACAGGATCGGGCGGGCTTGTGGTTTCTAAAGTAAGATTCATATACTTGATTGAACTTAGGGAAATCCTCCATGTTTGTTAAAAACACCATGCTTTTGACAACATTTTTAAAATCCATATTTTCTGCGGATAAAACAGCTTTTATATTTTTAAAAACTTGTCGGGACTGAGCCTCTATACCAGAGTCAACTATTTTTAAGCTGGGGGCTTGAAGAGGGATTTGTCCAGAGCAAAAAAGCCATGGCCCCGCTTTAAAAGCTTGGGAATAAGGGCCTACAGGTTGAGGGGCTTTAGCTGTCACAACAGGTTTGAGTAGCATGTTGAGTTTTTTACATAAAAAATCAGGCTTTGTCTACTTTTTTTCGCTTTCGTTTTTCAGCTTGTTTATCTCCTCTTCGGAAAGCCCCGTCACTTCAGAGATAAAGGCAATATCTGTTTGTTTTCTCAGCATATTTAAAATGACCTGTTGCATACCCTGTTGCATACCCTGTTGCATACCTTCTTGCCGGCCCTCTTGCAAGCCCTCTTGTCGGGCTGACTTTCTGATATATTCTTTTATGTTCATATAACCTCCTTGTGAAAAAATACCCTTCCTGATAGCCTCCCGTTCTAAATCCTCCCATAACTCCTGTGTCATACCCGGAATAGCAGACCAAAAATAATTCCCTACATTCAGTGTTAAATCCTCTTTGTCTCCCGGCCAGTTGTCAAATAAAGAAACGGCCTTTTTCAAACCTCTTTCTTCTGCTTTTAAAGTCCAAATTCGTTTCAAAACCCATAGAAATCCACGGCTTTTAACACTCTTGTCAGCAATCGCTTTTTCCACTCTTGGATCATGAATATCAATCAACCTTATACCATAATCTAACATATCTTTTGCCAAAGAGGAAGGAATTTTTGGCAAAAACCACCCCCAAAGCCCTTTTTTAAAGGATTTCGGCCATTTCCAAGGCTCCTTTCCATGGTAAAACACAACAGCGATTACAGGGCCATTGGCCTTCAACTCCTCCAAACTTTTGCCTATAATGAAAGTCTTGTATTTCAAAATCTGATGATAAATCCTGTAGCTAAAATGGGACTTATGTTCTAAAAGCAAACAAAAATTGACCCGCCGATCCCTTTCATTTTTAAGCGGGACAGAAAAAATCAAATCCGCCCTTATGTCCTGAAAACTGTCCTTTTCCGCCCGAAGGCCATCCCAGTCAAAAACAATCATCTCCTTTTTTGAAAAGACCAGCTGAAACAGCTCTTTAGCAAAGCACGGGTCGGAATAACAGGCCTTAAAAAATAGGTCGTGATGGGTGGTTTTCTTTTTTTCTTTTTCTGAATCTTGTGTCATGATGACTTCTTTACCTCCAAAAAACACACAAAGAATAGAGGATAACATAATGAGAGAAGAACAAGCAAGAAAAATAGTTGAAAAAACTTTTGAGCAAGTTTTCGATAAGGGGCGGTTTGTTTATTTCATAAAAAATCTTCTCAACTTCTTTGAGGAAAAAACTTTTATTTATAAAGGAAACACTATTCCCAAAGCCTTTCAAGACTCTGTTAGAACTCTTGAGCGGGTAGGGCAATATAAAGATCCGGAAGGGAAAATCATTGATATTCTGATCGTCCTTATGAAAAAGGAAAGAGCTTTGCAGTCAGCTCGCTCCCAACAGAGAAACTTTATCTCTTGGTATTTAAAAAGTCGAGGGGACATTTTAAAAGACGGTGCACTTGTCGCTTTTGTCGCTCCTAATGGGGAGGATTGGCGGTTTTCCTTTGTAAAAATGGAATATAAATTTGATAAGCAAGCAAAAATCAAAGAGGAATGGACCCCTGCCCGCCGTTATTCTTTTCTTGTGGGAAAAAACGAAGTAAGCCACACGGCCCAAAGTTCTTTTATTTCACTTTTGCAAAATGATGAGGAGAATCCCTCTCTTGAGGAGTTAGAACAAGCTTTCTCTGTGGAAAGAGTGACGAAGGAGTTTTTTGAAAAATACCGAGAGCTTTTTCATAAACTAAAAGACTCTTTAGATAAAGTTATTGAAGGGGACAAAAAAATCAAAACAGATTTTTCGAGCAAGGGGATCCAGTCTGCTGATTTTGCTAAAAAACTTTTAGGCCAAATTGTGTTTTTGTATTTTCTTCAGAAAAAAGGTTGGTTTGGTGTGGAGAGAGGGAAGGAGTGGGGCACTGGCTCAAAACATTTTTTGCGGGAACTTTTTAATGCACGATCTCAGTCTTCCCTCAGTCCTTCCTCCGCGAAAGCAGGGATAAAAAATTCAACCTCCAGTCCTTCCCGCGAGAAAGCGAAGGGGGCGGGAACAGAAACCCAACAATTCTTTAACAACATTTTGGAACCTCTTTTTTACGAAGCCTTAGGCCGGGAGCATGAACAAGATTATTACAGCCGATTTGATTGCCGGATCCCTTTTTTAAACGGAGGCTTGTTTGAGCCAATCAATGGCTATGATTGGATAGGGACAGACATCTTTTTGCCGGACAGTTTGTTTTCCAACCAAACCAAAACCAAAGAGGGGGATATTGGGGATGGCATCTTAGATATTTTTGACCGATACAATTTCACAGTGCGGGAAGATGAGCCTTTGGAAAAAGAAGTCGCCATTGACCCGGAAATGTTAGGCAAAGTATTCGAGAATCTTTTGGAAGTAAGGGACCGTAAATCCAAAGGGACATATTACACCCCAAGGGAGATTGTTCATTACATGTGTCAGCAAAGTTTAATCAATTATCTCTTTTCCTCCCTATCCGAAAAGCCTTTCGGCTTGCCCCCGTCAAATTTGCCAGAAAGCCCCCCGGACTTTCTGGCTCCCGTGCAAACGAGAATCCAAAAATCCGATATTGAAATTTTTATTAAGATCAGCGACTCTTCTGTTCCGCATGATACCATTTACCAAAAGCAAAAACTGGAAAAAATACCAAAAGAAAAAAACAAAAACTACAAAGGCAGGTATTCTAAGTCCAAAATGCCAAAAGTGATTGTTGAAAACGCCTCTTTAATAGATCAAAAATTAGCAAGTATAAAGATATGCGATCCGGCAGTAGGCTCCGGTGCTTTCCCCGTGGGGATGATGAATGAAGTTGTCCGTGCCCGAACTGCCCTCACTCCTTTTATAAAAAACCCCTCTGAGTCTGCCCCTCCCGAAAAGCCTTTCGGCTTGCCCCCGGCAAGCCTCAATCCCGCCGAGTTTGCCAAAAAGTCCCCCAGACTTTCAAGCTCCCGAAAAGCCCGTCTTTCCCGCGAAAGCGGGAACCCAGAATCCAGTCGTTCCCTCCGAGCCAGTCATTCCCTCCGACTCAGTCATTCCCGTGAAAACGGGAATCCATACCTCCTTGATAAGGGGGGCCAGGGGGGTTCAAGAAGTTCTTACCACTTCAAACGCCATGCGATTGAGCACTCCTTATATGGTGTGGATATTGATCCAAGTGCTATAGAGATCGCCAAACTCCGGCTTTGGCTTTCCCTCGTAGTGGATGAAGAGGATCGGGAAACAGTCCAACCTCTTCCTAACTTAGATTACAAAATGCTTTGTGGCCATTCACTCTTAGGGGTGGAAAAAGAAGATTTTTCTGGCACTCCTGACATGTTTTATAAAAAAGATATGGAAGAATTTAAACAAAAGAAAAGTCTTTATTTTAACGAAACCCGTCATAAACAAAAACAACAATACAAACAGGAAATTGAGCAGTTTATAGATAAGATCACAAAGGGCAAAAAAATCTTTGATTTTGAAGTCTACTTCTCTGAAGTTTTTCATGAAAAAGGGGGCTTTGATGTCGTCATCGCCAACCCTCCTTATATTGAGCACAAAAAACTCAAAGGGATCAGCAATCAACTAAAATCTTATCAAACATATTCAGGCACTGCTGATTTGTATGTTTATTTTTATGAAATCGCATTAAATATCTTAAGAAAAAATGGAGTTCTAACTTATATATCATCAAATAAATTTATTAAGGCAAGATATGGGGTTAATTTAAGGTCATTGCTTTCTAAACATAGGATATATAATATAGTTGATTTTACAAACATACATATTTTTAATGCTCTTGTAGCCAGTTGCATTTTGATTATTTCAAAGTCTAAAGCTAAAGAGGATGTAGTTGCCTCGTTTCCAGATGAGACTTTTGTAGGTGATCTGTCAAAATTTATTTATGCACATAATATAAAAATTCCTGCTTCGACTTTAGGTGATGATATTTGGCATCTTACAGATAAAACTCAAATAGAATTAAAAAATAAAATCAAAGAGAACACTAAAAAACTGGGAGCTATTTCAGGTGTAAAAATTTTTAGAGGGGTCACAACTGGCTATAATCCTGCATTTATTATTGATGAAGATACCAGAAAAAACCTTATCAAATTAGATAAATCTAACAAAGACATAATAAAGCCTCTTTTACAAGGACGAAACATAAAAGAATGGACATTTAAAAAAAGTGCATCCTACCTTTTGCTCACAGATTATGATATTGACATTTCAAAAAAATACCCTTTCATTTTTCAACATCTTGAAAAGTTCAAAAAGTTTTTAATCAGAAGAGCTGATCAAGGAAGGAAATGGTGGAATTTACGGGCTTGTAAATATTATAATAAATTTGAACAGAAAAAAATTATATGGGGATTAACTGCCAATGAATGGGCTTTTACTTGGGACGAAAAAGGACATTTTTTGCCAAGCAATGGCTATATTTTAACTTCCGAAGAGCTTCATTTGAAATATATCTTGGCTCTAATGAATAGCAAACTAATGAAGTTTTATTTTTCATTTATAGGTATTATGACAGCTGGCGGAGCATTCACTCTAAAACACGAAACTATTTATAATTTTCCTATAAAAATCGTTCAAAATAAAAACCAAAAACCATTGATTGATCTCGTGGATAAAATCCTCAATATTACAAAAGCAAAGGATTATTTAAAAAACCCCACAAAGCAAGCCAAAGTCCAACAATACGAAAAACAAATTGACCAACTAATTTATAAACTTTACAATCTCACTCCTTCCGAAATAAAAATTATAGAGGACTTTTAAATGTTGGGAATTATTGATTTTCTTCAAGATCTTGTCACAATACTATCCCTTGTAGCTTCCATTGTTGCTCTTTTTGTAGCTTGGCTGGCTTATCAATTACAAAAAAAATCAGACAAAGATTTAAAGCGAATTGAAGACAATATCAATATTTTGAAAGCAGAAGGACAAAAAATTCAAAAAAATGTTGAACAAATAAAAAAGACTTCTTCTGAAATGCAGGAATATGTTAAACAAATAAATAAGATTTCTTCTAAAATGCAGGAAAATGTTAACAAATCTTATTTTCAAATAGAAAGAACAACTGCACTCAATAAATATCCTTACGGGGAGGAATTTAAAAAAATTAACGACGCCTATCTGCCTTTTATATTTTCCTTATTTGATCCTTATGAAGAACCCATTATTGGCATACAAATCAATCCAGGCAATCCACAAGAGGATTTAAGATATAAGATAGAAGTAGTTAAAGATGAGATAAATATACCAAAAAAGAAAAGGGTTTTATATTCAAATTTTTATATTATTAAAATTTTAGCTCCTGCTTCCTCAGAATATTTGACAGAAGAGGATTTACAAAAATATAAAAACAGCCCGATAAAAGAAGGCGAATATTACGGTTGTAAATTTGATCAGATGCAATGTTCCTGGATTCTAAGTCAAAGACTAACTATCGGCTCAAAAGAAAAAGACGGATTTTTCAAATTTTATCCCTTTGGTTCTATATCCGAGTTTGAAGTTATCCAATCCGCAAATGAGATTATGGGCTACAATCAAAACGAATATCCTGATAGTGAATATACTCTCATTAATCAGTTTATAGTAGATGAGACTGGAAGTTTTTTTAGATTATTTAAAAAAGAGAATCAGGTTTTCTTTACTATCCATGATTCCCCTTTAAAAGAGATCTATATTCTTAAAACTTGGATTCGTGCTCAAAGTAAATATTTTCTTGTTTTTGAAAATCTAAGAGGATATATAAAAAATAAGAACTTTGTAGAAAATCTAAAAAACACAGTCCTTAAAATAATAGAATCAGATAAACTCCTTAAGCCTATGGATATATCAAGCTATAGAAAAAATTATCACATAAAAATTCCATTAGAGAATCATAAAAACCAACCTAAGCCCCCTTGAACAAAAATAATCATGTAGATTTTTTATTAAAACTTTTTTGAATATTTTGATATTCTTTTTAAAATTTTCTCAAAAGGAATCTGCCCTTTATAATATAAACTTTTTTGTTTTATATATCCTCTTTCAAATAGTTCTTTTTCTTTTGTATTTTTTAGAGAAAAGGCAAGATGACTTTTGACAACAGCACTTAAGCTTTTCATTCTTTCTTTTTTGTAAGATTCATAAGGTTTTGTCCCTATAAAATTTTGAATTTTTATCTCTCCAAGAAGACAGTATAAATCGTAATAATGTCTTAGAAAATTCTCTGAAATTTTATTTGTATCCCGATATTTTTTATACTTTCGAACAACTGCATCTAACTTTTCAATAAATGTATATTCAGGATTATAACAAACAATCCTCTTAGCTCTATTATCTTTTATAGATTTTAAACTGACCCGATCAAATATCCATGAGGAAATATCCTTATTTGTGTTAGGAGTGATTTTATCAAATCCAAGCTCTAATAAAATACCTTCTTTTATGTCGGACAATGGGGAAAACAGGCTTTTATAATATAGTCGGATTCCCGCATTTTTATACTTAGAATCATCAAAATCTGTATCTCTTTTTACTTCTTCAATTCCATTGATTTTTCCTTCCAGTTGATCTCGTATCCAGTCAAAATACTTTTTTCTGGATTCTATATGCTTATCTTTATTATGATTTTTTCCAAAATAAACTTGAAATTTTAATTGGCCAGCAGGAGGGATTATTTGCAGATCAATATCTTCAGAAAATCTGTCAATTATTTTAAATCCTTTGGATAAGGAAGTTCCTCCTTTCATTTGAAATTCAAACAAATTATTCAAATGGTATAATGTATTCATAATCCAGTAGTCTTTTTCAACCAATGAAACATTTATTCCTAAGTCATCGGAGACGCCTTCTGTTATATCTCTAAAATGAGGATGGTTATGTAAATAAGTCAATGTAAAATAGTCATCCTGTTAAAATGATTTGAAGTTTCTTTTTTGTTGATTCTTTGCCATAATTATTGACGGTCTGAAGGAGTTTTTTTTGGTTTAATTTTTTGAGCTGTTTTTTTAGTAAATTCATATTCTTTAGCTTGTCCTCTGCCAAACGATCAAATCGGTTTAAAAATTCAACATATAAAAATTCTTTTGAGAGTTTTTTTGGTGCTGATCTCCACCTGTAAAAATGATAAAGCCTTCCTTTAAATTGAAAAACACCATGTCTTTTTCGGTTAAAAACAACTCTCTTGTTATGGAGTTGTGTCAGCCCTAATCCCAACCCATTAAACAAGCTTAAATCATAAACTACAAATTTATCATCTTTTAAAAAAGTTCTAAGCAGTTGGTTCTCTTCAGGAAAAGCTGTTCCCAAAGGAGTTTTCTCAGGACACATATAAAGGCCATTTTGTATTTTTACCAGTGCTTTTTGAGAAACCAGTTTTTTTAAATAACGATCGGCATTAGAGGATAATCGCGTAAAATCACCTCTCCGATAAACAAACCGTGGTTTCAGCTTTTTTTTCATTTGCTTAAGAACAGTCATATTTTATATATTGGCTTTTCTCTCTTAAATTGTCAACTATTTTATTAAAAATCTATGTAATTTTTTAAACAACCAATAAAAAACTCTGCCAAACAAGCTAAAATCCGAGAATACAAAAAACAAATTGACAAGCTGGTTTATAAACTTTACAATCTCACCCCCTACTGAAATAAAAATCATAGAAAAGTCTAAAAATAAAAAATCTATGCAATCGCTCGTGAAAAAGCAATTTTTTCTGTTCAGCTTGGCTACCGCGAACCTTGCCAGAAAGCCCCCCGGCTTTCTGGCTCCCGCGAAAGCCCGTCATTCCCGTGAAAACGGGAATCCAGAAAAGTTTGTCCTTCCGCAAAGCTTATTAAAAACCTAATAATATTTTAAAAGAAAGGCTTGACATAGCTTGCATGGTGGCTTTAAACTGCTTTTATACTGGTCTTGTTTGAATTTTCAGGTTTCGATGACATGAAAATTATCAGTAATAAGCATGGACAATTCAGCCCTGTATTTTCTAACACCTCTTAAAAACAGCATCAACTCTTTACGAAAAGTTTTAAGATCTGAAAAATACACATTAGCCATTGTCTTCTTCTTTACAAATTTCCAAAACCTCTCAATAGGATTCAAATTAGGAGAAAATGGAGGCAAATACAGCAAAGTAATATCCAAACTTTTCGCTAAATCCCTCACCTGAAAGGCCCTGTTATATGGTGCATTGTCTAAAACCAAATACAACCTTTTATCCCTCATAGGCTGTCTCGCCCTCACAGCTCGCAATAACTCCTGCATTGAATTTTTATTAACCCTCTCACAGCTTCTACTGACAAAATCTAAACTATTTATCTCTATCGCACCATTTATATTCACCCGCTCACGACCTGAATTAGTTTTAACCTTAAACTCCACCCCCTTCTTAATCCAACCCGATGATATTACAGGATTGAGCATAGGATGAGTTGAATCCGCAAAATACACTAAATCACCTCTCTTTTTTATCCTGCGATATCTTTGAATAAACACCTTCTGCTTCTCAATATCAGCCTTCCCAGGCACACCCTTTGGCTTCTTATATGAAAAATCTAACTTGTGAAGTAAAGCCGTCATTCCATTCACAGTATAAACAACCCCAAATGTCTTTTGAACATATAAAACAACTGCCTTTGTTGTGGGATATACCTTTGACTCCAACTCCAAAACCAGTTTCTTCCGTTGTTCCTCAGATAAATACGACATGCGACCTCTATGATCGTCATAAACCAACCTCGACAAACCTCCTTCTTCATAACGCCTTTTGCAGTTTCTGATAGTTCCTTCATCAAAAAATAAAAATCTCGCAATATCGGTGACAGACTCTCCACTATCCAGCAACAAAATAACCCGGATACGATCCGCTCGCCTACGATTCCTTTCCAAACGAAGAAAAGTTAAAAGCTCTGCTTTTTGCTTGCCAGTTAAAAATGAGTTCATAGAAACATATTATAGAACATCCAAAAGATTTGGAAAACTCATAATGCCAAAAACTAAACCTTTATCAAAAAAACTTGATTTTTTAAATCAAACCAGTATAATTTTCACTTTTAGGAGGTCAATCCATGATTAAAGCTCAAATCGATCAGTTTGGAGGCTCAACAAGCTTTAAAAAATCAAATCAGAGTAGACAAATGAACAATATAGAAACCAAAAATAAGAATATAGAAGCTTTAAACTTATCAAGTGAAATTTTAAAGAATATCGAGCTATCAGAGATTTCTCTTGAAAAAATATGTTTAAAGTGCATTAGCCTGGCGAGATTATGTGGAGATAGTGATCATGAACTGGCTTTTAAACTGGAAGTTTTAGGTTATGGAAATGTCACTAATGGCATTCCTCCTCACATATTTAAAATTGCAGAAATAGCCAATCGAGTGACAGAGGATGATAAAGGTCAAAAAAGTTGTTTTACACTTTCAATATCTAAGCTTGAAATTATACAAAAAGCAGGACACAAAGAATTAGAAAAAATTGTTGATCCAAATTCTACAACACCTAACAGCATATTGGAAAGCAATGTTTTTTCAAAAGAGATTATAAAAATGAGCAATTGGCTTCCACAGAGAGTAGAGTTTATATATTCTTATGTGAGTGAAAAATTTTATAAATTAAGTTTTGAAAAAGAGCTGTATTTTGTTTTAGGCAATTTAGCTGAATCTATTAAAAACACTGTCTCTGACATAATTCCAGAAGGTAGCAAAAAAATAATATCCGTTCTTGAAAACTTAAAAAGCAACAATTCTCAAGATTGGAAAAATGTTTTAGTGACTTGCAGAAATCTATTAAAGGAAACAGCAGAAACTTTAAAACCAAAATCCAACAATAAGAAATACTATGATACCCTCAAAAGTATTGTAAAAGACAGTTCCTTATCACAAACAGATAAATCCCTTTTAGAGCAAGATATAACAGTTCTGATAGACCCATTGAATGAGGGAGCACATGATCGCCCTGTATCCAGGAAAAACGCTGAAGAGTTATTTATTCGTGTTTGCTTGTTTTTATCTAAGATAATTGAACTCAATCAGAAAAAACAAGAAAGGTAAAAAAATGCCACTATGAATACAAAGATTAAAAATAAAGGATCAGAATGGAATATATGGGATCTGCATATACATACACCAGCTTCTTTTCACTGGAAGGGTGGATCTAAGTTTCAAAAAATGAGTGATGAAAACATAAGATCATCTTGTTTGGAAATTATCAAAAAGATAAATTCATCAGAACCAATTGCTTATGCAGTCGTAGATTATTTTACTTTTGACGGAATACTGAAAATCAGAGAATTTTCAGAAGAAAATCCTTTGAAAAAAACAATATTCCCTGGTATTGAATTAAGGATTGAAGCTCCCACAAATTTTAGACCTAATATTCAAGTTCTTTTTTCAGAAAATATCACAGATCAAGAGCTGAGAGACTTTAAAAGTGAATTAAAAATATTTGGAACAGAAAGACCACTCTCTGAAGAAGCAATAATAAAAGTTGCAAAAACTTTAACCTCAGACAAAGCTAAAGAACATATTGGAAATCAAGAATATAAAACAAATGATGATATAGCTTATCAGCTTGGATGCAAAACTATTGCAATAACCAGAAATTCTTTTGAGGAGGCTGTCAAAAACTTAGGAAAAGATAAATGTCTTGTTATACTTCCTTATGAGACTTTTAATGGTATTAGCCAATTAAATTGGCAGAAACACCCAATAGAAGATATGTATTACCTTGGCATGGCTGATTTTTTTGAATCCAGAAAATCAGAATATATAGATCTTTTTTTAGGGAGAGAAACAGAAAAAAATGAAAAATTTTTTGACAATTTTCAACAAGCTATAGGTGGCAGGCCAAAGCCTGTTTTGTCTGGTTCAGATGCACATAAGATAGAAGATTATGGGAAATTCCCACATGACAAAAAAACATGGTTAAAAGCTGAGCCAACTTTTAAGGGATTGCGTCAAGTTATTGCAGAACCTAAAGAAAGATGTTTTATTGGAGAAAAACCTGAAAAATTAAAAATTATCAAATCTAAGGCCACAAAATTTATATCAAAAATAAAAATTGAAAAAAAGCAGGGAAATGATTTTCCTGAAAAATGGTTTAACAATGAAGTATATTTCAATCCTGAATTGATAGCAGTCATTGGAAATAAAGGTTCCGGAAAAAGTGCATTGACTGACATTTTAGGACTTCTTGGTGGTTCAAAGCAATATGCCTCATTTTCTTTTTTGAATAAGAAAAAATTTTTAAGTAAAAATGGAGAAAAAGCCAAACATTTCCAAGCTACTCTATATTGGGAAAATCAAGAGAGCAATCAAAAAAATTTAAACGATGCAGTTAGTTCAACTGAAATAGAAAAGATAAAATATATACCACAGTCCTATTTGGAAAATTTATGTAATGAAATTAACTCACAAAACAATTTATTTGATAGAGAATTAAAAAATGTAATTTTTTCTCACATATCTTATGAGAAAAAGTTAGGATATGATAACCTTGATTCTTTATTGAAATTTAAAACAGAGGAAATAAATCAGGAAATATCTAATTTCAGAATGGAATTAAAAAGTATAACAAAAAATATTTTAGATAACAGAAGAAAAATAACTGAAGAATATAAAACAAACCTTGCAAATAGGTTGTCCGCAAAACAAAAGGAGCTTGAGGCTGTTAAAAGCTCAAAACCTGAAGAAGTTTTAAAGCCAGAAATTGATAACATCGATCCTGCTACAAAAGAAAAAATTAAAAAATTAGAACAATTAAAATTAGAGGAAAAAGAAATAGAAAATGAAATTAAATCATTAGAGACTGAGATTGGTTCTCTTAGAAAAAAGAAAGCCACCTTAGATAAAGCGATTGCTCAAATTAAACTTTTAGAACAAGATGTTATAAAAAAATCGCACGAAGTGAGAAAATTATTAGAGAGCGTGGGCTGTAATGAGCCTAATATCATTACATTTGATTCAAAAATTATAGATTTAGAGAAATTGTCTAATAAGTGGGGTCAGAAGTTAAAAGCAAAGTCAGAATTAGTTGATGTTTTTTCAAGCCATGAAGAAAACAGTTTATGGTTTAAAAGACAGAATATTCAAGATAAGATAAAAAAGATTTCTGAAGAAATTGATGAACCAAATAAAAAATTCCACAAATACTTATCAGACTTTGAAAATTGGAAACAAAAAGTTCAACTTATCCAAGGAGATGAAAATAAACCTGATACAGTGAGCTACTTAAATACAGAATTGAGCAAAATCAATAGCATTCCAACGAAAATAACTGATCTTGAAAAGCAAAGAAACGATTTAGTGAAGAAAATTTATGGTAAAATAAGTGAGTTATCTCAAATTTATAGAGAGTTTTATGATCCTGTTCAAAAGTTTATTTCAGCAAAACCTTTTGAAGAGGATATATTTAAAATTTCTTTTAAGGTGGAAATTATAGATAAAAGTTTCAAAACTGATTTTTTTAACTTGATCAACAGAAACAAATCAGGAACTTTTTATGGAAATGAAAACAGTGAAAAAAGAATAAATCGTTTGCTTGATTCCTTTGATTTTAATAAGTTAGAGGATGTAATACAATTTGTCGATACTGTCTTTAATCAATTAGAAAATGATTATAGAGAAACTGAACCAAAGAAAACCAGATTTGAACTTCAGGCAAGAGATCCAAAGCACCCAGAGAACCTTTATAACATGATTTTTGGATTGGAATATCTTGAGCCAAAATATTCCCTACAACTGAATGACAAAAACATTGCTCAATTATCACCTGGAGAGAGAGGAACATTATTATTGATTTTCTATTTAATGATTGATAAAGATGATAAACCTTTAATTTTAGATCAACCTGAAGAGAATCTTGATAATCAAACGATATTTAAAGTTTTGGTCCCTTGTATTAAAAAAGCGAAAAAAAGCAGACAAGTATTTTTGGTCACACATAACCCAAACTTAGCTGTGGTATGTGATGCCAAACAGATAATTGTGGCTTCAATCGATAAAACAAACAATAATGCTGTTCATTATCATTCTGGAGCGATTGAAAATCCTGAGACAAATAAAAAAGTTTTAGATATATTGGAAGGCACAAAACCTGCATTTGAAAACAGAGAAAACAAATATCAAAATTTAAAACCTTCATCTTGATTCTTTTATGGATGTGAAGATAAAGAAAAATCAAGGATAGGTATGGCAGGCTTATCGAGTATTGAATGGACAGAGGCGACTTGGAATCCTCTAACAGGCTGTAATACAATCAGTCCGGGTTGTAAAAACTGCTATGCAGAAAGGTTGTCGTATCGTCTTCAAAAAATGGGGCAATCCAATTATAGAAACGGCTTTGAGCTGACTTTACATGAATCCAGTTTGCAAATCCCTGCACAGTGGAACAAACCACGAATGATTTTTGTCAATTCTATGAGTGATCTTTTTCATAAAGCTGTTCCTCTCTCTTTTATTAAAAAAGTTTTTGAGGTTATGAATGATTTGCCTCAACATAAATTTCAAGTTCTAACTAAAAGAGCAGATCGTTTAGAGCAAATAGCCCATAAACTGAATTGGACTTCCAATATATGGATGGGTGTTAGTGTGGAAAGTGCAAAATACAAATTTCGTATCCAGCATCTTTTAAGAACACCGGCCAAAATCAAATTTTTATCGCTGGAGCCTCTTTTAGAGCCTTTGTCTCGTCTTAAACTTAAAGGCATTGATTGGGTGATAGTAGGAGGAGAGTCCGGGCCAAAAGCCAGACCTATGAAAAAGGAATGGGTGCTTTCCCTTCGCGACCAATGCATTAGGAAAAAAACTCCGTTCTTTTTTAAACAATGGGGAGGAGTGCGAAAGCACAAAACCGGACGACTGCTTGAAGGCAGAACTTGGGATGAAATGCCCTTCTAATCGCCTGCCAGAAAGCCCTGTCCTTCCTCACAAAGCAAGATTTCTGGATTCCCGTTTGCACGGGGGAGCCAAAAAGCTTGGGGAGCTTTTTGGCAAAATGAGACTTTTTCAAAAGGGACTAATGTAGTTATTAAAAAGGAGGGATAACTTTTTATCCGTTTCCTTATGCAAAAACAGGCATTTTGACGCCGTTTGTTAATCTCTGGAAAAATATATAAAATAAAGGATTTTATGAAAACTGGGTTTTGGGCTGGTTATAGACGGGTCATGGCCCAGTCACTATGAACCTTTTTTAGCTAAAAACAAAGAGCTTTAAACAAATTTGTTGTTTTTCTTTTGGATTGAGATATAATACCATAAGCAGAAAAGCAGGGTTATCCTGCTCAAAGGCAAACATTTTCTTGTTTTTGAAAATTTAAGAGGATATGTAAAAAACGAGAACTTTGTAGAAAATCTGAAAAACATAGTTCTTAAAACAATAGAATTGGATAAACTACCTGAGCGAGATGTAGATACATTAAAATATAGGAAAAACCATCATCATATAAAAATTCCATTAAAAAATAATTAGTTTAAAAAAACACAAGGAGGTGTTTTGTGAAACATAATCAAAGAGATTTATTACTTAGTATTCATTTTGAATACGCAATAAAAATAGTGAATGGTTTAAAAACTATAGAACTTAGAAGAAAATTTCCACTTTTTAAAGAAGAGGACGAAAAGAAAATTTTTGTTTATGCTTGCTCCCCAATTTCACAAATTATAGGAGAATGTGAATTAAAAGAAGTGAAAAAATTTTCATTAAAGAGGCTTTGGAATGAAACAAAAGATTCTGCTATGATAGATCAATATTCGTTTAAAAAATATTTTAAAAATTGTATTTTTGGCTTTGCTTTATATCTTAATAATCCAGTAAAATATGATCAATTTATAGGATTAAAACAGATTTTTGGACAAAATAACAGCCCTCCTCAATCCTATAGATATATGGCTAAATCTGTAATAGTAACGGCTTGATTCCTAAGGTGGTTTTATAGTGGATAAAATTTATTTTCTTATAGATACAAATATTTTTATACAACTGGAAGATAATCAAATTGTAAAGGAATCATTTGCAAAGTTTCATAATCTCTGTAATAAACATTCTGTTGTAATCTTCACTCATCCTTTATCAAGAGAGGAAATAGAAAAAGATAAAAATAAACAAAGAAGAGATGAAACTTTAAGTAAAATTGATAAATATACACAGATTGAGGATCCTCCATCAATAGATAAAACTCAATTAGAATCCCGATTTGGAGCAATTAAAAAATCCAATGATGAAATCGACTGCCAAATGCTTTACACCTTAATAAAAAACGCTGTTTCTTTTTTGGTGACAGAAGATATAGGCATTCATCAAAGGGCTAAACTTGCATCTATTAAAAATAAAGTCTTGACTGTTAATCAAGCTAACAATATGTTAGAGCGATTATTTCCAAAACCAATAGAATTTTCTTTGCCAGAAATTAAAAATACTTATATTCGCAATGTAAATCATGATGATATAATTTTTGACAGCTTAAATAGTGATTATGACAATTTTGCTGATTGGATAAAAAAGTGTTCCATAGAACAGGTTAAGGCATGGATTATTAAAAATTCAGAAGATAAGTTGGAATCTATCTGTATCTATAAAGAAGCTAAAAATGAAGATTATACCTTATATGACCTTCCAAAAAAATCATTAAAACTTGCAACATTTAAAGTTGCAGAATCTCATAGAGGAAAAAAATTAGGGGAATTGATGCTAAAACAAGCGTTTCTTTATTCTGTAAAAAATAATTTTAAATCTTGTTGGATGACAGTATTTTCAAGATATGAAATTTTAATTGGTTTTATAAAAGATTTTGGTTTTTTTGAAATTGGAAAAACAAAATTGATAGACAAAAAAACAAATAAACCAGAATTAGTTTTTAAAAAAGATTTTACTAAACCAAAAAAAAGTGAATTGAAAGGTTTAGATTTTCATATAAAACACTTTCCTTTTTATGATGATAGCAATGATATAGGAAAATACATCATTCCCATAAAGAAAAAATACCATAAAACACTTTTTCCGGAGTATGAGGAGCTTTTTTCTCCTCCTTTAGTAGACAATCAGTATTTTTTTCCAGGAATGGATAGAATAACAAATAATATTCCAGGGCATACAATAAAAAAAGTATATCTTTGTCATTCTCCAACAACGCAGTTAAAGTTAAGTGATTTATTACTTTTTTATATTTCTTCCCCAAAACAAGCTATTTGTTCAATGGGCATCATTGAGTCGGTTTTTCGCTCAGATAAACTCAGTAAAATAGTTTCTCATATAGGAAAAAGATCTGTTTATTCTTTTTCAGAAATACAAGAGATGACAAAAAGAGAAACACTGGTAATAGCTTTTAGGCTCATAAAACATTTTAAAAAAGAAGTTTCATTTAATACTTTAAAAAAAGAACAAATAATAAAAGGCCCACCTCAGTCAATCCAAAAATTAAAAAATGAATCCTATGATAAATTTAACAAACTTGTTGAAACAAATTGACCAACAGGTTTATAAACTTTACAATCTCACTTCAAAAGATATTGAGATTATTGAAAAAAATAAAAGATAACTTAAAAAGGTATTTTGGAATTTTCAACAACTATAAAGAAAAAACGATGACAAAAGATCAAAAAAAATCAAAACTCTCTCTCATTTTAAAATGGATACCTTTTCAGTTTAAATATAAAAAGCAAATATTATATTTTGTATTTCCAGTTTGTTTGTTAGTGTTATTTTTAGGTGATTCGTTTGCATCAAAGCTATCCCTTGTAGCTTCCATTGTTGCTCTTATTGTGGCTTGGCGGGCCTATCGATTACAAAAAAAATCAGAAAAAGATTTAAAGCAAATTGAAGAGAATATCTATATTTTGAAAGCGGAAGGACAAAAAATTCAAAAAAATGTTGAACAAATAAAAAACACTTCTTCTAAAATGCAGGAATATGTCAACAAGTCTTATTTTCAAGTAGAGAGAACAACTGCACTCAACAAATATCCCGACAGGGAGGAATTTAAAAAAATTAACGAAGCCTATCTGCCTTTTATATTTGCCTTATTTGATCCTTATGATAAACCCATTATTGGCATACAAATCCATCCAGACAATTCAGAAGAGGATTTAAGATATGATATAGAAGTAGTTAAAAATGAGATAAATATACCAAAAAAAGAGAGGTTTTTATATTCAAATTTTTACATTATTAAAATTTTAGCTCCGGCCTTTTCAGGAGGTTTGACAGAAGAGGATTTACAGAAATATAAACACAGCCCGATAAAAGAAGGCGAATATTATGCTTGTAGATTTGATCAGATGCAATGTTCCTGGATTCTAAGTCAAAGACTAACTATCGGCTCAAAAGAAAAACCCGGATTTTTCAAATTTTATCCCTCTGGTTCTATATCTGAAGCTGAGATTGTTCCCTCCGCAAATGAGGTTATGGGATACAATCAAAACAAATATCCTGGCAGTGAATATACTCTCCTTGGTCGGTTTATAGTAGATGAGACTGGCAATTTTCCTGCAAGAGCTGGAGATTTTTTTAAGTTATTTAAAAAAGAGAATCAGGTTTTCTTTACTATCAATGATTCTCCTTTAAAAGAGATATATATTCTTAAAACTTGGATCCATGCTCAAAGCAAATATTTTCTTGTTTTTGAAAACCTAAGAGGATATATAAAAAATCAAAATTTTGTAGAAAATCTAAAAAACAGAATCTTTGAGAAAATTAACTGGAATGATTTGCTTGAAAAAAGTATGGATGAAATCAAATATGAAAAAAACCATCATATAAAAATCCCATTAGAGAATCATAAAAACCAGCTTAAGCCCTCCTGAACCTAGGATAATATTAAAACTACAATACTCAATTTACTTCTTCTATCTTAGAAAATTTTAAAAGATATTAATTTTTCTCACCTAAATTATACAGTTTTTCAAGATGATTAAAAACAGTAAAAATGTCAGAGAAATTATCAAAAAATAGCTTTTTGTCTGATAATACATAATTTCCAGAAAACATTTTTCCTATGAGAGTATTTGAGTCAATCAATTCTTCTTCTTGATTTGTTGCATGCTTCTTATTATATGGATCATATTTATAGCATCTTGCTATAGGTCTATTAGAATCATCTAAATTCATTAAATCTTGTATAGATTGGATTTCAAGAGAATTCAACATTTCACAAACTTCAAAGTCTTTAACTATAGTTTCTAACTCCGGTTTATATTTTGTAGCTTCTCTTATCCAATCAATTAACTCAGAGATAGCAATTCCAGATAAAAATGAAAGTGTTCCTGTTAAAATATTCGATCCAACACATTCATCGATTGTTTTGCCTTCAGAAAAAGAAGGAGAACATATAAATAAACTTGTTATGAAGATAAATTTTTTAATTTTAGATTTCCACATTTTTTCCTCCTTAGTGATATTGATTTTCACATTCTACAACAGCCCCTTTTATACATTCATTAAATTCACTCTGACACTCTTCATTGCTTTTTTTATCATACAATTTGCAGATTTCTTTTTTACTATTACAGTTTTTTGTTTCTCTTGATTTACATCTTTCAATTCTATTTTTAAATAATTTGCTTTTAAACGATTTTTTTTGAATAGAATGACAACTAAAAAGTGGAATACATATAATTAGAAGACTACAACATTTAAACATTTGATACACTCCTGGTTATTATTTAGGTTTCGTCTTCACATTTTAAAGCAGATTCTTTTTTACATTTATTAAATTCACTTTGACACTCTTCATTGCTTTTTTTATCGTATAATTTGCAGACTTTCCTTTTACTATTACAGTTGTTTGTTTCTCTTGATTTACATCTTTCAATTCTATTTTTCTCTATTTTGGTTTTAAATGTTTTTTTTTGAAAATAAGGTTTTCCAAATAAATATGTAAATATAAGAACAATGGCTACTATAAGGATTATTGATAAGGTTTTTAAAAAATTCATTATTTGCTCTCCATAAATTTAAATTCAACAATAATAAAACCGGTTAGGCCATACTTAGGAAGCTACCCTCCATTTTGAAAAGCAAAGGGTAAGGGCAACTTTTTTTATTATATATCAAGGCTTTTTTATTTGTAAATAATTTTACATAATGCGTCAAATCTATAAGTCAATTTTGCTCTTCTAAAACTTGGTATTAGAGGGATTTCTGATTCATGAAGTGCTTTTATTGAAACAATAATTATTCAAAAAAACTGAATTGACATCTTGACTTCATCAATAAGGATCAGTTATGGATATTTTCTTATCGGGCAAAGAAAGAAATAAAAAAGGAGGCATCCATGCGTGATTACAATATATTTATCAGCCATTCATGGTCTTATTCTGATAAATATGACAAGCTTATTGAAATGTTGAAAACAGCATCATATTTTTCTTTCAGAGATTTTTCTGTGCCAAAAGATGATCCCATCCATAATGCTTCTACATCTCAAGATTTATATAACGCCATAAAACAACAAATATCCCCAGTAAGTGTTGTTTTGATTCTTGCAGGAGTTTACGCAAGTTACAGTAAATGGATTGATAAAGAAATTCATATTGCTCAATCCGGGTTTTCTTTTCCAAAAAAAATTTTGGCTGTTGAGCCTTGGGGCAGTGAAAAAACCTCTAAGCTTGTAAAAAATAATGCTGACAAAATTGTTGGTTGGAATGGTCAAAGCATAGCAGATGCCATAAAAGAGCTGGTTAATGAATGAGAAGGATAAGCCGGATAAATACATCTTGCTTGAGCAGTATAAGTTATATGTGGAAATGGCAGACAGGATTAGCCAGAGGAGACAATCTGCTAATAGTTATTTTATCAGTATCAATGTATTCCTGATTTCTTTTTCTTCCTACATGAACCATATAAAATCCTCCAGCGTGGGGGTTTTTATTATATTTCTGTCTGGAATCTTAGTTTGTGTTATATGGTATAAACTTATCAAATCTTATAAAGGAATGAATAGTGGAAAATTTAAAGTCATCCATGACATGGAGAAACTGCTTGATTATCAGCCTTATGACATAGAGTGGAAAAAGCTGAAGCATGGAAAAGATAAAAAACTTTATCATCCATTTACAAAAATTGAATTATGTATTCCCTGGCTCTTTGGTGCTTTGTATGGAATTTTTATTCTGATCTTGTTTACTCCTTAGGGCTTGAAATAACAGTATTGGTTTATTTAATTTGATTCTCCATGTTTTTAATATTAGGTTCAGGAGCATTTTAAGGGCCTTTTTTCAATAGTTTAATAAGCTGAGTGACTGCTTCGATTTGTCAATATCCAAATAAAAGTTTTTTTGATCTTATTTTTTGCAAAGACGATCTATTTCAGTTGTATAATGAGGATAAGAAACTAAGCCAATGCCTTTAATATTCCCTTTAATGTTTCTGAAAAAAGGCTTAAGCATATTGAAATATATATCATTTTTTCTTTAATAATAAAACCACCCCATACCATATATTTTGGTTCATTAGGATTTCCACCCCATTTACTGTCATCTAAGTAAAGGGTATATAGACTCACTAAGGTATCATCAAAGTTGAAGGATTTTTATCAGCCCATTCTTTTTTAAAATTTGGCCGAGAGAAAAATTTTTTTTGAGATACAGGCTTTAATGGAGGTGTTGGCAATTCAACAAATCTTTTAGGTATTTTTATTGAAGGAAAAACAGGATGACATTTTCCGTTTGTGCTTTTCATAAAACCAACACATTTTCCGTTCAAATCTCTTAAAATTCCGTCATCAAACCATCCCCTTTGAGTGCCATTAAAATCATGCACTCTATCTTTTTCTATATATCCTGCATAGATATTATGCCTACAGCTTGCAAGATAGCCTCTTTTTACAACCCTTAAGGAAGGTGTGCCTTTTCGGTCAAAAATTACATTTTTCATCATTTATTATAATAATGGTTTTTTTAGTCAAAGTCAAGCAAGTCGGGAGAAAGTAGCTGGTAGGGGCTGAAGACAAGTCGTGGCGAAAGGCTTAAACCAAAAATAAAAAAAATCCCATAGAATCAAGCCTATACCGCCACAGCTTGGGCCTTGTGCTTCCCGCGTTTCCCGCTCTATCCCGGAAATTCACCTCCAAATCACCTCCAAAATGTTTAAAAAACAGGAACTAAAATCAGCCAATGAAAAAAATAGACAGCCTCTCAAAAGAATTGAAGGAACTAAAAGACAGCAAAACTTTTTAAATTCTGGTCCTTTGGTGGAAATTTTTACAAAAGGCTTTATTTTTCCGGACGATCATTCTATAAGACGACACAATGAAATTGTTAGTTAGCCTTATTCTTTTAATAAACTTGCCGGCTTTTGCTAACTGCTATGATGTTTTTGCCCCTGATAAAAAAGCACTGATTGAAAAAATTAGACAAGGGGAAAAAGACTTGGCGGGTGCAGACTTGTCAGAAGCCGACTTGTCAAGGGTAGACTTGTCTTTAGCAAACTTGAGAAAAGCGAACTTAACAAGGGCGAATTTGAGAGGGGCAAACCTGTCATGGGCAACTCTGTATAATGCTGACTTAAGACTTGCGAACTTGAGGGGGGCGGACCTATCAAGGGGGACCTTGTATAAGGCCGACCTATCAGGTGCCGACTTGTCAGAAGCCGACTTATCAGGGGCAAACCTTTATATGATGGTCTTGGTGGGTGCGACTATAGACTCAGAAATTCGTCTGCAAATAGAGGCATGGCAATGGAAAAACAAAAATAACTATTGGCAGAACAAGCCCTAAAACCCTCTATTTTTTCTTTAATCTTTATCTATGTCCCCCTATAAGTCCTTAGAGGGAAAATAATACTCAAAAACGGTTATTTTAAAGACTTTTTTCATTATTTTCCTTCTTTTTTGGACAATTCAACTTTTATAATAATGATTATTTTTCAGTTAAGCTCCTAATCTAAAAAATATTGAGAAAAAGCCCTTTAAATACCCATGAACCAAATCTTGGTTCATGGTGGTCCCTTGTATAATTGTATCTATTTTTAGGCCAGCAGACTATGTTTTGAACATTTTTTCACTTTTCTTGCAAGTTTTAAATGCTTAATGTATAAAGTATAAAATGTTTATAACCAGCAAGTTATTTTTTAATCTGATAAGATTATAGATTATTTGCTGTCATTGGAAGTTTGAGTTCAATAGGGGTTTGAGCTTAAATTAAACAAAAAGGAGAGAAATATGAAAACTTTTAATATAACACTAAAAACATTTATGGTGGTCTTTTGTTTATTCTGTCTAAAATTTACTTTAGCCAGCCCATCGGAAGATTTGTTTCACGGAATTTACCGGGGAAACATAGATATGGTGAATCAGGCTCTTAAACAAGGAGCAAACCCTGATTTTAAAGATTCTGGTAGCATAGCATTACTGGAAGCGACAAAACGAGACTATTACCCTTACGATATTGTCAACGCTTTACTTTCAGCAGAAAAGGCCAACCCAATTAAGACGTTGTCTATCCTTGTTTTATAGATTCCGCTGAGTTGGGTATCAAGGAAAACAATATAGCTGTCCCTGATCTGGCTTTTGCTGAATTGAAATCTCACAGAGATTTAAGATTACATGATAAAATCACTATGGCAAGAAATCATGGAACAGGGTTTAGAGTTAAGGAAAATAAACTCATAAATTTGTTTTCAAATATATCAGAAATAGAATTATAAATAAGGAATAAATTATGTAGTAATATTGATTTTTGGTTTTCTAAAAGAACTATCAAAGATTTATCTGTTATTAGAAATTCTATATGAAAGAAAGTTGACAAAAAAAATACCAATCTTTATTCTGGCTGGCTTTTTCTGAAACAGTAAGATTTGTTTCCTATACGAGAAAATTTGAACCTTATATTCGGGCAATTCGCCTAAAAAAACCATTTTTTTATAGCTTTTTAAAAAATTTTCAGTATAATGATAGCTAAAAGGAGGAATAAATGAGCAAAATAAGTAATAAATCCACTATTCCTGAGTTAGAAGAGGTTTGGAAGCTTGTCCGAGAGACACAAAAAAACTTAAAAGACATCTCCACCAGTCAAAAGGAGTTCCAAGTTAGTCAAAAAGAGTGGCAAGCTCAACAAAAAGCTCAACAAAAAGCTCAACAAAAAGCTCAACAAAAAGAGCGAGAAGCTCAACAAAAAGAGCGAGAAGCTCAACAAAAAGAGCGAGAAGCTCAACAAAAAGAGCGAGAAGCCCAACAAAAAGAGTGGCAAGCTCAGCAAAAAGCTCAACAAAAAGAGCGAGAAGCCCAACAAAAAGAGTGGCAAGCTCGCCAAAAGGTGTCAGAAAAGGAAATGCTGGAACTGAAAGAGAGACAAGAGAGATTTCAAGTCCAACAGGAAAAAACAGAGCGTATGATACAAAAAGTGGGCGGGGGGTTCAATAAACGATGGGGTCACTTAGTGGAATCCTTAGTTAAGGGAAAGTTGGTTCCTCTATTAAAGAGTAGAGGGATCAAGGTGGAACGGCTTTTTACTAATGCAGAAACGGGGAATAAAAATGGGGCTCTTCCCAATACAGAGTTTGATATTGTTGCTGTCAATGGCACAGAGGTAGTGGTTGTAGAAGTGAAAACAACTTTAGCTCCAAGAGACCTTCGTGATTTTTTATCTCACTTGAGCAATTTTAAGACTTATTTCCCAGAATATAAGAACAAAGCTTTATACGGAGCTATGGCTTATTTAAAGAGTGAGGGCAAAGCAGAAGTTTTGTCGGAAAAAGAAGGTTTATTTGTAATAAAAGCCGTAGGAGATAGTGCCAGTTTGATCAATAAACCAGACTTTAAACCCAAAGCTTTTGCTTAAAAAGTCCGTTTTTCCCGTGCAAACGGGAATCCATAAAAGTTTATTCTTCTGTAAAAGCTTGTTAAAAAGTCTCCGAGCTGTTCTGGATTCCCGCTCAAGCCGAAAAAGTCAGTGGGAATGAATGGCTTTTTTACAGAGAATTAAGTAGGATATAGGCAAAACTATGGATGAACTCCCTTTAAAGCTTTTAAAACCAATTCACAATTACTTTACTCAATCTAATCAAAGCCTCTGTGTTGTGGAAAGTTGCACAGGAGGTCTGCTTAGCTTTTGGCTCACTCACTCGCCAGGGGCAAGTCAGTATTTTAAAGGGGCCTTAGTGGCCTACAAAACAGAAGTCAAAATCCAGTTATTAGGGCTTTGTCCCCAAAAAATAAAAAAAGATGGACTTTGCACAGTAGATTGTGCTCTATCTATGGCACAAGGTGTTAAAAAGCTCTTAAAGGCCGATTGGGCTGTGGCTGTCACAGGGGTCGCGGGGCCATCAAAGGGAGAAAAAGGAGAACCTGTGGGCAAAGTGGCCTTTTCTGTCCTCTCTCATCAAGTGCAAAAAAGCCTTGTTAAGCAATTTGTGGACTCCCGTTTTCAAGGGAACCCGAAAGCCCGGGGAGCTTTCAGGCAAATCCACAAGAATGATATGGCTGAAAATGAGCAAAAAAGATTGGATTCCCGCTATCAAAGGAATGACGAGGCACAAAATAGCGAAAAAAGAAAAGACATACAGCGACAATCTGCTTTTTTTGCTTTAAATTTTCTCATTTCTGAGTTTAAATAGCTTGTTCTATCTTAATGATCACTTAAACATAAATTATCAAGGAGGGCTTATGGCCACAATAGAAAATAAAGAAAAAACCAAAGCTTTGGATTTAGCCATTGCTTCAATAGAAAGGCAATTTGGCAAAGGCTCAATTATGAAGTTGGGTCAAGGCAAAAGCCTATTTGAGAATGTTCCAGTCTACAGCACAGGTTCCTTAATTTTGGATAAAGCCTTAGGAATTGGCGGTTTGCCCAAGGGAAGAGTTGTAGAAATTTATGGTCCAGAAAGCTCAGGGAAAACCACCATGGCCCTCAGCACTGCCGCTCAAGCTCAAAAAGCTGGCGGGGTAGTGGCCTTTGTGGATGCCGAACATGCCTTAGATGTCTCCTACGCCACAAAATTAGGGGTTAAGGTTTCTGATATGTTGATTTCTCAGCCAGATACAGGGGAGCAAGCTTTAGAGATTACCGAAACTTTGGTCCGTTCCGGAGCTGTGGATGTTTTGATTGTGGACTCAGTGGCCGCTCTCACCCCAAAAGCGGAAATTGATGGAGATATGGGGGATTCCCACATGGGCTTGCAAGCACGACTTATGTCACAAGCTTTGCGAAAACTCACAGGCTCTATCAACCGTAGTCAAACTTTGGTGATTTTCATCAATCAAATTCGCATGAAAATAGGAGTAATGTTTGGCAATCCAGAAACAACAACTGGAGGAAACGCCCTCAAATTTTACTCTTCTGTTCGTATGGATGTGCGAAAAATCGCCAGTCTTAAAAAAGGAGATGAGATCATAGGCAACCGCACTTTAGTTAAAGTTGTAAAAAACAAAATGGCCCCTCCTTTTACCCGTGCAGAGTTTGATCTTCTTTATAATGAGGGAATCAGCTCTTCTGGGGAAATTTTGGATATGGCCTTAAAAGAGGGTATTATAGAAAAGTCCGGTGCATGGTTTAGCTTTGAGTCAAAAAAGTTAGGCCAAGGAAGAGAATCCGCTCGACTGGCTATTAAAGAGCGAGCCGATTTGAGGGCCAAATTACAAAAACTCTTAAGAGAAAAAGGCAAGCCAACAAGTTCTCCTCCTTTAAAAGCCAATTCCTCTGTGAAAAAGCATTGAGCTTTTCTGTATAGGGAATGAGGTAAAAAACTCCTCCCTTCCCTTGGTTTTCAAAAAAGCATGAGCGAGAAACTTTCTGATCGAGAGGCCATGAGGCTGGCTATCCTGTCAGCTGGCAAAGGGCAAGGCTTTGTCTCCCCTAATCCTCCTGTAGGTTGTGTGATATTAGATAAAAACCAACACCTCCTATCTACAGGCTTTTACTCTCACTACGGAGGCATTCATGCAGAAATTTCTGCCTTAAATAAAATAAAAGACAAAAAAAGCCTAAAAGGAGGGAGGCTATTTGTGACTCTGGAGCCTTGTGCTCACTTTGGGCAAAATCCGCCCTGTGCAGATCAACTAACAAAATACCCCTTAAGTGCCGTGATTTATGGGCAGGAAGACCCTAATCCCTTAACAAAATCCAAAGGGATAAAAAGACTCCGGCAAAAAAAAGGTCTTTTGGTTAAAAAATCCCCTTTTTTTCAAAAATCTATTCGCCGGCTTTATGAAGCCTTTACCCTCAATATGAAGGAAAACCGGACTTTTTTTGCTCTCAAAATGGCCAGCTCTTTAGATGGAGTGCTGTCCTTAACCCACGGAGAAAGCCAGTGGATCACCAATAAAAAATCCAGAGCCTTTGCCCTCAATATGAGAAAAAACTATACGGCTATCCTCATCGGGCTGAACACTTTTTTAGAGGATAACCCCCGCCTTAACTATAGAGGGAAAGGGCCAAAAAGGGCAAACAAAGTCTGCCTCCTCGACCCCTCTGGCAAATCCCTCAAGTTGATCCCTCAATCCCGCTTAGCCTCTGTCCGCTCACTAAAAGATATTTTTGTAATCACCAGCCCTTCGGCCCCTAAAAATAAAGGCCCTGTCAAAACAATTATAAGCCCTTTTCTGCCTAACCGCCGGCAGTTTGATTTAAAAGCTTTGAGCAAACAACTCTATAAAGAAAAAATCAGCTCTGTTTTAGTTGAGGGAGGAGGGCACACAATCTCCAGCTTTTTAGAGCAAAATGTGGCGAAAAGGCTCTATTATTTTATCAGCCCTTGCCTAATAGGCGGGAAAAAAGGGAAATATTGGACAGAAAACCTCTCCCTCCCATCTTTAAGCAAAAAAAAGCAGTTAAAATTTAAAGAAAACTTATTTTTTGATGAAGATATATTTATAACCGGCATTTTAGACTAACCAAAACAGGCTGAAAGCCCTGATTTTAAAGGCTTTGGAATGGAATAGATTTTTAAACCATTTTAACCATTGAGGGGGAGATCTCAAAAGTGCTTGCTTAAGGTATAATTTTTATTGACTTTTTATGGTTTGTAAAAAATATTAATCTTTGTTTTTGAAGTTTCCGATACTTACTATATAATAGTATATACTAAAGAGTATTATGGAATCATTTGTTCAAAAAGTATCTTTAGAAGAATATCTTGAGTTAAGAAAAACTTTAGACCTTAATGGTGTTGACAGAATTGGTATGGATAATATATCATCAGGTCTTATAAAAATATATTATAAAACCCCTCAACCAATAAATTATAAAAAACAAGCTTATATGGTTAACAAATATAAACCAAAAAATATTTTTAGTAATGAGTGAAATTACAAAAAAAGATAATAATAAAAATAAAGAAGCCTTTTTATATGGCCGTTCTGAATCTCCTGAAATAACAAAACAAAAGCTAGATCTGGCAAAATTACAAGATGGAAGAGCTTTTGAATATGCTACAAAAGAACAAACAGAAAGGCATTTGCAGAGAACTCGGGAATGGAGATTCTTATATGTTGTATTTGCATAATTATTTTAGGCAGTGGAATTCTCTTTTGGACAACAGGAACAGAATATTTGCCAGACTTTTTTAAAGTCGGTTTAGGTGTTATTTCTGGCCTGTCTATTGGCTCAAAGTTTAAGTTTTCAAAGTAATTGTAAGCACTTTTTATCTTACCCTAAAAAAATAAACCTTAAGTGAGGAGGCTTATAAAGGCTAAACCTAACAAAATTTGAACTTTATTGGGAAAAACTGGTAAAAAAATTCAACTGCAAGCTCAAAATTACCGATAAAATAAATATGGAAACAAACAAAATCAAAGTTCTTGTCCTGGACAACGACCCTCGTTTTTTAGAGATAATGAAAATCAATTTAGAAAACAAAGATTGCTTTGTCCAGTGTGTCTCTGACCCTTTACAAGCAATGTCCCTTCTCATAAACGAGACTTTTCATATCGCTCTTATTGACTGTGTCTTAGACTCTGGGCAAACAACAGATCTTATACAGGACATTAACGCCATATTGGGAAATTCTGTTGAAATTATAATGATGAGTGGGATTGTTCCAGAAGGCAGTTTGTCTGACTATGTTGATCAAGGGGGAATCCGTGCCTTCTTGCCCAAACCTATCTCTAACAGAGAACTGGAAGAAAACCTGAAAAGAATCAAAGAAAAATATATTTATGGGAACACACAAAATATTTTATTTAAACTGTTTGGGGAAACACTTTCGGAAATACAAATCCTTAAATTTTTGACATCCTTAAAAAAAGCTAAGGATTATGAGTTTTTTCTCTGTCTCAATGAGGCCCTGCTTTCAAAATCAAATCTTGTTATCCAATTTCAGATAAACAATACAAACCACAAAATTTTATGCAATGAGGGCGTAATCATCGATTATGAAAGCAATAACTCAAACGATTTTTTAAACAAACTTTTAGCTAAAAAAATTATTGAAGATTCAGACACAAACTCTATTAGAAATCAAACACAAAAGGAGCAGTGTCAAATTTTACTAAAAAAATTTTTAATTAGCCATGGACAAGTTTTAGAAACAAAATATGACTTACTGATTGAAACTTTAAAACAAATTGTCCCTGGCATGGATATAAATATAACTGTCCAACTTGGGCAAAATCATCAAGCAAAATCTCTTCCGCTGTTAAGCCAAAGCGAATTTGCAGACTTAACTTTTCTCCTTTTAAACCAAAAATTCAAAAATCATCTGTATTCTATATTTGATAAAGAGGTTATGAAAACCTATTTAATTTTTGAGAAAACCTCTGCCAAGTATCTCCCAGAATCTGAGGCCCTTTTGAGTAGCTTAAAGTCCGGCATGAATATTACAGGAGCTTATGACAAACACAAAAATGACAAATCCTTCTTTTGTCTTTTTATTTACATTCTATTAAAAGGAAATGTTAAATTATCCGTTAAGGGTGCAAATATGAAGTATTATTTTCTCTATGAGAGATATAAAAGTTTTAATAAATTTATTCAAAGGATTGATGAGCCTACAAACTTGTTTATAAAGATGAGCGGGTTCCCTGATGAATATCGCATAACACCAGATGAAGTTAAAAAAGCTTATTTTCATTTTTTAAAACATAATCATGTAGATACTCTTCCTCAAGATATTCCAAAAGATTTACAAAAATCAATCAATTTACTCATTCAAAAAATACAAAGGTTTTATGAGGATATTTGTAATTCTGATTCTAAATTAAGACAAGATAAAAAAGAAAAAAAGGAGAGAGTGAAACAAGAGATCCTTTTAGCTGAAAAGAGAAAGATTTGTGAAAGATTTTTAGAAGATCACCAATACCAAAAAGCATTTTCTTTAATAAAAACTATACCGGAAAAAACAATGAATGAAGAAATTCACTGGCAAATGCTTTTTTTATGGCTTCATTTTAAAAATAAAGATCGCACAATTGATATAGATCAAAACACAGTCACTAAATACATGAAAAATATCCAATCCAATGTGAGAGATTTAAATAAAAATAAATTTTATCAGTATATTTTAGGATTATATTATGAAAACAAACAAAAATGGGAACAAGCTAAACTTTGTTTTGAAAAAACAAAGTTATTAGATCCCTCTTTTCAGCCTTGTTATTCAGCTATTAAAAAAAGCTCTCTTTGGATTTTGAAAAACAAAAAAAAAGAGCAGTCGTTTATGGATAAACTTCAATCCTTTTCCCTCGATCAAATAAAAAAACATATAAAAAAAAGAAAAAAAGCAGGTTAATCCCGACTGGTTAAGTTTAAAACAATTCCATCCTCTATCAATCTTTGAACACTTGCAGGTGGGGGTGAAAAGGGGGCCGAGCTTTCCACAGTTTTTAAAACTTTACTATCAAACAGATCGTTTCCAGAAGAGATAAGGATTTGCTTTTCAATAAGCTCTCCTTTGTTATTTATTTTGATTTCAATTTGAGCTGTCAAAAACGAATCCATAAGGTGTTGAGGCAAGTTCCAATAAGAGTGAATCTGATTCCTTACAATGTTATTATACATTTCAATTTCTAATAGTTGGCCTTTACTTAAATCTTGTCCTTTATCCGCTCCCTCAGATTTCTGGTTGCCTTTTCTTTCCACTGTTTTTTTAGTTTGGTTTTGTTTTTTGCTTTTACTTTTTTTTATTATCTTTTTGGCTTTAGGCTTCTTTTTGAGTTTTTGTTTTTTAGATTGAGTCAATTTGTTTTCTGGTTTTTTTATTTTTGGCTTAAAGGACGGTTTTTCAACAGTCTCTTCTTCAAACTCTTCTTTTGGTTGAAAATCGGGAAGAGCTACAGTATCCACACGAATAGACATTGGAGCTATTTTTTGTGGTTTTTTTTCAAAAAAAAGCTGGATAAAGTTTTTTGATCCTATAAAAAAAAGAATAGCAAAAACATGAAAAACCAAAGAAAGAGCAAAAAACCAAAAGAACTCTGCCCGCTCTTTTTTTTGAAATGCCTTTTTCATGCTTTTGTTTATTTAGCCACTGTGACAAGATGAACATTCTGAATGCCACTGGATTTAATCTCACCTAATGTTTGAGCCACAAAACCATAAGGTGTTAATTTGTCCGCTTGCAGATAAACAGCTAACCCCGGCCTGTGCTCAAATAAAGCTTTTAATTTATCAGACAAATGATGAAAGGGGATTTGACTATCACCAATATAAATTTGTTTATCTTTTGTGATCTGTAAAATAAAAGGTTCTTTTGAAATAGCAGAACCAGAGGCTTTGGTTTGAGGGAGAGAAATAGCTATCCCCTGTTTCAGCATAGGGGCTGTAGCCATAAATATAATGAGCAAAACAAGCATGACATCCACAAAAGGAGTCACATTGATTTCGCTAAGCAGACGCCCTCTTTTCCCCTCTGAAGTGGCCATTGGAGCATTCATATATCTTTATCCTCATCCTGAAAAAAATTTCTTTTAGCAATATTTAAAAAATCCACTATGAAATTATTAAACATCAGATCAAATTTTCGGATTTGAGTTAAAAAGCTATTATAAAAAATAGACGCAGGAATGGCGGCAAATAAGCCAATACCTGTAGCTAAAAGAGCCTCGGCAATGCCAGGAGCCACCACATTTAAACTGGCTGAACCCATCACTGCAATTTTATTAAAAGAGCTCATAATTCCAAAAACAGTTCCAAAAAGTCCAATAAATGGACCGCTACCAGCCACAGTGGCTAAAAAGCCCAAGCCATTCTCCATTAAGGATAGCTCGGTTTGGCTGGCTTTTCTTAAAGCTCTTTGGACATTATCTAAACCTCTTAAAGAGGGAATAGCACTTTGATGAGAATTGTTTTTGACATTTTTTTGCATTTCATTGTAGCCCTCAATAAAAATTTGAGATAAAGGGCTGGACTCGTTAGAGCGAGCTTTGCCGTAAATATCCTCAAAAGAACCGTCTTTTAAAAAAACATCCTCTAAGGGAATCGTGGATTTTTTTATCCCTCTAAAGAAAAAATATTTTTGAAAAATAATAGCCCATGAAACCACAGACATGACAATTAAAATCAAAAAAGTGATTTGAACAATCAGGCTGGCCGACAAAATAGCGGATAAAAAATTCAGACCAGAGGGAGGAGCAGTGTTTTCCATAAGCTCTTCGGAAACAGCAATCCATGGGAACAAAAGGACGACCCCCTTCAGCCCTTGGCTCCAAAACTTCCAAAAAAAACTTAAAACTTGTGCCAACACAGCTTTTTCTCGGTTGAAAATCCACATGATGGAAAAGCCACTATGAATTTACACAAAATCAGTATAAAATT
Source organism: Bdellovibrionales bacterium (assembly GCA_965203095.1). Taxonomy (GTDB): domain Bacteria; phylum Bdellovibrionota; class Bdellovibrionia; order Bdellovibrionales; family UBA1609; genus JACOND01. The sequence continues at coordinate 708,325 of OZ241877.1, forward strand.
CAACTAAAAATAAAGCAAGCCCTTTTTGCTTTAAATATCAAAAACTTGTAATATATAAAAATGAGTTATTTTTGGTTTTTACTATGGCTTATCTCTCCTTTTATAGCGATTAGTGAAAACAACCTGTTAGGCAAAAAGCCTTTTTCCAGCCTTGATAAAGCACAAACTCGCCCTAAAAAGCAATGGCTTGAACCATCGCACAATACGCACGATAAAGCCCTATCGGATAAAGAGAAGGGGTTTAAGCCGAGCTTAATAAGCCCTCATCAGGTTAAAAAAGGCTCTGCTTTTTTAGCTGGTATCTATGTTCAAATGCCTCCGGGTTGGCACAGTTATTGGTCTTTTGCTGGAGATTTTGGCCAAGCCCCACAAATTTTATTCGATCCTTTAGAACATGTTCAATTCCGGCTTTTGCCCTTCCCTACCCCTAAGAGAAAACTTTTCCCCATTAACAAAAAACCGGCTTATAGCTTTGTTTATGAAAAGGAATTTCTCATCCCTTTTGAGGTTTTTATAGAAGAAAGTTATCCGGACACAAGTCTCCCTCTGGATTTAAACCTCCGTTGGTTTGTTTGTAAAGATGTTTGTTTCCCTAAAGAAAATAAGCTCACTTTAGATTTAAAAATAGGTTCTTCCTTTAAAACTCATTCAGAAACAAAAAAGATCTTTGATTTTTACAAGCCACTATTTCCTCAATCTCTTCATTTAGAAAGCCACTATGTGAATAGGGACTCTTATCAAATTCTTCATTTTGCTTTTAAAGAAAAGGAGATCCAATGTGTGGATGTTTTCCCTTTAAAGGCGATGGATTTTTCCACAACTAAGCCAAGCTTTTTGAAGGGACAGCCCTACTCTTGCTCCTTTCAAGTGAAAAAGTCCCATTCCCCCCCTCCCTACCTTTCCGGGCTATTGCTTTATTCTCAAAAGGGGGAAACTCGCTCCACTTTGTTTCAATCCCACAAAAGGCAAGGCTTAATTTTTTGGTTCGCCCTCATGGCTTTTATTGGTGGTTTGCTTTTAAATATTATGCCTTGTGTTTTGCCTATAATCTTCCTCAAGTTTTACAGCATTTTTGAGTTTAAGAGTTTGCAACCAAAAAAGATTCTCTTTTTAAATTTGAGCTATGTTTTTGGCATATTGTCCTCCTTTTTACTTCTGGCCTTTGTGGTGTTTTTCTCCAAACAGGCGGGGGAGAGCCTGGGCTGGGGTTTTCATCTTCAATCCCCTGTTTTTGTATTGTTTTTGGCTTTTCTTTTTGTTTTTATGGCTTTTTGTTTTTTAGATAAAGTGTCTTTCCCCTCTGTAAAAGCTCCTCTTTTGTTTAAAAGCCAGAAGGCATTCCCTCATTTTTTAACTGGTGTTTTATCCACTACATCAGCTTCCCCTTGCACAGTTCCTTTTATGGCCTCAGCAGTGGGTTTTGCTTTTTCCAGAAGTTATATAGAGGTTTTTGTAATTTTCCTCTTTTTAGGTTTGGGTTTGAGCACGCCTTATTTGATTCTTTCCTTTTTTCCGGGGTTTTTAAAATATGTCCCCCGGCCTGGGCACTGGACAGAGAAGTTTAAACATTGGCTTTCCCTCCCTTTGTTTTTGACAGCTCTTTGGCTTATTTGGATTCTTTATTTGCAAGTGGATTTTAAGCTTTTTTTGCTCAGCTTAACTATTTTCCCTCTTCTTTGGTTGTGGATTTTCCTGCAAAATTTTGTTTCATCTTACCCTACAAAAAGGATCTTAAACTTTATTTTTGCTTTTTTAGCTATAGTTTTTTTTATTGGGCAAAGCCTTTTTTTTCGTGAAGGGAAAGCTTTAAAGCCTGTGCGACCACCAGCTCAAAAAAGTTTGAACTGGAACGATTTTGAAAAAGAGAAGATTTTATTTGACAAACAAACTGGTAAAAATATTTTGGTTGTGTTTGGGGCAGAATGGTGTCTCACCTGCAAGCTCAATGAGAGAATATTTCACTCACAGGAGTTTAAAAAATGGACTCAAAAAAATCAAATTCATCTTTACTATGGGGATTGGACCAGTCAGAATCCAGAAATGACTCAATTTCTTGAAAGCTATGGCCAGGCAGGGGTTCCTTTTTATATTTTTTTTCAAGGAGAGGAAAAGTTTTTTATTTTTCCCACTCTTTTGTTTAAAGATTCGTTTTTAAAGGATTTAAAAAGGCTTTCTCAATAATAAATGATATGGAAAACAGTTTTTATTTATGTCAAAATTGTGCTTGGGAAGGATCTAAGTGGCATGGCCGTTGCCCGCAATGCCAAGCTTGGAACACTGTTGTAGAGGAGTTTAAGCCCCTCAAAGGGGAAGGCAAAAGGCTCAAAGTTTATAACAGGGAAAAGGGGGATAAGCCTCTTCCTTTTTCCGAAATTCAAGCTCAGTCTCTTGAGCTTTTTTCTTCTGGACTTAAGGAGTTTGACAAAACATTGGGCGGGGGCTTAGCACCGGGAGCTTTTGTTTTGCTTGGCGGATCTCCCGGTGTGGGCAAAAGCACTCTTTTATTGCAGGTTTGCGGGCATATTGCTAAAAGTCAAAAAAAGGTTTTATATATTTCCGCTGAGGAGAATCCATCTCAAACGGCTTTGAGAGCTCGCCGGTTAGATATAGATAACTCTCATCTTTTATTTTTTAGCGAAAGCTCTGTGGAGGAAATTTTATTTCAGGCAGAGAGGGAAAAGCCAAAGCTTTTAATTGTGGATTCTATTCAAACAGTCTATTTAAAAAGTTTAGCTTCTGCTCCAGGAACTGTATCTCAGGTAAGGGAGTGTGCCGGCCTTTTAATGAGTTATGCCAAAACCCATGGTGTCACCGTAATTATTGTAGGGCATGTGACGAAAGATGGAAGTCTGGCCGGCCCCAGAGTTTTGGAGCATCTTGTAGATACTGTGCTCTCTATTGAGGGGGAGAGCGAAAGCCAGTGCCGGATTTTGCGTTCTGGCAAAAATCGTTTCGGCCCAACAAATGAAATAGCTGTTTTTGAAATGCATGAAGAGGGGCTAAAGGAAGTGGCTAATCCCTCTCAGTTTTTTTTGGGAGAGCGGTTAAAGGATCCCATAGGCTCTGCTGTATTTCCGGCAGTGAAGGGAAGTCGCCCTTTGCTTTGTGAGATTCAATCCTTGACCACAGTCTCTTATCTCTCTATCCCACGAAGGGCCTGTGTGGGTTTGGATATGAATCGAATTTATATGTTAGGGGCGGTTTTAGACAAATATATCAATATTGATTTGGGAAAAAGAGATCTGTTTGTCAATCTCACTGGGGGATTAAAAATTACGGAGCCGGCCAGTGATTTGGCTGTGGCTGTCTCTATCCTATCCTCTCGCTATAAAAAACCTGTGGATTCAAAAAGCTGTTTTTTTGCTGAAATTGGTTTGACGGGAGAGTTGAGGTCTTGTCGTTTTGCCTTTGAGAGAGTGAGTGAGGCGGAAAAGATGGGCTTTAAACAAGCTTATTTGCCTAAAAGTTTGGAGTCGATTTTTAAAAAAAAGAAGGTCCGCCTCAAACTGAATTTTAAAAGTCATATAGAAGAGTTTAAACCCTGAGCTTTTAATCAAGAAGAGTGAGGATTTCATAAGGCTCATCCGCATTTTCATCTTTAATTAAAATGGTGTGTTCAAACTGAGCGGAAAGCCCGCCATCTTTTGTCTCATAATATCGGATGTTAGAACCGGGGATGGGCAACTCTTTAATATCAGAAGAGTTTTGATTGATCATAGGCTCTACAGTGATACAGCTCCAAGGCTTTAAAATCTCCCCTCGCCCCTTTTTTCCAAAAGAGGGAACAAAAGGCTCATCGTGAAACTTTTTACCAATGCCATGCCCCCCAATCTCTCGGACGGGGAAAAAACCATTTCTCACAACATACTTTTCTATGGCAAAACCAATATCCCCTGTCCTGCCTTTAGGCCGAATGGCTTGAATGCCTTTATGCATAGCGTTAAACGCACTTTTTGTAAGCTTTTTTGCTGAATCGGAAACCTCCCCCACAAAAAATGTCTTGGAAGTGTCCCCATAAAAACCATCCTTGATACAGGTCACATCCAAATTGACAATATCTCCTGACTTCAAAACTGAGCTGTCTGGCACACCATGGCAAATACAGCTGTTGACCGATGTGCATATTGATTTAGGAAAGCCCTGATAATTTAAAGGTGCTGGCTTTGCTCCCTGAGACAAAATAAAATCATGGCACAATCGATCCAGCTCTTCTGTTTTTACACCGGGGCGGATATATTCCTCAATAAAAACCAAGACCTGTGCCGCTAACTGGCAGGAAGCCCGCATTAAGGGAATTTCCTCTAAAGACAAAACTTGAGCCATTGTTTTTTACTATTCATAGGGAAAACTGCTCTGTCTCCCTTAACACCAAAGAGACCCTTAAACAGGGTCTCTTGTAATGATTTCAACTTACTGGAATAAACTTAGTCTTTTAAATGCCGGTTAAGCCCTTTAGGAAGCTCAAACATACTGACACTTTTTTTGCCAGGAAAAAGCTTTCCAAGAGCTGTGCCACCCACATTAATTTGACGGCGATTCTTTTTATCCTGCAATTTATGCTTGCGGATATACTCCCAAATCTTTTTGGTCGCCTGAGGGCGAGAAATGGAAGAAGAACCCACAATAGCCTTTAGATCGGGCGTAGTCTTAAAGCTCCTCATAAAGGCAGGGTTAGCTTTTCTCTTTTTCTTTTTCCCTCCTGCTTTTTTCTTTTTAACAACCTTCTTTTTTCGGACTGCTTTTTTCTTTTTAACAACCTTTTTCTTTTTAACTGCTTTCTTTTTTGTGGTTTTCTTTTTCTTTGCCATACTATACCTCCGTTGTGATGTGATATGTTCCTTAACGATAAGGCCAAACAAACCAATTTTTCAAACAAAAAAATAATTTTTTTTAATTTTTTTATTTATCCAAGCTGGCTCAACCCCTAAAAACCAAACCGATCCCTTGCTTTTTGAGTGTTAAAAAAAGAGGGATAAGGGCCAAAAAACTCATAAATTAAGCTTTTCAGGAAGGTTTACCCCTCTCAATTCACTAAAATTAGCAAGTGCTCTCCTCTGTAAAAAAGGCCCTTCCCTTCGCCAGCTCAAAATCAAGACTTTAGACTTTTTTTAGCACAGGGGGGAGAGGCGGAGAGCTTTCCCCCTCGCTCTTTAAACTCCTCAGGAGTTAGGGTTTTCTGTGAGAAGGCATGAATTGAGCCTCTTATCTGATCCGCAATGATATTATGAACCAATCTTTGCCTTTCAATAAGAGTGAGGCCAGTAAATTTTTCTGAAACAATGAGAGCACGAAAATGGCTTTCGCTATTTGAGGGGACATTGTGGCGAGGGCTTTCATTGATAACCTCTAAAAAAACAGGCTCCAGCCCTTCCCGCAGTTGCTCCTCTAAAAGGCTTTGAACTGTCATACCCTTTTTTACAGCTATAGGGGAGGGATGTCAAAAACGAAAGCTTAAAACAGCTTTTTTTTCGGCTGGGAGACCTTCTCTTTTTTTAAGTCAGCAATTTCCCTTAAAAGCTCTTCCTCCCTTTTCTTTAACTTTTTAGGCATAGTCAGCTGGACCTCACATACTAAGTCCCCTCTTTCTGGATCATTTATCCCAGGTAGGCCCTGATGAGGGAGTCGTATTTGAAGGCCATGTGTGGCTCCGGGAGGGATTTTGAGAATCGCATCTCCCGTAAGCCCTTGGAAAGGCTTTTCCACCCCTAAAAGGGCTTGCAAATAAGTGATAGGGACAAGGGCCTTAAGGTTTTTCCCCTCTTTTGTAAATAGAGGATGAGGCTTTAAACGGATTTCTAAATAAAAATCTCCGGGAGTCCCCCCGGCACCTCCTGGCTCTCCTTCACCCTGAAGGCGAAGCCTTGTCCTATTACTGACACCTGGGGGAATTTTCACATTCAAAACTCTTTTTTTATGAACCGCCCCTTTGCCGTAACAGTTCCCACAGGGGCTTTCTAAAACAGAACCTTGCCCCTGGCAAAAAGAGCAAGAACTGGCAAAAGAAAAAAATCCTTTTTGAGATACTGTCTGCCCTCGTCCTCGGCATTGGGGGCATTTTTTCCTCTTTGTTCCGGGGCGAGCACCGGAACCATTACATATTGAACAAGAGCTATTGCCACGGAAAGATATCTCCTTTTCCGCCCCAGTGAGCACTTCTTTTAGATCTATCTCCACTTCATGACCGAGATCAGCCCCCTTTCTAACCCTACGAAATCCAGAAGGGGAGAACAAATCCTCAAAACCTCCTAAACCTCCTCCACCAAAAAAATCAGAAGAGCTAAAAATATCCTTAAATGTCTCAAAAATGTCGCCCACATCTTGAAAGCCTCCTCTCCCATTAAAAGCACCGTGGCCAAAGCGATCGTATTGCTCTCTTTTTTTGGGATCACTTAGGACTTGATACGCCTCAGAGGCCTCTTTAAACTTTTCCTCTTTGGCCTTATCCCCTTTATTGCGATCGGGATGATATTTAAAAGCCAGTTTCCTGTAGGCTTTTTTGATTTCATCCTGCCCTGCTCCTTTGGGGACAGACAAAACTTCATAGTAATCTTTGGGCATAAAAAAACCCTCCAGCAGTAAAGCCTTCAATAGCAAATAAGAGGTCAAAAACATTAAAAATCAAGCTTTTATTGCTGAGGAACCGCCTTTGGGATCTCTTCTTACAGGCTCTCAGGCTGTTTTAAGAACTCCCTCCCTTATACCCCCTCAATCTTGGAGGAGGCTTGATCTGTTCAAATTTTAAAAAACAAATCTAATGGATAAGCCTTCACTTGATTTTAAAAGCCTATAAGTATATGAAAAAGATAGGTAGGGCAAGGTAATAGTGAAATAAATGCCGGCCCACTTGTTGTTGTTCAAAAAAACATTGGCCCGAGTGGTGGAATTTGGTAGACACACAGGACTTAAAATCCTGCGGTTTTTTAAAACTGTGCCAGTTCAAGTCTGGCCTCGGGCACCATTGATTTGAGCTGAGGGAAAAAACCCCTTAATGCCCATGAACCTTTTTTTAAAAAAACTAAAGGCCACGTAGCTCAGTGGGATAGAGCAAGAGTTTCCTAAACTCTAGGTCGCGGGTTCAAGTCCTGCCGTGGTCGCCATCATGGAATTTCAAACAAAGTTTATTAAAGTCACCTTGGAACAAGTAAAATGTCGACAATGTCTAATCTCTCCCTGAGTTCGCCATTTAATTAAGAAAAAAAGCTTGAAACCATCGGAAACAAGCCTTTTTTAATCTTATAAAATCTTATATTGAGGAACAGCCCTTAGACATAAACCAATAGTATTATGCCGTCAATATTTTTGAAATATACACTTGAAACATTTTTGAATGCATTCTGTATTCACCAGTTCTATCCGGATTTTTTATAATAAGCTTCTTATTGGTTAAATCAGAAATAGCTACTCCTAATGAAGTTTTTTTCTTAGTGGATCGCTCCAATATCTTTTTACGAGAAACCCACTGATTTTCATTTCCTGAAAGATTTGCAATTATTTTTAATACTTCTTTATAATTTTGATTTTTTCTAATTTCATTATACATTTTACTAAAAAAAAGTTTTCCTAATTTTTTTACCGAACCTTCGTAAAGAGCGTTCCCGTAAAGTCCTGCTTTTACATCTTTTTTCATTATTTTATCTTCCCCCGACATTGTAAAAGAAGAATAGCCAAGTTCCTGAATAAGATGAGGGTAATTTTCAGAGTAAAATAAAATTTCTTTTACTGCCTTTGGGGATATAGCCTTTTTGGGCTTTCCATTTTCTAAGGCTTTTTCTATAATCATTTTTGCTTCATTATCCGGCATTTTATCCAAAGTGACAGGAACAAATATCCTCAAAAAAGATTCATGACTGTCCGATAATCTTCCCATAATTTCCGGCATTCCAGAAAGAACAAGCATAAGATTACGACAATTATCATAAGCCAAATTTTCCTGCACTACTTTCCAAAAAGATGAAAAATTATCAAAGTCCCCCATTTTGTCTAATTCATCAATAATTATACAAATTGCATTCTTGATATTTTTTTTATCATCACTATCCTTTAAAACTCTGGCTGTTTTTCTTATACATTTTTCTGCATCTAAATATATTTTTCGTGGATTTTTACTTTTATCTTTGATCGTATATCCGCTTCCAAACAACTTTAATTCACTAAAAATTCCAATAACATCTTTTAAACGATCTTTTATGCTTGTAAAAGATGGTTGCAAAGCCATATCTAACTCTTTGATAACTTGAGCAATAACGATTTCAGAGGGAGTGTTTTCTTGCACACTGACATTAATCACCAGTAAAGGCTTATCTAAAAGTCCTTCTTTCCAAATGATCTGTTTTTCAGCTATAGCTTTTGTGACCATAGCAATAGAAGTTTTACCTATACCCCGTTCCCCTGTGATCAATATGTTTTGGGGGTTAAAACTGGCTGTTTGATAGATACAAGTAGATATCTCATTCAGTTGTTGATACCTCCCCGCAAAAACTCCTGGAGGAACAGGATTGCCTGGTTGAAATGGATTAATAGTGACTATACTCAAAAAAGCTCTCCAATTTTATTAAGCCAAAATACTATTCCTGTATTCCATCTTAATGGTTAAAGAATCTACTTTCAAAAATTACAGTTTGTTTGTAGGCTTTTCAAGGTCCTTTCACCCTTTTTAAAGACTTACCGCCAGTTTACCGCCCACTTACCGCCCACTTACCGCCCTTTTTAAAGACTTACCGCCAGTTTACCGCCCACTTACCGCCCATTTACCGCCCTTTTTAAAGACTTACCGCCAGTTTACCGCCCACTTACCGCCCACTTACCGCCCTTTTTAAAGACTTACCGCCAGTTTACCGCCCACTTACCGCCCATTTACCGCCCTTTTTAAAGACTTACCGCCAGTTTACCACCCACTTACCGCCCATTTACCGCCCTTTTTAAAGACTTACCGCCAGTTTACCACCCACTTACCGCCATTTTTTAGAGCCTTTGATTATATCTTCTCCCTGAGTTCGCCATTTAATTAAGAAAAAAAGCTTGAAACCATCGGAAACAAGCCTTTTTTAAAAATCTTATATTGAAGCACAGCCCTTCAACTGGAAAAAATTCCATTTTTTTCACTTTTTTTAAAGTTTTTTTAGATTCAACCGATAAGTAAGTATAACAGGAAAAGCAAGCATTCAGCCCGTGTGATTTTATTCAGCGGGTTGTTTGTTTATGGTCACAACACTTACTTGACTCCTCAAAAGTGACTGTGGTCCAATCAGCTCATAACATTATGAGGGATTATGGGAAGTTTAGATCTTGTTGTGGCAACGGTTATAGCTGTTTGCTCTCTTTTAGGTTTTCAGTTTGGACTGATTTATTTTCTTTTGAATGCAAAAATAACCCCACTTGAAAAGAGGATAGACAACCTTGAGGCAGGACAGGCCAAGATTTTAGCTATCCTCGAGAAAATAAAGCCTCAAGACTCTTAAAACCTCTATTTTTACTTTAACCCCCTGTTTTAGCCCCTCTTATACAAGGCTAAGGGCGGGATTTTTGCTTTTTATAACAAAATAAGCCCTCTATTGTTCATAATTTGTGGGCAAATCTAAAGTTTTCTCTCAAAAGAACCGATAGATAAATTAGTCATAGCTAACCAAAAAAGGTAAAAATTATGAAAGGAAAAATCTCTGACTTTTTGAAACTCTTTTTAGCCTTCTATGAAAAAGCCTTAGTAGTCGCCCGTAAATTGAGTTCCCGCAAAAGTGAGAATCCCAGCTTTCAAAAACAGAGGGCAGGGCACAATTTAAAATTTATCCCTTTGGCTTTACTCATAGGTTGTATGCCCCCCCCCGGTTATGGCCCCGGCCCTGGTGGAGGCTATAACCCGAACTACTACCCCTCCACTGGTGTAGGAGGGCCCCCTGGTGGCAGTGCTACTCCTCCACGAAGTGATGCTGAATATGATGCAAAAAAAGCCAGAGATAGTGATAGAGCGGAGGTGTTAAATAATTCTCGAAGCAGGGGGGGAGATCTTTGTGAAGATGAAAGCAAAAACCATGACTGTAGGGCACAATGTAAGGAAATGTATCGGAACGGCAATGATCGAGAAGATTGTGAGGAGCTACCCACCGATCAAGTGGAAAAACTATTAGATGTTCACAGAGCTTTAAAAAACCCCTCCGGTGATAAATTGGAGAACATTGATCTGGAAGATCTGGAAGTCTATCTTAATGTCTCTATTGCGGCTTTTGACAAAGTAGTGACTAGAGAGTATAGAAGGAGTGACGCAGAGGATATCTTTTTGTGGCTTACAGATGATGAGGAAGTGGCTGATTTACTAAAGGATGAAGATGATGATTATAGAACTCTTGAGGGCCTTCTTAAAGTAATTCAATCTTATAGTAGTAGCAGTGAGGTAGAAAAACCTTTTCAAAGAGAGCTTTACAGGGATGATACCCTTTTTGAGATGGCCATAGAAGCAGGTAATGAAACGGCCGCGGAGTATTTTTTAGAGTATATTTTTGAAAAGAGTAGCCACTGCCGTAATGGTCAAGAAGTCTCTCAAGAATGTTGGGGGGTGATTTGTGCCATTGGGAAAGACTTTAACGACTCTGACAATCGATTGGATTTTTTGGAGAATTTTTCCGTATTCTCCAATTATGTGGATGATATTATTACCGGGGATAGAAATCCTATTACTGGTGGTGTAAATGGGGGAAACTGGCTACCTGACACCCGGAGACCCACAACCCAAAATGCAAACACAAGATATAAAACATCGGATGATGTGATAGCGAATGAAAAAAAAGGCGATTGGTGTAAGGCTCTTTGTGTGGGTGCAGGTGGAATCACTGCTGAAGCACAATGCAGTTCCTAAGCCCCTCACATTCTATAGATGCCGTTCCTAAAACCCTCACATTCTATAGCAAATTGCAAGTTCCTAAGCCCCTCACATTCTATAGGTTCATGACACTTTAACAGCTTGTATTTTTATCTAAACTACTTTAAGCTTAAAAGCTTGTGAGGCTTTTAAAAACAAACGATAAGGTTTTTTTATGAAAAAGAACAAATCTCAAGTCCAAAGCAAGAAACCAAAACTCAGTCACGATAATTTTTTTAAACTCTTTTACTCTGACATAGAACTTGCCAAAGACCTGCTAAAACTTATTTTCTCAAAAAAAGAACTTAGAGCCTACAATTTAAACCAGTTGAAAATAGAAAAAGACACTTTTGAGGCCAAAAGAGCTGATCTTATCTTTTCCCTCCCTTTTAAAAATTATCCAAAAAACAGAGTCCAAATCTTCATTCTTTTAGAGCACAAAAGCCATTATGATAAAAACCTGTTTAGCCAGCTTTTAGACTATCAAGTATTGGGTAGAAGGCACAGTATCCAACAAAAAGGCTATCCTCAGCCTATAATCGCCGTGCTGTTTTATCACGGGGAACAGCCTCTTAAATGGAAAAAATCTCTCCAAGAAGAGGATTTTGGTTCTTTTTTTAAAAAAATTCCTATGGAATCCCGAAAAAATATGTTAAACTACGAACCGAAGATAATAAACACGCGAGACCCGAAAATTCAAAAAGCCCTTAAGGCTGGGGAATTTAAGGGTTATAGTGTGATAAAGTTATTGTCTGAGGTATGGAGTTTAAAGAAGAAAATAACTCCATTAAAGGTAAGAGATGTTTATGCTGAGTTTGAGGAGATATTGAAGGATTTGAAGGGGAAGGAGAGAAAGACTGTAGAGTTAAGGATATTGGAGTATTTAAGAGACAATACGGGATTGGATTTAAAAGTTTGGGAAAGGGCGGAAAAACTGCTTATATCCGAAGGGATATTAAAACAAGGAGGGCTTATGCAAGATGTTTGGGAAATTATCAAAGAGAAAGGTCGCTGGGAAGGCCGACAGGAAGGCCGACAGGAAGGACGACAAGAAGGACGACAGGAAGGCCGACAGGAAGGCCAACAAGAGATTGTCCAAAATATGCTGAAAGAGAAAGCAAATATTTCTTTTATTTCTAAAGTGACGGGTTTGTCTGAAAAGAAAATAAAACAGCTAAAAAACGGTTCTTAAAGTCTTTGATTCATAGCTGAAACTGGCCTATTAGACTTTGGAAAAACAAGGATAGGAAAAACTATCGCCTTGCTAAGAGCTTATCTAACTTCTCTTTAAGCTCCTTTTGTCCAGATTCAAGCTTGGCTTGTCCCGACGACTCAAGGCTTTCTATTCTTTTAAACCTTTTCGTGGAGGGCTAATTTATGGAATCAAAAAGAATACTAATAGAAAATAAAAAGGATATTTTAATTATTTTTCTTGAAGTTCCACTTCGGATGGTCTTTAGTGCCTTTAAGAAGATTACAATCCCTACATAGAATTTGAAGATTATCAAAGTCTAATTCAAGATTTGGATATTTAGATCGAGGTTTGATATGGTCTATTTCCAGATCGTTTTTGTTTCCGCAACGCATACAAATAGAGGGATATTTTTGGAAAACCTGAATCCGCAGAGCTTTCCGCTCAGGGCTATTGTAAAAAGATTCTTTGTTTTCAAGGTAAAATTCTTTACCTACTACATCTCTATATAATTCATTTTTTTCATATTGGTCCGGTTCTGAAGGGGTTAGTTATGTAGAAAATCAATGTTTTATAAGAGAGCATAGCAACACAATCTCCATAAATGGTCCTCAACTGGAGGCAATAATTTCACACTTTAAATAAATCAAGCAAATAATTTTAATAACAAATATTTATGTCTTTTGTTTAAATCTTCTATTTTTGTTAAAAGTTTTTTTCGTATTAAATCTTCAACATGGAAAACCTTGATTATAGGAGATTCCTTTATAAAATTTGCCTTTTCAGGTATAATGGGAATAATATTATCTATTATGCCCTCTTCCATCCTTTCTTTTTTTATATAACTAAGACAATATGGAGTGACCCCTAAAATAAGAGTAGCATTTGCAAATATCGTCATATAAGCATTAAATATAACCCATATATCATCTGGTATATAAGGTTGAATATCACTTTGAATATTCAATGTTTTTAACTTATTAGACAGTCGCTCTATCGTTTGTTTGGTTTGTAAGAGGTCTAAAAATTGCTGAATTTTATGTTTTGTTGGCTCATCTGAGCTTTCTATTTTTTTAAAATCAAGTTTTCTCATTTGAGAATATAATATTTGTCCTTGGGTGAGAATACCAACAGCCTCTCTTAACTTTTTTATAGCTTTTAATTTTTTCTTGTATAAAAATAATTTTTTGTCCCAAAAATATTTTGCTCCATACCCAGCAAAAGCACTTATCAATATTATGACAATTTGTTCAAACATGAGAGCCTATTAAAAAATCAATTTTCTTGAATGTTGTCTATGCACTTAACAATAAATTCTTCTAAAACTTTAAATTCATAATGTAATTGTTTGGCATCTGAAAATTCATATTCAAAATCATGTTTTGCAAAATTTCCTGTTGTATGAATCTGTTTGATGGCATCATGCATCTTATTTTTATCTTGTTTCTGATTTTTATACCATTCATTGAGCTTACTTCCAAAGAAGCTGTCAAAAGATTGTTTTTCTTTTTTGCCCATATAAACTGACAGACTTTCCAAAAAAGCCCAGCTACCAATATAGCACAAATAAGGATGTTTTATTAAAGATATTGTGCAAAGTGAATCGTATAATCTGACCAGCTTTTTTTTGTTTAATTGAGATAGCTTTAATTCTACTTCTTTTGATTTTTGTATTTTTGTTATATTTTTTAAAGATTTTTTTGTTTTGATTTCTCCACTTGGTTTTTTTACTATAATAGTTTCTTTTTTTTCCTCATCAGGGGAATCCTCTGTTTCTGGAGGATTTATTTTATCTTGCTTTGAGCGATAAAAATTAACTTGATCCATAAAATTAGGTTCTTTTTTAAGTTCTTTTTTTAATTCAATATATAGAGGATTTAGATCATCGATAAATTTTGTCTTCATAAAATCAATTTCAAAATCATTTAAATGAATCTCTCCATAAAGTCTTTGACTGGCATATTTATTTTTTGTTCCTAATAAAACTTCAGCACTATTTGGATTTATAAGAGTTCCTTGTATTACTCTTCTATTTCTAAAAAGCCTTATGCCGGGATGTTTCACATAGCTCCCTGTTTTCATAATTATAAAAAAGCCTTTCACTTCTTTTCCTTTATAAGTCAAATTAATTTTCTGTTTCCATTTTCTTTTAATTTTATCTTTTGGTTTTCCATTTTTATCCACAACAGGAAAATTTAAAGTTTCTGGAGGTTCAAAAAAGGCTTTGTTTGTTTTCTTCCATCTCTTTAGCAAAATATTATCATTATATATAACATCTATTGATAAAAAATCTTTAAATTTTATAAATGTTTCTGCTATACTGGTTTGATTTAAAAAATCAAGTTTTTTTGATAAAGGTTTAGTTTTTGGCATTATGAGTTTTCCAAATCTTTTGGATGTTCTATAATATGTTTCTATGAACTCATTTTTAACTGGCAAGCAAAAAGCAGAGCTTTTAACTTTTCTTCGTTTGGAAAGGAATCGTAGGCGAGCGGATCGTATCCGGGTTATTTTGTTGCTGGATAGTGGAGAGTCTGTCACCGATATTGCGAGATTTTTATTTTTTGATGAAGGAACTATCAGAAACTGCAAAAGGCGTTATGAAGAAGGAGGTTTGTCGAGGTTGGTTTATGACGATCATAGAGGTCGCATGTCGTATTTATCTGAGGAACAACGGAAGAAACTGGTTTTGGAGTTGGAGTCAAAGGTATATCCCACAACAAAGGCAGTTGTTTTATATGTTCAAAAGACATTTGGGGTTGTTTATACTGTGAATGGAATGACGGCTTTACTTCACAAGTTAGATTTTTCATATAAGAAGCCAAAGGGTGTGCCTGGGAAGGCTGATATTGAGAAGCAGAAGGTGTTTATTCAAAGATATCGCAGGATAAAAAAGAGAGGTGATTTAGTGTATTTTGCGGATTCAACTCATCCTATGCTCAATCCTGTAATATCATCGGGTTGGATTAAGAAGGGGGTGGAGTTTAAGGTTAAAACTAATTCAGGTCGTGAGCGGGTGAATATAAATGGTGCGATAGAGATAAATAGTTTAGATTTTGTCAGTAGAAGCTGTGAGAGGGTTAATAAAAATTCAATGCAGGAGTTATTGCGAGCTGTGAGGGCGAGACAGCCTATGAGGGATAAAAGGTTGTATTTGGTTTTAGACAATGCACCATATAACAGGGCCTTTCAGGTGAGGGATTTAGCGAAAAGTTTGGATATTACTTTGCTGTATTTGCCTCCATTTTCTCCTAATTTGAATCCTATTGAGAGGTTTTGGAAATTTGTAAAGAAGAAGACAATGGCTAATGTGTATTTTTCAGATCTTAAAACTTTTCGTAAAGAGTTGATGCTGTTTTTAAGAGGTGTTAGAAAATACAGGGCTGAATTGTCCATGCTTATTACTGATAATTTTCATGTCATCGAAACCTGAAAATTCAAACAAGACCAGTATAAGTGTGGTATCAGTTTGTCTTGATAATACTCTTTTGATTCCATTCTTTTGCAATTTTTTATAATTATTTTTGTATAATGAGCTTTTTCTCGCTCCTCTTCACTGGAAACAGTAATTTCTGTTTCATTTTTCTCTAATAATTTGTTAAGGTCAAATACACATTTTAATTTTTCTTTAGAATTTAAAGCTGAAGTTTCAATCATCCAAGTATTGCTCAACCAAACTGCGGCTGTTTTCATCCCTACTCCAAATTTTGACAGACTGGTTTCTTTATGCTTTATGTTTGTATCCATTTTTATAGCTCTTTGAAAACTCTCTCTGTTTATTCCAGAGGCATTGTCTGAAATAGTTATCTCTTTTTTCTTACTATC
The DNA here is from genome assembly GCA_965203095.1 of Bdellovibrionales bacterium. Lineage (GTDB taxonomy): Bacteria > Bdellovibrionota > Bdellovibrionia > Bdellovibrionales > UBA1609 > JACOND01. The sequence continues at coordinate 724,191 of OZ241877.1, forward strand.
AATAAAAATTTTTATTCTTAAAAAAAGGTTCTTTTTATCGATAGCTGATATAGCTTTCTGATTATCTATATAAGACTGGATAGAATTATCCACAAATTCAGAAAGGGCAGAATAAACAGAATAAGATTGACTCTGCAATAGTCTATACATTCCCATATCAGGGGAAACATCTACTTTGAAAGGTTTAAACATCTTTTCCTCCTTTAATGATGATAAACTGATTTTATTTTTTTAGCCAGTAGCTCAACAATTTTAGCATTAACAGCATTGCCAAAAGATTTAAATGCCAATGTTTCATTTTTTGGAATATGGGATAAGGAGTGAAGATTTTGCAATTTTGCGGCTTCAAATTTTGAGATATACCTCATTTCACTACCAATAACAGGTCTTTGTGTCGTGTTGATAGCTACAAGAGAAGGGATTTTATCAGGTTTTGACACACGAATACCGGAAGCCCGGAATTGCAGAATGTGATCTGATAAAACATATTTGTTTTTTGCCCCTCTCCACTCCAACATTTGCCAGCTATTATATTTTCTGTTTATAGTTTTTACCCAGTTATTTAAAAAAGGCTTGTTTTTCTTATATAAATTTCTTGTATGAAGGATAGAGTGTTTAAGCCAGTCCGGTGTTTTCCTTTCTTTTTTTACATAAAAAGGCAATTTAGATAAAAGATTTTTCCAATTTGAAGAATTGTTTAGTTTTTGCCCGTAAGCCCCTTTGTATTTATACATTTCTTTTAATTTAAAAGACTGAAAATCTAAAGGATATGTTGCCCTTAATTCAGGGGCTACTATTGACAAAGATGATAAAGTCTTAATTTTACAGCCATTCAATAATTTTTGCCAATGTTTGATTTGAAGGGTTTTTTCTGTTTCTATTTTTTTATGACTATAGGATGAAATAAGGATTTTATTCAATGGCTGGATAGATTTTTTTTTGTTTGGCCATTGAAATTTTTGCAGATGCTCATTATTTTTAAATCCTAAAATGAAAATTCTTTTTCTATTTTGTGGGATACCAATATCTAATGGAGAAATGATCTTATATATAATTTTGTAGCCTATCTTATTGAATGATCTTTTAATGAATTTCCAGAATTTTCCATTTTCAATATTCAGTATATTTGGCACATTCTCTAAGATTAAGAAATCAGGGAAATGATATTCAGCAATCCTGAGAATATCTTTTATTAACTTTCCTGAATTTGGACACTTATAACCTGTTTTTTTTCCAGCTAAGGAAAAAGGCTGACAAGGAAACCCAGCACATAAAATTTCATGTTGAGGAATATCTGATTCATGGATTGTTCTTATATCCCCTTCTGGTTTTATGCCAAAATTTTTATAATAAAGTTTTTGCAATTCAGTATTGATTTCTGAAGCAAATACGCAATCAAAGCTACCTGCATTCATCAGACCTTTATGAAAACCGCCAATGCCTGAAAAAAGATCAATAAATCGCATATATGACTTATCGGCTTTTACTTTTCAGATCTAAAATTTTTAATTGATATTCTCATTTTTGTAAAATTCTGACAAAAAGAGATTTTTTATATGATTCTTAAATGGAAAAAATCCCTACAAGAAGAGGATTTTGGTTCTTTTTTTAAAAAAATTCCTATGGAATCCCGAAAAAATATGTTAAACTACGAACCGAAGATAATAAACACGCAAGACCGGAAAATTCGAAAGGCTTTGAAGGCAGGGGAGTTTAAGGGTTATAGTGTGATAAAGTTATTGTCTGAGGTATGGAGTTTAAAGAAGAAAATAACTCCATTAAAGGTAAGGGATGTTTATGCTGAGTTTGAGGAGATATTGAGTGGTTTAAAAGGGAAGGAGAGGAAGACTGTAGAGTTAAGAATATTGGAGTATTTGAGGGATAATACGGGTTTGGATTTAAAAGTTTGGGAAAGGGCGGAAAAACTGCTTATATCCGAAGGGATATTAAAACAAGGAGGGCTTATGCAAGATGTTTGGGAAATTATCAGAGAGAAAGGTCGCTGGGAAGGCGAAAGAAAAGGCTTAAAAAAAGGCCGACAGGAAGGTCGGCAAGAAGGTCGGCAAGAAGGTCGGCAAGAAGAGCGACAACAAGTTGTCCGAAATATGCTGAAAGAGAAGGCAGATATTTCCTTTATCGCCAATGTGACGGGGCTTTCTAAAAAAGCAATAAAAAAGCTGAAAAACAGTTCTTAAAGTGGCTGAATCTCCTCTAATTCCACCTGCACTTCAGCCTAATCCCATTTTTTTACTTTTAAATGCAAAAATAACCCTGCTTGAGAAAAAGATAAACAAACTTTCAGCGGGGCAGGCCAAGACTTTAGCTAAGGGCTATTGTAAAAAGATTCTGTCAGCGAAATACTGTGCATTGACTGCCCTTTGTTCGGGTTTGCCGTCAAGAGAAGCTAAAAAAAGAGAGAATTTTAAGAGACTTATTTTTTAAAGTGCTGATCAATTTTAGACTCAAGATTGTCAATTCTTTTATCAAACTTGCTATCCAGTTGCTCAATCTTTTTGTTTGTGTCTGTTATATGATTATTTAAAGTCTGTTTTATGTGTTCATTGTCTTTACTCAAAAGCTCAATCTTATGCCCAAGCTTTATATAAAAGAAAAACAAAACACCAAATAAGATAATACTTTCAAAACTAAAACCTAAAGAACCTAAAACTGATAAAATTGCCATAAAAAAACTATAACACAGCCCTAAAAATCAGTCAAAAAAAAGTAATTTTAAGCACTTTTTTTCCTGACTTCCGCATAACGCAATGCGACAAATGAGTGTTTATAGGCATTTACAGGTTTTTGGTGCCACACAATTTAAGATTTAATGTAAGATGTGGGGATAAATTGAGACACTCTATTTAAGGCCAAAAGCCTCATATATAGCTCTTATCTCTTCTGTGGATAGAAGGCCGGCCATACGATAAAGATATGTTAAACTATGGTTTGAGGATAATAAACACGCAAGACCGGAAAGTTCAAAAAGCCCTTAAGGCTGGGGAATTTAAGGGTTATAGTGTAATAAAATTATTGTCTGAGGTATGGGGTTTAAAGAAGAAAATAACTCCATTAAAGGTAAGGGATGTTTATGCTGAGTTTGAGGAGATATTGAGTGGTTTAAAGGGGAAGGAGAGGAAGACTGTAGAGTTAAGGATATTGGAGTATTTGAGGGATAATACGGGTTTGGATTTGAAGGTTTGGGAAAAGGCGGAGAGATTGCTTGTATCAGAAGGGATATTAAAACAAGGAGGGCTTATGCAAGATGTTTGGGAAATTATCAGAGAAAAAGGTCGCTGGGAAGGCCGACAAGAAGGACGACAAGAAGGACGACAAGAAGGCCGACAGGAAGGACGACAGGAAGGCCAACAAGAGATTGTCCAAAATATGCTGAAAGAGAAGGCAGATATTTCCTTTATCGCTAATGTCACAGGTTGGCCTGAAAAAGCAATAAAAAAGCTGAAAAACAGTTCTTAAAAACTATAAATATTAGTTTTTATTTTTGATCTTTTTTCCAACAGTTAAGGGCTTGGATCGCATAACTGAGAGAGGTTCTTTTTGTTTTTTTCAAAGTATGGATCAATTGTTTTTCCAAAAAAGATCGCTCAGCTTTTGTGCTGGCACCAGCCTTTAAAGCCAGGTTTTTAATATGAAGTTTCATGTGCCCCTCAATCACCCCTTCTGTCACGAGGGCTTTTAAAGCACCCAAGTTTTGAATTAAGCCTACAGCACAAGCAAGACCTGCCAACTCCGCAATAGAGGGATGGCCCAAAATTTTTAAACAGAGCCGGGCCGTGGGATGAATGTCTGTGACCCCTCCCACAGTGCCCAACATAAAAGGCCCTTTCATTTCCCCATGCAGGTCTTTTCCCTTAACCCGCCACTTTGTGAGAGAGGAGTAGCCCGCCCCCCGGCCCGCATAAGCATGCAAACCCGCCTCCACAGCTCGCCAATCATTTCCTGTGGCAATCAATAGCCCATCTATACCATTTAAAACCCCCTTGTTATTGGTGCAAGCTCGGTAAGGATCCAGCTCAGCAAACAAAGAGGCTGTTTCAATTTTTTTAATCAGAGCGGGATCTTGATCTCGAACAATCACTTTAGCCTGAGCCATCCTTTTGTCCGCTAAATTCGAAAGGATAGCCATCCCGACCTGCTCTCCGCTGGCTTTTTCCAACAAAGGTTTAAAATATTCGCAAACTTGATTGATAATATTAGCCCCCATAGCCAAACAAGTTTCCACATACACATGCCAAACAGCCATAAGCCCCCCATCAGGCCGGGCAATGGCCCTCAACTCCCAATCTTTTAAGCCTCCCCCTCGCCGGAACATGGAAGAGAGCACTGTTTGATGAGCTTGGTTTTTCCATTCAGGAAAATTTTTCTCAATACAGGTTTTAAGTCCGGGATAATTTTTTACATAAGGAATTTGTATTTGACCTGTTGAAACTGTGCCTAAAATTTTTGTCTGAATTTCCCCATTATGACAAACCCACTTAGCAGTTTTGCTGGCCGCGGCGATAATAGAGCTTTCCTCCACAGCCAAAGGGATAGCGTAAGACTTCCCGTTAATTACAAAATGGACCGCCACACCTAAGGGCAGGTGAAACCAACCCAAAGTGTTTTCTATCAGGCTTTCTGCAAGATCTATATTCAAGCTGGAATTTTTGAGGGAAGAATGGGACTCTAAATACACTCTATCCTCTTTAGACAAAAAACCCAGTTCCTCTAAAAGATCCAATCGCTCTTTGTAATTGAGCTTGGAGAACCCCTCAAATTTTTTTAAGAGAGCAGTTTCCATCTTTTAACCTTTTTTAACTCCTTAATGGATCGAGCACCAGTGCAAAATAAGCTGACTTTTAATTCATATTCTAAACGGGACATAAATTGATCTAAAACTTTTTCACCAGCGAAAAGAGCTTTTAAAATAGGTTGGCCAAAACCCACAAGGCTGGCTCCCATAGCTAACGCTTTAGCCGCGTCCAGGCCGGTCCTTACACCACCGGAAGCCCAAAGCTTGTAATCTTTACGAACTCCTCTACTATTTAAAAGAGATTCCACAGTGGAAACTCCCCAAGAGGAAAAAGTCTCTCCAATACCAAACAAAGTGGAATTTTTATTATAGCGAGCCCCTTCTATACGGCCCCAGTGAGTGCCTCCTAAACCGCTCAAATCCACAGCAGAGAGGCCAATATGGTTTAACTGCTCCAATGTGTTTTTTGAAAAGCCACAACCAGTCTCCTTAACAATTAAAGGGATAGTAAGTTCTCGCGAAAGTTTTTTAATGGCGGAAAGCCCCCCTCGGAACTGAGCCGTCCCTTCCTTTTGCAAAGCCTCTTGCAAGGGGTTCAAGTGAATGATCATCCCCTCAGCGGAAAGGCTATCCACTAAAGAGAGAATTTGCTTTAAAGAGACCTGCAAAACCTGCGAAAGGCCCAAATTGCCTAAAAGAATAAGCTTAGGGCAAGCCCTCCTTATACTCTCCCATTCATCACCTTTTGAAGGATCTTTTAGTTGCCCTCTTTGAGAACCTGCACACATAATCCATGAGTGCCTTTCGCAAGCTTTTGCCAACTGGAGGTTTAATTTTTTTGAGCCGGGCCAGCCCCCTGTCATAGAGCTGACAAAAAAAGGTGTTCTTAACTCCCTCTTCTCCCATTTTTGCCCGATAGAGACCTCCTCTATATTTAAATCAGGAAGAGAATTATGGATGAGGGAAATACGGTGCCAACCCGTAGGGACGGAGGCTTGAGAGAGGGGTTTAAGTGCCAAGGACAGCTGGCTTTGCTTTCTCTTCTCAAAAGAATTGGCCATTTCAGCGGAGGGCTTGCCGGACGATTTGAGAAAAAGCCTGGGGGTTTTGCACTGCTAAATCCGCCAGCATTTTCCGGTCTATTCCTATCTTTTTTTTGTTAAGAGCCTGAATAAGCTTTGAGTAAGTGGAACCGTTTTCACGAGCCTCTGCATTGATTCTCATAATCCACAACCGGCGGAACTGCCTTTTTCGTGTTTTCCTGTCTCGATATTGAAAGGCTAAGGCCCGGTCGGACTTCTCTATAGCTACAGAAAAACAACGGCTATTAGCCGAATAAAAGCCCTTAGCTCGCTTTAAAATCTTTTTCCTAAATTTTCTGGCTTTAAAGCCTCTTTTGACACGCATTTTTAACCTCTTTATTTAACTGCTAAGCCTTAGCGATTCCCCAACTGCCTTTTTACCCCCGCCCGATCGGAAGGATGAACTTTTGTCATCTGGCCCAACTGCCTTTTCCGTTTAGAGGATTTGTTGGAGAGAATATGCCTCATGCCTCGTTTTTTCCTCTTAATCAAGCCACTGGGCTTTAAACGGAACCGCTTGACAGCCCCTTTATGAGTTTTTGCTTTATTGGCCATTTCCTACTGCCCTTAACAGCTCAGCCATAAAATCAGGTTTGTTTTTAAAAAGCAAGATATTTTTTATTATTTTATTAAGGAACTATCTCTTTTTTAATTTATTCAAGAAAAAACTCCCCCGGACAAGTAAAAGGTAAAAAACGGCAAATATTTTTATCAAGGCTTTTCCCTGGCATTTTATGAAAAGCCGGGGAGCAAAACGAGGTTTTCCCTCAAAAGCCAAACTCGCACCATGGAGCCATGCCCGGCTAATAAACTTAAAAAAACTGTGGCGGGCAAGATGATAGGCGGAAAGGCTATCATCTTGAAGGCTTTTATGGCCTTCTGCCATAAGAGATTTTAAAAAATGAATCTCCTCTCCTCCAAAGCCCAAAGGATGAGGGCTTTTAAATAAAGCCTTAAAAGCTTTGTCAGTTTTAACAGACAAATTGCCTGCCGGCATAAACTCTGGCCAAGCCTTCATCCATACCCGGACCACATAATTGTAAGAGCAAGCCCAAAAAGAGCTTTCCGAATGATCTAAGTAGCCAGCCCCTATAGCTATCGCTTGAGGCCGTTTTTTGTGCGACTTTAAAACTCGGCTCAAAGCCTCCTCATCCTTCAAAATCACATCTTCGTCAATAAAGTAAATAACTGGGGAGTGAGCCCTTTTTAGGCCCAAATTTCTCATTTCATAGATAGGGCTTTTTGAAGGTAAAAAAAGAATTTCAGCATTAGGAAACCTATTTTTAATCAAAGAAATGGAAGGAGAATGTTTTAACTCCTCTTGAAAAATAAAAAGAGCTTGCCATATCGACGGGTTCAAGCTCTGCCGGGCTAAAGCTTGTAGGTTTTTTTTAAAAATTTCCGACTGATTAGAGCAAGAAACCACAACAGAAAGCAAAATATTCTTTGGGCTATTTGACATTATGATTTTTCTTCCTTCTATTATACTTGCTTATAAGATTATAGCATAAACCATTCCCAACGGGAAAGACGGACTTTAACTGGGTTTGAATAAAAAAATCATATTGATATGTTGATAATTCATGGTATTATTTTACTGTTATTTTTTTTAATATAACAAATAAATAATGTGTTTTGTAAAAATTTTTCAAAATGATATCTGCTGGTCTTTCCCGATTTAAAAATTTTTTAGAAGGCAGAGGCTTTTTTCTGTTTGCTGGCTTTTTTGCCTTATCCTTTTTTGGCCTCTCTTATTTTAGCCTTTGGACAGAGACAGAAATATATCCTGCCCACAGCTCACAATATTTATGGACCAAAAACAGCTCTGAGTTTTTGTTTGCCTTAAAACCTCTTTTTTACTTTGTCTTGCACTTATCGTCTGTGATTTCTGATCTTATCTCCCAGCCTCCGATGGTGTCTGCCCGTGGGCTTTTTGCCATAAACGGCATAGCTATTTTAAGCCTTATGTTTTTTTATATCAAAAAAAAGACCAATTCCTATAATGCCATTCTTGCCGTTTTGTTTTTAGTGAGCACCAATATTTTTTTAGATAGGGGCTTTCGTGTCCGATCCGATCTGTTGGTTTCCTCCTTCAGCCTTTTGAGCTTGTATCTTGCAATGCATGCCAAAAAAGAGAGCAAAATCTATAAGGCCGTCTTTATTTTGTTGTCTACACTCCTCATTAGCCCAAAGGCCATTTATTGGCTCTTGTTTGGATTCTGTTTTATGTTGAATGATTTAAAGGGCAGAGTTTTTGAGCGATACTTTTTTGCTAAAGTAGGGGTAGGTTTTTTTCTGCTTTTTTCAGTAGTGAGTTTTATTTTTGAAGATCCCTTCTTTATTGAATCTGTAAAACAAAGCGGGTGGTTTTATTTCTCAAGCCTTCAAAAAACATGGGGCATGATTATAGAGCAAGGTTGGATCCCACAGTTATACCAACTATCTCATTTGGTTCTTTTTGTGGAGAGGAATTTATTGGCAGTGCTGTTAATAATAGCAAAATTAGTTTTTACTGTTCATTCTGTCCAGATTGTAAAACAGAGAAATTTAGATATGTCAGACTTAGGCTTTGCCATTTTGTTAGCAATAATATTAATCCATCCTCAACAAAAGCTGTTTTTTTTGTGTAGTCTTATGCCTTTTTTATGTATTGCTTTTTTCACAGACTGGACATGGAGGAAGTGGTTTTTAAAAAAATTTAGCCCGCAATTTAAATTCCTTTTGTTGGTAGGGGCTTATTTATATAGCTTTTCTTATATTGCTCATTTTAGTAAAAAAATCTATTATGAAAAAAACAACCTCCGGCAAAAAGAGCTTGTAGGAAAGCTCAATCATTTTTATAAAAATACAGATCCCGCAGTAGATATTTTTGACCCCAACTGCCTTGTATACAAGAGAAAAACCAACTGCAAATACATTTTTGACGATCCTGTGGCCATTAAAAAATCAGAATCTCAAATCCAGGCCCGTATTTTTGATTTGATTTTGCCCAATGGAGCTTTAAATCTTTTTAAGATAATCCATCAATCTCCAAAATCCGCTTTTCAATATGTCAATATTAAAAATTATATTTATTATAAAGGCTTTATTCTCCATCTCACAGATTCAAAATCTATCAAAAAGTATATAGGGAAAAACAGATCTCGACAAAAAACTTTGAGTGGCAAAAAATTAGTTATGGCTCTCCCTCTTTATTTGAAGACAAAGGCTGATAAAAACACCAAAAAATACTCTTATCTTTTTTTAGAATCCTTAAAACCTAAAAGAAGAACCAGCTCCTGCCCTCATTTTAAAAAAGAGCTTTATCCCGGTTGTTTATACAGTAAAAGTGAATTTGAAAGTGGCTTAATCCCTTACAGTGGGGAGAAAATTTTGGCTTTGTTTTATCTCCCTCTCCCCCCTGATCTTCCCAAAGAGCTTTCACTTCAAAGTGCTTTCCAATACGACAAGTTTTAAACCTGCTTGTAGGAAAGAACAAAGACTCCTGGATTCTCACTTTCATGGAAAATGACTAAATTGATCGCCTGTGAAAAACCTCTTGTTTTTTATCGCATAAGCAAAAGCCAGCGGTGAGGGTCCAAGGTATTGCCGTCCCGAACAAGCTGGACTTTTGCTTATGCGATCTACTAAATGTAGGCTTTTTCACGAGTAATTGTTTAAGGAAGGTAAGGCTTTATAGATCCACTTCCATAAGCAAAGGGCAATGGTCAGATCCTTGCACTTGATCATAAATTTTAACAGATTTTACCTTTGATATTAAATTTTCAGTCACGCAAATATGGTCGATCCTCCAACCGCGATTCAAAGCACGAGCCTTTTCCCTAAGAGACCACCATGTATAAGCCTCTTTTTTATCAGGATAAAAATAACGATAGACATCCACATAGCCTTTTTTCAAAAAACTCTCAAACCATTTTCGTTCCTCTGGTAAAAAGCCACTGGTTTTTTGAAGAGCTTTTGGAGAATGCACATCTATTTCTTTATAGGCCACATTGTAATCTCCAAGCAAGATCAATTCTTTGTTTGTTTTCTGCTTTAATTCCTCTAAAAAACGAGGCAGTCTTTTTAAAAATTCCTGTTTAAAAAGATGCCTTTGAATAGTCAGAGCACCATTAGGGAAATAAATATTCAGCAAAATAAAATTCTCCCCTTCAAAAACAACAGCCCGCCCCTCCCAGTCAAATTTTTTTATACCTAATTTCCGGCTCACATGTTCTGCCGGTTTTTGACAAAAAATCGCTGTTCCCGAATACCCCTTTTTCTTCCCACAAATAGACCAATACTCATAAGGATAAATTTTTTTTTGATGGTCCAGCAGTTGATCGGGATGAGCTTTAGTCTCTTGAATACAGAGAATATCGGGCCTCTCCTTTTTCACAAAATCCGAAAAGCCTTTGTCAAAAGCAGAACGAAGGCCATTGACATTCCAAGTCGCTATTTTCATTTCCCTTTAAAATATTGAAAAAAAGGCTTTTGAATAACCGAACCTTTTATAAAACAGAAAAGCAAATTATTTAACCTTTATAAGATGAACTTCAAAAATCAAAGTAGAGTGAGGGGGGATGTTTTGGCCCGCTCCCTTTTCTCCATAAGCCAGATCCGATGGGATATAGAATTTATATTTAGCTCCTTCTTTCATCAACTGTAAACCCTCTGTCCATCCTTTAATTACACTGTTGAGCGGGAAAGTGACAGTGGAATTATTTTTGTAAGAACTATCAAACTCTGTTCCGTCAATTAAAGTCCCACGGTAATGGACTTCCACCTCGCTTTCCGCTGTGGCTTTCCGGCCCTTTCCTTCAGTTAAGACTTCATACTGCAAACCAGAGGCAGTCACTTGGACCCCCTCTCTTTTTTTATTTTCTTCAAGAAATTTTTGCCCGGCCACTTTGTTTTGCTCCCCAACTCGTTTTTGCTTTTCTAAAAAAGCCTTTTGCTGGATCTGCTTGTGGATGGCCTCCGCGTCCTCAGGCTCTAAAACCGATGGCTGGTTGTTAATGCTGTCCCGAACCCCTTGTAAAAAAGCCGGCCCTTGTAGTTGAGCCTCTGATTTTTTAATGTTGTCAGCTAAAATATAACCTAAAAGGTAGCTCGTCTTTTCTTCTTCTGTTTGAATAGTCGCAGGAGATTTTTCTAAAAAAGTTTTGATTTGATCGCAGGAAAGCAAAAACAAAGAAAAAACAAAAATCAAAAGAAACTGAGGCATTGGGCACAAAACAACACAAACTTAATCGCAATGTCAAGCTTTTTGATAAAAAAATCACAGTGCATAATGCCTTTGTCCGCTACTTTTTTTCTTTTCCCACACAAAATCTTGTGAAAAATCAAATATATCGCTATCTTAGTATTTGGAAAATAGCAGACCTCCCACCGAAAGGGGAAAATGCTCAGCACAAAAAACAGCCGAAACATTTTTTTATGCCTCTTTTTTTTGTCGGGATTGGGGCTGATTCAGGTTTATAGTTCTTCTTTTATGTTTGCTGAAGAGCATTATTCCAGCGGGCTTTTTTTTGTCAAAAAGCAAATGCTGTTCACTGTTTTGGCCTGGCTGGTTTTTTTTGTCACAGCTTTAACTCCTTGGAAATACAACCGCTACTGGGGGATGGCCCTTTGGTTTTTATCTGTCTTGATTTTAATTTTGACCTTATTCCCTTCAATGAGTGTTATGGCTGGCGGTGCTCGCCGGTGGGTGGCTCTGCCTTTTGGATTCCGTTTTCAACCCTCTGAGCTTTTAAAGGTTTCCACACCTTTTTTGCTGGCTTGGCTTGTGGTTCTTGAAGAGAGATGGCCCTTGCAGAAGATCTTTTTTTGGGCTGTCCCTTTTTTTGCCTTAGGCTTTCCTATTCTCATTCTAATTGGACAGCCGGATTTGGGTTCTGTAATTTTGATAGTCTCTTTAATTTTTGCCTTTGTGTTTGTTTTGGGTTTGCCTTGGATTTTTTTTGCCATCAGCTCTGTCTCTTTGTCCGGCGTGCTGTATTATCTGATTCAGAGCCAAGCCCACAGTTCCGCCCGCTGGGAGGCTTTTTTAAACCCATGGGATGATCCTTTAGGTAAAGGTTTTCAAATCACACAAAGCCTTTTAGGAGTATATGCCGGCGGGATTTTTGGCACTGGATTGGGGCAGGGGCAAATCAAATTGTTTTTCCTCCCTTCAGCTCATACTGATTTCACTCTATCTGTTTTTGCAGAGGAAACTGGTTTTTTTGGTCTTCTCATTTTATTTTCTGTGTATGCTTTTCTCATTTACTCCGGATGGAAAATATCCTTAAAAATTCATGATTTTTATGAAAAGGTTTTGTCTTTTTCTCTCATTTTTATTTTTGCTCTCAGTGTTTTTGTCCATTGTGCAGTGAATCTGGCTCTACTCCCCACTAAGGGGCTGGCTCTCCCCTTTTTAAGCTATGGAGGAAGCTCCCTCATCTGCTCTTTTTTGCTTTTTGGCTGGCTGATTTCTATAGAAAGAGACAACCGAATGGCTGTTTTTTAAACTTTTTTGGCTAAAAAGCCCATTTTTGAGATTTTTGCCAAAAAATAGCAAAAAAATTATAAATAGAGTTGACGAACTGGTAAAGGGCGTTTATTTTGGGCGGAAGTATTTTTAAAAACAAGTTAAAAAAACAAGGAGGAAAACTATGTTTATAAGAATTATGTTGGCTTTAAGCCTTCTCTTTTTATTTTCTTGCAACAAGTCTGATGAAGGAACAGGGCAAGAAGAAGGGGGGGAGACCTCTTCTTCAGCAGGTATTGAGGTGGGAGAGGCCACACAAGCCAGTCCGCCACAATTTGTCGCCGTCTGTGATAGAACATCGGCAGTTAAAGAGGCTATCTTAGATGAATTGTCTGGCTGGTTTTCTTCAGTGGAATGTTCAGAAGTGACAAAGGAGAAATTAACGGAAGTCACATCTTTAGACCTATCTGGAAAAGAGCTGACACAGTTTAAACCCGGTGATTTTTCTGGTCTGACTGCTGTGACTGAAGTCAGTCTCAGTAATAATAAATTCACAAGTTTTCCAAAAGAGATTAACCAGTTTTCTGCCACTTTGACGGAGCTTTCTGCCAGCAATAACCAGCTGTCTGGCACAGGGGGTTGGCCTGTGGGATTTCCTCATTTAAAAATAATCAATCTTTCCAATAACCAACTGAGTTCTCCTCCAGCTGACTGGTTAAAAAACATGCCAGCTGTTGAAGAACTGAACCTCCGGTTCAATCACTTGTCTCCAGCCGATGTAGAAAGTTTAGAACAATCAGCTAAAGCACAAGATTTAGATCTGGGTGGTGGTTTAAATAGCCAAGCCCAAGAATAAGGCTTTACAAAAAACTCCTCCTGCTAAAAAAAGCAGGAGGGTTTTTTCCCTTTAGGCCAGTCAGGGCCAATATTCTTGCCATTCCAGCTCATTATGCTTATACTGGGTTTTGTTTTGATGAGGGCCGGTTTTTTTGCCCTCATGGGGTCATAAACTTTTTGTCTAAGGAACTTCAAACTAAATAGTCGCTCATGAAAAACCTTTGTTTTTTTATAGGCTTTATTTTCCCTATTTTGAGCGGGGCCAAAATACATATTGAGCCTTATGCGGGTTGGAGCGGGACAACCATAAACCCCAGCCCCTTGCAAAAGGAAAATGTGAGCGGGGCCGAGTCCAGCTTAAACTATCTTAACGAAGGGGAATATTACACAGGCCCCGCTTTAGGAATGAGAGTGGGCTATTCCGCATTGGGCCTTGCTGTGGGCTTAGATATTACCAGTGGCTATTGGAGTGCCTTATATACGAAAAAGAAAGTTTCTGCTCAAAAGAAAAACATAATACCCACCCTGGTAGGGCTTTTTGCCTCTTATAAACTGCCTATTATGCTCAGGGCTTATTTTAGCCTTATCCCCCATAGTCCATTGCAAATCCAAACAGAAGAAGATTTTAGATCCTGCATATCCAGGGGATTCAAGTTAGGGGCCAGCTGGACATCTCTTCCCTTTGTCAATGTGAGTTTAGAATATATGCCCCTCTTTATCAAAGGCAATAGCTGTCATTCTTGGTCTCATACCGGGACTGTTTATGTAAATGCTGTTTTTTAAATGAATCTCTCAAAAAAAGCCAAAAGCATTAAAGCTTATCTAACAAAAACTTTAAATCAAATAACTGAAGGAGAAAAACATCTCCCTAAGTTTACTCGCATAAGTGGGTGGATTATCCCTGCCCTTCTTCCTTTTTGTTATTCTTTAATAGGCTCTCTTCCGCTGGAATTGGAGTTTTTTTCTGTTTTATATAATAAGGAGGGTGATGCGGATTCCATCATGGCTATTTTGCCTCTTTGGCTGACGACTTTTTCTGTTTTATTTTTACTGCTTTTTCAAGCTCATTCTATCAAATGGGCTTTTGCATTTTTTGCTTTGTTTTTTTGCACGAACTCTCTGCCTCTACTAAGTCAAGTAATACCAACAGCATTATCGAATGCCGATCTCTGGGCTTTATCACATGGAGTCACTTTTTTTACAGTATTGCCAGCCCTCAACAGTGCCCTTTTAACTCTTGTTTGTTTTACTTTATTTTTTATTCTTAGATGGATTTTATCTTTTTTGTTTTTTTATATTGCAAAAAAACGAAACTTTATTCCTAAAATATCCCAAACGGAGAAAGAGGCTCTTCTTACAGGTTCACCTTGGATAGAAAAAGGCTTTTTTGCTGGGCATCCTCATTTTGAAAAACTGATTCAGTTAAAATTCCCTCGTCTCACAAAAGAGGAAGAAGATTTTTTAACCACAGAAACCGAGAGCCTCTGCCAGCTCTCTAAAGAATGGGATCTGATCCAAACAAAGCAACTGCCTCAAGAGGCGGAAAATTTTTTAAAACAGAAAAAATTTTTCGGGCTTATTATCCCTAAAACCTATAAGGGGCTTAATTTTTCAGCCTTTGCCCATGCTAAAGTGATTGAAAAATTAGCTTCGCACAATGTTCCTCTTTCCATTATTACAGCGGTTCCTAATTCTTTAGGGCCGGCAGAACTTTTGCTGAAATACGGAACTGAAGAGCAAAAAAAACAATATCTCCCCTCCCTTTCAGAAGGAGTGGAATGGCCCTGTTTTGGCCTTACAGAAGTTCAGGCCGGAAGTGACGCCAGCTCTATTCAATCAGAAGGTATTTTGTTTAAAGAAAAAGGGATTTTAAAAATAAGGCTCAACTTCAGTAAGCGATGGATCACTTTATCTCATAAAGCCACTTTGATAGGGCTTGCCGTTCGGTTAAAAGATCCCGAACACTTATATTCTAAAAAAACAGATGGGGGCATATCTTGCCTGTTGGTGCCGGCCCATTCCCCCGGCGTGAAGAGGGGTCGCCTTCACGACCCTATGGCCTGCCCTATTTACAACGGCCCTATAGAAGGGGAAAATGTTATTGTGCTGGCCGAATCAGCTGTAATCGGCGGGATGAAAAATGCGGGGCGGGGCTGGCAAATGCTTACAGAAACTTTATCTGCTGGACGAGGGATCACACTTCCCTCTTTGGCTGTGGGCTGTGGGAAAAGAATGGCTTATTTGACCGGAACTCATGCTTTCGTGCGGAGGCAATTTGGTCTCCCTATCGGGAAGTTTGAAGGGGTGGAAGAGGCATTAGCCGATATTGCCGGCTGGCTTTATCTTATGGAATCGACTCAAAGCCTGACTCTCAAAGGCTTAAGCTTGGGTAGGGCTTCTTCTGTTCTGTCCTCACTCACAAAATATCAACTTACAGAAATGGCACAAAAAATTGCAAAAAAAGGAATGGATATTATGGGTGGGGCAGGGCTGAGTTTAGGCCCCAGGAACAAAATCGCTTCCATCTGGAATTTTTTGCCACTATCTATCACTGTAGAGGGAGCTAATATTTTGACAAGGAGCTTGATGATTTACGGGCAAGGGCTGACAAAAGCTCATTTTTATATCTATCCCCTCATTCAAAGTCTGGAGCAAAATTCGTTTAAGCTTTTTCATCAAAATTTTTGGAAATGGATCTATCAATGGCTGTGCAACGGATTGAGAGCTTTGGTTTTTAGCCTGACAAGAGCTTGTCTCATCATTCATCCTCTATTTTTATTTAAAAAAGAGGGACGAGCCATTCAAAAATTAGCTTGGGCTTCTTCCATTTTTAGTTTTTTAAGCGATTTGAGCCTGATTTTTTTTGGCGGTCGCTTAAAAATCAAAGAAAAACTGAGTGGCCGATTGGCCGATCTTTTGTCTTTTCAGTATATGGCTTTTGCCTTGATATGGCGTTATAAACAAACGGAACAATCTCAAAACTCTTGGCTAAAAACCCAATGGGGTTTGGACTTTTGCTTTTCAAAAATTCAAGAATCTTTAAATGTTTTATTGAAAAATTACCCTCATCGCCTCTCTCATTTTTTGTTAAAACCTCTTCTTTTGATTTTAAGGATAAACCCTATAGGCCAGCCCCCTTCGGACAAAACAGGAAAATTGTTGGCCACTCAACTTTTAACAGATGAGGAGTTTAGAGCAACACTCTGCTCCAACATGCACTTTCCGACAGATCCTGAAGATCAATTTCAAAAATTAACCAAAGCCTATAAGTGGAGCTTAAAAGAGCTCCCCATTTTACAAAAAATGAAAAAGCAAGGGAATATTTCAGAAAAAACAGCTCTCAATAAAAAACTCATCTCTTTAGAGGAGTATGAAGTTCTGCAATCGGCAAAAAAAGCCCGGTGGGAGGCCATTCAAGCCGACAGTTGGACAAAAAAGGAATATTTTAGCCAGCAGTATTTTTCACAAAATCCGCAAACAGTTTGATTTTTTGACCTTCATCCGATAAAAGCCAACTGGCAAACCTATTTTTTAAAATAGGAAGAGGGGGAAAGCTTATAATATGTTTGAAGGATCAGAAAAAAAAATAGAAGTTATATTTTCCTCTAAAAGCTCTTCCCTTTTGGAAAAGCCTGTGAGCTTTTGGGAAAAGATTGTCCGGCTCAGCGGAGCGAGAATCATCTCTCACTCCCAGTTCCCTAAAATGCACTCTTTTATTTTGTCTGAATCCAGCCTGTTTGTTAGCCAAAATCGCCTTGTCCTCATTACTTGCGGGCAAAGTGCTCTTTTTAAATCCCTCATAAAAATTTTAAAAAGTTTTCCTGAAGATTCTATTGAGGTTTGCTTTTTCCAAAGGAAAAACGAGTTTTTCCCAAAAATCCAAAAAAGCTGTTTTTATAAAGACTTAAAAAAAATACAAAAACAAATCGATGGGCAGGCTTACCGCTTTGGAGCTTTGCATGATCATCATTTTTTTCTCTTTCATAGTGGGGCAAGTTTTACCCCCCACAAACAAGACCAAACTTTAGAAACTTTGATTTACGACTCAGAGATATTTAAAGAGGATCCACTAAAAGCCATTCAACATTTAAAGCAGGAGTTAGCTCAAGCTTTTTTAGGTTTTGAAGTTCAGGAGCAATTTTTTTCTCCCTGGGGCTATTCTTTAAACGCTGTTCGAGGGGAGAATTATTACACAACACATATCACTCCTGAAAAACCCTTTTTTTACATTAGTTTTGAAACCAACATTAGAGAAAAGTCTGTTCAAGCTCTTACAGATAAAGTTTTAAATATTTTTAAACCTCTTCATTTTGATTTTATTTTATTTGAGCCTCAAAGTCGCCCTCAAGAGACTTTTGAGTCTTCGGATTACTTTTCGTCTTCTTCTTTTTACAAAGTTTTAAGCTGTGGCTACAATGTCACTTACCAAAATTTTCACAAAATAAAACCGGCCAGAAAAGCACCAGTGGGAATTAAAAAGGATGAAACCGCTAAAAAATTTAAATGGCCCTTAGTAAAACCGGCTCAAAGCTTGTAGAGGTTATGATATGAAAAACAAAAAACATTGGTTTGTTGAAGATCACAAAGGCATTTTAAGAATGGGCTTTAAATACAAAAAAAAGCTTTTTGACAAAAACAGCCCTTTTCAAAATGTCCAAGTGATTGAGACAGAAGGTTTTGGCCCTATGCTCATTAACGACAATATTGTTATGACTTGTGAAAGAGACGAATTTATTTACCATGAGATGATATCTCATGTTCCGCTATTCAGCCATCCTCATCCTAAAGATGTGCTCATCATTGGCGGAGGAGATGGGGGAACGGCCAGAGAGGTTTTAAAACACAGCCAGATCCAAAAATGTATTATGGTGGAGATTGACTCAATGGTTGTTTCTGCCTGTAAAAAACACCTCAAAGCAACAGCTTGTTCTTTTAGCCATCCCCGGCTGGAATTAAAAATTGAAGACGGTGCTCGTTTTGTGGCCCGGAACCCCTCCTCTTTTGACATTATCATAGTGGACTCTTCCGATCCTGTAGGGCCTTCCTCTGTTCTTTTTGGATCTCAATTTTATAAAAATGCCTCATCAGCCTTAAAAAAAGGAGGGATTATTGTGGCTCAAGCGGGAAACCCTTTTTATGAGATAAAAAATCAAAAAAAACTTCTCAAAATCTGTAAAAAGCTTTTTCGCCGGGCGGGTTTTTATAACTACAGCAATTTGAGTTATCCATCGGGTCATTGGTCTTTTCTGTTGGCTTCTAAAGGTCCTCATCCCATAAAAGATTTTAAAGTGGGCCGGGTTAAAAAATTGGGTAGGGCTTTTCGCTATTATAATGAGGAGATTCACAGGGCCAGCTTTGCTCGAACTCAATTTGTTAAAGAGGCTTTAGGATCACTTTGGACACTGTAAAAAGCTTTTTCACAGGTAGTTAATTAAGCAGATACACTTTCATCAGCATACAGTATAAAATTCAGAGACGGTGTGAAATCTTTCCACTTTCTTTCAAACTTCACAGTTTTTAAAAAATTGACAACACAGTTAGCTAAAAGCCGGTTGTTTAGCTGATTTTCCTCCACTTGTATATTTTTTGGCCGGCCATTTTGATCAATACGCCAGTTGAGCCGGATGGCTTCTCCAGCCATTAAAACAGAATACTTAGAGCAGGCATCAAGGATCTCTATATTGTTTTGTATAACAGTAGCAAGATGTTTATCAAATTGTTCTAAAACGGAAGGGGTTGGGGTGGGAGCTGGGTTAGGAGCTGATGGCAAGGGAAGAGAGGCAATATAGTCGGGGTTAAAAGAGTTGTCAGCAGATCCGGAGCTTTTTGGGGTGGGAGTGGGACCTTTGCCCCTTTTAACCGGATCAGTAGTTTGAGTAGTCGCCGGTGGGCTGGCCTTTGGGGTAGGCGAAGGGGGAATCACACTTTTAGGAAGTTTAACACTTTGGAGGGAAGTTCTGGCTGAACTTTCTGGAGAATCAGAGCAAGACAAAAGCAGGAAAAAAGAAAGTAATAATAGACATATTCTCATTTTAAAACCTCTTCTTTTAATAAATACATCTTGAGCTTGAAGATTCAAATCGGTTTTAGTATACTGGTCTTAAGTTGAAAATCAAATTTTTTTATGATTTCAAGATCTCATCTATTTTTTAAAAAAACGAGCAGGTTAAAAAAATCACTGTTAAAATGACAAACTCAAAAGCCTTTTCTAACAATTCCTCTATAGATTCCTTAATAGATCAGATAGTTTGCAGTATTCAAAAACAATCAGCTCATTGGGATCGACCTCTCCCTCCAGATCCAAAAAAAACTCAGCACTTCACAGAGCTTTTAGAATCCATCGCCAAACTAAGGGGTCGCCCACTATTTTATCCTTATTTAAGCCAAGGTTTTGGAAATGGCCCTTGGATCCGTTTAGCGGACGGCAGTGTCAAGCTGGATTTTATAAGCGGGATCGGCCCTCATATTTTAGGCCATTCCCATCCGGAGATGATCAAGGCGAGTTTAAAGGGGGCTTTAGAGCCGGGAGTTATGCAAGGCCATCTACAAATGGGGGAAATTTATAAAAAACTTTTGGAAAAGTTGGTTGAAATTGCCGGAAAAAAATCTCGGCTTTCTCAAGCTTGGATCTGCCCTTCTGGCTCTATGGCCAATGAAAATGCCTTAAAAGCCATTCGGCAAAAAAAGCCCTTTGCACGAAAAATTCTTGCCTTTGAGCGGGCCTTTGCTGGTCGCACAACCATGATGTGCGAAATTACAGATAACCCTTCTGTTAAGGAGGGTTTGCCCTCTTACAATGAAGTTTTAAGAGTCCCTTTTTGCCCCGATCAGCCGGACAGGGCTTTACAAGTTTTAAAAAAACATTGGGATAAGGAGAAAGACAATATTGCTTTTTTCATGTTGGAGTTGCTTCAAGGGGATGGGGGTTGCTTTCAAGCAGAGAGAGAGTTTTTTGTCCCTCTTTTAGATTTTTGTAAAAATCAAAAAATAGCTATATGCTTTGATGAGATTCAAACCTTTGGACGAAGTGGGGAGTTTTTTGCTTTTGAACGGCTTAACTTAGGGGAATATGTGGATGTTTGCACGGTGGGAAAAGCCCTTCAGCTGTCTGCTACCTTTTGGACAGAGGATTATAATCCAAAGCCGGGGTTGGTTTCAGGAACTTTTGCTTCCTCCAGCTCCAGCTTTCACTCCGCTTTGAAGCTTTTACAAATTCTTGAACCTTATATGGGGCCTGAGGGGAGGATCCAACAAATCGAAGAGGGCTGGCAGTCTCGTTTAAAAAGTTTGAAAAGTCTTTCACAAGTGGAGGGTTGGGGACTTATGTGGGGGGCTACTCCTTTAGATGGCAAGCCCCAGCAAGTTTCTCACCTTTTACAAATACTGTTTCAAAAAGGGCTGATTTGTTTTTCTTGTGGGCAGGGAGATCTCAAACGGCTGAGATTTTTATTGCCGGCAATAGTGGAGGACAAACATTTGGATCAGGCTTTACTGATTTTAAAAAAATCCCTTGCCGAACTATCCGCTTGATGTGAATTTCAAAATAAAATTCCACAAACAGGCTTAAAGGATCTATTGATGATTGGTTCTTGCTTGATGACAAATCTCAAAGGCCCTGTTCTTTTAAAAGAGGAAAAGGTTTTTATTATTTCTCAAGGCATTGCTGGCCTCATTTTATTTAAAAGGAATATTCAATCTTTTAAGCAAACTCAAAAACTTTGCTCTGAGTTAAAATCCTTAACCAGACCTCCTCCTTTAATAGCTATAGATATGGAAGGGGGAGAAGTGGATCGGTTCTCTCATTTAAAGGAATCTTTTAGATGGCCCTCCCCTCACACTTTAAGCTCCTTTTCTTATAAAAAAATTTTTCATAGTGCTCAAGCTATGGCCCGGCAGTTGTGTCTCTTAGGTATAGACATTAATTTTGCACCAGTGGTGGATTGGCTTTTAGTAGAAAACCCTCTTCTAAAAAAGAGAGTTTTGGGCCGATCTCAACAGGAAATTTTAAAAACCGCAGAGCCTTTTATTGAAGGGCTTATAAAAGGAGGAGTTATCCCCTGTTTAAAGCATTTCCCAGGGCACGGAGGGGTTTTTGGGGACTCACACAAAGTTTTGCCTAAGGACAAACGATCACTTAAAGAGATAGAGCCTCAGTTAGACATATTTCAAAATCTTTTTAACAAATACTCTTGTTGGATTATGACCGCTCATATTGAATTTTCAAATATAGACAAAAAACCCGCCAGCTTTTCAAAAATTTTCTTAAAAAATATTTTAAGAGATCGGCAAGGCTTTAAGGGGCTTGTGGTTTCTGACGATATAGATATGTCGGCTTTAAAAGATTTCTCTATTGGCGAGCGGTTTTTTTTAGCTCTTAAAGGGGGTTGTAATTTAGTTCTCACTTGCCAAAGGGAGGACAGCCCAAAGGAGATTATAAAATACTTCCAGCAAAATCCTCATAAAAAAGCAGAGATCAAAAAACAATTAGAAATCTCATCAAAAAAAATCTTAAAAACTCGATCCAAAAAGTCATTTATCTGCCGGAGCTGACCCAACTTTTTCAAACAGGATCTTTTCAAACAGGACCATAGGTCAAGGGCTCCTTTGGCAAAAGGATAGTTTATAAAAATAAGCCTTTGTGCTTTGCAAAAAACCTTATATTTTTATAATATACCTTATAATAAGTAGATATGAAAAGCTACAGCTTGATAAAAGGAGATGCCACGAAAAGGCTTTTAATTCAAAAATCAAGTATAGACCTAATTATCACCTCTCCTCCCTATAATGTTGGAAAAAAATACAACGGGAAAGAAAAAGGGGACTGTTTATCTTATTCAGAATATAAAGACTTTACTAAATCTTGGATAAAAAATTGTTATTATTGGTCAAAACCTACAGCCAGGCTTTGTGTAAATGTTTCAATAGATAAAAACAAGTTTGGGAAACAGCCACTTTGTGCTGATATTACAACAATAGCCATGCAATTAGGCTGGAAATACCACGCAACCATTTTATGGAATGAAGGAAATATCTCAAAAAGAACGGCTTGGGGCTCTTGGATGTCTGCCTCTGCCCCTCATGTAATAGCTCCTGTGGAAGTCATTATTGTTTTATATAAAAAGGAGTGGAAAAAAAATTATAAAGGAAAATCAGATATTACCGCTAATGAATTTAAAGAGTGGGTTTTAGGTATATGGAGTTTTAATGGGGAAAAAGGAAAAAAAATAGGGCACGAAGCCCCTTTTCCGAGAGAACTCCCTAAAAGATGTATTAAGCTGTTTTCTTATGTAGGAGATAAAGTTCTCGATCCCTTTGCCGGTAGTGGGACAACCTTAATAGAGGCTATTAACAATAAAAGGCAAGCTTTTGGTATAGAGCTTGAGGGAAAATACTTTAATTTATCTAAAAAAAGGATAACCAAAGAGTGCCAAACAGCATCTCAAAAATCATTTCAGATGGAAAAACCGCAACAATATGCAATGCTTTAATAAGCGATGTAGAATACAAAAGCCCTCATGCTTTTATAAAAAGTGCTTTTTCCAAGTATAAAAAAGAATGCGAGAATAACCCAAGCAGAAATGGTCGTATTTTTGAATTACTGATAGGGCATGTCCTCTGTAAAGAGGGTGTATTGCCTTTTTATTATCAAGCCTCTTTTGAGAGGATTCCAAACGCTTGTTTTGATATAGTTTTTTACAACCTGAAAGCTCCTATTGTTTTCACAATAAAAACTTCATTAAGAGAGAGGTATAAACAATCTGATTTAGAGGGGCTTGCTTTAAAACAAGTGTATAGAAAGGCAAAGACCTATTTAATAACCCTATCAAATAAGGAAATAGACGGCATAAAAAGAAAAATAAAAGAGGGAAGCATAACAGGAATAGACGAATGCTTTCTAGCTAATGAAAAAGAATTTGATAGCTTACTAAAGAGGCTAAAAGAAGAAGATTTTATTAAAGCTGAGAAGGTATTGCCGATTGACGGACGTTTTGTCTCTTAGTCTATTTTTTCTTCCTTAAACAAACATATACTAAACTAAGACTTAGTATGCTTTCAAACACAAACAGCAACTATCTTTTTAAATTAAACCTCATTTTCTGTCTTTTTATGACTTTTTATAGGTTTTGCTTGTTCCTTCAGCTTTAAAAACTTAAAAAAGCTTGTTTTTAGACAAAAACATATACTAAACTAAGACTTAGTATACTTTCAAACACAAACAGCAACTATCTTTATGAATGTTGAAATTGGTAAAAAAATAGCTCAGCCGGAAGGTTTTTCTGCCTTGGTTTTAAATCCCTTTCCTCAAAAACAGCTTTTAAAGGTTCCTGTGGATATTCTTCTCAAAGCCGGGGAGGCGGAAAGGCTGATAGGAAAATTAGATGGTATCACTCACACATTGCCGGATGTGGATTTTTTTCTCAAAATGTTTATCAAAAAAGATGCCACTGCCTCATCACAAATTGAAGGGACAAAAGCCACTCTTATTGATGCTTTAGAACAAGAGGCCGAGATCACAACTCAAAAAACTGATGCTGATGACATTCTCTATTATCTTAAAGCACTCAACTATGGCCTCAATAGCTTGAACAAACTCCCTCTCTCTTTAAGATGGATCTGTGAAATTCATAAAGAGCTGATGATAGGGGCTCGAGCCACTCAATTACCCTATCCCGGAGAATTTCGTAAAAGCCAAAATTATATTGATGGGACAGGGCTGAACAATGCCCTTTTTGTCCCTCCCCCAGTTCCTGAAATGAATCAAGCACTCAATGATTTTGAAAGGTTTTTGTATGAGGAAAATAAACGACTGCCTCTTATTCACATAGGGCTTATGCATGCTCAATTTGAAACCATCCATCCCTTTCTTGACGGGAATGGACGAACTGGCCGGCTTTTAATTACATTGCTTTTGTGCCAAAAAAAGCTTTTGGAACGACCTGTTCTGTTTTTATCCTCTGGGTTTAAAAAACATCAAAAGCTCTATTATCAAACTTTGGAAGATTATCACAATGGCCGAGTAGAAAACTGGATGAATTTTTTTTTGGACATAGTTATAGAAATATCTAAAGAGTCCATAAACATTTCTAAACAGATAAGAAAATTAAGAGATCAAGATATGGAAAAAATCCAAGCCCTTGCAAAAAGGGAGGCGGAAAGTGGGGTTCAAGTTCTGTCTCATTTGTTTGCTCTTCCCATTGTCACCACAAAAAGCATTATGAATTGGACCGGCTTTACAAGGGCCGGTGCAAAAAAAGTGATTGACCGATTGATCTCACTTGATATTTTACAAGCTTCTCAAAAACAAAGTGTTTATGGCAAAACTTATTTTTATAATCGCTACCTCAATATTTTTAGAGAATAGATCTGGAAAACATAGTATGTCTAAATTCTTTGTCCGATTTTAAAAAAAGGCTTGTTTTCAATGGTTCCAAGCTTTTTTCCTTATCCAACAGGCGAAAACAGGAGAAAGTTCAGCTGGACTTTGTTAAATGCGGGGATAAGACATTTTTTGCCACCTGGTGCTGATTTTTCTCTTATAATAACTTCTTACAGCCTTCATTAATAAAGAGAGGAGGGACTAAAGCCATCCTTTTTTTAAGAAAATCTTAAGGCATATTCAGCTCTTTACAAAATTTTCTGAAAGGCAAAATCCGACCATCAGCCAACTGGACATCTTTGTTTTTAAGATGCACTTGATAAAAAATGGGAATAGATGTCCTCTTTTTAAAATAAGAAATGGCAGGAGAAAGTTTTTGATCCCCTGTCTTACATTCCACAGCAAAGAGAGGTTTGCTGTTTTTTAAAACCACAAAATCTATTTCTCTTTTGTCTATATCCCTTAAAAATCTCAACTCCATCTTAAAACCTTCCCGATCTTCTAAAAAATGGCAGTATTTCATCAGCTGTCCAGCTACTAAATTTTCAAAACAATAGCCCAGTTTATGAAAGAGAACAGACCAATCAAAAAGATAAAGTTTTTTTTCTTTTTTGACTGCACGAAGGCGAGGAGCTGGCCAAGGGGGAATACGAAAACAAAAATAAAAACTTTCTAAAATAGACAGCCATTTTTCCACAGTTTTATGAGCCACTTGCAAATCTTCTGAAAGGCTTTGAATAGACAAAGGGGCACCCACTTTTTCCGGCAAAGTCTCTGCCAGCAACTCCATTAAACTCAGCTCTCTTATGTTTTCTAAGTCCCTTATATCGGCATGAATTAAAAGCTCTAAAGAGTTTTTATGCCATCGCCTCAAAAAACGAGAAGAATTTTTTAGAAAAGGCTCAGGGAAGCCTCCCCATCTCATAAGGTTTTCTAAGTCTGTTGAGCTTGGATTTTTATTAAGTTCTTTTAAGGATAAGGGATGTAAACGATAAAGATAGTAGCGACCTAAGAGGGAATCTCCCCCTCGCCGATAATGAGAAAAACGAGCAGAACCTGTGATTAAAAAAGATTTTTGATTTTTATGTTTGTCATAAAGTCCTTTTATAAAATTTCTCCAACGGGCGTATTTGTGAATTTCGTCAAATATAATCAGCTTTTGCCCTCCGGGAATTTCTTCTTTAAGTATACGACTCCTATCCGCCCGATGATCATAATTCAAATAAGCAGGATGCTTTACTCCATTTTTGTTTAAAAAAGAAAGAGCTAAAGTGGTTTTCCCAGCCTGCCGAGGGCCATTGATAAAAATCATTTTCTCTGGCAAATCCTCTTTAATAGCCGGCCTTAAATATCTGTTGATGATCCTCATAAGCTTTACTTTATCAAACACGAGTATTTTTGACAATAGTCCAATTCACTCACGAGTTTTTTAGACAATAGTCCAATTTACTCGTATTTTGAAAATGCCTTTTCAAAACCCAGTCATTCCCGCCTTGAGCAGGAATCCAGTAAAGTCTGTCCTTCCGTAAATCTTGTTAAAAAGCCTATTCTTTAGGTTCTTTGCCCAAAGGCCACAGCATTTCGGGACGGGAATACCTTGGACCCTCATGCTGTGGCTTTGGGCAAAAGCAATTAAGCAGTCGTTTTTGTTCAGCTTGGCTATCGCGAACACAGTCATTCCTTTGAGAGCGGGAATCCAGAAAAGCTTGTTCACGAAAAAATACCTTGGCCCCTCACCACTAAATTTTGCTTATGCGATAAAGGACAGAAATTTTTCACAGAGAACTAAATAGTTGCCCGTGAAAAAGTCCAGCTCTCACTGGCTTATAAATCTATCGTTGATTTTTTTGAATTTGAGTTTAAACTTTATAATATGGATCAAAACAATAAGTGCATAAAATGCTTTTCCGATATGCAGGAACTTTTAACAAGAAAAGGGGTCTTGGTTGATGTTTGCCCCTCTTGTCAAGGAGTTTGGTTAGATGAAGGAGAAATCAATTTTTTTATTTCCGACAAAAAAATCTTAAACCGGTATGAAACCAAAGGGCTGGAACAAACTTATAAAACCTCCTATAAATGCCCTAAATGCCAGTCGGAAATGCGTTTGGGCCGTATCCATGGATTTCCTTATCAGGTGGAGGAATGTTCCTCTTGTCGCGGGATTTTTTTTGACAGTCATGAATTTAAAAAAATCCAAGGAAAAGACTCTTTTAAATCCTTTAACTGGGATCGCTCTGTTTGTTTGAGGGAAAAGCCAAAAGATCCAAGCTCTTTACCCATTAAACCAGCTCCTCATAAAAAAACTTCTTCTGGCTTTTTTGTTAAGCTCCCCTCTCTTGGCCTCACTACAGGCTTGGTTTGTTTCTCCATGTATTCTGTTTTATTCGCCTTGATAGTTTTCTTAATGGAAGTGCAAAAACTCCCTTTATCCTTAGGTATTATTTCCACCCTGGGGGTAGTTGCCCTTCAATTTTATTTTTCCCCCATAATTTTAGACTGGCAACTGAGGTTTTTAGGTTCTTTAAAATGGTTAAATTTTAAAGATATTCCTTCAGCTGTTTTTAAAAAATCTCTTACTTCGCTTTGTCAGGAAAATCGCATTCCCATTCCCAAAGTGGGAATCATTGATGACAAAACTCCTCAAGCTTACACTTATGGTCGAACTCCTCATAGTGCTCGTTTGGTTTTTTCTAAAGGAATGTTTGAAATATTGGATGAGGAGGAGCTGACAGCTGTTTTAGCCCATGAGATAGGACATATTAAACATTGGGATTTTGTAGTAATGACAGTCATTCAGGTAATTCCTCTGCTTTTGTATACCATTTATAGGTTTATAAAAACACAAATGGATGATAAAAAATCTAAGGATAGCAACAAATTAGGAGCAGTGCTTGTTGTCTCTTATATATTTTATATGATTTCAGAGTATTTGGTTCTTTTTGTCTCTCGTGTTAGGGAATATCATGCAGATAAATTCAGTTGTTATGCTACAAAAAAACCCAACAAGTTGCTAACAGCTTTAGTTAAAATCTCTTATGGGCTTTTATCTCACAGTGCTTCTTCTGATTCTGAGGACAACTCACGAGAAGATAGAATTAAGGGGGTTGAGACACTCAACATTATGGGTTTTGCCCGATCCAAACAGTTGGCTTTAGCTCGCCAAGGGGAAGAGGATCAGTTTAATCCTCAAAGTGTGGAAGATGTCATGAGATGGGATCTTTGGAGCCCTTGGGCTTTTTATTATGAATTGCACTCCACACACCCTTTAACGGCAAAAAGAATCAATGCCATTGGTTCTTATGCTTTATCTATGAATCAAGAGCCTTATCTTCTTTTTAAAAAAGAAAAACCAGAAAGCTATTGGGATGATTTTTTTATAGATGTTTTTGTTTTGTTTCTTCCTTATATTTTGGCTTTAGGTTGTGGGGGTTTATGGTTTGGTTTGACTGGCAATAGCTACACTTCACTGGGGAAGGAAAATATCCCCTTAATCATTGATTTTTTAGTTTTTGTGATCTTTGGCTTGGCCTTAGGTGGCCTTATTCGCACACTTCGAGCATATCCTAAAGGCCGATTTTTGCATCACTCTGTGGCTTCACTTTTAAAGCTGATAAAAGTTTCTCCTGTTCGCTCTTATCCTGTCACACTCAAAGGCTATATTTTAGGAAGAGGAGATGCGGGAAATATTTTTTCAGAAGACTTGGTTTTAAGGGATAAAACGGGGATGATGTTTCTCAACCATGAGCCTTTTGGTTTAAACATTTTATTTGCTTTGTTCCGATATAAAAAATTTCAAGGAAAAAACGTGCAAGTCAGAGGCTGGTATCGTCGCTCACCGTCCCCTTACTTAGAGGTGAGAGATATCCGGCTGAATGAAACCAGCTCTTATGCCTACACATACTATTATAAAATAGGTTTTTGCCTTTTGGGCTTGTTAATCGCTTTTGTTTATTTTTTGATATAATAACAATCTCAGTTTGCGTTTACTGTTTTATAAATCGTTGGGAAAATTCTTTTTTTGCCTGTTTCCTGAGATAAATACAATCCCCATATTGAAAAGCATCAGACATCCAATCCCACAGCCCGCCTTCTTGCCATGGGTTTAAAACCTCCCATGTTAAAACTTGAGCACCGGAGTATTTAATACTCCAAAGCTTTTTTAAATTTCGAATAGGAGGGCCTTCCAACTGGATTGTGGCCCCTGTGGTTTCATTTTTTAATATAAGATAAAGGAAGTGTGGGTCTTCCGGATGAGTGATCTTAAGGCTGTTAATGTCAATAGCTGAAGAGCTTTTGTATTCATTCTCTCTTTGATTTTCTTTTTCACAAGAAGGGCAAGTAGGTTTGTCTTCATCCTCTGGTTCTTTTAACTTTTCCCAAAACAGATTTCCTGTGTTGGACAAAATGTATTCTTGATCCTTGGGATAGCCTCCTCCGGAATAAGAATAAGAAAATGTTTTTGAAAATTTCCCAGTAATTATTTGGTTTGTTCTGTTATTTCTCACTTGCAAAGCTATGGAAAAGGCTTGGCCAGCCCATTCTTTAAGAGATTGAATTTGCAATCTTTCCAGATCCAAAAAAATACCTTTAATTTCTGGACCGACATCTTCTGTGTTGGAGTTTGTAGATTGTTGGGCTGGTTGAGGATGATAGCCTATCCATCCCACAGATACTTCCGCTAAGACCAATGCTTTGTATTGTTGGCCTGACTTTGCTGTCTCAAAAAAAGCATAAGCAGTTTGATAGTGGCCATTGTGATTATCCAAATCAGAACAGAGATGATTAAAATGCAGTTCATTGTTTTTATCTACCACAGTAAAATCTTTTAAAACCTCGCAAGTTTGTTTGTTGAGATCTCCGCAGTCTCCTGCCTGACAGGAGGATGTAATAAAAAAACCAGCAATGAGGATATATTTTGTCATATTTCAATTTTATCTATTTTGAACTGAAAGTCAATTTTTTTTTATAAATCTTTATTCATAGAATCTTGAAAAATCCCTGTTTTTCTTGCTTTGAGATGGAATCCATAAATTTCTGCCCTGGGGTTTCATAAACCACTCAAAAGTGTCTCAATTTGCAACAGTTATTTTTTAAGAATCCTTTATTTATAGGCTTTTTTAAAAAAATCAAAAAAAAACTAAAGCCTTTAGTCCTAAAAACCGATTAGTTATTTAAATAGTTTCATGGGCATAACATGTCAAAAACAGAAAAAAATGAGAAAGGATGAAATTTTGAAATCAAAAAACAAGACCAATATTCAGCCACTTCGCCCGGATAACCTATTTTCCTGTTGGACAAAAAAATACTCTTTAAGCAAAACCTTAAGGTTTGAACTTAAACCAGTTGAACAAACCAAGCCTTTTTTACAAGAATTTATAAAATCAGATACAAAAAGAGATAAAGACTACAAAAATCTTAAAAAAATCATTGATGAATACCATAAAGCTCATATCCAAGAGGCACTTTCACAGAAGGATATTTTATCTGTTCCAGATTTGGAAAATTTGAGCAAGCATATTAAAAATTCAAAAACCAACAAAACCAGTCATTCCCTCCGACTCAGTCATTCCCGCGAAAGCAGGAATCCACCTCTAAAAAAGAAAACAAAAATCCTTTTAAGAGATATACAAACTAAATTGAGAAAGCGGATTAAAGATCATTTTACCAAAGCACAGGCAGAATTGAGAAAGCAGTTTGAAAAAACAGGCAAAAAATCTACAAAAAGCTCTTTATTTGAAAAAGAACTGCTTACAGAAATTCTCCCTAACTGGTTAAACAAAATCTCTTGGGAAGAGGCTCAACATAAAGAGGAGTTTAAAAACAAAGAGGCTTTTGAAAACTGGAAAAAGGAATCTTTAAAAATAGTTAAAACATTTGATAAATTCACAACTTATTTAACAGGTTTTCACGAAAACCGGAAAAATATTTATAGCGATAAAGAGCAATCCACAGCCATTTCCCACAGAATCATCCATGAAAACTTTCCTCGATTTTTATCCAACAGGGAAACTTATAAAAAAATCAAAAACAAATACTCCGATTTGAAAACCAAATTAGAACCAGTAAAAACCGATCTCAAAGAGGAGTTTTCTGTTTTAGGAGTTAAAAATATAGAAGAGCTTTTTGAAATAAAACTTTTTAACAAGCTTCTTTCTCAAAAAGGGATTGATAGCTATAACTATATCATCGGCGGGAAACAGAAAGAAGGCCCAAGCAATAAAATCCAGGGCATCAATGAGAAAATCAACCTTTATCGCCAACAAAAAAACTCAGCCAGCTCAAACAATCAAGATATAAAAACAAAGCTCAGTAATAAAAACTTGCCTCTTATGCAGGTTTTACATAAACAGATTTTAAGCGATAAGCAAAGCCACTCTTTTTATGATCGGGAAGAATTTAAAAATAGAGAAGAGGTTTTATCCGCCCTTGATGAATTTTGGCAAAGCCTATCAAAGACAGATAAAGACGCAAAGGCAACTGTTTTAGAAAAATTAAAAATCCTATTTACTAAACAATTATCCAATAGTTTATTAGATGGAATCTATTTTAAAAACAGTGCTTTAGAGAAACTGTCTCATAAATATTTTGAGGATTATAGACTTATCAACTCTTCTCTCAATCATTATGCAGAAAATCAATATATAAGAAAAGAGGAAGACTTTAAAACCAAAAAAGAAAAAGAGAAATGGTTAAAAAAAGATTTTTTTAATTTTGAAGAGATACATTCAGCTTTGCTCTCTTATTCTAAAGAAAACGAAGACTTATCAAATAACTTGAAAAAAAACCAAAACATTTTGCTCGCTTATTTGTATTCTCAATTCAATAACAAGCTCTATAATAAAGAAAAAGAAGATTTGCTTTCCCACATAAAAAATCTTTATCAAAAAGTTGAAAAAATACCTCATTCTTTGCCAAAGCCATTTAATAAGGATGAAATAAAAACTATTCATGAGTTTTTGCATGCATTTATGGGGCTTTTTCATTTAGTAAAGCCAGTGCATTTAAACAGAGAAGATTTAGATAAAGACACCTATTTTTATAATGAGTTTGAAGTGCTTTATGAAAAGCTTTTGCCAATAAATAAGATCTATGACAAAATCAGAAATTACATTACAAAAAACAAAAAGCATTTAGAAAAAATTAAACTCAATTTTGAGAACAGCCAATTAGCTGATGGTTGGGATGTCAATAAAGAGACAGACTATTTATCTATTATTTTGCGTAAAAAAGAAAAAGGCCAATGGATTTACTATCTTGGAGTAATGAATCAGCAAAATAGAAAACTTTTTGATTATCATTTAAACTTTAATGATCATAAAAAAGAAAAAATCAAAATCCAAAAGCAAGCACTAAGAAGTAAGCTGTTGGCTGAAGGGAATGAAACAAACTATTATGAAAAAATGAATTATAAGCAAATAGCGAAAGCTTCTAAAGATATACATACTTTGATCAGAATAAACGGTCAAGTTTATCGGAAAACAAAACATTTGGACGAACTAAAACAACAGAATTTTCCTCCTGAAATATGGAAAATTAAAAAGAATAATTCTTACAAAAAAGGTGAAAAATTTAGTAAGAAAGATTTAATTCATTTTATAAATTATTATAAAGATATAGCTAAGAATTATTGGAAAAGTTTTAATTTGTCACTCAATCCAGCTGAGAAATATGAAAGCTTTGAACATTTTACTGATGATATAGCTTCCCAAGGCTATAAACTATCGTTTGATAAAATCAAATCCAATTATATTGAGGAAAAAGTAAAACAAGGCGAGCTTTATCTATTTCAAATTCACAGTAAGGATTTTTCACCCAATAGCAAAGGTAGGCCCAATCTTCATACCAGTTATTTTAAGCTTTTATTTGAGGAGGAAAATCTAAAAAACACTATATTTAAATTGAATGGACAGGCAGAAGTTTTTTATAGAAAAGCCTCTAAGGGAAAGACTGTCACTCATCATAAAAATCAATCTATAAAAAATAAAAACCCTCTCAATTCTAAAAAAAATAGCACATTCAAATATGATCTGATAAAAGACAAAAGATTTACTGCGGATAAATTTTTCTTCCATACC
Source organism: Bdellovibrionales bacterium (assembly GCA_965203095.1). Classification (GTDB taxonomy): domain Bacteria; phylum Bdellovibrionota; class Bdellovibrionia; order Bdellovibrionales; family UBA1609; genus JACOND01. The sequence continues at coordinate 756,763 of OZ241877.1, forward strand.
CCTATTACTCTTAATTTTAAAGAGAAAGAGAAACCAAGTCAATTATTCAATCAAGAAGTTCTTAAATTTTTAAAAAGCAATAAAAACATCAATATTATAGGGATAGACCGAGGGGAAAGGCATTTGGCTTATTGGACCTTACTCAATCAAAAAGGAGATATATTAAAACAAGGGAGTTTTAATCAAATCACCACGAGTTATAAAAACAAAAAGGGTCAGGAGGTTAAAGTCCAAACACCATACCATAGCCTGCTGGAAAATCGAGAAAAAGAAAGAGATAAAGCTCGTAAAACATGGGGCAAAATTGAAAGCATTAAAGAGCTAAAGTCTGGACTTCTCTCTCATCTTGTCCATCAAATAGCTAAGCTTATGGTAGAGCATAATGCCATAGTGGTTTTTGAAGATCTAAACAGTGGCTTTAAAAGGGGCAGAATGAAGTTCGAAAAACAAATCTATCAAAAGTTAGAAAAAGCTCTTATAGATAAATTAAATTATTTGGTTTTTAAGGATAAAAAACAAGCTGGCAGTTTTTTAAATGCCTATCAACTCACAGCTCCTTTTGAGAGTTTTCAAAAATTAGGTAAACAAACCGGATTTATTTTTTATACTCCAGCTTATTATACCTCTAAAGTTTGCCCTCTCACTGGTTTTGTCAATTTAATTTATCCTCGATATGAAAATGTTAAAAAATCTCAAGATTTTTTTAAAAATTTTGAAAAAATATATTTTGATAGTAAAGCCAAATATTTTGTGTTTGAGTATTATGATGGGAAAGTCAACCCTCAGAAAAAATCAGAATCCAACTCTTTCTGGAAGGTCTGTTCCTATGGTGAAGAAAGATATAAATATGATCGCAAAAATAAAATCCATAAAAAAATAAATGTGACTCAAAAGCTAAAGAGTTTGTTTGAAAAATATAAAGTCCCTTATAAAGAAGGAAAAAACTTAATAGAGGATATATGCAAACAAGATAAAAAAGATTTCTGGCAAAAATTCATAGATCTCTTCAGGCTCATTATTCAGTTAAGGCAGATTAATCCTAATGCTAAAAATGAAAACGAAAGAGATTATATCCTCTCCCCTGTGACGGATAAAAATGGCCGATTTTTTGATTCCCGAAAAGCTAAAAACTGTGAACCAAAAAATGCAGACGCCAACGGTGCTTATCATATAGGCTTAAAAGGAAAAATGATATTAGATAAAATCAACCAATGGGATGAGACCACAAAAAAAGATCCCGATTTGATAATTAAAAATAAGGACTGGTTTGAATTTATCCGTAAAAAAACCCAAGCCAAACCTAAAAAATCTGCTTGACCAGAAAGAAAAATGAAGTAAAGCTTATAGAATGAATCAAAATAACATCAAATTTAAAGACAATCCCTTTCAATACACAAGAGGGGTTTGTTTTCGGGCTGAACCTCAAAAGCAAAGCTATCTATTTAAACAAAAAAGCAAGCTTAAAGATAGCAAAGTCAATTTGCTTGAATTATCAACAGAACTTTTAGATTTCTATAAAAAGCTGAAAAAGCTTTTATTTTATCCTGAGCGGGAAGCAGGAGGTCGCTCCCTCTCTCTTTCTAAGAAATCCAATCAAGCTATTAAGCCTCAAACCTTTAGAGAAAAAGACTATGGAAACTCAAATAAGCAAAGCCTGCCCTTTCAAAAAAGTCTTTCTATAAACAAATCATGGCTTAAAACTTGGCATAAAAATATTTTTCATCTCTGGATTAAAGATTCAAATAATAAGCAAGGGAAATATGCTCTCAATTCAGAGATTTATGAAATATCATTCCATTTAAGAAAATGGCTGGAAAACTGGCAAGAAAAAAGTGTTGAGCTTAAAAGTTTTTTCGAGCGATCTCAAAATCAAAAAGTTCGGGATAGTGAGATAGCTGAAACTATTAGATTTTTTTTAAACAGGTCCCAATGGGATTATATTTATCAGTTTTTAACAGAACTGAGCACGAAAGAGGTTTTTCAAGATGAACAAATCAAATTTTTAAATGATAATTTAAAAGCCCTTCGCGAAAATTTAAAAATTGCAGAGCAAACTTACTCTTCCTCTCAGTCTTCTGGTATTGAGATAACTAAAGCCAGTTTTAACTATTACACTCTTAACAAGAAACCAAAAGAGTATTATGAAGATAAAATAAAAAAAGCTAAAAACCTTCTTTATGGCTTTGATTGTTCTTCCCGTGAAACAGGTCTTTCCCGCGAAACAAGTCCTTCCCGTGCAAACGGGAATCCAAAAAACTCAAGTAATGACAAGTATGTTATGAGGCAAAACCAAACTCAATCAGAAAAAAACGAGCCAGTTGTGGGAATCTCAGCTTTTTCCATAATCAAAAAATCTAAAAACAATATGTCTTATAAGTGGGAGCACAATCTAAGAACCAAACAAGAGATTTTTTGTTTTAAAAGTGAACAAGAAAAGCTATGGATTGAAAGAGTCTGTAAAATTTGTTTTAGAAACAGAGCGAATAGTGAAAAAGAATGGAACAAAAGATATTGCCCTCAATGTGAAAAAACTGAACCTAACAGAAAAGCTTTAGCTAAAGCAGAAAATAAAAATGAAGTTTATCTCTCTTTAGATCAAAGCTATACGGTCATGAAGGCTTTTAAGGCAGAGCAAAAATCTCTTTTTTATGAAGTGATTGCACATATTGCAAGCAAAAAAAGCCAAAGCTATGAAGTTAAAAACAACAATCATATCCTAAAAGGCTGGGGTATGCCTTATAGTCAAATGAATTTTAAAGGCATAAACAACACTTTTTCGCTGTTTCAATTTGAAGATAAAAAATTTAAGAAGAATAAAAAACCTCAATACACATTAGATAAAATGCTTTCCCAGTATAAAGATAATCAAAATAAAACTACAGCTGAAAAATGTTATTCAGCTTTTATTGAACTTTCCAAACAAATTCAATATATGGCAAATAGAAAAAACCAAAAATTACAAATCCAGCACCCTAAACATAAATTTCTTTCCAGCAGAAATAAAAGCTTTAAAAGCCAACCCAGGTTCTATAATATGAAGTCTGGGCAAAATACCAAAAAAAGCAGAGGTGATTTTCTTTTTGGCAAACAAGCTTATTTTAAAGGTTATGGTCATTTTTGCGAAAAATATAAAAATATAGCACAAAAGCGGGGCCAGTTTATTGCTCAAATTAAAGGGGTTGAGAGAGAAAAACAAGAATCCCAACAAACTGATTTTTGGAGTTTTATTTACTGTGAGAAAGACAAAAAACAGCTTTGGCTTGTTCCAAAAGAGCTTAGGCAAAAAGCGAGAGAATTTATTTATGATTCTCAAAAAGAAACTTCAAACAGCCAGCTTTATCTTTGTTGTTTTGAATCCTTAAGCTTCCGTGCTTTACATAAGCTTTGTTTTGCGGAGCAAAGTTCTTTTGTTGAGGAAATGCCTGATGATTTAAAAAATTTGCAAAAAGAAGTTAAAAAATTTCCAACAAAAGGTGACAAACTAAAATTAAAAGAAAAAAATTTAAAAACTCTTAAGTTTTTAAAAGAAGTTTTAAATTCTGATTATACCAATGAAAAATTAAAATTAGATCAATCATTCCCACTTAGTTTTTCGGATTGCCCCCGGCAAGCCGAAATCCCGCGAAAGCGGGAATCCAAAAAAATAGATCAAAAAAACTCTAACTGGATTAAAAATAACCTCTATTGGATTGATGAGTCTGAAAGTTTAGAAGAGTTTGAAAAATCTTTGGAAGAGGCTTGTTATCATATAAAGACAATAACTTTTACAGAAGAGGAAAAACAGAGATTTCTTAAAAATTTTGATGTCACTGTATTAGATATTAGCTCTTACGATTTGAAGGGCCGGAACAAAAACACATACCAGAGTCCTGAAAGCCCGGACAGGCTACATACCTATTGGTGGAAGGCTTTTTGGAGTAAAAGTTTCCCCTCCAGTAAAAATCAAAATGATAGAGGGGGGAAAGCTAATAACTCTCTCTTTGAGAATATTCGCCTCAATCCAGAAGTAAAAATCCGATACAGGAAAGCAGATGAGCATTTAAAGGAATATTTTACCAAAAAACAATTCCCCAATTCTTTTAAAAATCGCAGATTAAAAGAGCAATGGACAATTCACTTTACTTTAGCCCTTAATGCTGGCAAAAAATATGATGATCTGGCATTTTCTAAACCAGAAGAGATTTTAGAAAAAATCAAAAGTTTTAATAAAAAACTAAATGAAGAGATGGATTTTAAAAGCTCTTGGAAATACGGCATCGATCGCGGGCAAAAAGAGCTTGCAACTTTATGCCTTGCCCAATTTAATCCTGAAGACACTTATACAGTGGGAGAGAAAACTATCCCTAAGCCTAAATTTCCCAATGCTGAAAAAGATATAAAATGTTGGACATTGCAAGATTATAGTTATTTAAAAGAATACAAAACAGTTAAAGGGGAAGAAAAAAAATGCTATGCAGTTAAAAATCCATCTTATTTTATGGAGGAAAAATATCTTAATGACAGAACTGTTTTTAAACAAGAGAGCATTTCTTGCTTGGATCTCACTACAGCTAAAGTCATTAAAGGAAGAATTATTACCAATGGGGATGTGCTGACTTACCTTAAACTCAAAAAAATTGTGGCTAAGCGAGAGCTTTATAAACTTTACTATGATGGAAAAATAAAACCTTCAATTAAATTAGAATGGAGCCAGTGGGAAAATGGCGATATAAATAACTCTGAAAGAAAAAGACCAGAGGGGGTTTTAAACATCAAAACCTCTGATGGTGAAAAAACAATTTACTGGTATCGTAAAGAATATGAGAATATTCCTCTCCAAATCGATGAACAAGGCAATATACAAATTACCTACAATAAAAGCAGTATTCAAAACAGTTTAAATAACTATCTTCAACAACTAAAACAAGAAAACAATACTCACACCCCCACAATTTTAGAAGTCAATCACTTACGGGACGCCATCACTGCTAATATGGTAGGGGTGATTTGTCACTTACAGAAAAAATATCCAGGGTTTATTATTCTTGAGGATCTAAAAAAACATGACATTGATAAACATTTTTTCCAAAGCAATGAGAACATTGCCAGAAGACTGGAATATGCTCTTTACAACAAGTTTCAAACTTTGAGCTTAGTCCCTCCTCATGTAAAGGATATTATCCGTTTAAGAGAAGAAAATAAAAAATCCCAAGACAACAAAAATAAACAAAAAGATAAAAAATCAAAAGGGAAACATAAAAACTCAAATAACATTATGGCTGATCAATTAAAGTCTTTTGGATCAGTTCATCCTTCTAAACAGGATACAGGTAAATTCTCTTCAGAATTAAACCTCTCACAGGTTGGAGCTATTGTTTTTGTTCCTGAAGAAGACACCAGCAAGACTTGTCCTTATTGTGAGAAAAAGAAAGAGGCAGAAAAGAAACAAATTAATGATGAAAAATATAGGCAACATCGTTTCCTTTGTGATAGAGATTCTTGTGGTTTTGATACCTATTTTTTTAAACTGGAGGAAGAAAGAGCAGAAGGCCACACACCTTTAGTAAATGAGAGCAAGAGAAAAAACGAGTTTGAGTTATTTAAAGACATCAAGGATAACGACAAAGTCGCAGGTTATAATATTGCTAAAAAAGATCTGGCAAATTCAAATAAGGTATAAAAAGCTTTATATAAAATGTTTTAAACTTAATCCTGAATATCTGATAATAGCTCTTAATGTCCCTTTATCTAACTCTTTATGATCTGGTATTGTAAGAATTTGATTTGTGGATGAATGTTTCAAAATAATATGACTTCCTTTTTGCCGGCAAAATTTAAACCCATGTTTTTTAAGTATTTTTATGCAGTCTGCACCGGAAATCCTTGGAAGTTTCATATTGCCACGATAATGGATTCCATAGTATCGGCAGGAATTGAGCGTCCCTCCTGCTTTAAAACATCAAGATAACCTTGGATGGCCTCGCGAATATTTTGAATAGCCTCTTCTTTAGATTGGCCTTGGCTAATACAGCCGGGCAAACTGGGGCATTCGGCAAGCCAAAATCCATCTTCGCCGGGTTTTATAATTACCTGCCTCATCATACTCTTTTTTATATATTTTTTTGGACCTAAGTCAAATAAAATAATGGTCGTTGTTTTTCTTACAAATGTTCACTGTTTCTTCACTGACAAAATTGGGTTTAGTTTTTTTATTCAAAACTGGACTAAAGTCCTGATTTTTATTTTTTAAATTCTTAAATTATCTGTATTTTTTTGGTTCATTATGATACATTGATCTTACTCCTAAGATTTCATCTCCATTGATAATTTAAAAAAGGTTGATAAGGCTTGTTCTTATTAACCCTATAAGGTTGGTTATGGAAAGCTATATCTCTATCTCTTTTTTGAATGATTTTATATTTTGCCCTCGGTCTATTTATTTTCACCAAATTTATAAAACTTTTGATACTGCCTTTTACCATGAGGATATTCAAACTAAAGGACGGATAGCTCACTTAAATATCGATCAAAAAAAATATTCAACTAAAAAAAATATTTTGCAGGGTTTACCGGTGTTTTCCTCTAAATATTCTTTATGTGGGAAGATTGATCTTTTTGACACAAAACAAGGATTATTGACAGAGAGAAAAAAGAAAGTAGCCAAAATATATGATGGATTTATTTTTCAAATATATGCTCAACATTACTGTTTGACAGAAATGGGCTATAATGTCCGGGCACTTCGCATTCACAGTTTAGATGATAACAAAAATTACCCCATCCCTTTGCCGGAAGAGAATGCCAAAATGAGTCAAAAGTTTAACTGGCTTTTAGAGCAAATCCACTCTTTTGATTTAGAAAAAGATTTTTATCCCAATATCAACAAATGTCGGAAATGCATTTATAAAAATTTATGTGATTATTGCCCATTAGAAGTGGTGGGAAAAGGTGATTAAAAAATGCTCAGTTGGCCCGATTTTAAAGAAAAACAAATTGTATTAGCTCTACTGAGTCATGGAGATAAATTGAGTTTTAGAAACGACAATGTTATTATTACTGATGAGAACAAAAAAATAAAACATCAATCCACTTGTTATCGCTTGTTTTCTTTATTTGTTATAGGTCACTCCAATATTACGACTGGCTTACTGGCAAGAGCTAAAAAATTTGGTTTTAGTATAGTTTTTATGAATCATAGTTTGAAACCTTATGCCTTTTGGGGAGTGCCGGCAGAGGGAAATACACTTTTAAGGAGAAGGCAATACAGTTATACTTCCTTAGATATAGCTGTTGGCTTGGTTAAAAACAAAATAGGCAATCAAAAAAGAGCTTTGCAAAAGACTCGCGATAAAGATAAGCAAATTCAGGAAACTATCCAGTCTTTATCTCAATATACTAAAAAACTGTCGACAAACAATTTATCACTCAAAGAGATTTTAGGGGTTGAGGGCATTGCTTCAAAAATTTATTTTCAGTCTTTGTTTAAAAATTTTAGATGGAGAGCCAGAAAGCCGCGGGCCAAAATAGATATAAGCAACTGCCTTTTGGATATAGGTTATACTTTATTGTTTAATTTTATGGAGGGCCTTTTAAGTTTGTATGGCTTTGATGTTTATAAAGGGGTTTATCATACAGAATTTTATCAGAGGAAATCTTTAGTTTGTGATTTGATAGAACCTTTTCGCCCGCTCATTGATTATAGACTGAGAAAGGCTTACAAATTAAATCAAATTAAGGAAAATGATTTTAATGTGTCCCAAGGCCAATATAGGATTTTTGGCAAAAAAAGTTTGCCTTATCTTGGTTTTTTTATTGAAGAGCTTATTTCAAACAAAGAAGAAGTTTTTAAATATGTTCAGTCTTATTATCGAAGTTTTATTAGAGACGCGACTATAAGCAAATACCCTTATTTTTATGCTATATAATGGGGGAGGAGTATGTTAATTGTCTCTTATGACATTTCCGACAACAAAACCAGAACTTTGTTTTCAAAATTCTTAAATAAATTTGGATATAGATTGCAATACTCTGTTTTTAAGTTAAAAAACAGCCAAAGGATTTTAAAAAACATTATAACAGAAATAAATGAGAAATTTGCTAAAAAATTTATAGAAACAGACAGTGTGATGATATTTTCTTTGAGTAGACAGTGTAAAGTTTTCTCTTATGGATATGCCAAAAACGAAGAAAAGGATTTTATACTTGTTTTATAAAATAAAAAGACTTAAAATTATACAATATCTGCTATAAACAGGCTGAAAAAGCCTTTAAACCAGTGGAAAATAACGGAATAGTGCTTTTTTGAAAAATAATACTTGCAAAGCTCTGTCTTTATGTTAAAATTTAGAAAATGTTATTTGAAAACTGAAGAAAAAAGGCCTCTTTTTGGCCTAAAAAATCTGAATCTGCAAATAAATGCAGATTTAGGATTTAACAGGCCATTTTAATTTCTACTATTGTAGATATCTTAACCCCTTTTCTCCTATATTTATTTAACAGGCCATTTTAATTTCTACTATTGTAGATGTTGGTGCTTTTTTTGTAGAAGTAAAAAATTTAACAGGCCATTTTAATTTCTACTATTGTAGATGAAACAAGACTATAGTCCGTGTTAGCGGATTTAACAGGCCATTTTAATTTCTACTATTGTAGATCCGGCGGACTTAGCGTGTCCATAAGCATTTAACAGGCCATTTTAATTTCTACTATTGTAGATATGAAGATCGAGAAAAAGCCTATATTAATTTAACAGGCCATTTTAATTTCTACTATTGTAGATGACAGGGCTTAAAGGTGTTATTGGTGATTTAACAGGCCATTTTAATTTCTACTATTGTAGATATTTCATTGTCAGGCCCATTACATTATTTAACAGGCCATTTTAATTTCTACTATTGTAGATGGTTTAGATAGTGAAACTTTAAGGAGATTTAACAGGCCATTTTAATTTCTACTATTGTAGATATCATAACTACGTCTACTACCTTAGTTTAATGACCTATAAGTCATTTTAGTCACGACTTTTTGGCTTTTTCTGCCATTATGGCCGGATGGCCTTCTGAATGTGGGAAAGCGGGCCGGAGGATAAAACTCAAATGTTGATTTTGAAGGATAAATTCCAAAATAGTCTTGACTTTTTTGGAATCTGATCCAAAATAGTCTTATGAAGAAAAAACTTTTTTATCGCTTAAATCAGGCTGTTTTGCTTAAGGATCTCAAACAAAAAATGGTCTTTCTGACAGGTCCTCGGCAAGTCGGAAAAACATGGCTATCTAAAAAAATAATGAAATATTATAAAAATCCAGTTTATCTAAACTACGACTCTTTTAAAGACAGAGAAATTATTGACAAGCAATCTTGGCTGAAATCCTCAGATCTTATTGTTTTTGATGAGATTCATAAAAATGAAGGAATTTTATTATACGGCAGAGCTTTTTTACAGACGACTAAATAACCATGAGCCTTGTTCAAATATTATGAAAGTTTTAAGCCATCTTGGTTTTGTTTTTACCTTAGCAATTGCTTTTTATATTGTTTGTGTGGGAATCATGTATATTTTCCAGAGGAAATGGATTTATTTTCCATCAAAAACTCCTCCTTCGCTAAAGAGCTTTAAAGGAATTTACACTGAAGTTCAAAGCCAAACCTCAGATAAGTTGACACTTACCCATTGGTTTGCTAAACAGCAGGCCCCCTATATCATGATCTTTCATGGCAATGCGGGAAATATTGAAAACAGAGCTTATAAATTCCAATTTTTAGTCGATCAGGGCTATTCTGTTTTTTTAGTCAGCTACCGAGGATATGGAGGAAATCCAGGGCACCCCACAGAATCGGATCTGATTGCTGACTCGGCTCAAGCACTTGAGCAACTGATTCAACAAGAAAAAATATCTTTTAAAAATGTGTTTCTTTTAGGAGAATCATTAGGCTCTGGCGTGGCTACAGCTTTAGCCACTCAATACCCGGTAGGGGGAGTAATTTTTGACGGAGCTTATTCATCAATAGCTGATGTGGGGCAATCAAGTCATCCTTTTCTCCCTGTCCGGTGGCTGATAAAAGACAGTTGGGATTCTCTGTCACGGATTCAAAAAATAAAATCTCCCACTCTTTTTATCCACTCAAAAAGAGATCCCATATTACCTTTTCGTTTTGCTCAAAAATTATTTCAAGCCACAAACAAACCTAAACAGTATGTATGGCTGGAAAAGTCAGGCCATAACGACAATCTGTCGTCAGAATCTGTTAGAAAATCTATTTTTAACTTTTTACAATCTTTTTCTCATCTTAACGAAAAAGAATAAAGCAGAACTATCAAAAAGAATTTATCTAAAAAATAATAAAATTGTTTAAAACTTCATTTTAGAAAGCCAAGGAGCGACTTTTCTTATTTCTATACCATTGGGAAATGTTTGTTCTCTTCTCAAGTTTTGAACCAGTTGAATGGCTTTAATATTTTGAAAATTCTTTAAAAAAACCTTCAATCCTTCAGAAATCTTTTTTTGAGATTTTTTAACTTCCAGCATAAGCACTGGCCGGCGATCCAAAGTGACGAAAAAATCCACCTCTTTTTTATCCTTATTTCTTAAATAAAAAAGCTCATACTTTTCTCCTTTAGCGTCTTCCCGAAAATGAATCTCTTTTAAAAGAGCACAAGCTATAAGATTTTCCAGCCTTACCGCTTTATCTCTTACTTGTGCAATATCATAAAAATAATACTTTGGAGCTTTAAGGAGTGAGCGAGCTACATTTTTATTCCAAGGAATCACTTTGAAAACAACATAAAGGTTTTCTAAAATTCTTAACCAATTTTGAACGGCTTTTGGCGAGCAATTTAAATCCTCTGCTAAAGAGGCATAAGAAATAGGAGAACCTACCCGATCTCTTAAAAGTTGAACAAGGGTCTCTATAGAAAAAACAGATCTGATACTTTCCATTGTGATAAGATCTTGACGCAAAATAATATCTAAATGTGACCTTTTCCACTTTCCGTAAAAAGATATTTTAGATTTTAAAAAAGGTTCTGGGAAACCGCCAAAGTTTAATAATCTATCTAAAGCTTCTTCTCCAGGACAAATTTTTAGCCGAACAATCTCCTTAATATCAAATGGATGAAGGCGAAAATGAAAAAACCGGCCAGCCAAAGAATCTCCCATTCTTTTATAAATGTCTAAACGAGCACTTCCAGTCACTAAAATGCCGGGGGGCAAACCCTCTGTGTCATAAATTCCCTTGAGCCATAACTTCCAATCCTTTTTTTTATGTAATTCATCAAAAATAATGTATTTTTTCCCTCGATCCCATGATCTATTCATAAAAATTTTATGATTTTCCCGATCATCATAGCTCAAATAATCAAAAGAAGGACCTAAGTTTTTTGAAAGAGTGGTTTTGCCACTTTGCCGAGGGCCTGAAACAAGTAAAATTTTATGCCTCAAATCCTTTAACAAATAAGGCAAAAGGTATCGTTTAAAAGGAGCTTTCATAATGCAATTTTAGCTGAGCCTTCTTATAAAATCAAGACTAAAATGACCTATAAGTCATTTTAGTCACGACTTTTTGGCTTTTTCTGCCATTATGGCCGGACGGCCTTCTGAATGTGGGAAAGCGGGCCGGAGGATAAAACTCAAATGTTGATTTTGAAGGATAAATTCCAAAATAGTCTTGACTTTTTTGGAATCTGATCCAAAATAGTCTTATGAAGAAAAAACTTTTTTATCGCTTAAATCAGGCTGTTTTGCTTAAGGATCTCAAACAAAAAATGGTCTTTCTGACAGGTCCTCGGCAAGTCGGAAAAACATGGCTATCTAAAAAAATAATGAAATATTATAAAAATCCAGTTTATTTAAACTACGACTCTTTTAAAGACAGAGAAATTATTGACAAGCAATCTTGGTTGAAATCCTCAGATCTTATTGTTTTTGATGAGATTCATAAAATGGATCAATGGAAAAACTATCTCAAAGGAGTTTTTGACTCCCGCCCCCAGCACCAGCACATTTTAGTCACAGGGAGTGCCCGGCTAAAGCATATTGCACAATCAGGGGATTCTCTTGCAGGGCGGTTTTTTTCTCATACTCTGTTGCCTTTTTCTTTTTTTGAGTTAAGCCAAATTGGCAAAGTCTCTTTTAACAAACTTTTTAGCAGAGGAGGATTCCCTGAGCCTCTGTTAATTTCAAAGTCAGCTGATTCAGCTGAAAGATGGAGAGAGCAGTATATCTTTTCTTTATTAAGGGAGGATATTCCTGATTTTAAGAGCTTTCAAAATTATAAAAAGTTGGAAACTCTTTTACATCTTATAAGAGGAAGTGTTGGTTCTCCAATTTCTTTTAACTCCCTTTCTCAAGCTTTGAAGGTGGATCATAAAACAATTTCAAAATATATATCTGTTTTAGAAGATCTGTTTATTGTGTTTCAAATACCGGCTTTTTCAAAAAATATTTCCCGCTCTCTCTCTAAGCCAAAGAAAATTTATTTTTACGATTTTGCTTTTATTGAAGGCAAAGGCGGGAGGCTGGAAAATTTAACAGCCTTACATTTGTTAAAACACTGTCTTTATTTAAAGGAGAATAAGCCCTCTAAAGCTCTGAGCTTAACTTACCTCAGAACCAAAGAGAAAAAAGAAGTAGATTTCCTTTTGATAAAAAAAGGCACTCCTCATCTTATGATTGAAGTCAAAACAAAGCCCACAGGCTTTAGCAAAAATCTTTTGTTTTTTTATGATCGGTATGAGATTGAAGGCAAGCAAGTTTGTCTCAATTTGAGACAACCACAACAAATGAAAGGGAAAAAAGTGTTTATTGAAGATTTAGAAGGTTTTTTATTGAATTTAAAAACTTAATGAAAGAAGTTTATTATAGTGATCTGTGAAAAAGTTTGACCAAAAGCCAGCTCTCATGAAATGGGTGTTTTTCCTGCAAGCAAGTTTTCTGGATTCCCGTTTTCACGGGAATGACTAACAGACGACTATTTAACCGAAAATTTTTATTGAGCTTAATGTATTTCATAAATAATAAGGGGATGGCTTTTTTTGTCCTAAAAAAGCTTATCAAAAACTTTGGCTTGAGTCCAGACTGTAGGACATCCTTTTTAAAAAACCTGATTCCTCTAAAAGCCTTATAATAACAGGGGGATTTTAAGCTTGATAAATATGTAAAAATGAGCTAAAAACTTTTGTAAGTGGAAAAAACAAAACAACAGGAAGGCTGATCATGGCTGTCCAAATTTTTATCAATGTTCGTCCCTATCAAACCCGTGTGGCTTGTGTGGAAAGGGGCCGGCTCAAACATATCTTTTACCATCGAAGCAAATCTCCCTCCCTTGTAGGGGCTTTATATAAGGGACGTGTGGTTAAAATTGTTCGAACACTGAATCATGCCTTTGTGGATTTGGGCTTAGAGCGATCGGGTTTTCTCTACGGAAAAGACCTCTTAGGGCCTAATAAAGAGGTGTCCTCACTTTTAAAGCCAGGTAAGGAGATCTTGGTTCAAATCAAAGCGGATCCTATAAGGAGCAAAGGGGTTCGATTGAGCATGGAGATTGGCTTAGCAGGGCTTTATGTGGTTTATTTGCCGGGGCAAAGGGCCAAAACCACTTTATCACGACAAATTATCTCTTTAAAGGAACGGGAAAGATTGGAAAACATTGTTAAAAAATTTAAAGAGCGAGGGGCTTTAATTGTCCGGACTTTTGCACAAAAACAGCCAGCAAAAGCTATTGAAAAGGATCTCTCCCAGTTAAAAGGACAATGGAAGGAGATACAAAAAAGATTTCAAAAACAAAAAGAGTTAGGGCAAATTTATAAAGGGGAAGATTCTCTTTTAGCCTTTTTAAGAGATGCTTTGAGTTTTAATGTTCAGCGATTTGTTGTGGACGAAAAGGAGACTTTTAAAAAAGTCACCAACTGGCTTAAAACCTTTCGCCCAGATCTGGCTGAAAAAACAGAGTTAGACAAAATGTCTAAAGGGCTTTTCTCAAGGTTTGGCTTAGAGGATCAAGCTCAAAAAAGCCGGCAAAAAAAACTGCCTCTGAGGAGTGGAGGTTTTTTGATTTTTGAGGAGCTGGAGGCTTTTTCAGTAATTGATGTCAATTCCGGCCGTTTTTCTGGCACTGGTAGAAACCTATCAAAAAGCTTTTTGCGATTGAATTTAGAAGCCGCCAAGCAAATTGCAGAGCAAGTCCAACTCCGGAACTTAGGAGGGATCATCCTTATAGATTTTATTGATATGGAATATCCAGAAGATGGGGAAAAAGTCATCTCTTGCTTAGAGCGAGGTTTTAGAGGCGACAAATCTCACACCAGGGTTTTTCCTATGGGAGAATTAGGACTGGCACAAATCACCAGAAAAAGAAGTGCCAACTCCCTTTCTCACTTTATGACAGAAGTTTGCCTCTCTTGCCAGGGAGCAGGCAGAAAAAAAACTCTTCTTAGCCTTGTAGCCGATCTGTTTTTAAAAATTGAAAAAATGGCCCCTCCTGTTCGCCGGCTGATAGGTAAAAAACAGAAAATCCGTATCACTTGCCATCCTCAAATTAAAACTTATGTTCAAAAAGAGGAGGAAGAGACATTGAAGTTTTTTAACAAGCAATTATCCCTTTCGCTGTTGTGGAAAGAGGATCCTCAGCTACCTTTGGAAAACTTTAGGATAGAAAAGCTCTAATTTTAAAGATCCAACTCAGCAGAAAGCCATAACCTTTCTTTTTCCAGATTTTCTCTTTCCGCCGGCTTTATGTCTTCCCGCTTTAATTGCTCTAAAATGCTTTTCAACTCCTTTTCCACTGTCAGCCGGTCCAGAGTTTTTTTAGTGGCGGCAGACTCTGCTAAAATTCTCACATCCCCAGAATGCACTTCTAAATAACCCCAACCTAAGGCCAACTTTTCCCAAGAAGAAGATTTCTCTGGTAAATATTTTAAAACTCCAGCCTCTAATAGAGTCACAAGTGAGGCGTGACCGGGAAGAATGCCCAAATAGCCTTTGACAGAGGGGGCAAGAACTTCTTGAACCGACAGGTTTTTTAAAAGCGGTTGTTCAGGAGTAAAAAGGCTGAGTTTCATTTTTGCTTTTTAAAGTTTTTTGGCCTTTTCCAAAGCCTCTTCAATAGTTCCCACCATATAAAAAGCCTGTTCAGGAATTTTGTCGTGAAGGCCATCCAAAATTTGTTTAAAGCCTTTTACTGTGTCCTTAACCTCCACATAGCGACCGGGGACATTGGTAAAAGTTTCCGCCACAAAAAAAGGTTGAGATAAAAATCTCTGTATTTTTCTTGCACGGGAGACAACCAATTTGTCCTCTTCACTCAGTTCATCCACACCTAAAATAGCAATAATATCCTGAAGATCTTTGTATCTTTGCAAAAGGGCTTGTGCCCGCCGAGCGGTTTGATAATGTTCCTCTCCTACAACCTGTGCACTCAAAATCCGGGAACTGGATTGTAAAGGATGAACTGCGGGATAAATCCCTAAGGCGGTTAGCTCCCGATCCAAATTGGTTGTGGCGTCTAAGTGTGAAAATGTTGTGGCCGGAGCAGGATCTGTGTAGTCATCAGCAGGAACATAAATGGCCTGAACTGAAGTAATAGAACCTTTTTTTGTAGAAGTAATTCGCTCTTGCAAAGCCCCCATCTCTGTCCCCAAGGTGGGTTGATAGCCCACAGCAGAAGGGATTCGGCCTAAGAGAGCAGAGACTTCAGACCCCGCTTGAGTAAATCTAAATATGTTATCTACAAAAAAGAGGACATCTTGATTTTTTTTATCCCGAAAATACTCCGCTACTGTCAGCCCGGATAAGGCCACACGAGATCGTGCTCCTGGTGGCTCATTCATTTGCCCATAAACTAAAGCGGTTTTATTGATCACGCCGGACTCTTTCATCTCCAAGAAAAGATCATTCCCCTCTCTGGTCCGTTCCCCCACCCCTGCAAAAACGGAGTAGCCCCCGTGCTCTGTAGCAATGTTTCGGATAAGCTCCATAATAATCACAGTTTTCCCTACCCCTGCTCCTCCAAAAAGGCCAATTTTACCGCCCTTTACATAAGGGGCTAAAAGATCAATCACTTTAATTCCAGTGATTAGCATTTCTGCTCCGGCACTTTGATCTTCAAGGGAGGGAGGGCTACGATGTATAGGCCATCGCTCTTCACTTTGGATAGGTCCTCCTTCATCCACAGGATCCCCTGTGACATTTAAGATCCTCCCTAAAACTTTCTCCCCTACGGGGACTTCTATCATTTTTCCCGTATTTAAAACCTCCTCCCCTCTCACTAAACCCTCTGTAGCCGACATAGCCACAGTCCGGCAAAGGCCATCTCCAAGGTGTTGTGCCACCTCTAAGGTGAGGTCCCGGTTTTGAACTTTTAAAGCGTTCCCCACTGGAGGAATATCCTTGGAAAACTCCACATCTACAACAGGCCCCATCACCTGCTTAATCTGTCCTGTTAACATAATATAAGTCTCCTTTTTTTATTTTAAAGATTCTGACCCAGCAATAATCTCCGTCAGCTCTGTTGTGATAGAGCTTTGCCGGAGTTTGTTATATTGTAAACTAAGGACATTTACAGCCTCTTTAGCATTTTTTGTTGCACTCTCCATAGCCGTCATTCGAGAGCCATGTTCCGCCGCCACATTCTCACAAAGGCAACGATAAATTTGAATGCTAAAGTATCTTTCTAAAAGGTTTTCCATAAGTTTTTTTGGAGAGATCTCAAATAAAATATCTTTTGAAAATAGATTTTCCCTTGATGAAGACAACCTTTCTGAAGATAAATCAAAAGGTAAAAATCTCTCGCAAACAATCCGCGGAGCTATTACAGACTTAAACTCATTGTAAATCATAAAAACCCCATGGTAATCTTTATGTAAAACTTTATCCATAAACTCTTTTGCTATTCGAGAGGATAAAGGATAACTGGCCTCTTTAACAACATTTAAAATTAAGCCTTGAGAAGTAAAACCCCGGAATTTAAAATAATCAAAGCCTTTTTTGCCGATAAAAAACAGATCTTGAGTTTCAAACTCTTCCCGTTTTAAAAGCTCTTCTGTAAAACGACAAATATTCCCATTAAAAGCACCACAAAGCCCTCGGTCGCTTGTCATTACAACAAACAAAACCCTTTTAAAGTGCTTTTGCGATTTTTGCTCTAAAAAAGGGTGATGGACTCTCCCACTTAAAGTCACATCCTTTAAAAGCCTCTCTAAGGCTTGAGCATAATCCCTTAAATTTAAAATCCGGCTTTGAGCCGATCGCAAACGGACTGTGGAAACCATTTTCATAGCTTGAGTCATCTGCTGAGTGTTTTTCACACTCCCTATCCGATTTTTAATTTCTTTTAACCCGGACATAATTTTAATTTAAAAAAGGTTTATGCCTGCTCTTTAAAAACTGCTTGAAACTCTTGCAAGATTTCTTTGAGTTGCTTTTCTAAAGATTCGCTCAGCTTTTTTTCTTTTTTTAAAGTGGACAACCAAAGGGAATAGCGATTTTGGACAAATTCCAAAAGCTCTTTTTCAAACTGCCCCACTTTTGAGCTGGGAATATCATCTAAATAGCCTTTTGTTCCCACAAATATTACAAGGATTTGCTTTTCAACAGGTAATGGAGAACTTTCTAACTGTTTTAAGATCTCCACCAATCGCTCTCCGCGGGCCAACTGTTTTTTAGAGGCAGGATCCAAGTCGGAGGCAAAAGCAGAAAAAGATTCCAAAGCTCGAAATTGGGCCAAATCCAATTTTAAAGTTCCGGCCACTTGTTTCATGGCTTTAATTTGAGCTGACCCCCCCACACGGGAGACGGACTTGCCTACATTTATAGCCGGCCGGATATTTTTATAAAACAAATCGGATTCCAAAAAAATTTGCCCGTCTGTGATGGATATGACATTTGTAGGGATGTAAGCAGAAATATCGCCAGCTTGTGTCTCCACAATGGGCAAAGCAGTTAAAGAACCTCCTCCCTTAGAGGAATTGAGCTTAGCGGCTCTCTCCAACAAACGGGAATGAATATAAAAAATATCCCCTGGAAAAGCCTCTCGCCCTGGGGGCCTTCGTAAAAGAAGGGAGACCTGCCTATAAGCCTGGGCTTGTTTTGTCAAATCGTCATAGATGATAAGGGCATGTTGTTTTTTATCGCGAAAATACTCCGCCATAGTGACTCCACTGTAAGGAGCTAAAAATTGCAGAGGGGCTGGATCAGAGGCTGTGGCACAAATCACCGTGCTGTATTCCATAGCTCCTGCCTGCCTTAGTTTTTCCACCACTTGAGCCACAGTGGATTTTTTTTGCCCTATGGCCACATAAAAGCACTTCACCCCCTGTCCCTTTTGATTGATAATGCTGTCTACAGCAATAGCTGTTTTTCCAGTTTGCCGATCACCAATAATAAGCTCCCTTTGCCCTCTTCCAATAGGGATCATGGAGTCAATGGCTTTTATTCCGGTTTGTAAAGGCTCGCTCACTGGCTCTCTACTGATAATGCCAGGGGCTTTTTTTTCTAAAGGCTCAAAAGTTGTGCTTTGAATAGCACCTAAGCCGTCTATGGCTTGGCCTAAAGTATTAACCACTCGGCCCAACAGAGCCTCCCCCACAGGGACTTCAATGATCTTTTTCGTCCTATAAACTTTATCCCCCTCTTTCACATCCCTTTCTGAGCCTAAAAGTGCCAGGCTCACACTATCTCTTTCTAAATTTAAAGCTAAGGCTTTAGCCCCGCCTTCAAAAGAGACAATCTCCCCCATCATCACATTTTGTAGCCCTACAGCTCGCGAGACACCGTCCCCTACAGAGACAATTTGCCCCCACTCCGCCAGATCTAAAGATTTTTCATAGTTTTGGATTTGCTCTTTTAAAAGCCGACTGATCTCATCAGGTTGAAATAAAGACATAATTTTATCCTTTCCAATTAAAGCGATTCAAATGGTGCTTGACCGTGCTGTCAAAAATAAAGCCTCCCGCTTGAACACGAAAACCACCTATAAGGCTTTTATCCTCTTTGAGTTTTAAATCAAGTTTTTTATTAAAAAATCGCCCTAAAACCTCTTTTATTTTTTGTTGGTTCTCTAAAGGAACAGGATGGGCACTAAACAAAAAACCCCTTATAATCCCGTTTTTTTCATCCTGCAAATCCCGATAAACCGACACAATCTGTGGGAGAAGAGGGAAGGTTTTGTTGTCCATTAAAATAAAAAAAAAGTTTTTTATCACAGGAGAGCAAAATTCCATTGCCTGAGATAATACCTGCCGTTGGGCTTTATGAGGAATAGCTGGGGAGAGAAAAAACTCTAAAACCTCTTTTTGGGAGAAAATGCGAGCAAGAGACTCTAATTGAGGAGTCAGATCTTTAGAAGGATCCATTTCAAAAAGAGACTGAGCATAAATTTGAACTTTTTTATAACTCAAAGCCGGCCCTCCATTTGATTTAAAAATTCTTGAATTTGTTGGGCTTTCAGCTCAGGTGAGAGGGCCTGCTCTCCTAATTCTTGCCTAACAGATTGAGCCAAGCGGGCTTTCCATTTTTTAAGCAGTTCTTTTTTGGCCTTTTCCCTTTCTCTGTTGAGCAAAAAATCAGCCTCCCTTGTTAACTGAACTTTTAAGCTTTTAAGCTGTTCTTTTTTTTGAAGATCCAGCCTTTCCCCTTCGGCCTGAGCCTTTTGCTGGATATGGCTCTCCTGCTTTTCTAATTCAGAGAGTTTTTTGCCCCAAGAGGCTAACTCTGTTTTTCTCTTTTTTTCCACTTCGGCCGTTTGTTTTTCAAAAGAAAAAAACTCTTCTTGTCTTTTATGGAAAAAAATCTGGACTGGTTTCCGGATTAAAAAAAACAAGGCCAAAGCAAAAAGGGAAAAATTAAAAGCTTGAATCCACACTCCTTTTGCCAGAGATCCCTCCTCCGTAGCGGATAAGCTTTCCGGACAAAATAAAAACAAAGCACAAATCAAGACAATATGAAAGGGCATGGTCAACTCTGTATCTTTTCCTTTAAAAGCTGAAGAAGAGTGGGAAAATCTTTTTTTAGGTTTTCCTCTTGCTTTTCCATCTCTATTTTGAGATTTTGCCGTTCTTTTTTTATCCGTTCCTTTTGAGCTGTCTTTATCTTGAGAGTCTCTTTGAGGTAATGCTCCTCCGCCTTTTGTTTGATCCTGCCAAAAAACTGCTGAAAACTCCGGTGAATCTGTCGGGCTTTTTGTTCGTAAAGATTCTTTTTCTTTTCGATCTCCTCTTCTAAAGCCTTGTTGCTTTGCAGTCTTCCTTTGGTAAGCTCCTCCCTCCGGCGAAAAGCCTCCAAATAAGGCTGAAAAAGCCATTTTTTTAAGGCAAAATACAAGCCTATAGCCAATGCTATTTGGTAAAAAAGGCTTTTGTCCAAACCTAAGGTAATAATAAGATCGTTTAACATTGTCCCTCATTTAATTTTTTTCAATTTTTCAAAACAAAATACAAAAGTCAAGGAAAAAATTCAAATAAATATATATTATTTTACCATAAAGCCATCTCTTGAAATCTCTCAAAAAATGAACTTAGTTTGAACTATAAAAGTTGTATTTTGCTTGTCTTTTCATTCTCTTTTAATAGTTTGTAATCAACACCTCTGTAATTTGTTTTTTTTGGTTGTTATGGTAGTTGATATAATTACTTTCTATTTTATGAACATTATATTTTTTCATCCATTTAATCAATAGATTATTTTTATCCCCATTATAATGAGTCACATTTGACAGAGCAAATTTAATATTCTTTTCATTCAAATTATCAACCAAAGATAACAAATCAACTTCCAGTTTTTCACTCCAAAGTTTATTGTATTCACTGCTTGTTATTAAATAAGGTGGATCTAAATAGATAAAGTCATCTTTTAAATAGTTTATTTTATTTAGAAATTGTTTAAAATCTTTTGCTGTGAGATTTATATTTTTATCCTGAACAAAAGAGAAATAAGAATTAAGAGCATTGACAACATTTTTATTAAAATCTACATTTCCAACCGGGAGATTGAATTTCCCTCTTCCATTAAATCTAAGCATTCTATTAAAACCATATATTAACAAAACATAGAGAATTAGAGGGTCATTTTCTTTATTCTTATTAACTTGTTTCCTTAACTTTTCATAACCTGTTTTATTAAATTTTGCATAATATGTTTTTTTAAAAGTTTTTTTTAAAAAATCTGGAACAATATCCTTTTTATATGAATGAGACAGCTTATATTTGTATATTATCTTTTCAAGATCTATAAAAAAATCATTTTTTATAGAAGCATTTTTTATTAAAATCTTGTGTATGTTTATCAAATTTTTATCTATATCGTTTAAAAAATATTTTTTTGCTTGAATGTTTAAAAAAACTGTTCCTCCTCCAACAAATGGTTCATAAAAATTATTTATTTTTTTTGGAAATAATCTACCTAATTGACTCATCAATTTATATTTATCTCCGACATAAAAAAAGGGAGACCTTTTGATTTTTCTATTACTGCCAACTTCAGTTATAAACAAATATTCTTTGTGATTATTGAAATCAGTGTTTCCTGTATTAAAATAACGGTAATCTTTTCTAAAAGTTTTCGTCTGGCCTTTTTTATTTAAAATATTTTTTATTTCCTCAAGTGTAATTTTGTTTTGTGATGAACTGCTTTTTGAATTGTAAGTATTATTATATGATACAACTAAATATTTTGTGTTTATATCATTGATCAATTCAGCAAATTTAGATTTTGCACTTTCTCTACAATAATCACTCATATTTTCTCGCTCTGGTTTTAATGCGACTCCATAAAGTTTTGGATTGTCCCATTTTGTAAGTGTTTCTAAAATATGATAAAACCTACTATACTGTCTTGAATTGTAAGGAGGATCAATATAAACAATATCAGCTTTAATTTTTTTAGCTAATAAATTTGTATCTTCTCTAAAAATTGACAGTTTGTCTATATTTAAAGGGTGTATTGAACGCATATAAAAATTATCTTTAATAGATTGTTTTTTAAAATAAGCATCATAGTGCCCCACTGTATTAGCGATTTTATCTGTTGAATAAAGCAATCCTGCTATTAAAATATAATATTCTTTTTTAGTGAATTTCCTTTTATTATCTTCAATATTTTGTCTAATAAATCCAATAATTTTTGATGAGCTTTTAGAAAAATATCTCTTACCAAAATTTTTAGAAAAATAGTTTTCATTCAAACTATTTGCATTGATATTATTATAACTATTTATAATAGATTTTATTTTATTTTGATTCCAGGATCCTTTTTCAAAAAAAGCTTTATAAATGATATAATTGGAATAAAGAAAATCATTTAAAATAATTTTATTAAAGTATTTACTTGCAATAGCCCCTACTACCCCTGTGCCAGCAAAAATATCAGCGAAAGAATCGCCTGAACATTCTTTATTTAGGATGGAGAAAATCCAATCTGTTAATTTGTGTTTATTGCCAATATATCTACGATTTTGTAATTGAAAAAAGTCATTTTCAATGAAAGAAGATTTATCAAAATTTGTGCTAAAAAAACTTGTTTGAACTTCCATAGTGTAAGTTGTTAAGCAATACGGCATTGCCAAATATTTTAAATATATATTATATAAAATATTATATAAAAATTGTTAAGCAGTAGAATGACGCAATCAAGAATAAAGTCTGGTTTTATATTGAATTCTTTGAATGTTTTAGCTTATACTCGATAAATTATCTTGTGTTTTCCCAGTTAAAGGGTAGGATTTTTTGAAAGATCTTAACGGGAAAGCTTTTTTCGCTTTCCACTAATGGAGATTATGCACATGAATACCCGTCAAAGTTTTTTTGAAGAGCCTTCAAAAAAGACCCCTTCTTTTATTGTCAAAGAAGGGGTAGCCACTTCCCCCATAAATCGAGCGGGAGGCTCCATCCGCACACTTTTGCGGGCCAAAATCTTGCCTTTAAACTCCCCTAACAAAATCAGATGATCTACCTCTGCCTTATCTGCTGATACTTTTGCAGAGGCTGATATAATTAAACTGCCAGCCCCTTTTATAGAGCCTTTGAGTTGGCCTGCCACACGAGCTGTCCCTTTAAACCTAAGCTCCCCCTCAAAAACAGCTGATTCTGCTAATATGACTTGTAAAGATTCTTTTTCCATAAACTGCCCCTTCTTCATTTTGTATATCATTAAATTTTGAGACAGGCCAACTGTATATTTAGTTGCCTGTAAAAAAGCTCTCACCGCTGGGCCCTCCTTTACCTATGCGATAAAGGGACAAAGGTTTTTTACGGGGGACTATCTAATGGGAGGGCTATGATGGCATTGGTTTTCCTCACTATAAGTCCAACCCATTTGGCCAGCTCCCGACTCAGAAGTATAATGTTCTATCAAATAAGATTTGCTGGGTAGCTCTATCTCTCCATTCCAAGAACTCAAAACAATTTCTTGTTCCCCCTTTAGCCGGACAATGCGAATTTCATGCCCTTCTGGATGATAAGGGAGATAGGCATCCACATGGCGATAATCTAAAATCCCATCCTCAGGTTTTATTTTCCAAGATTCTGGAGCCCAAGGTTCCTCAGCATCTAAGAGCCATGGTTTTTCAGCATATTCCCTCGCTATATAAGCCTCAGAGTATCTTCCCTCCTCATCGTAATTCTCTGGAGAATCCAACCTTAAAAAATCTTCTGCCAACAAATTGCCATTTTTATCATAAAGCCTAATCCTTAAATCCTCCCTATAAATAGCTTTCTTATTTTTTTCCTTATTATAACAATAAGATCTGCCGGAAAAATTAAACTTCTCATCTCCATAGTCTAAGTAGTGAGGATATTTTTTCTCAAAAATCTCACCTTCCTTGAGGTCTCTACCTTCAATCATTTGTTGTTTTAGCTTCTCTAATCTTCTCGGATCTTCAGGCCAATACCAACCATAAGTAATGATCTCCTCTAAGTCCTTCTTAGGAAAATCAGGCAGTTGTTTTTTCCTCAAACAACTGCATGAAAAAAGCAAAATCGCAAACAAAACACTATAAAGAAAACTTTTTGGCATTCATCCCTCCTTTTTTATCTTTTCTGCAAAGCTCCCGTGAAAACGGGAATCCAGAAAAGCTTGCCTCTACTGAAATACAGAGGACGAAAACAATCATCACAAAAAATTACTATAGCCTTATTCTTGGTTTTTGTCCATACTCTTTTGTGTTATTTCCCTTTTTTGACTTTTTTTCCGCTTTTTCTTTTTCTTCTTAGGGATTGTAGTAGTCAAAATAAGCTTTTTTTGAGGGCTTAAAACCACAAGCCTTAACTTATCTCTTTCTACTCCCTCCGGTAAATCAAAAACAGCTCTCAAAGGGGAAAAATCAAAAGGTCGCTTTTCTGACCGGCCATTCTCATAAAAAAGCTCCATCTCCATTTTTAAAATCGGCCTTTTGATCTCCTTTAAAAGGCTCTGCTCCCTCCATAACTGGAAAAACAATGTGGGAAGTTTAGTGTTTTTGGTCCTGGGGTAAAAAGAGGGAGTTTTAAGAGCTGTTCTCCTAAGCCTGATTTTAGGCACAACAAAAGCATTTTCATTAGGGTTATAAAAACCAGATATGATAATGGCCTTTCTTTTCTGATCTTCTCTGTGAAAAGAGTCGGTTTAGCCAAATAAATTTATTCTGGGATCTATCACTGTTCCGTATTTACGCGATGTCCAAAAGATCTTTTGATGAGTGTCACGGTCTATCCATTGATCTTTAATTGTTTCCCCCTTATTATTCATAATGCTCCAGCGATCTTTGACAAACTCCCAAAGTTGCTTGCCATCCTCCTGCCAAACCCTTAAACCCTGAGGGATTTTGTATTTAAAACAAGCCTTGACAGACCTCCCCTTAAACTCGCGACAATACTCTACTACCGGCCCTTTTTCTGGTTTGTAAAATTCTCTTCCTTGGCCTAAGGTATGAGCCAGCTCATGGGCTACTGTTCCCTGATCTACCTGATCTTCCCTCACAAAAGCCACATTCCAACTCCCACCAAAAAAATCTCTTATCCAGTTGAATGTAAGAATATCCCTCATATTCAAAATCTCCCAAGAAGGGCGAATCACCAGCCCTGCTGAGCCAGGCTTATTATTAAAAATAAAAAAATCTTCAGAAACAATGGCAAAAATCTTGTGATAATGAAAACGAGAGCGAATATTCTCCACATTCCCAACAGCCCACAACAAAGTCTTAGTAATGTCCCCTCTATACTGTGCCGGCTCCGCATTGCAGGAACCTTTAATAAAACTATAACTTTTCTCTCCTGATTTATACCTCAAAATAGAAGATTGGATTCCTGAAATGGGAAACATGGAAAGGATATAATCTATCTCATCAGAACGAGCAAAATCCCTTACTCTTTGAAGAGAAACTATGTCATAACCTGTCTTTTTATCAGGGCTTGCATAGCAGTTTTTTCCACCATATATCCGGGTAAAAGCCAATTTTAAACTATGGGTTTTAATAATTTTTATTTGAAAACTCTGTTTCCTGTGGCAAAATTCATTATCTGCATGCTCACCCATAGGAAAAAGAGTGAATTGAACATGATGATTGAAATTGGCTCTTTTTAACCAAGCCTCCTGCATAGGAAGAGGGAAAAACTTATAAGATCCTTCGGCTTTTAGATCATCTCTTGTAAAAGAGCAAATATCCTCCTCCCCCTCTTTCATTACCCCTTTCTGGGGTTCATGAAAACATGTTTTGTAATATTCCTTCTTATTGCCAGAAATCAATAAATCAATGGCAAATTCTTTTTGCCTGTTCATCCCACCCCTCCTCAACTTCAGTAAAACTCCAGCAGGTTTTCCCCTTACCAAATCATAGTTGTTGTAAGGTTTTTTTGCTTGGCTTTTCATAGGCTCTATTTGAGGAGCTTTTACACTTTGATAAAGGATAGCCGATCTAATCCTTGGCATAGAGACAGGGCATTTTTTTGAGTTGGTATCCGCTTGAGCCAGCACAATGGGGTTTTCCTCTAACTCACTTGTGCGACTTCCCTTTAAATTTTCAGAAGAATTAGCCTCAATCTCACCATAGCTTTTATGGGATATTTTAGAAAAGCTGACTTGACCTGCCACCTTCCTATTTCTATTCCTTCTCCGGGATGGGAAACTTCGGCGACTTCTTATTCTCATAGAAGATCTATTTTCCTTGTTAGAAACTCTTAACTTTTGAGAAAGCTTTTTTTTGGAACTCTTTTTTGATTTTAAACTTTGCCTGGTCTTGCTGGTCTTTTTCCCCTTCTTTTTAAACTTATGGGAAACCAAGTCTTTATTTTTTTGAGCTGGTTTAGAGTTTTTTGACTTAGAGGCAGAATGAGTCTTTGAAGTAGAGGCTTTTTGAGCTGGCTTAGAGTGTTTTACTTGATCTTCTTTTTTTTGCCTTTCAGCCAGTATTTTCTCTAACCGATCCTGCTCCTCAGCCTCCTTTGCCCTCAAACTCTCCTCTTTTTGCTTCCTCAACCTCTCTTCTTCCTCTTCTTTTGCTCTCCTCTCCTCATCCATTTTCTGACTTTGAGCCTGACGGCACATACTCAAAGCAAAATTGTTGAGGTAATGAGCTGTCTTTAAACTCCTAATCCCCTCACAACGAACAATATCCTTTGCCTTAAGATCTTCTCTCAAAAGGGATTTTTTATCTAAACTCTGTTTTTTGTATTTTTCCGCTAAACGGATCATGGCCTCATTACAAAACTTCTGATTAGAATTTTGATTAGGGGCTGGGTTTTTTGCCTTCTCTAAAACTTCATCAATAGAGTATTTATTGGGAATGGAAAAACACATCCTAAAATAATTTTTAAAAGTCTCTAATCTGTTTTCACAATCCATCTCGCAATTTTCCACCCCAAGATTGCAAACATTAGATTGAATATCGGATAAAGAGCTTATAAGGCCAGAAAGCTGGTTTAACTGGCAGGAGAGAACATCCCCGCCCGATTCCTCCACACGGCTTAAGCTTTCAGTTTTTAACTGTTGGGCTAAATCCGAACCATAAGGTTCCTCACAATCAGAAGGATCCCTGCAACAAAATTTAATGTTCTCATAAGTGTTCTCACAGTATTGATAAATCCCCTTACTCTCTTTTTTGCAAAGCTTTGCAGACAGAACAAAAAATCCTGGATCCTCACTTTCGCAGGAGACAAAAAGTCAGGGGGATTATTTAAAATGGGTGGCTACCTCTCCGGATGGGTAGATGAGCAAAAAACTGCCGGATACCGGCACTTTTCATAAAAAAAAGGCAAAACTCATAAAAAAAAGTAGTTTTTTCAAGAATATTTTTTGCAAGTTTTAAAGATAAATAAGGAGGCTTTTAGCCAGAACATGGCAGGAAAATAAAGCCATTCAAAAATCAATAAGAAGGAGGAAAACATGAAACAAGATAATAAACAGAGGGGGCTTAACGGCCACTCACAAACAAAGCCCTTCCGGCCTTTCACTTTTAAAAGGGAAACAACAGTGCCGGGAAAAGTTTGGGCCCAAAATTCATCAGGCAAAAAAAACTCTAAATGGTTTTTTTGGCCTAACAAAAAGGGGCAAGGCTTGGTGGAGTATTTAATTCTCATTGCCTTGATGGGAGTGGCAACTATTGGCATTGTCCGAACTCTCAATCAGACAGTGAAATCTCGTTTCGCCAATGCCATCTATGCCCTTCAAGGCCGAAACCAAAAAGCCACAACCCATACTCTTAAAAAAGAGGAATACCAAAGAAGTGACCTTAGCAACTTTATGGCAGGTTCTGCCAGTTCTGACAAAAAAAAGGGAAAAGGCAGTAAGAAACAAACAGACAAAAGGAGATAAGCCCACTGAAAAACCTTTAGCTCTCGTAAAATTAAGGAGTGTCTCATAAATGAGTTTTTTAAAAAAGAAAATTCGATCATCAAAAGGGCAAAGCCTTGTAGAGGTTTTAGTGCTTTCTCTTATTTTAACAACTCTTATTCCAATGCTAATGGCGTTTTTTTGGATAGGGACAAATATTTTGTGGATAGAGCATCAGCTTTATCAAGGGCTTTTTTGCACAGCTCAACAAAAACCCATAGAGTTTTGTCGCTCAGTTGTTTTAAAGCAAATTAAAAAGCTGAGCCTTTTAGGGTCTTTAGGGGACTTAAAAATAAGCCAGTTTCAAAACGAATGGAAAGGAGAAATACGATGGCATTTTTACAAAAAAGATTTTGTAATAAGGCAGAAGTTAAGCCTCCCAAAGTGAGCTGTTCAGTTCAAGAACCAGATGGAGGGATAATTTTTAAAAACTCTGGTTTTGTGAGCCTTTTATTTTTGCCTCTTACAGCCCTAATGATGACAGGCTTTTTAGGCATAGCCAGTTTAAGCTTAGGAATAAAAAATATCACAAGGGCACAATCGGAATGTGCCCGAGTCAACCTTAAGGGGCAAAAAGAGTTAGGGCTTATGTTGGCAAAAATTTTAAAGCTCAATAGCCGTT
This sequence comes from Bdellovibrionales bacterium, assembly GCA_965203095.1. Classification (GTDB taxonomy): domain Bacteria; phylum Bdellovibrionota; class Bdellovibrionia; order Bdellovibrionales; family UBA1609; genus JACOND01. The sequence continues at coordinate 785,152 of OZ241877.1, forward strand.
CTAAAACCTTGCAAAAATCTCGACAAGTGGTGGAAACAGCTTTACTAAGTGCTTTGCTTGTTGGCCAAATCTCTTTAGCTAACAATTTAAGAAAAAAGCGAGAGTTTATCAAAAAAGCACAAAAGCTTTTAATAATCCAACAAAAACAAGTTGTGATTCAGAGTGAAATGCTTAAAAGGAAAACTTTAGCCTATCTTAAAAACCGTTTAAAGAAACTTAAAATTAGCAATGTTCAAGAAAAAACTTTTTATAAAAAAGCTTTGGCGATTCAAAGGCAAAAAATAGGGGATCAAGCTTATATTTATAAGCCAGTTCCAGATTTTGTAAATAATCAAAAAACAAGATTTGATTGGGAAATGCGACCTTTCGCCTCTTTAGAAAAAGCTCTTTTGTGGTTTTTGCCTACCTCAGCCAAGCTCTCTTCAAACTACACTTGTTCAGCCTCACTTCAAAAAAAAGGAAAAAAATGGAGCAGTATTCTCTATCATTAAAGTTTTTAGAAAAAAGACGGAAAGTGAGAGGGCAAATTTTAATGGAGGCTTTGATTTTTATTATCTGCACTTTGTCTTTTTTGGTTTTAATCCAGCTCTTCCATTCCCTGGCTCGCCATGAGATACAAAAAGAGAGGCTCTCTCAACAAAAAGCCCATAAAGTCAAAAAGGCTCGATGGCTTAGGATAAAAAAAGAGGAAAGGCTGTGAGGAAGGGGTTTAAAAAAATGGCAGGATATTTTTTTCACTATCAAAAAAAACTTAAGCAAAGTTTTTTTAAAAAAGTCCCTTTTGTCCAAGGGAGTGCTTTAGAGTTTATTTTTAAAAAATATACTGGGCATTTTTTTATCATTTTAACTTTGATTTTTTTATCTTTTATAGCTCAATTTTTGCCACTCATGTTTACGGAAAAGCCTCAGCCCCTGTCCATAGATAAGCTCATTCCAAAAGGATTTGTTTTGCTTCCTATAGAAATTAGCAATGGACAAGACATTATCTCCCTCATAAGTTCTTACGGAGTAGTGGATCTTTATGTCTATTCAGCAAACTCAGGTTTGCCAGAACAACAGGCCGCAGGATCTGTTAAAATCTTGCCTCCGGATAGGGAAGAAGGTTATTTTTCTGCTTTGATTCCAGAAAAAGAGGCGATTCGTTTATTTTCGTATTCTGAGCCTTTTTATGCAGTGGTGCAAAATCCAGACAAAAAAGGAGCTAAAGTATATAAAAAAAAGAAAACAAAATCTCTTATTATTGTTGAAGAGGATTTTTAAAATGACTAAAATAGTCGCCTGTAAAAAAGTCTACTTTTAAAGGGAGTAGTGGATGAAGTTTAAGGTATGCTTACCTTTTCAAAAATTCAGTTGGAAGCTGGTTGATTTTCGTGTTTTTTTATTTGTTTTTTTGCCTTTCCCGCAGGTTTTATTTGCTCAAAATATAAAAGGGCCGGTTTGGTTCAGGGCTTATCAAACTCCTGTTAAAGAATTTGATGTGCATATAAAAGCTTTGGCTGGGTCCCATATAAATTATGCTCAATATCTTCTTTCTCAAAAAAGGAAACAGGCTCAATCTTTCCGTTTGCAAGATAAACTGATTACGGCTCAAGAGCATTATCTTTCTGGAGAGGGGCCTCAGGCTATGGAGGTCTTTCAGCAAATCAGCCAACAGGCTCTTTCAGCCGATTGGGATGAAAAAAACAGACGAATCATTTTGTATTCTTTTTTGCGAATGGCCCAAAGTGAGGAAGATCTAGAAAAAAGAAAAGCCCTTTTGCTTTCTGTTAGTGCTTTTTCTACTTTCAAAATCAGTCCATCAAGTTATTCTGATTACAACTTATTTCCCCCACCATTGATGGAAGAGTTGGAGCAAATCCAGAAAAACACAAACACTTTACTTGTGAATTGGGAAAAGCTTTTCCCCCACCATGAAATCATTTTAATCAATGGCCGGCAGATCCAAAAAGGGCAGAAAGAGGTTTTGCCTCAAGCTTTTTACCGGATCAGTGCTTTTAGCTCAGCTTATCAGCCATGGACACAAAATTTAAATTTGTCGGATTTATCGAGCCAAACCATAAAAACCAAAAGTCTAACTAAAGGCCCTTGTGGAAAAGAGCAAATCCAGTTGGAAAAAGAAGATCTCTGCCCTTCCCGCGAAACCAGTCATTCCCGCGAAAGCGGGAATCCAGAAACCTCTATTCTTCCCACAAAGCTTGCCAAAAATTCTCGCAGACTTTCTGGCTCCCGTGCAAACGGGAATCTATATACTTGCGGAAAAGAAGAAGTGGATTTTCAAGTTTTGTCTCCTGTAAATTGTGCAAAGCCCGCGGTTCTATTTAACAAAAACCATCGGGAAGATCCCTCTTCTTCTATTAAAGCCGATTTGGCTTTGCAAAAAGGTTTGAGCACAGTCAGTTTAGAGGAGTTTTCTGAAGAGAAGAAAGAACAACCGAACACATTTTCTCAATTTATGCCTTGGATAGCCTTGGGCACGGGGGTAATTGTGTTTTCTTTAGCTCTTTCCTTAAGCCATGGGAAGAAATCCCAATCCAACAAACAGGGTGATTATGTCTATTGAGCCTAAAGGAATAAAAAACCGCATAAGGCTTTTTCAGAAAAGACGGAAGTAATTTTTATTTATTCTATTGTTTTAATTCTGTCCCTTGGTCAAGAATATCAATGTAATTTTTATAAATAAAAATTTTGTTGTTATGTTTACCTGTTAGTTCTTTTACTAAACCTATTTCCTCCAAAGCTCTTAAAGACCGTAAGACTGTTTGTAAAGAAGATTGTGAAGATTGCACAATCTTCTTAGTGTTGGATATAGGGTGCTTTTTCAAAGAGTTATATGTTTTTAAAACACCAGCCGTATCTTTATTCCGATTTTTAATTTGTTCCTCATCGTTTTTAAAGAGGGATACTATCTTTTGAGCTGTATAGAATGCCTGATGAGATGTATCATAAACACCTGTTAAAAAAAATTCTATCCATGATTCCCAGTCTCCAGTTTTTCGGACATTTTGAAGTAAAGTATAATACTTTTCTCTGTGATGTTTGAAATACAAACTCAAATAAAGTAAAGGTTCTTTTAAAAGATTATTTATACAAAGCATAAAGGTAATGAGTAGTCGCCCAAGTCTTCCGTTACCATCTAAAAAGGGATGGATGGTTTCAAATTGCACATGAGCTACAGCTACTTTTATTAAGGTAGGAAGTAAAACCTTTTCATCATGTAAGAATTTTTCAAAATCTCCAAAACAAGTAGCAATATGTTCCGGTGGCGGGGGAACAAATATTGCATTCCCTGGGCGAGTCCCTCCTATCCAATTTTGCGAAGTTCTAAATTCTCCTGGACATTTTTCCGTTCCGCGACCACTGGAAAGAAGTTCCTTGTGAATTTCACAAAGAAGTCTCCTTGATAAAGGAAGTTTTTTAATTCTCTTTAAGCCATAATTCATAGCAGAAATATAGTTGGCCACTTCTATATCATCATTATTTGTTTTATGGTTTCCTTCATTATTTTCAAACAGAAGAAAATCAGAAAGAGAAGATTGAGTCCCTTCTATTTGGGAAGATAAAATAGCTTCTTTTCTTGTAAACATCTGTAAAAATAACGAAGCATTTGGGAGGTTTGTTCTTATCCCGTTTAACTCTCCTAAAGAAACATTGGCCTTGTCTAAGAGCTTGTAAAATTTTTCTGGTTGAATGGGCGGATTAGGAGGTAATGGTTGAGGAATATAGCACTGATAAGTTTCCCCACCTTCTGATTTTTTAATAAGCCGGCCGATCCGTTGGTTTTTGTTCATAATCCCATTACTTCCAAAAATACCTAATTTTGGAAGTTCTATAAAAATAACTGACAATTTTGGAAGTTGCAAGCCTAATACTTCCAAAAATACCTAATTTTGGAAGTTCTATAAAAATAACTGACAATTTTGGAAGTTGAAAGCCTAATACTTCCAAAAATATATAAATATGGAAGTTCTATAAAAATAACTGACAATTTTGGAAGTTAAAAGCCTAATACTTCCAAAAATATCTAATTTTGGAAGTTCTATAAAATAACTGACAATTTTGGAAGTTGCAAGCCTAATACTTCCAAAAATAGCCAATTGTGGAAGTTCTATAAAAATAACTGACAATTTTGGAAGTTGAAAGCCTAATACTTCCAAAAATATATAAATATGGAAGTTCTATAAAAATAACTGACAATTATGGAAGTTGCAAGCTCATTACTTCCAAAAATACCCAATTATGGAAGTTCTAAAAAAATAATGACAGTCAATAAAAATTTCAATAAAGTCAAAATAAAATAGAAAGGTGGTCCTTTATGTTCCCCATTATCATACTCATTTTGTCAAGCCTTTTGCTCTGCCTTATTCTCCTTCTCATCCCTCGCCTTTTTGCCCCTAAAAGCCCAGCCTCTCCTTCTCACAGTGAAGATTATGAGTGTGGGATCGCCAGCCCGGTTAGAAAAAGTTCTAAAGCTCCTGTTCGGTTTTTCCTGACAGCTATCTTGTTCATTTTGTTTGATATAGAGATTGTTTTTTTGTATCCTTTCGCTCTGGCCTATAGGGATTTTTTACAAAGCGATCAAGGTCTTGCTGTTTTATTGGCTATGGGTCTTTTCCTTCTGCTTTTTATTTTTGGACTTTGGTGGGAGATCAAGACTAAAGCCTTGGATTGGAAGTGAATATGGGGCAAGATGGGTTTGAATTTTTTATCAATTTCATAAAAATCCATGTCATTTTATTTTCTTTGATTGGCCTTGTGCCTCTTTTGGTTTGGGCCGAGAGGCGAATCTCTGCTCTCATGCAAAATCGCTTAGGCCCTAACCGTTATGGGCCTTTGGGCTTGTCTCAAATTGTAGCTGATCTGATAAAACCTCTGATGAAGGAGGATTTTGCTAAAGGGAAAAGCCATAAGGGCCTTTATCTTATAGCTCCTCTTTTAGCAGTTGTTCCCCCAGTTGTGGTTTTTGGTGCTCTGCCTTTTTCCAGCCCTTTCACCTGGCCTGCTTTTGAGTTATGGGGTTGGGACTTAGGGCCTTACACTTTTCATTTTCAAGCTTTTCAGCTCAATACTGCTGTGGTTTTTGTATTGGGAGTTTCTTCATTGGCCTCTTACTCCATGCTTATTGCGGGTTGGAGTTCCGGGAGCAAGTATCCTCTTTTTGGAGCTTTGAGGGCCGCGGCACAAAATATTAGTTATGAACTGGCTTTAAGCCTCTCACTTGTGGGGGTTCTTCTTTTATTTAACTCCTTGGATTTTTTAGAGATCATCAAGGCCCAAAGTGGCCCTTTGAGCTTTTCTTTTTTTGGAAAAAACCTGACTTACTCTTTTTTGCCCAACTGGGGGATTTTTTATCAACCTTTAGGTGCTTTGATATTTTTTTCAGCTCTTCTTGCAGAATGCAATCGGATCCCTTTTGATCTTCCCGAAGCCGAGGCGGAGTTGGTGGCCGGCTATCATACGGAATACGGCGGGATAAAACTAATTTTATTTTACATTGGGGAGTATGCTCATCTAATGGTCTCTTCCGCCCTTATGGTGATCTTTTATTTTGGGGGCTATAATCTTCCTTGGGGTTCGGAAGAAAGCTTGTTGAATTTTTTAGGCAGTGAATTTATGTTGTCTTTGTTTTTGTTTTTTGTTTTTATTCTTAAGTTTTTCTTTTTTATCTTTGTTTTTATGTGGATTAGGTGGTCTTTACCTCGTTTTCGCTACGATCAGCTGATGGATTTAGGCTGGAAAAAGCTTTTGCCCTGGGCTTTATTTAACACTGTTCTAACTGCTGTTTTGATTTTCTTTTCTCAAGCAGGATAGGGAGTTTTGTAATGGATCAAATTCTCTTTTATGTATTTTCAGCCCTTTTGCTATGGACGGCATTTAAAACTATCTCTCATCCTCATCCCGCTTATTCTGCTCTCTATTTGGCTGTGAGCATGATTTTATTGGCCGGAGTGTTTTTCCTTATGGGTGCTCCTTTTTTAGCAGGTCTTCAACTGATCATATATGCCGGAGCGGTAATTGTTTTATTTGTAATGGTCCTTATGCTTTTTGATTTTAAACCTCTTAAGCTTTCTAAAAAAAGTTTGTGGATCGGGCCAGCTTTTTTGTTTGGCATGCTTTCTGGAGTGATTGGCCTTATGGCCTTCTCCAGTCTTCCTGTAGATAAAGGGAGTGAGGCTTTTTTCTCCGGTTCTGCTATCGCCGGAAAGCTTTTTTCTAAATATGTTTTGATTTTTGAAATTATTGGGCTTTTTCTTCTTGTTATTGCCATTGGTGCTGTGGCTTTGATTCGTTTAGATGAGGATTAAAAATGCTGTTTGATCCCTTGTCCTCTTTGCAGCCCTTTTCCCCTATATTTTTAGCCGGAGCTTTGTTTTTTATTGGCTTGACCGGTGTTTTAACAAGAAGAAATATTTTGGTTATTTTAATGAGTTTAGAATTGATGCTCAATGCGGTGAATCTCAATTTATTGGCTTTTTCTAAAATTTATGGATTGGAGTCTGCCCCCGCTTTGATTTTTTTTATTATCTGTGTTGCTGGGGCGGAAGCAGGGGTGGGTTTAGCCCTTGCTGTTCGTGTTTATAAAAAATTTAAGAGCATTGATGTCTCTTCCTTAAGGCTTTTAAAGGATTAACATGATTTTGCCAGTTCTTTTATTCCCTTTACTGGGTTTTGTGCTCAACCTCTGCCTTTGGAAGAGCGCTAATAAAAAGCTTTCCGGAGCCATCGGAGCGGGCACTGTGGGACTGGTTTTTTTATTTGTTGTGGGGCAAATTTTACAGAAAGGTTTTGAAAGCCAAACTTTCTCCTTAGGCTCTTGGTTAAAAGTGGGAGATATGGCCTTAAACTTTTCCTTTATAATAGACCCTTTAAGCTTGTTGATGTGTCTCCTTATTACAGGAGTGGCTTTTCTCATTCATATTTACAGCTTGGGCTATATGCAAAAAGATCCTGCCTTTGCCCGTTATTTTGCTTACCTTAATCTTTTTGTTTTTTTTCAGCTCATTTTGGTTTTGGCGGGCAATCTCCCTCTTTTATTTGTGGGTTGGGAGGGGGTGGGCCTTTGTTCGTATCTTCTGATCGGTTTTTGGATCCAGGAAGAAAAAAAGGTGCAAGCGGGAATGTTGGCTTTTGTGGTGAACCGTATAGCAGACGCTTGTTTTTTGTTGGGGATTTTTTGCCTGTTTTCTCAGTTAGGCACAGTGGAGTTTTTCGAAATTCAACAGAAGGAAGACATTCCCTTATCCGTTTTAGGGCCTTTTTTGTTATTCTTAGGGGCAATAGGGAAGTCCGCTCAAATCCCTTTTTATTTTTGGTTGCCTCGGGCTATGGCAGGGCCCACTCCGGTATCGGCTCTCATTCACGCGGCCACTATGGTGACTGCCGGAGTTTATCTTTTAGTTCGAATGTCCGGCCTTTACAGCCTCTTTCCCAACCTGTTGCATATCATAGCTTGGCTGGGGGCTTTTACTGCCTTAGGATCTGCCCTTATTGCTACAAGGAAGTGGGATTTAAAAGCGGTTTTGGCTTACTCCACAATTTCCCAACTGGCTTATTTGTTTATAGCTATAGGGGTTAAGGCTTTTTCTGCCAGCATCTTTCATCTGCTCACCCATGGCTTTTTTAAGGCTCTGCTTTTTTTGTGTGCCGGCTCAGTTATTCATGCATTAAAAGGTGAGCAGGACATTCGCTTTATGGGAAAACTCAAAAAAACTATGCCCATCACTTTTGTTTGTTATTTGATGGGGGCTTTGGCTTTAATAGCTATGCCTCCCTTTTCTGGTTTTTTCAGTAAGGATGAAATTTTATGGTCGCTTTTTTCCAGCGGGAATTACAGTTTGTTTTTTATGGCTTTTTTGACAGGCCTGATCACAGTTTTTTATATGACCCGGCTGACTGTTCTTGTGTTTTTCGGATATAATCGATCATTAGTTGTTCCTCACGAAAGTGGAGCGTTGATGAAATTCCCTATGATAGCATTGGCTATTTTGTCTGTATTTGGTGGGGCTATGGGGATCCCTCACCTGTTATCAGAATGGCTCCCTGGCCATCCTCCTCATATTTTGCATGAGCTGTTAAAAAACTTTTCTTCTTTAGATTTTACTGGTTCAAAATGGCTTGAAGCTCTGTTAATGTTTTTATCCACCACTACCGGGCTGACAGTTATGGTTGCTGTTGCGATGTTTTACTTGCAAAAGGCTAAGGGAAAGCCGGCCAATTATTTTTGGATGAGGTGGCTTGAAGAGGGCTTTTATGTTGATCATGGGATTCAAAAATACGCTTTGCCATTTTTTAAACAAGGAGCTTTTCAAATATATAAACGGTTGGAAAAAGGAGGATTCCATCAAGGAGTTTTCTTTTTGACAAATCAAATTTTGCTTGTGAGAAATGTTCTCTCCCGCTTGCAGAGTGGGAACCTACAGTCTTACGCATTTTATTTCACAATGGGTTTAACTGTTTTAATGTTTCTTATTTTTTTAAGGTGAGGTGCTTGTGCTGAGTTTAATTGTTTTTTTTCCTTTTCTTTTCGGCTTGCTTTTGTTTTTCTTCCCCGTCCGGTCTCTTGCCTTTACAGCTTTAACAGGATCACTTCTGCAATTTTTTTTAGCTATTAGTTTGTTTTTTCTTTTTGATCCCTCTTCGCATGGTCTTCAGTTAGCAGAAAGCTTTGACCTGGTCCCCTTCTTTGGTGTCCAATACTTTTTAGCAATAGACGGCCTGTCTTTTTGGTATATTTTGCTGTCCGGGCTTTTATTGCCTCTATCGGTTTTGTTTTCTTTTCAGGTTAAAAGCCCTCTTTATTTTTTCCTCTTATTCAGTTTAGCCACTCTCAGCAATGGGGTGTTTTTAAGTTTTGACGGCATTTTATTTTACATTTTTTTTGAATTGGCCCTTATCCCTCTGTTTTTTTTGATTTTCCTTTGGGGAGGCAAAAATCGGGTTTATGCCAGCTTTAAATTTTTGATTTACACTTTTTTTGCTTCTTTGTTTTTATTGGGGGGGCTGATTACTATTATGCTGATGAATAAAAGTGCAACAGGAGAAATATCCTCCAACCTGCTGGATTTTTATTTGTTGGATTTTGTTTTTATCCAAGACAATCCCTTAAGTGCACAAGCTCTGCTGTTTTTTTGTTTTGCCTTGGCCTTTGCGGTTAAAACCCCTTTAGCTCCTTTTCATACTTGGCTCCCTTTAGCTCATGTTGAGGCCCCCACTTCCGCATCGGTTTTTTTAGCTGGCCTCACCTTAAAGATGGGGACTTATGGTTGGTTCCGGTGGGTTTTGCCACTGTTTCCGGAGGCAGTGTCTTACTACTCTCCTTTACTTTTGGCTTTGGCGGTTTTTTCTCTTATTTATTCTTCTATCTTGGCTTTTGCTCAAACTGACATCAAAAACACAATCGCTTACTCCTCTATAGCTCACATGGCTTATGTTTTAATAGGGGTTTTTGCCTTTAACATTTATGGCCTTTACGGTGCTTTTTACCAAACTCTCACCCATGGGCTTTCCTCCGCCGGCTTGTTTTTTATGGCGGGGCTTATTCACAAAAAAGCCGGCACCCGGGAGATGGGGGATTTGGGCGGGCTTTCTAAAAACATGCCGATTTTGGCTTTTATTTTTTTCCTTATCAGTTTGTCGGCCATAGCTTTTCCTTTAACTGGGGGTTTTGTGTCTGAGTTTTTGGTTCTTTTAGGTTCTTATCTTTCAGGGGAGCTTTGGGTGTGGCCGGCGGTGTCCGGTGTGGTTTTGAGTGCGGTTTACATGCTCAATATGTTTCAAAAAATATTTTTATTTAAATCAAAGCCAACTAAAAAAATAAAAGATCTTCAGCTCAGGGAGTTTTTGTGTTTAAGCCCTTTGGCTTTTCTTTTAATTTTTATGGGGCTTTTCCCTAATTTCTTTTTCAATTATTCTAAAGCCTCTTTAAAGCATTTGAGCAAAAATCAATTCAATTACTCTTTAACTCTCCATAAAGAACCATCGGAAAAGCCATGACCCAGCTATTAAAAGATCTGATTCAACTCTCTCCAATTTGGTCTCTTTCTTTAATGGCCTTTATCCCTTTGTCGGCTAAGGTTTTAAACAACAATAAGGAACTAAAAGCAGGTTCTGTTTCCGGGATTTATGGCTTGGCTATTTTTAGCTCATTATTTTTGTTTGTTTTTCTTGGTTTTAATGATCAAGAGATCCTGGGCCTTCGTTTTGATAACTATTCCAGTGGGGCTTGTGCTTTGTCTGGCTTTTCCGCCCTGATCAGCTTGGGCTTGTTTCATCTTAACCCTTGGGTGGATGAGAGGCAGAGAACAGAGATTTTATTTTTCCTCAGCCAGGGCCTCACAGGGCTTTATGTTTTTTGTTTAGCTCAAGATCTGATGACAGCCTTTATTGGTTTGGAGTTAGCTTCTCTGAGCTTATATATCAATTTGGCTATGAGCCGGAAAGATCGCTTGTGTTTAGAGGCGAGCATAAAATATTTTGTTTTGAGTGCATTGGCTGGGGTGGTTTTCCTCTATGGCTTATCTTTTTTATTTGGCTCAGCGGGAACTTTAGATTTGAAATCCATTTTTCAAACAGAAAACCAAGCCCTTTTTTACAACCGCTTTTTCTTTTTAGGCTGGATTTTGATTTTTACAGGCTTGTTTTTTAAAACTGCTCTGTTCCCTTTCCATTTCTGGTTGGCTGATGTTTACCAAGGGGCTTTAACTTATATGACTGCTTTTATGGCGATGGCGGTTAAAAGTGCTCTGATTCTTTTTTTAGGAAAAATTTTTGCTTTTTCTTTTTTTGAAAAGAGCGGGCATGGCTCTGTTTTTCTCTCAGGGCTGGCCTGGGCCAGTGTTTTGACTGTGATGTTTGGCAATGTAATGGCTTTAAAGCAGAAGCAAATCAAACGGATAGTGGCTTTCTCCAGCTTAGCTCATTCCGGCTATTTGATGATGGCTCTGTTTGGGATTTTGAGCTTGAGTGGCAGTTCTAAAGACTTCTCCGCTCTTTTTTATTATCTTTTGGCTTATATTTCTCTTACAGGAGGGCTTTTGCTTGGGGTTCAATCTTTAGAAAAACAAAATTCTCAACCTCAACTCAAGGATTTGCAGTCCCTATTCCACAGCAACCCTCTTTTTGCTTTAGCTTTGAGTGTATTTCTCTTGGGACTTGCGGGAATGCCCCCCACTTTTGGCTTTTTTGCGAAAATTGGGATTTTTCAACCTTTGATTTTAAGTGCTAACTGGTGGGTTTTGCTTTGGGCTTTTGTAGGCTCAGCAATAGGTCTTTTTTACTATATAAAGCCTATCAGCCTGATGGCCATCCCCTCAAGTCGCTCACCAGTGGAATGGCCCCGGCTCGCACAAGCTTTGACATTGATTTTAGCCCTGATCGGCTTGTTAGGGGCTTTCTTTTTTGGAGTTCTTTTTTACTGACATAGCCTAAAGACTGGTTTAGTGAGCAGGGAAAAGCTTTGTCCGCCTTATTTTATTTGATTCTCTTTTTATGTTGTGATAATTTTCCTGAAAAGGAGGTTTTGCTATGAGATTTTTATTTATTTTCCTTTTTGTTTGTGCAGTCCCTTTAGCTGAAGCCAAGGTGATGGCTCATTATACTTACTTGAAAGCTAAAAAACCAGTCAAAAAAAGCATTCAATATGAAGAGGTCAAAAGGGCTTATGAAATCACTAAGGAATCTGTAGCCAACGACCCTGCACCAGAAGTCTTTTTTAAAGAGTATCTCCGGTTCAAAATGGGGGTCGAAGTGGGCTTAAATGAAAAAAAACTTGTAAAAAGCCCAGATATTGAAAACCAAATTACCGATCCTTACCTTAGAGCGGCCTTTCACGATTCCCTCTACAAGTCTTTAGCAGAGCTTAAACTTAAAAAATCGATGGAAGGCTTAGATAAACGCTCGGCCAACCTATCCCCTGCCTTTTTAAAAAAACTTTATGCTAAAGAGCCGGAGTTCAATATTTTTTTTATAGCCATTCAACATCCTATAAATCCCACCGCAAAACAAATTCAAGAGGCCAAAACCCGGGCAAACAAAATTTACTCCAAAGTGATTCAATCTAAAAAACCTTTTTTAGAGCTTGTAGCCCTTTACTCTGATGATAAAAGCAATGGGGTTTTAGGGATCAATCGTTCGCGAGCTGTGATCTGGCCAGAGGTTTATCAAAAATTAAAAAGCATGAAAAATAACTCGATCAGTCGCCCCATTCGCTATCCCCATGGCTATATGATTGTTAAACTGAATCAGAAAATCCCTTTTTCCTCAGCCAATAAGGTGTCCATTAAAGCCAATTACTTTAATAAAGAGCGGGCGGACATATTTAACAAATACTTTGACGGTCTGAAAAAAGATTTCAAAGTCACTATTGTTAATCGTGCACTCGTTAAAAAGCTTTGAGTGGCTTTGGCTTTTTTGTCTTCTTCTTACTCTAACCTCCTGTGAAAAATTAAGAGGCCAAGCTACCGTTATAAAAGTAGGGGAACGGGTTTGGAGCTTTCAAGAACTTCAGGATTACACACATTTTAGGTTGAACTTGGATTTTGGGGAGAATCCTGATCCGAAAAAGCTCAAAAAACAGATTTTAAATGAAATTATTTTTCGGTCTCTTGTGGAGAATTGGGCTGAAGAAAATAAAAGCCAAAGTCAAAAAAGCTCTCTAACTGAAGAGGAAAAAAAAAGATTTTCAAGATTCAATCCCTTACGAAAAGCTCTTCAAGATCATAAAAATTATTCTTCCCTTTATCGTGTGTGGTTAAGGGCTTTTTTAAAAAACATCCCCAGCCCCTCCCTCAAAGAGCAAAAGAGTTTTTATAACCAAAATAAAAGCCGTTTTTTTGAACCGGCCCGTTGCTATTTAAAACAAATTTTAGTTCGAGAACAACCATTAGCCCAAGCTCTTCACAAAAGATTAAAGCAGGGGGAGGATTTTGATGAGTTGAGCGGGCAGTATTCCCTTCAAAAAAACCCCGGTTGGGTGGAAAAGGGCTGGCTCAAAGTTTTTGATTCCGCCTGTTTTGAGATAGAAAAGCCTCTCAGCCCTGTTTTAAAAAGCTCTTATGGATACCATGTCTTTCTTGTAAAAGGAAAAAAACCCGCCCGGCAAAGGGCTTTTCGCTCAGTTCAACAGGCCATTATTCAAATTTTAAAGGAAAAGCAGGCCAAAGAGCACTTTCCCGAATGGCTAAAGCAGGAAATTTTTAAAACTCCTGTATTTATTGATAAAAAACTCTTGGATCAGATCCGCATTCAATATAAAAACAATGAAACATGAAACTTCTCACTTTATTGTTTTTTTGTGCCCCTCTTCAGGCAGAGTTAGTGGAGAGGGTTCAAGCTCATGTTGGAGAAGAGATGATCTCTTTAAGAGATCTCAACCAATTTCAAAGGCAGTTAAAGGCGGGCCTTGTTCCCTCTCTCCTCCTTTTAGAGGAAGTTTATGAAAAGCCCCTTCTTCTAAAAAACAAAACTCAGCTTTTAAATTTTATGATTGATCGCAGTATGCTTTTTCAAATAGCCCAAAAGGAAAAGATAGGGGAAATTTCAAAAAGTGAGTGGGAGAAAAGGCGAAATCAGCTCCCGGGATCTTCTCGTAAAAACTTTGCTCAAAAATTAAAGTTTGTGGGTTTAAATGAGGCAAAGTTAAAAGAGCAAATACTCCGTGATTTAAAAATTGAAAGTCTTCTCCGTCAGTTTGTGATCTCAACTATCACTGTTTCTGAACAGGATATAGAGAGCTATCATTTTAATAAATATGGGCAAGGGCTTTTTAAAAGCTTTATGTATGAGTTTTTATCTCTTTCTTTTTCGGAAAGCCAAAAGCCTCTGGTTTTAAAAAAATTAGAATCCTCTACAACAGAAGATTTAAACCAGCTGGCTCGCAGTTTGGGATCGGAGACAAAAAGTTGGAAACTGCCAGAAAAAGACATTCATCCTCTTTTTGAAACAGAATTAAAAAAACTGTCAGTTTCGCAAATGTCACCCATTATTCTTATGGGAGGAGATTATTATATTCTCCAACTGAAATGGAAACAGGCTCAAATCCAGCCTAAGGATCAAGAGAAAAAACAGCGAATAGAAAAAGAGTTAACCAAAAAAAAATTAAAAGAAGAGATAAAAAAATGGATAGAGGAAAAACGAACCGGCTTTTCCATAGTCATTCATTCCCTTTAAAAAATCGCTTGGCTTTGACAACAGGAGAAGGCTTAGGCTTTCATATAGCTTGTCAGGCTTTAAAAAAATTAGGGCCTAAAAAAAACATTCAATTCCTGATATGGACCCATGAAGAGGAATTGAACATTCCCCCTTTTCAAACTTTGGTTTTTAAAAATGCCCGCTCTGCTTTAAAAAGCCCTTTTAAAGAAGAAGAACTTTTGCAAATCAAAAGCTCTTCAACGGCTATGGATTGGTTAAAAGAGGCCGGGGAGATCTGCCTTAAGAGGGAGGCGAGTGCCTTGCTCACAGGGCCTATGAGCAAAAAGCCTTTAGGAAGATTTTTAGCTGGTGGGCAAACAGACATTTTAAAAAAGCTTTGCCGGATCAAACAGGCTTTTATGTGTTTTCGTGGGGCTAATTTTAATGTTATTCTATGGACAGATCATATCCCTTTAAAAAAGATTTCTTTCCCAAAAAAAGATTTTAAGGATTTTTTAGCTTTGTGCTTGTCGGCCAGAGCTTTATTGCCCAAAGGCCAGCAGGACAAGCCCTTGGGCTTATTAGGTTTAAACCCTCATGCGGGAGAGGGGGGAAGGATGGGGGATGAAGAGGAGATGTTTTTAAAGCCGGTTTTAAAACAGTTCTCTTTAAAAAATATTTGTGGGCCTCTTCCGCCAGACACTGCTTTTTTGAAAAAAAATTGGAAGCATTACAGTTTTTATGTGGCCCTCTATCATGATCAAGGGCTTATCCCTTTTAAAATGGCACACTCCCATAAAGGCTTTGCTCAAACATTAGGTCTTCCTTTTTTGAGGTTAGGAGTGAGTCACGGAACAGGTGCAGATTTATTAAAGGAGAAAAACATTTCCAGCTTTTCTTTTTTGAGTGCGATTCAAGAGGCTTTAAGGCTTATCCAGCAAAAAACCATTCTTAAGAGAAATTTTTATTGATCGTGCTTAAGGATTCTCTTAAAGAAGAAATCTCTTGGTCTTTTTCCAGAGGAGCGGAGGGAGATTCTAATGGTTCTTTAGGAGGATTATGTTCTGTTTTGGGAATGGCCGAAGAACTTTTTTTGTGCTCAGAGGGTTTTTCTAAAAAGTTCTCTATATCCCCTCCAAGATGAGGGCTAAAAATGGGGTCTTGCTCTAAAAGATCCATCTGAACTTGAAGGGCAGCCTTTAAGCCCGTTTTAAATTGCAACTGCAATCTTTTTAAGTCAGCAATATCGTTATAAACGCTCTGAAGGGAATGGCGAGCGGATTGGACTAAAGCAGAGGATTTGCTTTGAGCCTTTTCTAAAACTAAAGCACTGTGGCTTTCGGCATCTTTTCGGATCTTTTCCGCCCATTTTTCTGCCGAAGTGATGGATTGTTTCAAAATATGCTCCCTATCCCGATAGTCTTTAATAAGCAGTTCTTGCTCATCTAACTGCTTTTTCATCATTTCGTTTTTTTTGTTGAGATGCCTGATCTCCTCTGCCAGAACATGGAGAAAGTCCCGAACTTCAAACTCACTTAAGCCCCCTACTATTTTTTTAGAAAACCTTTTGGAGACGATATTGTCTTTAGAAAATTCCATAAACAAAATTCTATCAGAAAAAGGCGAAAAAGAAAAATTTTAAACAAGCCTTTTGCTTAGCATTATAAACAATTTTCGCCCTTTGGCTAAGAACCAGCTAAAAGAAGGCAAAAAAATTCCCTTCTCTCAAGTATTTTTGCCATAAAAACTTATGTTGAGGCTAAAAAAATCCGATAATTCCAACAAGAGGAGTATTTATGTCTTTAAGCTTTTTAACCCTTATTGCTGGCCTTGTCCTGTCCGCCAGCTCCGTTTATATGCTGGTTTCTGTAATATTAAGGCAATCGGACGATAAAAATGCTCTTTCTTGGATGGATGGAAAGGAACCGGAAAAATCCAAAGTCCCTTTAATCCAGTTTTCCCGACCTTTAGTCCATAATTTCACTTTGAGCTATGTCAAAAAGGTCAAAAGCCAAAAATACAGAAAAAAATTGGAGAAAAAAATCATCACTGCCGGTTTGACAAGAGAGCTGAATGTGGATGAATTTATCGGCCTTCAACTTTTATGGGGCATTGCCTTCCCCATTTTGTTTTTTATTTTCAACATAACCCTGAATTTAGATTTTCCACCAGTGACCACTGTTTTTGTTAGTGGAGTGGGCTTTTACTTCCCTCACGCTTACTGCAACAGCTGTAAGAAAAAAAGAAGAAGCTCTATCCTTGGGGATCTTCCCGCCTTTATTGACATTTTAGCCCTCAGCACAGAGGCAGGTTTGGATTTTATGGGAGCTATACAAAAAATTGTAGACAAAGCCCCTAAAGGCAGTGTTTTAGCCGAAGAGCTTTACACAGTTTTAAAAGACAGCAAATTGGGTCAAACCCGATCTCAGGCACTGGCCAACTTAGAGCAAAGAATTGATATACCGGAAGTCACCAGTGTGGTCTCTGTAATTAGAGACGCAGATGAAACAGGAGCCAGCATTTCTAAAGCTCTAAAGGCCAAGGCCGAACAGATCCGTTTTGAAAGATTTGCCCGGGCAGAAGAGGCCGGAGCTAAAGCCTCGCAAAAAATCCTCATCCCCATGATGATTTTTATTATCCCCGCCGTTTTTATTGTGATTTTTGCCCCAGCCGCTTTTCAATTTATGGGAGGAAAGTAAAAGTATGCCTCAACTCATTCATAAAAAAGAAGGACATCCGCCTATTGCTCGCATTATTCCCGCAAAAACATGGAGACAGCGGATCCAGGGCCTTATAGGCCACCCTGGCCTTAAGGAAAAAGAGGCCTTTTGGATCCCCAAATGCCCCAGCATTCACACTTTTTTTATGAAATTTCCTATTGATGTGATCTTTACTGATAAAAAATTTCAAATTCAAAACCTGTTTGAAAATATCCCCTCTAACAAATTGATTTTTGGAGGTTTAAAAAGCCGAAATGCCTTTGAGATGAAGGCCGGACAAATTCAAACTCATCAACTCAAGAAAGGAGATTTTTTATATGTGGAGTCTTAAATTTTTATCAGGTCCCAAAGCAGGGAAAGAGATAATTCTTCAGCCCGGATTAGTGGTTGTAGGTAGGGAGAGTTCTTGTCAAATTCCGGTTCCAGCACAAAGCCTCTCCAAAAAACATGCACAAATTTTAGTTAAAGAAACAGAAGTTGTGATTGAAGATCTGGATTCCCGCAACGGCACTTTTATTGATGGCCAGCAAATTAAAAAACGGGAACTGAAGGCAGGGGATCGGGTGGCTCTCTCGGATGTGATTTTTGAATTGAGGAAAAAAGCCTCTCCTCAACAATTCTTCCCCATGTATAATATGCCTCAGGGTCAGCCTCATTTTCCTCCTACATCAGCCCCCTCTCCGGCAAACTTAGCCAATGCACCGGAGGTTGTTAGCACCAAAGGTCCTTTAGTTAAAAACATTCAAAAACTGTTAAGCTCTTATAAAGACAATGTGGTTTTGCCAGGGGTTTATAAGTTGGCAGAATGGATGGAGTTTAAAGCTGTTGTAGGGGCTTTTGTTTTGGCTTTTGCAGTTGTAGTTATGGTTTTTTCCTCTTTCCCGCTCATTTCCATTTTAAAATCCAGTGTTCAGCAAGAGAGCCGAAACAATGCAGAAAACATTGCCCTCACTTTAGCTCAAGCCAACAGGACTCATTTAAAAAAGGGTTTACAGTCGGCAATGACAGTAGAGTATGCTTTGAGACGACCCGGAGTGGAGAAAGCCTTTATTATCTCAGCCATTGACGGGCGGATTTTAGCTCCAGCAGAGATAGCTCATACTTATCCTAAAAGTGCACTCATTCATAAAGCCAGAAAACAGAACCGAAAAACAGTGGAAAAGATAGGTTCTTCATCTATTGCCGCCATAGTTCCCATTAGCTTTTACAATCCAGAAACTGGCGAAAACAGCCCCAAAGCTTACTCTGTAGTAATTTATGATATGAGCCAACTGGCTGTAGGCTCAAAAAAAATACTCAGCCTTTTGGTTCAAACTTTTTTTATTGTTTTTGTTTTTGGAGTTTGTTTGTTTTTCTTTCTCATTCATTTAATAGAGTTCCCCATTAAAAGCATTAACAGCCAAGTGGACAAAGCCTTAAAGGATGATAAAGCCCCTTCTATTTCCGTTAATTATCAGTCTCAGATTTTAACAGAGCTTTGTAGCCATATTAACAGTGCTTTAAATCAAATTTCTTTAAGCCGAATGCTCAACACAAAAAAAGAAGATGATGGCTCAGGAGAGATTAACCGCCAAAATGAAATGAACAATTTAGTAGAGATTGTGGGTTTTCCTTCTCTGTCTATCAATATGGAGGATGAGACCATTGCCTCTTTAAACTCTAACTGGAGTGATCAGATTGGTTTTGCAGAGATCCTTCATCAGCCAGTTTCTGAAATATCAGACAGCCAATTAAAAGATCATTTAGAGCAGTTGATCCAAAAGGGTAAAGATCAACCTCAGGAAATTATTTTTGGTGAGATCAGTTTAAAGCAAATGAGTTTACAAAGTGCTTGTCAATTTATTATGGGAAAAAGCACTCCTGCTTATGCTATTGTGACTTTTATGCCTTCAGAGACAGAGGAGGCGGCTTAGGATGAGCAGTTTTCGAAGTTCTGTTTCTTCAACAAAGCATGCTCCTTCAGTTTTAAAAGGCTCATCGGCACTCACTCGCCCCTCTTCGGCTCCCGTTTTAAAAATTTTGACGGGATCTTATAAGGGAAAGCAGTTTCGCCTCTTAAGTGAGAAAATCGTTATTGGCCGGTCTCCGGAATGTGATGTGATTTTTAAAGATGACCTCTCTTGCTCTAAACGTCATGCAGGTATCATAAGGGAAAATAACTCCTATTTGATAGAAAGCCTTAGCCCAAAAAACCCAGTGAAGGTCAATGGGAGAGCCATTTCATCAAAAGCTTTAGAAAACAAAGACAAAATCACTATTGGATCTATAGAGCTGTTGTTTTTGAAAGACAGCCCAATGGTTGCCCCTCAGCCCTCCGCGGGAGCGACCGGCCCTCGCCCTCCAGCAAAACCTAAAAAACAAGCTCTCACTCCTCCTCGTTTAATTTTTATTGTTCTTGTGATTGGAGGTTTTTTTTTATTGATGTCTAAGAACGAAACCAAAGAAGAGGAAAAAAAATGGAATTTGAAAACAGAATCAGACATTTTAGAGGAAGTTCAAGCCATTAAAAAATTAAATGAAGAAGAATTTAAAAAAAAGGATCTGACTTTTAAAGAAAAAGGGGCCAAATCCGCTTTTATCAAAGGTTTTAGAGATTACAGAAAGGGTTATTTTGATAGAGCTTTAAAGCAGTTTCAACATTGCCTCACTTTGAACACAACGCATCCTCTTTGCCAAAGTTATGCCCGGAAGTCACAAACACAAATTGAAAGGCTAATTCAAAAAAAAATTCGGTTAGGCAACGCTTATAAAAAAAACAGGCAATACTCTGCTTGCCGGGCTGTTTTTAAAAGTGTGGAGATTATGATTCAAGATTCCCAAAACGCAATTTATAAAGAGGCTAAAGCTAACAGGCAGTTGTGTGAAACCTATTTAAAAAATCAAATTTGAGATAAAAATTAATGAAGTTCATTTTTAAACATTTTGGCAAAGTTATAAAGGAGATCCAATTAGAAGAGGGTCAAGAGTATTTTATTGGCCGGCAAAAAGACTGTGACTTTATTTTAGGGGAGGAGACTGGTCTTTCCCGAAAGCATATTCGCATTTATACTTCACCAGAAACGGGAAATTGGATTGTAGAATCCATCTCTGAATGGGGAGGGCTTTATTTGGCTGGGGAGGAGGTGGAGTCTGTAGAGGTAGAGAGAGCCGGCATTTTGTCATTAAAAAATTACACTTTAGAGTTTGTTAAAGAGAAGGAAGAAAGCGAGAAAGAAAAAGTTTCTACAGGTGACCTCACTAAAATTCCGGATAGTCAGCCCAGTTTTGATCCTCATGCAGGCACAAAGGTTCTTGTTTCCTCCGATTTGGTTCACTCTCTTTATATTTATATTTCTGGAGAGTTTTCTGATCATATAAATTTAAATGAAAGGCCAAAATGGATTGTGGGCCGATCGGAAGAGTGTGATATATCTATTGATTATAGCATTTTGACAAGAAAGCATTTTCAAATTTCCAATCGGGAGGGTAAATTTTATATTACAGATTTAGGAAGTGCTAATAAGACTTTTTTAAATGATCAAGAGATATCACCTCATAAAGAGATTCTTTTAAAAGCTAATGATCAAATTTCTATTTCTGATCTCAAACTGGTTTTTGAAGTGAGAAATAAAAAATATGAGGAAATGATGAATCAGCTACCAGCAGTGTCAGAAGAGGATTCGGGTGAGGGAGAGAATCTTCCGGAAATGGCTCTCCCCAAAGTGGTTTTAGAAACCGCTCCTGTAGAGGAGTCTGCCCCCTCCTCTAAAGCCAAACTCTTAAACCCCAAAAGAATAGTTCTTCTAATTTTAGTTGTTTGTGCCGGAGTTGCTTTTTATTTTAAGCAGGAAATAGATAAGAAGGAGGCTAAAAGAAAAGCTTTGGAAAAACAACAAAAGGAAAAAGAATATAGAACTAAGTTAGAGGTATTTTATAAAGAGGCTGTAGATAGATTAGAAGAGAAAAAATATCTTCTTTGTATTAACCAGTTAGAAGAGTTGCACAGAGAATCTGCTGAAGGTTATTTTAAAGATTCCCAACAGCTCCTCTCACGGTGCCAAAATGCTTTGCTGAATCAACGCAAAAAAGATGAATTTGTAGCTCAAGAAAAAGCAAAAAAAGAAACTGAAGCTAAAATCAAAAAAATTGTTGATAAATGTAAAAAAATGTATGCAGAAAAGAAAATTCAAACCATCATGGAGTTGAATGAATGTGCAAGAGATTTGGCCAATTTGGATCCTGACAATTCAGATGTTTCTGCTATGCGAAGGGAAATAGAGGAGAGGGAAAATTTAAAACAGATGGAAGAACAAAAAAAATCAGCTTATAAAAAAACTCTTCAATCTAAGAGATATCTTTATAACAAAGCTAAAAAACTGAAAGATCAAGGGAAAGTTTTAAAAGCAGTATCAGCTTATAATGTGTTTTTAAAATCAGTAAAAGGTTTTTCCGGATTAAAATCTTTGGCAAAACAAGCGGTGGCAGAGAGGGATGAGATTCAAAAAAACTATGATGATGAATTAAACGATCTATATCAGTCTTGTGAAAAGCTGATACAACAAAAAAAAATGAAAGAGGCTTACTCCGATTGTAAAAAAATTCTTGCTTTTAAGAGTGATGATAAAAAAGCCTTGCAATATATTCAGCAAGCCCTGCAAACTCTTCAAAAAGAGCTGAAACCTCTTTACGAGCAGAGCATGTCAGAGGAGAGTTTTTCCAGAATTGAGCCAGCTATTGAAATTTGGAAGGAAATTTTAAAAAGAGATATCTCTGATGGTTATTACTATAAAAAAGCCCAACATCAAATAAACAAATATAAATAATCATCCGTGAAAAATCTGGACAAAAAGCTTTGACTTTTACCACTTTTTGTTTATAATTGTTTTCAGTTTATGAAGTTGGATCAAAGAAGTTTTGTAGGAAAATCCTTTAGGCCCCAGCCAGAAGTTTTAATTAGTGAAAGCTTACAAATGTTTGCTTTGGTGACTCCTTGGGGGCCACGCGAGCAAAGTCAAAAGGTGTTGGAGTTTCTTTCTCAAAACTATGAAAGCTTTTGCTCTGATGAGGAAAAAACAAATATTTATTCTCATTTAGAAAGTTTATCTGAGGAGGAAAACATATTAAGGTCTCTTGTTTTAGCCTGTAATGAATGGATTTTTAATGAACAAAATAAGGGAAAAGAGTATAACTTTGGTTATGAGTTAGTTTGTGGCAATTTTAAAAATGGGAAACTTGTTTTTCTTCAAGCAGGGCATCCTTCTGTTTATTTGGATCGCCCGGATATCCCTTTACAATCCTTAGGTCCCGTTTTGGATTTTTCTGCTATGTTTGCCCATAGTGGGCAGAGACTGCCTCCTCTTCCATCGGTATTGGTGGGGCTTTACCCTGACACGCATTTTTCGGTTTTTAGTTTCCCTGTTCTTCCAAAAGATCGATTGATTTTCATCAGTCGGGATGTGGCTTCTGGCTCCATTTTGGACTTAGGAAGAGATCATCGAGGCTTAGATCAGCTCTTATCTGCCTTAGTAAAGGAAAATGAACAAAGCCCTCTTTGGCTGGGCAGGCTCTCCTTTTAATCCTACAACATATATTTTTAAGTTCGGCCTTAAAGTGTCGTGGCCAGGCTAAAACTCTTTTTTGAGAAGACTACTTGAGAGACTATTGCTTTGCTAAAAGCTTATCCAGCTTTTCATTAAGCTTAGCTTGTCCAACCTCAAGTTTAGCTTGTCCAACCTCAAGCTTATCTATGGATTTTCTGATTGGCCATAGTGAAAGTTGAATAATCCCAAACAGGACTGTCATAAGAGCACAAACTGCTATAACTGTGCCAGAATCTAAACTTTCCATGATTAACTCCTAAAGGTATAGTTTATGCCTTTATCCACTATATGGACAATTGGCCGGGAATGTCAAGCCATTTGTAAATTTTTTCACAAAAACGCTCAAAAGCCCTTACCGGGGGCCAGCTAAAAGCTTTTATGGGAACCAAAAAAGGCTCAAAAAGCTCAAGTAGGCTTTTGGGCAAATCTGGTTTTTTCATAAGCAACTACTTAAAACTTTTATCTTTTAAAGTAGAGGAAGAGGACAAACTCTCCAATTTGTCAGAAGATCTTAAACCAGTATATAGTTCCATTTGTCGAATGCGGGTTTTCAGCTCATTCAATTCCTTTTCCATATAAAACATTCTGGAATTGACTTTGCCATTCCCATAGACATCCTCTGATATCTTTTCAACCGACATTCTCAAAGTGTCCATAAAATTGGCGATATGTTCATTTTGCTTCTTCAAACTCAGCATGTGTTTTTGCCTTGAAGAATCGCGTTTTTGAAAAAACCTCCATATCAAATAGAGAAAAGGAACTTGTATGGTTAAGAGAAAAATAATGTATTCCATAGCACTACCCCCTAAAAAATTTTGGACTTGGCCTCCTTGGAGCCCCCGTTAGAGACAAGCCACTTACTGCCATTATAAAAGACTTGCCTTATAAAAGAAAGGCTTTAACAAGCTATGTCAATTCTGAAAAAAAGCTTTTAAATCGGGAAATGGCTTTTTTTATATCCTCCTCATCCCCCGCATAACTTAATCTCAAATAGCCCGGACAACCAAACTCCTCTCCAGATATGCAAAGGAGTTTTTTTTCAGATAAAAGTTGTTTCATTATATCCTGAGAGCTGTTTAAAAGTTGGCCTTTATGCCTTTTGCCTAAAAAGTTTTGAACACCTATCCAAAGGTAAAAAGCTCCTTCTGGTGGAAAAATTTTTAGTCCGGGAATACCACTTAAGCCCTGGATCAAGTTGTCTCTAAGGGATTTGAGTTTTTGAACAGTGCTTTTTATGTCTTCCTCACAAAGTGCAAAGCCATCTTCAAACGCTTTTTGAGCAATGGTGTTGGCACAACCAGCAGATTGACTTTGAAAGGCGGAAAGAGTTTGAACAAATCCTTTCGGGCCTATTAGCCAACCCAAACGCCAACCTGTCATCAGGTAATTTTTAGAAGCCCCATTAAAAGCTAAAACCTGATCTTTTAAATCCGGACAAACAGATAAAAGGTGCGGGGCTGGCCTACCGGAATACACAATACGATCATAAATGGCATCCACCATCACTGTTAAATGAGGAAAAGCTCGCACAGCCTCTCCAATAGATTCCCACTCCTTTTTTGAATAAATAGCCCCGGTGGGATTGTTTGGGGAATTGAGCAAAAGCACTTTGGTTTTAGGAGAAAGGCTTTTTTTCAGATCCTCTGATGTGATTTTAAAGCCTTGCTTTTCATTTGTAGGGAGAATTGTAATTTTTGCACCACTCAACTGGATAAGGGGCGGATAGCTCATCCAATAAGGAGATGGGAGTAGGACCTCATCCTCAGCCTCGCACAAGCTTTGAAATGCCGAAAACAAAACATATTTACAACCATTTCCAATAAAAATATTTTCAGCGGAAAGAGGAAAGCCAAACTCCTGACTGGCCCGCTCACTCAATTTTTGCCTTAGAGGCTCCCTACCGGCGGAAGGAGAGTATTTTGTCCAGCCCTCATCTATTGCTTTCTTCCCAGCCGACCGGAGGGGGGGATAACTGTTCCACTTCAATTCCCCAATGGCCAAACTGACTACATCATCCCCTTGGGCTTTTAAAACCTTTGCTAATTTTAAAAGCTCAAAACCTACGGAGGCTTTAATCCCCTGCACTCGCTTTGCTGTTTTCATAATTTCTCCTTATTTGTTATTCCTGCTTTGTTTTTTGATACTTTCATATTTCCTCCTTTTTTGAGAGTTTTCTCTCAATCTCTTTTTGAACCTCTAAGGGGACTAAACCCTTCAAATCCCCTTTGTGAAATGCAATCTCTTTGATCCACTTGGCACTAACCATTTCTGTCTCTG
The DNA here is from genome assembly GCA_965203095.1 of Bdellovibrionales bacterium. GTDB lineage: Bacteria > Bdellovibrionota > Bdellovibrionia > Bdellovibrionales > UBA1609 > JACOND01. The sequence goes on from OZ241877.1 coordinate 809,852, forward strand.
TCCCTGAGAAAAGAAAAAGAGTCTCCATCTCTGGAAAAATTTTTTTATTGTTCACAGCCAAATCCCTCTCATAAGGAAAGTCTGTCACCGATCGGATCCCTCTTAAAACAATGGAAATATTATGTTTTTTTAAATAATCTGTGGTTAAACCCTCATGCTTTTCCACTTGAACATTGGGAATATGTTTAACAGCAGACCGAGCCATTTGTGCTCTTTCATCTAAAGAAAACCAGTATTTTTTATGAATGGAAGAGGCCACTAATAAAGTCACTTTTTCAAACAAAAGGGCAAAGCGACTAACCATATCTATATGGGCACAAGTGATAGGGTCAAAACTGCCCGGATAAAGACCTTGATAAAATTTACTATTTTTTCCGCCGGCAAACATAAAACCATATCTTTTTATCACTAAAGGCTTTTTGAGAAAAGAGATAAAAATGGCCATAATTGATTTTTAAAGACTCTTTAGCAGAGGTTTCAATAGCCACAACAGAACCAGGAGCTGGTAAAGGGCTGTTTTTCAGGATCTGCATGAGGCTTTCTCCGGCCTGAAGACGAAAAGGAGGGTCTGCTATAATTATATGGAAAAGAACCAGCTTAGGGGATTTTGGAACGGATTTCTGTTTTAAAAAAGAAAAGACATTGGCTTTATGCAGTAAAAGTTTTTCAGGATGAGGCAAAATGAGGGCGTTTTTTTTTATTATCTTAAGACATGCAGGATCTTTTTCCACAGCATGGGATGCTTTAGCCCCACGGGATAAAGCCTCTATGGCCAACTGGCCTGTCCCGGAAAACAGATCTAAAAAGAAACAACCTTCAAAAAAGAAGGGTGAAAGCACATTAAAGATCATCTCCTTAGCCTGATTAGTCATGGGCCTTAAAGATGGTGGGCCTTTTAGACTGAGTTTTCTCCCCTTGCATGTTCCGCTAATAATTCTCATTTTTCGCTCTGGCAAAGTTGTTCGGCCTTTTCAATCAGTTGAAAAATATCCGCAAAAGGTTTAGGAATGAAAAGGTCAGCCCCTTTGTTTTTTATATCCTTTGCACTCATTTCATCATGGGCGGAGATCATAATGGTTTTAGCCTTTGAGCCTTCCGGAATTTTTTTTAATAGATCCCACCCGCTCATTTGTGGAAGTAAAATATCTATAAAAGCCAGATCCGGATCAAAAGAGGGCCATAAAGATAAAGCCTCCATAGCTCCGCCAACAGATCGCACCTTATGCCCTCGGCTTTTTCCTGCCAATTCAATAGCTCGCCGGATCAAAAGCTCGTCATCTACGACTAAAATTTTGAGATTTTTTTTAAAAGCCGGCATAATCACCCCAGGTTAGATATGGATTCCCGTTTGCACGGGAATGACAGGTTTTTTTAAAAGCTGGCATAATCACCCCGTGCTGGAGACAAAAACAATATAAAAAAAATAAGAGACAATAAAAAAACCAAACAGAATTTTAGGAATTTTTTTAAAAAAGAAAAGGCTCAAAGCCAGCAGTCCAGTCACAAAGATCATAAAAAAGTAATCATAATAAAGCTCTTTTGAAAAATGAAGAGGTTTAAATAATCCAGCAGATCCCAGGACAAACAAAGTGTTAAAAATGTTAGACCCTACAATGTTTCCTAAGGCCATCCCTCCTTCTTTTTTAAGGACAGATTGCAAAGAGGCGGCCAATTCCGGAAGACTTGTGCTCAAAGACAAAATAAAAACCCCAGCAAATCTCTCAGATAAAGAAAAAGTCTCAACTAAATTTAAAGAAGAGTCCACTGATAGAGAGGAACCTGCAAACAAAAGCACAAAACCAACAGCTAATGCTAAAAAAGATTTTTTAATAGAAAAATGTTTATCTAAAGGAAGAACCTCCTGTGAGGGTTTTTTCCTTTTTTGAAATAAAAGAACAAGATATAAGGTGAAAATCCCTATCAAAAATAAAGCCTCTAAAAAGTTAATTTTTTGGTCTATAGAAAATAAAGCTAAAATAAGGCTGGAACCTATAAGAACAGGCATATCTAACTGAAGGATCTGCTTTTCTCTCTGAAAACTGTAAAAAAGCCCTGTCAAAGCCAAAACCAAAAGAATATTGATCACATTGGAGCCTATAATATTCCCTAAAGCCGCGTCCGGCCGATCTTTAAGCCCAGCAGTCATTGTCACAAACCATTCCGGAGCGGAAGAAACAAAACCCAAAACCACAATGCTTAAAAATAAAGGCTTAACTTTAAAACGAATGGAAAAGGATTTTAAAGAACCCACTAACCAATGACTTCCTAAAGCCAAACAACTCAAACCCAGAAAAAGCCAGAGGAGATCTTTCATAAGCTCAGCCTTGAGTGGGATCTATAAAATATTACATACATAATTCTAATAGTGCCTATACAATTTTTATCTTGTTTCATTTAAGAAAATAATCAAAAACCGGACTTTAGGCTATTGTTTATTTTAAAAATAGCAACTTTTTAAGCAGATATTGGTATTTTCTTTAAATTGCAATGGAGCCGGTTGGTTTATTGTCTCTGTCCCTATTATAAGTTTGCTTTTCACACAAGTCAGGACAGGTTGCAGTGTTTCAACATGAACAGGAGCTTAAACATGCCTAAAAATCACCCTATCAATCAAAATATCCCTATCCATAAAGATGTGATCAAACGATTTTCAAAAAAAGTAGCTTTAGAATTATATGAAAAGCTTATTAACAAGAAAGCAGAAGTTCAAAATCGACCTTATGATTCTAAATCTGCACTTTCGCTTTTAGGTGGTGAAAAAGGAGGAGATCAGGCCGATCAAGTGAGCCGACTGCAAGAGGAGGCCCGCCACACAGGGCAAATACAAAGGGATCGTTTTTTGTTAGAGCAGGTGTTTCTGGCCTTAAAGCGAATGGAGTCTGGGGAATATGGCTTATGCCGGCAGACCGGAGATGTGATTGAACTCAACCGTCTGCAATCCTTACCATGGACCACTTTAAGCCTTGAAGGTGCAGAGATAGAAGAAAGTGAACGCGGTCATTTCAAACAGATTTGAGCTTTTTTTGCGAAAGCAGAGCTAAACCTGAAAGATAATAAATCAACCGAGCAGAGACATTTCCATTCCATTCAGCAAATGAAGTCTTCCCAAGTGTAGTTTTCCCAAGTAAAATTTTCCCAGGAGAAGTTTCTACCACATCAAAAGCCATCAGTTTTTTGTTTTGCCTCTGAATTTCAGAAAATAAATAAATGACTTGGTTGAAAGAAAGCCCACCAGGGACAGGAGTTCCTACCCCTGGAGCCTCAGTCCAAGAGAGGCCATCCACATCCAAGGAGATATAAATTTCAGAAGGCAATAGGCCAATGATATGCCGGCACAAGTCGGCCCATTTTCCTCCAGAAAAAAGCTGAGAAGATATATCCCCATCAAAAAAACAGTGAATGCGGGAATCCTGTTGAATTTGCTGATATTCTTCTTCACAAAAATCTCTCACCCCCACTTGAACCATCTTTAAAGGAGAAAAATCTAAATTTAAAACATTGTGCATTATAGAGGCATGAGATCGCTTAAAGCCCTGATAAGCTGGCCGTAAATCCGCATGAGCGTCAATCACTAAAAGGCCGTATTGCCCCTTTAGATTTTCCCCTACGGCCCGAATCAAAGCCTCGCTTACAGAATGTTCCCCACCCACCAGAGCAGGGATTTTCCCTTTTTGAAGGACTCTCACAGATCTTTCATAAAGCCAATCGATCAAGCTCTCACTGGCCTGATTGACTTTTTCGCTTAAAGCCTTCTCTTTCTGGTTTAAAATTTTGTCTTCCTCCCATTTTTTTTGAATGCCTTTGGCCCAATCGCTGGCCTGTTTGTTGAGGGAAATGATCAGAGGATCTTCAGCAGAAAAATGAATCTGCCGGTGATAGGCCCTACCAAAAAAAGGGTTGAAAAAATCCAACTGAGAAGAAGCCTCCCGAATCAGCTGAGGCCCTTTGCCAGTCCCTTTAAGATAAGAAGCGGTGGCCTGCCAAGGAGCAGGGATCAAAATCACATCCGCCTCTTGAAAAGAGGTTTTGACTCCAAAAGCTTTTGTTTTTTGATTTTTCATATTTTTTAACTTGAGCTATTGCAGAGTTTTATGCTACATTGTTTTTGTTGAAAAAAAAAGCCTTGTTTAAAAGCAATTTCTAAAAAAACCAGCTTATCTAAAATGATCCTTTGGCCTCAACATGCTCTTTCCTGTTTTTTTGCCTCTGTCTTTTTTATATGGCTTTGTTCCTGTTCCGGGCCTGAGCTGAGGATCCTTCGGGAAGAAACTTTTTTTAACAATTTAGATGGCCAGCCGGAAAACCTGCACCCTATCCGAAGCACAGACACCTACTCTTCTATTGTTCAATCGCATATTTTGGAATCTCTACTGCAAAGGAATAGCAACACTTACCAATGGGAGCCTCAACTGGCCCGGCACTGGAGTATCAGTCCAGATGGCCAAACCTTCACCTTTGAGTTATATGACAATTTAAAATGGTCTGACGGTCAGGACCTGACAACAAAAGACATCGAATTTTCTTTTTTAGCTTACAAAAATCCAAAGTATGGGGGGATTAGATATTTATCTTATTTTGAAAAAATGGATTCAGTTAAAATTTTAAGCCGAACAAAAATTCAGTTTAAGGTCAAATCCCCTTATTTTAAAAATTTTCAAATCATTGCCGGAATGGACATTTTACCAGAGCATATTTATAAAGACCCTCAACTCAAACTGTCAAAAACTGTTATAGGTTCTGGCCCTTATGTTTTAGATCAATACATCCGGGGGAAAATTTTAGTTTTAAGAAAAAACCCCCTCTGGAGGGGAAAAACACTCCCAGAAAATAAAAACAAATGGCAGTTTGAGACTATAGCTTTTCGTTTTGTAGGTGGAGAGGCCGACATTATCTTAAGGATGGAAAAAAATCATATTGATTTCTCCTACCTCTCACCTGCGACTTTCTTTGAAAAAACAACTAAAGCCCCTTGGGGGACAAAAATTAAAAAGTTCAATTCAGCAATAAAGAACCAAGAGGCTATAGTTTTATTGGTTTCAATTTAAAAAAACCTATTTTTCAAGATAGAAAAGTGAGAAAAGCTCTGGCTCATCTTATGAATCGAGAGCTAATGAATAAAAAATTTAGTTATGGACAAAGGGAAGTGGCCAGAGGGCCTTGGTATTTTTGGAGTGATTATGCCGACCCCTCAATTCCAGCTATAGAGTTTAACCCTAAAAAAGCCATAAAAATTTTAAAATCTTCTGGTTGGAATGACCAGGATCAAAACGGCATTTTAGAAAAGACAATCAAAGGCCAAATTAGGGAGCTTTCCTGGACTCTTATTTTCTCTAATCCTGAGAGCACAAAACATCTCACTATCTATCAAGAGGATTTAAAAAAAGCAGGAGTTAAACTCAGTTTGAAAATTTTAGATTGGGCCAGCTTTTTACGGTTAATAGATGACAAAAATTTTGATGCGGTTATGTTGGGATGGGGGGCAGGAAGTATTGATTTTGATCCCAAACAGATTTGGCATTCAGAAAGTGCTCAAAAAAATGGATCTAATTTTATCAGCTATTCTAACCCTCAAGTGGACAGATTAATAGATCAGGGGCGATCTCATTTAGACAAAAAAAAGAGGGTTAAAGCTTTTAAAGAAGTTTATCGCCTTATTGCTGAAGACAGCCCTTATATTTTCATGTTTCACTCCCGCAAAAGGTTTTATGGCCTTCAAAAAAGGGTTAAGAGTCCGGCACCAGCTCTTAACTATGGTTTGGGAATGCACTATTGGAGCTTAAGGCCATCGCATTGATTTTTTTACAGAGAGTTAAATAAAGTGTCCCATTTTAAAACAAGGCTGTTCAATTTGAATACAGTGGATCAAAGTGCCGGGATTTTTTTCTTCAAAAAACTGTCTCAATTTGAGATTCTTTAGCAAAAAGCTATTGATTTAAAAAAAAATGCCGATGAGTTTTATAGAGGACTAAAATGATATTATCAAAAAAATTATTTTCAGCCCTCAAAAAGGAAATAGAGTGAGGTTCTTCTAAAAAACTTTATAACAAGCCCTCATTCTACACATTAAATAAAAGAGGTAAAAAAGGAGAAACATGCTGAAACATAACATTTCCACAGAAATCTTATCCCTCAGAACAAAGGAACTTGTCTCTCGTCAAAATTTTTTGTCTTCTGCTACAAAAAGAGGTTTAACAGTTTGTATTAAAAAAAAGTCTTTTCTTATCCCAGAACAAGATCTTCCAAAAATTTTAAATCATCCTGTCCAGCTTTTTTTAGATCAATATGAAATCGCTGTTTATGGGGTGATCACAAAAATTCGCGTTATAAAAGAAGATCTTTTTGAAATTTCTATTGGTTTTACAAAAGAGACTCCTTTATACTACAGAGAATGCGTGGGCGATCTATTAAATTAAAATCTAAAAAAACCAATACAAGCTATCGGAGGAGCTTATCTCCGGCTTGGCCTAAAGAGGTTTTTATTTGGACAGACGGAGCTTGTAGAGGAAATCCCGGACCTTGCTCCTTAGGTCTTCAAGTTTTAAACCGTGATGGGCAGATCTTGCATGAGGAAGCCCTCTATTTAGAAAACAACAACACCAACAATTTTGCTGAGTATAGGGCAGTTATTCGAGCTCTTGAACTGGCGGTTCAACAAGCTGTTCAAAAACTGTCCCTATTTTCTGACAGCCAACTGATCATCCGCCAATTAGAGAAAAAATATAAAGTCAAATCCTCTAACCTAAAACCTCTTTTTAAACAATGTCAGAAGTTTTTAAAAAAAATTCCCGAAGTTCATCTCAAATATATTAGTAGAGAACAAAATAAACCAGCCGATGCTTTAGCCAATCAGGCTTTAGATGAAAAATTCAAAAAAAGGAAATAAAAATGAGTTTTCTTATTCGTCCAGCAGATTTTCAAGATAAAGAAGATCTTTTGGAGTTATCTCATTTTTTCCCACTTTGCAGTTTGCCTAAAAACTCTCTTAAGCTTAAAAAAAAGCTGGAGGTGAGCCAAGAGTCTTTCAAAGGGATCCGGCCTAAAGAGGAAAGAAATTATATTTTCGTCTTAGAAGATCAAAAGGCAAAAAAAGTCATCGGCTCCAGTCAAATTTTATCTTATTTTGGCCCTCATCAGTCCTTATGTTATTTTCTTAAAACATACAAAAAAAATATTTTTTTAGAATTGAAAAAGATCTCTACAGGGCAAAATCAAATAGGGGGCTTGATTGTGCATCCTGCATATCGCAAAAAGCCCTCCCTGTTAGGCTTGCAAATTGGTCTAACTCGTTTTTTATATATAAAAAGTTTTCCAAAAGATTTTTCTTCTCTTATAGAAGTGAGCCTCACTGCTCCTTTTACTGGATCAAAAAATGAATTTTGGAAAGAAACGGGGCAAAAGCAGTTAAAAATAAGCTATTCTTCTGCTTTAAAAAAGCTCCAAACGGATCGCCTTTCTTTTTATTCTCTTTTTCCAAAAAAATTAAAAATTCCTTTATCCCAGCTGAGTGAAAAAGCTCAAAATTGCCTTCAGGAAGTTCATCCGCAAACCTATCCTGCCTTAACTGGTCTTTTAAAAAGAGGGTTTCAAGCAAGTTCTCGTCGTCACATACTGGACGGAGGGATTTATTTAGAAGCTTTTTGGAGGGATCTGCCCTTTCTTAAAAAAGCCAAAAGTCTTTTTTTAAAAAAAGACAAAAAAATAAAAGGTTCTGCCTTTCTTTTATCACAAAACAGCCCACAGGGTTTTAACTGTCAAAAAGTTTTAGGCCAGCTGAGTGGAAACCGGTTTTTAATTCAAGCTATTCCCAGGGTTTTTTCCGATAAAAAAAAGGTTTTGGCATTAAAATTCCCTTGAAAACGGGAATCCAGGAGTCTCAATCTTTTCCACAAAAATTTATTGAAAAACCTTATTCCCTAGCTTTTTCTCCAAAGGCCGTTCCATTTCGGGACGGCAATACCTTGGACCCTCATGAAACGGCCTTTGGACAAAAACAGTTGAAAAGGTTAAAAAATGATTCTGTCAGCGAAATACTGAACATTTACAGGAATGACTCAGCCTAAACAGCTTTCTCTTTTTTCCACCTTGTTTTAAACATGTTTTGTAAAACATAAAAAAGTAAAAAAGTTAAAATGGAACTCAAACCTATCAAAAAGGCTTTGCCATCAAGAAACCATAAAACAGCGATCAAAACAACAAGCAAACTCAACCATTTAAGAGAGAGGATAAGGAAAGCTAAGGCTCGTCTTTTTTTCTTAAAAAGCAAGGAGGCCGAGTAAAAAAACAAAAGCATATAAAAATTAGCAAAAACAAATCCAGTAAAAAAAGCTATCCGGCTCAAACCAAAAAAATAAACCAAAATGAACAAGAGCAAACCATAAAGAACTTGAAAGGCAAAACCTTTTAAGCCTAACGGAAATGTCTGTAAAAATTTAAAAACCATAAGATATAAGCCAGAATGAGACAAAAAATTGTGGCCCAGCCCCCCATTAAAAATTTGTTATCTAAAAATCGACCTAAAAAAAATCCAATTGCAATAAAAGATAAAAGCTCCGAGCTGACAATAAAAAGCTTTTTCACAATCTCAAAACCCCGGCTGATGGCTCCGTCTTTCCATAAGGCGGTTAATCTTTCCCCTAATAAAAGGGTTGGAGGGGTGGATCTTCTCTAACTCCTTTATAGCAGACGAAAAATCTTTTTGGGACTCATAAATAAAAGCCAAATACTCTCTTAAAAAAGCTGATTCTTCGGGAAATTGCTCTATTTGCCTCTCAAAAAGCTCTTTTGCTAAATCAAATCGCCCTTCTGCCATCAGGCTCCGGCCCTTTAAGTTGAGTGCCTGTTTTCTTTTTTCCTGGGAGATTCCATCAAAAAAACATTTGTCTGCCTCTCTTAAAGCCTGTGAATATTTTTTTAAATAAAAAAAACTCTCCGCTATATGATATTGAACAAAAAACCTTTCCTCTGTCCCTAAAACTTGCCGGGACAAGTCAGTATAATGTTTTAAAGCCTTTTCATAATCTTTAATTTTATAAAAAGAAAGATCGGCCAACTGCCTCTGCCATTTTTTAGAGGAAGGCGAAGGGTTCCGCTCAATTTTTAAAAGCTTTTCTAAAATAAAAATCGCCTTTTTTGTTTTTTCCTTTTTTATGCAAGCCTCTGCCCCACGAGTCAGACGAGAGGTCAGACGAGCTTTTTTCCTATAATGGAGTTGAGGCTGATGGGCCAATTTATAAGCCCTTTCACAACCGGACCATGCCTTTAAAAAAGCTATGCCCTGGCCCCAACCCCAAGCTTCTATGGGCAAAGCAGATAAAGACATAAAAAATAAAGAGAGGATTCTCATCTCATAGATGTTTGGCTTTTAACTCTTTTAGCCTTCACCGTTCAAATCCTGATTTTCTGTAATTTCGTCTTTGACTTCATCTATTAAAGTCATTCCTGTCACCTTTTCCCCTTTTTTGAGATGAATAAAACGCACCCCTTGAGAGTTTCTTCCAAAAATAGAAACTCCGGAAAGAGCAAAACGGATGGATTGCCCCTGATTGGTTGTGATGAGGGCCTGTTGCTCAGGAGAAACCAGCCTTGCACAAATCACCTCTCCTGTTTTTTCTGTAATTTTTTGGCCTAAAACCCCTCGGCCTCCCCGATTTTGTGCTCTAAATTCAACAGCTTTAGTCCTCTTCCCATAGCCCTTTTCTGTAATTACTAAAATATGGCCCTCTTCATCCTCTTTAATAAATTCCATAGAGGCCACAGTATCGCCCGCAGTTAAACGAATGGCCCGGACCCCGCGTGCTGTTCTTCCCGTGGGCCGGACTTGTGTATTTTTGATCCGAAGGGTTAAACCTTTTCGCGTGTAAATAAGGAAGTCCCCATTGGCCTTTCCTAACTGAACATCTTGCAAAATATCCCCTTCATCTATAGACAAGGCCCCCACACCGCCAGAGCGAGGACGAGAAAACAAAGACAGAGCACTTTTTTTCATAATGCCTTTTTTAGTAATAGCCGTCACAAAACCTGCCTTCTCTTGAGAAAACTCTTTGAGAGGCAAAATCAACCGAGGCTCTTCTCCTTCTTTAAAAGCTAAAAGATTGTTTAAAGAGCGAGCCTTAGTTTGCCGTAAACCCGAAGGGGCTTTATAAACATCTAACCAATGCAAACGGCCAAAGGAGGAAAATACTAACAATTTGTCTAAAGTGTTCACACTCCAGAGCTTCCAAACAAAATCCCCTTCTGTTTTGAGGTCCCAACCCTTTAAGCCCTTCCCTCCTCTTTTTTGGATTCGATATTCCTCTAAAGGGATCCTCTTGACTAAACCCTTATAGGTTAAAAATAAAACCACTTCTTTTTTTGCAATAAGATCTCTGTCAGAAATCTCTCCTTGGCTTTCTACAATTTGAGTTCGCCGGGGGGTGGCGTATTTGTTTTTAATCTCTATCAACTCTTGTTTTAAAAGCTCTTCTATTTTTTTCTCACTGCATAGAGTCTCTTTTAAAGCCTCTGCGAGGGCTTGTGTGTCCTTTCGATCTTTTTTTAAGCTATCCCTTTCTAAACCGGTAAGTTTAGCTAACTTCATGTCCAATATAGACTGGGCTTGCCGGTGAGAAAAATCCAATTCAGAAATCAAACGCTTTCGTGCCTCCTTATTTTCTGAAGAAGAGCGAATAAGGGCAATCACTTGATCAATTTGCCCTAAAGCTTTTTCTAAACCTTCTAAAATGTGTAATTTCTCCTGAGCTTTTTTTAAATCAAAAATCAACCGGCGACTGATCACTTCTTTTCTGTGCTCAATAAAGACTAAAAGCATTTCCTTTAAATTAAAAATTCGGGGTTGGTTGTTTTTGTCTAATGCCAAAAAGATAATTCCAAAACTGGTTCTTAACTGACTTCGTTTTTGAATTTGGTTTAAAATCACCTGAGGATTGGCCCCTCGTTTTAAGGGGATGGCTATTCTTAAACCCTCTCTGGAAGATTCGTCTCGAATGTCAGAGATGCCTTCTACTTTTTTATCTTTAACCAACTGGGCTATGGATTCGATCAAGCGAGCTTTGTTAACCTGATAAGGTATTTCCGTAACCACAATTTGAGGGGATTGTTTTTCTCTCTCCTCAATTTGAGTGGCAGAGGATATAGTAATAATTCCTCTACCTTTAGAGTAAGCGGAAAACAGAGCCTCTCGCCCCTCCACAGTTCCGGCAGTAGGAAAATCTGGCCCAGGAAGAATCTCTAACAGTTCCCTTATATCGGTTTCCGGTTTTTCTAAAACCAATAAACATGCATCTATAGTTTCTCCTAAATTGTGTGGGGGAATGTTGCAGGACATTCCCACAGCGATTCCCGCACTTCCATTTACTAAAAGATTAGGGTAGCGGGCCGGCAAAACCAAAGGGATAAAAAGGGTATCGTCATAATTGGGGCCAAAGGGAATGGTGTTTTTATCTATGTCTGTTAAAAGCTCTTCCGCTAAAGCGGTCATTCGCACTTCTGTATAACGAGGGGCGGCGGCACTGTCGCCGTCAATAGAACCAAAGTTCCCCTGCCCATCAATTAAAGGGGCACGAAGAGAGAAATCTTGAGCCATTCGCACAATGGCGTCATAAACTGCCATTTCCCCATGAGGATGGTATTTTCCGATCACATCCCCTACCACCCGTGCGGATTTTTTAAAGGGCTTGTCATGGGTATTGTTTAAATCCTTCATGGCAAAAAGGATTCTCCTGTGCACGGGTTTTAGGCCGTCCCGAACATCGGGAAGTGCTCGCCCCACAATTACACTCATGGAATATTGGAGATAGGATTCCCGCATCTCCTTATTGATATCTACAAGAGAGATTCTGTCTTTCCCGTTATAGCTCATACATCTAACTCTTTGACATTTAAGGCATTATTGTAAATAAAATCCCTTCGAGGCTCTACCTTTTCCCCCATAAGAAGGCTAAAAGTTTCATTGGCGGAAAAAGCATCCTCTAAACTGATTTTTAAAATATGACGATTATCTGGATTTAATGTGGTCTCCCAAAGTTGCTCTGGGTTCATCTCCCCTAAGCCCTTATACCTTTGAATGTAAAGCCCTTTTTTGCATATATCTGTGACTCGCAGTGCAAAATCCTCATAACTTACAAAGCTTTCTTCCTCCCCTTTGAACTTCATAGTCACAGGAAGATTCTGAAAGGCTTTTAATTGTTGATAAAGCCTTTTTAACTCCTTCCACTTAGAGGAAAGAGCCAGCTCAGGGCTGAATAGGCTTTCTTGAACATGGCCAAAACGAGTGGTCGTCACTAAAAGACCTCTGTCTTTTTCTAAAGAGGGAAGGCCCTCCCCAACAATTTCACACTCAATTTGGGAAAAACCCAAAAGGGACTGTTCTTTTAGCTTAAGACCAAACTCCTCTATTTGCTTTTTAGTTTTTTCTGGATTTTTAAGAATTTCCTCCAAATCCTCCGGTAAAGCCAACATGAAGACAAGAATGTTTTTTTCTAATTGACCGGCTTTGTCTAAAGCTTTTTTGTAGGCTTGACTGTGAAATAAAAACTGGCGGATCTCTTCCCGACTTTTCCCTTTAAATTGAAGATTGTCCAAGGCCCTGCTAAAAATTTTTTCATTTAAAGCCTGCTCATCTTTAAGATAGTGGATCTCTTTCCCCTTTTTCATTCTATAAAGAGGGGGTTGAGCAATATAAACATGCCCTCTTTCAATAAGCTCAGGCATTTGTCTGTAAAAGAAAGTCAAAAGTAAAGTTTTAATATGGGACCCATCCACATCCGCATCTGTCATAATGACCACTTTGTGGTAGCGGATTTTGTCCATCTCCATCTGCCCTTTCCCCACTCCGGCACCAATGGCAGAAATGATAGTTCGGATCTCCTCATTAGATAAAACTTTGTCAAAAGCAGATTTTTCTACATTGATGATTTTGCCTCTGAGAGGCAAAACAGCTTGAATCCTCCTGTCCCTTCCTTGTTTAGCACTGCCTCCAGCAGAGTCCCCTTCAACTAAAAAAAGCTCGCAAATTTCTGGATTTTTCTCCTGACAGTCGGCCATTTTTCCCGGTAGCGAAGCACCGTCTAAAGCAGATTTTCTTCTGGTCAGCTCCTTAGCTTTTCGAGCGGCCAAACGGGCTTGTGCCGCCCCCAATGCTTTTTTAATAATTTTTTTGGCCTCTGCCGGAGTCCTGTCCAACCAGTTGGACAGCTTTTCGCCTAAGAAGGATTCCATAGCTCCCCGGACCTCATTATTCCCCAACTTGGTTTTGGTTTGGCCTTCAAATTGAGGTTCTTTCAGCTTAATGGAAATGACTGCTGTTAAACCTTCCCGAACATCCTCTCCCTCTAAATTGCCCTTTAACTCTTTTAAAAGCTTTTCATTATGGGCATAGCTGTTGAGAGTTCTGGTTAAAGCGGTCCGGAAGCCGGCCAAATGACTCCCCCCCTCGGAAGTCCGAATATTGTTGCAGTAGCTAAAAATATTTTCCTTATAGCTATCGCTGTATTGAAGGGCTATTTGAATGTCTGTCTCCCCTTTTAAACCTTCAAAAAACAAAACCTCTTTATTTAAAGCCTGAGAATTTTTATTGATATAAGACACAAACTCTTTTAAGCCTTCCTTATAGCAAAAAGCCTCTTCACGGTGGAAACGTTTGTCCTTTAACTGGATTTCTAAACCTTGATTTAAGAAGGCCAGTTCCCGAAAACGAGCGGATAATGTGTCAAAAGAGAAAATGGTTTTTTCGTCTGTAAATATTTCTCTATCGGGTTTAAAACTGGTTTTTGTCCCTGTATTTTCTGTCTCCATTAGTTTTTCTACAGGGCTTATGGCCTGGCCTTTTTCATAAGATTGCCTGTAGACAAAACCATTCCTACAAACCTGAACAACACAAAAGCTGGAAAGAGCATTAACTACAGAGGCCCCCACCCCATGAAGTCCACCGGAAATACTATAAGAATCTTTGTTGAATTTCCCCCCAGCGTGGAGAACAGTCATTACCACTTCTAAAGCGGATTTGCCATTTTTATGCTCATCTACAGGGATGCCTCGCCCATTATCCTCTATAGTCACTGATTCGTCTTCTTCCAATGTCACACAGACTTTAGAGCAGTGCCCTGCCAAACTTTCATCAACAGAGTTATCTACAATTTCATAGATCAAGTGGTGATAGCCTCTATCTGAGGTATCGCCTATATACATGCCGGGGCGCTTTCTAACAGCTGTCAGGCCCTCTAAAACTTGAATGGAATCGGCAGTATAATTCAAAGATTGTGGGCTTTTTTCTGCTTGTTTTTCTATTTGTTTTTCTACTTGGCTCATATTGGTTTTTTATTATCTCATTTTTTTATCTAAAAAGAAAGCCCTTTATAGATTATTTCACGGGCAAGTATTTATGGGGGAAAGGGGCTTCTCAGCTCTTTTAAAAAGCAAAAACAGGCCAAAGCAATAAGCAGTAAAAGAGGGAAAGCTGAGACAATAAGTAAGAGTTCAAGAGCTTTTATCCCACCGAGATAGAGCAGAGCTATGGCCAGCAATCCCTCTAAAGAGGCCCAATAGAGCTTGCCCCACAGGGGGAATCTCCCTTTTCGGGAGGAAATTTGATGAATAACATAAGAGGCCGAATCGGAAGATGTGACGAAAAAAACAACAATAGCCAAAAGAGCCGTTATACATAAGGTTTTTGAAAAGGGGAAATGCTTTAAAAACTCAAACAACAAAAGGGAATACTCTGTTTTTAAAAGAGGCTGAAGGTTCATTTCCCCGGTGAGATGATATTCAATAGCCGAACCGCCAAAAACAGCAAACCAAAAACAAGAAAGTCCGGCAGGGGCCAATAGGCTGGCCAACACAATTTGCCGGACACTTCGCCCTTTAGAAATACGAGCAATAAACAGCCCTGTAAAAGGGGTCCAAGCCACCCACCAGGCCAAATAGAGCAATGTCCATTGGGATCGCCACTCGACAGAACCTAAAGAGTTAACTCGAGTCATATTTTTGATCAGATCCAGTAAATAATGCATAGAATGCTCCACAAAGGAGCTGAGCACAAAAACTGTAGGGCCAGCGGAAAAGACAAATAAAAGTAAAAACAAGCAGATCAAAAGGTTCAATTCACTCAAACGGCGAATCCCCTTGTTCAGCCCAGAAATTAAAGATAAGGCTGAGCCTACAGTGATAGCAAAAATGATCAGGGTTTGAGTTGTTGAAGAATAAGAGATCCCCCATAACTCCTTAAGGCCGGAATTGATTTGCATACTTCCACGCCCTAAGGTGACCGCCATACCAATCAAAATCACCACTACCGATACAATATCAATAAGAGATTTTAAAAAACCAGCTGATCTTCCTTTTAAAAAAGGAGAAAATATAGAGGATATTTTTAAAGATTTTCCTCTGCAAAAAGAGAAATAGGCCATAATGATCCCTGTCAGGGTATAAATAGCCCAGCCAGAAAATCCCCAATGAAGAAAAGTGAGTTGAAAGGCCTGAGGCAGTGGCTCTACCCCCGTGGTAGGCCCTGAAGGAGGGTAAAAATAATGATACAGTGGCTCATAAACGCCGGAGAACAAAAGCCCGGTGCCCATGCCTGCACTAAAAATCATGGCTATCCATGTTCCATTATTGTATTTTGGGGGGCCGGCCCCCATTTTCAGCCGGCCATAAGGGCTAAGGGCCAGGTAAATACAAAGGCAGAAAAATAAAAAAAATAAAAAAACATAAAACCAAGAAGTATAGAGGATAAAAACATTTTGCCCTCTCGACAAAACATTGAAAAAACCATTAGGAAATAAAAAAGCCAGTGCTAAAATAAAAAAAATGAGACCACCAGCCCCTATAAAAACAGGATTGCCATTTTTTTTAAAGAGGATGGGTAGGAGTTGATTTTTCATAAAAGTTTCCCCTGAGATAAAAAGACTATTCCTACACCCCCATAGAACACAATACTTCCTTAACCTGCCTTTTGAGGCTTTGCAAGTGGCCACTGTTGTCAATAATGAAGTCCGCATGGCCCTGAGCTTGGGATTCGGGAATTTGTGCCCTCCATCTCTGTTTAATTTCTATAGAGGTCCAGCCTTTTTTTATCAACCTTTGTCTTTTGATACTTTTAGGACAGACAAGCAAAATTTTTTTGTCAAAAGAATCAAACATTTTTAAAGATATGAGAGGGGCTTCATAAAAAACCCAGCTTTCCCCAGAGTTTTTTTGATGATCCCGCCATTTTTTAAAAGACTCCCTGATCAAAGGGTAAATAATGGCGGAAAGGGCCTTTCGCTTATCTGCATTTTGGAAAATATCCTTTGCCAGCTGTTTTCTATCCCACTCGCCATTAGATTTAAAAAATCGATCCTCATTAAAAATCTGCTTTAAACGGGAATAACAGGGGCTTTTAATGCTCATAAGCTCTCTCGCCTTTGTGTCCGCTTTAAAAACAGGGTAGGATTGAGCCTCTAAACAAGCAATTACAGTGCTTTTCCCCGATCCCATAGAACCCGTCACTAAAACCGTTGTCATATTGTTGATGAGAATACTGGTAGTTAAAGGATTTTTTTAGTCCCAAACCAATGAAAAAGCCTTTAAAGGCTATTTTTTTCAAAAAAAAGGCTCACTCACAGGCAAACTTTAAAGTCTATAGCCAAAAAAGCCGATAATTTTATTAGATGAAATTTACAGAATTTGGAAAATACACCATCATTAAGAAACTGGCCTCTGGGGGCATGGCTGACATTTTGTTGGCCTGTGATTTAAGCCCCGCGGGTTTTGGCCGATTTGTGGTCATTAAACGAGCTTTGTCAAAGTTTTCTGAAAATGAAGAATTTAAGGACATGTTCAAAAATGAGGGGAAGGTGGCCAATAGCCTCAAACACAGCAACATTACCCCCATTTATGAATTTGGGATCCAAAAAGACCAATTTTTTCTCTGTATGGAATATATTTCCGGAAGAAATGTCCGAGAGCTTATTAAAAAATTACAACTTTACAAAAGCTCTATCAGTATTCCCAACGCGGTTTACATTATTAAAGAGGTGGCCTCTGGTTTGAATTACGCCCACAATGCAGTGGATCCCAACACGGGACGACCTTTAAACCTTATCCATAGGGACATCAGCCCCCAAAATATCATGTTGAGCTTTGACGGAGAGGTAAAACTTATTGACTTTGGAATTGCCAAAATAGCCGACACCAATTTGACTCGAGTAGGCCATCTGAAGGGAAAGTTCAGCTACATGAGTCCAGAGCAGGCCAAGGGCGAACCATTGGACGCTCGGACAGATATTTTCTGCATGGGGATCATTTTGTGGGAGCTCTTGACTGGCAAAAGGCTTTTTGCTTCGTCAAATGACCTCAACTCTTTAAAAAAAGTTAAAGTTTGCGATGTTCCTTCAGCACAAAAAATCAATCCGGAGATCCCTACCGCACTCAATCATGTGATTCAAAAGGCTTTAAGCAAAAATAAAAATTCAAGATACAAATCGGCCGCAAATATGGAGCAAGATCTGACAGTATTTTTAAATAAAAACTATCCAGAATATTCTCGCTATGAGTTTATTTCCCTAATAAAAAAAGTTTATCGAAAAGAAATAATGAAAGAGCGGGAAGACTTGAAAACCTATTCCTCTAAATTTAACATATATAAAAATGAACGAAACAAAGAAGAGGGCTTAAGCCCACAAACACAACACTTGAGTATTCCCGATATATCTATATTAGACCCGGCCCCTAAAGCACCAACAGAAACAAAAAGTTGGTTAAATGAAGAAGAGAACAGGTCTTACAACAGCCAGTTTATCACACAAACCAAAAAGACGAAATCATTTACAAACAGTCAAGAAAAAGAGGAGAATAGTTCCACCTTAATCCAAAGGCAAGACTTCAAAACAGAGACTTCAGCAAATGACCAGACATTGAGTCGCTCATTGACTGATGAGACTCGTCAGCCCCAACTTGTTGCAAAAAATAATGACTCGATCCAGTTGAAAATGGAAAGCCAATACAAAATGGCTAAAACTCAAAGTCCTCCTTTTAATCAGGGGACTTTAAACACTGATCTGTCTTTTAAAAAAGCCACAGCTCTTTACGATAAGAAAAAATTTATAGAACAAATTGCAGAAAACAAGGATGAAAACCAAACCTCTTTGTTTTTTTTGATTATGGCGAGTGTTTTATTTTTAGGGGGTGGTTCTTTTGCTATTTTTTGGTTGATAAAAAATGACAATGTGATGGAATGGTTAGGGGCAGGAGGCGGAACATCCCCTCCCTCTGTTCAGCAAGGTTTGCCTAAATCCATTCCGGCCCCGCATTCTGCTGAAAAGGCTTTTGCTAATAAGCAGATAACTAACCCACCGGCTCAGAGAAAAATATTTATCAACTCCAAACCCTCAGGTGCGGCCATTTTTGTAAATGGTCAATTTTTGTCTAAATATACCCCTTCTGTAGTCAGTTTGAGTGCCAAAAGCATATCACATATCACTATTAAAAAAGAGGGCTACTTCCCTAAAAAAACTGTATTTAATCCACAAAATCAAAGCCAAAGCTCTTTAAGTGTCAGTTTAAGAGCTGATCCTCAAAGGGATCTCTCTTCGGAAAAAACCTATATTAGACAATAATGAGGGACATAATGTTTTTTTTGAGAAAAAAGCCCAGCACCTCCTCTCAAAATAAAGGCTTAAAAAGAGCTTTTTTAAAAAGTCGTTCCGGACAGGTCACAGTGGAGTATATCCTTTTAGGAGCTGTTTTGGCCTTCCTATTTAAATTGGTGACAACTTCTAACCCGTTAAAAGACTCATTACAAAATTTTCAAGAGACACCTTATAAAGTATTTAATAATTTGTTGGAGACCGGAAACTTAATCTCTGATGGACCAACTGGACCAACCGCCACAGAACAGCATCCCAATAATCATAAATTGCATTACACTTCTGATGGAGAATAAATATCGCTTATGAAAAAGTCTACATTTAATAGATCGCATAAGCAAAAGTCCAGCTTGTTCGGGACGGCAATACCTTGGACCCTCACCGCTGGCTTTTGCTCATGCGATAAAGGACAGATCTTTTTTACGAAAGGATTAAGAGTCGCCTATGAAAAGCCTTGTTCTTTAATTTCTTTATCCAAAGGCCCTGCCCTTTCGGGCTCCCGCCAAGTCTTTACCCAAAATCCCGTCATTCCCGCCTTGAGCGGGAATCCATTCCTCTCAGACCCTCACCATTCGTTATTCCCGCTTAGCTTTTCGGATTGCCCCCGGCAATTCTCAATCCCACGAAAGCGGGAATCCATATTTAGTTTATCTTTTTGTCCAAAGTCCGTTCCATTTCGGGACGGGAATACCTTGGACCCTCATGGAACGGACTTTGGACAAAAGCACTTAAGCAAGCTCTTCCCAGGATTAGTCTTTCCAAAAAAGCCAGTTGCTCCCGTGAAGAACCTTTTCGGCTTGCCCCCGGCAAGTCTCAATCCCGTGAAAAACTTCGTCATTCCCGTGAAAACGGGAATCCAGAAATCTCTATCTTTCCTGCAAAATTTATTAAAAAGTCTCAGGTCTTTTCGGATTCCTGCTCAAGGAAGGAATGACTATTCTTGTCGTGGGAAAATACCTTCCCGGGAAAAAGGTTTTGTGACGATTCCTTTTCTTTTGGTTTCAATTATTATTTTATTTTTGATTCTCTCTTTTTTTAGGCTCACTTTCACTTTGGTTCATGCCAGTGTGGCTCAGTATATCGCCTATTCCACCTCCCGAAAACTGGCTTTGGGAGGGAAAAATAAGAATGGGTTTATTAAGGCAGATGGCCATTATGTCAAACTCCATAAAAAGTTTTTTAATAATGCTTTTAAAGCTAATAGTAGTGATTGTAGTGAGGGAGGGCTTGATATGTTTACAATCTGCTCTACTAAAGACGGTCTTATTGGAAAAGGAGACTCGATAGGAAAAAAGAGTGAACGTGAGCGTGATTATAAAAGTAATCATCCTAATAAAACTTTATTTTATGGGGTAGGAGTTCTTTTTGATTATAATAAGGCACTGAGATTTAAAATCCCTTTCTTATCGAAAAACTCAAACATCTCGCCACCGGAATATGCCATTATCAATTCTTTTTTAGGACGAGAGATTTCTCAAGATGAGTGTGATGATTATAGTAATAGTTTTTTCAAACAAAGGAATACATTTATCTATAGTATGATAAAGGAAAATAGAAATTCACAAATTCTTGATGGCTTTGAAGCTAATAAGATAAAAATAAATGGAGGTGACAATGGCTGTTAATAAAAAGAAACGAAAAGCTAAGCAAAAACATTTTTTGCGATCTTCCCGTGGGGTGGCGGTGGTGGAAATGTTGCCACTGTTATTTATTTTTGTCATGTTTTTTGGCATTACTTTTGGCTTTTGGTCAGCTATTCACAAAGCCACTTTGCACAGCATAGCCGCTCGTCATTACGGCTTTGAAGTGATCCATAATCGCTCCGATTTGTATTATCATAGAGATACGGATACGGGAAAACCAAATAAAAATTATTATGGAAAACCTAATAAAGGTCTCCGTTATTTTGCTATTGTTGAACATCAAACCGTCGATCCAGAATTAAAACCAAGAATTAATAAATTAAATTTATTTGACAAAGGAGAACTGACAATAAATTCAATACAAGATCCAACTCTAGAAGTTAATCCCATTAAGCTTAAAATAGGTTATGGTATCTGTATAGATTATGAATGTGGCGGGTTATGACGGTGTTGTCTTCTCTTCCATAAACTCAGCAAGAATCCCCCTCATTTTTTTGGGCTTGCCCAAAAGCCTTCTTCTTTGGTATAGAGTAAACACTTCATGAGGATAGATGATGACACGAGGCATAATTTATAAAACCTATAAAAAAGTGGAACAACTGCATAAAAAACACTTAAAAAGACATGGAGTAAATCTCCCAAAATTGAAAAATAACAAAGGATCATACACCAGAGATGCGTTGGTATTAATATACCTAAGTCAAGGCTATCCTCATACTAAAAAAGCAACAAAAAAGGAATTAACCCAATTTATAAGAAAATATTATCCTGACACAAGTGATGTTCAACAAGGAAGGCATTTAGGAGCACAAAAAGGATGGTGGATTTTAGCAGGAGGAAGAGACAATATTGTCTTATCCTTAAAACGAGGAGAATATCAGCTTTACACATTAGAAAAACCCTACCCTGGGTTTAAGCAAAGCAGGAGACAAATAAAATCCCTTAAAAGGCAAGCCCCCTGGCCAACTGAGATAGAAAATGAAAAAATACATAAACAAAATTATTCATGATGATGCTCTTAATTTTTTGCCAAAATTAAAAAGCAATTCCATAGATATTATACTGACAGATCCTCCCTATTTCTTAGATAAAATGGATCATACTTGGAGTGCTAAAAAGGTAATCAGCCCTAAAAAACCTTATGCTATAAAACACCTGCCAGCAGGTATGAAGTTTGACAGAGAGCAAGGAAAAACCTTTTATTCATGGTATTTAAAAGTATCAGAAAATCTTTTTAGGGTTTTAAAACCAGGAGGATTTTTCTTTTCTTTTTCCAGCCCCAGATTGTATCACAGGATGACTTGTGCTATTGATGATGCAGGATTTGAAATAAGAGACTGTTTTATATGGCTTTATACACAAAATCAGCCCAAAGCAATGAGCCTTCATCATTTTATTAACAAAACAAATAAACCTGAAGAAGAAAAACAGAAACTCAATAGCAAATTTAAGGAATGGAAAACTCCACAGGTAAAATCCTGTTATGAACCGATTGCAATGGCTCAAAAACCTATAGAGGGAACTTATTTAGAAAACTCAATAAAATACAATGTTTCTTTAATCAATACAAAAATAAAGCAAGGGCAGAATAAAGATATGTTTGCATCAAATATCATGACAAGTGAATACATTAACCACAAAATAGATAAGGTTTTTTTAGTAGATAAACCAAAAGAAAATGAAAAAGGCTCTTTTAATAATCATAAAACAGTAAAACCCTTATCATTATTTAGATACTTAATTAGTCTAACTACAAAACCTAAAAGTATAGTATTGGATCCATTTATAGGTAGTGGCACAACAGCTATAGCTTGTAGGGAGCTTAACAGGAAATTTATAGGAGTGGAAATCAATAAACAATATATTGATATTTCCACTACAAGATTAAGTAAGCTAAAGAGATCAAAAACACAACAAAAAAAGGAATTTATTCCCGGACAAAAAGAGCTTTTTACAATTTAAGCATTTTTAAACTATCCTTTTTTAGTTCAGGAAATATTACTTGATCATAAAAGCCATATATCTTGAAAAAGAATGTGTTTTATAATCAAAGTTCAGTTCTCCGGAAAAAAGCAGTTGGCTGTGGGGGAATTTATCCTTCAGCTCTTCTTTTGAATGAACAGGGGCAATATGCTCTTTGTGCAGGAGATCACATGCTTGAAGAGCAATAGTTTTTCCAGTAGGAATATTGTCATACCACAGCCGGGAGGAAAAGTGCTCAACAGAAGTGTTGATGATAATATCAGGCTTTTCGGAATCGGCAAAAGCCAAATCTTTATAATCCAACTGATTGCAGTCTATGGTTTTGGCTTTAAACTTCCAAGCCCGGCAAAGCCAGTTTTCATTAAGGCTATCCGCTATTTTTTCGGAGAGAGGATCTTTGTCAAATAGCCGGATGGTTTTAATTTTTAAATTCTCCCGGCTCAGCAATAAAAAAGGAAGGAGCCCTACCCATCCACCCAAAATCCATATTGTTTGAGATTCTTTTTTGCTAATAAAAAGCTTTTCCAACTCCCGGCAAAGCCAAAGCTTGGATTCCACCTGGCCTGATGAAAAAACATCTCGGCTAAGCTTTATATTGTTTTCTTTAATCTTCCTCTCCTCCAGCCATTCCTGTAAATGTTCAGTATTTCGCTGACAGAATCATTTTTTAACCTTTTCAACTGTTTTTGTCCAAAGGCTGTTTCATGAGGGTCCAAGGTATTTCCGTCCCGAAATGGAACAGCCTTTGGACAAAAAGCTAAGGAATAAGGTTTTTTAATAAATTTTTGTGGAAAAGATTGAGATTCCTGGATGACTGTTTGCACGGGATTGATTGGCTGTTAGTTTTTAAACAATTAATCCTCCAGTCACTTCTAACAAGGCACCGTTAATATAGCCGGCCTCCTCAGAGCACAAAAACAAACAGGCAGAAGAGACATCCTCCACTTGGCCAATCCTACTGGTGGGGATTTTTTCTATAAGGTTTTTAATTAAATCTTCCGGCATATCCTTTAAAATATCTGTTTGAATAAGGCCGGGGACCAAAGCATTTACAGTCCAACCTTTCCGGCCCAATTCCCTGGCCCAAACTTTTGTTAAAGCGAGCACCCCTGCTTTAGAGGCAGAATAATTGCTTTGGCCAAAAAAGCCATAAAGTGCAGAGATGCTGGAAAGATTCACAATCCTTTTAAAAGATCCAGTAGTAAAATGAGGCAACAAATACTTTGTGCTTAAAAAAACGCCATTCAAATTAGTCCCCATGACAGAGGAATATTCTTCCCAAGTCATTTTTGATAAACTTCGATCTTTAAGAATGCCGGCATTATTGATTAAAAAATCTATGGGTGCAGGCAAACCTCTTGTAGCATGAAAGCAGGACTCTTTTTGGGAGACATCCACTTGCTGAACGGATACTGAGGGGAAGTCCTGTTTCAACCGCTTTATACACTTTGGAGACTTTTCCCAAACCAGCACTTCCGCTTTAGCAAAAAAAAAGCTCTCCACTATTTTCCGGCCAATCCCTTGCCCCCCACCTGTGACAAGAACCCGTTTGCCGGAAAAATCAAACTGAATATTGCCCATATTCAATATCCTTTAGATAACAGCTCGCCCGGCCAGCTCTTTAGTAATGTTTTTTTCCAAAGCTTCGTTAGTCCCGCCACCAATTTCCAATAATTTAGCATCTCTCCAAAGCCTCTCCACAATGTATTCGCCTACATAGCCATAACCACCCAATATTTGTATAGCTCGATCCGCTATATTTTTACCCGTCTTAGCGGATAAAAGTTTGACGCTGTCACAAGCCAAGCGATGCTTTTTTAAAGGCTCTGCTTCCACCTGACGAGCCGTCTCATAAGCATAAGTCCGGCTGGCCTGAAACTCCGCATAACTCCGGGCAATATGGCTTTGAATTTGACCAAAAGAGCGAATGCTTTTTTGAAAAGATTTTCTCTCAGAGCTATAATTATTCATAATACTTAAACATCTACTGGCAATCCCTAAAGACATGCCAGCCAATGCCAACCTCTCCACCTCTAAGTTTTTCATCATTTGCTGAAGGCCATCTCCTTCATCCCCTACCCGATACTTAAGAGGGATCTCACAGTTGTCAAAAATCAATTCCGCAGTGGAGGAGGCCCTCATCCCTAATTTATCTTTAATTTGTTGGCCAACAGAAAAACCCTTAAAACCCTTTTCCACAACAAAAGTAGAGATTTTATCCTTAGTTTTAGCGTAAAGCAGACAAATATCACAAGGCTTTTTACCATCCGGACAGGCATTGGTGATCCACATTTTTCGCCCGTTTAAAATGTATTTATCGCCTTTTTTAACTGCATAACTTTTCATAGCTAAAACATCGGTCCCACAGTCCGGCTCCGACATAGCCATAGCTCCTATTTTTTTGCCACTGGAGAGATCCGGAAGGCACAGTTTTTTAAGATCTTCGCTGGCATTTCGGGAAATGTTGTAAGCACACAAAACACTGTGAGCTAAATAGGCCAAACAAAAACCAGGGTCTGACCGGCTCAATTCTTCATGAACTAAAAGCATAGCTGTCAGATCCATATTGGATCCGCCCAAGCTCTCCTCTCGAACCAGCAGGCCCAACAAACCCGCAGGACCTAATTTTTGGAATAACTTAAGGTTAAATTTTTCTGCCCTATCCCCCTCTAAAGCTTGTGGTTCCAACTCTTTTTGTGCAAAAGAGGAGGACAGATCCCTTAAAGCTTTGTGTTCCGGAGTAGGCTCAAAGAGAGAAAAACTTTTCCAGTGGGACATAATATGTTCCTTTTTTAAAACCTTACCTTTTTAAAATAACATAAACTCTATAAGCCGTCCAGCTCTCTTTTTGCTATTTGCTAAATCCCAGCCAAAGGAGGAAAACTATTTTTTTAAAATGCGGTCTCCTCCTCCCAATCACCTTCAAAAAATTGCTCGATAGATATTTTATTCATGGCATAACCTAAGCAATCTGAGCGAGCAATGGCCTGATTTTTTGTAAGCATAGAGGGGATAAAAGAGGATTTGACTGTTAAACGATTTTGATTGATAGAAAAATATTGAGTTAAAATATTTCTTCCCGCTTTATCTATAAGTTTTAATTTTTTAGAGTTTTTAATTTTCCCTAAGAATTGGCCCACAGGCAGTTTTTTAAAATTTAAATCTTCCAGTTCATTTATAAAACAAAAATGGCTATTTTTTAAAACCAGAGGAGAACGAAAAGAGAGCACAGAATCCTTATCTATGCGAATAACCGCAAAAGTGTAATAAATATGAGAAATTGTGATTTTATTATTCTCCCATTGATCATCGGGATCTAAAAGAGTCTCTATCAGTTGAACTCCTTTTATTAGGCCCTGGGGGGTCCCTGGAAGACCGCACTCAATCACCACAGCCGGACATATATCCGCTAAAGCTATAGATAAAACAGAATCAGGCTGAGTAAAATAAACAATATTGTTGGAAAAATTTTGAGCTATTTTTAAAGCCTTCTTCCCCTTTTGATTGATACAGGCATAAAGAGGATTTTTCCCACTGTTGTTGTGAATATCCACCCCCAATTTAACTTTTTGATCTTGTGCGTATTGCAAGACGGATCGAGCTAAAGGGTGATTAAGAGATTTATGCCATATCCGGTTAAAATCTGGTTGATGGCTTAAATGACGCTGGCCCTTGGCCCCGGCCTCCGGATTGCCAATAAAGAAAATGAGACTCCTTGGCAAAGCTCTTCCCTGATATTTTTTTAAAATTTTTTGCAGGATAATAAAACCAGAAAACTCATTGCCATGAACCAAAACAGAAATAAAAAGAGGTTGATCTTTTTCCCCCTTCAGATGGATTAGTGTTGGGCTATCAATAATTTTTGTTATTTCATGAGCTTTAATGCTCAATAAACCATCAGGGATTTTCTTTATAATTTTTAAATGCTTATTCATCTTTTAAGTTATACTTTCCATTGATAAACAGGGAGGTTTTTTTGTTGATTTTCCCAATAGATCTGGACCAACTTATCAAATTTTTTCCCAAATTTATGGATAAAGGCTTTTTGCCATTTTGCACCGGTTTGTCCGGAATGCACTCTGTTTTTTATTACATCATGGATCCAATAATCTGTTTGAGAGTTATCTAAAGATAAGTTTTTTATCTCTTCCCACACTAAAGGAATTAGTTTTTTTAAAATAAGCTGGCTAAGTTCATAAGTGTTCCCGTCCCACCAAGGGCCCTCTGCTGAAAGCCCCCACCGGGAGGCTCGATAAAAAAACTCCTCCAACTTTGAAAAAGCAATATAAGGGGTTTTGCCCTCTATGTTTTTTCTTATTAAAGAGATCAAACCGATAAAGAAAATAATGTTAGCTTGCATATCTACAAGGCTGGGGCCGGAAGAAGGAACTCTGTGCTCAATACGAAAATGAGGAACTCCCTTTTTATCAAAGCCAACAAGAATGCGATTCCATCTCCAGATAGATCCATTGTGAAGCAGTAAATGTTCTAACCGCCCTTTTCCTCCTTTTTTTATTTCCGGAAGCAAAACAGGATGAAAAAGGTTTTGATCAAAAAGTTCTGACACGCATTGATTGACAAAACCATGACCTAAACCCACACGAGAAACCGGGGGATCGCTTGTAGATTTTAAAGAGATCACCTGCTCAAAAAGAGGGATGCGGGACTCCTCCCAAAGCTCCTTCCCGCGAATAAAAGGGGAGTTAGCACAGAGGGCACTCATTATAGGGCTGGCAATTAAAGCCGAATTGTAAAAATCTTTAGCCTGCAAATAAGCCACTTGAAGATGAATTTGTAAAGAAGTGGTTTCAGCCTCGTGCATAACACTGGAAGTTTCCAAACGGAGGCTATCTTTTCCTTGTATATGAATTTGAGCCTTGCTTTTTCTTAAAAAAAGGATGCGATCATTTATGGCATAATATCTGTTTTGCGGAAAAATTTGATCCATCCCAAAAGCCACCTGTGTAATATCGGGATAAGTGCCAATAAACAAAACTCGCCCTTGATGAGCTTGAGTTGCTTGAGCACATTTCTTCCAATAAAATTGAAAATCCTCCTCTAAGTTTTGAGCTAAGTTGGCCTTCAGCTCAAAAGGCTTTCCGTTAATTTCAAAGTTAAATTTAGAAAGCTCTGGGGTAATGTGCGGGTCTTTAACAATCTTCAGCAGTTTCTCACTAAAAGCATACGGAAGGGCTTTTTTGTTGATAATCCAGCCTTCTGCTTCATAACCACAAACTAATGGGGAATTTGTAAAACGACCGTCAGAGATCCACTGCTGGAGCTGTTTTGTCTCTTCCTTAAGGTGGAGAGCAAACTCCTCTTCCTGTGCTTTTGTCCAATGAGATTGGCTGATTTCCTGACCCATAAAAATAGCTCCTCTGTCTTTTAGTGTTAGGGTTTAAGCGGTAATTTTTATTGGACTGGCCCCACTGTAGATCCCATCACACGAGTTTTAATAGATACTGATAAACGAGACATTTTTTGACTCAACTCCAAAACATTTTCTTTTTCTAAATCCATAATCAAATAGCCAATCCACTTGTTGGTGGCTAAATATTGAGTTTTAATATTGACTCCCGATTCAGAAATCAATTTGTTGATCTGG
The DNA here is from genome assembly GCA_965203095.1 of Bdellovibrionales bacterium. Classification (GTDB taxonomy): domain Bacteria; phylum Bdellovibrionota; class Bdellovibrionia; order Bdellovibrionales; family UBA1609; genus JACOND01. Next base: position 837,703 of record OZ241877.1, read on the forward strand.
CTTAAAACCCCCGGCTGATTTTTATGAACATTAGTCACACGAGTTGCGTTTTCAGGAACAGGGGGAGCTAAAAGCGAAGGGAAGTTGACAGAGTTTTGGACAGTCCCTGTTTGTAAAAAATCCTTCAGACTTTTAGATACTTCAAAAGCAATGGAGGCTTGGGCCTCTTCAGTGCTTCCTCCTATATGAGGGGTTAAAACAACATGTTTCATTTTTTGCAAAGGAGAATTAAAAAGAGCAGAACTGGCACTGGGCTCTTCCGGAAAAACATCTATTGCCACCCCTGCAATTTGACGAGCCTCTAAAGCGGATTTAAGAGAGATCAGATCCACAACAGTTCCTCTGCTGGTGTTAATGAGAAAGCTGTTTTTTTTCATATACCCCAATTCTTTTTTAGAGATAAGTTTTTTAGTTTGTGGGGTTTCCGGAACATGAAGAGTCACAAAATCAGCCATCTTTAAAAGGTTTTTTAGGTGAAAACAGGGTTTAGAATTGCCAATAGGAAGTTTGTTGACAATATCATAGTAAAGAACTCTCATCCCCAAAGCCTCTGCTAAAACACTTACCTGACTCCCAATATGCCCATAGCCTATAATGCCAAGAGTTTTCCCTCTCAACTCAAAACAACCTTCAGTAAACTTTTCCCACCGCCCCTCTCTCATATTTTGAAAATGATCAAAAAGGGATCGGGAAAGCCCAACCATTAAACCTATTACCATTTCTGCCACACTTCTGGTATTGCCAAAAGGGGCGTTAAAAACAGGAACTCCCCTTTTGCAAGCATTATCCAAGTCAATTTGATTGACCCCAATGCAAAAAGCCCCAATACAGTCTAACTGGGAATGAGACAAAACCTCTTTGTTAATAAAAGTTCGGGACCGGGTGCAAAGAACATTAATATTTTTTAATTTTTGAATAAGCTCTTTAGTGGATGGGGCTTTCTTCAACCTTTCGATATTGAGGCCCAACTCCTGCAAGGTCTCTTCTGCCTGTTTGTGGATCTTTTCAGTTAAAAGAGCTTTAAGAGATAAAGATTTCACTTATAATTTCCTTTTAATGTGTTGATCTCAGTTGCTAAAAAGCCTGGGGAGCTTTTTAGCAAGCTTTTTCAAAACCGACTAAGTAGGACAAATAAAGTTCAATCAGGAAAAGAGCAAATAAAAACGCTCCCCTCCCTCAATTCACTTTGAACTTTTATAGTTCCACCATGTTTTTCTATAAGTTGTTTTACAATAGAGAGGCCAATACCCGCTCCTTTTACTGAAGTTCGAGAAGGATCCACCCTGTAAAACCTTTCAAACAACCGGCTTTTGTGCCGGCCAGCTATCCCTTCCCCATGATCCCGCACTTCTAATTGGACATAAGTTAATTTTTTTGTCCATACAATTTCAATCAATCGGCCAGAGGGGACATATTTAATCGCATTGTCAATCAAGTTGTAAAGAATCTGTTTTAAAAAATGGCGATCAGCCTTCACTGTTTTTTGCAAAAAATCCATCTTGATTTCGTGATTTTTGATATGTAAATCCCGAACAATAGATCGAGTGATCTCCTCAGTGCTTAAGGTTTGTTTTTTTAACTCCGCTGGAGACTCCATCTGAGAAAGCTCTAAAAAGTGGTTTAATAGGGAAACCAGCCTTTGAACATTTCTTTGGATAATGCCTAAAAACTGTTTGATTTGCTCTTTACTGTTGGTCTCTATTTCATCTAATAGAGTGCCCACATAGCCTTGAATAGTGGTTAAAGGGGTCCTCAACTCATGGGAGACATTGGTGATAAAGTCCAACTGTATCTTTTCTGTTTTACGAATGTTGGAAATATCATAAAAAAGCCCTACCGCCCCGTGAATTTTGTTGTTGGCTCTTTTTAGCGGTGCCACTGTGATTTCATAAATGAAAGTTTCCTCCTCTGTGTCAAAAAAACCAATGGATAAAGTTTTTTTAATAACATTTTTTTTTCGCAAACACTCCTCATAAGCATGAAGAATATCGGGGTTTCTTATCATTTCACTTAAAAGCAGTTCCTGTTTGTAAGGTCTTTTTTGTGATGAAAAAAGCAAGGTGGCCTGATTGTTGAAAAACAAAACTTTTTTATTTTGATCAATAGCTAAAATAGCCCCCGTCAAGGCGGAGATCACGGCCTCTAACTCAGAGGATTCTTGAGATATGATCTTCTCCTGCCATTTTAATCTGCTGTGGATATGATTTAAGTTGGTGTTCAGTTCATAAAACTCTCCCGGCTCTTCATCTAAATAAGAAGATGAATCTTTATCAAAGGAATCTTTACCCTTAGCAATGTCTTGAACTCTTGTAAAAATCCGGGCCAAAGAATGGAGCAGGCGAATAAACAAAAAAGCAAAAACAAAGCCACAAAAAAGAAAACACAATAAAAATATATAAACAAACTGGGAAAGATCATAAGAGCTAAAAAATATATAGTAAGAAGATAAACCAGCAATAAGAAAAAAAAAGAAAAAAATAAATAACCGGCGAAACAGCCACTTGATCAGTTTGGGAAAAGGAAATTTTATCATAAATTATTTAATAGAGACACGGTAGCCCACCCCTCGGATGGTCTCTATTTTCTCTCCGTAAGTGCCTAATTTTTTTCTCAAACTGGAAATATGAGTATCAATAGTCCGGCCCGCCACAACCACATCTTCCCCTTGAATAAAACTGGTGATTTGTTTCCGGGACAAAACTCGACCCTGATGGGCGATAAGCATCTCCAACATTCTAAATTCTGAATAAGTTAAATCTATAACTTGGCCGGACAAAACCACTTTATGAGAATCTCTGTTGATAGTCAGCTCTCCCATAGATAAAATAGGAGGGCCTTTCCCCTTTTTTTGAGATCTTTGGACAAACTCTGATCTTTCTAAAAGGTTTCTCGCTCTGGCCCGGAGGACATTAAAATCAAAAGGTTTGATCATGTAATCATCTGCCCCTGTCTCTAAACCCAAAACAATACTTTCCGGATCGGATTTGGCCGTCACCATTAAGATAGGGGTTTCGTATTGAATATGCTCCTTTTTTTTCATCCAAGAGACCAGATCTAAGCCACTGATTTCAGGAATCATCCAATCCATGATCACAAGGTCATATTTGCTTTTTAAAAGTTTATCATAAGCGATCCGGCCATTTTCAGCTATGTCCACTTCCATGTGCTGTTTAGATAGATGAAAAGACATGAGATCGCGAATATCCTGCTCATCTTCTACAATCAAAACTTTAGTTCTTTTGATATTCATAAAATAACTTTCTTGTTTTTTAGAAACTAAGGGTTTTGGTGTTTAATGTCCAGTCCTGTTTGAAGAAAAACCACTTCCTCTGCAATGTTTGTGGCTTGATCTCCTACCCTTTCTAACTTTTCCGCAATGCCCACAAGCTGAATGCAGGTGTCAATAAGCTCTGTGTTTTTTAAAATACATTTTTTTAACTCTGAGCAAATTTTGTCCTTAAGTTGATCGGCTTTTTTATCTTGAACAATGACCTCTCTGGCCAGCTTTTCATCCTCGTTGATAAAAGAATCCAAACAGTTCAAAACCATTACAGAGATATGAGTAAACATTTCCTCTAAACAACGCAAAGAAAGCTCCAATAAAGGGTCTTCTTTTAAGCTTTTGCCTCTTTTAGCAATGTTTAAAGACAGATCTCCCATTCTCTCTAAAGAAGTATTGGCGGAAATAATGGATAAAATCATTCGCAAATCTTTAGCTACAGGAGATTGAACCGCTAAAAACCGGTAACAGTATTTACCTAATTTGATTTGAAGGCTATCAATCTCTATTTCCCTATCGCGAATGGTGTGATAAATTTGCTCTCTGTTCACATTTTTTTGAAAAATGATCATGCTGGCTTCTTTAAGCATTTGCTCCACACAGCCCCCCATACCTGCTATAAGGGATTTCAGATGGCTCAGCCGTTCATCAAATAGTTTTACAGACATTAAAATCTCCCCGTAATATAATCCTCTGACTTAGAACTTTTAGGCTTAGTAAAAAACCATGAGGTTTTACTGTATTCTACAAGCTCTCCGTTGAGAAGGAAAGCAATATGATCCGACACCCGTGCCGCTTGTTGCATATTATGCGTGACTACAATTACTGTCACTTGGCTTTTTAGTTTTTGAATTAACTCCTCAATCCATGAAGTGGAAATAGGGTCCAAGGCCGAGGTCGGCTCATCCATCAGTATCACAGAGGGATCTACAGCTAAAGCTCTGGCAATGCAAAGCCTTTGTTGCTGGCCTCCGGAAAGGCTTAAGCCCGGACGATGAAGGCGATCTTTGACTTCTTTCCATAGAGCTGAGTTTTTTAAAGAAATTTCCACTTTTTCATCCAAAAGGCTTCTTTTCCTAATACCAGAGAGTTTTAAGCCAATAGCTACATTATCATAAATACTCATCCCTGGAAAGGGGTTTGGTTTTTGAAAAACCATGCCAATATTCCTCCGAATCAGTGTCGGATCGGTATTGGTGCTGTAAATGTTCTTCCCGTCCAAAATCACCTCCCCCTCTAAGCGGGCACCCTCTACCTCCTCATGGAGGCGGTTAAGGCAACGGATAAAGGTGGATTTGCCACAACCCGATGGGCCGATAATAGCCACTACACTGTGTTTTTTGATAAGCAAATTGATTTTAGATAAAGCCTGTGAGGTTTTAAACCAAGCACTCAGGTTGCTTACTTGTATTAATGTTTTTTTATCCATATCTCAACTCTACAAATGACTTCGATAGCGAGGGTTCATAATAAAAATCACAAACCGAGCACTCAAGTTAACTAAAAAAACAAAAGAAATCAATACCAAAGCTCCCCCCCAAGCCATAGCTTCTAAATCGGCAAAGCCACTTTTTGAAAATTCGTAAATTTGAACGGGTAAAGAGGCTATAGGATCACTTAATTTTTTTGAAAAAAACGGATTGCCCAAAGCAGTAAACAAAAGAGGAGCTGTCTCTCCGGCAATGCGGGCTAAGGACAAGATCATCCCGCTCAACAGCATAGTCATTGCTCCCGGGATCAGAATTTGAAGAATCACCCTCCACCGGGGCAATCCTAAAGCCAAACCCGCCTCCCGGATATGATAAGGTGTCATTTTTAAAATCTCTTCAGATGTTCGCCCGGCCATAGGAACAAAAATCAACAAAAGGGCCATTGTTCCAGCATAAGCCGAAAAACCAAAAAAAGCCACAATCAAGCTATAAACAAAAATGCCTATGACAATAGAGGGGGCACTCAGGGACAGATCCACAACAAATCGCAAAACTTTTGACAGGGGGTGCGAGCGATACTCACTTAAAAAAATCCCTAAAGCCCCTCCCCAAGGCACCCCTAAAAGGGAAGCCATGCCCACCATTACAGCACTTCCCATAATCGCATTGGCTAAGCCCCCTCCAGATTGCCCCGGACCTTTTGGGATTTGAGTAAAAAAATCCCAGCTAAGGGCTGTCCATCCCTTTTCCAAAACAAAGTAAGCAATATAAAAAAAAGGCAGAGTGGCTAAACAGGACAAAATCAATATCAAAAAGAGCATGACTTTGCTGTAAAACTTTCTCAACACATAATAAACAGATAAAAACATAGCTTAACCTTTAAATTGCTTTTTCATTCTCCATACAAGAAAAATAGCCAAACTGTTAAACAGTAAAGAGACCATAAACAAAGTGAAACCCACAGCCGTTAAGGAGGAGAGATGAAGGCGGGTGTCCGCCTCTGCATACTGTGTCGCCAAAACACTGGCCATAGTTTGTGAAGGGGCAAATAAAGAGGCACTCAGATCCACTTTGTTCCCTATAACCATTGTGACGGCCATGGTTTCGCCAAAGGCTCTTCCAAAACCCAGGACCACAGCTCCCACAATGCCAGAGCAACCTCCGCCCAAAATAGCCACTTTAAACATTTCCCAACGAGTAGCCCCTAAACTCAGTGCCGCTTCTTTGTTAGAGTGAGGGACGGCCCGAAATACCTCTTTGCAAATTGAGGAGATGGTGGGTGTGATCATAATGGCTAAAATCAGCCCCGCACACATCATGCCGATCCCATAGTAGGGGCCAGAAAATAAAGGCAAATGCCCTATATGCTCAGAGAGAAAAGGCTGGACAGACTTTCTTAAAAAAGGGGCTAAAATAAAAACCCCCCAAAGGCCATACACAATGGAAGGGATAGCGGCCAGCATTTCCACAATAAAACCTAAAGGGACAGAAATCCAGCGAGGGGCCAACTCATTTAAAAACAAAGCAAAAGCCACACTCACAGGCACAGCAATTAACAAAGCCAAAAGGGAGCTAATAGTTGTGCCATAAATTAGGGATAAAGCCCCGAACTCCTGTTTCCAGCTATTCCAAACCGGTTGGATAAAAAAGGAGAGTCCAAATTTTGAAAAGGCCGGCCAGCTGTTTATAAATATTACAACTGCCATAGAGAAAAACAAAACAATAAAAGCCAATGCCAGAGCTTGAACAGCAAGAGAAAACAGCTTGTCCCCAGAATAGGTAAGTGATTTATTCAACTCAAGGGCCTCATTGTTTTTGCTCAAACTCTACTTGAGATAAAGTTTTGAGTGCAGATTCCGCCACTGTCTTAGGTAAGGATACAAAATGAAGAGGCTCAGCAAATTCTTGCCCTGGCCCTAAAGCCCACTTTAAAAAATTCAGTAATGCCTCCCCTTTTTGTTTTGGCATTTTTTTAGAAATGATAATATAGGTGAAGCCGGAGAGAGGGTAAGCCCCCTTCCCCTCAATGTTAATTAGGGAACTGATATGGCTTTTTTGGCTTTTCATAGCTTGCTTGGCCGCCCATTGGATGGATTCCAAAGTGGGTTTTACCCATTGGCCAGATTTGTTTTTTATTACCGCTTGCGGGAGCTTTTGTGAAACCGCATAGCTGGCACCGATATAGGCTATGGCTCCCTCAATTTTATTTACCAAGCCCATAATGCCCTCATTGCCTTTGCCTCCCACACCTACTGGCCAAGGGACAGACTTCCCCTTACCGATTTTTTGGACAAAGCTTTTGTCAGATTGAGCCAAGTAATCAGTCCAAAAACTGGTCGTCCCGCTGGCATCAGCCCTATAAACGACAACAATGTCCTGTTGGGGAAGGGGTAGATCGGGGTTGAGTTTTTTGATTTGAGGATTGTTCCAAAGTTTAATTTCCCCTTGAAAAATTTGAGAGAGAGTCCAGCCATCCAAGTGAAGGCTTGTTCCCTTACCTATAGGAAGATTATAAGTGACAGCCACAGCTCCTAAAGCTGTGGGAATATGAAGAATCTCTTTTTGACTGTTAGCCGTTTCTTCCTTAGGCACGGGGACATCTGTTCCGCCAAAATCCAAAGTTCCTGTAAGAAATTGACGGATCCCCCCTCCACTGCCAATGGATTGATAGTTGATAAATACTGAGGGATCAATTTTTCGATATTCTGAAAGCCATCGAGAATATAAAATATAGGGGAAGGAGGCTCCTGCACCGTTAATAAGCAATTCCTCTGACTTTTTTTTAAAAAAGCAGGCATTCAAGCTCAAGTAGGATAAAAATAGGAGAAGAAAAGAGCTTTTTAAAATGAGGGTCTTCATCCTTTTCTCTATTTTTTAAAAAAGAAATGTTCCACCTGATTTGTGACTTACTTTACAGGCCAGCCTTTGTCCATACATTTTTTTAAATTCATAGCACTTTATTTGAGACGGCTTTTTTAGTTGGTTTTTGCCCTCATTTCAATCCCTTTTCCGCATGTGCACTGGATATTAAACTGGAAAATCAGCCTTTCCTGTAAATGTTCAGTATTTCACTGACAGAATTTATTTAAGTTTCTTTGCCTAAAGGTCCGTCCCATTTCGGGACGGCAATACCTTGGACCCTTATGGGACGGCCTTTAGGCAAAAACACATAGACTTTCTCAGCTTGCCCTTGCTAAGTTTGCCAAAAAGTTCCCCAAACTTTTTGGCTCCCGTGAAAACGGGAATCCAGAAAAGCCGGTTTTTGTGAAAACAGGGGTTCTTCCCGCAAAGCACCTATTTTTATGCCATAAAGGATTTTTTTCTACAGTTTTTTAGCCTTTCTGACGATAAAGTATTACAGCCCTTTTAAAATTGTGTGTTGTTTTATCTCATTTTAAATAAGGAAGGCTTTATGCCCCTTGGTTTTTTGCTTTTTCTTTTTTTTGCCTCTTCCGCCCTTCCTGAAAATGCAAAAATCCCTAAAGCCTCTTTAAATGAACTAAGCCTTCAAGTGGCAGGGCAAACTCAAAAAACTCTTACAAAAAGTCTTAGCCAGTATATCGCAAAAGCTCTTAAGCCAAAATTAAGGAAAAGGCTTTATGCTCAGGCAGAAAATCCTCCTGGCAGTTCACCTTTTTTTGAAAAAAGACTTCATCACAAAACACAAACAAATCCCTCTCCCCCCTGCCATATCAATAGGGAATGTTTAAATCAGTTGCACAATAAGCTCTTAAACAAAAAGGATGAAGATAGCATACATTTTAACTGCCAATGGGCTTATAGGAACAATCATCTCTGTTGTAAGGACCCTACGGGCTGTTTCCTCTCTTATGCTACAGATGAGATTAAAGAGGAGTTAGATGATAAGCTCAAGACTCTTGTTGTATCTCAAGCTTGCTCTCAGGAGGGGATTTCTTCTTTAAACTCTTTTTTGTCTGACTTTCAGGGGGATTTTTGCGAAAAGGGAGTTCGGCATTGTAAAGAGTTTTGTGAGCATACACTTAGGGATTTTCAGCAAAGTTTTAGGGCTTGTTTTTCCATAAAAAAATCGGTTTCTATAGATGAGGCATTGAGGAGAGCCAGGCAAGATCCCTTATGTCACAGGGAAATGAGCAAAGTATCTCAAATTTATAAAGAATTGAGTTTTGATTCTTTGAGTGGTTTTTATAAAAATTTGAAGTGGGAGTCTTTGTTGAGTTTTCGTGAGGATCTTTCGTTTGAGGATTTTGTGGATTGTGAGCGGGTGAGGGAGGGGAAGGGGGATGAGAGTTTTAAAAGCTCAGCTTTTTCTATGTGTCAGATGGCAGGAACTATAGAATCAGGAAGGAAACTTCTTGCAAGGGCTAAGGCAAACAGGGAAGGTTCAGAGGAGGAGGAAAACTCAGAGGAAAACTCAAATGATGAAGATTCTCATCCTGTGAGTGCTACTAGTGGAAATTTTGCGGGCGGAGTTTATCAGCCTTCGGCTTTAGTTCCTACTCCTACAAAAATTTTTCCTGATGAAGGAAAAGGCTTGCTGGAAGAAGACAAAAAGGATTTGAGTAGGAGAGAGCTTTCCTCTGTAAAAGAACCTTCATTAAAAGAACCTTTACTTAAAAGCCCAGCAAGTTCTGTTTTAGAAAAAGGCTTATCTTCTACAAAAGCTATAGTGGGAAAAACCCAAGAAAGCTCTCAATCAAATCCTCAATCTATTAAAAATCCTCAATCTATTAACAAGGCCAAAGCTCCTTTTCCCCCTCAAGCTGTTAATTCACTGGGATCAGGGGCAAAAATTCCTGAAGGAGCTTATAAAGCCCCCTCTTATGAAGATTATTTAGGAGGGAGGTCCCCTTCTTCAAAAATATCTTCTTCAGAAAAGGCGTGGAGAGAATTGTTTGAAGACTCTCCCCTATCTAAAGAACCCCAAGGTTTTTTTGAAAAAACAGAGGATTTTTGGTTTCATTTTGTTGGGAAACCCCGTCAATACTTCAGTAAGTTGTGGTTTTCTAAGCTTAGGGGTGGCCCACAAGTGGTCTATCAGATGCTGTTTCAATCGGTATCAGCCCCTCAATTAGAGCCTTTGTTTGTTCAGGAACATCAAAAGTATCTTCCTCAACCTGTTTTTAAAAGCTATGATCTTCTGAGAGGAAAACCCGCTGGTCTTTTAGTTGAAATCAAATACAAATTGCCCAAGCTTTGTCTTCAGTTGAGAGGTCCTAAAAAATGTTTCCCAAAAAGAGAGTTTAAGTTAAAATTACAGGTTAAAGAGGATAAAAATATTCCTACCTTTTGCCATTCTGTAAGTAAAGAGGAAGGGAGGCTTGTAATAGAGGCGGATGATAAAAATGAAGAGCCTTGTTTTTTTAATAGTGAGGAGTTTTTTTCATCAAGGGATTCTCATAAGGTTCATAAAAATTCCTCTCAAGATTTTTTTGAAGGCTCAGTTTTTAAGTTGATAGAGTTTCCCACAAGATTTATAGAGCCTGTGGATTTGAAGGAGTATATTGATATTGGTGAGCTGACAAACATTAGTTATCCTTTCAATGTTTTGCTTTCTTTTTCTGGTTTTAATGATCGGGTAGTGAAGGATATTGATGGTGAAAATTCCCATGTTCCGGTTCGTATAAACATTGTGGAGTTGAAAAAGGCTTTTTTGCCAGATATGTCTATTCTTCGGTCGATGAGGAATGGGGAAAGAGCTACTCCGGGGAAGTCTATTTTAAAGCTATTTCGTGCAAGGGAGAAAGAAATCATTTTGCCCAATATGTCTGTTTTAGAAAACAGAGTATCTTGGAAGAAGGGCTTAGGGAATTGTGAAGATAATGTTGAGGCTTATTTTAAGACAAAGCTTTCGTCCGCAAATATTTTTTGCGTCAATGCTTTAGATCTTTTGCCGTTAAAAATAGGCTGGACGAGGATTAAAGGAGCTGAAGGAGTTGAGAAAATTGTAGGGGTTAAAGGAACTAAAGAGGCCGAAAGGATTAAAAGAGCAGAGGAAAATCATAAAAGATGCATTTTAAGTGAGGAGGAAGCCGAGATAAATGCCAAAATCCCAAACTGGGGGGAAAGCAGTAAAAATGGCTATAAAATGACAGATTTGGAAAAAGTTCAAGCCTTTGCTTCTTCAGAGGAGATAAGAATTTTTGTGCCCACAGTGTTTCCCATTGCGGAGATCAGCTCAGAGGTTTTAAGGACTACAGTAGGTAAAGATTTTGTTATTGGGAGTTGTGATACTTATACAACAGCTCAAGAATATTCGTCTTTTCAAAAAGATTCTGTTCCCGATTTAGATTTTTGCCGGGAGATTTATGTTCATCCTAAACTTTATCATCGTTATCAAACTTATGGTTTGTTAAATGACCTTCAACTTTTAGAGGATGAAAGATTTAAAGGCGATTTTAGCAAACTTATTGTTGTGGTTCCAAGGGATTATTTTGTCTACCATGGTATTCAAAGGGAGGGGGAGCATGAACCAGAAGTTTATGGCTGGACCCCTTTGCCTCATTTTAAACAGACGACTGGGGGGGTATTTGTCCTATTCTGGTTGGGGTTTTCTTGGAGGAATTACTTTTATTCGGGAGGATCAGTTGGATCGAGGGGTTTTAAGCCATGAGTTGGCTCATCTTTTAGGCCAGCGGAGGGATTTTTATGATCAAGAGGGAAAGCAACAGCAAAAGTGCCGCAGGTTTTCCGGGGATGAGTTGATTCCTTGTGATGGATACAAAATCCCAAGGGCTTTAGAGGTTAAATTAGATAAGGAGAACAAACAAATTTGGCAATTTATAAGAAATAGATTCAGCATTATGGACAATAAAAATGAGCCTGATATTGAAAATGTTTTAGAAATTTTATGGATAGATCGGGAGAGCCATCAGAGAGTGTTTTCACCTTACGCTAAAGTCAGTTCTGTTCTTTACGAGATTAAAAATTTTAGAAGCCATTTACCTAAAAAGAAGATTAAACCAAAAAAGCTTTTAGTTTCTGGTTTTTACGATAAGAAGAGGAATCGGTTTTTATCTCCTCAGTTGAGGGTTTTAGAGACGGACGGGATAACTCCTTCTTTATCTAAGGACTGGGATGTGAAGGAAGTGTCTTTAGTTTCATTTCATGTAAAAAACAGGGAGGGCTCTCCTTTGCAGACGATTCGTCGTCCTGCTTTTGATGTGGAATCTCGGTTTCTTTATGAGGAGGGGAAGAGTAGAGAATGTGGTTCCAAGTCTTTTGGTTTATCGATGGTTTCAGCTATTTTTAATTTATCAAAGTTGAAGACGGAGGCAAAGGATCTCAAACTTTCGGTTTTTGGCCCGGAGGGGGAGGAAATTTTTTCCTCCTTCTTGCCTGAGGATTGACAAAATCCCATAAAATAGTTTATAGTTTTTTCATTATGAAGTTCTTTTTTGTTTTATATTTATTATTTTTTTCTTCAAATGCTATGGCTTGGACCGGGTATTGGGAGAGAGCCACTCGTGGTCCTCTTCGTCAGATTGTGCTTTCTGGTTATTATGTCCCTGAAGATGAAAAGGAGTTCGAGAAGTCGGAGGAACATTATCGAACATGGGGCTACTTAGAAGAAGGGGAATCTTTTAAAGAAAGCTCACTTTATGGAGGAGAAGGAAAAGAGCGTTATGGGGGGAAGAGGAAGTATTGTCACAAAGAAACAGATCCTGATGATGAGGGCTATACGGTGATTTTTAATCCTAATTTAAGGGCAAGGCTTTATGATAAGGAGTGGAATCTTTTAACAGAGGATTATTTGAGGAGTTCTCAGCCGGAAATGTATACTCCATTTACTTGGAGAGTTAGATCTTATGTTCCCTACCATCCGGAGGCTTATTATCTAAGAGTTGTAAGACTTGTTGAAAATAAGGAGGTTGCTGTTCTTAGAGAAACAAGAGTTAACACTTTAAAGTGGTTGAAAAGTGGAGGCAGTAGCTACCGGTATGATAAATTCTTAAAATGCTATCGTGTCTATCACATCTAACTCCCCTTTTTACTCCTAAAAAATTGTAGTTTTTGATTATGAAGTTATTTTTTGTTTTCTACTTATTGCTTTTTTCTTTAAATGCTGAGGCTTGGAGAATGCCTTGGGAGAGGGAAGATCCCGGTCCCCTTCGTGAAATTAGGATTCGAGGTTCTTACACCCCTGAAGATGAAAGGGAGTTAAGGGAATTGAAGGAGTCGGAGGAGTATTACCGTGAAATTGGCTTTTTAGAGGAAAATGAGGCATTAAAAGATAAATACCCTTTTGTCAATTATCGATATGGAGAGGAGCGCTTTGGTTTTTCTAATAATTATACTGGGTTTAAGTATTGCCATACAAAACTTCCGGAAAAGTGGAAATACAAGTTTACTGTGGATCCAAAATTAAGAGACCCGAATTTGAGCACTCCGGATTTAAGGGTCCGGCTTTATGATGGGAGGGGGAATTTTTTATCAGAGGATCGCTTACGAAGTGGAGAATATGAAATAGGTTCTCGTTTCACTTGGATTGTGGAAGCCTATTCCCTATCATCCGGAAGCACGAAAAACAAGAGTTGTGAGATTAGAAGAGGGTAAGGAGATAGTTCTTCGGGAAAGAGGACTATACACTTTAGAGGAGCTTCGCTCTGAGAAGATCAGTATAGTGTATGATAATGTATGGGACTGTTATATGTAAGGCCCATAATCCTTCCTAAACCCCACAGTTTTTAACATTATGAAATTGTTTTTTATTTGTGTGGCTGTTCCAAATTGAGAATAGGATTTAAGCTCATCTTGTATTGGCTTTAGATCTTTATCTTTTATAAAGACCATCTGTTGATCCATTTAACAATTCGCTCCTGATAAATTGTTATTTCAAAGTGAAGGGTTTTTCCAATCCTGTGAGGCTACTTTTTACCATTTGACCCCCCTCTTAAAATGATTATCTAAGAGCAATTTAATCGATCATACCAGCCTCTGTCAAAAATTTTTACCATAAATCTTAAATTTTTTCATTAAACACTCTAAAAAAATATGTTAAACTCTAAATCCAGAACCTTTGTGAAATTATGTCTACAAATACAAAACCTATCGAATGTTTGGGAAGTTATATCAGAGGGGATTTTGAGTTTTCTCCCTCTCTTTCGCCCAATAAAAATTTTGAACAGGTCCGCAAAAGTCCGGCAGATTTTGAGGACATTGTTTTCCGGCAAGTCCCAACCCCGCTTTCTTCTATAACTTTAGCTGTAAAAGAAGGGGAAAAAGCTTATCTCCCATGGACCCGGCTAAAACCAGAAGAGCGAGCCAAAAAGCTGGCACCACTAAAACAAATAATAAAGAGGAACTTGCCAGAGCTTTCACAAACTATATCTCGTGAAATAGGCAAACCCCTTTGGGAAAGTGAGGGGGAAGTAAAATCCCTTATTGCCAAAGTAGATTTTGTTTTAAAAGAGGGTTTGAATCGCATCCGGAAACAAGAGATTTTACCAGCTAAAGGGCAAATCCGTTTTAAAAGTCGTGGGCTTTTTGTTGTGGTTGGGCCTTTTAATTTTCCCATGCATCTGCCCTTAGGGCAAATTTTGCCCGCTCTAATCAGTGGCAATACAGTAATTTTTAAACCATCGGAAAAAGCCCCCGCTACTGGGCAAAAACTAGCGGAACTGTTTCACAAATTGAATCTTCCAGTAGGGGTTTTTCAAATGTTAACAGGTGGGGCCCGCTTGTCGGCAAAGCTTTGCACTCAGCCCTTAGTGGATGGTGTTTTTTTTACGGGTTCTTTTAAAACAGGCCAAAAAATCAAAGAGGCTTTGCTTAAAGACCCTTTTAAAATTTTGGCTTTGGAAATGGGAGGATACAACAGTGCTTTGATTTGGGACAACTCCTCTATAGAGCAGGCTTTAACAGAAAGCCTTAAAGGGAGTTTTTTTTCTGCTGGGCAAAGGTGCTCCTCCACTTCACAGATCATCCTTCACAAAAGTCTTTCAGAGGAGTTTGCCAAAGAGTTTGTCCGCCAAGCCCAAAAGCTTTCTGTAGATCATTACAGCCAAAACCCTTTTATGGGCCCTTTAATTGATCAACAGGCGGTGCAGAGGCATTTTTCCTTTCAAAAAGAGATTCAAAAAGCTGGAGGGGAAACTTTGTTAGAAAGCCATCTTCTCAAAAGCAAAAAGGGCCATTATGTTGGCCCTGGAATTTACAAAATGAGTTTCACTGCTGGATCCCCCATAGGGACAGAGGAGACCTTCACCCCACAAGTAATCTTGTATGAAACAGAGGATTTAGATCAGGCTTTAGATATAATCCATCACTCTCAATATGGCTTGAGCTTATCGCTATTTACAAAAGATCCGGCACTGAGGGAGGAAATGTTTTACCGTGCCAAAGTGGGCTTAATTCATTACAATTTGTCCACCATTGGGGCAAGCGGATTTTTGCCCTTTGGAGGTTTAGGAAAATCTGGGAACGACCGCCCTGCAGGAGCTTTTGCTATTGACTCTTGTGTCAGCCCCTTGGCGGAAAGATTTGCTTGATATGAAAAAACTGCTTTTGGGCCTTCTTTTTGCTATTGGATTTTTTATTTCACTTTTTAGTGGCTATCGGTTGTTTTGGCCTATAGGGGGGGAAAGCCAAGAGCTTTCTCTTGATGTTCCCCCTGGGCAAAGTTTTTATAAAATAGCAGAAGAACTGGCTGAAAAAAGGCTTATTCGCTCTTCTTGGGATATGAAAGTTCTGGTTAAATTGGCCCATTCCCCCTCCCTCCCCCAAGGCTTGTATAAGCTTTCCTCTGAAATGTCCCTTTGGCGTATTTTTCAAAAAATCCGGAGGGGCCGGGAAGAGCTTTTTTCCATCTCTTTTCCCGAAGGCTTTAACCACTATGAAATGGGGGAACTTTTAAAAAGCCAAAACTGGCCTGCTGGGGAGTTTTTTTTAAAGCGGGCAAGAGATAAAAAACTGATTCAGAAACTTTTAAAACAAAATTTCAACTCCTTTGAAGGTTATTTGTTTCCGGACACCTATCATTTAGGAAAATATACTTCTGCTGAAGATCTAATTGAAATGATGACTAAAAAACAAAAAGAGGTTTATAAAAAACTTTCCCCTTTGCCTTTGCCCATCCCGCTGAGCACTCACCAAATTGTCACCTTAGCCAGCCTGATTGAAAAAGAGACCGGACAAGCCAAAGAGCGAGCTTTAATTGCTGGGGTATTTTACAACCGGCTCCGGAAAAACATGAAACTTCAAACAGACCCCAGCATACTTTATGCCCTTTACTTGGTCCAAGGTTTTGAAAGAGAGAAGAATATCCGGAAAAAAGACATTTTATTCCCTTCAGCTTATAATACTTATGTAATTCAGGGCCTTCCCCCGGGGCCTATAGCCAATCCAGGGGAAAAAAGCCTTCAAGCGGTTTTCACTCCAGAACCTTCTGATTATCTTTACTTTGTGAGTAAAAATGACGGAAGTCATAAGTTTTCAAAAAATTATAAAGAGCATAAGAAAGCGGTTTATAAGTATCAGATTCAGCCCTTTCAAAAATAGAAGATAGGGCTTTAAGAAAACTGATAAAAAAGCTATTGACAGCTCACCCTGGGTATGACCTAATAATGAAAGAATAATATCTAACTTTTCGCCAACTTCTAAAACAGGATGGATTCCGGTTCGGGCTATGGATAAACTATAAAAGATGGGGCTTTTAACTCAAATCAGCAAATATTTTAATAAAGACATTGCCATAGACTTGGGCACGGCCAACACTTTGGTTTTTTCTCCAGGTCAGGGGATTATCTTAAATGAGCCTTCTGTAGTGACAATGCAGAAGGATTTTCAAAACGAAAAAAAAGTTCTGGCTGTGGGTGCAGAGGCGAAACACATGTTGGGGCGAACACCAGGGAACATTGTAGCTATTCGTCCTATTAAAGACGGGGTGATTGCTGATTTTGAAATCACGCAACAGATGCTGAAGTATTTTATTTCCAAATCTACAGAGCACTCTTCTTATTTTATCCGTCCCCGGATTGTGATCTGTGTGCCTTATGGGATCACTCAAGTGGAAAAAAGAGCTGTGCAGGAATCGGCTCTCTCCGCTGGAGCCAGAGCTGTGCATCTTATTGAGGAACCTTTGGCCGCTGCTATGGGGGCTGGGCTTCCCATCACTGAGGCTATGGGAAATTTAGTGGTGGACATTGGGGGAGGGACAACAGGGGTAGCTATCATCTCCCTTGGTGGAATTGTGATTTGTGAGTCCATTAAAGTGGGTGGGGATAAATTTGACGAAGCCATTATCAATTACATTCGCCGGAACTTTAATCTTTTAATTGGAGAGAGAACAGCGGAAAACATAAAAATCAAACTGGGGACAGCCTTTTGTGTGGAAAACGATAACAAGAGTTTAGCTGTCAAAGGCAGAGATTTGGTTTCCGGCACACCCAAAACAATCACTCTCAACCGCTTTCAAGTGAATAAAGCCCTTATGGACCCTTTAGAAAAAATCATTGGAGCCATTCGCCTCGCTTTAGAAAAAACCCCACCAGAGCTGGCTTCAGACATTGTAGATAATGGTTTGTTTTTAACAGGTGGGGGGGCACTTCTTCACAACATGGATCTTCTGTTGAAAGAAAAAACAGGACTTCCCGTCTCCGTAGCTGAAGAACCTCTTTTTTGCGTGGTCCTTGGGGCCGGAAAAACCTTAGATCAATTAGATTTGCTCAATCAAATCACTATTAAATAATTTATCCTCTCTCTTTTTTATCGGTAGTCTTATCAGGGAGAGGATTTTACAAATTTATAAAAAAAGAAGGCTGGAGTTATTTTTTAGGAATGAGCAATCTTGTCCCTGTTAAAAGTATGGTTTTGAGGTTCATGGAGTTGGCCTTCATAAGATTTAATAGAGGAATGTTATGTTTTTTTGCAATTCCGATTAAGGTATCTCCTTTGCGAACCACATAATATTTTTTGGATTCGTTAGCAGGGGATCTGTGCTTGACCCTTAACTTTTGGCCGGGATGAATGAGCGGAGTCCCTTGTATGTTATTCATTAGTTTAAGTTGTTTCAAGCTCAAACCATGGAGCCGGGCAATACGGGATAGAGTTTGCCCTCTTCTTACCGTGTGAAATTCTTTTTTAGAGACTTTAGCTTTAGAGGGGGCTATTTTAGAGACTGCCAGCTTTCGTGTGGGAATTTTTAATTTCTGCCCGATCCTCAAAAAAGAGCTGTTCCCTAAGCGATTCGCCCTTCGGAGTTTTCTTACAGTGGTCCGGTGCCGACGGGCAATTCTATAGAGACTATCCCCCCGACGCACCCGATACCAATAATGATAGTGATAACTGTATCGGGGCCGTTTCATCTGGCTCTTTTCCAAAGAGGCTTGAGCCAAAGCTTGAGAACCTACAGGAACACGAAGGTTGACTTCTCCCTCATAAATAGGCACATATTCCCCTTTATACATAGGATTTAAGCTTTTTAATTCTTCCAAAGAAAGGCCAACATTTTGTGCCAGCTTTAAAAGAGATATAGGCTTTTTGACTTTTATCAGCTCATAACTGACTGGTTCTTGATAGTTCAAATTGTGAAAACCATATTTTTCCGGATCTTTAGAAATATGAATAGCGGCAATCAACTTAGGAATATAGTTTCGAGTTTCCCTGGGAAGGGCCTTTTTTTCACTCAAAAACCAAAAGTTCCGGTTGTAATGTCTCAAAACGGCCCGATTCACCCTATACTCTCCAGAATTGTAAGCCGCTAAGGCCAAAGGCCAGGATTCAAATAGGGAAAACAACTCTTTAAAATAATTCCCTGCCGCTCGTGTAGATAAAACAGGATCTCTTCTTTCATCCACAAAACCGTCAATTCTCAAACCATATCTTTTCCCTGTCCCCTGAATGAATTGCCAATATCCCACAGCATTAGCCCGGCTGAGAGCTTTTGGGCTAAACCCCGACTCAATAAGAGCTACATAAACTAAATTCTCTGGCAAATGCTTTTCTTTCAAAATGGATTTCATAAGAGGAATATAGCGGGAAGAACGTTCTAAATAGGCTGTCATATACTCCCGCCCTCGGTCAGTAAAATACTCAATCCAGCGATGAACTGCGGGATGGCTATCTAAGGAAATGTCACCATAAGGGCTTTTATAAGGCTTTTCCAAGCCCTTATAAAGTTGAGAGGAGCTGGATTCTTTATGAGAAACAGGGCTTTTTGTTTTAATAAAATGAGCACAACTGTTTAAAAAAATCCCGCTCAAGCCTAAAGTAATGGGCACTAAGTAGATGGTTTTTTTACAAAACTTTGATCCCCGGCTTTTAAATAAGGGAATGAACTTGTGAGTGTTCCCTAATGCTTTGACATATTTTAAAAAAAATAACATATAGCCCTCATAATGCTTTTTTAAATAAAATAAACTGGCATTTTTCCCTTATAAAATGGTCTGAATTTGTTGTTGAATGAGAAGTTTTAAAATCTCTAAAATCTTTTCTTTCTTTTCCCCCGGTTTATGATAAAAATTCACATTTACAGAGTAGTCAAAACCGTCCAATGCAATAATCCTCAATCGGCCCAACCGGAGTTGTTTGGAAATACTATGAGCTGGTAAAAAACCACATCCTAAGCCGGATTCAATAGCTCTTTTGACAGTGCCCACATTATCGCATTGAAAGCTCGGCTCAATGGACAGGTTGTGCTCCTTAGCTTTTTTTTGAAAAAGATTTTGGAAAGCTAAATAATGATTTTCAACCTGTATCAGCCTTAGTTTCCCGATATCTTTAAAGTTCAAAATTTTAGGAAGTGTCAAATCTCTCCCTGCACCCACAAAATGCATACTGTCTTTAAACAGCAAACTTTTTTTAAATTGAGGAAAATCCCTGCCATACTCTTGCCTGAGATCAGGCATAATCACCGCATCTAAAGCCCCATCTTGCATACGGCGAATAACAGCTTCCCCTGTTCCATAAAATAAAGACAGGCACATTTTGCTGTTCAGTTTGAGAAAGTTTCCAATTATTGGGGAGACCAAGTGCAATCCAATGGAGTTAACTGTAGAAACATTGATTTTTTCTCCAGAAAGCTGAAGGGAAATGGCTTGAATGGAATTTCTCGCTTTTTGAACCAAATTTAAAATTTTGCTGGCAGTTTCATAAAATATTTCACCTTGAACTGTGGTTTTTACTTTTCTGGCATTTCGGGACAACAGTTTAACGCCAAAGTCCTTTTCCAACTGTCGAATCTGCTGACTGACTGCCGGTTGAGTGATGGAAAGCTTACTTGCGGCCGCTGTCATACTTCCTTCTGAAATTACAGTGCAAAAAGTGTAAAGATTTTGAAAATCCATGCCTTATGATTTAATCAAAATAGAGATAAAAGTCAAATGCTATTTATCGCCGTAAAAAACCAGCTCAAAATTAGAGGAATGGGCTTTTTTTCAAAAAAAATCATAAAATTTTTAAAAAAGGCTTTATTTTTATATTTTTTAAGCTATGCTAAATTTTTATAGGATAAAATGTAAAAAAAGGCGAGCGGTTCGCCTAAAAACTTAAACCTAAGGTGATTATGCAAAAATGGTTTTTTCTTTTAATGGCTTTCTGTTGGACAGCTCAGGGCAAACCCTTTAACAATTCTTATATCAGCTTTGATATACCTGAAACATGGGCCTGTAGGGCTTTTGGCACAGACTGGGTGTGCCACAGCAAATTTCAAGATAAAAAAGTGGAAGCCATAATCACATCCACTGCAAAAGTGGCTGGGCCTAATGACACTTTAAACGAATATAAAACCTATCTCCAGCAAGAAAAAACATGGTCCAATATTCGAAAAGAGCAGATCACTTCTGAAAAAATGACACCGGCCAAAGTGATTTTTATCAATAGATTTCAATGGGTGGACAGCATTCATAAAAATAGTGAGGTGAAATCCTATATCAGTCGCTATGTGGGCACTGTGTGTTGCCAAGGCAAATCCTCTCAGTTAGGGATTTTAGTGGTTTTGAGTGCCCATCAAGATCATTACACAAAATATTCTAACATATTTATTAAAACAGTTAACAGTTTGAAGGTTCAAGATATTGATAAAGCGATCTCTAAAGTCCGTGCCCATCAAGGGCAGGCCGAAGGGCAAATGACAGATTACTTAGGGGGCCTATTTGACGATTCCGATGGTGAGGGTTTAGACGACACAAATGCTACTGATGACAAACTCTTCGGTTTGGACATTAAACAGTTAGGAGCACTGGCAGGAGTTGCTGTTGTCTTTTTTATGTATTTCATCATTAAAAAGGGAAGTAAAAAATCTCGTTCGCGAAGAAGGAGGCGGAGGAGAAGATAATCTCCCTATCTCAGTGGGCTTTATAAGCTCAAGTTTATGAAAATTTATGAGCAATAGGTTTTTTCCAAGACTCTCCTAAATCTTTTTCACTCAACTTTAAAATGATAGGGGCTTGTGCTCTTTTAAATTCCTGTTTTTGAACAAGATTCTCTATCTCTCTTCCTTTAAAAGTTTTTGGTGTTTGGCCTTGAAGGATCTTTTCAAGCAAAGGATCCAGCTGATGGTAAGGGAGGAGGTCATCTCTGTCTTTTTGCCGAGGGGCCAACTCAGCACTGGGCTCTCTTAACAAAAGACTGTTAGGAAAAAGTTTTCGTTTTTTATTGATATAACGAGCCAGATCATAAACTTGGCTTTTCCAAAGGTCGCCAATAGGGCAAAGGGCCCCACACAGATCGCCATATAAGGTGGCATAGCCAACAGCTATTTCACTTTTATTTCCTGTAGATAAGAGCAAGCTTGAGGATTCGTTGCTGGCAGACATTAAAATTAAAGCCCTCAGCCGGGACTGAATATTTTGAAGAGTCACAGGATTCCGGCAAGCTCTTTTATTAAAAAACCATTTTAAAAAAACATTATAAAGAGAGTTTATGTCTTTTTCCCTCAGCTCCACTTTCAGTTTATGGGCTATAAGCCGAGCCATTTTAAAGCTAATGCTTTGAGTGTGAGGCCCCGGTAAAAAATAAACTTTCACTTGCCTTGCCCCTAAGGCCTGAACTGTCAAATAAGTTGTCAGGGCAGAGTCTAAGCCTCCGCTCAGGCCCAAAATGGCTTTAGAAAAACCTGTTTGAGCAAAAAAGTCCCTTATTCCCAAAACAATAGCTTGCTCCCTGGCCTGCTGAATGTTTAACAAGCCTCTTACTTTTTGATGAGTCTTCTGAATGGTTTTTCTATTTGAAATATTGAGAATTTTCACTTCCTCTTTAAAAAAAGCCCCTTGCCATATTCGATCCCCTTGGCAATTTAAAGCAAAGCTGGCCCCGTCAAAAATCAAGCTATCTTGTGCCCCCACACGATTTAAATAAATGGCAGGGCAACGGTATTGACTTGTCAGATAGTGCATTCTTTTCAACCTGCTTTCTGGCTTTTGATCTGTGTAAGGGGAGGCGTTGATAGCTATTAACAGATCCGCAGGGGCCTGAGGGGAAACTTGCCAAAGATCTTCACATATCAGTATTTGGATTTTTTGATTATTCCAGAAAAAAAAGTTCTCCTCTGTCCGACCTCTTTCAAAGTAGCGAGATTCAAAAAATACGCCTTTATCGGGAAGAAACTCTTTTGCAAAAAAAACTGGCTTTTTATTTTTTTCAAAAAGAAAAACCCCGTTTTTCATGCCCTCTTCACTTTTAATAAAAGTGGGAAGTAAAAGGCCAAAGCCTTTTTTTAAACTTTTGTGGATCCGGTTCAGGTTTTTTTCCTGAATTTTAAAATATTTCTCATGGTTTAAAAAATCCTTTGGAGGATAACCCCATAAGCCTCCTTCAGGAAAAACAGCCAATTCCGCTTTGTTCTCAATTTTTTTTAAAATCTTTAAAACTTGAGAACCATTCTTATGAAAATCCCCAAGGGGAAGTTTCACTTGAGCTAAAGCCAACTTCATAACATTAAAAGCCTCTTTAAAAATAAATTTATATAACTAACTTTCATTCTTGAAAAAAAAATTGTTTTAACAGGCTGGTGGAGAGCAGGTCATTCCTCTTGCCTCAGCTGTAGGAATTCCACCTCTTCACCTTTTAAAACAAAAGGTATATCTTGCTGGACCCAGCCCTCCTGATCGGGTAAAAACTCATAGCGAGCTAATGTTTGAATGACAAAATTATCTAATTCTGTATGCCCAGAGGATTTTTCTAACTGAATTTGCTCTACAAGCCCCCTTCCTGTCACAAAAAAAGAAATAGAAACCGTCCCCTGCATACCAGCCCTTCGAGCAAAGTCCGGGTAAGACAAAGGGGGGTTGCCTCTTTTTTGCTTTTTACCTTGAAAATTCAAAACAGGCTCTTCAGGAACTGCTTTTTCTGAAGGAGTGGTTTGAGAAGATTCCGATATATCTGTGCTTTTTTGTGAAGGACTGGTATTTTTCGCCGGAGCCACTGATGGCGATTCCAACTCAGCTGTTTTTAAAGGAGGGGGGCTGGGTTCTGGAATTTCTTTCAGCTCTAATTCTATAACAGGATCCGGCACCTTTTCTGGCCCCGGCGGGGTTGTTTTGGGCGGGTCCGGTTCTACTACGAGAGGTGGGGGAGCTATAACTTTTAAAGGCTTTTTTGGGCTGGGTTCTTCCTTTTTAACGGGAGTAAGCTTATCTTTTATAGGCTTCTTTTCAGCCTCTTCTTCTGCTTTTATTTTAGGAGGATCCAGCGGGCTTTCAGGCTTTATGGTCTCTGTTTTTGTTGAATCTTTTTGTGGCTTTATGGCTTTTTTTATCTTCTTCAACCATGAGGCTTTTCCCTCAGATTTTTCCTTCAAAACAGGTTTTGAATGGGGTTGAGCCGTCCATTCCGGTGGAGGAGGGGTAAGGGCTTCTTCCTCTAATTCCTCTTCTTCTAACTCTGAGACTGGCTGAGGGCCTATCCGGATAGGGTTATAATAAAAATAAAGGGCAATGGCTCCCACCACATGGATGATTAGAGAAGCTATTACAAAAGATTTTAATTTCATAAATCCTCAAGTTTTTATATCCGAGTTAAACTAACTCTCTTCGCACCAAGCTCCTTGATGGTTGAGGCTCAATTCCTTATTGGAGTCAAGAGTGATAGCCCCTAAAATGAACTGATCACAATCGCACCATGTTGTAGGAGTGGGTGGGCAGGAGGAAAAATCACCCGTAGCCAAAGCATTCACCCCAGTTCCTGGTTTACAAGAATTTTTATGAGTATAATTGAGGTCATTGCATATTTCAACATTATCTGTAGCCTTGTTTAAATTATCATTTTTGTAATTATAGTAAATCCAGCCTCCTGTCATAGTGCTCGATAGGCTACCTCCTGGGTTGGGGTATTTATTGCAACATATAACCGCCGGGTCACCTGCTGTCCCCACCCTGGCCAAAAGCTTACCTTTAGGCCGATAGCCCATGGCATAGATATATTGATGATAATGCCCGTCAGTAGATTTAACCATTTTCATCAAGCGGGATAGAGCTATCATCTCCACCTTAGCCCAAGTGATAGCACCGGTTTGCTTTTGTTTATTGTAAAACCTCATGCCCACCAATACCAACATTCCCAGGATGGATGTTATCACTAACAGCTCCACTAAAGAAAAGGCTTTGCTCATCGGATATTAGACTTTTTGTAAAAACAGGATTTGTCAATAAAAAACCAGAAAAAAGGCCAAGTCCTCCATTTTTTAAACCGATTGACGAAAGCCACACAAAAGTTTAATAAAGGGGCAAAAGTATGATAAAAGCAATCACTATTGATGGCCCCGCCAGTTCTGGAAAAAGCTCTCTTTCCCGCTTGCTTTCTAAAAAATTAAATTGGCCTTGGTGGTCTACGGGAGTTCTTTATAGAGGTTTGGCTTATGTGGGCTTTAAAGAAAATCTCAGCCCACAGGGCTATTTGCACTTTTTTCAATCCAAAAATTGGCATATTCATCTGACCGATTCAAAAAGTCTCTTTTTTTATAAAGGGAGAGATATTAGCTCAAAGTTAGACAAAGGGGAAATGGATGAGCGAGCCAGCCTTTTCAGCTCCAACCCCTTGTTTAGGAAGGCTCTTATCCCTGTTCAAAAGCAGTTTTTCCAGCCCTATTTAAAAAAAGGTATTATTATGGAAGGTAGGGACTGTGGCACTGTCCTCTGCCCCTCAGCCCCATTAAAAGTTTTTTTATCCGCCAGCTCCATTGAACGAGCCAAAAGAAGAGCTAAGGACAGAAACCAAGATCAGTCCACCGTATTCCAAGCTCAAAAAATAAGAGATAAAAGAGACCAAAATCGCCCCTTTGCCCCCCTTATCCCTCCAAAAAATGCCTTGTGTTTGGATTCCAGCAAAAAAAGTGCTATGGAGTTGAGCTTTTTAGTTTACAAAAAGGCTCAAAGTCTTTTTTCTCTATAAAAGCTTGATTTTCATACTTTTCCCATGTAAAATCGTCAAAATATGCTTGCACCAATTTAAAATCCGGGTTAAAAGCCTCAAAAAATTAAGGAAAGTAATTTATGTCTTTACCTATTACAGAAAAAAAACCTTTGTCTCAAAAAGACAAATCAAAAATTTTGTCACAGTTGGACGCTTTTGACAAAAATTTCCCGGCCAATCCAGGCCGTTTTTCCGCAGTTGAAGAATTTAATGAGCAATCCAAAACCATTTTTGATACCGCCTTACAAAATAAAGCCTTCAAAACCGGACAAGTGGTTGAAGGACAGATCCTCCAGATCACAGAGGATCATGTGATTGTGGATATTCAATACAAAAGTGAAGGTATTATCTCCCGTTCAGAGTTTCGCCAAGAGGATCAATTGGAAATAGGCAAAAAAGTAGATGTCTATATAGAGCAAATTGAGGATAGAAACGGCATGGTGGTTTTATCTAAGGACAAGGCCAATGTTAAAAAAATTTGGCAGGACATTATCCGTGCGAAAGAAAATGATGAGACTATTCAAGGCAAAGTGATCTCAGTGGTTAAAGGCGGGGTGAGTGTGGATATTGGTATTAAAGCCTTCTTGCCGGGCAGTCAGGCCGATATTCGTCATGTCCGAAAGCTGGATTCCTTTATTGGGCAAACTCTCGATTTTAAAATTATTAAAATGAATTACAAAAGAGGGAATATTGTTTTATCCCGAAGGATGATCCTTGAAAAAGAGAGGGAAAAGCTCAGCTCTTCAACAGACATTAAAGAAGGAGCTGTTGTAAAAGGCATTGTCAAAAACATTACAGATTATGGGGCTTTTGTTGACTTAGGGGACCGAGATGGTCTTCTTCACATTACAGATATGAGTTGGTCTCGCATTGAGCGACCCGGCCAGTTGGTGCAAGTGGGGCAAGAATTGGAATTGAAAATTCTAAAAATCGATAAAGATAAAAATCGCATCTCCCTTGGGCTAAAGCAACTCAATGAGAAAAAGTGGGAATCCACAATCGCTAAATATAAAATAGGTTCTGTAGTGAAAGGTAAAGTGTCTTCTATTGTGGATTATGGGGCTTTTGTCCTTTTAGAAGATGGCTTAGAGGGCTTGGTTCATGTTAATGAACTGTCTTGGTCGCGAAAATTAAAACACCCTTCACATATTATCCAAACAGGTGAAGATGTAGAAGTTAAAATCATTGACATAAAAAAAGACAGCCGGAAACTGAGTTTAAGCTTGAAACGCACTCAAGAAAACCCTTGGGAAAATCTAAAAAATCAATTTTCTGTTGGAGATGTGGGAGAGTTTGAAGTGGTCTCTATAAGTGATTTTGGTTTTTTTGTTAAAGTCAATGATATGATTGATGGCTTAGTGAGGGTGTCTGATATTTCCTGGACAGAAAACATTAATCATTTTGAAACATATAAAACCGGGGATAAAGTCAAAGCCAAAATTTTAGATATTGATCCGGAAGGAGAGAGATTCAGCCTGGGTATTAAGCAGTTGTCGGTCAACCCATGGTCCCTTGTGGAAGAAAAATACACTATCGGTTCTCGTCATGAAGTGGAAATCACCCGTGTTGTGGATTTTGGAGCTTTTGTTCATATTCAGGATGACATTGAAGGCTTAATACATGTCAGTGAGTTAAGCAAAAAAAGAGTAGACAAACCTCAAGATGTGGTTCGTGTAGGGGATAAAGTGACGGCAGAAATTTTAAGTATTGACAAAAACGCCAAAAAAATCAACCTCAGCATTCGCCTTGTGGAATCCTCCTCACCGGAAGAGACAGCCAAACCACTAAAAGACAGCCCTTCAAAATCCTCTTCGCACTTTATGGAAAACTTTTTTGCTAAGGCTCTAAAAAAATCTGTCCGAATAAAAAATTCACAGGAAGAGAAAAAAGACGAAAAACAAAATGACAGCTAAAAAATCTTTATTTTTATTGTGCTTCTTCTGCCTCATAGCTTGTGACTCCTTTCATCAACAGGAAAAAACTGTGAAGGAAAGCTCCATTCTTTTATTAAAAGTCAATGGCATTATTACCAATGAGCTGGCTGAGGATTTTATGGAGTATGTAAGGAAGTATGCCGGGAAAGATAAAATTAAAGGTGTTTTGGTGCGAGTCAATAGTCCGGGTGGGGTTGTTGGTGCCAGTCAGGAGATCAACTCCACCATTCGTGAAGTGAGGGAGTTTTATAAAAAGCCTGTTTTTATTAGTGGAGGAGATGTGGTGGCCAGTGGGGCTGTGTATTCCATTGTATCGGCAGACAAAATTTTTGCCAGCCGAGGAACTCTGTTTGGATCGATTGGAGTTTTAATGACTTTTCACGATTATAGCGAGCTTATTCAATGGGCTAAAATGGATATTTATCAACTTAAAGCCGGTGAATTTAAAGACAGCGGAAGTCCTTTTCGAAAAATGACTTTAAGAGAAAGAGAGCTGTTTGAAGATCTAATGGAAACTGCCATTGATCAGTTTAAACAAGCTATTGTCAGCGGAAGGAAGTTAGAGCTTAAAGCGGTAGAAAGTTTTGCTGATGGACGCATTTTTTCTGGGGCGACCGCCCTTGATCTGGGGCTTGTAGACAGTTTAGGAACTTTCAATCAGGCGGTCCGGGCTATTGGGGAAAAAACAGGTTTAGGCTCAGACCCTCATTTATTTGATCCTGGGGCCAAAACCGCTTATGAAAGATTTTTTGAAGGTGTTTCCTCAAAAACTCCTCTTCTTAGCCAGTTGTTCTCTTTTTTTAAACTATCTAAACAACTGACAAATCGTCCACTTTATATTTTACCATCTTATATTTCTCCTCAATAATGAGATATGTTTCTCCATTTTATAATTTTAACATTAGCTCTTTTGTCAAAATCATTATTTTAGTCAATGTTTTTATTTGGTTTTTTTTAGTTTTTGTTTTGCAAGGGCTTTTTTTAGATAAAAACTATGTTTTTGGTTTTTTAGGATTAACGCCGGAAAAAGCAATCTCTCACTTTTGGTTATGGCAAATCTTCACCTATTTTTTTATTCATGCGGAAGGCTTTTTTCACATTGCCTTTAATATGTTTGTGCTTTGGATGTTTGGTGTTGAGCTGGAGAGATTTTGGGGCTCTCGGTTTTTTCTTCTTTATTATATGTTTTGTGGTATTGGGGCTGGGGTAATTTACTT
The DNA here is from genome assembly GCA_965203095.1 of Bdellovibrionales bacterium. GTDB lineage: Bacteria > Bdellovibrionota > Bdellovibrionia > Bdellovibrionales > UBA1609 > JACOND01. The sequence goes on from OZ241877.1 coordinate 865,889, forward strand.
GGTTAGCTCATGGATTGCTGTTTTCCTTTTTAATGCCTCCCCATTAGTTTTGACTGTTCCTATGGTGGGTGCTTCTGGGGCTATTTTTGGGATTTTATTTGCTTATGGTCTCATTTTTAGTGAAAGGACTGTTTATTTTATGATGGTTTTTCCCATCAAAGCTCGTTATTTTACTTTACTGATTGCAATGGCGGAATTTGTGAGTTTGGTTAATAGCGGGATGGGCAGTTCTGTTAGCCATTTGGCTCATTTATCTGGCTTCCTTTCCGGAATGATTTTTTTACAAGCTCGCCGGTTAAAGCACAAATTCCATTTTTTAGAATGGGCAAAGGTTTGGAAGTCCCCTCGCTTAAAAGTTTTAAAAAATAAATCCCCTTGGAGGGAGCATTAAAATAAATAAAGTTTGTGGATTTTTTTCTTGGTTTTTATAAAATAACATAAAAGGAGGTTTTTTTATGTCCGATCTGTCAAAAGCACTTAAGGCCCTTAAGTATGATAAACGAATGCTCAGTTGGAACTTACGGCAAAAAATTATAAGTCAAAAAGAGTATCAGAAGCATTTGTCTCAGCTAAAGGATATGTCTCATTTGGCTGCCTCCGATTCTTCTAAAGAAAGCAAAGAGGATCAAAATAACTCCTGATGCTTTTTGGCTGTTGCTGATTTTTTTAGGTGGGGTTTCCGGCTTTTGTTCCTCTTGGTTAGGGGTGGGTGGCAGTGTTTTTATCGTCCCGCTCCTTCCTTTTCTATCGGGGTTGGATCCTCTGTCCTCTTTACAAGTTTCCCTTTCTCTAATTTTTGTCATTTCCCTTTTAAACAGCCTGTCTTTTATTATTCAAAAATTGGTTTTATGGGAGTTTTTTTTTCAAGGTCTGCTCAGTGCATTGGTTTTTGCCTTTCTGTCTGGTTTTTTTGTGACTCAGCTCAGCCCTTTTCAAATTCGTTTTATGTTGTGGCTTTTTTTGCTTTTGATATTGGCTTTGCCTTGGTTTTTAAAAAAAATTCCTTTTTTGCATCAGCACGGTTTTTATGTTTTTAGCTCACTTATGGGTTTATGTGCTGGAGGAACAGGGCTTGGTGGAGGGCTTATCCTCAGCCCTTATTTGCATGAATCTCAAAAAATGCCTGTTAAAAACATTCCGGCGGTGGTGTCTTGCATTATGTTTTTTGTGTCCTCTTTTTCCCTTTTAGGTCAAATCTTTCGAGGGGGATTTTCTTTTGAAGTTTCTACTCATTGGAAGTTTTGTTTTTTTATTTTGTTGATCCCCTCCTCTTTGGCTTTGTGCTTGGGCTATGTGGCCAATATTCGGCAAAAAAACATTATATTGAGGAGACTGTTTTTAAGGGCCATAGTAGGGCTTATGTTTCTCAAACTCACAACGGAACTTATGGGCTTTCCTTTCTGAACCTTGCTCAAGAGGATTAAATGATCACTGGCTAAAAAGTGTATTCTTTATCTTTTTTGCCCCTGAAAAACCTCGGCCTTTTATCGCATAAGCAAAAGCCAGCGGTGAGGGTCCAAGGTATTGCCGTCCCGAACAAGCTGGACTTTTGCTTATGCGATCTATCAAATGTAGACTTTTTCATGGGTGATTAGATAGAGAGTTCTACAGGAGCATTTTCAAGACTCCTTTGAGTGAAAAGGAGCCTTCCATCACAGGCAAAACCCAAACCGCTCCAATCCACTTTATTTAGTTTTTCGGCGGCTTTTTCAACATCTGTCCTGGGATCTTTTGGAAAAAGAGCCATAACAGATCCATCATATTCCAAAGATTTATGTGTAAAAAAGGGTTTGGGATTGCGGGTTTTGCAATTGACATAAACACGAGGGCCTTTTCTATCGCAATATTTCCTCCCCCACTCCCACCAGTTATTTTCATTAAAAGATCTGATTCTACGGCTCAAAAGTTCTGTTTTATGAGGCAGTAGACTTTTGTCTTTTTGATTATAGATCATTCTCCGTGTTTTTTTTGTGCTGGCAGTAAAAGAGCACACCATATTTGCATTCCCTCGGTTTTCATTTGCAAATATATGGTCAGCCCCGCTTACAGCTCCCACTTTCACTTCAAATTGATCGGATAAATTCCCACTTTTTTTGGATCCAAACCAAAGTTGACCTTGGTGGTGATGGAACCAGCCCCACCCGCCGGAAAGCTTATGATTCTTTCTTCCTTTCTCCCATCGCCAGATAGCACAGTTGGGGCTATAACCGGAAAACACCGGCAAATCGCCCAATTCGCGATAATAGCTAATAGAGCCTTTTTTATAAAGATCACTATTTAATATTTTAGCACTGGTGGCTTTTAAAAAGTCGCGAGGAGTAATAAAGATCAGCTCCCCAGCCTTGTTTAAATGCTGAATGCACTTTGCGATAAAAAAAAGATAAAGGTTAGTTCTTCTATCAAAGCCTTCCATGGGCAATATTTTTTTGGTTTCAGGCAATATGTCCTGAAAACGAACATAAGGGGGATTGCCAATAATGGTATTAAATTTATTGGCAATGGGGTAGGAAAAAAAATCACAAAAAACAATCTTGTTTTTAAGCTTTTTGGCTATTGAGGAATGATTCAACAAAGTTTTATCTAACTCAATACCTAAAATCTTGTTTTTTTGAACAAAGGTTTTATTATTCAAATAATTTAAAAAAGCACCATTCCCACAAGCCGGCTCCAACAAAGCCCCTTGATTTTGACGCAATAAAAGCATTTCCCGCACAATATTATTGGGAGTAAACACCTGTCCTAAGTGTTTTATGCTTTTGGATTTTTTAGCATAAGCCTCAGTTTTATGGTTTGGCATTAGCTTGTGGTTTTTTTTACCTTTGAGGTCACTTGCTGTCATAAGATATTTTTGCTTTGAGCTGTTTCTTAGCCATTTTTTTATAGCTTTATTTAAAAATAATAGCAAATACTCTTTCCTGCAAGTCAAACAAGCCCATAGTCAAGAGGAAGTAATGATGTGGATTTATCCCTCCGGAAAGCCTACACCCAAAAAACTTCGGCGGGAATGACTGGCTTTTTCACAAGCGACTATTCAACGGGAGGGCTAATAATGGCATTGGTTTTCTTCATTATAATTCCAGCCAGAGATACCAGGGCCACTATGAATTGTATATTTCTGAATTAAATAAGATTTGCTGTAGACTACCCCAGAACTCAACACAATCTCTTTATCCCCCTCAAGCCGGACAATGCGAATTTCATGCCCCTCCGGATGATAAGGGAGATAGGCGTCCACATGGCGATAGTCTAAAATCCCGTCTTCAGGTTTTATTTGCCAAGATTCTGGAGTCCAAGTTCCTAAAGCATCTGCAAGCTCTATATAAACCTCAGAGTAGTCCCCCTCATCATCATAAAGCCATGGATCTTCAGCATATTCCCTCTTCATATAAGCCTCAGAGTATCTCCCCTCCTCATCATAATCCTCTGGAGAATCCAACCTTAAAAAATCTTCTGCGAGTAAAACACCATTTTTATCATAAAGCCTAATCCTTAAATCCTCCCTATAAATAGGTTTTTTATCCTTTTCCTTACTATAACAATAAGATCTACCGGAAAAATTAAACTTCTCATCTCCATAGTCTAAAGAATGAGGATATTTTTTAGCAAAATCCTCACCTTCTTTTAGAAATCCCATTTTAATCTTTTCCTGTTTCAATTCTTCTAATCTTCTCGGATCTGCAGGCCAGTAAGAACCATAAGTAATGATCTCCTCTAATTCCTTCTTAGGGAAATCGGGCTGTTTTTTCCTCAAACAACTGCATGAAAAAATTAAAATCGAAAACAAAACAGAATAAAGAAAACTCTTTGGCATTACTCCTCCTTTTTTATCTTTTCGCCACTCCGTCATTCCCGTGAAAACGGGAATCCATAAAAACTTGCTTTACAGGAAAACCACCGTTTTCACAAAAACTGGCTCTTCTGGATTCCCGCTCAAGGCGGGAATCACGGACGACTAATTATTGTAGCCCTATTCTTGTTTTTTGTCCATACTCTTTGGTTTTATTTCCGGTTTTTTACTTTTTTTCTGCTTTTTCTTTTTCTTCTTAGGGATTGTAGTAGTCAAAATAAGTTTTTTTTGAGGGTTTAAAACCACAAGCCTTAACTTATCCCTCTCTATTCCCTCCGGTAAATCAAAAACAGCTCTCAAAGGGGAAAAATCAAAAGCTCGCTTTTCTGACCGACCATTCCTATAAAAAATCTCCATCTCCATTTTTAAAATCGGCCTTTTGATCTCCTTTAAAAGGCTTTGCTCCCTCCATAACTGGAAAAACAATGTGGGAAGTTTAGTATTCTGGGTCCTGGGATAAAAAGAGGGGGTTTTAAGAGCTGTTCTCCTAACCCTAATTTTAGGCACAACAAAAGAATTTTCATTAGGGTTATAAAAACCAGATATGATAATGGCCTTTCTTTTCTGATCTTCTCTGTGAAAAGAGTCGGTTTGGCTAAACAAATTTATTCTGGGATCTATCACTGTTCCGTATTTATGCGATGTCCAAAAGATCTTTTGATGAGTGTCACGGTCTATCCATTGATCTTTAATTTCGCCTTGATTATTCATAATGCTCCAGCGGTTTTTGACAAACTCCCAAAACTGCCTGCCATTTTTCTGCCAAGCCCTTAAACCCTGAGGGATTTTGTATTTAAAACAAGCCTTAAGAGACCTCCCCTTAAACTCGCGACAATACTCTATTGGCCCTGTTTCTTTCTTGTAAAACTCTCTTCCTTGGCCTAAGGTATGAGCCAGCTCATGGGCTACTGTTCCCTGATTCAGCTGATCTTCTCTTACAAAAGCCACATTCCAACTCCCACCAAAAAAATCTCGTATCCAGTTGAATGTAATATAATCCCCCGTATTCAAAATCTCCCAAGCTGGGCGAATCACCAATCCTGCCACTGGATCGCCTTCTCTATCCACCTTCTTATTAAAAATAAAAAAATCCTTAGAAACAATGGCAATAATCTTTCCATAACCAAGAGCTGAGCGAATATTCTCCACATTCCCAACAGCCCACAACAAAGTCTTAGTTATATCCCCTCTATACTGGGCTGGCCCCGCATTGCAAGAACCATAGATATAATCATAACTTTTCTCTCCTGATTTATACCTCAAAACAGAAGATTGGATTCCTGAAATAGGAAACATGGAAAGGATATAACTTATCTCATCCGAACGAGCAAAATCCCTTAATTTCTGAAGAGAAACTATGTCATAACCTGTCTTTTTATCAGGGCTTGCATAGCAGTTTTTTCCACCATATATCCGGGTAAAAGCCAATTTTAAACTATGGGTTTTAATAATTTTTATTTGAAAACTCTGTTGCCTGTGGCAAGATTCATTGTTTGTATTTATGCCATCAACAGGAAAAAGAGTAAGTTGGATATGATGATTAAAATTGGCTCTTTTTAACCAAGCCTCCTGCATAGGGAGAGGGAAAAACTTATAAGATCCTTCGGCTTTTAGATCATCTCTTGTAAAAGAGCAAATATCCTCCTCCCCCTCTTTCATTACCCCTTTCTGGGGTTCATGAAAACATGTTTTGTAATATTCCTTCTTGTTGCCAGAAATCAATAAATCAATGGCAAATTCTTTTTGCCTGTTCATCCCACCCCTCCTCAACTCCAGTAAAACACCAGCAGGTTTCCCCATTGCTAAATCATAATTGTTGTAAGGTTTTTTTGCTTGGCTTTTCATTGGTTCTATTTGAGGAGCTTTTACACTTTGATAAAGGATAGCCGATCGGAGTTTTGGCATAGAGACAGGGCATTTTTTTGAGTTGGTATCCGCTTGAGCCAGCAAAATGGGCTTTTCTTGCTCTAACTCACTTGTGCGACTTCCCCTTAAATTTTCAGAAGAATAAGCCTCAATCTCACCAGAGCTTTTATGGGATATTTTAGAAAAGCTGACTTGACCTGCTACCTTCCTATTTCTATTTCTATTCCTCCTCCGGTATTGGGAACTTTGACGACTCCTCATTCTCATAGAAGATCTCTTTTTCTTATTAGAAACTCTTAACTTTTGAGAAAGTTTTTTCCTTGCTTGAGAAAGCTTTTTTTTGGAACTCTTTTTTGATTTTTTTGATTTTAAACTTTGGTTGGACTGGCTGGCCTTTTTCCCTTTCCCCTCAAGCTTTTGAGAAACCAAGGCTTTGCTCTTTTTTTGAGCTGGTTTAGAGTTTTTTGACTTAGAGGCAGAATGAGACTTTGAAGTAGAGGCTTTTTGAGCTGTTTTAGAGTTTTTTGCTTGATCTGCCTCTTTTTTTTGCCTTTCAGCCAGTATTTTCTCTAACCGGGCCTGCTCCTCAGCCTCCTTTGCCCTCAATTTTTCCTCTTTTTGCTTTCTCAGCCTCTCTTCTTCCTCCTCCTTCGCTCTTCTTTCCTCATCCATTTTTTGACTTTGAGCTTGACGGCACATACTCAAAGCAAAATTGTTGAGGTAATGAGCCGTCTTTAAACTCCTAATCCCCTCACAACGAACAATATCCTTTGCCTTAAGATCTTCTCTCAAAAGGGATTTCTTATCTAAACTCTGTTTTTTGTATTTTTCCGCTAAACGGATCATGGCCTCATTACAAAACTTTTGATCAGTTGTTTGATTAGGGGCTGGGTTTTTTGCCTTCTCTAAAACTTCATCAATAGAGTATTTATTGGGAATGGCAAAACAACTCCTAAAATAATTTTTAAAAGCCTCTAATCTGTTCTCACAATCCATCTCGCAATTTTCCACCCCAAGATTGCAAACATTAGATTGAATATTGGATAAAGAGCTTATGAGGCCAGAAAGTTGGTTTAACTGGCAAGAAAGAATATCCCCGCCCGATTCCTCCACACGGCTTAAGCTTTCAGTTTTTAACTGTTGGGCCAAATCCGAACCATAATGTTCCTCACAATCAGAAGGATCTCTGCAACAAAATTTAATGTTTTCATAAGTGTTCTCGCAGTATTGATAAATCCCCTTACTCTCTTTTTTGTTTAAAATAATGTTGTATAAATCCTTCCAACATTCCTTCTCCACTGTGCAAGTGTAGCCGGAAGATTTTGTTGGAGTTGTTTTAAAATCTTGAGCTGATGATAAAGCAATGAAAGGGATAAGAAGGAAGGAGAGACCGGAAAAAATATAAGGAGAGGTCATATAGTTTTATCGGTTTATTAGGAGTAAAACTTTAGGTTTTTTTTTGCAAAGATTTGTGGGAGAACCCCTGTTTTTACAAGAGCTGGCTCTTCTGGATTCCCGCTTTCACGGGAGCCAGAAAGTCCGGGGGACTTTCTGGCAAACTCATGGGAATGACTGTGTTCGCGATAGCCAAGCTGAACAGGAAAAAACTGGCTTTTTCACAAGAGAATTTAAGATTTTTTGGAGTTTTAGCCAAAAAACATTTGTAAGATATGAAACTTTGTGATACTTGTCCTCTTGTTATGAAAAAGAATATTCACCCCAAAACTCGCCCTGTGGTTTTTAAAGATGTGTCCAGTGGCTTTCAGATCATCACCCACTCCACTGTGGAGACCAAACAGAATATAGAGGTCAAGGGGAAAAGCTATCCCTTGGTATCCTTTGATGTTTCCAGTGCCTCTCATCCTTTTTATACGGGCCAACAAAGGCTTGTAGATACAGAAGGACGAGCCGAAAGGTTTATGAAAAAATACAAAGGTTTTAAATCTTTAGGGAAGAGCACTAAGCCATAGCTATTTTTTCACTGAGCCGAACCACAGTGATTTTAATCAGCCCAGGGTAAGACCGCTCCTGTTCAATTTTTCTCGCAATAAGGCGACTCAAATCCAAAGCCCCTTTGTCGCTGATTTTTTTGTTGTTTACAATTACTCTCATCTCCCGCCCCGCACTCATGATGTAGGCGTCCTCAATGTTTTCAAAACTGTCTATAATTCTCTCTAAACTGGCCATTTTTTGATTATAAGAATCTTCTGTAAATCGCCGGGCCCCTGGCCTGGAACCAGAAATGGAATCCGCAACAATCACTAAATAAGCCAATGCTGTGGAGGGTGATTCATCGTGGTGATGGGCCCGAACGGCATGCAATATCTCTTCTCTCTCCTTGTGCTTAGAGAGGAAGTCCGCCCCAATCACCGCGTGATTCCCCTCAACGGAATGATCCATAGCCTTTCCAATATCGTGAAACATGCCGGATCGATGGGCTGGTTTAATGGGCAAATTCATCTCTGCACTCAACAACCCGCAAAGCCAGCCCACCTCTTCACAATGAAAATATTGATTTTGAGCAAAAGAATACCTATATCTTAAAGCCCCCATCATATTTTGCACAGGGGAAGAGATATTTTTAAGCCTTAATTTTCTGCATATATTTTGCCCGTCCCGGCGGATTTTAGAAAAAAGCTCTTTTTTAGATTGCCGAACAGTGGTTTTAATAATAGGAATATTCACTCTGTGTTTTTTAGAAAGTTTTTGTAAGGTGATACGGCCCCACTCCCTACGCACAGGATCAATACCCAATACAACAGCCTGTTGATCTTCTGTATTGACCAAAATATCTACCCCACACTCTTTTTCAACTTCATTGAGGAAAGCATTTTTCGGACCCATGACCTTCTCCCTTTGCCGGGAAGTTCTAAAAATCACAGGAGGAATTCTTCTTTCCGGACAATAAACTCGATCAAAGCGACTCAAAACCATATTCAAATGAAAAAAGGAATCCTTTTGAAGATTTTGCCGATTCTGTTTGTCTCGTTTTTCTAAATCCTTGTTAATTTTATTCAGCCAACTCTCTTCAATGCTTTCTTTGAGTTCCTTTTTAAACTGCTCCCAATTTATGGAGAACTTTTTTTCCAACTTTTCTGCTTTTCTTTTTGCAAAAGTTTTTAGATCTGAGAGCAGTTGTGCCTTTTCCTCCGCCCTTTGCCCTGATGTTTGATCCATCTTGTGAATAGTTTTTTTGATTTGGCTTAGGGATTGATCTCTCTCGCTGTTTTTTAATTTGAACTGATGAAATTTTTTATCCAATTCCGCTTGCCATTCCCTTATCTGTGATTCCCTTTTCTCTTTTTCTTTTTCAAAAACAGCAATTTTTTGCCTGTTCAGATTATGAAATTCTTTTTGATGGGTTTTAAACAAGGAGTCCGCTTTCTCCTTAGCTAAAAGAAAAATATGCTCCCCTTCCGCCTTTACCTTTTTCAGTGTGGCTTTTCTCTCTAAATAATTCCAAAATAGAGCTAAAAAAAGACCTACAGGCCATCCGCTGGCAAAAATATAAAAAAGTTTGTCCCATTCCATAAAAGGCAGTTTAATGGGTTTTTTACTAAAAATCCATATTTTGTTTGATTCGTGGTTATTTTCTTAAATTCCTACTTTTCTTACCCTGTTTTGACCAGATATTTCAACTGTGATCAGTATAAATTGAGTTGATACTGAAAAAATATCCTCTTAAGCACTTTTGCCTAAAGGCCGTCCGGTGATGGTCCAAGGTATTGCCGTCCCGAAATGGGACGGACCTTTAGGCAAAGAAACTGAAGAGTCCCTTGTAAATTATAGAGGTTTTTCACAGGTGATTAAATTTATCAGGAATTAAGGGAAAAGCCTTTGTTTTTTCCAACCCTTACTGGTTTTTTGGAATAAAAAGCGATCATGCAGGCGATGCCTTCGATTTTTCCAAAATTCTATTTTTTGGATAAATAAGGCATAGCCCCCCCATTGTTTGGGGCAAGGGATGTTTTTCTTGCGAAATGTGTTTTTTGCAATACTTTTTAAGTTTTCCAACTCTTCCCTGGAAGAGAGGGGTTGGGATTGCCGGGATATCCACTGGCTGAGCTGGCTCTCCCGACTTCTTGAATCCCAATACAAAACGGATTTTCTCCTGCTGATTTTTTTAACAGGTCCCTCTATGCGAATCTGTCGCCCCAACTGAGGCCAATAAAAATTCATAGCTGTTAGGGGGTGGTTTTGTATGCATTGCCCTTTTTCACTCAAATAATTGGTGTAAAAAATAAGCTGACTATTTTGAAACTGCTTGAGAAGGACTACCCTTGAGCTGACACCTCTTTTAGACCTTGTAGATAAAACCATAGCCCAAGGCTCTTCTAAATGAGGAATCTGCTTGGCCTCCCTCAACCACTGGTCTAAAAGTTTTAGAGGATCTGTCTCTGTCAAATGTTTTTTAATGCCTTTATCTTTTTTAATAATAACCTCCATAAATTATATTTTCGCTTTGAGCCTTCACAGGTTCAAACTCAACATATTTGAGGGCCGACACATAGGCCGACCCTCAAAAGCAGTTGTTTTCAGGATAGGCGATAAGCCGGATTCTGTCTGCCTTTTTCCTACTAAAAAAGGGAAACGGTGATTCCTCTAAGAGTTTTGTTGCCAAAACCCTTTTGCGATCAACCCGAAGGCACTGCCTCTTGGCTCAGGATAGCCTTCCTATTTGATCTCGCTCCGGGCAGAGTTTAGCTGATTTCACTCCAGCACCGGTAAAAACCGGCCGGATATTCTTTCTGTTCCACTGGTCCGCGCCTTTCGGCGGAAGGCGGTTAGCCTTTGCCTTGCCAAAGGAGTCCGGACTTTCCTCTTTGCCCTTATGGGCAAAGCCACCGTTTGCCTATCCAAAAAAAGCCTATCAGAACATAGCCAAAAAAGCAACCAAAACATCTCCCACTTCTAAAGGCTTAAAATTTCCCAAACAAAACTTGAAAAGCGGTTTCTGGCCTCAATACCCGGCAAAGATTTTGTTTATATTCTTGTTTTAGCTGAGCCACAATTTGAAGAGAATGCACTGGTTTTAATTTTTCAGAATAATATGTCAGAGATTTTAGATAAGTCCCTCATAATATCCCGTTCAATAAATCTCTTCATATTCGCCATTTTATACTCTATTCCAAAATAGTCAAGGCTATATTGGAATAGAGTGCAAAATAGCTGACTACAAAAGACTTTTTGCTTTGTGTCTATTTTTTTTAAGGCTTTTATCCGACCACCGGACATTTGACATTCTGAAAAAGGGTTTTAGTCCAGTTTTTGTTCTTTTCCTTAATGCAGAGCGGGTTCCTTTAAAAATCAGCCTTTTTCTCAATCCCTCAGTATGGTATTTTTTATGTCAGCAGGGCAAAAAATAAAAGGCTAATATGTCTCTTAAACTTAGACTGGGCTTAAACCAAAAAATTGCACTTTCACAAAGGTTAAGGCAATCTCTTTCGATTTTGTCCTTATCTTATGAGGAATTGCTGAAAGCCATTCAACAAGAACTTTTAGAAAATCCTTTTTTGTCAGAAGTTAAATCACCAAAAGGCTTTGATTCATCAAATTTTCAAATGCCTCTGCCCCGGACAAATCACAACAAAACTGGGCCTGTTTCTCAAGTTTTTTCAGCAGAGCTTTTAAGTGAGCCGGAGTCCCTCAGAAGTTATATTCTAAAACAAGTGGATATGTCTTTTTTTCCGAAAGAAGTAAAAGCTGTTATGCTCTGTTTGATCTCCTATTTAGATGATAGAGCTTATCTTAATTTAGACATAGAAGAACTGTCTAAAAGGGAAAAGATCCCTCTTTTTTTAGTAGAGCAATCCCTTAAGGCTTTGCAAAGCCTTGAGCCAGTGGGCTTAGGTGGAAGAGATCTTAAAGAATGCCTTTTAATTCAGTTAAGACATAAAAAAGAGGACACAAAACAGGCCCAGCAAATAGTTCAGCATCACTTGCAGAATATAAAGGAAAAAAAGTTTCGGGCCATAGCTTATGATCTCAATATTTCTTTAGAAGACTGCATGAAATACTGCCGTATGATTCAGTCTTTAGAGCCTTTTCCCGGCAGAAACTTCTCCCCTCAACCCACAACCTTTATCCGCCCCGACATCTATATCTATAAACAAAACTCAACTTACTATGTCACTTTAAATCAAGAGGAATTTCCAAGATTAAGGGTTTCCTCTGAATACAGAAGATCAATTAAAAGATCAGGCCAGTTTAAGCCTCAAGAGCAAAAATATTTTAGAGATAAAATAATCTCTGCTCATTGGTTTCTCTACTCTGTCAAGCAAAGGCAGGAGAAGATCAAAAAAATTGCCTATTATCTCATCCATAATCAAAGGGATTTTTTGGAAAAAGGAAGTGCCCACCTCAAACCCTTAAGGATGCAGGATATGGCGGAGGCTTTGTCTGTTCATGTGTCCACAATCAGCCGGGCCGTTTATAATAAATACGCTTGGACCCCTCAGGGAATGGTAGATTTAAGATCTTTCTTTCAAAAGGGATTGAAAACTGAAAATGGGGCTTTTGTTTCCAAACAGAAAATCAAACAAGCTATAAAACAATGGGTGAAAGAGGAAAAGCCCTCACAACCCCTTTCTGACAAACAACTGAAAGACAAAGTCTATGAAAAATTCCATATCTGTCTATTGAGGAGAAGTGTTAGCCTTTATCGATCCTCTATGGGCATCCCCCCCATAAGAGTAAGGCGGTTAGGCTACTCCCACTCTCTTGACCATTCGCCCGCCTCCTAACTTTGATTCATGGGTATTTAAGAGCTTTTTTTTCAATATTTCTGCATATAGAGCCTCAAAAAGCCTATTTTGATTGAATTTTAACAAGCAAAGTAAGAAAAATAAAAGTTGCTTTTGGACTTTGTCAATGATAGACAAGGGAAACTTTTAAAAAGGCAGTTATGCAAGAATTGAGTTTAGAAAATTTAATTGGTGCCGGTGTTCATTTTGGCCATGAGATTCGAAAATGGAATCCCAAGATGAAAGCCTTTGTTTATCGCACTCAAGGGGGAATCCATATTATTGACCTCCAAAAAACCATAGTTTACGCCAAAAAAGCTATGGCTTTTTTAGAGCAAATCACCTCTGAGGGAGGTCGTGTGCTTTTTGTGGGAACCAAAATTCAAGCCCTATCTATAGCCAGGGCGGAAGCTGAAGCTTCTCATCAGTTTTATGTAAACAAAAGATGGTTTGGGGGTACTCTGACTAATTTTGAAACATTAAAAATCAGTATCGAAAGGATGAAGAAGATCCAGAAAATTAAAGAACGATTTGATTTGGATCGCTACTCTAAAAAAGAGAGGAGCCGTATTGAAAAAGAATACAATAAAATGGAGGAATGCCTTTGCGGGATAAAAGATATGAAAGATATTCCCTCTGCCCTTTTTATTTTGGACATTAACAAGGAAAGAATAGCCTTAAACGAGGCCAAAAAACTGAATATTCCAGTGGTGGCACTTGTGGACACAAACTGTGATCCCTCTTTGGTAGATTTTCCCATTCCTGCTAACGATGATTCCTCTCGCTCCATTAAACTTTTTACTCACTTGGCCGGAAATGCCTGTAAAAGAGGTTGGGATAAGAGGGAGAAATCTTCATCAAATCAAAAAAAAGAAACAGATAAAAATTCCATTAGCAAAAGCCAACCCGCTGGGGAAGGCCCTAAAGTTGTCAATTTGAGTAAAAACCGAAAATTAGTGGCCGCAGGCACAGCAGAGGATATGGAAATTAAAATGGAGTTAGAAAAAGATTCTACTGGTAAGGTAAAAAATCAATCTAAGTGAAGGGAGTCGATATGTCCAATATTCCTCTTAAAGAAATTCAACGGCTGAGGCAGAGGACAGGTGCCGGGATTATGGACTGCAAACAGGCCCTTAAATCCTCTAAAGGCCAGTTTGACCAAGCTGTAGATTGGCTGAGAAAAAAGGGAATAGCTACAGCTAATAAAAAATCCGATAGAACAGCTCGCCAAGGATCTGTATCCGCTTATATTCATGCTGATGGCCGTATTGGAGTTTTGTTGGAGGTCAATTCAGAAACAGATTTTGTGGCCCGAAATGAAAGCTTTAAAACCTTTGTCAAAGAGCTTAGCTTACATATCACAGCCATGAACCCTCTTTATATTCAAGATGAGGACATTCCTAAAGAAAGAAAAACAAAGGAACAGCAAGTTTTTAAAGAACAAGCCCAGTCTAAAGCCAAAGATCCCTCCATAATCCATCGTATATCTGAGGGGCTTTATAAAAAATGGAGGAGTGAAGTTTGCTTACTGGATCAGGAGTTTGTTAAAGAAAAGGCAGAGCAAAAAGAGACTGTCCGCCAAGCACTTAACAAATTGATTGCCAAAACTGGAGAAAATATTGTGATTCGCCGTTTTGTCCGTTTTGCCTTAGGGGAGACGGAAAGCCGTCCCCATAAATCATCAGAAAGTCAGGTCTAATTTTGTCTAAAAAAGCTGTTTATAAAAAAGTTCTTATTAAAATTAGCGGGGAAATATTATCTGGAGAACAAAATTTTGGCATAAATCCCTCTATTCTAAATCAGTTGGCTGAGGACTTAAAACAGCTGATCGATCTCAAAGTCCAAGTGGCAGTGGTGATTGGTGGTGGGAATATTTTTCGTGGAGAAGAAGCTTCTCGAAAAGGTATGAACCGGGTCAGTTCCGATCACATGGGCATGTTAGCGACTTGCATTAACGGCTTGGCTTTACAAAATGTTTTGGAACAAAACCAAGTAGAAACAAGGGTCCTTTCAGCCATTGAGATTTCAGACATGGCTGAGCCTTACATTCACCGCCGAGCTTTACGACACCTTGAAAAAAACCGACTTTTAATTTTTTCTGGCGGGACGGGCAACCCTTACTTTTCAACAGATACCGCCGCGGCCCTTCGTGCGATGGAAATTTCAGCAGAGGTTTTATTAAAAGCAACTAAAGTGGATGGTATTTTTGACAAAGACCCTAAAAAGAATAAAAACTGCAAAAAGTTTGATCAGATAAGTTATACAGATGTTTTAAAAAAGAATCTTAAAGTTATGGACGGGGCAGCTGTGAGTTTGTGCCGGGATAACAATATGCCCTTAATCACCTTCAACCTTAAGATAAAAGGGAATTTATCTCGTGTGATTTGTGGGGAAAAGATAGGAACTTTAATCCAAAAGGATGTTTTATAATTAAAAACCAGAGGAGTTGCCAATGTTTGATGAATATGCAAAACAGGCCCAAGCCAAAATGAAAGGCAATGTAGAGGCTTTTCGTGCAAGAGTCAGGAAAATTCGAACAGGGCGAGCCAGCCCGGCACTTTTAGAATCAGTCCATGTGATTTACTATGGAAGTTCCACCCCTTTGCTACAGATGGCTAATATCAGCACTCCCTCACCTCGCCAGCTGGTGGTGACACCTTGGGATTTAAAGGCTTTAAAAGATATTCAACAAGCTTTGACTAAAGCCAACATAGGGGCTAACCCTCAAATTGACGAAAAGATCATTCGGTTAACACTTCCTGAACTTACAGAAGAAAGACGAAAAGAGTTAGTTAAAGAGGTAAAAAAAATGGCGGAAAAATGCCGCGTGGATTTACGAAACAGCCGTCGCTCTGTTAATGAGGAAATTAAAAAAGCACAAAAAGAAAAAGTTTTAAGCGAAGATGATCAAAAACTTTTAATAGATAAAATACAAAAAGTCACAGACGATTTTATAAAGCAAGTGGAACAAATTGTTCAATCTAAGGAAAAAGAAATTTTGGAGTTTTAATTTTGCCCTCCCTGCCTTTAAAGCATTTGGCTTTGATTATGGATGGCAATGGCCGATGGGCTGAGAAACAGAGGCACTCCCGTATTTTTGGTCATGTCCGGGGGGCAAAAACGGCCCAAACGATCATTAAATACTGTTCTCAAATTCAACTGCCTTTTTTAAGTCTTTTTACCCTCAGTGCTGAAAATATTTTTCGTCCTAAAGAGGAAGTCAAAAACCTAACCCGGTTGTTAAAAAAAGTTTTTGTTCAGCGAACTGATCTTTTACTTGAAGAGCAGATTCAACTGAATATTTTAGGAGATCTTTCTATTTTCTCTTCTGATTTGAGGGAGCTTTGCCTTTCGCTTTGTAAAAAAACCAAAAAGCATAAAGGCTTGCGTTTGATTGTAGCTTTAAATTATGGTGGACGACAAGAGATTTTACAGGCTGTTCAAAAAATAGCTCAAGCCGTTCAGCAAAACAAAATCCAACCTCAGCAATTAGACGAAAGCCGGTGGGCCTCTTTCCTATCCTCTTCTTGTTTCCCTCCTCCAGATATGATTATTCGGACAGGAGGAAAGGTCCGCCTCTCTAATTTTTATTTATGGTCTGCCGCCTATTCTGAACTTTATTTTACAGATATTTTATGGCCGGACTTCAGCAAAGAGGACTTGTGTAAAGCTCTGCAAAATTTCTCCTCATCTCAAAGAAAATTTGGAAAACTTTAAAGCTCTATTTTGGAGAAAAAGACTTAACCATTTAAGCTTTTCAGCTCTTTTTTTAAAAGGTTTTATCGCGGTTAAGCTTTTTTGAATTGCGGACTTCAATTCCTTAAGACCCTCTTGTTTTGAGTTAAAAAAAGAAAGCTTATCTTGCAAGTCATCTGCGATTTGATAGGCTATTCCCATATTTTGGCTATAGTTTTGAAGAGCCTTTTTTTCTTTATGATTTTTCCCCCATAAAAGAAAAGGCCCTAAAACAGAGGCGGATATAAGAGAGCTGGTTTTTAATTGGATCATTTTTAAAAATTGAGATTTTGTGGTAAAATTCTCCCTTAAATCTAAAGCCTGCCCACTCATCAAGCCACTAAAACCCACTTCGGAGAGAAACAGATCCAAAACTTGTGCCCTCTTCTCGTCAAAAAGAGGATCTTTTAAAAAAGAAAAACTTTGGACAAAAAGACAAGTTCCAGCCAAAAGAGCTATGTCTTCTCCAAAAACTAAGTGATTGCACTTTTTTCCTCGGCGGGTTTTGCTGTCATCCATAAGAGGCAGATCATCATGAATAAGGCTGGCACAATGGATCATTTCCACAGCCATGGCCCAAGGGAAAATATCTTGAGGTTTTTTTCCAAAAACATGAGCAGAGGCAAAACACAAATGAGGGCGAAAGCGAGAGGCTTTTCCAAATAAACTGTAAAATAAAGATTTTTTTAAAAGCTTTTGAGATGGCAATAAGGCTTTTGAGAAAAGTTTTTGCAGGTGCTTTTTAAAAACCGATTCAAAATCCATAAACTTTTACATAAGGAAAAATTAAAAGCATCTCTTTAAAATCAATTTTTTTAATCCTCATTTTCAGAAGAAGGCTCAAAATCTTCTGTCTCTGGTTCTCCCGTCTCTTCATTGATTCGGACTAACTTTTGAACGGACTGCTCTGCTGACTTCAGCTCCTCTCGGCATTTTTTAATCAGTTGTAAAGCTTTTTTAAAAGTCTCAATGGATTCTTTTAAACCAAGCTCCCCACTGGACATTTTCTCACTTATTTTTTCCAACTCTTTCAAGTTTTTTTCAAAATCCATATTCACTCCTCCTTTTCTGTGACAACAGCTACAGCTTGCCCCTTTAAGAACTTTATATGAATACTGTCTTTAATTTTCAAGCCTTTTGTGTTATGCAGAATTTCCCCCTCAGCATTTGTGACAATGGAAAAGCCCCTTGTCATTACTGTTTGAGGGTTAAGGGAATGCAAAACCTGCTCTAAGTTTTTGAGCTGAACTTTAGATTTTTCAAAAACCATTTTAAGATTCTGGTTTAACTGTGAACTGATCTCGTCTAATTTTTGAGAGCTATCCCTGAGCAGTCTGTTGGGGCGAACAAGACTCTTTTCTAAAGAGGAAATCCTGTCTTTTAAAAAACTCAGCTGAAGTTGAAGATTTTGGCTTATATGTTTTTTTATCCTTTGGAATTTTGTCAATAAGTCCTGAGCATTTTGAGTCACAAGCTCTGCGGAGGCTGAGGGTGTCGGTGCTCTTAAATCCGAGACAAAATCACAGATAGTGAAGTCAATCTCATGCCCCACGGCGGAAATTATAGGAACAGAATGTTCCGCAATAGCACGGGCCAGCTTTTCGTCATTAAAAGCCCACAGATCTTCCATAGATCCTCCACCTCTTCCAATGATTAAAACATCTAAAGGCAGTTTTTTAGAATCCGACAGTGCCTTTAACAAACTAACTGGGGCCTCCGCCCCTTGCACTAAAGCGGGAATCACAGTCACTTTTAAGTTTTTAAACCGCCGATTCAAAATTTGCAAAATATCACGAATGGCCGCCCCTGTGGGAGAGGTAATAACAGCTATATGGCGAGGGAAGAGGGGGATAGCTTTTTTTCTCTCCGGATCAAATAGCCCTTCTTTTTTCAATTTTCTTTTTATGTCTTCAAATTCTTTCTGCAAAAGGCCAGAGCCTACAATTTCCATCTCAGAACATAAAATTTGGTAATCCCCCCTGGGGGGATAAGAGCTGATTTGCCCATAAACCAAAACCTCTTCACCTGTTCGTGGGCGAAAAGAGAGTTTTTGATTTTTCCCTCTAAACATAGCCCCCTTAATTTGTGCCTTTTCATCCTTTAAACTAAAATACCAATGGCCAGAGCTATGGGCGATAAAGTTAGACAATTCCCCTTTTAACCAAAGGGCAGGGAATTGAGATTCCAAACAAGTTCGTATCTGATGAGAAACTTGCGAAACAGTTAAAATATTTTTATCTTTATCCATAATATTTTAGGTTCAGGGGTATTTATATTATACATATCAAATTAAATCAACTGAGGTAAATAAAAAAAGAAGGATTAAAAACCTAACTGCTGACGGATGAGTTTTTGACGAATTTTGAATAGGCTGGATTTTTGTATTTCAGAAACAAAATAAATGCTTTGTATTCTTTCAAAAGGAAGAACTTTAGAGTTAAAAGTTCTGACTAATTTTTGAATTTTTGTAATATTAAAATCAGAGCTGACCAAAGCCAACTGAGCACCCTGTCGCCTGTCAGGCAGAGCTGTAAGATAGCCTTCTTTTTTAAAGCGGAGTGACAATTCTTCCAATAAAACCGAAAGCTTTTGCAGATCTACTCTTTCCCCAAGAATTTTTATTTCCTCTTCTCTCCTCCCTTTAATCAGCAAAAAATTTTTATTTAAAACCGCTTTGTCTGGTAATTTTAGCCAACCTTTAGAATCTTTAGGATCAAAAAGTTTGTTTTTTTGAAGGTCAAAACTCTTAGTGAGAAGGCTGGAACTTTTTATTTTGATTTGTGAAAATATTTGCTTTATTTCTATATGCTTAAGAACTTTCATTTTTGGAAATTTATTTTTATTTAAAGAGGAAAGGCTGGCTGAAGCCACCTGAGAGCTGGCCTCTGTCAAGCCATAAGAGATCAAAATGGGCCAACCTAAGGCTCTGCCTTTTTTATAAAGCAATGGAGACAAACTATCCCCCCCCACTATTACAGCTCTTAAGCTTTTAGGGGCTTTAATTTTATTTTGGACCAAGTCATAAATTTGAGCCGGAACTAAAGAGCTTAAACTGATTTTTTTTTCTTTTAACTGCTTTTGAAAAGAGTGAGCCTGCCATTTGCCCCGGCTCTTATAGAAGGAAAAGCCTCCGCAAAAACTTCGAGCTAAAATAGACAAGCCCGCTATGTGAAACAAAGGAAGAGATACTAACCAACGATCCTTTTTGTGAGTTTGAAGGTTTTTATTAACCGCATGGGCTGAACTGAGAATAGCGGATTTTGAAAGCAAACAAATCTTCCCTCTATTAGAAGTAAAAAGATAAATATGAGATTTTAAAAAAGGAAGTTTTTTAGTTAGCTTAGCCAATGCCTTTGCCTGAGGGTGCCGGGGATTAAAAAAGTAATGGCTATGAGGGCTTTCCCAGTCAATTTTATGATTATTTATATAAAGAGTTGTTTTTCTTCTCATAAATCAGATCCATCGCACCCAAGGTTCTTTTTTTAAAAAATCACCAAAGCCAAAACCAAAACCCGCTGGCGGAATAAAGCCTTTAGAGTTTTCTGCTAAGTGATAGGCTTTTATTTTGTTAAGCCCAGAAAATACAAAAGCCCCTGTCTCAAAAAATCGAGGGTAAAGTTTATAAAATTGGCCCGCCCAAAAACCAGCAATTGCTTGGCCAAAGAGATGATCCTTACTGTGAGTGAATATAACTCTCTTCCATCGGGAAAAGGAGGGGTTTTTAATTAAAAGATCTATTCGATCTCTTGAGGGTTTAACAATTTTTATTTGAGCTGAGGGGAGAGAAAGCCAATCCTCTGCAAAAAGCCGATGATCTGATCCTTTAAAAAGATCTTTTTCTAAAAGAGGATCTTCAATAAAATCTATATTGGATTTTAAAAATTTAAGTGGGGCTTTCCACTCTCGCCAACTTCTGCCATTTAGATCTAACCTCCATTTCACCCCTGGGATCTGCTGGTTTAAATTTTTTAAATGTTGAATTTGCTCTGCCTTTTTATGAGGTTGAAGTTTGACTTTAATAATAGCTGGATCCCATTTTAAATTTGTTTTCTTAAAACAAGATAGATCTTCAATTAAAAAGTGACTTTTAGGAATTTTTAAACCAAAAAATAAACTTCTTTTTTGAGATCGTGCTTTAGCGTCTAAAAAAGCATTGTGCCGAGCGATTAAAAACCTAAGGCTAAGTTGGCCTTTTTGAATTTGCCTTAACTGCTGAAGTAAAGGAGCTTCTTTGTTAAAAGATGGCCAAGGCAAAAAATCGCTATAGCCTTTAAGGTTAGATCCAAAATCAAAAGATAAAAGAGCACCTTTTAATGAAGCCCCCCTCTCCCTTTGAAGTTTGTAAGGGGAAATAAAAAGCTTAAAAAATTTTGGTTTTGAAAAAAAAGTCATGCTTTTTATCTCTTAAATCCAAAGCCCAACAATCCAAAGCCCACTATAAACTGTGTAAAGTAAAGAGCAAAGGGCCAAATAAGAATTGTATTTTGAGGAAGAAGCTTGGCTCGCTATAAAGTAAATTAAAAGGGCAGAAAAAGGCATAACAAAAAAACTCAAAGCTCCGGATTTTAAACCCTGCCCCATCCAAAAAAAGCAAATCAAATAAATAAAAGCCTGAGCTATAGTGAGAAAAAACAAAGCATGGGTCCGGCCATACAAAGTCACAAAATGCCGCCGGCCACCCGCCCGATCTTCTTTTTCATCTCTTAGATGATTGATGAGCAAAAGGCTTAGTGACCAAAGCCCGCAAGGGATTCCTAAATAAATTATATTCATATCCCAGTGAAGGCTTTGCAGGTAATATGTTCCAAAAACAGCTATAGGGCCAAAAAAAAGAAAACAAAACAATTCTGAAAGGCCCAGCCTTAGAAGGGAAAACTTTGTCCCCGTATAAAGATAAGCTAAAACACAAGATACAATACCTAAGATCAAAATGGGCCAACCCCCTCTTAAAATGAGAGGAACACCTGCAAGCACAGCCAACACAGAAGTAAAAATAGCCCAGTTTTGTATTTGAGAAAAAGAGAGCTTTCCCGTTTGGCTGAGTCGCTTAGGGCCTTTTCTCAAATGACTATCTACTCCCTGCTTATAATCTAAAGCATCATTAAAAAGGTTGGCTGAAATTTGAATACAACTGGCGGAAAGGGCTGTCCAAAACAAAATATCCTTTTTTAAAAATCCGGTTTGATAAAATGCCCAAGCACTGCTCATAGCGATAGGCGATAAAATAGCTGGAAGGGTTTTCAGCCTTGCCCCTTCAATAAAAAAAACTATATATTCGCCCATGAAAAACCTCTATCTCTTATCGCATAAGCAAAAGCCAGCGGTGAGGGTCCAAGGTATTGCCGTCCCGAACAAGCTGGACTTTTGCTTATGCGATCTGTCAAATGTAAGCTTTTTCACGGACGACTATATATTGTTTGAATGGCAAAAAGCCCTCTCCTAAGGATAGCGAGGGAAACGGGAGAAATCGGGTTCTCTTTTTTCTAAAAAAGCTTTTTTGCCCTCTTCTGCTTCTTCTGTTTGATAATATAAAAGAGTGGCTTGAGCTGAAAGATCCAACAAACCCATCTGGCCATCACAATCGGCATTCATAGCGGATTTTAGGCAACGAAGAGCCGTGGGAGAATGCTTTAAAATCTCCTTAGCCCATTTTAAAGTTTCTTCTTCTAATTTTTTTAAAGGAACTACTTTGTTGACCAAACCCATATCCAAAGCCTCCTTAGCAGAATATTGCCGGCAGAGAAACCATATTTCACGAGCTTTTTTTTGCCCCACAATGCGAGACAAATAAGAGGAACCTAAGCCACCGTCAAAAGATCCCACCTTAGGTCCGGTTTGGCCAAAGCGGGCATTACTGGCCACGATGCTTAAGTCACACACAACATGAAGAACATGCCCCCCGCCAATGGCATAGCCTGCCACACTGGCAATAACAGGTTTAGGTAAAGAGCGAATCTGTTTTTGAACATCTAAAATATTCAAGCGAGGCAAACCTTGGCGATCCGCATAGCCCGCTTTTACTCTCACTTTTTGATCTCCTCCGGCAGAAAAGGCTTTATCCCCTTTCCCTCTTAGAATGACAACGCCAATTTGCCCATCCTCCCGGCAGATCTCTAAAGCCTCTTTCATCTCTTTTACTGTGAGCGGACGAAAAGCATTATGTTGCTGGGGCCGGTTGATGGTGATGCGAGCTATCCCTTGATTTGTTTTTTCAAACTCAATGTCAGTATAAGCTTTAATTTTCTTCCACAGTTTTTTCATGTGTTTTTAAAATCCGGCATTTTTGTTCCCATCGCCTGATCTCCTTTTATTATAACAGGAGGATCCTCTTGAACAGGGGCGGAAGGGACTTTTCGTGAAAAAAAATACTGCTCCACAATAGAGCTTTGTTGAAAAATAGTTAAGAGATCCTGGCTTGTAAGCCTTTGCTGTTGTGCTTTAATTTTTTTATTGTTTGGCATTTTGCCTTTTCAGGGCGGTTGTTTTTTAAAAAACTCTTGTTTGGAAAAAGCCCTACTCCTTTTATATGTGTTTTGATGATTTGTTTCAAGAAGATTTAAACACTATTTTAAGCCCAAGTAATGATATTTTAAAATGCCTAAGGCCAAAAGTCCGGCCGTCTCCAACCTTAATATCTGCTCCCCCATAGAAAAAACAAAAGCCTTTTCCCTTAAAGAAAACTCTTTGGCTTCCTCAGCCGAAAAGCCCCCCTCAGCCCCAATAAAAAGCCAGACTCCCGATGGTTGAGGATTTTTTTGCAATAATTGAGCTAAAGGGAGGACTGCTCTCTGGCCTTCGTAAGCCATGAGTGCCAGATCTCCTTTAGGGATTTTGATTTCCCTAAGAGGGAGAGGGGCTTTAATGCTCATTTTTTCCGTCCGGCCGGTTAAGGCCATGCTTTGTTCAACAATTTTATTCCATCGTTTAAGACGCGAAGAGGGCAGTTGAGATGATTTTTTAAAAAAACTGAGTTGGGAGCTAAAGGGATGAAAACTCTTAACCCCTATTTCCACAGCTTTTTCTATAAGAAAATCCATTTTTTGTAGGCGAGCGAGGGCCAAGGCCAAATGCAAATAAGGTTTTTTTAAAGGAGGAACAGGCCATGACTTTAAAATTTCAGCAGTGGCTTGAGATGGAAAAATCTGGCTCAACCGGACTTTGTATTTTGCCAATCCCTCACAGTAAAGCTCAAAAATATCCCCTTTTTTCATCCGGGCAACCCGGCATATATGATGATAAAGGGAGTTTTTTATAATAAACTCTTTATTTTTTAAATAAGATCGATCAATCCAAAATCGAAGGATGGCTCAGCCTCTTTTTAAGAAAATTTTTAAGATCGGCTAAAAAGCTTAACCTGCCCTGCTTTTTTTGACAAAAGTGCGGGTTCTAAAAGTGCAGAAGATTCTGGGGATAGCTCTCCTCTTCTAACAGCCTTGCTTTTAGGAGCTGAAATGCCTAACCGCACCTGTCGGCCACGAATCTGAACAATTTGAACTACAATATCTCCATCAATAGTGATGGTTTCACCAGCTTTTCGAGTTAAAACCAACATTAGGACCTCCTTAAATAACGACAGGAACATTAAAAAACTTGTCTTAGGGATTGGGCATCACACAGACAACGGCACTTAAACTAACAGCTTGTTTTTTAAAGTCAAGGCTTATAAATAAAAAATATTGAGATCTCAGCAATTATAGCCTGCGTCATTTTTTGACTGCTTTCTTAAATTAAGGGATACTTTAAAAAGGCAACAGGATGTGGCTTTTTTTCTTTCTTTTCTCTTTTTGGCCCTCTCTGGCGGAAAGCCCTTTTGTGGCCTGGCCTGTTAGTGCTCCTGAAGAGAACCTGTCAAAAGCTAAAAAACTCAATTTTAAGCCTTTTCCGGTGATTCATCGGCCAGAAGTGACCCGCTGGGTTCATTTTTTTAGCCATAGCTCCTCTCCTTACTTCAAGCTATGGCTCAAAAGGGCCTATCGCTACTTTCCTAATATGGAAAGGATTTTTCAAGATAGTGGTTTGCCAAAGGAGCTGGTTTCTATGAGTTTAGTAGAGAGCAGTCTCTCTGCAAAGGCGGTCAGCTCGGCAAAAGCAGTGGGTTATTGGCAGTTTATTGAGCCTACGGGTTTAAAATTCGGCTTAAGGATAAATAGTTGGATTGATGAAAGGCGAGATTTTCAAAAAAGCACTCAGGCCGCTGTTAAATATCTCCACCAACTTTATGAAGAGTTTGAAGATTGGCTATTGGTCATGTCAGCTTACAATATGGGGGAGAGCCGTTTAAGGGCCTTAATTCAAAAACATAAAACAAAAAATTTTTGGCTTTTATCACAAAAAGCAGATTTTCCTACAGAGACCGCTCTTTATGTTCCTAAAGTTTTGGCCGCTGTTCATATTGTTCGTGACCCTGTGTCTTACGGCTTGAGTGAGTTTGTTGTCCTTCCCCCTTATAACTATGATATTTTTTTTATTCCTGGGGGCACTAACTTAAAAAAGCTATCTCAAGGGGCAAAAATCTCTTTGGCAGAGATAAAATTACTGAATCCCGACTTAAAAAGCGAAATTATCCCTAAAAGTATTTCTTTTCATCAAGTTCGGATTCCTAAAGGCACTGGCATATTGATCTCTAATTGGCTGGACAAACAGCCCTCCATTGATTAGTCTTTTCACTTAATGGCTTATGAAGCATTGGCCCGCAAGTGGCGACCTAAAAATTTTTCTGAATTGGCTGGCCAGCCGGCCGTCCGTCAAACTTTAACCAACGGCTTGAGGCAAAACCGCATTTATCCTGTTTTGCTTTTTACAGGTCCCAGGGGAACAGGCAAAACCTCAACGGCCCGAATTTTAGCTAAAAGCTTAAGATGTCAAAAAAAGAAAGAGTTAAAACCTTGTGATCAGTGTGAGGACTGCCTGTTAATCCAAAACAGTCGTCACTTAGATGTGATGGAAATTGACGGTGCCAGCAACAACGGGGTGGAGGCTGTTCGTGAACTGAGGGACACTATCAGCTATATGCCTTCCACTGGCTCTTGGAAAATTTATATTATAGACGAAGTGCACATGCTATCTCACAGTGCCTTCAATGCCTTACTCAAAACTTTAGAAGAGCCCCCCTCTCATGTTCTTTTTATTATGGCCACTACGGAGAGCCATAAGATCCCCACCACCGTTTTGTCTCGTGCCCAAAGGTTAGATTTTCATAATTTGTCGCCACAACTCATTAAAAAGCAATTAGAAAATATAAGCCAAAAAGAAAAGCTGAATGTTCCAGAAGAGGTTTTATGGCTTATCGCCCGCCAGGCCCGTGGATCTTTAAGAGATGCACAAAGCCTTTTAGATCACCTGCTCACTTTTTGCGGAGAGGATCTAACAGTTGAAAGTGCCTCCCGGCTTTTAGGCTTAAGTGATCCTCATGTTTTATTCCAATGTCTTCAAGCCCTAATCCACCAAAAAGAAAAGGCTATGATAGAGCTTATTGAAAGTTTGAGATCTAAAGGGGCAGAGCCTTCACTTTTTTTACAAAGCTTAATAGAGACTATTGCTAATTGTTTATTTTTAAAAAGAAATCCAGAAAATCGCCCGGAGCTGGCACAGATCTCTAAAGAAGAAATAGAGAGGATAAAAAAAGAACTGGCCTTTATCAGCTATGAAGATCTCCATTTCCTGTTTGATATGATGTTAAAGGGGCAAAAAGAGCTGGCTTTTTGTCATGACAGCCAGTTGACCTTAGAAATTTTGCTTTTGAGATTTTGCCATGCCCCTCGGTTAGAGAGCCTGGCCCCATTAAAGCCCTTATTTGAGCCTGAAGGAAAACCTCTTCTTCCCAATAAAAAAACCAGCCTAAAGCCTAATAAAAAAACAGATTCTATAGATTCCCGTTTGCAGGAGAAAAACATGTCTTCTTCCTCTCTGGCAAAAAGCCCGGAGCCTCCTTTAAAAAAGCCCAGCCCAAAGTTCAGCAAAAAAACAGATCTTATGGATTCCCGCGTTCGCGAAAATGACATGCCTTCTCCTCCTCCACCGGAAGAAAAGTTAAAAACTGCTATTCCCGCAAAGTCTGTCACTCCCGATTCAGACTGGCGTTTTAATTTTTTGGATTTTTTGAAAAAAAAAGACCCGGCCTTTTCTGCTGTGATGGAAAATTTAATTTTAAAACAAAAATCCCAGCAGTATTTTTCCCTTAGCCTTCCAGAGGGGGCTTTTTCCTATTTGAGCAATAAAATTAAAGAACCGGCTTTTCTCCGTCTTTTAGAAAATCAGTTGACAAAATTTTTTAATCTCAAAGAGCGAGCACAGGTAGAGGTTCAAAACAATTTAGAAAAACATTTGAGTTTAAAAGCAAAAAAAGAGCTTATAGAAAAAGAGAGCCTGCTTTCTCAAGCTGAAAAAGATCCTTTTGTTCGTGAAGTTAAGGATATTTTTGGTGGCGAGATCAAACCTGCGGGAAAATCAAATAAAAAGTCGGGAAAGGATTGACAAAACTCTTTTGGTTTTTTCAAATAAAATAATGAAAGGTTTGCCTTCTCTTCAATCTTTGCTTTTTGAGTTGGAAAAGCTCCCCGGAGTAGGCCCCCGGAGTGCTCGCCGTCTCACAGAGCATCTTTTAAAAACAGAAGATCAAAATGTATTCAAACTTTCTCGTGCCCTTTTGGATTTGAAAACCAAAATCCAAAAATGCACCCAGTGCTTTAACTTCACACAAGAGCAAGCGGTTTGTGCTCTGTGTGAGGATCCTTCGCGAAACCCCGATTTGCTCTGTGTGGTGGAGCAAGCTTTTGATGTTTTTAGGATAGAGGCTTGCGGGACTTTTAAAGGTCGCTATCATGTCCTTCACGGGGCACTCTCCCCACTCCATCAGATTCATCCTAAGGATTTAACCTTGAAGGAGTTAAACTGTCGGATCCAAACTCAGGGGGTTAAAGAGTTAATACTGGCCATCGACTCCGATTTAGAGGGGGACACAACAGCTCTTTATATTATGAAAAACTTTCAAACTCCAGGTTTAACCATCTCCCGTTTGGCCCGTGGCATCCCTTTTGGAAGTGATCTATCTTTTGTGGATGACAAAACTTTAGGCCAGGCTCTTGAAAATCGAAACAGCCTTTAATGTCTATTATCAACACTAATGCTAAAGAAATTCATTGTAAAATTCTGTATTGTGGGCCTCAGCACTCAGGTAAAAAAAGCTCTTTACTTTGCATAAGAGATC
The DNA here is from genome assembly GCA_965203095.1 of Bdellovibrionales bacterium. Lineage (GTDB taxonomy): Bacteria > Bdellovibrionota > Bdellovibrionia > Bdellovibrionales > UBA1609 > JACOND01. Next base: position 893,286 of record OZ241877.1, read on the forward strand.
AATTTGAAGAGGGAAAAAGGGATTTTTTTATTCTTCCCTTTCAAAAAGAGATTTATTGCCTTGTCCTTTCAGTAGGGCCTGTTTTTGCTTGCCAGACTTTTTTTCATATTTATAACTTGAGCAATGAGTCGAGAAAAGATAACGAAAATCTTTTAAGAGGCTTAGACGGGATTGTTTTTGTCGCGAGTCAAGATCTCAGGGACCGGGAGAAAAATATCCAATCCTTTTCGGAAATGGTGTCAATTTTACAGGCTGAGGGGCGAAACCTCTTTCATACCCCTTTGGTTTTGCAGTATAATAAAAAAGATTTAGCTGAAACTCAAAGCATTAAAGATTTGAGGATGGATTTGAACCGATACAATAACAAAGATTGTGAAAGCTCCGCCTTAAAGGGCCAAGGGGTTTTAGAGCCTTTAAAGCATGTGTGCAAAAGGATTTTAAACAATTTAAAGCATGTGAATTAATTTATGACTGTATGTAATAGAATATAAGTATTTTCCAGTCTGTAGTTTAGTTTTCAGGGCAAAGTCCTATATTTATTAGGTAATATAAAGAAGCTGGCCTTAAGCTAAAAAATATTAAAGCTTTTTTGTTAAATTGCCGATAGGTTAAAAGCCATGTTCAAAATAAACAATTGGAATCCGATTTTCTGCCTTAGCCTTGTTGTCATTTGGACAGCTTGTGCCCCATTGCCTCCCCCGCCGGGAAGTCAGGCAAATCAGGTGAATCGGGATGAAAAAGAGTATGACAAAAGGAAAAAGCGGGATAAAGACCGAGATGATGTGCTCAAATCAGCCAGAAAAGGCCCTGTTTGCAGTGATGAAGAGAATAGGGAGCACAAATGCAAAAAGCAGTGCCGGGACATTTATCCTCGAAGAGGGGATAGGGAGGAATGCTTAGATCTTTCCATAAAACAAATTGACCGATTAAGCCAACTGCATGAATTGTTAGAAAAACCCTACAGCGATAAGCTGATAGAGGATATTGACCCCGATGATTTTAATGTTTTTCTCAAACTCTCTATTGCTCCTTGGGATAAATTGGTTGAGGATTACAGCTCAAAACAAGCTAAACAGGTTTTTGTTTGGCTTATAAAAAGCCCGGATTCAGCTAAAACTTTTGAAAAAGCGGACGATGATCAAAAAACTTTAAATGTCCTTCTCAAAAGGCTCGCCAGTTTTACTGGGAACAATCATCATGAGCCTTTTACAGTCCGGATAGATCGGAGAGAAAACCTTATGGAACAGGCTGTGAAGTCTAATAAAGCCCTCGCAGAATGGTTTGTGGAGTATATCAACGAGCATAATGGCTATTGTGACAATAACGATGAATTGAGTTTAAATTGCTTTAAAGTCTACTGCAAAATTGCTAAAAGTATGGATGAGGATAGCCGGTCAACATGGCTGAACATAAAAAGCTGGACAGCCTACATTGACGACATCATTAAAGAAGGGACTAATGGTGCAAGACGCCCCTCCTCCAGTGAGTGGGATACAGATGAGATTGAAAGCTCTGATGATTTGACAGACTGGTATACGGACCTCTGCCCCCCTGTTTAATCATTCCTGTATTTAAGAGAATATAAGTAAATTCAAGGCTATGGTTTATTTTTCAGTTCAAAAGTCATGGATGGCTTTTTATAGTGAGAAAATAGGCTTAAGCTTATTTTGTGAAATCGGAAGGTTTTTTAAAAAAAATTAAAGTGAACTGTTCTACCTGCCGAAAAGATAATTAGCTCAACATTGGGAGGTTTTATGAACTTTTTTAAATTTATGGGCTTAGCCCTACTTTTTACCTTTTTATTGGCTTGTTTTGGGGGCAATCAAGCACCAAAACAACAAGATACCGGAGAACCTATTCGAGACGATACAGATTATGACAGAATCAGACGCAATGATACCGACCGGAAAGAGGTTTTAACCCGCTCTAAAACAAGATACACAGGGCGAGCCTGTGAGGATGAAGATCGGGACCACGACTGTAAAGACTCATGCAAAGATATTTACACAAGGCGAGCTGATAAAAAAGATTGTGAGGAGTTGCCTGTGGATCAAGTGGCCGCCCTGGAAGAATTGCATGATCTTTTAAAAAGACCAAGCGAAAGGGACTTAGGGGAGGTGGATTTTGAAGACTTTGATGTCTATCTCAATATCTCCATTCAACCTTTAGATAAGCTGATCAGGAAATACAGCAAAACCAGAGCCAAAGCCTTTATGTTTTGGTTGATAGAAAACGAGGATGTGGCTCAAGTTTTTGAAAAAGAAGATGATGAGTATAGTGCTCTTAAATCTCTTCTTGATGAAATCTCTTCTGCTGATTGCGATGCTGATGCTGAAATGTATAAATGCTTCACAGCTAAGGTGGATGGCGGTGATAAACTTATGGAATTAGCCATTGACACCGGAAATGAAGATATTATGGAGTGGTTTATGGATTTTATCAATGAAGAACACAGTGGTTGTGAAAGTGATAGCAATGAATCTCAAAAAAAAGCTTGCTTAACAAATTATTGTAAAATTGGTGCCGGCATAGATGACGAATATCGAGAGGGCTGGCTCGATTTTGAGCATTTTGAAGATTACATTGAAGATGTGATAAGTGAAGGAGTCAACAGTAATGCCGAAGTCACAAGCGGTGTTATATCAACAGATACCAACGATGGTGCTGATGTAGCCACTTCTAAAAAATGGTGCCGAGGGTCTTTTACCGAAGAACAACAACATGAAAGTTGCATGGGTGATACTAATAAAGATAGACAGATTGATGAAGTGGATGACTTAGGGGAAGATTGGACAGATGTTGGTGCAAATAAAGGAATTTGTGGAGGATTGCTTTAGTAGTTTTCATAAACAGATTTCAATCACAAAAAAACTATGATGAAGAACCGCTAAAAGCGGTTCTTTTTGCATTTTCTACTCCCCTCTATACCCCCTCTTTTCTCCCTATAGAGCAAAAATCTAAAGAAAGCCCAGGAGGCTTTCTGGGTGCGGGGGTTTGGGCAAAAAACAAGCCCATTTACGAAATAGCAAACATATACACAAAAAAGCTTATATAACTCATAAAAAAAACTTAATTCACTTTTTGTTAAAAAATGACCTGAATTTTGTAAGGTTTTTTCAGTTTGTTCAAGCCGAATTAAAAAATCTCAGTTCCATATCCAACTCATTATGGGGGAGGAAAACAGCATTTCCCTTTGTCTTTTTTAGCTTAATAGGCCCATTAGTGGCGAATGAGTAGCAAATAGAAGTTGAATTTAAATCAAAAAATTATAAGCTAAATGACTCATTTAATTTAACAAATCATTAAAGTTTGTTTTGACAAATTCCCCTGCTAAAAGTAAAAGAGAGGGAATTTTTTGCATAGTGGATTGATTTTTTAGTAATATTTATTTTAAACTTAAATGGAAAGGAGGAATGTCTCAGCTATATTGCAAAGCGTCAAAGGCGACAGGGTTAAGGCAGGGCTAAAAGTTCCCGCTTAAACCTGAAACCGCTTTAAAAAGTTTAAAATGCTGGCTTTGCTTGTTTTAAGAATGCTTGAGAGGGGGATCCATCATGGCTGAACAAATCATTTTGGCCTTTCAAAAAGGTGGCCTTTGGATGTGGGCTATCTTGTTTTTTCAAGTGCTTTCTTTAGTCATTATAGTGGAACGAGTTTGGTTTCTCTTTTTAAAAAGAAAGTTAGGGCATAAAGCTTACTCTGATACATTTTCCCAACAAATTATTCGAGGGGAATTGCCTGCGGTCATTCAAAAAGCTAAGGAGGATATTCAAAAACAGCCATTAGCTTTAGCTATTCAATCGGCCACTCAAACGGCTTTAGACTGTGGCGGACGGGAGGAAATCCAAGGAAAAATGGAAGAAGCCCTTATGGAGGAGCACAGTGCCTTAGAGCAGAGAACTCATTTTCTCGTCATGTTAGGCAATGTGGGCACTTTAACTGGGCTATTAGGAACAATTATGGGAATGATCAAAGCCTTTTCAGCTGTCACTTATGCCAACCCGGCGGAGAAGGCGAGCCTTCTTTCTTCCGGAGTTTCAGAAGCCATGAACACCACAGCTTATGGCCTGATTATGGCTATCCCTGCCCTGTTTATGTTTGCTGTTTTACAAAACAGAGCCAATGCCATTCAAGAAGACATGGCGGAAGGAGCTATAAAATTATTTAATTTATTGAGCTATAACTACCAAACTCTGTGGGAGAAAAAATTAAAGGTGGCCAAGTCATCTTAAAAAATAAATTTAAATAAGGAGCAATTATGCCCCGCAACTTTAAAAATTTTGACTATCAATTAGATCTCACCCCTTTTATTTCTCTTTTATCTGTCTGTATATGTTTTTTACTGCTCACTGTGGCTTGGTTTCAAATCGGTTCTCTACCTGTCAAACAAGTCATGGGTGGAGTGGCCGGAGAGGATATAAAAGAAGAAGCCTCTTTATGGATCCGCATACAAGGCACTAACAAAATGGAACTGAGTTTAAAAAAAGGCCAAGCCTCTCTTTCAAAAAATATCACCCTTTCCGCCACTGAAGAGGGTTTTGACTTCAACTCTCTTAAAAAAAACATTCTGAACTTAAAAAAACAACAATCAAACTTAAACAAGGTTTTTATTTTCCCACAGGAACAAGCGGTATATGAGGATATTGTAAAAGTAATGGACAGTGCTCGGCAACTGGGCCTTTTTAACATAGGGCTTGCACCCATTTAAAAGGCTGGCACAAAAGGATGGTGAAATGTTTTTTCAATCAAATTCTGTTTTTCAAAGTCGGATTTTCCAAAGTTCTCTTTCGCAAAAAGGGAAACCAGCTAAAAAGAAAAAGGTTTTAGCAACACTTATGCTGACTTCTCTAATTGATGCCTTTTCCATTTTAGTTGTTTATCTTTTAATGTTTTTTTCAGACACGGGGGAGATGGCCTATCTCAGTTCAGATATAGATCTGCCCAAAGCCAATGTTATTGAAAGGCTGGATCGCCGTTCTATTGTTCAAATAAAAAAAGATGGCTATTTTGTAGAAGATCGTAAGCTTTCTGCCGAAGAGCTTGTGCCTTACCTTATCCGTTTAAAAAAGAGGCTCAGCCGATCCTCAAGTGATGAAGGGGAGGCCATCACTGTTCAAGCCGATAAATCGGTCCGATACAAGCAGTTGAGCAAAGTGGTTCAAGCTTTAGGCCACGTCGGGTTTAGCCATATTCAATTTGCAGTTTTAAGTGAGTAAAAGGGGTTAATGTGTTTTTAATTTTTTTAGTTTTTTCCGTTTTTTCTGTTTTTTCTGTAAAGGCAGGGGCAGTGCCATTAGAGCAAAAGTCTACAAAAATTATAGAAAAGCCTCTTTCAGCTAAAAGTTATCTCACAGCAAAATTAGATTTTTTGGTTCAATCTCTTCCAGAAAGCCATCCCTCCAGAAATCCTCTTTTACTGAGGTTGGCTCATGTTTTATCTTTAAGGGCGGAAGAAAAATTCATAAAAGCCGACAAGGGGGATTGCCCCTCTTGCAGTCTGTCCGCCCGGAATATGGCCAATAAGGCTCTCTTGGCTTATAAAAAACTGGATCCTATTTTGCACTCTCACCATCCCCTTTTATATACCGAAGCCCTTTTTAAACAGGCTTACTTACTTAGTTTTTTAAATGAGCCCCTTCGCTCTTTATCTGCTCTTAAAAAAATCTCTACTGGTTCTCGCCCGCTTTTAAAGGCCAGAGTGTGGTTTAACATGGGGGAAATTCATTTTGAAATGGATAATTATAAAGCCAGTCTTCAAGCTTTTGATAAAGTTTTAAAACAAGGGGAATCGCCTTGGAGCTTTAAAGCTACTTATCAAAAAATTTGGTCCCTGTTTAACCTGTCTTTGTATGAGTTAGCTGTTAATGAATTAGAATTGTTTTTAAAATCTAAACTCTACTCCCAGCCTCGTTTAACTAAAGCGGATAAAAATTTAAAACAAAAATTAGAAAGTGAGCTTGTCGCCCTTTATAGCTATGCGGAAGTGAGGGGGCCAAGGTTAAGTTTTCTTTATAATTTTTCAAAACACTCAAAAGAAAGCAACAGTTTGACTGAAAAAAATCTTCGCCTGTTCCAACTGGCTAACAGTTTAAGCCAAATGGGCCGGAGGGCTGAATCCAATATTGTTTATCAAGTTTATTTGTCAAAATCTTTAAGTTTAAAAGATCAAATGCAAGCTTATCTTGCCATGTTAGATAATGATTATCGTGGGCAAAAAGATAATTATTTAAAAACCGTTGGCCGGAAAGTGGAAAAGCTTTTCGTTTTGCGACAACAGATTAAAATCTCAAAAAAGTTTGACCTTCAACTAAAAAATAGAGTCCAAAAAACTTTGCAGAGTTTTAACCGCTATTTATTGGGCTTTTCTGATTCTGAAAAATCTTATCTTCTCTCTTTATTTCAAAAATACAACTCCGTTTACCCTAATTCTGCGGACATGTTATTCCTCTCAGCTCATTTAGCAAAAGATTTAAAAAAATATGCTTTAGCTCAAAGTCTTTTTCAAGCCGTGGTTTTAAATGCCGATTCGTATGAGGCTAAAGACATTTCTAAAAAAGAGCTTAAAGAAAGCTTAAGCCTTTTACAAATGGAAATGGCAGAACAAACTCAAAACCTTAAAAAAAGAATAAATGCTTATGATTTTTATATCCAGAACGGTTCCCGCCGAGGGCGAATCTGGAAAGCTATGTATCAAAAAGCTTATATCAATTATGAGAGAAAAGAATACAAAAAATCAGCCTACTCTTTTATGGATTTGGTTTTATCTTCTAAAACTGGGCTGGCTGGTAAAGATATAAAAAAATTGCGTTTAAAATCAGCTCACTTAGCCCTTTCTGCTTTAGATCATAGGGGGGGAGAGGAAGAGGAGTTGGCTCGCCTATCTGGTATTTTTATGAAGGAATTTCCTAAAAATCGTCCAGAGTTTGTGCGAATTTATCACTCCGCTTTGTTAAATACTGTTAAAAAGTTGGTTTCTAAAAAAGATTTTTCTCAACCCGTTTATAAAGCCTCTTCGGATAAAAATATTTTAAAAGCTTGGTCTGTTTTAGAGGATTTTTCTATTAAAGAGGCTAAAGGGGAAGAGGCATTGTCTTATTATTTTAATCGGCTGATTTTGGCTAAAGAGCTTTTAAAATTTAAACCAATGGATAAAAGTATTCAATTTCTTTTATCCAATAAAGCTTTATCTAAAGAAGATCGAAAAACAGTTTTGAAATGGAAGCTCTGGCTTGCAGAGTTAAGGCTTGACTTTAAAGAGGCTTTAAAAATTGTTCAGGAAATAGAAACGACTAAACCCTCCGAAGAGCAAATTTTACGGTTGTCTCGTCTGGCAGAGCTTTCCGGAGAATCTCCGGTCCCTTACTATTCCGCTTTTATTAAAAAATTTCCTAACTCCTCATCTCTTTTAGCTGTTTTAACCTCTCTTGTGGAAAAATCCCTTCACAAAAACAGAAAACAAGTTTTAATAAAACATGCACAATTTTTTAAAAATCAGCCAGAGACTTTAACCCACTTGGTTTTAAAAATTGATGAGGGCCAATTAGATAATCAATTTATGAAAGCTTTTACTTCTCTTAATTTTATGAAAAATTCTTCCTTAAACTTGTTTTTGAGGAGAAAGAACACTATAGAGCTTTTTGAAAGTCAATTAGCAAAGCTGGCTCAGTTATCCTTACCACCTCATCTTGAGGGAAGAAAACTCAACCGCAAACTTAAAAATTACACAAAACAAATTGAGTTATTAAAAAGTCATGCCAGCTCGGCTTTAAAAACAAAAGATTGGACAGTTAGGGTTTTTGTAATCTCTAAATGGAGGAATGAAATATCCCGGTTTTATAACTCCGTTATGAGTTTATCTCTTCCTCCGGGTTTAACTGAACAAGAACAAAACCAATATAAAGGGCTACTCAGTGAGAGAATGAAAATTTATAAAGTGCACATTGTTCAATTAGAGGAGGAATTAGAGGGATTGTGGTCGAGGGATTTTCTTAAAGATTATAAAAAAGCTTTCCAACATAAGGTTTTTCATGGGCCTTTAAAATGGGAAATAGAGAAAGTTTTGACAGTGCTTGACGGAGAACCGGCAAAGCAAGCACAAAGCCTACTTCATTATGTTAAAACTCCAGATCCAGAGCAAAAAACAGCTACAGCTTCTTCCCATTCCACTCAACATCTTTACAAAGCTCTTAAGGAAAACCCTTTTGATCGAAGTTCTCTTAATGAGCTACTTAAACTGGAAAAAGATAATGAGGTTTTATCCTATTACTTAGCCAATCGGATTAAAGAGTTAAAAAAACAAAACCGGTGGATTAAATTATGAGGATAGTTCTGTTTCGTTTTTTGCTTGTGTGCTTTCTCACTTTCTTTTTGTGGGAGGGGCTTTCTACTGTAAAAGCTCAAAAGCCCGATCGCCTGTTAAAAAAAACCAACTCCTATTCTTTTCGCCCCCTTCTCATACAAGGGAAAAAGCAAGTAAATCAACAAACAGATATGAAAGTGGAATCAGGCAGTATTGTGGAAAGTCAGCTATTTTTTGTGGATATAGATTTTAAAAAAAGAATTTTTGAAAGTGAGTTTAAGGAATGAGACATTTAGCTTTAAAAGATAAAATGGGCCGTTTGATTCGGACTTTCCTCTGTGAAACAGATACGGCCTGTTTAGTTTACCGTAAAAATAAAGGCCGATTAGATATATGCTCCTCTCCTCATTTTTTTGAGGAGGATTCTGTCATTCTTATTGACAAGTGGGATCTCAGTAAAATGTCAGGGGCACAGCCCTTGCCTTTTTTAGATGGTTTTGTGGAGCTTTGTGAAAATGTTTTGGCTGAACCAGTAGCTCCCTCTTGCCAGAGGGCGGATCTTCATCATCGCCTTTGGTCTTCTTTTGCAATTGTGACGGCTGGATTTGCCATTTTTGCTGGAACTCTGTTGAGCTTAAACAGGCTTATTCCTTCGGAATCAGATAAAAAGCCAATCATTCCTCAAACTGTTCAAATTGTTAAAGCTCCTGCTGTATTCTCTCCAATGGAAAAGGTTTTTATTGATAAAGCCTCTATGTCTCAAAAAAATCCTGTTCAAAAACAAAAAAAACCTGTTCAAAAATCTTTAAAAAGAATGGGGGCTCTTTCTGCTTTAGGGAGTTTGTCTAAAAAAGACAGCTCTCAAAAAGGAGGTTTAAACTTAAACTCGAATAATAAAGTGTCTGCGGGGCCGGGTCTTCGATCTTTGGCTGGTGCCGGCAGTGGTGGGGTTCAAGATTCCCTTTACAATCAAGGGCTATTAGCTAACGCTTTAGGTTCTGGGGGGAACATTCGCGGGGGAGGGGGCCATGGCACAAAGGGAACTCGCCCTGGTGGAGGACAAGCAGGATACGGTGCTCTCACTTTTATAGGCTCAGGGGGAGCCAGTGAGTTATCTTCTGTATTAGGTGCCGTAGCTCCAGCTGGCTTTGATTATTCTATTATAGAGCGGGAGATAGTGAAAAAAAGTAAAGAGATCAAAAACTGTTATGATAGAGCATTAAAAACAGAACCGGGCTTAAAGGGTTTATTTAAAATCCATTTTGCTATAGGATCTAAAGGCCGGGTGGTTTTTTCTAAAACTCATCCCTCTTCACCTGTTCGTTCTAAAAAAATAAGTTCATGCATTTTAAAAATTGTTAATCAAATTCAGTTCCCTGTTAAACTCAATCAAACTGTTAATGTGGTTTACCCTTTTAATTTGAGCACTTTAACTGCAAAAATGGGAGGCTTGCAATGATCCGTTATTTGTTTTTAATTTTTATTTTAACTCTTCTGGCTTGTAATCCTGATCCATTAGAGAGTTTTCTGCCTGAAATTAGAAACGGATCTTTACATATTGGTCGCCATTTTATGCCTCTTTTTGAAAACTCTCTATATGAAAAAATCGTCAAAGTGAATATTGATGGCCAAAGCACTTTAATAATGGAATGGGCTGAGGACAAAATAAAATCTTATAACATTCATGTCCGGCTCCTACATGGTCTGGAATCAAGATATGATATGGAAATCAACAGTGAAGAGATCCCTATCATAATGGAAGGGGCCAGTTTCAACTTTAATTCAAAAACTGGGCGAGGGGTTTTAAAATGGAAACCAAGTAAAACTTTTACAGGGCGAAAAGCTTACCGGCAAATATCTTTGACTTTACCATTGGAGTTTAGGGATCGTCGCTCTTTATCATCAGAACCTGATTTTGTTGTTAAAAGAAAGATCACTGTCATTGTTTATAAAAGTTTGGATCCTCCAGAGATTTATAAAATTGAAACCAGTTATGGTATTTATGAAAAGTTAGATGATGGGAATTTTTATACAAGATATGGGGCTAAAAGCTTAGATTTAAGCTACTATGATCAAATATTTGTTGGCAGGAGGGAGAAAAAAGAGCTGTTTGATAACATAAGATTTTATAGTGAGGGCACTTATGATTTTTTTCACTCATCTACAACCCCCCATAAGCAACCTACCAGCTGGGAAACTGCAGAAGAAAAACTTTTTGATTTGTTTGAGCTTTACGATAAATTTAAAAAACCTGTCCCTGATGATTTGATTAAGTTTATAAACCTGCCTTTTTATATAGTAGATAAAATCAGGCAGAACGATGAGGATTGTGATCGCTCACAAACTGTTCCTAAAAATCAAACAGAACATTGGTGTCTTGCTGAATTGAAAGAGGGAGAGAAATTAGATTTTGACAAAGATCTTTATGTAAAACATTATCAAATTCCTCAATCTATCTCATTTAAGAATTTATTTTATAAAATGCAATCTGTTTACTTATGTGAAGTGTATCATATTATCAGCTCAGCCTATATTCTCAATTCAGCCTCTTGGAAGAAGCGAGATATGTGTTATCTTTCATTAGATGAAGTTAAAAAAATCAAAAACTTTCTCAATGAAAAAGAGATTGTTTACCTCTGTAAAAGCTCCAACACTTGCGATCTTGTAGACACATCTCAATGGCAAGCAGATTTTTTTAAAATTCCAGAATCTATAAAATGGCAATTGGCTGGGCTAAAACCCCTTAACGATAATTCTATCCATATTCCTTTAATTAGAAATGAAGAAAGTGGCTATTCCGCCAAAAATCTTGTTCAAATTTATGTCCGAGATCACAACCAGTTTGGGAAAGCACCGTTTTTAATCCCTCATCAAAGGCCCGGGCATTTTCTTTTTTGGACAACTCCTATAGACATGGATATCAAGTGGAATGCAGGCATATTTGAGTCTTTAGAAGGAAATGCTTGGAAGTTAAACTATAGTATTAGATTAGATGAGACAGAGGAAAGCAAAAATCATTTTCATCAGTTCCCGATTAGTTTTCAACCGGTTTCGCAAACGATACACGGTTCTCCTATTTCTTTACGGTTTAATATTCTCCAAAAAGCCATAGCACGATATAGCGAGCTGTTTGATCCGGAAAAGGATATTCAATTTTCTTCAACTTATGATGGAAATAATTGGTTAAATAGCTCTTTTTCTGCTATTAGCCGGATAAAAACACAGTATATCTTTCCAGAGGATTTTTTATCTAATATTCGCCAATCCATTTTGTTTGACAGTATTCCCTTTTTTAAAATTGATAATAAGAAAAGCTTATTGGATCACCTTTACCTTCAACCACTGACTCTTCGATTTAAAAGTAATATCTATTTAGTTCATGACACGATAGAAAATGAAACACTACATCCCTCCTCCAGCGAATCCCCCTCAAATAACACAACAATAAATGAAACAATACATTATGGTCAATTCTCCAGTGAACCCCATTCAAATAACACAAACACACTCTCTCCACTAATCACAGTTCAAAGAGGAGTTTATAAAAAAAGACATTGTGATTGTTCCGATTGGGAAGAATTTAAAAAAGATAATCAAATTTATATAGAGGGAACATGCTTTTGCGAAGTGAATCTGCAATTGGATTCAGACTCTACTATTTTAAAAAGATCTAATGACTCTACCATCTCTTTTTACTTGTCTTATGATTACTTTCTTGAGGGCAATAAAAATGTATTTTTAAATAATAATTTTTATAAAAATACTAATCAAAGCGATATTCCCATAAGTTTGTATAAGGAACCTTTTGTTCCAAAATACAATCCTCCATCAAAATTAGATTTTTCATCCATAGCTCAAAATAGGTTTCATATATTTTTTAATTTACAGCCCACTTTAAAATGTAGTTCTTTGGCCAACTCTTCAGATCGTGTTTGTGAAATAAATTATCTTTTAGATCAACGGCCCCAGCAAAGCACAATCAATCAACTGAACAAAGAGCAGTCGCTTTTTTCAGAAGAAGGGGTGCGGGCTGTTTTGTTTTGTGATGAAGGTTTAGCTGTGGGATCTGGCTCAAAGGCAGGTAATAATTGCCCCTGTTCTTCCTCTCTAATTTTTAATAAAACCGGGCTACAAATGCAGTGTGTGTTTAAGAAAAATCAAACAGGTTCCCTCTCCATCCATTTAGAGACAGATAACCCTTATATTTATTTTATAAATATAGATAAAAAACATAATGAATCTGCCTATCAATCTTGTTTAAATTCCTCCTTCCCTCACCCTGGCGATTGCCGCCGGTTGGCACAACAAAAAAAGGGGGAGGGGCAAGTTCAAGAATTTTTAAGCTATGGTGATATTGATAAATCTCACAAGCACACTCCAATAAAAACCTTTAAAGTGCCTTAGGAGCAGTTATGAAGAGAGCATTGTTTATTTTAATATTCTTGCTTTTCCAGCCTGTGAAGGGAGAATCAATTGATGAATTGGTTAAGGATGAAAAGGCTTTGGAGTCCAGTTTTCGTTTTTCAAACTCTTCTCTTCAAATTGTTCAAAAACGATGGTTAGATCGGCGATTTCTTTCTGAATTGAGTTTGGCTTTTTCCCACATTCTTAAAGGGTTTGAACATCTTAACAGCAGTTCAATATCTGCTGGCTATCGGTTTTTTTTAAATAATCACTGGAGTTTTGATCTAAAATATTCTTGGTATTTTCATTCTATCACTTCACAGGGAGAAGACGAAATAGTCCGCTGGAACCGTATCCCTTTGGAGATGAGATACCCTAAAAAACATTCCTATATGGGAGGAATCAGCTGGTATCCCTTATACGGGAAATCGGTTTTTTATAATCATTTAGTTTATTTTGATTTGTATTTTTCTCTTTCTATGGGTGTTATAGAGCTTATTCGTCAGGAAAAGTTCTCACCTTCTGGTTCTGTAGCTATGGGAATTGTTTTTTGGTTAAATAAAAATTTTAATGCCCGGATAGAGACCCAAGGGTTTTATTATACTTACAGCCATTCCGACAAGGGTGGAAACCCCAGCGATATTCATGAGTATTTTTATAAAATTTATATTTCCACAGGAGTTTTGTTTTGAAATATTTTGTTTTGCTTTTATTTTGCCTTTCTTTTCCTGCCCAAAGCCTCAGTGTGTTGGATATTTTAAAGGATTCAGATCACTCTCTGAATTTACGAAGGGAATTAAAAACAGATATAGCCTCTTTGTTTCCTCCCTCTAATAGGCCGGAGGCTTTTATAAAGGCTTTTGAAGCAAAAGATTTTAAACAATCTCTCAAGCTGTGGATGCAACTCAATTCATCAAGCCCTACAGAGACAGCACTTTATGCTTATTTACTTTTTAAAAATGGGTTTGAGTTCTTATCTTTAAAAAAGCTTTTAGAAATAAATCAGCCAAAAAAAATTCATCCCATTGTTGTTGGCTTATGGGCAAGGGGTATTGATAAAAAAAAACTGTTTTGGGATCGGTTTTTTTTTCCTGTTTCGCAAAAATGGCATGGCTTTTTTCCAGCAGAAGTAATATTTAAATTTAGTTCTAAATCTTCTTTAAAATTAAACAAAGATCAGGCTTATGTTAAATCTTTATTGGCTCTTCCTTTAGATTCACAAATAGATCTTTTTCCTTTAGAGTGGTTTTTTGTTTTAAGCCTCATTCATCAAAAAGATATGGATTCAGCAACTAAGATTTTAGCTTTTTTAATTGAAAAAACAAAAGACCAATATAAAAGAGATAAGATTCATTTAACCATAGCTCGGCTTTTAGCTCATATTGGCGAAACTACAGCGGGTTTAAATTATTACTCGAAAATTCAAAACTCATCTTATTTTTGGCTTTTAGCTCAAGAGGAAAAAGCCTGGATTTTTATCAACAAAAAAGATCATTACAAAGCTCATCAAACCGCTTTAGCTTTTGAATATGGCCCATTCAAAAAAGAGGCAGATCCTTATATGTTTCTTGCCTTAACTATCTCTCAACTCAAAACTTGTGATTATAAAGGGGCTGTTAGCTCCCTGTCGGATTTTAAAAATTTATTTTCAAAAAGAAAGGCAGAAATAAATAAAATTCTATCAGAAAGCTCTTATGAAGCTTTAACAAAAAAGCTTTTGGATTTTTATCATTCTAAAATTCCTTATTACAAGATAAGCTCATCTGGCCTGTTTTATCGGTTGAGAAAAGACAAATTTTTAAAAAACCATATTTTACTCAGTCGTTATATAAGAGACAAAACTTTGCTTAGGGAAAAAGGCTTTAAGCTCCTACAAGATCAAGAAGATCAGATGATGGCTCAAATAGAAAGCCGGATTAAAAATAGAATGCAGGTTTTACTAAAAGAAGAGTTGGAAAAAATAAAATCAGTTGGACAAAAGCTCCATATTGTTGAGGCGGAGATCTTATACAGGGTTTATGGCTTTCATTCCCTTTTAGCTAAAGCTAAGACTCGGCAGGAAAAGTTAGTCTCTTTTAACTCCTCATCAGCAAACTTGATATATTTCCCCTATAATCCTAATGAAATTTGGTTAGATGAGCTATCTTATTATCAGAGCCGGCAAAGGGGAGGTTGTCCTTCAGTAAAATACAGTTTGTAAATAAGCTCCGCTTGTTTTTGAACAAGCAATTTAAAAGGATGTGTAAGGTTTAATAAATATGAAAATTTTTTTTATTTCTCTTTTTTTGATCTTTTTTATGATTTCTTGCGATAGTAATAAAAAGCTAACTTCTCATTTTAAATCAAGAAAAACAGTCATTTTAAAAAAACAATCCAGCCATTTTATACAAGAGATCAGTTTTTTATTTATTATAGATACTTCAAGCAGTATGGCTCCGTTTAACAATAAATTAGCTGAAAACATTAATTTGTTTTTAGAGCCTATTTTTACTAATTACCCTCATTATAACTACAATTTTGCTATTACAACAATGACACCGTCTAAGTGGTTTTCTACAGGTCCTGAAGGGGCAAACTGGCCTTTGTTTTTAAAAAGCAATATAAGAGATTGTGGCGATATTGATCCTTCTTTGTTTATTCATCAAGCAAGCGATGTGGGGCGTTATTTTAGCTATTCTGTTAATGATTTACAAACCTATTCTATTGAAAACTTGGTTTGTATCTTGTCACATAATATCCAACATGCTATGGGTTTTGACAGTAGTGCTGAGTCGTTTTTTCAGTCCATTACTTACATCGTTAAAAAATCTCATTTTGATTTTAAATCTCATTTTTTTGGGAAAGATAAACTGTTAGTTCTCTTTTTTATTTCAGATGCTTGGCAAGGTGTTGACTACAACAAAAAGCTATTAGCAGGTGTTCCCTCACCGGATAAGATAATTTCCGATGACATTCTGAATTTGCTTCAATCGGTTATGGGGAGTCGTTCTCAAAATATTCGCTCTTATGCTGTGGCTTTAGATGATAGAAGAAGAGACCAATGTGGAACTGAACGGGGAGGGAAGCTTCCCACATCTTATCCTTTTCACTTATACCGTTTTATAAAAAAAACCAATGGTTTTAGAATTTCCTTATGTGATGCTAAATGGGGAAACCAACTGACCGATGTTTTTCATAGTGTAAGTAAGGTCTTTCATGCCTCAGATTTATATCTTGATGAGGTCCCTAAGTTGGACACATTGGAAGTTTTTTTAAACAATAAAAAAATCCCAAAATCTGCGAAAGCGGGTTGGCGTTTTTCTCCAGAAACTTTATCTATTAAATTGGCTCCGGATTTTGACTTTATGCCTTATATACTTGATGAAAAGGGTCAATCCATTGAAACCAATGAATTTACAATCAAATACATACCTCTTAACATTGAGCTTTTATTCTAAACCACTATTTTTTCCAGTCTCTTTTATTCTCCTGCCATTGGCTAAAAATCTCATCTTGAATTTGATACATTTTTTTTGCAGAAGGCCCTCCTTTTTCGTGTTGATAGCCTAATAGATGCAAAAAACCATGCAGGACAAGGTAGGAAGTTTCCTCCTCCACTGTGAGTTTATGGGCTTTGGCTTGGTTAAGGATCTTTTCCCCACAAAGGGCCAATTCGCCAAAACTTTGTTTTTCTAAAGGAGCAAAACTCAAAATATCTGTTGGACAATCTTTTTTTAGAAAAGTTTTGTTGAGTTCTTGTATCTTTTTTGAGGAGACAAAAGCAATTACAAGCTTGGTTTTTTTTTCAATAGGCCAGGTCTTTTTCTTCTTTAAAGCAGATTCAAGAAAGAGTAAAAAATCTTCCAAAAATCTTTTAGATACCAGGGGATTTTCCCCAACAATTTCCAGTTTCATATTTTTTATATAGTTGCTCGCGAAAAACTCCTGCCTAAAAATCCTCCGGATTTTTAGGCTCCCTCTGAGATTGTTATTTCCCGGAGGACTTTTTAGCTGTTTTTGTCCAAAGCCCGCCCCATGAGGGTCCAAGGTATTTCCGTCCCGAAATGGAGCGGGTCTTTGGACAAAGAAACTCAACTCAATTTTGTCAGCGAAATAGCGAACACATACAGGAATGACCCCCTACTTTATATTGAATTGACTGGATTAAAAATTCAACCTATATTTTTCTTATGTTTTTATTTAAAAGAAAACCTTCTAAAAAATCTTGGCTTTTTTTATTAGTAATCCTTTTCTTGATTTTATGTTTCGCCTTGATCTTTAAAATAAAACCTTTTTTAAAATGGCCATCGGCAAAGCTCAACTCCAGCACCCTTATTAAAACCTCTTCAATTAAAAGCCTTTGTCGGGAGGAAGTTTTTTTAGGCTTTCCCTCTAAAACTGCAAGCTCTTCACAAATAGACAAGCTCACAAAGCTTATGGATAGCCCTATAGAATGGGTTTTTAAAGATATTCATGAACAGATAGTTGACCTCTACTGTTTCAGGGGGAAAAAGCCTCTTGTAATAAACTTTTGGGCTACATGGTGCCCTCCCTGTGTGGAGGAGTTGCCCTCTCTTTCTGAATTGGCAAACAGACATTCTGATCAAATTTTTGTTTCAGCCATTAGTGCAGAGCCTCAACAAAACATTATTCATTTTTTAAAACAGTCTTTTCCTGCCCTCAGCCCTCATCTTAAAATTGCTCAAGTCAGTAAAGAAATTCAATTAGAGCGATTTCCGGACGACCAACTTCCTGTCACTTATATTTTTGACAAACAGGGCTTTTTAAAAGCTAAAGAGGTGGGGGCAAGAGATTGGTCGGATAAAGAGCTTGTCCGGCAACTCCTCCATCTCCCTTAAATACCCATGAACCAAGGTTATAAGCGGGATATACAGTTTTTGATGATTTTCTCTTGAGTGATTTTATGAGCTTTTTCCGAACCTTCAGCACTGGCGGCCAGCTCTGGCCTTCCCTCATAATGAATTTCCAAATTTTGGCCTAAGTTTTTTAGCAAACTCTCTAAACGATCTTTTATAAAAAACCATGCTCCTCGATTTTGAGGTTCTTCTTGAAGCCAAATAATTTTTGAAAGACAAGGGAATCCGTTTAAAGCCGGATTTAAAGCAGTATCGGGAAAAGGATAAAGTTGCTCTAAACGAAAAACTACTGCTCTCTTTTTCTTAGAGGAATTTTCTCTTTTAGAAAGTTCCGAATAAAAATCATAATACACCTTGCCACTACAGAGGACTAAAGTCTCAATATCTCTTGGGTCTTGCCCTTCTTGATCCCAAATCAATTCTTCAAATTTTCCATAAATCAGATCCTCTCGGCTGGCCATCAGTTCTTCCCTTCTTAAAAGAGATTTTGGAGTCATAATAATTAAAGGCTTTCTCTCTTCAAGAAGGACTTTTTGCCTTCTTAAGGCATGAAATAAATTGCTCCCTTTTGTGAAATTGCAAAGCCTCATGTTGTTTTGAGCACAAAGCTGTAAAAATCGCTCCATATAAGCACTGGAATGTTCCGGCCCCTGCCCCTCATAACCATGGGGCAATAGCAAGACAATATCTGTTTTTTTCAACCACTTCATTTCCCCAGAAGAAATAAATTGATCGATTATAATTTGAGCACCATTGGCAAAATCCCCAAACTGAGCTTCCCAAAGAGTTAAAAAATCAGGGGCTAAACAAGAGTTGCCATACTCAAAAGCCAAAACCGCCATTTCAGATAATGGAGAGTTATAAAGGCAAAATTCCTGATTGTTGTTTTTAGCTAACTGTTTTAAGGGCGAAAGGGTTTTGCCCGTTTCATAATCGTAATACACTGCATGGCGGTGGGAAAATGTCCCTCTCTTGGAATCTTGCCCTGTCAAGCGGACGGAAAAGCCCTCTTTTAACAAAGAACCATAAGCCACCAGCTCACATGTTGCCCAATCTAATTTGTTTTCCGACAAAGCTTGCCTTCTTTTTTGAAGGATTTTTTTAAACTTAGGATTGAGATTTATTCCTTCCGGTTCCATAGAGATAATTTTTAAAACTTCTTCCAGTTTTTGTTTTTCAAGAGATGTGCTTTTAAGAGCTTTTTTTGTAATTTTGTCCTCATCCCCCACATAATCTTTTTTTGAAAAAGATCTTTTAGATTTTCTGAATTGCTTAAGTGCATTCTCCCAATGGCTTTCTGCTTGCTGGATCAAGCTCTCTGCCTTTTCACTGTTTAAAACATTCCCTTTAATGAGATCTTCTTTATAATGGATTAAAAGGCTCTGGCATTTTTTGATTTTTTTTGACATTTCCGGTTGAGTAAAAGAAGGCTCATCCCCCTCATTGTGCCCATACTTCCTATAACCAATCAGATCGATAAAAACATCTGAACCCAACTCTTGACGAAAGCGACAGGCCATGTCCATAGCTTTAAGACATGAGGGCAAATCATCTGCATTCACTAAAAGCACCGGTGCTCCAATAGCTTTAGCCATATCTGAGGCAAATAGGCTGGATCGCCCCTCAATGGGATCGGTTGTAAAACCCACTTGGTTATTTAAAATAATATGAATAGCCCCACCCACAGTATAGCCCTTGAGTTGAGATAGTTGCAGAGTCTCACTTACAGAACCTTGCCCGCAAAAAGCGGCATCGCCATGAATGAGAACAGGCAGAACAGATTTTCTTTGTTGCGTGTCTTTATTTTTCCGCTGAAGGGCACGGCTCACCCCACAAACCACTGGGCCAATAGCCTCTAAATGACTGGGGTTATAAGCCAAATACAAAGAGCAAGGGCCACTTTTAGTCTGCCTTTGAGAGGAAAATCCCACATGGTGTTTTACATCACCAGTCCAATCGCCCTCTTTAAAGGTTAATGACTGTTTTCCTCCATCAAATTCTGAAAAAATAGCTTGAGGATTTTGCCCCAAAATATTGACAAGAACATTAATTCGCCCTCTGTGAGGCATGCCTATTGTTAGATTTTTCATCCCCATACTGGTCCCTTTTTCTAAAAGATAATCCAACATAGGGATTAGGGCGTCTAAACCTTCTAAAGAGAATCGCTTTTTCCCAAGAAAATAAAAATGAACAAATTGTTCCCAAGTGACAGCTTGGCTCAAGCTTTTAAAAGCTTGGATCTTTTCCTCCTTAGAGAGAGAAAAATCCTTTTGCTCAAACTCATTAAAAAACCAGTTTCTGACTTGTGGAGGGCAAGCTCCTACTTGAAGAGCTAATGTCCCGCAGTATTTTTCCTCTAAAAAAAAGAGAACATCTTTTAGAGGTTTTTTTATGCCTAAAAGGCTTTCTGTAATGGCAAAACTTTGGGATAAATCTTTGTCTGTGATTTGAAAATTCTCCAAAGTGGGAAAGCCTTTGTTAGGGTTATCTCCAAGAGGATCGAGCTGGGCTTTAAGATAGCCATGATCTCTATAATGTTGAAACAACTGAAAAACCTTTAACTCTTTTTCTAAGGAGGAAAAGCTTTGTTGGCTATCCATACCGGAATGCAAGCCTTGGAAAAACCATCGCCAAGAATCCTCTACCTTTGCCGGATCTTGCAGATAGGCTTTATAAAGCTCTTCAGAATAACTTAAGTTGGCTTGGCTTAACTGATCTTCTGCTCTATATTTTGGCATACTTGCACCCATTCTATTTTAGAAGTGTTTAGATTCAACAGGAATTTTTTAAAAAAGCCCTTAAAATCCTTTTCTTGAAGAGATTTTTTCCACTTCAAGGGCTGTTTTTCATGATAAAATAGTGCTGGAATTATGGGCTGAGGGTAGCCTTTTTGCTGAATGTGCTGTATAAACAAGGCTCTAAAAACCGAACTATCACATGCTAAACAAGTGGACACTTTTTTTTGCTCAAGTTTTTAGCCATGCCGGCTTAGTCTATTTGATTTTTGTCGGGAACTGGCAGGACTGGAGTATTTGCCTGCTGGTTTATTTTTTTACAGGCTGTTTGGGCATGACTGTGACTTATCACAGAGGGCTTTCTCATAAAGCTTGGGCTATGCCAAAATTGTTTGAATATGTGGGCACAGTTTGTGCCAGCATTGGCCTTACTGGAAGTGCTATATCTTGGGTGGCCATCCATCGAAAACACCATGCCTTTACAGATACAATTAAAGACCCTCATTCCCCTTCTCATAAAGGTTTTTTCTTTTGCCAATGGCTTTCTATGTTTATCCCTGTAGAGGTGAAATATGTCCCTGATCTTTTAAGGAGACCTTTTTATAAATTTCAACATAAGTTTTACTTTTTAATTAGCTTTGTTTATGCCGGGGTTCTTTTTTCTATTGATCCTTTTTTGATTGTGTCGGCTTGGCTGGCTCCGGCGACCATCCTTTGGAATGCTGGTTCCTTTATCGTCACATTGGCTCACCTTGGAGAAAAATCTCTTGAAACAAAAAGTGGTTTATCTAAAAACAGTCCTCTTTTAGCTCTCTTGGTTTGGGGGGAGGGTTGGCATAAAAATCACCATTTAAAGCCAGAAAGCCCAAGTTTTGGAAAATATTGGTGGCAATTTGACCTCGGATATTATATAATCCTTTTGGTCGAGTTTATTGGAGGGATAAAGCCAAGGCTTAAAAAAGCGAGCTAACCCTTGCTTTTTTGTGCTGGCTTTCTGTCTCGCTTAAAAAAGGCATAAGGATCCTTATCCACTTTAAGAGAGTGGTTTTTAAAAAGGAAATGATCATAAATTGGAGTTTAAAAAATGAGTCCAACATTAAAAATCAAGAGGAAAAATCGTCATCAGTGCCCTATTTTTGCCAAGCTTAAACTTCAATTTGATATTGGAAAATTAAGAGAAGATCTTAAGTTTTTAAATAAGACAAAAACTTGGGATGGTTTAAGTAAAGAATATAATGCTCTTTGCGAAACTCATAAAAAACTCCCTCAATATTTCCTAAAAGAAGAGGAAAAGCCTGATGAAAAAGCCGGCTACTCTCAATTAGCTGTAAGTGAGTTAGACGAGAGCTTTTGTATTTCGCCCAACAATGAAGAGGAATCCCCTTGGGCCCGGCGAATAGCTAAAAAAAATAAATTGGCGGATGAAAGGTTTTACCGCAAGCCTGTTCCAGGGCTACCAAAATATTTCTCTTATGTATTGGATCAATTCCGTCCTTTTTTGCATCGGTCCCGGTTGGCTCGTTTAAAACCAGGGGGAGAAGTTAAACCCCATATTGATTACGACACCACTTACAGCATCCGTTTACACATCCCTATTGAAAGCAATTCTAAATGTTTTAATGGCTGTTTTGTAAAAGGAGAAAACATTGCCCTCAACCTCCCTGCTGATGGGGGCGTTTGGTTTGTCAATCAGGGCCTAAAACACTACGCCCTTAACAATGGCGAAACCGATCGCATCCACTTAATACTGAGTGTGGATAGCCAAAAATTTATTTCTCCAGAATACTTATCAAAATCTTTGGAGATGAGGTGTTAAAAAGTCATGTGGTTCTTTTTCAAAAAAACAGGGTTCCCATTCCGATGGACTAAAGCGGTTAAAATCCGAATTTTACAGTTGGTTTTTTTTGTTGTCTCTATAATGGGAATTTTAACTCTCTCTTTCCAATGGACTTTGTTGGGTCTTTTCAGTTATGTTTTTTTGGAAACTGTGGCGGGCAATATAGCTTTACATCGTTATTTTGCCCATAAAAGTTTTGAAACCTATACTTTTATTGAGCCTATTTTTAGATTCCTTTCTCATTATATTGGTTTGGGATCTGTTGTGAGCTGGGTAGCGACACACAGATACCACCATAAACACAGTGACACGGTAAAAGACGCACATAGCCCTCACCATCAAGGCATTTTTAAAATTATATTTGGGCTTTGGAATTTGAATATAGAAAGAAAAATGATTAGAGACATTCTTCAAGACAAAAAATTACTCAAATGGCATCGTCACTATTTTAAATTTCATATTTTTATTATAGGGCTTTTTATCTCTATTGATTTTATTTTTAAAAGTCACTTTTTTTACTCTCTTTATGCTTTGCCTAATCTTCTCTGCCTTTTGAGTGGCTATGTTTTGGTAGTTATCACACATAGCCACGGCTACCAAACTTATCCCACAGGGGATGAAAGCCGGAACAGCTGGATAGCCAACATTTACACTTTGGGCGAAGGTTGGCACAACAATCACCATGCCCAGCCAGACAATTACCAGTCAGGGGAATTGGCCCATGAATGGGATTTGCCGGCTTTACTTATCCGATGGCTTTTTCTTAAAAAGGAGAAAGGCTTTTTAGCAGACTCCCCCTTGTCAGAGGGAGATGAAAAGTCTGTGATTAACTTAGGAAAAGTTAAATAGTATGAAAAATATAAACACTTTGCGAGGGCTTTATTTGATATGTCATATCGCTATTATCCCTGCCATTCTTTTAGGAAGTTTCTCTTGGTGCTTGTGCTCTATCGCGACTTACTTTGTTTTGCAAATTTTAGGCTTAAGTGTTGGCTTGCATCGGTATTTTGCTCATAAATCCTTCAACACAGGAAAATACCGGGAGTTATTTTTATTATTATTTGCTACAATTACAGCAATGGGTAGCCCCATAAGTTGGGCCGGCGTGCATCGTTTTCACCATTTACATTCCGATACAGATAAAGACCCTCATTCTCCACACAAAAAAAGCCTTTGGCATATTTTGTTGGGTTTATACAATAAAAATATTAAAATCCCTCCTTCACTTATAAAAGATCTTTTAAAATCCCCCGCATTGCTTTTTGTGCATAAACATTATTTTAAAATTTTAGCTGTTTGGGCATTTTGCCTTTTTTTGATTGGTGGTTCCAAAGCTCTTATTTTTATTTTTTGTATTCCCATTGTTTTTATTTACTGGGCCACTGCTATAGGGCTTATTTTGGTTCACACTCAAGGCTATAGGAATTTTGAGACAATTGATCGATCTGTCAACTCTTGGCTTGTCAGCCTTTACACACTTGGCGATGGTTGGCATAATAACCATCATAAATATCCTGATCGCTACAAACATGGTTTAAAATGGTGGGAGCTGGATCTGAGTGCTGTTTTGATCTCTTGGTTTTTCCAAAAAAAACTGGCCTACACTGCTTAATTTTATATGAAAAAGCTCTCTTTACAAAAACAATCAGCTGGCCTGAAAATTGCAATTACAGGCCACACTTCCGGCATAGGGAAAGGGCTATATAACTTTTATATAAAGGATCATCAAGTGATGGGTTTTTCCCGATCTAATGGTTTTGATATTGAAACAAAACAAGATAAGATCTTGGAAAAATCAAAAAACTGCGATATTTTTATCAACAATGCTTACAGTGGCTTTGCTCAAACTGACTTGCTTTTTAAATTATGGGATTTTTGGCGAAATAAGGAAAAGCTAATAATCAATGTCAATAGTATGATCCGCGATTTGTCTTTCCCCTATATAAAAACCCCGCCTTTTTCTAAATACAAAATTCATAAATTGGCCCTATATCAAGCTGTGCAAGAGCTACAACAAAGCCCTTCAAAATGTCAAGTCAGCCAAATCACCTTGGGTGTGGTGGATACTTCATTTTTTATACTTAAATCTGCCCTAAATAAAGACAATAAATTGGTTTCAGAAAAAAAGATGAAAATAAAAGATGTAGTTGAAGTAGTTAATATGATTGTGACCTGTTGGAAAAAAATCAAAATACATGATATAGTTGTGGGAGAGACTAAATGAAAAACTCTTTACTTTTTTCAGAAACTTATGAAAAACTCTTCAATGAGATTCAAAAAAACAACCTTCTACCTATTGGGGAAACAGGAACTCTCCCTATTCATAAAAGCAAAAAAGATGTTGATTATCCTAAAATCATCAAGTTTCAACATGCTTTTTCTCATAACAAGCTTTTGGAAGATTTCAATACCACTAAGTCTCTATTAAAAAAATATGGAGAACCTGCTTTTGGAGGCTACAGTTCCTACTTTATCCAAACTCAATATTCAGAAGTTTTAAAAATGTTGGGAGAGTTAGGTTTTTCTAAAGACCGTTATGAAGTTTACCAACTGAGCTTGAGTGGCCAGTCTGAACTTTTACCCATAGTTGGGGATTACACTCGCGACACTCTCAATAAAATAGGCAGGAATTTTTGGCAATTGTATGTGACGGCAAAACCGGATTGGTCTTTAAAACCTCATATTGACCATAAAGATATGAGCAAGTTTGGTTTTAAAGTTTTCCTACCTATCAATGAAGACCGCTATATCGGTTGGATTTGTAAGCACAAAAAAATACAGATATATAAACTGTTAAAGGGGATCCCTTATTTTTTAAATGTGACACTGCCTCATTTTGCAGTAAATCCTACTTCAAGCAAGTCTATTGCCTTAAATTTTCATATTGCTGAGGACAAAGGCATCCTCAAGGGAGAGGAAATGGAACCGGAAAAAGATATAACTTGGATAGAAAAACAAATTCCATGGATAAAGGAGTTATATGCTAACTTTGATCAAAATTGTAAGCTCATTTTTAAATAAATTGAGAGGCTTAGTTTTTAAAAAAATCCCTCTTCGTCAAATTTTGATTTCTGTTATTCTGATGGTTTATATTTCTATCTCTCATATTATTTTACCGGCTTTTAACAAGAGCCATTTTTTGTTTTTTTCAGATTGGGTTTTGTTTTCGTTTACACCTTTAGAGTCCGTTTATGACATTTCTTGGGATGGAGGCAAAAGCTTTCTTTTAAGAGATCATAGGCAAAAAATCCCGTTTTCATTTCAAAATCAAGATTCTTTTAAAGGAAATAAGTTCATTAACTCTGTATTGTTTAATGATTATAAAACTCTCAAAGAAAAGTTTGTTTTAGATATTAAAACAAAATGCCAGTGTGAAAACCTACAATTTTTTAAATTGAAGGGCAGTATAGCCGATCATATCATTTATAAAAAACAGCTTGAAATATACTGGAAAAAAGCACTGTGAGCCGGATTTTCTCTCAAATTTACTATCTTCTGCTTTTTTGTTCTGGCTATTATTGGGCCTATGTTTGGTTAAATGAGCTTTCCACAGAAGGCATAAAAAAATATCTCTTATTTGCTGGTTTTTTAAACTATGTTCCCGTCCCGGCCTACCTGTTCCCTTTGTTGGGCTTGCTATTTTTTGTCTTTTGTTTGTTATGTGTTTTATCCCCTGCTGTAAAAGCTTTTAAACGATTTGAACCTTATTTTAAGATTTTAACTGCGATGCTTTATTGTCTTAATATTTCCATCCTTTTTTCTTATTATGAACATATTATTATACATCATCACTGTTGGATGCTCTCCTGCTGTATTATGTGCTTTCACTGCTCTAATAAAACTTTAAATTCAAAAGCCAATTTATTGGCTTTAAATTTGAATCAATCTATTTTGTTAATAAATTATTTCATCTCCAGTTTATGGAGGATTCGCTCTTATACTCATTCGGAATCTTCTTTTTTAGATATAGTGATGGATTATATCGGGTATGGTTTGGCTGGTGCCAGGGCTGAGCCTTCATTTCTATTGCAAATTTTGTTGGATAAGCCTTATTTTTTGGCCTTTAGTTTTGTATGTGTGACGATGTTTCAGCTATCTTGCCTGATTCCTGCTTTTTTAAATTCCCGCCGGTTATTTGTTTTATACGGAGCTTTGCTTATTGGATTTCACTTAGCAACGGGAATTACTGTGGGAGTGTATTGGCTTTTTTCCATCCCCTCTATTTTATTTTTTCTTATTGTTGCTGAAACCTTAAAGAAAGAAGAGAGAAAGCTTTTGCTGAGGCAGAGATCTTAATATACTGATCACAGTTGAAATTTCCGGGCAAAACAAAGAAAACGGGAATCTTCAAATAAAATCCGTATAATTTTGCTTGATAAGTTTTAAGGACGATCAGGAGCAGTTGGAGCCATCGGAGGATTTGCAGGAGGATTTGCGGAAGGAGAAGATTTAAGATTTATTGACTTAGAAATCGTTTTAAATAAATTTGTTTTTGAAAACTCCTTATTGTTTTTCATATAATCATAAGCTGTTCCTCCTTCATTATTTTTAACCATGACACTGGCCCCATGATCTAAAAGGAGTTGAATGACTACGGGATCAATAAACTTGACCCCTGTAAACTCATTAGGGACAGTGGCAGAAAAGATAGGGTTAGACTGAGATTTGCTTTTAAATTCAATATCAGCACCTTTAGTTAGCAATAGTTTAATAATTTTAACATCTCTACGGTTGTAAAGAGCCCAATGCAAAGCACTGGCTGAAAAAGTGCTGTCCGGCTCATCAATATTTTGAATGTATTTTAAAACAGTTTGAACAAACTCATAAGCTTTATCCGTCCTAATTATAGCCCAATGCAGAATTGTGGCTTTAGACTCAGAGCCTCTTCCTGTTTTTAAAGTAGGATCTGCTCCTGCCTGCATAAGAATATCTATTATTTCAGGATATTGCCCGTCCCGAACAGCCATTACCAGCATGGTCTCACTGGTATCTGAGCGGGCGGAATTGATATTCGCAATGCTTTTTAGTTGCTCCTTTAATTGTTCCGGTGTCACTTTATTATGAAATTCTGTGGTGAGATATTCTGGAATAGCTTTAGGTTCTGGTTTTTGAGTTGAGGCTGGCACAACCTCTTTTACAGCGGGTGAGGTGGGGGGAGCTACTTCTTTTACCCCTTTTACCTCCGTTAAGGCCGGTGAGCTTGCTGGGGTATCTGAGGAAGGCTCCACTGGCAAAGCGATATTTTGAGAGAGAGCAGGATCTATCTCCCTCACATTCTTTTTGTCAAACATATATAGGTAATAGCCCGCATAACTCAACCCTATAAGGAGCAATATTAAGATGAAAAGATATTTTATTGTTTTAGCCATAAAATTTTCCTTAGAATAATGAAAGTTTAGACAGCTTAAAATTGGATTTTAGGCTATGTCAAGCTTGTCTATCCTTCCCCTTTCAACAGGTTAAATTTGTTGGTCAAGCTTTCAAAAGTCCATTTTGTTCTATCATAAAAAATAATTATGGTAAGTATAAATAATAGCGTGTGACAATATCCTCTTCATTGGCTACTCATGATGGATATTCAGCTCTGACTATTCGCCCTTTGAGGGCTGTTCTTTCTTAATTTTCTTTAAATATCCAAATTTAAATTTTTAAGCTTAAAGCCTTTAAAATAAGCCTTTTGGCTCAATTTCTGAGTAGTCGGCCCCGCTCAGCTGATCAAACAACCTATAAGCTTTGTAAGCAATTATTCCTAAAAAAGCCCGTTTTTGACAAGCCTTGTCTTGACTTGAAACATTTAAAGAGAAAAATAAACTGGCAAGAAAATAAGGTTTTTTATGGCTGATTGGCTAACACTTCAGGAATATTCTAACCAACAAGGGGTGAGCATCTCCACCCTTCGCCGGAAAATCAAAGGGGGGGAGATAAAATCCCGCATTCAAAACGGTCGCTATCTCCTAAAAGTCCCCTACCCATTAGAGGATTCCCTCCCTAAAAATGAGCTTAAGGCTTATTATCAAAAGCTTTTATGTCAAAAAGATAAAGAACTAAAAAAACTAAAAGAAGATCGGGAAGACCTTATCCATCTATTGGATTTTTTAGAAGAGGAAAAAACGGATCTGTTGAATCTTCTAAATAAAGCCCATTGGGATTAAAAAGGATGAGGAGTGGCCCACTCCCTTAAAAAACAGTTTTATTTTGGCAAAGCCACTTTCTGGTCAATTTAAACAAAGGTTTAAAAATGGATCTCTTAGAAGACCAAGCTAAATTCTGTTATATTCAGCCTAATCAGCCCTCTATAAGCATCCCATTTACAAGAAGTCTTTTTGATAAAATCAGCCCCTATCAACATATACAAATCTTGGAAACAAAATTTGCTGGAAAGGCACTCATTATTGATAATTATTTAATGTCTTGTGAAAAAGACGAGTTTATTTACAGTGAATTGATAGCTCATACCCCTTTATTTAGCCATCCCCATCCAAAATCCGTGCTCATCATTGGCGGAGGCAATGGGGCCACAGCCCGTGAAGTCTTAAAACATGAGAATCTTAATCAATGCATAATGGCTGAGATTGATGAAATGGTTGTGGAGGCGGCAAAAGAGCATTTAAAATTTTCCTCCATGGCTTTTGATAATCCCAAACTGGATCTTCATATCGCCGATGGGAAGGAATTTATTGCTCAATATAACTCTGCTTTTGACATTATCATAGTGGATGATTCGGGAACGGCTGTAAGCTCCTCCCTTGGAACTAAAAGCTTTTATAAAAATGCTTATAGAGCTTTAAAAGATGATGGCATTATTATATCTAACTGTATGAATTTATTTGAACAGGCAGACAAAGCTAAAATCCTTTTAGAAAAAGTAGCTCAAAGTGGATTTAAGAAAGCAGGGTTTTATTTTTATCACAATATTTATTTTCCTCCGGGCTTATATTCTTTTCTGTTGGCTTCTAAAGAGCCCCATCCCGTAAAAAACTTTGATCCAAAAAGAGTGAGCGGTAAGTCCTTTCGCTATTATAACAGCGATATTCATGTTGCCGGTTTTGCCTGCCCACAATTTATAAAAAATATCCTTGGGGATTTATGGACCCTGTAAAAGATATTCCTTAAAAATTAAAAAATTCAATAAACAGCGAAAATCAAATCACGGGTCTTTTGTCTTCTTCAATAAAGAACTCCAACTTTTCAAATTCCTTATTCCAAAAAGTTTTGGCCTTCTTCATGCTTTCTGCCTTAACTGCAAGGTGACCCCTCATAGCACTTAGAAAATCATTTCTTTCTCTAAAAATAAGGTCTCCCGGCTTTAAGGGAAATTTGGACTCCACCACTGAAGAGGAAAAGGGTTTTTTTTGAGAAAAACTCAATAACCTGCCTTTAGGAAAAGGCAGTCTTTTAAAAACAACATAATTTTTGGGCTGGTTTCTTTTTTGAATGTCCACTTCCTCCCCTAATAAAGCTCTAACAGCTCTCTCACCATAAGAGACATCCTCATAACAAATCCTTAAAAAATCAATAGGCAAAGAGTTAAACCGAGGGCTGGCATCTAAAAGATAAAGCTGATTATCTGTAGAGTTCAAAACACAGTCAAAAACAAAAGGGCCATAAGGTAAAATGGGATCTTTAACTATTTGTTGGCTTAAACATTGAATTTTATCTAAGACTCCTTTTCCCTCTTCATCACAGAAAGGGGCAAAAAACTCGTTTTCACTACGAAAAGGAGGCTTTGCCGGCACCACTTCATAAATCAATGAAAGCTCCATCCCATTTTTTGCTTTAATGCCTGTCACACAAAAAACAGATCCCGGTATAAATTGCTCCACAAGATATTTTGAGTGGCAGTTATCAAAAAGATAATTGGCATATTCTCCCTTTTTTAGTTCCACTCGATCATTGGCATCTGGATTTTCAAAATCGGGTTGAAAGAGCTTACATAACTCTTCTGGCCTTTGGCTTAAAAAAACACCGCAGGAACCACTTCCGCCATCTGGTTTTGCTATTACAGGAAAATGAGCTATCAAAGAAAGATCCAGATCAGACTGTGTAGATAAAGCTTGAAAAACAGTAGGAGTCTTTATGCCTTTTAAATTAAAGTGCTTTAAATAACGGCTTTTTCTCATCCAAAATCGAGACAGTTTTTTGTCTAAACCTGGAAATTTCAAACTCTCATTTAAAAAACCTAAGACTAAAAAAAGATAACCGTTAATGCCACAAGAAGGGACTATAAAAGATATGTTTTTCTTTTCCTTAATGATTTTTAAACAAGAAGATATATTGCTTTTGACATTTATTAAGGCTTTCAGTGGATTTGTGAAATCAGCTGAAGAAGCCAGTTCCCTCTGAGAATAGCGAACAGGGACTGTGTGGGATAAGTAATTTGACTCTCTCAAAGCTGAATCTATATTCTTATCATTCAGTGAGGATAAGAGGATCAAACAGGATCTCATAATTTTATTAAAAGAAAAATAGAAAATTTTTAATTCCCATCAGCAAAGCTTAAGCCGCACCACCAAGCCCTTCTTTATCCACAAAATATTCTTTTAATTCGGTTGATTTAATTAAGGGTTCTGCCAACAAAGCCTTTTTAAAAACTTCATCTAAGCGAGAAACCAAAATAAAATTCATTTGGGCTTTAATTTCTTTTGGCACATCATCTAAATCTTTTTTATTTTTTTCTGGCAAAAGGGCAGTTTTAATTCCATTGTTAAAGGCCGCTAAAACTTTTTCTTTAACTCCACCTACAGGCAAAACTCTTCCTGAAAGAGTGATTTCACCCGTCATAGCTACAGTATTTTTTAAAGGAATATTGGTGATTAAAGACAAAAGGGCACTGGCCAAAGCCACCCCAGCAGAAGGACCATCTTTAGGTATAGCTCCCTCTGGCACATGGATATGTATTTCATTTTTGTCAAACCACTCCTCCTCTATATGAATATCTATGTTTTGAATATAAGATTTAATATAAGACAGAGCGGCTTGTGCTGACTCTTTCATTACCTCCCCTAACTTTCCTGTCAAAATCAAGCCTCCTTTCTTTCCTTTAATTTTAAGAGCTTCAACGTGTAGGATTTGCCCACCCACTTCCGTCCAAGCCAGCCCTGTAGCAATCCCTACCTGAGCAGATTTCATAAGCTCTTCTGGAAAAAAACAAGGGCTACCCAACATATCCGTTATTTTATTTTTATCTAAAATCCGCTTCTCTGTATTGCCTAAAACAAATTGCTTAGCTGTCTTTCGGCATAAAGCGGACAACTGTCGTTTTAAATTCCTTAATCCCGCCTCTTTAGTGTAAGAGTGGATCAGGCAGTCTAAAGCCTCTTCTGTCAAACAGAGCTGATCTTCAGATAGGCCATTATTCTTTAATTCTTTAGATAATAGGCTTTGACGAGCTATAGCCTTTTTTTCCTCAGCTGTGTAGCCGGATATTGAGATCACCTCCAGCCGATCTTTTAAGGCTGGAGGAATATTTTGAATTAAATTGGCAGTGGCAATAAAAAATACATTAGATAAATCAAAATTTAAATTCAAATAATGATCTTTAAAGGCATGGTTTTGCTCTGGATCTAAAACTTCTAAAAGGGCAGAGCTGGGATCTCCTCTAAAATCAGAGCACAATTTGTCAATCTCATCCAATACGATCACTGGGTTATTTGTCTGACAGGCTTTTAGTGCTTGAATGATTTTTCCCGGCATAGCTCCTACATAAGTCCGGCGATGTCCTCTAATTTCTGCTTCGTCTTTTATCCCTCCTAAAGAAATGCGATGGTAAGCTCGCCCCATAGATTGAGCAATACTTTTGCCTAAGGAGGTTTTTCCCACTCCGGGAGGGCCTGAAAAACACAAAATAGGGCCTTTTAAATTTTTTGGATGAAGATGACAAACGGCTAAAAATTCTAAAATCCTTTCTTTAACTTTTATTAAGCCCAAATGATCTTTATCTAAAATGGCTTGTGCATTGTTGAGATCTAAGTTATCCTGGCTCTGGCGGTTCCAGGGCAGGTCTAAAATCCAATCTAAATAATTGCGAACCATAGAAGCCTCTGAGCTTTCTGTATGCATTTTTTCCAAACGGGACAGCTGTTTGAGAACTTCCGATTTGGCCTTTTCTGGCAGTTGATTTCCTTCTAACCTTTGTTTAAATTCTTTAACTTCTTCCTTTTTATAATGACCGGCAGGAGAAGACATAAAACTTCCCGGTGAGGGTAAAAAAGGTTTAGGAATTTCTTTTTTTATCATCCTTTCCAACCTTCCTCTCAACTGGGAAATTTCCAGCTCGTTTCGAACAGTTGTTTTTGTCCAATAGATTCGTTCTGAAATATCAATAATTTCCAAAGATTTTTGTAGATCCATGGCCCTTAAGCCCAGACTACTGATCAACATATCGCAAAAATGGCCAGGATCTTTAACAGAGTCCAAAACAAGAGTGAGAGTTGGTGATAAAGATTCTTTAATTTGAGCGAGTTGTTTTAAGTCCTGTTTAATGTCTTGAATATTTTTTTTATCTTTTTCCTTTAGAGAACCCTTCTTTTTTTCTTTTTGAAAATAAGTTAAATAAACAGTGTCCCCCTCCGCACGATCTATAGAGGCCCGTTTCAACCCTTGTATTAAAATTTTAACACGACCATCTCCTAAGTTCCGCATTCTCATAATGAGGCCAACACAGCCCATCCTATAAACTTTTTTAGAATCTGTTTCTGGTTCCTGAAGGCAAGAGAAAAAAATCATTCTATCTCCCTCAAAAGCCTTTTGAACTGCTTTTTTAGCCTGATTTTCATTGATAAAAAGAGATATTATAGATTGTGGAAAAACCACTGTGTCTTTTAAAGACACAAGAGACATTTGCTTTGGAAAATTTAACTCTATTGCCATAAAAAACCCTCTTATGACATGCTTTTCGGATTTTTAAAAAAAATTATTTAACTTTTTTTATTTTACTGGCATAGAGTCCAGAATATGGCCCTTCTCTGGATCCGTTTTGTAAATCCTTAAGGGGTAGTTAAAAACACGATTTGAGATAGATATCTCATGGTAAGCCCCTGAAAAAGAGGGGATTTTTTTTAGCTCTTTTTGCAAAGCTTGTCGGGATTTGACCCCCCGACTTAAAGCCTGCTTGAAAAACAGGCCGGCATTGTAAGCTCTTTGTTCAAAAAGCCCTGGGGTTTGGGCATAAAGTTTGACAAATTTTTGATAAAATGAGGATTTTTGAATTAAAGAGTGATTTTTCTCTAAAAGATTGGCGAAAACCAAAGGCAAGCCCTCTGGCCATCGGCGGATCTGATCCGGAATCCAAACATCTGTTCCCAACAAGTAAATATCTTTAACCCCAAAATATTTTATATGATCCGCTATTTTTTTTGTCTGATCTAAAGAGTCGGGAATAAATAAAGCAGAAAAGTCTATTTGAGGAGACAAAACATTTTCCGGTATAAGCTTACGGGAACGATCAGATAGAGAAGGATTTTCATCTAAAAGTTTTGTTTTTAATTCTTCAAACTCTTTTTCTCGGCCTTTTATATTTAAACGGAAAAGTTTTTTAATAGGTTGCTTGAAATCGGCCTCTCCAGATCTGTAAGTCTCATGCTCAACAATTTGCCCTCCCTCCTGTTGAAACATCTCAGCAAAAAGCCGTGCGTATTCTCTTCCATAAAGATCATTTGGCGACAAAATGGCTATTTTTTGAATTTTCAACTCCTTTCGGGCTTGATCTATAAGGGGTTTTAAAAGCCGGCGAGCGGGAACAGCATTTTGAAAAACAAAATCCTTATCTAAATTCAAATCATTTTTTTGAGAAAACACTACAGCTGGAGTGGCCCAAGCTGAGGCCCTTTGGGCTATCACCTCTGCTGTTCCGCTGGTAAGCCCTCCAACCAAACCAATAACATGGTATTTGTAAAACAGACTGTCCAAATGGGCACGAACCACATCGGGATGACTTTGGCTGTCCATGACAACAATTTGCCAAGGAGAATCTTTTTCTATGTCCAAAGCCATATAAAGACCTCTTAAAATTTTTTGACCTAAAGCCTTCCTCCGCCCACTGAGAGGGACTAAAACACCAATCAAATAAGGATTAACTTTAGATATTTTTTTAGCTAACAAAAGATGATTTTTAGCCGATTGTTTTAAACTTAAGGCAAGAGGGGCTGATAAAGATTTTTTAAAATAATTTTTAGCTTTAGA
This sequence comes from Bdellovibrionales bacterium, assembly GCA_965203095.1. Classification (GTDB taxonomy): domain Bacteria; phylum Bdellovibrionota; class Bdellovibrionia; order Bdellovibrionales; family UBA1609; genus JACOND01. The sequence continues at coordinate 927,597 of OZ241877.1, forward strand.
GAAATCTTTTTTTTCAAAAAAATGTTTCCCATTAAGATACAATATATAGCCTTCAAAGGGGCCAAAAAGCTCTGCTTTGTCCGCATATTCATTTAAGGTTTTAACTGGTAAAGAGCGGATGAGGTTTTCCCCTTGCCTCTGCCATTTTTTCTTTTCTTTAGGATGGGAAGATAAAGAGGACAAATGAGACAAACTGATAAGCTGATATTTTATCCATTTTTTTTTGTTTTTCAAAAAAGACCATTGCAAGCGAGCTGAAGCTTTTTTGTTTTCTAAAGTCTCTTTAGGATGATTCAATAGGTTTTCCAAAGTTTCTACTGCTGGAATGATCTTCCCTTCTTGAAATAAACATTTAGCAGAGGCACGATAAACCTCCCATCGGCGGGAATAATCAAAAGAGGATTGTAAAGCCTGATGATAACTTAAACAGGCTAATTTGTGTTTTTTGTTTTTTAAAAAAATTTTGGCTTTTAATAAGTAGCCGTCTAAAGCAATGTCCGCAGATTGGTTGGCCTGAATAAAAGAGTCAATATTTTTTATTCTTTGTTTCCAAGGGAGATTGGTTTGTTTTTGAATGGCTTGCCAACTGTTTTGCTTTGCTTGCTCTGTTTTTTTGGCAATAGATTTTTTAGGAGGGGTTTTAAACAGCTGGTTCTTTTCTAAACCAGTGCAACCCACAAGAAAAAAACTCACTAACAGAGTTTTTAAAAATAAATTTTTATTTATATCCATGTTTTTTGTTTAACTCCTGCACTATTTTTTGAAACTTTAAAACTTTAGGATAAATAAAAGGAGAATCTTTAAATTTAGCTACATAAATTTTTTGTTGAGCAAAAGGTAAGCTCTCCATTTGTCTTTGAATTTTTAAGCCGTCTTTTTTTGGGTAATCTATAAAAATTTTTGTAAATAAATCTCCTTTATCTCCTTTTAAATTTTTAGGAAGGCCATAGCCCTCTATTTTTAACAACTGTTGGTGGCGGACTGGAGGCTTTAAATTCACATTTAAAAAGCCGTAAGGAGAGGGTATTTTAATAGAGCCTCCCTGAAAAGCCAAAACAAAAGGTATTGGCATTTCCACAATCAGATCAGCTGAACCTTTAACAATATGAAATATTTTGTGTGGCCGGACTTGAATGCGAACATAGAGGTCGCCCAACTGTTTTTTGCCTTCACCCCCTCCTTTACCTTTAAATCGAAGTCTTTGGCCCGACCGTGCCCCTAAAGGAGGTTGAACCTTAAGAAAGCTTTTGAGTTTTTGGCCATTGACCAATTTAAGGTAGTGAATGATTTTTGAACGGGGCCGGCACAAGTCCTCTAAAGAGATTTTTAAAGTGATTTCCAGATCAACAGGCTTTTCCTTCACCGGAGCGGGCTGGGCAGGCACCGGAAATGGCATAAGCTTTTCCCTTCGGTTTTTTTGAAATAAAGCCAACTGCTCGTTAAATTTTTTTCTTTTTGTTGGGTCTTTTAAAATTTGATAAGCAGAATTGATTTGTTGAAACTTTTTTTCTGCCAGTTTATTTCCTTGGTTTTTGTCGGGATGATAAGTTTGAGCCAATTTAAGGTAAGCTTTTTTGATTTCCTGGCTTTTGGCTTGAGGAGACACATTTAAAACAAGATAAAAATTAGTTTGACTCTTCCTCTGCAAAAGAGACTCCTCACCGGCTTTCCTGTTTTTTTGCTAAAACCACTTGGGCTGGACGGATCACTTTACCATGCAGTTTATAGGCTTTTTTAAAAGTCTCCGCCACATGCCCTTCGGGAAAATCAGAGGTTTTGATATAACTTAAAGCCTCTTGGTAAGCGGGATCAAAAGCTTTTCCTTTGGGATCTAAGGTCTCTACACCAAAACGGCTCAAAACTTGGGAGAGCTTTTTTTGGATCATTTCCAATCCTTTTTTTAAATTCTCAAATGACTTTTCTTTTTCAGCAGAAAGCATAGCCCGATCCAAATCATCTAAAACCTCATTAGCTAAAGACTGGATCAAAGACTCTCCTCCATAGCGAATCAAATGAATTTTCTCCTCCCCAGCTCGCCGTTTAAAATTTTCAAACTCTGCTCTTAAATACAAATTGTTTTCTAAAGACTTTTTGAGTTTTTCTTCAAGCTCTTGCCGTTCTTTCACTGTTAAAGAGGAAGGGCTGATTTTTTCTTTTAATAAACGAGAAGGTTTGAGTTTTTTATGAGTAGTCCCTTCAGGGCGGGGTTGTTTTTCCATAAAATGATTCTTGGTCTTTGGCTTGGAAGCTTTTTTTTGAGCCGGTTTTTCTGTTTGAGAAATTGTATGAGAGCTGGTTAGCGAGTGAGCTTTATTTGTCGGTTTCAAAAGCTTTTTTTTTGCTGATTTTTCACTGTTCATAAAAGTTTTATTCCTTTTTTATATAAAATAAAGCCTTTCTTTTTACAAAAATAGAGCCTTTTCTCTTTTTTGTTAAGGTTTTTTATAAGAAATTTTGATTTTTATTATATTTAACATTTAAAAAAGGTCAAACAAAGGGCTTTTTTGCCGGCTTTAGGCTAAAAATCTATGATTTTTTCAATAAAATAGCTCTTAATATCTTGTTAAGGGCTTTTTTGCTGTAAAATGGAAGTCATGCAAGAAAGCTCTAAAACATCTTTTAGAGAATACATTTCCAAAGAGCTGGAGCTTATCTCCTCCTCACTACCTTTTAATGTGAAAAACTACCTCATTGATTTACTGTGCTTTTATATCTCTTCCGATCGGTTTTTTGAAAAAAAAGCCGGCCAGTCTAAGTCTTATGAAAGAGCCTTAGCTGACCTCTATAAAAAAAGCCAAGCGGAAAGCCAACAAAGGGAAAAAATCTATATCTTTAAAAAAATGGGGGATTTCAGCTTGTATATTAGTGGTTTTTTTCGAGAAGCTGTAAAAAGAAAAATTGTCCACATCAGCTATTATGAGATTATGGGGAAAAATGCTTATAATTTTGTCAGTTATTCTTATGGATCGAGGCCCAATGTTTTTAAAGAGTTAGCCTTAGAGTTTAAACATTTATCTCAAATTTTATTTTCTCTCCAAAAACGATCGGCAAAAAAACAGGATTCTAAGTATTTGTTAAATTTTTCCACCCCTCCTTCTAATCAATTTTTAAACTGAATCTCTAAAACTTAAGAGATTTTAATAAAATCAGTATACAAAAACAAATATTTCTTTTAATATGAGAGAATGTTTGGTTTGGGTGGGATAGAAATTCTTATTTTGATTGTAATTGCTTTTTTGGTTTTTGGGCCAAAAGAATTTCCCATAGTTGTAAAAAATTTTGTCAAACTCTTTAATGAGTTGCGATCAATTTTTACAAGTGTTGAGTCAGAGTTTTATGATCTCAAAACAGAAGGCCAAAAACATGTTCAGAAAATCACTAAAGGCTTAGAAGAAGATTTTAAAGCTGTTGGGAGCATTCAAAAAGAAGATAGTAAAAAATCATCACAACAAGATCTAAATAAAGACGAAAAATAAGTTTTTAAAAACCCCTTGACCAATATTTTTTATTCGCCTGTAAACCTACCTCTGTCCTTTATCAAATAAAAGCCAGTCCTGCTCAAACCAAAAAGGGGGCTATCAACAAAGCCACTATGGACATAAGCTTAACAATAATGTTCATGGAAGGGCCGGTAGTGTCTTTAAAGGGGTCCCCCACAGTGTCGCCAATCACTGCTGAGGAGTGGCTGGCTGAACCTTTAGCCTCTCCTTTTATTTTGCCCTGCTCAATATATTTTTTAGCATTATCCCAAGCTCCTCCGGAATTAGCCATAAAAAGAGCTAAGGTCACACCTGTGACTAAAGAGCCTGCTAAAGCTCCTCCTAAGGCGGATGGCCCAAGGATAAAACCAATAGCTACCGGGGTCAAAACAGCCGTCACACCAGGAAGAATCATTTCTTTAAGGGCTGATTTAGTCGATATCTCCACACATTTTGCAGTGTCTGGTGCCACTTTGCCCTCTAATAAACCTTTAATCTCTTTAAACTGGCGACGAATTTCATCCACCATCCGGCTGGCCGCACGGCCAACAGAGGTCATAGTCAAACTGGCACAAAACAAAACCACCATAGCCCCAAGAAAAAGCCCTGTCACCACTTGTGGATTGGTAATGTCCATAGTGATATTTGCTCCTTTAGCTAAAAGGGCCTGTTTAAAAGCTACAAAAAGAGCCAAAGCCGTTAAAGCGGCAGAACCAATGGCAAAACCTTTCCCAATAGCGGCAGTGGTGTTGCCTAAAGCGTCTAACTGATCGGTGATTTTTCGTGTTTCAGGACCTAAGCCCGCCATTTCTGCAATACCGCCAGCATTGTCCGCCACAGGGCCGTAAGCATCGATAGTCATAGTGATTCCCACAGTGGCCAGCATTCCCACAGCAGAGATGGCAATCCCATACAAGCCACAAGTCCAAAACGAAAAAGCAATAATTGTAGAAATTATAAATAAAGGGATGGCACAAGACTCCAAACCCAAAGCCACACCAGAGATAATGTTTGTTGCAGGCCCCGTTTTAGAAGCTTTGACAATGCGATAAACTGGCCGGCCCGCAGTGTAAAACTCCGTCACTTTACCAATTAAAATACCGCCCACTTGGCCCGCTAAAATCACATAGAACAGTTTAAAACTCGCCCCATTAAAAAGCAAAAAACCAGCAGTCATAGATAAAAACAACAAACCACTGATCAGCTCCGCACCAGCTAAGGCCAAAGAAGGTTTTTGCCCTTTAAGAACCTTTATGCAAAAAATGCCAACAAAGGAGGAAAACAAACCCAAAACAGCCAACCATATCGGCAGAATCATTAAAAAAGATCGAGGAAGAGTATCAAAAAGCTCTGTAATTTTACTAACACTCATTGTGACGGCCAAAGTGATGGAGGCCACCATAGCTCCGACATAGGATTCAAAAATATCTGCACCCATTCCCGCCACATCTCCCACATTGTCTCCCACATTGTCAGCAATGACACCGGGATTTCGAGGGTCATCTTCAGGTATGCCGGCTTCCACCTTACCTGCTAAATCCGCCCCCACATCCGCGGCTTTGGTAAAAATTCCTCCTCCTACACGGGCAAAAAGGGCGATAGAGGACGCTCCCATAGAAAAGCCAGATATAATAGACAAAACAGGAGAAGTTTTTAAAAAATCATCCAGCATATTTCCTATGTCGCTAAACCCAAGAGGGACAGAAGAAAACAACAAAAAACCTAAACCTAAAAGACCTAAGCTGGCTACGGAAAGCCCCATCACTGCCCCACTGTTAAAGGCCACTAAAAGGGCTGGACCTGTGCCCGACTCCTTAGCCGCTTGAGCTGTGCGAACATTGCCTAAAGTGGCTGTCCTCATCCCAATACCTCCCGCTAAGGCCGAACAAAGTGCACCTATAAAAAAGGCAAATCCCACATTCCATGAAAACCACAGGCTCAAAAGCAAGGCCACCACAGCAACAAAAATGCTCAAAATACCGGCTTCTGCTTTTAAAAAGGCCATAGACCCAAGGCGAATATGCTCAGCTATTTCTTGCATTTTTGCAGAACCAGGAGCTTGTTTTTTAATATCAAAATACAAAAAGCCCGCTAAAGTAAGCCCCGCACCGGCAGATAAAAGAATAAACAGTAAATTTTGAAATATTGAAAAATCCATTACTTTTCCTTATGGCTATTCTGGTTTGTAAGCTTTTAAAAGCTAAGGCTCTATTCTCGTCCTTTTTATTAAAGTTGAAAGATCAATTGTTTTTTTAACCAGCAACATTTTTACATTCAACATAAAAATAAGTTTTTTTATAAGCTTGTCAAAGCTTTTCTGGATTTCCGTTTCATTTCCGTCTCTCATTTCCGTCTCCAGGGGAGCCTAAGCTTTTAGGCAAATGGAAGGGTCCAAGGTCTTTTTCTCGCGAACAAGCTGGACTTTTACTTATGCGATCTTTTAAATGTAGACTTTTTTATGGACGACTATAGTATAAAACATTATGAGTTATAATTTTTATAGTGCTCTCCATTTGGGGGCGATTTTACTCTTGGGGCTGACACTGGGCGGGCTTTGGGGTATTTACACTCATCCAAAAGACAACAAAAAGCTGAAAGCCGTTTTGGTAGGTGCAAATGGCTTGAGCCTTTTCTTGATTTTTTTTGCTGGTTTTGGCTTGATAGCCAAAACTTCACTGGATTTTCCCTGGCCTTGGTGGATTTACGGGAAAATGGCTATTTGGCTGATCTTAGGTTCTTTGCCTTTTTTTATTAGAAAAAGTTCTCAAAAACAAAAAATTCATCGTGGGCTTTTGCCTTTGATATTTTTTCTAATGCTTACAGCCCTTCTCATTGTCCGCATAAAGCCAATATAAATTGGCCTCTTCCTTTTGAATCCTTTGTTTTAATTGCCTATAACTGAGACTTGTATAAATATAGAATTATTTTCTTGTTTTTCTAACAGATCTTTTGTATGCAGGTCCTCTATGGCTGAAAAAGAGAGTTTAAGATTGTATGAACAGGTGGTAGTTCTCCATATAGACAGCTCCGAGCAGGAGCAGATGGAAGTTTGCCAACTGACCGCTAACATTGTTGAAAAACAAAAGGGGGAAGTTTTTAGGGTGGACACTTGGGGATCACGCCCGATAGCCAATCCTAAGGCCAAAAAAGCCAGTAGAGGTTGGTATTTTTACATGTTGTTTTCCGCCTCTGCCAATGCCATAGCGGAGATCAGAAAACAACTTTCCATTAACAAAAAAACCCTTTATTTTCACCAAGAGAGATTGCCCAAGAAGGAAACTCCAGAGAGTCATGTAAAAAAATTTCTCCAAGGTTTAGAGCAAACGGCAGAAAAGGAAAGGGAAAGAGCAATTAGAAAACAAAAAAGACAGCGGGGGAACAGGCCTTAAAACCTGAGTAAACACTATATGAAACTGATTTTACAAAAAGATGTGAAAAACCTTGGCAAGGCCGGGGATCTGGCACAAGTCAAAAAAGGCTATGCAAGAAATTTCCTCATTCCTCAAAAAAAGGCTATTCTTATAAACAAAAAAAATCTAAAGGTCTGGAAACATCAACAAACTATTATCCTGGCCTGCAAAAAAAAGGCTGTGACTGATCGCAAAGTTTTAATTGAAAAGCTCTCCTCCATAAAGCTGGATTTTGAAAAGGAAAGCCAAAAAGATGGCCGGCTGTTTGGTTCTGTGACGGCTCATGAAATTTCTCAAGCTTTAGAAAAAAGGCATAAGCTCAGTGTGGATAAAAGGGATATATCCCCTTCTACATTAAAAAGCACTGGAGAGCATAAAGCCACTATTCAATTAGATTCGGAGCATAAAACAGACATTAGTATTTATATCAAAGGCAAACAGGTAAAGGAAAAAGAGGCCCCCTCCACCCCTTCTCAAGAAGAAAATTTAGACAATTAATGTTTTTATGTCTTTTCCGATCATCAAGTTTTAGCGGGCTTTAGAGGCTCTTTGGATAAAAAAGAGGAAGGGCAAATTGCAGGAGAGCTAATATGGATACTTTTTTCACCAGTGAGTCGGTTTCAGAAGGGCATCCGGACAAATTAGCCGATCAAATAAGCGATGGGCTTTTAGATGCTTTTTTAAAACAAGACAAGAACAGTCGTGTGGCCTGTGAAGTCTTTTTAGCTAAAGGCTCAATCATTATCTCTGGGGAAGTGGACAGCAAAGCCTCCGTTGACATTGCTCAAACAGCTAAAGACATTATCCAAGCTATTGGCTATGATTCTGTGGATAAAGGGCTGGATTACAATGCTTGTAAATTTAAAATTCTTTTAAGCCCTCAAAGTGAAAATATCCGAACAGCTATTGGTTCTGGCGAAAATCAAGGAGCAGGGGATCAAGGCATTATGTTTGGCTATGCGGTGGATGAAACAAAAACGGCTATGCCTTTAAGCATTCATCTGGCTCACGATCTGGTTAAAAGTCTCTCTCTATTAAGGAAACAGGGGCATAACTTCCTATGGCCGGATTCCAAAAGTCAGGTGACTGTTCGGTATCAAAACGGTGAAATTAAAGACATTTCTCATGTTTTAATATCCACACAACATGATCCTTCTTTCAGCTTAAAAAAATTAGAAGAGTTCATTCGTGAGGAGCTTATTAAAAAAAGCATTCCTGAAAAATACTTGACTGAAAAAACAAAAATTATTGTCAACCCCGGAGGGATGTTCTCCTTGGGCGGGCCAGAGGCAGACTGTGGTCTCACTGGGCGAAAAATCATTGTGGACAGTTATGGAGGGCATGGTGCACATGGTGGGGGGGCTTTTTCCGGAAAAGATCCCTCCAAAGTGGATCGTTCTGGTGCTTATGTGGCTCGGCATATTGCTAAAAACATTGTCAAAGCCGGCTGGGCTAAAAAGTGCTTGATCCAACTGTCCTATGCTATAGGGCAAGCAGAACCTCTCAGTATTTGGATTCAGCCTTTTAAGACTTCTGCCCTCAGCCGGGAGGAGATGGAAAAACAGATCACTGATCTTTGGGACCTCAAACCTTCTTCTATTATCAAAAGTTTAGATCTTCTTAAGCGATCCTATTTGAAAACAGCATGTTATGGGCATTTTGGCCGGGAAGAGGAAAATTTTACTTGGGAAAGAACAGACAAAATAAAAGACTTAAACAAATAGTTATTTTTTATTTAAACTTTTGTTAAATAAACCCACTTTAAACCAAAGTCGCTTTTTAGCTTTAACCTTAAACCTCTTTTGTGTTCTGGGATCCGTCCCCGTATAGGCTTTATACTTTTTTAAACCAAAGGATGCAAAATTCCTCAGCTGAACCCTCTGGCCTCGTAAAATGGCTTGAGCTATCTCTTGAAAAACAGTGTCCACCAAAAGAGAAGCTGTTTTGATAGTCAAATTCTTTTTCTTAGCTATTTCATAAACTATATCTTGTTTGGTTTTGAATTTTTTGGTAATCTTTCTCATATTACAGACCTCAAATTTAAAGGGCAACTCTCTTCATCCTTTACAAAATAAACAACATTTTTGTCAAGCTCAAATTACATTAATTTGTAATTAGGGCCACTTCCTCTCTCTTTAGGAGTCCATTTAGGGCCTAAAATGTCCGTGGCTTTGCAGTCTATACAGTTAGTGGGGGAAAGGCTTAACTCGCCTTCTTGTTTATAGACCCCGGCAGGGCACATTCTTTCATAAAAATGAGCCACTTCTAATGGTAAATCATGTCCCACAATTAAATGAGAGGGGATTTTGTCCCTAGTGCGATTCCCGGAAAGATAAACTATAGAGGATTTATCAGAGCTGGCTGAAGGAGGCCATTTTATTTTTTTCTTCACTTCACTGTCTGTTTTTAGTTGGGACTTTTTAAAATTTTTAGGCCAGCGACCTTTTGTAAAAGTAATAAGACCCGCCCAGAGGAGCCCTAAAAATAGACCTTTTTGAAAAGACTGCCTTAAATTCCGAGATTTATAGAGATCTTTAAATATAAAACTGTTTTTTATTCTCTGATCATAATCTTTTAAACTTTCTGCTGAAAAATCTCTCTCTTTAAAAGCTTTAAAAAGAGTTTCAGCTGAATAATATCCTGAAGCCATAGCGTAGTGAATCCCTTTTAAAGAAGCCATATCCACAAAGCCTGCACTGTCGCCTAAAATCAAAAGCCCATCTCCGGAAATCCGGTGAGGGACAGCCTGCCAACCTCCTTCTGGAATAGTTTTTGCTCCCCATTCCACACATTTTCCGCCTTCAAGATATTTTTTAAATAAAGGATGCGTTTTTATCTTTTGCAGTTCATCTTGAACAGATAAATCCCCTGAGGGGGAATCTAAGCCCGCAACCAAACCCAATGAGATAAGTCCCTCCCCTAAAGGATAAAGCCAACTGCCTCCAAAAGTGTGGTGAGGGAGTGGCCAACCTATGCTATGAACAATTTTTTCCGGATCTTTTGGTGTTTGCCAAATCTCCTTTACCCCTAAGGCATAAGTTTGAGGGTATAAACTCTGAATGTTTTGGCTCGAAAGATAGGCTTGACTGAGATGCCCCCGGCTCCCTTCAGCTAAAACAACCACTTTAGCAAAAATTTTATTGGGAGGATTAAAGTCCGCCTCTTTGGATCCGTCTTTGTTTCTGCCATATTCTTTAGACAAAACCCCTTTCACCTTGTTTTTATCCATTAAAAGTTTATCTGCCGGAAAAGAAGTGAAAATGTGCACACCCCTCAACTCAGCCTCTCGTGCTAAAAAACGAACTATCTCACAAAGAGAAGCTGTCCAATGACCCTGGTTTTTCATCCCCGGCGGAACAGGGAGAGGAAAAAACCGGTGCGAACTAAGATAATAAAAAGATTCTTTTTTGACTTCTTTTCTAAAAGGAAAATCCTTTATTTTTTTATCGGGAAAAAGCCAATGAAAAACCAAAGGATGAACTACAGCTCCGGAAAGGCTGTGCCCACCAATTTGATCAGCCTTTTCCATAATGCCTATTTCTATATGGCATTTTTGACTTTTAGATAGATGGGCTAAATGAATGGCGGATGAGAGGCTGGCCGGGCCGGCCCCTACAAATAAAACATCTAATTCTATAGAGTTTTCTTTAGACACTTCCCCTACAGGGGCAATAAAATCTTTAATGTTTATATTGGCTTGATAATCTGAAGGCCGGAAAACTTTCGAAATTTTCTTCTCCATTGGCCGGCGATAGAGAAATTTTAAAAAACTCATAACTGTTTTAGCTTATGTAAAAAAAGAGTGTTTGTCCAATAAAGAAATTTTTTAAAGCTATTTCTTTATTGGACTCTTTACAACCGGTGGAATATGTTTTTTTGAGGTGAGGCAATCTTCCCTTTCAAGAAACAAAAGCTTATATATGAAATACAAATTACCAAAAGGGATCCAAAGCCACAAACTCCACCAAACTGATTGATTTAAGCTTTTCAACCTTTGAATGCAAATGCGAAAGAGAATGAGAAACAGTGCAAAAGAGATTATCATAAAATCATAAAAAACTCCTCTTTCTTGAAGAACACCTCTGACAACAATGAGACTTAGCAAACACACTGTCGACAAAGCCATATAGGACAGGCTCAAATCGCTGTCTTCCGACAAAGATTGTTGGTCTTCTTTAGGCGATGATCCCTTTAAAGCTTTTTTTGACAGTTTTTTAGGATTCTCCTCTTCAATGGGCAGGCTACCTAAAGTTCTTTTGAAAATCCACCATTTCAACCTTATATGGTTTCTAAAAATCCGAAAGCTCAATTTAGATATGCTTCTCATCCGCCGAGGATAAACCAAAAATAAAAACATAATAAAAAGTAAAATGATCTTTAATATATGAATAATGAATTGGATGACTGTGAGTTTTAGAATTTCTAACTGCCCTGTGGTCAAAAAGAAAAACAAAATCCAGAAAAAAACTAAGAGAGCAAAAAGCCATCGAAAACCAGATCGACTTAAAGGCTTTTTCAGCTGAAAATCAGGATTTAAAAAAACATGCCCCAAGGCAAAACAAAAAAAACAAAAAGCAGTTAAGAGCACAAGGTTTTGTGTTGAAAGATAAGTTAAGACTCGCCAACCATCCCAATAGACAAACGAAAGAAAAAGGATAAAGATAGCCCCTAAGGACAAAACGGAAATTACTGTTTTGTCCTTAATCTTTTCTTTTATTTTTAAAAAAACAGAGGATTTTAAAGTGGATTTTGCTTTTTTTGATTTTTTTTGATTTTTTTGTTTTGTAGACAATTGAAAAACTTTCCTTAAAAAATTTATGCCACTCCGCCCTATTAAGCCCACCATTAAGGCAAGGAGGCAATTAAGCCTTCACAAAGTAAAGGATTTAATAAAAAACATGAAAATAAAGCCAGAGCAAAGGGAGGGTCAACTCTTTTCTTCACAAGAAGAAATCATTTCTTTTTGTTTTTTGTTCATTTTTTGTAAAAAATCTAACCATTTTAACAAGATGAAAGATACAAACTCTTCCAGCTTTAAAACGGTCATTTTGACCCATTTCAAATAAAGCAGGGTGAACCATTTTCTAACCATATTTTTTTTAAATAATCTATATCTCATAAACCCATCATCAAAAAGTGGGGTAAAGCTTTCCTACAGGGGCAGAATAACAAATTTTTCCGAAAAAGAAAATTTTTTTTAGAAAAAACTTCATTTTCATAAGCTAAAAAGGCTCTTTACCACATAAAAAGCCTGTTTTATGGGTTTTTAAGGCTTTTTTATGCCATAAAGGATTTTTTTCTACAGTTTTTTAGCCTTTCTGACGATAAGGTATTATAATGATTGTCTTAGTGCTTTTTCTTTTTTTTTTGCCTCTTTCGCCTTTCCTGAAGAGGCAAGAATCCCTAAAGCCTCTTTAAGCAAGTCCAGCCTTCAAGTGGCAGGGCAAACTCAAAAAACTCTTACAAAAAGTCTTAGCCAGTATATCGCAAAAGCAAGATCGGGGCACTTCAGCCATTCGGTTTTTAATCCAAAGAAAGATCTTTATATCGCAAAAGCTCTTAAGCCAAAATTAGAAAAAAAGCTTTATGCTCAGGCAGAAAATCCTCCTGGCAGTTCACCTTTTTTTGAAAAAAGACTTCATCACAGGAGCCAAAGGGCAGAAAATCCTCCTCCCCCCTGCCACATCAACAGAAAATGTTTGAACCAGTTGCACAATAAGCTCTTAAACAAGAAGGATGAAGATGGCATACATTTTAACTGCCAATGGGCTTATAAGAACAATCATCTCTGTTGTAAGGACCCTACGGGCTGTTTCCTCTCTTATGCTACAGATGAGATTAAAGAGGAGTTAGATGATAAGCTCAAGACTCTTGCTGTATCTCAAGCTTGCTCTCAGGAGGGGATTTCTTCTTTAAACTCTTTTTTGTCTGACTTTCAGGGGGATTTTTGCGAAAAGGGAGTTCGGCATTGTAAAGAGTTTTGTGAGCATACACTTAAGGGGGGATTAAAGAGTTCTGCGGGAGGAGGTTTTGTGGGCGAAGGTTATCAGCCCTCTGTTTCAAATTTTCCTCTAAACTCCTCTTTTCCTGATGAAGGAAAAGGCTTGCTGGAAGAGGACAAAAAGGATTTGAGCAAAAGAGAGCTTTCTTCCATAAAGACTCCTTCACTAAAAGAACCTTTACTTAAAAGCCCAGAAAGTTCTATTTCAAAAAAAGCTTTATCTTCAAAAGCAATGTTGGGAAAGAATAAAGCAAAGCCTCCATTAAAGCCACAGTCAGCAAAAAATCCTATTTTTCCTCAAACTGAGTCTTCATCAGGTCGTTTTTCAAAAGGCTTTTCCGGTAATAGAGAGGGAATCTACCCTCATAGCCCCTTTTTTATTGAAGAATCAGGCCCCTCCTCTCACAAAGGGAAGGCCACTGAGGATAAACTTCCAAAAAGTTTTTTAGAAAAAGCTTGGTCTAAGACAAAAAAAATATTTTCTTCTGCCTTTAAGTGGTGGAAATTTGAGGGAAAAGAGGATTTAAAATCCGCTTGGTTTTCTTTAAAGGGAGGAGGTCCGCAGGTAGTCTATCAAAGCTTGTTTCAAAGTGTAGAAGCCCCTCAATTAGAGCCTATATTTGTTCAAGAACTGCAAAGTGAACATAAAAAGCCTGTCTTTAAAAGTTATGATTTGGTGAGGGGAAAACCTGCTGGAGTTTTGATTCGGGTAGAATACAAAAAGCCAGAGCTTTGCCTTCGCTTGCGTAGCCCTAAAAACTGTTGGAAAAGGGGCCTTTCCTTCCAACTCAAACTACAGGTAAAAAACCAAGTGATTCCCATTCGTTGCCTTTCCTTGGATGTGAGAGAGCCTTTAAAAATACCTTCAAGGCCGATGTCAGAACAGGAATGCTTTTTTAAGAGTGATGATTTTTTCCCACCGGAGATTTTTTCTAAAATTCCAACTGAAAGTTCTTCTGTCTATAAATTTATTGAATTTCCCACAGAGTCTATAGAGCCTGTGGATTTAAAGAAATATATTGACAGGATAGAAACCAGCAATACGGGATACACTTACCATAATTTGCTTTCTTCCTTGGGTTTTAGTGATCGGGTGGTGAAGGATATAGATAGTGAAAACTCACATGTCCCTATCCGCATAAACATTGTGGATCATGGTAATGAAAAAATGGTTCCTAATCTTTCGGTTTTAAAGTCTAAAGTCCCTTGGGAAGAGGGTTTAGGGAATTGTGAGAGAAATGTTGAGGATTATTTTAAGGCAAAACTTTCGTCTGCAAATATTTTTTGCGTAAATGTTTTGGAGCTTTGGCCATTGAATTTGGGCTGGACAAGGATTAAAGGATCGGAAGGAGCAAGCGATATTGCGGGGTTTAAAAAAGGGACTGAGGAGGCTTTGAGAATTAAAATGGCGGAGGCGGATAAGAAAAGATGTATTTTGAGCAATGAGGAAGCCGAAGCAAATGCCAAAATCCCAGGCTGGGGGGAAAGCAGTAAAAATGGTTATAAAGCAATAGATTTAGAGAAAGTCCGAGACTTTGCCTCTTCAGAAGAGATGAAAAATTTTGTGCCCACAGTATTTCCCATTTCAAAAATCAGCTCAGAGGTTTTGATAACTACAGGAGGGCAGAATTTTATCCCTGGAAGTTGTGACATAGCTAAAATTGTTCCAGATTATTTAGCTTTCAAGCAGGAGGCAGTCCAATCTCCGGGCTATCCTCCGAATACTTATACCAATCCTGATCTTTACCATCGTTATCAAACAAAAGGTCTCTTAGAGGATCTTCAAACTTTGGAGTTCGAGAGGGTGAGAGGAGATTTTAGCAAGTTATTTGTGGTGGTTCCGAGGGATTATTTTATCTATCATGGCATTCAAAGGGAAGAACCAGATGATCCGGAGATTTATGGTTGGACCCCGCTCCCAAAGTTTTTCCAAACGACTGGGGTATATTTATCTGAATTTGATTGGGGTTTTTTGGGAGGGATTGCTTTTGTCCGGGAAGATCAGGTGGGTAAAGGGGCCTTAAGCCATGAATTGGCTCATCTTTTAGGCCAGAGAAGGGATTTTTATGATCAAGAGCAAAAGTGCCAATGGTTTTCCGGTCATTCCTGGAGATCTTGTAAAAAATACGAAATCCCTATAGCTTTAGATTCTTGGATTGAAAATGATCAAAGGCATTGGAGATTTATAAAAAAAAGATTAAGCCTTATGGGAAATAATTCCGATCTTGAAGAGTTTAATGTCGAAAAACCTGATTTTGAAGAATCTGATGCTAAAAAGTTTTTAAAAAAAATATGGATGGATCGGGAAACACACCAGAGGGTATTTTCGGCTTTAGCCAAGATCAACTCTGTCCTTTATGATTCTAAGAAAGCCAAAACTCCACTACTCAGAGAAATGCTTCGCTCAAAAAAACTTCTAATTTCTGGTTTTTATAATAAAGAGAAGAAAGAGTTTGTAGTCCCTCAAATGAGGCTTTGGGAAACAGACTGGGTGACTTCCTCTTGGTCTGATCCTCGTCCTCATAGTATTTTAATGAATCCTAAAAGGGAGGTAAATGGCGTTCCTTTAGTGCTTTTCCAGTTAAGAGGCAAAAAGGGCCAGGCCATTCAATCCATTTATCGGCCTGTTTTTGATATAGAGTCAGGCTTTCTGTATGAGGGGAAGGATAGGGAATGTGGTTCTGAGCCTTTTGAGTTTTCCATGGTTTCTGCGGTTTTTAATTTGTCCAATGCGTTTGAGAGAGGTCATGACTTAAAAGATTTGCGGGTGCTGTTGATCAATCCTGATGGGGAGGAAATTTTTTCCTCTCCCTTGCCTGAGGATTGACAAAATTGGAGGAATAGTTTATAGTTTTTGACATTATGAGAATTGTTTTGGGCTTTTGTTTTTTATTTTTGAGTTTAAATGCTATGGCCTGGAAGTGGCTTTGGGAGAGGGAAGATCCGGGCCCCCTTCGTGAGATTGTGCTTTCTGGTTATTACTATGCTGAAGATGAAATGGAGTTAGAAAAATCGGAGAAGGAATATCGTAGATGGGGTTGGTTGGAAGAAGATGAATCGTTAAAAGACAAAGATCCTCACACAAAAATAGGGAAAGAGCGTTTTGTGAGCTTAAGAATTAGCTATTGCCATAAAAAGACCCGTCCTGAAGAAAGAGACAAGTTTATTGTGGATCCAAAATTAAGAAACCCGAAATTAGAAACTCCAAAATTAAGGGCAAGACTTTATGATGAAGAATGGAATTTTTTAACAGAGGATAATTTGTGGAGTTATGAGTATGAAACAGGCGCCAACTTTGGTTGGGGGGTGGAATCTTATATTCCCTATCATCCGGCGGCTTTTTATTTGAGAGTTGTAAGGCTTGTTGAAGATAAGGAGGTAGTTTTGAGAGAAATAAGAATTAGCAACTTAGAGTGGTTGCAAAGTGGAGGCAGTAGCTATACATACAGAAATCGTTCCGACTGCTATCGTGCTCCTTAAGATGTTTTTTTATTCCTTCCGCCTCTAACTGAAGTAAGATTGGACTTTTCCTCTCCACTCCCTTTAGATTGACAAAATCCCATAAAAATTATAGGTTTTAACATTATGAAGTTATTTTTTGTTTTATATTCATTATTTTTTTCTTCAAATGCTACGGCTTGGACGGGGTATTGGGAGAGGGCCACTCGTGGCCCTCTTCGTGAGATTGTGCTTTCTGGTTATTATGTCCCCGAAGATGAAAAGGAGTTTGAGAAGTCGGAGAAATATTATCGTAGAAGAGGCTACTTAGAAGAAGGGGAATCTTTTAAAGAAAGCTCACTTTATGGAGGAGAAGGAAAAGAGCACTATGGGGGGAAGAGGAAGTATTGCCACAAAGAAACAGATCCTGAGGATGAAGGCTATACGGTGATTTTTAATCCTAATTTAAGGGCAAGGCTTTATGATAAGGAGTGGAATCTTTTAACAGAGGATTATTTGAGGAGGTTTCAGCCGGAAATGTATACTCCATTTACTTGGAGAGTTAGATCTTATGTTCCTTATCATCCGGAGGCTTATTATCTAAGGATTGTAAGGCTTGTTGAAGATAAGGAGGCTGTTATCCTTAGACAAACAGGAGTTAACACTTTAGAGCGTTTGAAAAGTGGAGGCAGTAGCTACCGATATGACAAATTCTTAAAATGCTATCGTGTTTATCACCTCTAATTCCCTCTAACTCCCCCTTATTCAAAAAGAAACAAGCCTTTATTAAAGAGAAACTTCCGTTTTTTCCTGCTCAGTTGTCCTTTGGACCAAATTCATTTTGGCTTAGATGGGGAGGAAGGGCATACTCCTTATTAAAACAAGCTCTCTATCACATCCCAAATTTTATGCAACTCCTCTGTTGTGATACAGTAAGGAGGCAAAATATAGACTGTTCCCCCTAAGGGCCTTAAAAATACACCCTGCTTAAGGGCTTTTTTTGTGGCAGTTTCGGCAAAAGAGGAGTTATAGCCTTCAGAGTCTCTTTTTTGAATCGCGGCCATAGTCCCTTTAAAGCGAGTGTCTTTTATTTGTGATAGCTTTTTAAAAGCAGAAAGCCTTTCCTGATTTATGACAGAAATGCTTTTCCACTTTTTTATGAGCTTTTTTTGATTTTTTTTAAACAAGCGGACATTGGCCAAAGCGACAGAGCAGGAAATAGGATTCCCTGTAAAACTATGCCCATGGAGAAGAGCTTTTTCTTTTTTTGAAGATAAAAAATCCCGGTAAATGGATGAGGTGGCCACTGTGAGGGCTAAGGGCAAAAAACCCCCTGTCAAACCTTTAGAAAGGCATAATATGTCCGGCGGGGTCTGAATTTGATTAAAGGCAAACAGAGTTCCTGTTCGACCAAAGCCTGTCATTATCTCATCAAAAATCAAATAAGCCCCGGCCTCTTTAGTCAGTCGGCAAACTCTCTCTAAAGCCCGCTTTGGCCAAACAATCATGCCCCCGGCCCCTTGTATAAAAGGCTCTATAATCACGCCGGCCAGAGTTTTATGCTGTTGTTCTATCTTTCTTTCAAAATCTTGATAAAATTTCTCTTCGGGATCAAAACTGAAATGTCCTTGAGAACAATGTTGAACAGGGAACAAAAAAGAGCGATAGGCTTTTGTAAAAACCCCCTTAGCACTAACACTCATAGCCCCTACTGTGTCCCCATGATAAGAGCTTTTAAAACTCAAAAACCGAGTTTTCTCAGGATAAGCCCTTTGTGCCCAGCTTTGCGTTGCCATCTTTAAAGCCACTTCTACAGCTGTAGAACCATTGTCAGAAAAAAAGAACTTCCTCAAACTCTTTGGCAAAAAAAAAGAAAGTTCATGAACCAGGCTTTCCGCCTTTTCATGAGTAAAATTAGCAAACAGTATTTGATCCCACTTCCCAACAGTATTTTTTATGGCCCGAACTAACGGGCCGGCACAGTGGCCGTGGGTGATCAGCCACCAAGAAGAAATGGCATCTAAAACTTGAGACCCATCCTTTAAAAACAAAGTGGCTTTTTTTGCCCGGATCACCTCTGGCAAAGGTTCTTCTGTATTTTGCATCTGAGTGAAGGGTCGCCATATTAAACTCATTGGGAGTTTATATTTTTTGGTAATAGGGGTTTTGAGTTTTTTCTTTCATTTTGTGAAAGCTCGCCGCTGTAGAAAGGGGGAGATCAAAAATCTCTCTTTCCAAAGACATTAAAAAAGAGAAATATTTTTGATGCTCAAAATGGCTCATGTCTTCTATATTTTTTTCCCACAGGGGATCGGTTTTTTGAATCTTTTTTAAAATAAAATCCAAATGCTCTTGCTCGTCATTTAAAATGGATTTTAAGGAAAAGACAAAGCCTCTTTTCCCTAACAAGGCATTGTAAAGGGAATACAAAACCATTGCCCTTTTCTCTACAGAATAAGAAGTGTAAAGGTAGCTGATAAAGGGGTTAGAGGAGGAAAAATTTAAGCTGTGCTGATCCACCTGCTGAAAGTAAAAGCGGGCAGGATCTGGGACTAACAGATCCGGGGCCTTAAAAAAGAGTTTTCTCCCGGCCATTTTTTGGGCAATACTTTTAAAAAAAAGGCTGTGGCGGGACTCCTCATGGATATGGCTCAAAAAGGATTGGTTCAATATATGGGCCGGGAGGCTTTTTAAAATTTTCCGTAAGCCAATATATTCTAAATAAGAGAGCGTGTTCAACCAGCGAAAATGCAAGCTCTCATCCGATATAATTTTTTCAAGAAGTTTTAAAAGAAGCAAGGTGGTCTTTTTGGCACGCATAGCTAAAAATCATAAGTAAGGCTTTTTCATTTTTTTTCAAGCTTTTTTTTGATTTTTTTTAGATCTGCTCAAAATTAAAGAATTTGAACCTATAAATGAGACAAATTTTATATTTTTTTCTCTTGACTCTTAAAAATCTTCGCTTTCGTCTAAAAGAGGGTTGGCTGGTTCATTCGATATTCTCCTCATAGCCAATTTAAAGTTTTTTTCAGAGGAGAGATCTCTTAAAAGATAGTCAAAAAGCTCTGGAGTTTGCTCTTTAATGAGAAAAGCATAGCTTTTTGTTAAAAGATCTTTCTCTAAAATCTGTTTTTTTTGTTGGATGGTTTGGAAAAGACCAAAAAAATGGATCCGGCAGTGTTTTTCAACAACAGCAGGATAATCGCAATTATCGACAGCACAATAAACTCTCCCTTTCATGTCTTTTAAAATGTGTTTTTCTTCTTTTTCCCTGTCCAACAGCTTTTGCAACTCATTTTCATAATGTGCTAAGCTAAAAACTTCATTTTTTTCCGGGGCAGGAAGAGCTTTTTTCTTTTGAGCTTTTGTTTTTGCAGAAAAACTTTTTAAACTGGTTTTTTTAGGCAAGCTTTGAGCTTTCTTGGTCAATGTTTTTCGTTTAAGAGGGGCTTGTTTTTTTGTTTTTTTGTCATTTTTTTTTGCCCGGTTTTTTGTGGCTAAAGATTTTTTAGCCATAGCCTTTTTCTTTTTAGTAGAGCTTTTGACTTTCGAATCTTTTGTGGTTTTTGTTTGGCTTTTTAGCATATTTTTAATTGATATAAATACTTCCTGTCTCTGATTTTAACAAAACAGATCCTTTTTTAAAAGCCCCTTTGAGCCATCCGGAGATTTGAGTGGATTTGCCGGAAAAACTTCGACCAAGGCCCCTTGCACCGTAAATTCTCCCATTCTCTACTTGAGCAGTGATTTTTGGCGACCTTCTTATAAAAGAGACTCTAAGTGGGCTATCTCCAGTAGTCAACTCCGCTGTCCCTGGCTGAAGTCGAGCTGTCACAGCTCCCGACTGGCTAAAACCTTTCACATCCCCTTCAAATTGAGTGATGCGAACTTCTGCCCTATTAGTTATCCAAGAAAGAATGCCTTTAGATTGTTTCACTTTTAAGCGACCTTCATTCAGTTGAAACTCAAAATCCCCATCACTTGAGGACAAAAGCCCTTCAGCATAAAAGGCTTTGACCCTTGCAGGGCCTTTGTGCCGGGTGAGGCTAAAAGTGCCTTTTTTTAAGTTTATGTCTAAAAAGCCCTTTGTCCGAATCGCTTTAATATTCCCTTTAAAGCTGGAGATGAAAAGAGCTTTCGCCCAGTCAGAAAATAAACTCTGAGAAGAAAAAGAAAACAGCTGTAAGGCTTTTGAAGGTCCGGAGATCTCTATATCAACAACTGAGGAGGATGAAGGCTCATGCCATGCCCTCCGAGAGTTAAAGTCGGGAGATTGAATGAGCAAAACCCCTTTTTTTGTTTGAAAAGAAAGCTTGCCATCCCATTTCATTATATAAAGAGAAGAGGGAACATGTTTTACTTTCAAGTTCACTTGCGGGATTTTGATGCTGATGGCTTGGATCTCTTTTGCGGGAATGCTTTTTTGTGCCCCAAAGGAATGCCAAGGGAGGTAAAACAACAAAAAAGCGATTTTATAAACCTGTCTCATTTTTCAGCAGTTTTTTTGATTAAAAATTCCAGAATCGACCCCACCGGCTTAATCACCCGATGAATCCTTAAAGGACATAACAAATAATGCAAACACAATACCAAAAGTAATTCCAACAGCATATATTAGTTTTTGTGTTTTTCTTTTTTCATCTTTTTCTTTAGCTATAGGGGCCAATTTGGCAACTGTTTTTTTCTCCTCTTCTGTTGTAGGAATTTTACATATCGGATTGTAAGTGGTGGTAGGGTAAGAATATATGAAATCCCCTGTAGAACCTATTTTGGTTCTTGTTCCTATTTGTGTCCCTTGTTGCACTTGCCCTATCAGAGCACACTGTTCCGAGGGGTGTAAAGTCACACAACTTACAAAACAAAATAAGCTCAAAATCAAAAAAAAGCTTGAAAAAGCTCTTTTGAACGGATGATTTTGTTTTAGCCTTTTCATATTTCCTCCTTTATACCAGGATCTCTATCAAACAAGAACTGCACATTATCATAAAGAAAACACCAGAGCAAGGGCTAAAAAGAACCTTTTGTGTAAGCTTTTTTATAGCTGGGCCTATCAAATAGACATGGGATTTGCTTAAAAATCAGGACTTTAGGCGAGGCTTATTAGAGGATTTTTCAGTCATAAAATTTAAGTTTTCCATTTTAAAAATCCGATAATTCTCATGCCAACTTAAATTTTTAAGAGAGAAAATTCTTGTGAGAAATTTTTTTAAACTTTTTATCTTTTTTGTTTTTTTCAGCCTCATTTTACCTCTGCCCCACAGTGGTGCAGTGATTGTTTTAAAAACCAAAGACCGAGAAGCCCTCATTCACTTAGAAGGGCTAAAAACCAAAGCGGGGGCTTACTTTTCTGCCATTGACCTCTATGGCCAGGAAAGAGGCTTAGTGCAAATTAAACAAGTGGCTCACTCAAAAGCTATTGGCGTTTTAAAACAAGGGGCTGTGGCTAAAAGATGGTCCTTAGAGCCTGTGAGCCGTAGTAAAGCTTTGGCCATGCAAAAAAAGGCCAAACGAAAAAAACTTCGCTTAGCTCGTATTGAAAGAGAAAAGATAAAGAGAAGAAAGGCTCGCTTAATGGCCCGCATGGAAAGAAAAAAGATAAACAGGCAAAATGCCCGTAACCGGCGGGAAAGGCAGAGAAAGCTGGCCCAAAAAAAACAAGCTCTAAGGCGAAAAATAGCCTCTTATGATGAAGGAGAGTATATTATAAACGACTTTCCTGAAGAAAATAATCAGTCTTCAGAGATTTTGTCATATAATTCTGAAAGCTTTGATTATGAAAATGATCAAGAAGAAAGTCTTTTCCCAGAAGAAGAGGAATCATCTAAAAACCTTATCATAGGTCTGGCTCCTTTTGCAGAATACAGTATTATGAAAGTGACCCCGGAGAGTTCTCCAGACTATTCCCTGAAAGGCTATGTTTATGGGGCAAACTTGCTGGTGGATTTCCCCATAAATCACTTTATAAGAGCTGAAGGCACCTTGGGCTATAAGAAGAAGGATCTCTATGAGGAAGAAAAAGCTTGTGGGAAAAGTGGCGGATGTTCTTTTATAGTGGATTATCTTTCTATGGGACTGAGTTTAAAGTTGAATTTAGGGGATTTTAATCGCCATAAGCTTTGGCTGGCCGGAAAAGGGGAGTTGTTTCAACCCCTTGTTATTCCTGAGGAGAATAACACCCTGACAAAAGAAAGTTTTGACACTATCCATGGGGCTTTGGGCTTATCTTTGGGTTTAGATTTCGCCACCGGGGATTTTATTATTCCTGTCTCTTTTAGTGGTTCCCTTCACATGCCACCTACAGAAAGTGTCATTATGGGGAATGCCGGGCTACAAGTGGCTTTAGCCTACAAATTTTAATGGACAAAGCCCTCATTTTTTAAAAACATTTAAAAGATAAAAATAGTTTATGGTTCTTTTTGCAAATGCCTATAGATCTTTCTTAAAATGAGAAGTTTGGACGAAAATTGCTGGACAGGCTTTCCATTGACAAAAAAGGCGGGTGTTCCTTGGACACGATTTTCTCCCACAGCCTGAGTTGAGCTGAGGAGCTTTTTCCGGAAAGAAGGCTCTTTCATGCAGAGCTGAAAAGCTTTTTTATCCAAACCCAATTCAACAAACATCTTTTGAAATAGATTCTCTATATGGTTTTTATCCCCCTGCTTTTTTAAAAAAAATTTTTGATTTTCAAATAAAAAATCATGTGCAAGCCAAGCTTTGTTTTGCTTTTGAGCACACACAAGGGCCTGGCTCAGCTCACAGCTCAAGCCTGTTTTTACAAATTCCACAGAGGGGTTGCAAGTGCCGTCTAAAGGGTAAACATAAAATTGAAGCTTGGCCTCTGGTGCATTTTTTAAAAAATGCTCCAAGGCCGGTTGGACTTCTTTACAAGCGGGACAGAGGAAGTCAGCAAACTCCACAACTGTCATTTTGGGATTTTTTGCCCCTTTTTCCATTATATAATCCGAAGATATAACTAAAGGCTTAGCGTTTTGCCAATCAATAAACACGGCAGAAACCAGCTCTTCTTGATCTTTAATATCAAAAGCATTTACAAAATAAATATGAAAAAACAGGCTTAAAAAAGCCAACCCCGCTGTAAAAGCATAAAGACTTTTCTCTCTCGCGTTTCGCCAAATAAAGCTTATGGGTTCCGAAAGCTCTGGCCGAAAAGCAAAAAACAAAAGAACCACAACCACAAACGAAAAAACATAAAGTGCCCAACACACAGGGCAAAGCAAAGCATTGACTGAAGAGATGATAGCCATCGCCACAGAGGACAAAGCTATCCCTACTGAAAGATAAAAGGAAATGTTTTTCCAATAGGTTGTCCCTCCAAAAAGAAGAAAGAAAAATAAAGAAAAAGAGAGAAACAGGTTAAAAGCCAAACCAAAATTAGAAAGAGACATTCCAAAAACTTCAGCATAGGGGGAGAGAAGGGCGGAATCACAGTTGATCTTTTCGCTTATATTGCATATTGCATTATGAGAGCTGGCTCCCGATTTTAACTTATAAGCCCTTTGAGCCAGATAAAAATGCCCTATAGAGGACAAAAAGGCAAAAATTAAGGCAAAAATTAGGCGATTTTTCATCGTGAACTGATTTTGCCCTCTAAGCGAGAATAAAGCAAAGAGTTTTTACTGGCAGATAAACTAAAATTAAGCTATATTGCTGAGCAATATGCCCTCACTTTTAAAGGAACAAGGTTCTTTATCTCTTATTAAAGAAGAGCTGGCCCGCTTTTTAAAACCAGCCCTTCCTTTGAGATGGGCTGAAATAGTCTCTCTTTTAGAAAAGCCTCGCCAGCCGGAGCATGGCCATCTGTCCCTTCCCCTCTTTGCCCTGGCCAAAAAAATCGGAAAAGCTCCACAGGAATTGGCTAAAGAGCTGGCTGAACTTTTTAGCCAAAATCTCCCTCCCTATTTAAAGTCCTGCAAAGCCCTTTCTGCTTTTGTTAATTTTCAGTTTCAAGAAAGCTATTTTCAAAAAAATATAGAGTTCCTATTAGAAAAAAAAGAGCTGGCAAGCTTTTGTAGGGAAAAAGAAGAGCACTGGCTGATAGATTTTGCTTCCCCCAATGTGGCCAAACATATTAACATTGGCCACTTCAGGGCGGCTATTGTGGGGCAAGCTTTGGTGAATCTGGCTCGTGCCTTTGGTTTTAAAGTGACCGGGCTCAATCACTTAGGGGACTGGGGAAGCCAGTTTGGAAAGCTCCTCTATGCTTACAAAAAATGGGGGGCAAAGTATGATTTTAAAAATCAAGCTTTTTCATCTTTAGTTGAGCTGTATATTCGCTTTCACAAAGAAGCGAAAGAGGAAACCCAGAAACAGGCGAGAGAGCTTTTTCAAAAATTGGAAAGAGGAGATCCCGAATTAAAAAAGCTTTGGTCGCGTTTTGTGGCCCTCTCCTTAAAAAACTATGAAAAATATTGGAAAGCCCTCAACATAACACATGATCTGGTCCTTGGAGAATCTTTTTATGCTCCCCTTGTAAATGATTTAAAGCAGTCCTTAAAAGATAAAAAGCTTTTGAAAAAAAGTTTAGGGGCAGAGGTGGTTTTTTTAGAAGAAGGCACTGTGCCTTGCCTTATCTCTAAAAGTGATGGGGCCTCAACTTATTCTGCCAGAGATCTGGCCAGTTTAATTTATCGCTTTGAAAAGCTTAAAGCTCACAAAAACATTTATATCACTGGCTCCGATCAAATCTTGCACTTTCAACAGGTTTTACAAGTGGCGGGAAAGCTTAAGGCCCAATGGAAAGAGCAAAGCCTTCATTTGAGTTTTGGAATGTATCGGTTTAAAGGCGAGGGAAAAATGTCTTCCCGCCAAGGAGAGGCTGTTTTTTTGAAAGATATTTTAGAGCAGGTTGTGGAAAGGGTGGAAAAGATCATTCAAGAAAGAAATCCCGAACTAAAAAATAAAAAAGAGATCAGCTGGCAAGTAGGGGTGGGGGCTTTGATCTTTAACGATCTGATGAATGATCGGGTAAAGGATGTGGATTTTGAATGGAGTAAAGTTTTGGATTTTGAGGGCCGTTCCGGGCCTTTTGTTCAATACAGTCTGGTTCGCTCTCGCAGTCTCCTCCGCCGGAACAAAAAGCCTTTACCTAAAAAGTTTTCTCTCCCTCCAGATGGAATAGAGGAAAAGCGTTTGATTTGGAGACTCTTAAGTTTTGAAGAAGCTGTTTTTCTTTCTCTCAAAAACTTTAAACCTCATATTTTGGCCCGATACCTTTTGGATTTAGCTAAAGAGTTCAACCGTTTTTACGCTGCTCAAAGGGTTTTAGGCCACCAGAGAGAGCTGGATCTGCTCTTGTTAACAAAGGCGGTCCATCGCTCTCTTTACAGAGGGCTTGAGATATTAAATGTCCCTCGGCCTAAAGCCATGTAAAGCCTTCCTTGACAAATCAGGACAACCAGGTTAAGTGACAGAACCAAACCTTTATTGGTTTTGCAGATGACATTATGCTATGTCACAAAAAGCGACTTAAAAAGGATGATCTTAATTATGACGACATTTTTACTTTTCATTATGGAGAAACTAAACTCCTCTAAAATTTTAGATAGGTCTTTAAACAAATTGAGATCCAGAATATGGATGTAAAAGAGTATCAAGCCAAAAAGTTTTTCCAACAGTATTCCATTCCTGTTTTGGATTCTCAAGTGATAGATACTGCTGAAAAGGCCATTCAAGCCACTCAAAAAATAGGCGGGAAAAGTTTTGTCTTAAAAGCTCAAGTTTTGGCTGGAGGCCGAGGTAAAGCCGGAGGGGTTTTAGTGGTTAAAACCCCGGAAGAAGTCCAGAAAGTGGCCAACAAACTCCTGCACAGCCATCTTGTGACGGCTCAAACTTCTAAAAAGGGAGAATGGGTATCCCATGTTTTGATTGAAAAAGCGGTCTCCATTAAAAGGGAATGCTATTTGGCTCTTTTGTTGGATCCCTCCTCTTCTCAAGTGCTTTTTATGGCCTCTTTAGAGGGTGGGGTAGATATTGAGGAGCTGAGCACAAAAACTCCAGAAAAAATTTTAAAGCTCAAAATTCCTCCTCACATAGGCTTTTCCCTTTGGAATGCCTGGGAGATAGGGAAATTCTTAGGCTTTTCTAAAAAAGAAGATATTCAATTCCTTTTTAAAATGGGACAACAGCTTTATAAGCTCTTTATAGAAAAAGACGCGAGCTTAATTGAAATCAATCCCTTAGCTCAAACTCAAAAAGGAGATTGGATCGCCTTAGACGGGAAAATGAGCTTTGATGAAAACAGCTTTTACCGCCAAGCCGATCTAAAAAAAATTCACGAAGAGCAAAACCGGAACCAAAGCGAAGATCTGGCCCTCAAACATGGCTTATCTTTCATTCAGCTTGAAGGGGAAATTGGCTGTATGGTTAACGGGGCTGGGCTGGCTATGGCCACTATGGACATTATCCAACTGTATGGGGGGCGACCAGCCAATTTTTTAGATGTTGGAGGGGGGGCTGAAGAGGGAAAAGTCAAAAAAGCCTTTGAGATCATTTTGCAGGATAAAAATATCAAAAGTATTTTGGTTAACATTTTTGGCGGGATCATGAGGTGCGATGTGATTGCCTCAGCTCTGATAAAAGCTCTGGAAGAGGTAAATGTCTCTATCCCTTTAGTGATTCGTTTAGAGGGCACAAGGTCGAAAGAGGGGATGGAAAAGATAAGCAAATCTTCTCTTCAACTGATTGTGGCAGAAGATTTGGATTCGGCCGCGAAAAAAGCGGTCCAACTTTCAAACACTGAGGGATAAAAAGTCATGTCTATTTTAGTAGATAAAAACACAAGGTTAATCTGCCAAGGTTTTACAGGAAAGCACGGGACCTTCCATAGCGAACAGGCCTTACAATACGGCACAAATCTTGTGGGGGGTGTGACTCCGGGCAAAGGGGGAAGTGAGCATTTAGGAAAACCTGTGTTTAATACTGTTCGAGAAGCCCGGCGGGAGACAAAAGCCAATGCCTCTATGATTTATGTTCCAGCCCCTTTTGCGGCTCAAGCCATTATTGAGGCCATTGTTGAGGAAATAGAATTGGTGGTTTGCATTACAGAGGGCATTCCCATTTTGGATATGGTCCGGGTGAAACAGATTCTTAAAGGGAGCCGGACCCGTTTGATTGGTCCTAACTGCCCTGGGGTGATCACTCCAGAGGATTGTAAAATTGGCATTATGCCCGGCTATATTCATAAAAAAGGCAGTTTAGGAGTCCTGTCCCGCTCAGGAACTTTAACTTATGAAGCCGTTTGGCAAGCCACAAATTTAGGTTTGGGCCAAAGCTCTTGTGTGGGAATTGGGGGGGATCCTGTTAAAGGTTCGGATTTTGTGGATATTTTAAAGCTCTTCAAGGAGGATAGAGAAACTAAAGCTCTCGTTTTGATTGGTGAAATTGGAGGGGTTGCGGAAGAAGAAGCGGCAGAGTATATTCAACAAGAGTTTAAAAAACCGGTCTCGGCCTTTATTGCGGGGAGTTCTGCCCCTGTAGGGCGTCGCATGGGCCATGCCGGAGCTATTATTCAAAGAGGGCGAGGGGGAGCTGAAAGCAAAATAAAAGCCCTTAAAAGAGCCGGTTGCAATATAGCCAATAATCCGGCATGTTTAGCTCTTGCTGTTAAAGACATGCTGAAAAAATAAGGATCGGGTATGGAATTGACTTTTGTTCTCATAAAACCTAACGCTATGAAAAAACAAAAAGCGGGAGTCATCATAAACCGATTCCAAAAAGAGGGCCTGCAAGTCGCGGGACTAAAAATGCTAAAAATTCCTAAAAGCCTTTGTCAAAGTTTTTATCAAGAACATAAAGAGCAAGCTTTTTTTAAAGAATTGGTCCATTTCATAAGTTCAGAACCGGTGATTGTTTTGGCTCTCCGGGGAGAGGGGGCGATTTTAAAAGTGAGATCTCTTATGGGAGATACAGATCCTAAAAAAGCTTTGCCGGGGACCCTTCGCTACGAGTATGGGGACAGTATTGGGGAAAACGCCCTCCATGGCAGTGACTCGCTTAAGAGTGCGAAAAGGGAGCTGGCTTTGTTTTTTTCACCAGAAGAGCTTTTTAAATAAAAATATGTGGCTTAAAATTCTAAGAACCTCTATTTAAAAAACAAAATGAAGATAAAAACTTTTTTATTTTTTTGCTTTTTTCTGACAGCTTGCCAAAACCAAGAAAAAAACATTCGTCAGGCCAGCGATCATCATAAAATTGCCCTGAGCCTTCTGAGCAAATGTGATAAACCCAGAGCTTTAGTCCATCTGCTTAAAGCCAAAAAGCTCCACCCTAAGGATTTTTTGATTCGTCACTCTTTAGGAGTTATTTATTACTCTATGGGCCAATACCACAAAGCCCTTGTAGAGCTAAAAAAGATTTTAAAAAGACAGCCAAAATTTACAGAAGCTCGAGTCAATATTGCCAGAATCTATATTGATTTGAATTTGCCAGATCAATCTCTTAAAGAAATTCGATTGGCGGAACAAGACATTACTTACACAAATTATCTTAAGATCATCAACCAAAAAGCTCTGGCTTATTACAACAAAGGAGATTATGCACATTCTAAAAAGTGGTTGGAAGAAGCTCTCTCAGTTTCTAAGGGAAAAAATTGTTTTGTGTATCTTCACTTAGGAAAAACGGAAACCGCTTTAGGAAATTTAAAACAAGCAGAACAGCTATTAAAAACAGCCCTTTCAATATGCGGAAAAGAAAAGCCAAAATGCGAACCCCCAGAATATGAGGAGCAGTTGGCCTTAGCTCAGCTTTACATAAAAAAAGGGAATAAAAACAGAGCCAAATACCATTTAAACCTTTTTTTGTTAAAAAGTAAAAAAAGACAGAGGATTGAAAAAGCAAAAAAACTGTTAGAAAAAATCTCTTAATTATTCCTCAAAGCGAGTTTAAAAACACAGGATTATGGATTATTCTAAAATAGGAAATCACTTAAAACTTATCAGAGAGCGTAAAGGCTTAAGTTATGATCAGATTTTTGAAATTACCCGAATCCAGCCAACTATATTAAAAGAGATTGAGGAGGGATCTTCCAATATTTCTCCGGTTTTTTTAAAAGGTTTTATAAAGTCTTACGCCCGATCGATGGGGCTTGATCCTGAAGAGCTTTTTCAACAATTAAAAAACAAAGAGGAGATTAAAGAAAAATCCATAGATAGAGAAACAAAGGCCCGTGCCTCTGGTTATAGATATAAAAAAATAATTTCTTTTAAAAATATAGTGTCTTTAGGAATTTTTTTAATCCTCCTTTCTTTCGTTCTTTGGCTGACATTTTCTTTCAAAAAGGAGTTGGCAAAAAAGGATATAACGACTTTAAAACCTCCCTCTTTAAAGAAAAAAGCCTCCGCCGATCCAGAATTGTCTTTTAAAAACAAACTGCCAGTAAGCTCTCTTCAAATTCCCACAGAAAATGACTTTCCTGCTCCTCCGGAAACTCTTTTTAACAAAATCAAAAACTCTGTTTTTAAACAAGATCTTTTGATCCAATCCCCTGAGCCTCTAAAAATTTATTTTAAGGCGGACGGAGGATCCATTGTGACAAAAACCCTTGAACCTTTTGTTTATTTTCACATTAAAGCTAAAAAAAGCATCTATCTTCGTTTTGATGAAAACCGCAACAATATTTTAATTTTTCATAATGGAAAAAAAACAGATACTGGCGGGAAAGCTTTTTTTGAACAGACTTTTCAAACGCTTTTATGAAGCGAACAGCTCTTTTTGAATCCCACAAAGCCTTAAATGCTCGTTTTGTGCTTTTTGCGGGCTGGCAAATGCCTTTTTCTTACAACAGCCCTTCTTTAGAGCATATTAAAACAAGAAAATCCGGAGGGCTTTTTGATGTCTCTCACATGGGACAGATCCGGATCCAGGGGCGAGACAGCCTTTCTTTTTTAGAAAAGTTATTGCCTTCTGATTTAAGGTCTTTACAGGAGGGCCAAGCCCTTTACTCTGCCCTTTGTAATAAAGCAGGAGGGCTTATAGATGATCTGATTCTCTATGCCTTTTCTAAAGAAAATTATCTTTTATGTGTAAATGCTGGCTCTAAGGATAAAGACCTCAGGTGGATCCACTCTCATTTAGGAAAAGAAAAAGTCCATCTTCAGGACGAAAGTGACAACTGGGCCTTGATCGCTGTCCAGGGGCCACAGTCACTTGAGCTTTGCTCTGTGCTTTTTCCCACAATTTTTTTTAAGCAAATCCCTCGTTTTCATTTTGTGGAAAAATCCAATATTTTATTTTCCCGAACGGGATATACTGGAGAGGATGGTTTTGAAATTTATATCCCTGTCCATCAGGCAACTCACTTTTGGGAAAATTTTTTAAAAGAGGGGGAGGCTTTTTCAATAGGTCCTGTGGGCTTAGGGGCCAGGGACACTTTGAGGCTGGAAATGAAATATTTACTTTCCGGCCAAGATTTTGATGAATCAAAAAGTCTTTTGCAGGCTGGGCTTTCTCGGCTGATGAAAAGCTCTGCAAATTATATTGGAAAAAAAGCCCTTTTAACACAAAAAGCTTCCGGAAACTACTTAGAGCTGAACGCTTTTGTTGTGGAAGAAGCTTTTGTTGTTCCCCGAAAAGATTTTAATGTTTATTCATCTGATGGAGAAATTATAGGTTTTGTCACCAGTGGGGCAAAATCTCCCTCTTTAGGCCAGATGATAGGTCTGGCTTATACAAAACAAGATGTAGCGAGTGCTTATTTGAAGTTTCGTGAAACTCAAGCCAAAATTCGCTTTGTTTCCGGCCCCTTTTTAAAAAAATAATTGGCTTTTAATAGTGGCGTCTCTTTCTGGCAGATTGTAAATGAGTTAACTGTTCCAAAGGCGGTTTAAAAGATCTTTAAGTTCATCCGAATTTTTAAAGTAAAAACTCAGCTGGCCCTTCCCCTTTTGAGACAAATTCAGTCTCACTTTTTGAGGCCATAATCTTTCTAATCGGGATAGGGCTTTTTTAGCCCAAAAAGGGGGATCCGAAGATTTTCCCTCAGCTTTTCGGCTCAGTTTTTTAACTGTTAAGGATTTTTTAAGGCAGAGCTGGGCCATATCCCTTTGCTCTTTAGGATTTTTAAAACGCAAAATCTCTCTGGCTTGAGCAAAAGAGAGCTTGGCCTCCTCCACCAACCGCTGAACCTCTTTGTCTAAGGATAAAAGCCTCAAAGAATTGGCTACAGAGGAACGGGAACGACCTATTTTTTCCGATAGAGCCTCTTGACTCATCCCTTTCTGGCTCATTATTTGTTTAAAAGCTTTGGCCTCTTCTATGGGATTCAAATCTTCTCTTTGAATATTCTCTACCAAAGTCCAAAGGGATTTTTGTTTGTTGTCCGGTGTTTTAACAATGACAGGAATTTTCCGAAGGCCCGCCATACAGGCCGATCGCCAGCGTCTTTCTCCAGCAATGATCTGATAACCTTCCCCCTTTTTTTGAACTAAAATGGGTTGCAAAAGCCCCTGTTCCTTTATAGAGGCAGAAAGCTTTGCTAAGCTTTCTTTATTAAAAGATTTTCTGGGTTGGGATTTGTTAGGTTCAATTTTTTCAATATCTATAAGAAGGCTTTGATTCTCCACTTGAGCCGGGCCTAATAGTGCAGAAAGCCCTCGGCCCAAACGGCTGTTTTTATTCTGAGGGTTTGTGGGATGATCTGACTTCATAAAAACTCACTTTAGTTTTTTAATGACAGGTTTTTAAACAAAAGAGCCTTTTAATCTTTTTCATAAACCCGCTGTTTTTTCAAACTCCGCAGACAGCTCATAATAACTACGGGCCCCCGGAGAGCGTGGGTCGTATTGAAAAATAGACTGACCAAAACCAGGAGCTTCGCTCAATCGAACATTGCGGGGGACGATGGTTTGAAAAACTTTATCTTCAAAATGTTGCCGAACCTCTGTCTCAATTTGACGAGACAGGCAATTTCGAACATCAAACATGGTGAGCAAAATGCCTTGAAATTCCAAATCTGGATTTAAGTTGGCTCTAACCCTTTGAATGGTTTTGATGAGCTGGCTCAAGCCCTCTAAAGCATAGTATTCACACTGGAGAGGCACCACAAAACAATGAGAAGCCGTGAGAACATTGACTGTTAAGGGCCCTAAGGAGGGGGGGCAATCTATAAAAATGCAGTCAAAGCTTTTTTCCAGTTCTTTAATGCGATTTTTTAATAAAAACTCCCAAGAATCTTTATTTAAATTTTCCGCAGTGAGGCCAGCTAAGTGAGCATCACTGGATATCAAAAAAAGATTATCCCAATCAACACTTTGAATAGCCTTTTTTGCAGAAATATTGCCAGAAAGAACTTGATAAATTGTGGCCTGCTCAGGGTCTGATCCCATAGCACGAGAGGCATTGCCTTGAGGATCCATATCTATAAGCAGGGTTTTGTAATTCCTTAAGGCCAAAGCGCTGGCCAAGTTGACAGAGCTGGTGGTTTTGCCCACCCCTCCTTTTTGATTAACCAAACTGACGATTTGACCCAAAGCCTTTTCCTTATCAAAGATGACTATTCAAGTTGAATAGTCTTTTAAAAAAAGACTTGTGTCCATAATTTTTTATTCTGAATAGGGCTTTAGTCCAGTTTTAAGCCTGTTTTATTGAGCAAAAAGCTTTTTCAACATTTCGCGGCTTGTTATAAATTCTTAAGTTATTCCCACTATTTTTTAGAGCTTTGAGACTTGATTTTCTCAAGGATAGTTAAGATTTTAGCCTGTCCCGCCTCAAGATTTTCCATTCTTATCTCAAGCTTATCCATTCTTTTCTCAAGATTAGCTTGTCCAGTCTCAAGCTTATTAAATCGTGAGTTAGACCAAGTAAAAACTACAGACAAAGAGATAATCATAAAAGAGGCTATAGCCATTAACAAAATTCCACCTGTGAATAAGGGGACAAGTCCTTTTATTTTATCCATACTCATTCCTTTAGCCTTGCTATCATCCCTTTCTATTTGTGCCGGCGTGGCTGGGTTCAATGTTTCAGACATATTGCTCCTTAAGGTTTAGCTTATATCCTTATCCATTATCAGTTCATTGTCCGGAAATGTCAAGGTTTTATTTAAAGTGCTCAAATATTATAGCCAAAATAGGCTTTTTTAGGCAAAACGGATTGGCTCTGAGGGGAGAAAAAGCAGGACCTTAAGATAAACTTAATGATCTGTTTGTTTGAGCTATCTCTTTTTGGCCCATATCCCTGATTGTAATTCCGAACCAAAAAAGCCAGAAGTAAAAGCTTTTTTGACCTTTACTCCGGAGCTTCCCCTTTGAGATGGTTTTTTTGAAGGTCGTCTTTTTTTAGAAAACTTTTTTTTGGAAGTCTGGGGCTTTAAAACCAGCCTCTCAATTTTTATCCCACTAATTTTTTTAGAATGAGCATTAAAAACTGGGGGTTTTAACTTTTTTTCTTTTCCCCCATTTATCAAAAACTCCTTTTGCTCCTTTAAAACTTTAATCTCAAGCCTTATCTTTTTCAAATCCTCAAAAAAAAGTAAAAACTGCTTGTCCTCCGGCTTGCAATTTTGAGAGCAATAAGTATCCCCGTGCTCTGAGATAATCTTTAAATATTTTTTCTTATGCTTTGGCCATTTGTTCATAGCCGGATTGTCTCTTATGAGAGCTTGGATTTTCTTATTGATCTGAGAAAGATCAGACATACTTTATTAGAAAATCAATTTTTCAAACTTGTCAAATATTCTCAAAAAAAAGAAGCAATAAATAAATCATCTCAATATTATTGGCTGAATTGGAAAACCTTAAGCTTTTTTTAAAAAGCTCAAAAGCCCGTTGGTAAAGGCTTTATTGTTTTGAAAAAGCTTAAAAAGTGTCTCATTTTGGCCTAAAACCGGGCCCTTTTAAGCAAACAGCCCGGCAGAACCGGGCTGAAAGCTATCAATAGAAAGAACATGTTTAAGCACTGTGCTTATCGGACAAGCTATCTCAATGTTTTAATTTTTTTTCTCACTTCAGCTATTTGCTTATCAGCCTTTTCCTTCAATTCCTCACTTAAGCTCTTAGAAACAAAAAGCAATCTTTTAATATCTAAAAGGATCTGACTCATTTCCTGAAAAAGAACAGGCTTTTATATCAATGTTCCGCGTGGAACATTGATATTGGTTAAAACTCTCTTGAAAAACAAAAAAGTTTTGCCTTTAAAAACCCAAATGTTCCGCGTGGAACATTTGGAACTGTGCCTCTGTTTGTTAATTCTCAATCCCTCAAAGACAGAACAAGATAGACAGAGAAAAAATCCTAATAACAAAAATCGCCATAATTGGAATTGGCCAAAATTAAGCAAAAAAAATCCAAAAAAATCGCCTGAAAGGCATCATGGCAGTTATTAGCAAAAGCCGGCAAGCTCATTAAAAGGATAAGGCTTAATAATATTTTCATTGTGTTTGGCTATAGCAGGATGTCCGGGAAAATAAAGAATTAGAGGGACTTTTGTAAATTTTTCACACAAAGAGCAGAAGGCTTGCCGGTAAAGGGGTTATTGTGTGGCAAGAAAATGTCGTCTAAAAAAAGAGAGGGTTTTTAAAGGCTTATTTTTTTTGAGCTTGAGGGATAGACAGAACTTTATCCAGTTTATCCTCAATATGAACAAGTTTATTTTCAATTCTATCCATTCGGCCTTTTAAAGGCCAAACTGAAAGCTGAATAATCCCAAACAGAACCGTCATAAGAGCACAAACTGCTATAATAGTTTTTGAGTCCATTCCATTCATACAGTCCATTATATGGACATTGGCCGGGAATGTCAAGTTTTATTTCAAGTGCTCTAATATCAGCCAGA
This sequence comes from Bdellovibrionales bacterium, assembly GCA_965203095.1. Lineage (GTDB taxonomy): Bacteria > Bdellovibrionota > Bdellovibrionia > Bdellovibrionales > UBA1609 > JACOND01. Next base: position 962,711 of record OZ241877.1, read on the forward strand.
ATAGGCTTTTTTCCCCAGCTGAGGGCTTGGATATAGATAGAGATTAGAGAGAAAATATAGAGGGGTTTAGGGCCTAATTGGTATTCTCATGTCTGCCCCTTCCAAGTCTTTCTTTTTCTTATCCACCCAGTTAATCTTGTCTGTGTTCAATGCTCCGCTGTTCATAATCATGTCACGATAATGTTCGTCTATGATAGCTCCTCTCAAGTTTGCCTCTGTCAGGATTGCTCTTCTCAAGTCTGCCCTTCTCAAGTCTGCTCCTCTCAAGTTTGCCTCTGTCAGGATTGCTCTTCTCAAGTCTGCTCCTCTCAAGTTTGCCTCTGTCAGGATTGCTCTTCTCAAGTCTGCCCCTATCAAGAATGCCCCTCTCAAGTCTGCCCTATACAAGTCTGCCCTTCCCAAGTCTGCCCTTGTTAAGTATACCCCTGTCAAGTCTGCCCTTGTTAAGTCTGCCCCTCTAAAATCTCTCCCTCTCAAATCTTTTTTCCCTTGTCTGATTTGTTCAATCAATTCTGCTTGTTTTGTGGGATCAACGGGGTCCCGGTTTTCAGAAAAAGACGGCAAGCTCATTAAAAGAATAAGGCTCAATAGTATTTTCATAGAGTTTGTTTATAGCAGGATTGTCCGGGAAAACAAAGTCTTTTAAAGCCTTTTGTAAATTTTTCACACAAAGGGGGGAAAGCTCAATCCACCCAGTTAATCTTGTCTGGGTTCAATTTCCATGTTTGCGTCTTTAAAGATATAGAGTATTAAGAAAAAAAGAGGATTTTTAAGTTTGCTTAGCCAGTTAATCTTGTCTGTGTTCAAAGCTCCGCTGTTCTTAATTTTGTCACGATATTTTGAGTCTATAGATGCTTTTGTCAAGTCTGCACCAGACAAGTTTGTCTCTTTTAAGTTTGCATATATTAAGAAAGCACCAGACAAGTCTGCACCAGACAAGTCTGCACCAGACAGGTCTGCCCATACCAAGTTTGCTTTTTGCAAGTTTGCTTTTTGCAAGTTTGTCCCAGACAAGGCTACTCTGTATAATTCTGCCCCTCTCAAGTCTGCCTTGCTCAAGTCTTTTTTCCCTTGTTTTATTTGCTTAATAAGTTCTGCTTGCTTAGCCAGCTCCGCTTTGCTCAAAGCTTTTGCTTGAGCTGGAATTGAGAAACATAAAAGAATTAAAACCAGACCTTTCATACTTATCTTATCGGTTCATTGTCCGGGAATATAAAGGGCGGAGTCTCAAAGGAAAAGGGGGGGCATGATTATCACAATGGGGGGCAGGACGTTTTACCCCCGGAGGCTATTTTTCACAAAAAAATCCTAAAAAAAAATCACCTGAAAAGCAATATAGACAAGGCTTATAGACGATTTTAAGCCGATTCCAGGAAAAAAATGATCTGCCCCCCTTAGCGATATTAACCCCACCCCCCATCGCTTGGGACTCCACCCTTGTTTTTGAGGCTTATTTGATAGCTGAGGGCTTTGGATATTGATAGAGATTAGAGAGAAAATATAGAGGGGTTTAGGGCCTAATTGGTATTCTCATGTCTGCCCCTTCCAAGTCTTTCTTTTTCTTATCCACCCAGTTAATCAAGCCTATGTTCAATGCTCCGCTGTTCATAATCATGTCACGATAATGTTCGTCTATGATAGCTCCTCTCAAGTCTGCTCCTCTCAAGTTTGCCTCTGTCAGGATTGCTCTTCTCAAGTCTGCTCCTATCAAGTTTGCCTCTGTCAGGATTGCTCTTCTCAAGTCTGCTCCTATCAAGTTTGCCTCTGTCAGGATTGCTCTTCTCATGTCTGCCCCTATCAAGTCTGCTCCTCTCAAGTTTGCCTCTGTCAGGATTGCTCTTCTCAAGTCTGCTCCTCTCAAGTTTGCCTCTGTCAGGATTGCTCTTCTCAAGTCTGCCCCTATCAAGAATGCCCCTCTCAAGTCTGCCCTATACAAGTCTGCCCTTCCCAAGTCTGCCCTTTCTAAGTTCGCCCCTTGCAAGATCGCCCTCTCCAATTTCGCCCCTGACAATTTCGCCCTCTCCAATTTCGCCCCTGACAATTTCGCCTCTGACAAGTCTGCCTTTCTCAAGTCTGCCCCTGTCAATTTTGCCAATATCAAGTCCGCTCCCGCCAATTTCGCCTCTCTCAAGTTCGCCCTTGCCAAGTTTTTTTTCCCTTGTCTGATTTTTTTAATCAGCTCTACCTGTTTTTTATCGGGTTCTAAATCAGGCTCAAAAACATTCCGGCAGTTAGCAAAAGCCGGCAAGCTCATTAAAAGAATAAGGCTTAATAGTAGGTTCATTGTGTAGGGGTATAGCAGAATTGTCCGGGAAAGTAAAGTCTATTGTAAATTTTTCACACAAAGGGCAGAGCTTGTTTTATAGCTGAGAGCTTTGGATATAGATAGAGATTAGAGAGAAAAATAGAGGGTTCTGAGGCTTAATCCACCCAGTTAATCTTGTCTGTGTTCAATGCTCCGCTGTCCATAATCATGTCACGATATTTTGAGTCTATATAAGCATACAATAAGTTAGCCTCTTTAAAGTCTGCCCCTGTCAAGGTTGCTTTATACAAGATTGCTCTTGTCAAGTTTGCCTTTGTCAAGTCTGCCCCCATCAACTTTGCCCCCGCAAGGTTAGCCATTTGCAGGTTTGTCTCTATCAAATTTGCCCCTATCAAAAATCCCCCTATCAAAAATCCCTCTGTTAAGTCTGCCCTTGTCAAGTTTGCAAATGTCAGGTCTGCCTTATACAAGTTTGCTTTTTGCAAGTTTGCCTCTGTTAAGTCTTTTTTCCCTTGCCTGATTTGTTCAATCAATTCTGCTTGTTTTGTGGGATCAACTGTCTCCGGGTTTTCAGAAAAAGCCGTCTGGTTCATTAAAAGGATAATGCTTAATAGTATTTTCATTGGTTGTCTTATAGCAGGATTGTCCGGGAAAGTAAAGAATTAGAGAGTCTTTTGTAAATTTTTCACAAAAAGGGCAAAAGCTTAATCCACCCAGTTAATCTTGTCTGTGTTCAATGCTCCCTTCCATTTCAGTTTTTGGGGTTTTATCTTTGAGCTTATGTAAGCCCCTGCCAAGTTTGCTCCCTTTAATTTTGTATGTTTCAAGTTTATGATATGCATTCTTGCCCCTTGCAAGTTTGCCCCTTGTAAGTCTGCTCCCCTCAATCTTGCTCGTATTAAAATTGCATTTTGCAAGTTTGCCCATCTCAAGTCTGCTCCGTGCATTTTGGCTCTAAATAAGTTTGCCTCTTGCAAGTTCGCTGACTGCATTTGTGCCCCCCTTAAGTCTGCTGACTGCATTTGTGCCCCCCTTAAGTCTGCTCCCTGTAAAGACTCCCTTATCAAGTTCGCTTCTCTCAAGTCTGCCTCTCTTAAGTTTTTTTTCCCTTGTCTAATTTGTTTTATCAGCTTGGCTTGGGCTTCAGGATTGATTAAATCACTTCCTTTCAAGGTGTGGTTTTTAAGTTGCCCCTTGCCAGCCTGAGCTGGGATTGCAAAAAATAAAAGGATTAAAATAATTTGTTTCATAGTCCCTCCTTTTAGGGTTGTTTCCTGTTTATCTTATCGGTTGTTTGTCCGGATCTCTTAGTCCTGTTTTCTCAAAACTGGACTTCAGTTCCTTCAATTCTTTTGAGAGGCTGTCTATTGTAAAATTTTCACACAAGGGGCTGAGCTTGTTTTATAGCTGAGGCTTTTGATATAGATAAAGATTAGAGAGAAAAATAGAGGGTTCTGAGGCTTAATCCATCCAACATGTAATATATTCTGTTTCATAAAAACCGCCATAATCATTCCAGTCTGTTTGTGTGTATTTGTGCCTTGTTTTTACTTTTGGCAGGTCAATCTCTATCTCTTCCGGGGGGCACAGACGACCATCTGACAACTTTTTTTGAACATGCCCCTCAAAACTCACAGAACACCCGTCATAATAGTCAGGATCTAAAACCATCCCCCCAGCTTGGGCTATAACTGTGCTCCCACTTACAAGTTCACAAGTGTCGTCTTGACCTGAATGATCAGAATATATCTTAAATTGTTCCCCAATTTTTATCCTCTTAACATTGGAAATCCAATCAGGATCGGACCAAAAGAAAGCTCCAGCGGTAAAAGAATAAAGGGAAAAGATAAATAATAATGCTTTCATTGTTCTCTTATAGCAGGATTGTCCGGAAAAATAAAGTCTGTTGTAAATTTTTCACACTAAAGGGCTGTTTTACCTTTGTCCTGTGCTCCCCCTTTGAGAAGTGCCTGAGCAGGATTGGGCTTGTCTATCTGCTGTTTTGTCTATTGTTTTGATTGCGTTGTCTAATCTGTCTGATATTGAGTCAATCGTAATGATTGCTTTGTCCAATCTGTCTGATATTGAGTTTATTGTTTTGCGATTGTGATCCACTGCTGGGGCTATTTCACTTAAGGTTTTACGATTGCTTTTTACATTGTCTATAATCTCATTTTGTTTCTCTTTTAGGCTATCTAATTTTGTTTTAACAGTATAGTCGGGTCTACCGTGATCATGCCCCATTGAATGAGCACTGAATGTTATGAAAAAAGAAAGCAATAAGTAGATCATCTCAATAAGCTTATCGGACGATATTGAGAAAACTTAAGAAAAAACAAGCTTTTTTAGTCAAAAACGGCTATTTTCAGGAAAAAATGTCGTGCCCCCCATTGTGATATTAACCCCACCCCCGATCGCTTGGGACTCCACCCTTGTTTTTGAGGCTTATTTGATAGCTGAGGGCTTTGATATTGATAGAGATTAGAGAGAAAAATAGAGGGGTCTGAGGCTTAATCCATCCAGTTAATCTTGTCTGTGTTCAATGCTCCGCTGCGCATAATCATGTCACGATATTTATAGGTTAAGCTCATAAAAGCCTCTGTCAAATCTGCCCTATACAGGGTTGCCCCCTCCAAGCCTGCCCATCTCAAGTCCGCCGTTTGTAAGTCTGCCCTATACAAGCTTGCTCCCTCCAGTTCTGCCTTTCTTAAGTCTGCCCATCTCAAGTCTGTCTTTGATAAGTCCGCCCCTTTCAAGTTCGCCCCTCTCAAGTCTGCCCATCTCAAGTCTGCCCATCTCAAGTCTTTTTCCCCTTGTCTGATTTGGTTAATCAATTCTGCTTGTTTTGTGTGATCAACTGGCTCCGTGTTTTCAGAAAAAGCCGGCAAGCTCATTAAAAGGATAAGGCTAAATAGTATTTTCATTGTGTTTTGGATATAGCAGGATTGTCCGGGAAAGTAAAGAATTAGAGAGTCTTTTGTAAATTTTTCACAAAAAGAGCTTATTTGATAGCTGAGGCTTTGGTATAGATAGAGATTAGAGAGAAAAATAGCTATGCTCTGGCGGTTTTTACCTTTGGCCTGTGCTTCCCTTCTTTTCTTTAAGAAGGCGGGGCCGGAGCGGTTTAGGATTAGAAGTGCCAGAGCTTAAAGGAATACCAGAGCAAGACTCCTTTGTTGCATGAATGGTTTTTTGATTATTGCTAACAACAGTCAATATCTCATTTAATAATCTTTTATTAGCATTAACACTATCCATAATCTGGTTATGTTTATTAGCTAACTGCACTATTGCCACACTTTGGCTGGCTGATTGTTGTATTAGGGCTTTATTTAATTTGTTTTGGTTATGTCCATGCCCTCTTTGACTATGCCCCCTTGAATGAGCACTGAAGGTTATGAAAAAAGAAAGCACTAAGTAAATCATCTCAATAAGCTTATCGGACGATATTGAGAAAACTCCAGAAGGCCCACAGTATGCCTATTTTGAGAGATTTTGTTTTGTGAAAAATCTGAGTAAATTTTGCTCAAAAAATCGGGGGAAAATTGCCTAAAAATAATATGTCAAAAAACAGCTATTCTAATGCAAACTGTGGCATTTTAATAAGCCACCAGAAGGCCCACAGTATGCCTATTTTGAGAGATTTTTTATCTGGACGTAAACCATATTGTCATAATAAAGGTTAAAACCCACGGTGTTAAAATCCAAATCCATAGCGGGCTGTGACTATGTCCTTCTTTATCAATTTTGGAATGTTCCCACTGAACACAGGCAACCTTCTTTTTATTTTTCTCACAATACTTATTAAGTAAAGCTCTATTTTTCTCATGATTTTTAAATTCATAGCCGTCTAAAGTGTCCGGAGCGGTAGTCGCACAGGAATTTAATACCAAACAAAAGATTATCAAGTGTTTTAAGCTCATTCTATCCTCTATATCGGCTGTTTTTATGGGAAAATATAGGGTTTTTGAGTCAAATAAGGGGGGAAGGACAAAACTTCTTTTAGATTATGAGAAAAGAGATAAGTTTTTTGAGCTTTGCAAGAGTTTGGGGATTAAAAATAAGCAGACAGAATATTTGATCTGCTTTTATAAAACAGGATCTTTAAAAGCAGTAGTAAAGGAAACAGGAAAAACCCCGGACTATATCCATAAAACCTTTTCCCGCATAAGAAAAAAGATTGAAAAAACGGAATTTAAAAATATTCACATGCTTTTAGGCTATTTTGAGCGAATTTATCAAAAAAACTGGCCCCGTCTGAATGAAATAAGGGAAATATTAGAGCTAAAACTCAATGAAAAGTCTCTATAACACCACCCACTGGCAAAAAACCAGAGAGAGAAAGCTTAGAAAAAACCCTCTCTGTGAAATATGTCTTAAGAGGGGAAAGCTTGTTAAGGCCAGTGAGATTGACCATATTACCCCTTGGCGGGAAATAGAGAGCTTTTTCTGTAAATTTTCAGACCTTCAAAGCCTTTGCAAGTCGTGCCATTCCCGGAAAACTGCACTTGAGAAGGCCAGAAAAGCTAAACAACTACTCCAAAAAGAGCCTGATCTTGCCAAGATAAAGGCACGGAAAACTAAAGCCTATTTTTTCTAAATCCACGGTGGCCACCGGGGGAGTCCTTTAATCGCCAGCCCTATGAACCACAATGCCCTATTTTTAAGCTTTTTAAGGCTGTGAGAGAGCTAAGGGAGTCGGGGGGAAAACTGCTCAAAAACGGCATTCTAAATACCAGCTTTTTTTACCCGCTATATAGCGGTATCCATATTCGGCTCTTGTTGGATAGTCTGGTAGATCGATCTCTATCTTTATCGAGGAGCACAAGCTACCGTCTGATAATTTTTTTTGAACATAACCTTCAAAAGAAACATAGCATGCACCTGCCGAAAGATCTGACTCTGCATCCAGCACCCCAGAAGAGGCAACTATTGTGCTTCCGCTTACAAGCTCACAAGAATTATTGCCTGAGCCTGAATGATTAGAATATATCTTAAAAGGCTTTCCAAAATATATTTTCCGAACATTAGACGACCAATCAGGATCAGGAGTTAAAAAGTCCCAAAACCCTGCTCCAGCGGTAAAAGAATAAAGGGAAAAGATAAATAATAATGCTTTCATTGTTCTCTTATAGCAGGATTGTCCGGAAAAATAAAGTCTGTTGTAAATTTTTCACACTAAAGGGCTGTTTTACCTTTACCTGCTACAAGGGTTTTTTATATCCCTTTGGCCTTCCCAAGTCACAGTGCCAGGGGCCTTGCCAGAATGATAGCGAAAACACTCCCCACTTTCCAAGTGAGATTCTATTCTGAAGGCCAGAAAAGGCGAACCTTCTTTAAACATTGCAACAGGTCCAGTTTTTAAGCCAAAAGCTCCGGCAAGGATCATTGCTGAAACAACTAACAAAAGCAAATACTCAACAACCATTATAAAACTCCTTATGTTTGTCTAATGCGGTTTTACCTTTGGCCTGTGCTTCCCTTCTTTTCTTTAAGAAGGCGGGGCCGGAGCGGTTCAGGATTAGAAGTGCCAGAGCTTAAAGGAATACCAGAGCAAGACTCCTTTGTTGCATGAATGTTTTTTTGATTATTGCTAACAACATTCAATATCTCATTTAATAATCTTTTATTAGCATTAACACTATCCATAATCTGGTTATGTTTATTAGCTAACTGCACTATTGCCACACTTTGGCTGGCTGATTGTTGTATTAGGGCTTTATTTAATTTGTTTTGGTTATGCCCATGCCCGCTTTGACTATGCCCCCTTGAATGAGCACTGAATGTTATGAAAAAAGAAAGCACTAAGTAGATCATCTCAATAAGCTTATCGGACGATATTGAGAAAACTTAAGAAAAAAGGCTTATTTTTTATAGAAAGGGTATAGAAAAGGCTCAAAATTTATAGATCTGTTATAAAAACGGCTCAAAAAGTATAGATCCAAGCAAAAGAGAGAATTAAAAATAAAATAATGATTGAAACCAAAAGAAAAGGGATAGTCACAAAAGCTTTTGAATTTAAAATCATTTTGGATATTTTGAGGCAAACAAGTTTAGACCCTTTCTCTTTTTTATACATGAGGCTCTGTAGTTTTTTAGCTCTAATCTATATTGGCCCATTTTATCCATAAGTTTTTTTCTGTCTCCCGACTTCCGCATTTTGTGATCAGGAATCCAGTATTATCAAGGGTTTGCGAGGAGGCTTGGGTCACTACATTCAAGACTTTAGTTTGTGATATTAGGACATAAATTTAATAGTTCGTGGGAAGGTTTTGTTAAAGGCTTTGTAGATATTCTTTTGTGTTTCGTTGATTGTAGAAGGCAGGAAGAATTTCTTTCCTGTGGATGTGTCCTCTATATAACTGATTTGGACAAGACTTAATTCTTGTTTAATGACTTCAAAACTAAGGTTTATATTTTTAGATTTCAAAACATGCCTCACAAAAACCGTCAGACCATAAGCTATAAAACATATTAACACATGAGCCTTTATCCTTCTCGGTGTCCAATGATAGATAGGTCTCATCTTCAAATCATGTTTGTTCATACGAAAAGCAGATTCTATTTGCCAAAGATTTTTGTATTTTTCCAATATGTTATGGGCCGTCTCTTTTTTGTTGTTTACAGCTACAGCACTGAATCCGTCCCATAAACGCTCCGCTTGTATCTTGTCTTCATTTAAAACAGCCCAACCCTTCTGTTTTAACTCCAAATACTTCTTAAGTCCTGTGTTTTTAACCAAATCCTTCACACGAACCCGACCACCTTTCATCTTTTCTTTTATCTTAACTAAAAGCTTTTCTCTTTCTTTTCTATCCTTATCCGCTCTGGCCCGATCATAACGGACAATGAGACGAAAACCCTCCCACTCATATTCCCTCGTCCAGCCTCGAACCTTTCTAAAATCCCCTCTTTTAGAAAAAGCAGGAGCTTCCGACAACACCCTCTCCTTCAAAGACTTCTTCATTGACTTCAGCCGGGCCCCAGCTATAAACTGAACTTTCCTTTTATCCATCTCAAAAAGATTTTTCTTGGAAAACATCCCACGATCAGCAACTAAAAACACATCCCGAATATCATAACTCTTTGATATATTATCTATCGTCTGGAGCAAAGTATTGCCCTCAAAAGTATTACCAGAAAAAAGCTCATAACCTATAGGCAAACCCCCTTTAGTCGTCATCAAAGACAGAACAACCTGTGTCTCTTTGATCTTATTGTCCTTGCTAAAACCACAACTCCTCAAATCATCCTCCATAAAACTCTCAAAATACAATGTCGTCACATCAAAAAACACAACATCAATACGCTCTTTAAACAAACTCAATGTCCTCTCGGTTAGCTTGCCTTTTAAAATCTCACTATTCTTATAAACCTTGTCCATCATCCGATAAACACGATCCAAAGGTATAGAATGAACACCAGCAGACCTTCTGCTTATGTCCAAAACACTACCCCGCTTACTCATTGGACTTTTTAACCGATGTAAAACCATATCCTTCAACAATTGACTGGCCTCTCTATGCTTATATCCCTCATTAAAACAGGACGATAAACCCAGCTCATCGTAAACCTTGCCAAATATGTCTGAAATCCCCACAACTTGACGACTCTCCTCTTTCAGACTTGGTGCATGAACCATATCTCCAGGATAAAAACTCCTCGCCTTCTCTCTTGCAGGGTCCTCCTTGGACTCCTCCTTAAAAAGTGGGGACTGATCTTTTTCTTTTAAGTCCCGAATAACTTTTCTGCCGATCTTGTAAAATAAAGCAATTTTCTCTTTATCGCTTTGATGGCAATGTCCTACACAGCCAATAGTCTCTTGTCTGACTTTTTTGCCTTCTCTACGGCTTCTGACCACACGGATGGAAACATGGCCATTGGCTTTTTTAACTTCACGAATAAACATACTGGCAGAATAAGAGAAGACAGAAGGCTTGTCAAGTAAATAAATTAAAAATATTGCTTTATTTTTATCAAGGGCCACTACACCCCAACACAACAATAAAAAGCCCATAAACTGGGCCTTTTAAACCCTTACAACCCTACAAAATGCGGAAGTCGGGAGAATATATCTTAAAAGGCTTTCCAAAATATATTTTCCGAACATTAGACGACCAATCAGGATCAGGAGTTAAAAAGTCCCAAAACCCTGCTCCAGCGGTAAAAGAATAAAGGGAAAAGATAAATAATAATGCTTTCATTGTTCTCTTATAGCAGGATTGTCCGGAAAAATAAAGTCTGTTGTAAATTTTTCACACTAAAGGGCTGTTTTACCTTTACCTGCTACAAGGGTTTTTTATATCCCTTTGGCCTTCCCAAGTCACAGTGCCAGGGGCCTTGCCAGAATGATAGCGAAAACACTCCCCACTTTCCAAGTGAGATTCTATTCTGAAGGCCAGAAAAGGCGAACCTTCTTTAAACATTGCAACAGGTCCAGTTTTTAAGCCAAAAGCTCCGGCAAGGATCATTGCTGAAACAACTAACAAAAGCAAATACTCAACAACCATTATAAAACTCCTTATGTTTGTCTAATGCGGTTTTACCTTTGGCCTGTGCTTCCCTTCTTTTCTTTAAGAAGGCGGGGCCGGAGCGGTTCAGGATTAGAAGTGCCAGAGCTTAAAGGAATACCAGAGCAAGACTCCTTTGTTGCATGAATGTTTTTTTGATTATTGCTAACAACATTCAATATCTCATTTAATAATCTTTTATTAGCATTAACACTATCCATAATCTGGTTATGTTTATTAGCTAACTGCACTATTGCCACACTTTGGCTGGCTGATTGTTGTATTAGGGCTTTATTTAATTTGTTTTGGTTATGCCCATGCCCGCTTTGACTATGCCCCCTTGAATGAGCACTGAATGTTATGAAAAAAGAAAGCACTAAGTAGATCATCTCAATAAGCTTATCGGACGATATTGAGAAAACTTAAGAAAAAAGGCTTATTTTTTATAGAAAGGGTATAGAAAAGGCTCAAAATTTATAGATCTGTTATAAAAACGGCTCAAAAAGTATAGATCCAAGCAAAAGAGAGAATTAAAAATAAAATAATGATTGAAACCAAAAGAAAAGGGATAGTCACAAAAGCTTTTGAATTTAAAATCATTTTGGATATTTTGAGGCAAACAAGTTTAGACCCTTTCTCTTTTTTATACATGAGGCTCTGTAGTTTTTTAGCTCTAATCTATATTGGCCCATTTTATCCATAAGTTTTTTTCTGTCTCTGTGTTTATTTACTTGCGAACTATAAGCCAAAATCAAAATATTCTCAAAAAGTTTATTAGTCTCTGTGGCAATGTCTTGTCTTAACTTTTGGCATTTTAAAGATTTTTTTGTTTCACCAATTTTATTGCCTGTAGTTTGACAAGCAGAGATTAAAAAAAATAAAAAGATCAATAAGATTTTTTGTTTCATTGTTTTGACTTCTCTTTTTCTATCTTACAACTTTCCCCACAATAGGATTGAATGAGCTGGCTCATTTTTTCAAAAATACTGCTATGCACTCCGGTTTTAGAAAACAAGTCCCCCTTCTGATTTTTGAAAGCCCCTGCTAATTTTTTATTATCTTTTCCTTTTTTCCCTCCCTGAGAAGGGCCTCCTGGGGCCTGCCCCCGGTTATTAGCAGACGGAGTAGTCAGCCCCCCGGAAAAAGCCCCGGTGATCCCCTGATTGTTCCGCCAAGCCTCATTCTCATTGTCATCATCCTCTATTAACCCTTCCCCATCATTATTAGAGGCGGAGCTAAGTCCTCTGCCCAAATCAGAACCACCCAATCCCCCAGAAGGTTTTGAGTCGGAAGTGTTTTTTTGCCCATTAAGTGAAGGGGATAAACCTGCTGTGTTGTCACTTCCTGTCCCTTCTTTAGTGGTTTTGTATTTTTCCCCTTTATCCTTTTTTGCCACAGTGGTTTTTTTCTCTTTTGGTTTTTCTGGTGGAGTAAATTCTTTTGTGGTTTTTTTCTCATCTTTTCCCGGTGAAGTGTCGGGAGCTGTTGTGGTGGCTGTTGGAAGGCTGGGACCTATAAAATCAGGGAGCGGAGCTATATCATCATCAGGGCAATCATCGCCTTTGCATTTTTCCTTTTCAGTGTCCCCGCCAAGTTTTTTTAAAGCCATAAAAGATATTCCCGCATTCATAGCAGACAATCCCGCTTGCATTAGGGCCTGTTCGCAACTTGCTCCATGCGTTTCGCATTCGGATAAAACTGCTTGTTTGTTTTTTTTCTCAATCGGATCAATACCCTCTGTTTCCGGATTACAATTTGTCCTACATTTGTTTAAAGCGGAAGTGCAATCATCATAAGCAGACAAAGCATGAACAGCCATAGCACTATTTATAGCTATACTCCCCTTGTGAGCAAGGCTGGCAGACCCGCCTCCGTCTTCAGTGGAGGACACAGCGTCCGTGCCGGCTTTCCCCACCATAAGAGCACTTTCCATGCTTAGCATTCCCTTGCTTGCTTTCAAAACTTCAAGTGAAAGGGAGTTGTCACAAACAGGCGGTGTTTCTTTTTCCGGGGTTTCCGGTTTTGTCGGGGGGAGGGGAGGGGGCTGGACAACCCCGGTCCCAGGGTTGGGTGCCCAGGATTGGGAAATCCATAAAAGAATTAAAATCAGACCTTTCATACTCTCTTTATCGGCTGATCAGCCAAAAACTAAACCCTTTATTTGTTTTAAAGCTCAAAAAGTGTCTCATTTTGGCCTAAAAGCGGGGAGTTTAAAGCAGACAGCCCGGCAAGACCGGGCTGAAAACTATGAAACTATCCTCTATATTTTACCTACAATAGTAGGAATTGCACTTATCCTATCGGCTGAATGACCGGGGAAGTTTAGATTTTTTTGGATTTTTCTTTAAATCCCTAATCTTGTCCTGAGCCGGGCGACTTGAGTAATACTCCAATTTTTATTTCCCCATCTTGTTTTTACTTTTAACCTTTCCAGTTCTTCGGCCATTTGTTCAAGGGTTAAGCCTTGTTCTATAAGAAGGATAAGAGCAGGCATTATCTGTTCAGCATACTGATCCGCTTTACTTAATTCAGTTTCAGCTTTTTTTTCTTTTGCCCTTTTTATTTCCTGATAAGTTGGTTTTGGTTTTTTATGAACCTTCCAATAAGCTTTTAATGCTTTCCTTATTTTAGGATTATGCCAGCCAAGTTTTTTTCCTTTCTTTTTTAATTCAGCTAAAGCCAACTTGGTTCTTTTAGAGATTTGCTCCCTTTCCCATTCGGCTAATGTTCCCATTAAGTGGAGCTGGAGTTTGTCCATTTGAGGATAATCACAACAAATAAAATCAATCTTAGCTTTTTCAATGGAAGTAATGAAATGAAGATCACGACTGAGTCTATCTAATTTGGCCACAATGAGGATTCCTTTAAGACCATAAGTTAGATCCAGGGCTTCTATGAGTTTTGGCCGGTTATGAGTTTTTTTACCGCTTTCTATTTCAGTAAAAGAATGCTCTGGGGGGAATTTTCTTTTTTGTTCTTTAAGGAATTTTTTGACGGCTGTTTTTTGTGCTGAAATGCCAAGCCCTTTTATCCCTTGTTTATCTGTGGAAACTCTATAATAGGCTATGTAAGGTCGTCTGGTTTTTCTTTTGGTTTTTTTCATAGGTTGGGGGTATTATTACACGGAAAGTTTTTTTTGTCAAATTTTTAACATCGTTGTTATGTTAAAATAATTGTGTAATTTTTTAGCCATTAGTCCAGTGCCGGGGAATAGATGGTCACCCCCCCATTGCGATATAAACCCCACCCCCCATCGCTTGGGACTCCACCCTTGTTTTTGAGGCTTATTTGATAGCTGAGGGCTTTGATATAGATAGAGATTAGAGAGAAAAATAGAGGGTTCTGAGGCTTAATCCACCCAGTTAATCTTGTCTGTGTTCAATGCTCCGCTGGCCATAATCATGTCACGATATTTTGAGTCTATAAAAACATACTTCAAGCTTGTCCCTCTCAAGTCTGCTTTTGTCAAGTCTGTCCCTCTTAAGTCTGCAAATATCAAGTCTGCCCCTCTCAAGTCTGCCTTTGTCAAGTCTATCTCTCTCAAGTCTATCCCTATCAAGTCTGTCCCTCTTAAGTCTGCCTCTCTCAAGTTCGCCCCTCTAAAGTCTGCCCATATTAAGTATGCTCCTCTTAAGTCTGCCTCCCACAAGTTCGCCCCTCTCAAGTCTGCCTTTGTCAAGTCTGCCCCTCTCAAGTCTGCCTTTGTCAAGTCTGCCCCTCTAAAATCTGTCCCTCTCAAATCTTTTTTCCCTTGTCTGATTTGTTCAATCAATTCTGCTTGTTTTGTGGGATCAACTGTCTCCGGGTTTTCAGAAAAAGCCGTCTGGTTCATTAAAAGAATAAGGCTTAATAACAATTTCATTGTGTAGGGTTATAGCAGGATTGTCCGGGAAAGTAAAGAATTAGAGGGTCTATTGTAAATTTTTCACACAAAGGGCGGAGCTTAATCCACCCAGTTAATCTTGTCTGTGTTCAATGCTCCGCTGGCCATAATCATGTCACGATATTTTGAGTCTATATAAGCATACAATAAGTTAGCCTCTTTAAAGTCTGCCCCTGTCAAGGTTGCTTTATACAAGATTGCTCTTGTCAAGTTTGCCATTGTCAAGTCTGCCCCCATCAACTTTGCCCCCGCAAGGTTAGCCATTTGCAGGTTTGTCTCTATCAAATTTGCCCCTATCAAAAATCCCCCTATCAAAAATCCCTCTGTTAAGTCTGCCCTTGTCAAGTTTGCAAATGTCAGGTCTGCCTTATACAAGTTTGCTTTTTGCAAGTTTGCCTCTGTTAAGTCTTTTTTCCCTTGCCTGATTTGTTCAATCAATTCTGCTTGTTTTGTGGGATCAACTGTCTCCGGGTTTTCAGAAAAAGCCGTCTGGTTCATTAAAAGGATAATGCTTAATAGTATTTTCATTGGTTGTCTTATAGCAGGATTGTCCGGGAAAATAAAGTCTTTTAAAGCATTTTGTAAAATTTTCACACAAAGGGCGGAGCTTAATCCACCCAGTTAATCTTGTCTGTGTTCAATGCTCCGCTTTTCATAATCATGTCACGATATTTTGAGTCTATATAAGCAAAACTTAGGTTTGTTCCTTTAAACTTTGCCCCTCTCAAGTCCGCCTCTCTCAAGTTCGCCCCTGCCATTTTTGCCCCTCTCAAGTCTGCCCCTATTAAAATCGCCGCTTCCAAGTCCGCCCTTAATAAGATCGCTTTATACAAGTTCGCAAAAGCCAGATTCCCCCCTTCCAAGTCCGTAGCAGTCAAGTCCGCATACTTCAAGTCTGCCCTTCTTAAGTCCGCCTCTCTCAAGTTCGCCCCCGATAAGTTCCCCCCTATCAAGTTTACCTTTTGCAAGCTTTTTCTCCCTTGTTTTATTTGTTCAATCAGTTCGCTCGCCCCTCGATAGGCCAACCCTACTTGGGATTGAGGAGTCCTTTCCCCTTGAGTTTCTTTTTTGGCAAACTTAAGAGACTCACAAGATAAAATAAAAGACGATAGAAAAATATAAAATAGGATTTTCATATTCCCTCCGTTTAAGGTTTGTTTCATGTTTATCTTATCGGCTGTTTGTCCGTGTTTCTTAGTCCTGTTTTCTCAAAACTGGACTTCAGTTTTAGAAGTTCTTTTGAGAGGCTGTCTATTTTTTCATTGGCTGATTTTAGTTCCTGTTTGGTGTTGGCCAACTCTTTTTTTGTTCCTGCCAACTCTTTTTTAAACTGATCGTCTGTTTTGCTGAGGGCTTTAAAGTTTGCCTCTATTGTGGAATGAAGGGCTTTTATCCCGGCCCACAATGTCCCATAGATAGAGGGCCAGTCCGGAGCAATAGGCTTTCCTTTAAGCTGTAAGTTTTTTGGCAAGTCCTCCGCTATCACTCCCATTCTTTTCTTTTTAGGAAAATTGTCTTTATCCTTAAAATAATAAGTGAATAGGGGAGTATCTAAAACATCCTTCAAAGCCTTTTCCATATCATTAAAGGGACGAATATTCTTTTTATAAACTTTGGATGATCGGCCTTGTTGCCTATACACACAGCGATTGGCATTGCTGTCCCAAAAAGAGTTTTCACCTGGGCATCTGTTTGTTATGGCACTTGCACAAACTTTATTCCCGGCAGAGTTAAAACCTTTTAAAAATTCACCAGACCCAGAACATTGCTGTTTCCAGCCTGTGCCTCCAGTGGCCACACAATTTAAAGTTCCATCGGCATTAAATCCTCTAAGGACTTGGCCAGAGGGGCAAGTTCCTATAGTGGCCCGCTTCCCGCAAAGCTTTCCATTGCCATCAAAGCCTCTAAGATATTCATTCCAAGCACACTTAACACCATCTCCGGCAGACTTGATTACAACATTACTCCCTTTGATATAAGTCCCACCATTGCCAGAGATAGTCTCCCCGTGCCCCGCACCTGCTCCTATCAAAGTATTATAATGCCCAGTGATCCTTGCTCGCCGGCCGGCGTCATGGCCTAAAAGAATATTCAGCCTCCCAGAGATATATCCATCAGGACTTTGCCCCGAAAAATCCTTTTTCCCCGACCCCTGCCCAATAAAAACATTGTCATCCGCCCCGCTTCTTATATCCGCATTCCATCCCGCACTATGCCCTAAAAAAGTGTTTTTAGACCCGGACACTGTGGCTTCTTGGCCGGCATGATCGCCAATAAAATGGTTCTGCCCTCCGCTCACTGTGGCTTTTTTCCCAGCATTGTCCCCAAAAAAATGATTGCCTCCACCTGAGATTGTGGCTTCTCTACCAGCATTAGTGCCAACAAAAGTGTTGCTTGAGCCTGCTGTTATTTTTGTCTTATATCCCGACTGATTACCAAAAAAATGATTATAGCCCCCTCCACCTGTCACTTCGGACTCACGGCCTGAAGATGACCCCACAAAATGATTGCCTGACTTTGAGATTGTCCCTTTAAAACCTGAATCTGGACCTATAAAAGTATTGTAATCCCCGGATATTTTAGCAGTCCTCCCGGCGGCATGTCCTAAAAGACTATTATCATCCCCACTAATATAACCGCCTGTGGTAGTTCCCTGATCTTTTCTGCCGGCTTCTTTTCCTATAAAAACATTTCCAATAGCACCGGATCTTATATCCGCATAACTGCCCGCATGATCACCTAAAAAAGTATTGTTTCCACCGGCCACTGTGGCCCTATTCCCTGCATGATAGCCCACAAATGTATTGTTCCCACCGGACACTGTGGCGACATTCCCCGCCGACCTACCTAAAAAAGTATTAAATCCCCCGCTCACTGTGGCATAATATCCTGAGTCCCTACCAAAAAAATAACTATTCGCCCCCGTGATAGTCGCCCCCCTTGCTACATCATTACCAAAAGCGGTTGTGCCTGTGCCACCAAGTGATTGTGTGCTACCACAACCAGCAAGGGTTCTTTTGCTCCCAGTAGCCTCCGCTTTATAACAGCGGTTTTTCCCGCCGGATATTCCTATCACATCGCAAGTAAAATTGTCATAAGCACTATTAGGAGCGGCCGGCCAGGTAATGTCTAAAGTCAAAAGTTTTCCCCGGATAAAAGTCATCCCCCTTTGAATGCCAGGGATAAGAGTCCAAGTTTTTTTGCAGGGATAAGTCGTCCCGCTGGCCTTACAATCACAACTCCCGCCATTGTCTGCTGGATTACATCTCAAAACAAAAAAGCGGGGGAAAAATCCATAGCGGGAAAATATGTTGTTAGAATCATGAACATCTAAAAGATTAGAGCTGGCTGACTTTTTTATGATTTTAAACTCTATCTCATTGCCTTCAGTCCCCTCTGCCAACTTAGCCTTTTGAGCACTTGTAGGGGCCGGATAGTTAGGAGCTGTATTCTGATTAAGCCAGCCTTTTATTGTTTCCTCACAATTAGTTTCAGTCCCAAACTGTTCCCAAAAAGCATTCAATTCCCTTTCTTTATTTATTTGCCTTTGCTGTTGGGCTATCAAAGCCGCATGTTTAGCCATGCCCGTCATGGCTATAACCCCAATAGTGGATGCCACCATAACACCGGTAATAGAAAAGCCTTTATTATTTAAAAGAAAAGTTTTTTTGTGTTTAAAATGATTTAAACTATTGAATTTACAGCATTTTTCGGGGGGGGGGGGGGTAAATTTACCGTCCCGAAATGAAATGGCCTTTGGGCAAAAAGCTAAGGAATAAGACTTTTCAATAAGTTTTTGCGGAAAAGATTGGGATTTCTGGATTCCCGTTTTCACGGGAGCCAGAAAGCCTGGGGGGCTTTCTGGCAAGGTTCGGCGGGAAATGACTGTTTTCACGAGAGCTAAAAAGCTTGGGGAGCTTTTTGGCAAACTTTGCAGAGAAATGACAGACTCTCTCAAGGGTTTGTTTTTTAATATATTTTTCAAAAAAACTTTCATATAAAGACCTATCGGTTTTTTGTTTAAAAAACTTTAGAAAAAAAGCCAGATCAGGCAAAAAACAGCTAAAATCTGTTTTTTTAACGGGTTTTTTTACAGAAAGGCTCAAGGATGTAGTATGTCCTGATCTTTCGTCCAGCTTGAAAAGCCAATAGATCCAACACTTACAACTACAAGAAATTCCAAATGGCGAACTCAGGAAAAATAAGAATTTGTCTTGATTGTTCATAAATCAGGACATATCTTTGCATAATGATCGCTTTTAACCATATAGCCGGGGGGCTTAAAACCACATGAAACTCCTCATCTTTAGTTTCAAACAAAGCCTTCAAAGTGCTCCAGCTGTCTTTAAAGAGTTGAATCGCTATTTTGGCTTTTATTTTATCGGGGCTTGCATGTTGAGTTTTGCCCTGTTCGGTCTCATCAAACCTCTTTCCTTATCAGAACAAAATTTTATGATTTTAGCTCTTGTCTTTTTATCTAAGGCTTTCACAGTATTTATGATCCCCTATTATGCCTTCAAAATCCGTTTTCAAAAAACGCGACCGTTTTGGGTTTTTATTGGTGAAACTATATGGCCTGTTGTTCTTAACAGCATTAAAGCTTTTTTTGTAATTTTGCTCTTTTTCATTTTTCTGATTGTTCCGGGAGTATATAAGGCTTTCCGCCTGACTTTTCTCGTGGAAACTGTGTTTTTTGATAAGCTTTATAAAGAGGGGGGTTCTGCTCTAAAATTTGCTGACAAAAGCACTCGTGGTTATTTTTGGTCCGTCGTTTTTTGTGTGATTTTTGGATATATTTTAACAGGGATAGTGAGTTGGATAAATTTTTCTTTTCTGCCTTCATTTTTAAATCAAAGCTTGAGCTTAATTCTTGATCTTTATATCTCCTGGTTTGCTGTTTTGTTTAAAACTCAGCTCTATTTTGAGATAAAGAAAAGGCGAGGGGATGAACTTTCCCCTTAATTTTAAAATAAAAACAAGATTCTTTAATAAAATTTTTTGTTGACAAAGCCTTATTTTATGTGAGAGTTTGCTTAAAAATTGTTTTAAAAAGGAGGTTTTTAATGAAGTTTTTTTCACTTTTAATCAGCTTAGCTATTTTTACGGCTTGTAATGTATCCTCTAAAGACAACCCAAAAGAGGCCGCCCCAGGAGATGATCCTCCTGCGACACAAGGCCCTTCTGCCCAAAACCAAGCCCAACAGTTGAGGAACATAGCTCACAGAATATTGGAGGAAATTCAGCTCCTACAAACAAAGGCCAAATCTATAGCTGATAATTCCCCCTACTCACGCCCTTATGAGCCTTATCTTGCAAAACTAAAATCCGTGCTGGATCAAGCCAAAGCTCATTACGATATAGTAAGAGCTATTGAGGACGAAGTAGAAGACGCTCTTTCAGACGAAGAGGCCAAAGAGGCTAAAAACCGTATGAGTTTAAAAGTTGATGATATGAAAAGCCTTAAAACTGAGGCGACTCATATCCTCAATCAAATAACTGGGGTTCAAAAAAGAGGCACAAGCGGAGCCCGGGATGCACCTTAAAGAAAACAAATAAGCTATTTGTTAAGGCCCTCTTTTTTCCATTGGATCTTAAGCAGGATTTTTTGAGAAAAGCCCCTCTCTTTATAAGTTTTAAAAACTTTTAAGGAAAAAGCTTTGTCCTTATGCCATTTTGCAGGCCATGTCTCATTTTGCCATAAAAAGGCTGAACCAGTGGGCTTTTTTAAAAGAGAAGTTAAAATTTTGGCCATTTTATCTAAGGGCAAAGCGGCTTGGGATAAAATGATTTCAAAAGGCTTTTTAAGGCTTTCCGCCTCTTGACAAAACACTTTACTGTTAAAAATTTTGGCCTTATGTAAGGCGAATTTTAAAAATTCTGCCTTTTTTCTTTTTCTTTCGCATAAAAAAAAGTGATTTTTTGGGAATAAAATAGCCAAAAAAAGGCCGGGGAAACCATTGCCAGAACCTAAATCCAAAACAGGATGAATGTTCTGAAAAAAGGGTGAAAGAACCTCCGCAGTGTAAAAAACCTGTCGGCACAAAAAGCGGAGTTGAGTCTGAGGATTTTTTCTGGAAAGTAAATTAAACGAAGAATTGTGCTCTAAAAGAAGCCCTTTAAAGCTTTGAATCTGCTTTTCTTGCCCTTGAGAAAGCCTTTTCATTTATGTGCCAAGACCCTTTCAATAATGGCTTAAGTTTTTTGCCTTTTTTCCATCGACTGTTTTTTTACATGGACAAACAGGGCTTGAAGAGCTGTGGAGCTGACCCCGCTAATCCGTCCGGCTTGGCCCAGGCTCCTAGGGCGAATTTTCTCTAATTTTTCTCTATCCTCTAAAGAAAGCCCTCGAATTTTTCTATAATTTAAGCCCTTAAGCCTTAGGTTTTCCATTTTTTGCAAACTCTTTATCAGCTCTTTTTGACGAGAAATATAACCTTGGTATTTGATCTGGACTTCCACCCCCTGCTCTGCCTCTTCTGAAACCGAAAGACCCGGCAAAAAAGGCCTTAGATCCTTTATCCTTAGCTCTGGCCGTTTTAAAATTTCTGATAGGTTCTGTGGCTTAAAAATAGTTTTTATTCTTGTTTTTTTCAGTTGTGCTTGGGTTTTTTCATTGGGAACCAGCTTTTTTTTCTCTAACTCTGACAAAAGCTCTTTTCGATCTTGTAAAAGTTTATTTATTTTTTTATCCCTTTCTAAGGGCAAAATTTTTAAGCGATGGGCTAAAGGATAAAGCCTCTCATAAACATTGTCCTCCCTTAAAACCAATCTCTGCTCTGCACGGGAGCTGAACATTCTATAAGGCTCTTTCGTGCCTTTGGTCACCAAGTCATCAATCAAAACTCCGATATAAGCCTCATGTCGCCCCAAAACCACCGGCTCTTTGCCTAACACACTTAAGCCTGCGTTTAAGCCCGCCATCAGGCCTTGCCCCGCGGCCTCTTCATAACCGCTGGTGCCGTTAATTTGACCAGCCAGAAAAAGATTTTTGATCTTTTTTGTCTCTAAACTGTGAAACAGCTCTGTAGGCTCAACAAAATCATACTCCACAGCATAGCCCGGCCGGAGCATTTTCATGTTTTCTAATCCAGGAATGCTTTTTAAAAAAGCTTCTTGTGCCGGGGCGGGAAGGCTGGTGGATAGGCCCTGGACATAAATGGAATTGAGTTTTAAGCCTTCTGGCTCCAAAAAGCTCTGATGGCGAACTTTATTGAACCGAGTCACTTTGTCCTCCACGCTGGGGCAATAGCGGGGGCCTGGGCCAGTCACCGCGCCGGAAAATAGGGGAGAGTTTTTTAAATGAGAACGAATAATATCATGTGTTTTTTCATTAGTATAAGTTAAAAAACAGTTCACTTGTGGGAGTGCTGGTTTTTTAGCACTCAAAAGGCTAAAGGGGTAAAAATCTTTGTCACCCTTTTGAACTTCTGTTTTGCTGAAGTCAATAGAATCTTTATGAATGCGAGGGGGGGTTCCTGTTTTGAGTCGGCGGAGAGGAAAGCCTAACTGAAAAAGCTCCTGAGAAAGGCCCTCAGTGGCTTTATCCCCTGCTCTTCCTCCGGCTTTTTGCTTGTTCCCAATATGCATAATCGCTCTCATAAAAGTTCCTGTAGTGATAATGACGGCTTTTGCTGGGATAAAAACATTGTCTTGGCTTATAACTCCTAAGCATTGATGATTTTTTATCTTTAAAGCTTTGATCTCCATCTCTTTAAGATCGAGATGGGGGCGACTTTCAGCAAAAGCTTTCATTTTTTTTGTGTAAAGCGGTTTGTCGCATTGCATACGACGAGCTCGCACAGCAGGGCCTTTTTTTTGATTGAGCCTTTTGAATTGAATGCAGGTTTTGTCCGCTGTCTGGCCCATCTGCCCCCCCAGAACTTCAATTTCACGAACAATATGGCCCTTAGCCAATCCGCCAATAGCGGGGTTGCAACTCATAAAAGCCACTCGCTCAAGATTGGAGCTGACTAAAAGGACCTCTAAGCCCAGCCTCTCCGCAACAAGAGCGGATTCCAGCCCTGCATGACCAGCCCCTACCACAATGATATCATATTTTTTCATAATATTTTCTCATTACATAAAATTTTTTCAGAAAACATAATGATCCTATCTATTTCCCGATACAAAAATCCTTAAAAATACGATCCAAAATTTGATCATCAATTTGTTGGCCTAAGATCTCATAAAGAGCTTGTAAACCTTGTCGTAATTCTAAAGCCATAAGATCTTTTTCCCTTTGGGCAGAGTTTAAAAGCTGAAAGCTGTTTTCTATAGATTTTTCCATTATTTTTAAGCCTTTATGGTGCCGGAAGTTGCTGATTAAAAAGCCCTCTGAGGGGAGTTTTCCTAAAGAAAGAATTTTCTTTCTTAAACGAGAGATTCCCTCTTTAGTAAGAGAGCTTACAAAAAATGCCTGATGTGCTGGAGGAAAATATCGGCCGGTTTTTTTTAAGCCTCTCAATAGCTCTTGAGCTGTAGCTTCTTTTTTTGCCAGATCTTTTTTAGTTAAAACAATTAAGGTTTTAGAAGGCTCAGTAAATAAAAACTCGGCCTCTTTTTCAATCTTTATATTTGAAGAGTCTATGAGGACCATTTTGTAATCACAGGAAAAAAACAAATCCCTAACTTTTTTTTGGCCCTTAAGCTCCCCTTCGCTTTGGCTAATACGGAAACCAGCACCGTCTTTTAAGTTAATGTTTAGCCCTTGGGGGTTTAAAAGTTGCCCTTCTATAATGTCTCTTGTGGTCCCCTCTTCTTTTGAGACAATCGCCTTATCTTCGTCTAAAAGGGCATTAAACAAAGAGGATTTTCCCACATTGACAGAACCAAAAATCCCAAAAACAAGCCCTTTTTGTAGGTTTTCAAAGGGTTGATATTTAGAAAGTAGATTTTTTATTTCTTGTTCCAATTCTTCAAGCTTTTCCTTTATTTGTTTTTCATTCATTAAGCTCAGCCCTTCCATAGAAAAATCAATGTCAGCCTCTAAATGGCTTAAGAGGAAAAGCCATTTTTTTTCCAAAAGTCTTAGTTTTTTAGATAAAAGACCTTCTAACTGGAAAAAAGCCTGCCGGCGGGAGGCCTGGCTTTGGCTTTCTATAAATTGCAACAGTGCTTCGGCCTGAACCAGATCCATTTTTCCATTAGAAAAGGCTCTTAAGGAGAACTCTCCTGGTTCTGCCGGACGAGCTCCGCTATCTATCAGAGCCTTTAAAACCTCTGTCCAAACAGCTCCACCGTGGCAAGATATCTCTAAGCTTTCTTCTCCAGTAAAAGATCGGCCTTTAGCAAAATAAGTGACTAAGGCCTGATCTAAAGGCTTCTGCTTTTTTTTTAAAATACCAAAGTAAGCCCGATGGCTTTCTGGTTTAGAGGGCAAAAAATGAGCTATTTTCCTGCTGATAGTTAAAGCTCTCGGCCCGCTGACACGAATTAAAGAAATAGCCCCCCGGCCCTCTGCCGTGCAAAGGGCACAGATAGTTCCGCCCTTCATCTCCCCTCTCTAAAGGTATCTGGGATCAGCTTCAAATTTTTATAAAAACCAGAACCAAAAGACTGGCTCACTACCCCAGTATTTCCAGAAACTTTCTCATGAATAAGCCGTCTTTGATATGGGGAAAGCAATTGTTTAAAAACCACTGGGCGATTGCTGTCTAAGGCTTTTTGAATGAGATGTTCTGTCAGGGACAGCAGTCGGTTCTCCTGCTCCTTCCAAAAACCAGAAGAATCCACAAAAAGCCTCGGCTTTTCTCCAGGAAACTCTTTATAAAGGGCTTGTAAAAGATAGGTTTGAATAGCTAATAAAAGCTTGCCCTTTCGGGTTTTTAAAAGCCCCTCATCCTCTCCAAAAATATCCACTTTAAAAGCACTGCCTTTTTCTTTCTCCAACTGAAAAGACAGCAAAAAGCCCCCGCCCTCTAAAAGCTCTGAGAGAAGCTCTGAGAGAAGGCTTTTAACTGTTTTTTTTCTTCCACCAAACAGTTTTAACATTTTCTCCTCCTTTGAAATGGGATGCCCCCAGTTTAACAAAACAAAACTGTTGTGCTAAGCCAAAAAGCCCGCTGACAAAAATATAAAGTGTCAAACCTGCTGGCAGACTAAGCATAAAAACAGAAAAAAGTAAAGGCAAAAAACTTAAAAGGCGAGCTTGCTCCTTAGGTAAATTCATTGGGGTTATTTTTTGCTGAACAAACAAAATCAAACCTCCTAAAATAGGAAGAACATAAAAGGGGTCTTTTAAGCTCAAATCTTTGATCCATAAAACAAAAGGTGATTGATAAAGTTCAATGCTCTCCCCTAACACACGATAGAGAGCAAAAAACACAGGAAATTGAAGAAATAAAGGCAAGCAACCTCCAAAAGGATTGGCTTTGTGTTTTTTCATCATGGCCATAATCTCTGTATTCATTTTTTTTGGGTCTGATTTGTGTTTTTCCCTCAATTCTTTGATTTGGGGCTGTATTTTTTGCATGATTTTCATGGATTTATAGGATTTAAGGTTTATGGGAAGTAGCCCCAACCTTATAAAAAGGGTTAGTAAAATAATGGCTAAGCCCCAATTATGACTCCAGCTGTTGAGCCAAGTTAAAAACATTAAAAGAGGTCTGGCCAGCAAGCTAAAAAAACCAAAGTCTATCCATTGCCGAACAGGCCCTCCTAAACCCTGAAGATTTTTAAGTGATTTTGGGCCTAAAAAAGCTCTGTATTCTATCTTTTGTTCTTTCCCCAGGGAGGGGTTATAGTCCAGCCAAGCTACAGCCTGTTTTTGGTTTTTTGTAAAAGCAACAGAAGGAAAAAAATCCCCCTCAGCAATAAAAGCCTTGCCAAAATATTTATCTCCTAAGCCGGCAACATTCAGATTGGAGTAAGATGGCTTTTCTTCAAGGTGCTTTTCCATCACCCTTTCTTTTTGCTTTCCTTCATAAGAAACAAAACCCTTGAGAGTTTTTTGCCCATAGATAAAAAACATGTTAAGAAGGTTGTCGTTGGCCTTTTCTGGCAAGGGATGAGAAAAAACCAACCTTGAGCCTGTTAAAGTCTTGTCTTCTGCCTGTATCTCTATTTTTCCAGATAGAACAAAAAGATCTTCATGAATGCGAAAGCTTTTTTTTACTGTTCCTTGAGGAGAGGAAAAAAGCCCCACAAAAAGCTCTCCTTGTTTCTCAATTTTAAAAGGGATGGCCTCCTTAGTTCCAGGGAAAAGAGAGGAAAATAGGGGGTTTTCCTGAGAGCGAAAGATTACTGGAGCTTTTTTTCTATCAAGATAGCCTTTTAATTTAAACTGTTGGATGCCAAAGCCTTTAGAGGAAAAAAGTATTTCTATCTTTTCCCCGTTAAACTTAAGGATTGTTTCTTTATATTTTTTAGGGCTTTTAAAAGCTTTTTTCTCTAAAATTTTATCTTGTTTTTGGGCTATCGGAGAAGGATCGGGGGGTGAGGTTGGGTATTTTTTCCTCATATAATAATCCCAACCAAACCATGATAAAACCAAAATACCAATGGCAACTAAGGTTTTTGTGTCTAAAAAATGCTCTTTTTCTTCCGGCATACTTTTTACCTTTTTTTAAGCTCCCACAATTCTTTTTCATCTCGAATTTTAGGCCCAAAAGGGTGACAGGCTAAAATCCTCTTAAAAGTTAAGGCTGTGGCTTTTAAAAAAGGATAGTTTTTATAAACCAGCTCAGCATATTCACTACAGGAAGGATAAAACCTACAAGCCCCTCCACAAGCTAAAAAAGTTGAGAGAAAAAGCCTATAAAAAGAAATCAAAAAAAGGGCGGTCATAGAGCTAAAAAACTTAAGCCTTTGAATGAATTTTTTCCAAAATGAACTGAAAAACATGATTAAAATCCTTTCTTTTGAGTTTTTTATAAAATAATTGATCCTTTTGAAGAAAAACCATTAAAATAAGCCCTTTTAATGAGCTTTGCCTTAAAAGCTCTCGCCCCCATCTTTTTAATCTGTTTCTGACTACAGCAGAGGGAATATGTTTTTTTGATAGGCTCCATGCCACCTTAAGTGGCCCACCAGCCCCCCTTTTTACATAAAAAAAAGCTTTCAACCATTGATAGGAAAGAGGACAGCCATATTTTTTCAGCTGGTCAAAATCTTTTTTTTGGCAAAGAGTTCGTAATTTACTTTTTTCCAACAGAAACCACCAGTTTTTGCCTTCCCTTTCTCCTCCGGCGAGCCAAAAGCTTTTTGCCTGCTTGCGTCAAGCTTCTTTTTCTAAAGCCATGGCTGTTTTTTCTCTTGCGTGCACTGGGCTGATAGGTTCTTTTCATAAAGCCTCTTTTCCTTTTTTGTGGTTTTGACGCATGATAAAAACAATTTTTTCTCTTTCCGTCAAGCTTTAAACTGTGCTAAAAGCTTTAAAATAATAAAGATGCCCTGTTTCCTTTTTAAAAATTAAAAGCCATGTTATGGAGGCCCTTTGAAAGCTGAAACCAACCTTTTTTGGCAAAATTTCAAAACTTTCTTTCTGAAGGAAAATAAAAAGTCGAGTTTACATAAAATTTGGCTGGAATCCATTACTTCTTTAGAGCCGGAGAAAAAAAAAGAAGGTTTCCTTTTCACATTACAGGCTCCTTCTAAATTACATGAAAAATGGTTAAAAGAGCAAGTTTTAACTGATTTCTATAAATATATTCATCAATTTTATAAAAACAAATGCAAAGTGGTTTTAGAGGTGGCGCCTCAGCTCCCCTCTCCTAAGAAAAACCCAGATAAAAAAATCTCCTTTACTTCCAAAACACAAGGGCTTTTTTTTAACTCTAACTATACTTTTAAAAATTTTGTTGTGGGGAAAAACAACAAGTTAGCTTATGGAGCCAGCTTCTCCATTACCCAACACAAAAAAGCTAATGAAAATTGCAATCCTTTGTTTATTTATAGCCCTTCAGGCTTAGGGAAAACACATCTTCTTAACGCTATTGGCCAACAACGGCTAAAAAAACACCCACAAAATAAAGTTATTTACCTGTCTACAGAGCGATTTTTAAACGAATATATTAACTCCCTTCAAAATAAGCGAATGAATATCTTTAGAAAAAAATTTAGAACTAACTGTGACCTGCTTTTAATGGACGATATACAAATTATTGCCAAAGGAAGAGGGGTCCAAGAAGAGTTTTTTCATACATTTAATGAGCTTTACAATCAAAAAAGTCAAATAGTGATTTGTTGTGATCAAAGGCCTGGTGCTGTGGCTTTTTTAGAAGAAAGAATCCGAACTCGTTTAGAGGGAGGGCTTATCGCCGATATATCTTATCCTGATAGGGAAACTCGTATAGCTATATTGAAACAAAAAACAACTCAAAGAGGCTTATTTCTATCCCCACAAAGTTTAGAGCAAATTGCCCAAACTTGCCAAAAATCCATAAGAGAAATGGAAGGGGTTTTAAATAAAATCAAAATGATGACTGAGCTTCATGGTGGGGGGCTTTCTTTAAAGGAAATTGAAAATATTTTGAGCGGGATTCAAAAAGAGCTAACTGTGGAAGAAATTCAGAAAAAAACGGTCCATGCTTTTCATATCTCTATAGAAAATTTAAAATCCCCTTCCAGAAAAAAGCATATTGTTCGTGCAAGACAAACCGCTATGTTTCTTATCCGAAAATTCCTTAAAAAATCCTTAAATGATATAAGTTTATCTTTTGGAAAAAAAGACCACACTACAGTTTTAAACTCTATAAAAAAAATAGAAAAACTTAAAACGCAGGACAGTTCGTTTAAAAAACTGTTGGAAGATCTGGAAAGAGAAATAGCACCTGAGCTTTAAATTATAAAAAATCTGATTGTTTTATTAGTTTTCCTTATATTCCACAAAATTATGTGAAAAGAATGGGGAAAACTAAATTTTAAAGGATTTTATGTTTTTATGGGTAAAAATTAAATAAAATTGTGGATAAAAAAAGCTATTTTAAAGGCTTTTTTCAAGCTTTTCCACAAAAAACACAGGTTTACTACTGATATATTTTTAAAAAGAAAGTATAAGAAAAGCTTGAAAAATAAGAAAAACCAATATAAGGCTTTTAAAAAACGAAGAAAATAAGGAGGTCAAAAAATGCATATTCAGGTAAAAAAGGAGAACATATTTCCCATTTTATCTCAAATTCAAGGTATATTAGAAAAGCGATCCACTCTCCCTATTTTTGTCAATGTTCTTATTAAAACCCAAGCTGATAAAATTTCTATTTATGCCTCAGATTCAGAGTTGAGTTTTTCTGCCGACTTTCCGGGAAAAATAGAAAAGTCGGGTGAGCTTACAGTTAACGGGAAGAAACTGTTTGAAATTGTTAGAGAATTGGAATCATCAGATTTTGAGTTAAGTTCGGAGAAAAATTATCAAGTAAAACTTAAACAAAACCAATCTTTATTTAAAATACATGGCTTAAATCCAAAGGATTTTCCTGCATTTCCTCCATTAAAACAAGAAAAAACACAAAAACTCCCTGTTAAAGATATTTTAGAAGTAATTGATAAAACTCTTTACTGTGTGAGTTTAGATGAATCCCGATACCATCTGACAGGAGTTTTTTTAGATCAGGTGGGGGGTTCTAAATACCGCTTTGTGGCTACCGATGGTCATCGTATGAGTTTTGTGGATATCCCTGGAGAAAAAAACGATAACCTTAAAGAAGGAGGGATTATCATTCCTCGAAAAGGTCTTCAAGAGGTAAAAAAAATGCTGGCAGGGGCTGAAGATAAAGAAAAATTAGAAGTTTCTATTGAAAAACCCAGAATACTCTTTAAATTCAAGAATCAGATGATCAATATTCGCTTGATTGAGGGGAAATATCCTGAATATAAAAAACTTTTGCCTAAAAAACAGGAAAAAGAAATACTTATATCCACAAAGGATTTTCTATCTTCTTTAAAAAGAATCTCTGTTTTAACAAGTGCTCGATTTAAAGGTGTAAAATTCACTTTTAAAGATAATTTATTGAATATTCATTTTTCTCATCCCGATGGGGGGGATGAGGCTAAGGAACAGTTGGTTTGCAAATATGAAGGAAAAGAACTGGAAATTCGTTTTAATTCCAAATACATTTTAGATATTTTACATTCTATTTATGAAGAGGAGTTAAAAATTATCTTAAAGAACAGTGTTTCACCAGGGCTTATTCAACCAAAAAACAAAAACAATTACACTTGTTTAGTGATGCCAATGAAGCTTTAATTTAAAATAAGCAAAAAATAAACAAACTTACTATTTAAAATCAATCCTTGGATCTATAACAATATAAGCAAAATCACTTACAATTCGTCCTAAAACAAAAATAAAGGATTGAATAAATATCAAAGCCATAATTACATTATAATCTCTGGCTATAGCAGAGTTAAAAGCCAAAAGCCCAATCCCATTGATATTAAAAATTTTTTCTATAATTAAAGCTCCAGCCAAAAAAATCCCAAAAATACTACCTAAGCCTGTAGCTAAAGGAACTAAAGCATTTCTTAAAGCATGTTTATATATTACAACTTTTTGCGATAGCCCCTTAGCACGAGCTGTTTTAATGTAATCTTTACCAATTTCCTCTAAAAGATTGTTTTTCATAAACTGTGTGAGAATGGTAAAAGCCCCTACAATATAACACAACATGGGCAATATAAAATGATGCAAACGATCTCCTATTCGCCCCCAGAAGCCTTTTTCAAAATACATATCAGAAAATAAATCACCAACAGGAAACCAATCCCATCGCCCCGCTAAAAAAACTTTGAGCAATATACCCAACATAAGAGGTGGGATAGAGTAAAGAATAATAAGAACAGTGCTGGCACCAACATCAAAAGCACTGGATTTTTTAACTGCCATGCTGACACCTAAGACAATACAGATTAAATAAGTGAGCAACAAGGATATAAAACCAAATTGCAGGCTAATCGGCACCCTTTCTAAAATGAGATGGACCACTGGTTCTTCATAGATAAAGCTATCTCCAAAATCTAAAGTGATGGCGTTTTTAAGCCATATCAAATATTGAATAGGGAGGGGTTTATCAAAGCCATACTGTTTTTTTAAAGCGGAAATGGCCTCCATAGAGATTCCATAATGGCTTGCAGAATTATTATCTTCTTCTACTCCTCCAGCAAATTTTATTTGAGCCAGTTTTTGCTCAATAGGCCCGCCCGGTGCGGTCATAGTTATAATAAAACAAGCCAAGGTGACACCAAACAATGTGGGCACAATTAAAAGCAATCTCTGGATAAAGTATTTGAACATCTGAAAAATTAAAGTTTTATGAAATATTTATTTATAAAGCAAAAAATCTTTTCTCTCCTTTTTCCACAAGCCTTCCTCATGTGAAAGGAACTCATCCCACTCTTTATTAGTGAAGTCGCTTTCTACCCAGTTTTTTAATTCTTTTCCTCCACTAATAATATCAATAGGATCTTTTTTTTGTTCATATTCATAAGGAGGATCTGTTTTCCAAGAAAGAGAGGGATAAAACCTCTTAAAAGCCTTTAAAAAAAGGCTTATTAGACGATAAGGCCGAAAAAGACCCAAACTCGCCCATGGCCCTTCTGTATGAATTTGAAAACCAATACATTGCCTTTTCTTAAATTTATCAAAAAAAGGCTCAAAGGCCATCTCCCTTAAAAAACAACCCTCTAAAAATGAAGGGGATTGATCTTGCATGAATTGTTTAATTTTAGCTCCTTCAATAATGGGATGTCCAAAAAGCTCAAAGGGCTTGACTGTCCCTCGGCCCTCAGAAATGACAGTCCCCTCTAATAACACTGTCCCAGGGTAGCATTGGGCACAAGATAAACTGCTCATATTAGGGCTGGGAAGAGCCCAAGGTTCACCGGGTTTCCAAGGTTTTTGAGCTTTGTAATTTTTCATAGGGATCACTTGCAAATTGGTTTTTAAACTTTTCTTGTTTTTATGCCAGAGGGCCAGCTCCCCTAAGGTTAAACCATGCCTCATAGGAAGGGGTCCGGCCCCCACAAAGCTTTCAAAGCCTTTTCTTAAAATACTCCCCTCCACAACACGCCCCAAGGGGTTGGGGCGATCTAAAACAATAATAGTTTTGTTTGTTTTTTCGCAATCCTCTATCAAGTAAAACAAGGTGCTCAGGTAAGTATAAACTCTTGTGCCCACATCTTGAAGATCAAAAAGTAAGACATCAAAAGAATTTTTCATCTCCTTATTTAATCTTCTGGTTTTTTCAGAATAAAGACTGTAAAGCTTTAAGCCTTTGTAAGAGCTGTTTTTTGTTGCTATCATATTGGCTTGCTTGGTGGAAAAAAGGCCATGTTGAGGGCTAAAAAGAGAGCTTAAGACTATCTCTTTTTGCTTTAACAAGTGGGACAAGATCCATTGGCCCTTTTGATCTGTGCTGGCAGAATGCCCTAAATAGGCCACTTTTTTATTTTTTAAGCCTT
The DNA here is from genome assembly GCA_965203095.1 of Bdellovibrionales bacterium. Lineage (GTDB taxonomy): Bacteria > Bdellovibrionota > Bdellovibrionia > Bdellovibrionales > UBA1609 > JACOND01. Next base: position 994,764 of record OZ241877.1, read on the forward strand.
TTTTCCATTGAGAATGGCTTAATAAAACCTCAGCACCAGTGAGCATGGGGCTGATTATAACAGCCTAAAACCTCCCTTTCAAGCCTGTCTCTGTTTAAAAAAAGAGTCCAACTTTTTGCTTGACCCCTTTTCTTTTTCTATAATAAATAATAAAACTTAAGTTCATAAAAAAGGAGGCTTTATGAAAAAAACAATTTATGGCTTGGCTGTTTTAATGTTGGCCTTAAGCCTTTTCTCTTGTGGAGACAGTAAGAAAAACGGAACCAGCGATCCAGAAAAGGAACCTGACGCGAGCCCAACAGCAGAGGAGCCTAAGGAGTCGGTTGCCTCACAAGTAAAAATTTTCTGCTCCTGCCAATATAGAATAAAAAAAACTGTTGGTGGAAGAGGTGCAAGCCCTGTCTCTCAAACAGCCCTTTCGGTTTCAGGAGAGGGAGCTGATGAGGAAACAGCAGAGAAATCCGCTTTAGACAAATGCCGTGCCTTGGTTAAAGAACGGTTTAAAAACGACTCAGGCTTTGTGACGGGTTGTTCTGTTCCAGAAGAGGAATAATTAAAGAAGGTCTTTTAAGTTTTTGTTGGATTTTAAAGATCTGATCTTTTGCTTTTTTTGAAACTGCTGAAGTTTTTTTCTAAGCAAAGGGTCTTGAATAGAGAGGATTCGAAGGGCTAAAAGCCCAGCATTGTAACTGTTGTCTATGGCCACAGTGGCTACAGGGACCCCCTTAGGCATTTGTGCTATAGACAGAAGAGAGTCCAGGCCTTTTAAGTTTTTTAAAGAGATAGGAACTCCAATCACTGGCAGAACTGTAAATGAGGCTATCATTCCCGGCAAGTGAGCGGCTCCTCCGGCCCCGGCAACAATCACCTGAATCCCACGATCCATAGCAGAAAGCGAGTATTCCCGCATAAAATCGGGCGTTCTATGAGCTGAAGCCACCCGCACCTCTACAGGCTCTTTCCAATCTTGAAACAGCTTGATGGCGGATTGCAGGACCTTCAAATCGGAAGGACTTCCCATCACTACAGATAATCTTTGTTTTTTAGGCATACTTATATATTTGAATATTTACTTTAAAATTTCAATGTATTTATCCTGAAAAAGCTTTTATAATATTATGGTCACTTATGAAAAAGCGAGGAGCGGAAATAACCGGCCTAAAAGAGGGATAAAATGAAAATCAGAGAATTTTTAAAAAATCAAAAGCTGTTTTGTTTGTTTGTTTTCTTTTTGAGCTTTTTTCTCTTTCCTGCATGGCCCCTTCCCACCTCAGAGAAGACGAAAGCACCTTTAGCAGAAACAGAGGCCAGCCCCTCTAAACAAGCCCTGCTCAATTTAGAAAAAATGGCTCAAACCAGCTCCCCTTCAGAGCTTCACAATATAGCCTTAAAACTTTTAAAGGACCGAAAAAAAAATCAAGCCACTCTTTTATTAAAACGGAACAGCTATAAAAATCTTTTCCCCCTCTCTGTTTTGGCCCTTTGGCAGTTAAATGTCCCTGTTTTTTTCCCTGTTTTTTTATGGCATTTTGGTTTTCTCCTTATTACTTGTTTTTGCTGTTTTTCGCTATTTCTATCTATTAAAAAACTATCAACTGCTCGCTTAAAAACCATGGCCTTCGGCTTAAGCCTTTTGGCTCTATCCCTTTTTATTCACTCTGTTTTTTTAAAAAAAAGAGCAGAATCACTTCAGTTAGAGGAATTAAAATCAGCCCCCTTTTTGTCTGCCCCTACCCGGAGCCAGATTCAACCGGGGGAAGTGCTTGTGATTTTAGGACAAAACAAGAATTGGCTTAGAGTAGAGGGGAGGAGCAAAACAAAAGGCTGGATTCAAAAACAAAAGGTTTTTCAAATTTTTTAAACTGTTTTATAGCTGAAATAAACAGGGCTTGAACAATGCTGGAAATTTTTTTTGATAATTTTTTTAAAAAAGAAGAAGAGGGAGAACTTAAGCTCATTAAAAAGTGCCCTTTATTTTTTGATCTGAAAAAAAGAGAAATGGCTTTTTTAAGAGGGCTTTTGCACCAAAGGATTTATGCTGATGGAGAAATTGTTTTTAAACCCTCTTCAGGAATGGGAATGTATATTATCCTTAAAGGCCGGGTTAATATTCTTCAAGGGAACCCCTCATCTCAAGAAGAGCCCTCATTAATATCCTCTTTAAAGGAAGGAGATTTTTTTGGAGAGCTGGCTTTAGTGAGCCAAGGGGCTTATCGCAACATGTTCGCTCAGTCAGCTTGCGATTCCAAGCTTTTAGGCTTTTTTCAGCCCGATCTTCAACTTGTTTTGGAGAATTATCCCTTAATGGGCATTAAAATTTTGAAAAAGATTTGTGAGATTTTAAGTCAGAGGCTAAAAAAAGCGGAGCAAAAAATTTTACAAAACCACTCTTCTTCATGATATCTTCTATAGAAAAAAGCAGACGGATCCGCCGGTTAAATTTTTTTCGACTGATTTTTTTTCTTTTAATTTTTTCCTCTTTAGTAGCAGGCTTATTTGTAATTAAAGGTCTTTTTATTACTTTATTACTGGCTTTTATTATCAGTTTTATCTTGTTGCCATTGGTCAATTGGCTGTGCCGGATAGGGCTTTCTCGATCACTATCCGTCCCCTTGGTGTTTTTTAGTTTTTTTGGAGGTTTGAGCACGGCTCTTTTTTGGTCTTTGCCTTTTCTCTCTAAGCAGTTTCGAACTTTGCAAGAGGAATTTCCCGCTTATATTGAGCAAATATCTGATTTGACAAGCCATTGGCAGAATCAACTGAAAAGCCATTTTTTCTTTCTAAAAGATATGAATTTGTCTGACCGCTTTGCTCAGCTTTTATCCTCTTTTGGCGGGGCTTTTTTACAAGATTTGCCCTCCACTTTGGCACAGTCCTTTACTGTTTTGTTGTTGGCCCCATTTTTTGCTTTTTTTATGATGAAAAGCCGTTTGGGCCTAACCAGAAACCTTTATCCTCTTGTGCCCAACCATGTTTTTGAGATGGTTTTGAGCCTCCACTATAAAATCAATAAACAGATTGGAATTTTTATTCGAGGGCGAATATTAGAAGCGGCTATTGTGGGGTTGATTGTAGGAACGGGCCTTGTGATATTAGATTTTCCTTTTGCCATTCTCTTAGGGCTTTTTGCCAGCTTAACCAACCTTGTCCCTTATATTGGCCCTGTAATAGGAAGCTTGCCTGTTTTATTAGTGGCTTTGGTGAATGACTATGAGACCAGCCAAATTCTGCTTGTCATGGGGCTGTTCTTTTTTACACAAATCATTGATTCTATGGTTTTAGTGCCTATTTTTTTAGCTCGCATAGTAAATCTTCATCCCCTCACCGTGATTGTGATTATTATTGCCGGTGCTCAATTTATGGGAATTATTGGCATGATTATCAGCATTCCTTTAGTCAATGCTCTTAAAGTGTCAGTGATGGCTGTTTATCAGCACATTACAGAAAATATTTAATTATGATTTTGTGGCTTGCAAGCTGGCACAAAGAATCAAAAAGGCCAGCACGAGCCTAAAACCCAATAGTTTTTTTGATTTCTTTTAAAAAGGGCTGAGCAGAGTTTCTGGCTTTCTCTGCCCCATTTTTAAAAAACCTTTCCAACTCTAAAGGTTGCCGAATGTATTGATCATAAAGGAGCTTTTTTTCTTTAAAATAATCCCTCAACTGCTCAAACAATCGGTTTTTAGCCTCCCCCCAACCAATGCCTTTAGCGTAAAGAGCCTTTAAAGATTGAACTTCTCTATCATCGGCAAAGTGTTTGAAGATTTGAAAAATCAAACAAGTTTTTGTATCCTTAGGGGCGTCCATTGGAACAGAGTTGGTTTTTATTTTTTTAATCAGCTTATAGAGCGAGTTTGATTCTAAAAATAAGGGAATTTCATTATTATAACTTTTACTCATTTTTCTCCCGTCCCGTCCCGGCAAAACTTTATTTTCCCTAAAAAGGGCTTGAGGAATAGTCATAAGGCTTGTTTTATAAGTCCGATTGAATTTTTGAGCCATATCTCTAATCATTTCTAAATGCTGAGCCTGATCAGGCCCTACCGGCACTTGATCTGGGGAGAAAAGCAAAATGTCTGCCCCCATTAAAATAGGATAATTGTAAAGCCCCATATTGACTTTATCATCCAGATCTTTTTTTTCTGCCTGCTGATTTTGATCTTTTTTGGCTTTGTAAGAGTGTGCCCGATTCATTAAACCCTTAGGGGTAATACAGGACAAAATCCAACTCAATTCAAAAAGCTCAGGAATGTCCGATTGACGATAAAACACCACATCCTCTGGATCCAAGCCACAAGCCAGCCAAACCGCCGCCACCTTATAAACGGAATCTTTTAATGCTTGAGGAGGGGGGGGTGAAGTTAAAGCATGGCTATCAGCCACAAACAGATAGGATTTTGTGTTTTGTTGTTTTGCTAACTGGAGAGAGGGGAGTATCGCCCCCACAAAATTTCCAAGATGAGGAGAGCCTGTGGGCTTAATTCCCGTAAGAATTTTTTTTTGATCGGGCATGCTTTTAAATCATGAACAAATTTTTAGAAAAGTCAAAAGCCTCTTTTATAAAGAATCTGATCAACAGCTCATTTACAGCTCAGTCAAAGAAGAGATCCTTAGGGTAAAGGGATTTTGAAATTTCATTAAACAGCTCTTCTGTTAAGTTGGGAGAACAAATATTTAAGGGCTTGCTCCCTAAATGTTGGGACAGTTCTTTTAGCTTAGAGGAACGGTGAGACATATTTTGAAACTTTAAACCGCAAAGAAGGGAGGAATTATCTTCAGCTGTCACAAGAATTAATTTGACTCTTTTTTCTGATCCAAAAAAAGACTTTAAATTTTGCTCTACATCCTTTGGTTTGATAGAATATTGCATATCACGGACAGTAAACAGAACATAAACAATTAAAGAATCCTCCCTAAAAAAAGCCTTACCTGGTTGAGAGCCCTCAGATTCTTTAGGAGGAGAATGCCCCCGGATCATAGAAAGGGCTACAGCCATAAAAGGATAAGAATCGAGAGCTTTTTGTTCTGGAGCATCATAACTGCCAAAGTTTTTTAAGCGAAAAGTGTGATCAAAAACGGAATTGTAATTCTCAACGGCAGGTGACAACTCTGCAAAACCTCCTTGTTTTTTTATTTTTTTGCCTTTATATTCAAAAGGCAGAAAATCGCCATTGGCATAGCTCTTTTTTGATGACTCATCCCCTTCAAATAGGTTTATAACACAGTCACCCAAGCTATCTAAGCCCCATCCCGCCATATTCACAGCCCCTGCCAGAATACCTAAAGGGAAAAGGATAATCCCACTTAACAGATTGCAACCTCCTTCCTCTTTGCCTCCCCCGCCTTCCACCTCTTGTTGGCCTATTTTTTTCATGTCAACAGACATGTCTGTCCAGCCCAACTTCCAATCATAAATATTGAGACGGTTTGGAAAATCAGGACCAAGGATGGGCTTTTGATAAAAAGCCTCCATACCGTGGCCGGTATCCATTATAAAAACCATATCTAATTTTTCACTTAAGAAAATATCTCTAAATTCTTTTTGAAAAGATCGGGAGTTAAAAGATTCCGAATCTTCTAAGCCTGGCTCTGAGGACGAAAGCACAGCATACTGCAAGGGTTGGCAGGCCGGCAAAAACAACAAAAGAAGATAAAAATGTTTAAGAAAAATGAACTGCATTACAAAATCTCCAGTCTCAAAGGCTAAATCGGCAAATCTGGTCTTTAATCTTAAAAAATCTTAAAATACAAGCCTTTAGTCTTAAGACTTTGGACAAAAAACCAATAAGTGGCTTTTTAGTGAGTAATGAGGGCCCAAGGGAGTTGGATTCTCACTCAAAGAAGGCTGGGCTTTAAACAAGACTAAAGTTCAGATGGAATCAGATATTTCGACCTTAATCCTTTGTTTTTGAAAATTCAGCCAGGAATCTAAAAATCGGACAGACTTATCAAAAAATCTTTGGTTTAAAAGTTTTTCTATTTTTTGCTCTTGCGGAGACATATTTTCTTTTTTAAATGACAGGACTTGGATAATATAAATTTTGTTGTTTTGCCTCAACCACCGGGGAATAAGACCTTTTGAGGGCAGATGATGGATAAGGGCCTCCATAAGATTTTGATTTTGGACTATAGGATTTCTAAAGGCCGGAGCTATAGAAAAGGGAGCGGGCTCTTCCCACTGAATCTGTTTTTCTTTTAAAAACTCATTGATTTTTTTTAAATTTCCTTTTTGAACTAAAGGCTTTAAGCTCTCTTCCTCTGCTTTTTCCGTTGGAATCGGAGCATAACGGATACGGGTTTTGTAGCTCTGCCTCTCTTTTTGCTTTTTTTTCTCTATTTTGTTGGAAAAGATCGCCTTTTCAGAGAGATCTATCCAGTTTTTAACTAACTTGTCTTTACGGATCAGATTCTCAAACCGTGAGACTTTTAGCCTTTGACTTTTTAAAATGTTGAGGTATTTAGAATATAAAAACTGCCCATCTTTTTGAAAATCAGGGAAAGCTCGGATCTCTTCGATAAGTTCTTTTTTACCAATGAAAAAGCCGTTTTTTTGAGCCCCTTGGTCAATCAGGCTGGAGCTTATAAACTGTTGGATCGCTTGTTTTCGAATCTCTTTTTTTATCTGTGCATGTTTTTCACCCTCTGCCTTTTCTAAAAAGTTTTGTCGCCGGTTCAAATGCTCTTCAATTCGCCGGATGTCCCCAGCTCGGATGGGCACCTTACCCACATAGCCCAAAATACTTTCCCCCGCGAATCTTGAGCCTACAGGGGCTAAAAAAACAAATACCAAACAGATGGTTCCGAAGATGATATAAGAAAATAGTTTTTTTAAGGACCCCTCTTTTCGAGAGCGACCCGGCCTTCGCCATTTTTCAAACATAAAAAATCCTTAAACGATTATTGGAATAAAAGCATTTCTCTGCTAACTTGTCAAGAGCGTGAGATCTGTTCACCTTAAAAAACATTTTTTTATCCTTTTAGCCCTTCTATTTTTAGGAATGGTTTGTTTTCAGTTTTTTCAAGAAAAAACAAAAACAGATCCTCTGTTTTGGCTTTCTGAAATTCAAACAGCTGGGGCCAATGCCCGAAATGGAGTTTTAAACCTATCAAAAAAATATCTTTTTCTTTTAAATCGTTATGAGGAAAACAAAAAACTCAGTGAGGAAAACAAAAAACTTCACACCCGCCTTCAGCTTTTTGAAGAGATTTTAACAGAAAACGAAAGGCTTAAAAAGCTTTTTCAGTTTTCTTCTGACAAAGCTTTCCGCCTTCTTCCTGCACAGATCACAGGGACAGACTTTTTCTCTAAAAATGAGTTGTTATTCATCAACAAAGGGCAGGCCCAAGGGCTTCAAAAATTTATGGGTGTTTTACATCCCACCGGTGTTGTGGGTCATATTTTCCGGGTCAGCAGGAACTCTGCTCAAGTCATTACTTTGAGAAACCCTTTATCTTCCCTTCCGGCTCGAAATAGAAACTATCGAGGCAAGGGCTTGGTATCCGCTGGGAGAAGCCCTTTGTTGGTTTTAAGCTCAATCGATGGGCCCTACTTTCAAAAAGGGGACGCTATTGTGACAATAAAATCAGACGAGTTTCCCGGCGGTTTCTTGGTGGGGACTGTTTTGTCTTTAGAATCCTCTCCACACAACCTAAACCCTAAAGCCTATATTCAACCTGCCGTTCATTTTGACTCCTTGGAGGAGGTTTTAGTTGTTTTGCCCTCTCTTCCTCCTTCTGAAAAATCAGAAACAAAAGCAACTGTAAAGCAGGAAAAAGAGGAATTATGAAAGCAAACAATGAAAAACCAGTTGTTTTTTGGCTGATTTTTTTAAGCCTTTTGACTATTGCTTTTATGTTTCAAAGTGCTGTTTTTTTAGGCAAATATAATGGATGGCCTTACTTAGTTTGGCCTCCAGTCTTGTATTTTTTCCTCCATTACAAGGGTTTGTCTTCTTTGTTTTTTTTGTTGTTTGTAAGCCTTTTGTCCAGCCTTTTTCTTTCTCTATCACTCATCAAAATTTTTTGTCTGTATCTTTTTTGCTTGTGGATGATTTCTTTTGTTAAAATACTGTTTTTTTCTAAATCTTCTGCTTTGTTTTTTGTTTTTGTTTTTGCATTCAGTTTTTGTTTCCCTTTTCTTACTGCTCTGGCTTATGATTTTTCAATGGATAGCTTTTTTTTAAATTCTGTTCCATTTTATTTTTTAAAAGCTTTTTCCACTTTGATTTTAGCTTTTCTTATGTTTCCTTTTTTAAAAAAATGGCTTTCACCCCCAGCAAGTTTTTGAAAATATGAGTCAGAAACAAGAAATAGAAGTCAAATCACAAGCCCTTAAAATTCAGTTCCTTATTGTTTGGATAGGAGCTTTATTTCTTATACTATGGCTAAGGCTGGCCTTCCTTCAAATACGACAAGGAGAGGCTTTAAAAAATTTTTCTGACAGCAACCGGTTTAGAAAACAACTTATTGTTGCCCCCAGAGGTTTAATTTTGGATCGCTATGGTGAAATTTTAGCTGGAAATAAAAAAATCACTCAGGCAGTTATGTTGGCTGGTTCTTTTCAAAATTTAGATGACAGTTTACAGCAGATAGCAGATATTTTTCAAGTTCCCTTAGATCATTTAAAAAGAGAAATTAAAAAAAGTGAAAAAAAACAAGGCCCTTTTCATCCTTTGGTTTTAAAGGAAAACCTATCTTTAATGGAAATTCACAAGCTAAAGCAGATTCAGTGGGATCATGCGGAAATTCAAGTTCGGGAAGCAGATAAAAGAATTTATCCTTTAAAGGAAAACGGGGCCCATTGGATAGGTTATATTGGTCCTATTTCTAAAAAAGACATTCAAAATCTCAAAAAGCAAAAAAAAATTTTTTATCTTTTGGATGTTGTAGGGAAAAGTGGGTTGGAAAAACTTTATGATGAAAAACTTAAAGGGAAAAATGGCTTTTCTATAGTTGAGGTGGACGCTAAAAACCGTCTTTCTGGGAAAAGGCTTTCTCATCCTTTTGATTTTTTAAAAATCGATCCTATAAAGGGAAAAGATCTGGTTTTGACTATAGATAAAAAATTGCAGGACTTTGCCTTAAAAGCTTTTCAGAGAAAAGACTCTGTTGGCCCTCGATCCGGTGCCCTCATAGTGATGAAAACCAATGGCGAAATTCTGGCTCTGCTCAGCCAGCCCAGCTTTGATCCCAACAAGCTCAGCTCAAACATAGATCAGTCTTTGTGGGAGAAATGGGCAGGAAGAGATTCAAAAGTGTTTATTCACAAAGGCTTTCAAGAGCATTACTCTCCTGGTTCTGTTTTTAAACCTTTTGTTGCTTTAGCGGCGTTAGAGGAGAGGCTTATAGACAAAGACACTTTATTAAACTCTCCGGGAACTTTTAAGCTGGGCCGGAGGACTTATCATGATCATAATCCTAAAGGCCATGGAGAGATCAATGTGATTACAGCTATTGAAAAATCGGCTAATACTTTTTTTTATCAAATTGCCGATCAAATGGGGATAGAAGCCATATACAAATATGCCCGTTTGTTTGGTTTTGGGCAAAAAACAGAGTTTTTAATTCCAGGGGAAAGCCACGGAGATCTCCCTCATCCTTCAAAAAAAGATCTTCGTTTGAAATGGCAAAGGGGAGACACGGTCAACTTGTCCATCGGGCAGGGTCGCCTGCTGGCCACACTTTTACAGCTCACCCTGGCCTATAATGCTATAGCTACTCAAGGGCTTATGGTTCATCCTTTTATTGTTAAAAAAGAGCCTGGGGGGGAAATCAATGAGCCGGTGGTTTTAAATAGTTTGACTGATCAGATCAGCAGAGATCACTTTGCCACAGTTAAAGAGGGTTTAAGGCGGGTGATTGAAGGGGCACAAGGGACAGCTCGAAGGCACCGGTTAGCTCAATGGTCTTTTTCCGGGAAAACAGGAACAGCCCAACTTATCTCTTTAGGACGAAACAAGCTTTACAAAGATTGCCGAACACTACCTAAAAAACTGAGGCACCATGGCTGGTTTTTGAGTTTTGCCCCCAGTAGCTCGCCGGAAATTGTGGTGGCTGTATTTACGGAAAACTCTTGTTCTGGCACAAGGGGATCAGCTCCTGTGGCCAGGGACATTATTCAGTATTATTTTAAAACTAAAGAATCTGAGGAAAAATGAATTTTTTGTTTTTTTTAAAGACAATTAAAAAAAATAACCTCTTTTTTTTATCCTGTATTTTGGCTTTACAGGTTTTAGGTTTGCTCTCTCTTTACAGTGCCGCTTATGGGGCGGATGGTTCTCACTTGTTTCTTTTTAAAAAACAGCTCCTTTGGTTTTTTCTTTCCTGGGTTCTGTTTTTTATTATAAGCTATAGTCAGATTCATTTTATTGCTAAAATTTTATGGCCTTTGTTTTTTCTCAACATGCTGGCTCTTGTTTTGGCTCTTTTTGTAGGAGAGGAGCTTTATGGAGCTAAGCGATGGCTGGATTTGGGCTGGTTTCATTATCAGCCTTCTGAAACTTTAAAATGGGTCTTAATTCTTTTACTGGCTAAAAAATTGGCACAAAAACCAGTGGGGCAAGTCCTGTCTTTTAAAGATATTCTGCCACTGTGCTTTTTAATTCTCCCTCCTGTTTTTTTGATTTTTTCTCAACCAGACTTGGGCACAGCGGGAATAATTCTGTTGATGACAGGTTTTTTGATTTTATTTAACGGTATTGAAAAAAAGGTCCTGTTCAGTTTAAGCCTAACTTTTTTTATTAGCACGCCCTTAGTCTGGCAATTTCTTTTAAAACCCTATCAAAAAGCAAGAGTCATTAGTTTTGTCAAGCCCACAGCAGATCCTCAAGGAAGTGGTTATAATGTGATCCAGTCTAAAATTGCCATTGGAAGTGGCCAATTTTTTGGCAAAGGGTTTAGAAAAGGGACTCAAAACAAGCTGGAGTTTTTGCCAGAGCGACACACGGATTTTATTTTTAGTGTTCTTAGCGAAGAGTATGGTTTTGTGGGAAGTTCCATCACTCTGATATTGTTTTTTTTAATGATTGCTTTTATTTTTAAATTGGCAGGGCAATCAAGAGATCGTTTAAACTGTTATTTTTGCCTGGGAACAGGAGCTTTCTTTCTCTGGCACACAGTTTTAAACTTGGCAATGACTGTGGGGTTTTTTCCTGTAGTGGGCATTCCCCTCCCTTTGTTTTCTTATGGAGGTTCTCACACGCTGACAGCTATGGCTTTTTTAGGTTTGATAGCTTCTGTCTATAAAAACAAAGACTTATTTTAAGTTCACTCTATAAAGAGAGAATTTTTAATAAAAAGAGGATTATAATGATGACTTTTTTTCTTCAACAAACAAAACAAAACCCTGTAACAAAGGCCAGACTTAAGCTGGGGTGGCTTTTTTTGGCTTTTCTAATATTGGCCGGGGTGGGCTGTCAAGCGGGCAATTATAGTTATAGAGAAGGAACTTTGCAACAGCTGGTCTCACAACCGTTGAGCTTTAATATTTTAGGTTTAAATACCTGTGTTTTTGACCCTCAATATTTTATTCTTCATTTCCCCATGCATCACTTTCCCACTTATGGTCATTATACAAGGGAGACTTATGAAAAAGTGGCAAAATCTCAATTTCAACTTTTGCACACAGTGATAGACTATAATCGGTCAAAAAGACTTCTTGCACTTTTTGATGAGCAAGTGAATGACGACTTCTATAATAAAACTTTTTTTCAAAATCTAACTACTGGTCGAGCTGGTGACAGCACTTATGAACGAATCGATGGTCAGGTCTTTTTTGTGTCACAATTATTTCAACAAGCACAAAGGCTATTTTCTTCAGGATTTCCCAGGTATTATGAGCAGTTATCTTTGCCCCAAAAGGGTTTTCTTTTTAATTTTGGAGCGAGTCTTTTGCTTTATTTTACAGGAGAAATCTCAAAAATCCATAAGGTGATATCTGAAGAAAAGTTTGAGATAGTTAAAGCCAATCTACGGGACGCCAGCGGGGCCATTCAGTTGAAAAATAATGACTATTGGCTTTTTGATGTGCGAGAAGAGGAATTAAAAAAAGAAGTTTTATCCTTTTATCAAACAAACTTTCAAGCCAATAAGCTGATTTTGATAGCTTATGGTGCGGATCACGACTTTTCTAATGAGTTTGCTGGCTGGCCTTTTCAATCCGGCCATAAATTTTGCCTCAACTGGATAGATCCAGTAAGCCCAGCACTTATCCCTTAAAAAACTTAATTTTGGTTCAGATTTGTCCGATAAATACAATATGAAGGTTCTCATTTTAGAAGATAACATGGTTTTAGCTCAATCTTTGCAAGAGATTATTCAAAGTGAAGGTGGGGGGGTGAAGATCTGTAACTCCTACAAAGAGGCAGATCGCGAGCTCAATAAAGAGCTTTTTGATCTCTTAGTTTTAGACTATTTGCTCCCGGACAAAAAAGGTTTTGAAGTTTTAAATGCTTTGTCTTTTAAAAAACAGCACCTTACTATGAAAATCGCGATTATCAGTGGTTTTGTTGATCCCGCTTTGGTTTTACAGAACACCCCTGACAAATTCAAAAATCAAACCACTTTTTTCAAAAAGCCCATTGATGAAAAAAAACTTATTGAGTTTTTACAAGAGATCAAAACCACAGAGTCTAATCACCATGAAAAGGCTTTTTTTGAAAAGGATTCTCTTGAAAATCCCTTGAGTTTTTATTTGCCACGAGATCAAGTTTTTACTTCTGGCAAACTGATTTCTATTGTTTTTATAGCCTATTTAAAACAATTCACTGGGGAATTAAAACTCAAGAGAGACAACAACATTACCTACATTCGATTTTATGAAGGGAGTATTGTGCAAATCACCGGAAACGACAAAAAATCTTTTCTTGGAAATTTACTGATCGAGTATGGCCTGTCCTTTTCAAAAGATATTTCTGATTCGCTAAAAACCAAAGACCCTGATCACCTGTTAGGGAAAAAACTGCTGGAAAAGGAGTTATTGAACCCATACATGCTCAATCTCATGCTTAAAGAACAGATCCGGATCCGTTTGTCTGAAGTTATGTCTTATCCCTCTTTTACTGTGGAGATTTTAGAGAAAGAAAACCAATTTTCTGCAAACAGGGTGATTTTTGATGAGATAGATTTAATGGAATGGTTGGCCGGCAGTGTTCAAACAGAATTAACTGATGATTTTTTTAAAAAATTTTATTTGGAATTTCAGACTTGTCTTGTCTATAAGGCAAAGCCTGTTCGTAAAAATTTTATCCAACAAGCACAGTTTTTAAAAAAATATAATCTTTGGTTTGAAAATTTTAAAGATGGCACAACATTATCTGCCCTGATACATCATCCGGTAAACCCCCTTATTGGACCTATTCTCTACTTTGGGCTTTGTTCTAAATCTCTTTACTTGCAGAAAGAAAAAAGCTCTGAGTCAAAACACTTAGAACACCTTTTAGATTCTATTATAGAGCAGGATTCTAAAGACCTCTTTGCCGTGCTTAAGCTACCTTGGGCGGCAGAGCCTTCAGCAGTGGAAAAAAGCTATAAACAGTTGATTCAAAAGGTTCATCCCGATCTTTTGCCCTCTTCAGTTAGCCAAGAGTTAAGAGATAAAGCCAACAAAGCTCTTTCTTGTGTTTTTAAAAGCTATCAAACTTTAAGAGACGAGAAAAAAAGGGAAAAATATATTAAATCCCAAAAAGAGCATAGTGTCATGTTTGTAATGAACAAGTATAATGAAGGGATTAACAAAATCAAAAAAGAGCAATACGAAAAAGGGGTCAATATTCTTTTAAAAATCACCAATAACGAATATTCTCCCAGGGACACTTGTCTTTATATTTTATGGGGACGTATAAAATCTATGTCTTTTGATGAGGCAGAGAAACAAGAAGAAGCAGTAAAGCTTAAAAAAGCAATTGATTTTTGCCCCGCTTCTTTAAAAATTACTCCTCTGTTTTGGTTTGTCAAAGGCTTATTTTTCGTGAAAACAGAGCAATATGAAAAAGCAGAAGAGTTTTTTAATAAAAGCCTCACAGCTAAAGAGGATTTTTTTGCTGTGAAAAAAGAATTAATTTTTGTCAGACAAAAGATTAAAAGTTCTCAAGCCAAAAAATCAGAAAACAAATGGCTTAATTTTTTATTTAAAAAATCCAGTTAAAGTTTGCGAAAATTTAAACGCCAAGACTTAGACCCACCGTTTTTAACCTGACTCCAAAGAAGCCCCCTCCTTTTTTGAGCCGGTGACCAAAGTGAAGAATGGACTACCTTTCCTAAATCAATCAATTCCTCTTCAGGAAATAAAGAGAATAATGATTTTTTATTTTGGACAATAAGAACAAGGCCCAATCCGCAATTAAAGGTTTGCAAAAGTGCTCTCCATGATAAATTTGCCTTTTGTTTCACATCCAAAAAACAAGAGGGAATGAGCCAAGGTTTGAGATCGGCCACTAAACCTTTAGGCAAAATGCGGGACAGATTATCTAATCCCCCCCCGGTAATATGGGCTATAGCCCTAAGCCCTCGAATTTGATGGAAATGATCAGATAAAAAAGCATAAAGCTTTGTGGGGCGGATTAAGTTTTTTTTATGTTTTTTTAATTGAGATGGAGAATTATAAATTTTTCGCAACAAAGAGTAGCCATTGCTGTGGAAGCCAGAACTTTTAAAGGCAACAATGTCATCCCCTGGGCGAACCCGATGAGGCTTTAAAATTTTTGATTTTTCAACCACTCCCACACAAAAACCCGCACAATCCACCTCTCCGGCAGGATAAAAACCAGCCATTTCCGCTATCTCTCCACCAGATAGAGGGCAGGTCGCCTCATGACAAGCTTTTTTCAAACCTTTAAGAAAAGCCTTAGCTTGAAGAGGTTTCAGTTGCCCGCAAGCATAATAATCCATGAAAAAAAGTGGTTTAGCCCCTACACAGATCAGATCATTAACGCACATAGCGACCAGATCTTGGCCAATGCCTTCCCAAGTTTTAAAATGATGAGCTATCTTAAGCTTAGTTCCCACCCCATCTGTGGTGGCCACTAAAACAGGCTTTTGAAATTCTGCGGTTGGGAAAGGCCATAAAGCGGCATAATCGCTGGCTGAAAAAGCATGAGGAGAGGGATTGGTTTTTTTAATCCACCTGACAAGCTTTTCTGCTTTTTGAATGTTCACTCCCGACTTTTTATAATTTAATTTTTTTGGCATTATACCTCTTGCTGAATAGTTTTTGCTTATTTTTTTAAAGCTTTTTAAGAGGGAAGATCTCCTCACTTTTTAAAACTTAAGCCATAAAACAAGTTTCTCATTGAGCGAGAAAAAAATCAAAAACAAATCTCAAGGATCTTCATGGGACAATAGTCTAAAAAACATTAAAGGGACTTAAAAGGCCAGCAGAGAATCAGACTTTTTATAAAAAACCTGATAAAATCCAAAATATGAAGTTTTTATTATTGATATGTTTTTTTGGGGGCCAAGCCCTTCAGGCAGAATTAGAGTCGTTTTCCCTGCAAAACAAGCCCTCCCCACAACAACAGGAATCCAAGAAAGATCAAGCCCTTCAAGCAGGACCAAAGCGTTGGGTTTTAGCTCAAAACGAGATGAGCACTTTTGACCCTTTTATTGATTATGGGGAATTTCAAGACAATGTGGCTGAGGAAGAAAGCATTAACTTTTTTAGAAACGGTCGATCTTTATCCGTTCTTCTTTTTGGAGGTTATGAAGCCGTCACAATGAATATGAGATATATTTACGGGGACAATCCTTTTCTTTTAGGAGCTGGCCTTGGCTTTTTTTTAGATCTTCGTTTTGCTATTCAGGTTAATGGGACTTTTTCCTCTGAGCATTATGATAGTTTGCTTAATTCTCTCTCCCCATTTGCTCATTATGGGCTGAATTTAAAATATTACTTTAACAGGCAATATATCAATCAAGATAAGGATTTTTTTAATCCCTATCTGATTTTTGGCCCCTTCTGGATAAACATTAAATCCAATATTCCTAAGCCGGAAAACCCCTTTCCTCCTCCAGCCCTACCGGTAGCTCCAGCCTCTCCTAATAACCCGCAGGCAGGCCCCGCAACAGTTCCCCTTGCTCAGCCATCGGGAGTGCCGGAAGAGGACAAGAAAGCCTTGGCCGCTTACAACGCGGCAGGGATAAAATTGGGCTTTGGTTTTGAATTTGCCTTGATCAAGCAGAGTTTTGTAGGTTTAGAAGTCTCATATCTTTACACAGTTTTAGAGCATGAAAACCAAGACTTATCCGCTAATAAGTTTAATTGGCCCCCCCCGGCTCAAAGCCCTGCCAATCAAAGCTGGTTTAATAGGCTGAGGTTTCCACAAAGGCCCGCACTGGAGGGGATTCGCTATTTTGGTGATTTAATTGATGCTGTTGTGGTATTTGGTGTTAATTTTTAAGTGGACAAAGCCGAAAAGATATTATAGAAGGTATTGTGGGTCTATTTAAAATTATTAAAAAGGGGCAATCCATGAAAAAGCTTTTGATATTATCCTTAATCCTTATGTCCTCTTCCTGGAGTGGGATAGCCTATTCTGCCAAGAAATACCGCTATATTAAAAGAGAACATGGCGTCCGGTTCCAAGGGAATATTCCTATAGAAATGGGAGCAGGAGGTTTCGCGGTGAGAGTGGAACTCAAAGGAGCTTATACTTACAACTGGAGAGGCTGGCTGGAGTTTGGGCCTTATTTTGAAATGGCACCTCAAATTATGCCTCAATTTATGTTGGGGAGCTTAAATGGTGGAATAATGACTGAATACAATATTATAAAAAACAGAGGTAAGAGAAAGATCATTCCCACTGTGGGGGTGAAAATAGGGATGGATAAAAGTGGCGGCGCCCCTGTGGGGCTGGAATCTGCTGGAGGGGGGCAAACTCTTATCGCCGTAGGGCCTTATGCGGCTTTAAAGCTTTTTGTTGGGAAAAGAACTCCCTTTACAGTCAGCTTGGATTATCTTATCCGAATGCCCATGAACTTTATGTCTCTGCCGGGGATGGGGATGACACATCACCCTCGGATCACTATGGGCTTTTCTTATTATTTTGATTTTTATAAAAATTAGTAGGTTTTTTTAGGGCTAAAGGTGGGTTTTTTAACTTCTTTTGGCCATTGAAACACTTTTTCTATATCCGATTCTCTCAATCTTTTAAAAGTCCCTAAAGTTAATTTATTCATTTTGAGACGACCAATGGCTGTTCGCCTCAATCGGCGGACGGGAAAGCCTATTTTTTCAAACATTTCCCGGATCTGTCGCTTTTTCCCTTCACTGATAATGATTTTGACCCATACATTGGACACTGCTTTTTGGCCGACCTTTTGGATAAACAAGGCTTTTCGCTTTCCCGTCCCACCGGGAAGGCTGACCCCGCGGAGCAACCGTTTTAAATGGCTTGGCTGAGGGCAACCTTTAAGTTTAACAAGGTAAGTTTTTGGAATCTGATTTCTGGGATGAAGAATTTTAGCAGAAAGGGAACCATCATTTGTTAAAAGCAAAAGCCCTTCTGAATCCCAATCCAGTCGGCCTATGGGGAATAAGCCTTTCTTATGTTTTTTAAAATAATCTAAGACTAAAGGTCGCCCTAATGGATCATAACGACTGCTTAAAACTTTTTGTGGTTTGTTGAATAGAAAACAGACAGATTCTGGTTTTTTTGAGCTGAGTTGGTATTTTTTAATTCGAACCCGATCTTTTTTAGGATCGACAAAAAAAGCTCCCTGAGCCACTTTCTGGCTATTGACAAAAACCTCTCCTTTTTTAATGGCCTCATCGGCTTTTCGGCGGGATAGCCCCGCTCGTTGTGAGATAAACTTGTTTAATCGAACAGAAAGAGGATTTTTTGATGATTTTGATAAAGCTTTACTCTTCATTTTTGTTTTTAGATAGACGAATATCTTGAATATAAAAGAACAATAAAATAGAAATGCCAACCACAATAAAAGAATCCGCAATATTAAATGTGGGCCAGTGAAAAGCCTTAACATGCCAATCAATAAAATCCACAACATAGCCCAAACGGACCCGATCCAAAAAATTCCCAGCGGCACCACCGAGGATAAAAGACAAAGCCATCACTTGAAGTCGATTTTCCGTCTCCTTTAACATAGCAAAAATGAAAGCCACGCAGACAATAGGTAAAAGTAAAAACAACACAAAACGCACCCCATAAGGGCTGGAATTAAAAAGGCCAAAAGCCCCACCCGCATTAGTGATATAGGCAATGTTAAAAAAACCATTTATCACCACATAAGGTTCTTCCAGTTGAATTTTAGAGCTGACAAAAATTTTTGTAGCCTGATCCAAGCAGAGCACAGCAGAGCTGAGGACAGCAGTGAATAAGTATTTTAAAGAGGGATGAGACATTTTATATGCTTATAGTTAAAGGGGAAGACATTATTCATTATTATATAATTTGTTGCCTTTGGTTTTTTGTAAGCTTTTACCTTATGATAAAATCCACTCAATAAAAACATGAAACTCCTCGCCCGCCAATGCAAAAATCCCAACACAAAAATCATGAGGCAAGAGCATTCTTCAGTATTTTTAACAGACATAAATTATCCTGTCTATAATTATTTCTTCGTGAAAAAACTTTAATCTTCTTTTAAATTTTTATCACATTTCAGGCAGAGATTTTTAGAATTTAGTTTTTTGCTTATAAACCAGCAACGAGGGCATTTGCTTCCCAAAGCGGGTTCTGCCTCTATTTGAAGTGCTTCCCCCTTCATAATCTGTATTTGAGAGATAGAGAAAAACTCCAACATTTCCTGCTCATTCAAAAACGGGCTTATAAAATCTTCTGTTAAAATGATTTTTGCCTGAGCTTGTAAATTGGAACCTATTTTTCCCTGTCTTCTTAGTTCTTCTAACTGTTTATTTAACTGCTCTCTGAGAGGGAAAAGCCGGGCAAAAAAATTATTCAAGCCCTCATCCTGCCATTCAGCAGTTTCTGAGGGAAAATCTTTTAAAAACACACTCACTTCTGTTTTTTTAGGCAAATGGGAGTAAGCCTCTTCAGAGAGAAAACTGGTGACAGGTGCCATAAGAGGCAAAAGTTTGTCTATAAGATGATATAAAACAGTTTGTGCTTTTTTCCTCTCTAAACCGTGTTTAGGGAAAGTGTAAAGGCGATCTTTTATAATGTCTAAATAAAAAGCAGACAGTTGAACTGTAAAAAAACGATTCCATAACTGATAGACTTTGTGAAAGACAAACTGGTCAAAAGCTTTTGTGCTTTCTAAAATCAAGTTGTTGAATTGCCCTAAAATCCAGCGATCTCCACAGTTTAATTTTTTAAAACTTAACAGTTCTTTTTCCGGATTAAAGTCGTTCAAATTACCCAATATAAAACGAAAGGTATTGCGAAAACGGCGATAACTTTCCTTCACCCTTTGAAAGCTCTCTTCTCCAGCATTAATGTCAAGAGAAAAGTTTTCACTGGCAGTCCAGAGCCTTAAAATTTCTGCCCCATTTTTATCAATGATATTTTTGGGATCTAAGACATTCCCCCGGCTCTTGCTCATTTTTCGCCCTTGTTTGTCATTAATAAATCCATGGGTGAGTAAACTTTTAAAAGGAGGCTCACCGTTTAAAGCTAAAGAGGAAAGAAGGCTGGTTTGAAACCAGCCTCTATGCTGGTCACTTCCTTCTAAAAAAAGATCTGCTGGAAAGCTCAAGCCCAACTCTTTTTCTTTTTTTGAAAAAAAAGAGTGCTGAATCCCACTGTCAAACCAAACATCTAAAATATCTTCTCCTTTCTGAAAGTGCTCTCCCTTACAATCGGGACACTTTATGCCTTCTGGCAAAAGCTCTTTAGCTGATCTTGAAAAATAATACTCTATCCCCTCTCCTCCTTTTTCCATTTCATCAGCGATTTTTTCTATAACTGAAGGATCTAAGAGAGCTTTTTTACAGTTCACACAGTAAAAAACAACCAAAGGCACGCCCCAAAGCCTCTGCCGGCTCAAGCACCAATCAGGACTGGTTTGAATCATGGCTTTAAGACGAGCTTTCCCCCAAGAAGGGATAAAATGAATGTCTTTTTCACAAGCTTTTAAGGCTTGAGATCGAATACCGGAAGAGCTTTTTTTACCCAAAGACAAAAACCACTGAGGGGTTAGACGATAAATCAAAGGAGAATCAGAGCGAGGGTTATAAGGGTAGCTATGGGAAATCTCCTTATGACTTAGGAGATGCTTTGATCTTTTCATCATATCAATAATTACTCGGTTGCCTTTAAAAATAAAAAGCCCTCTTAAGCTTTCCGGAAGATCAGAGCTGAAATGCCCCCTCTCATCCACAGGGCAATAGGCTTTGAGCTGGTATTTTTCCCCCATGAGATGATCTTCTATGCCATGGCCAGGAGCTGTGTGCACTAAGCCTGTTCCCATTGATAAATTGACATGTTCTCCTAAAACCCAAGGGGAAGTTCTATTCATAAAAGGATGAAGGCTGACAAGCCCCTGGAGCTGTTTTCCTTTAAAAGTTTTTTGTTTTTTTAAAGAGGGAAGGCCCACTTCTTTAAACACAGCTTCTGCCAGCGAACAGGCCAGAATATAAAACTCTTTTTCCCCCTTATAAAGGCCATACTCCAGATCAGAATGAAGACAGATGCCGGAATTGGCCGGCAGGGTCCAGGGAGTAGTGGTCCATATCAGCCCAGCTGTGGGTTGGGGAACAGATAGTTTTTTTTCCGACAGAGGGTCTAAATAAAATTTTACATAAATAGAGGGGCTTTTATGGGTTCTGTATTCTGCTTCAGAAAAGGCCAAAGCGGTTTTTAACTTAAAGCACCAGAATACGGGTTTCTCCCCACGATAAATATAACCTTTTCGCACCAAACGGGCAAAAGCCCGGACCTCTTCGGCTTCATAGTCGTAAGACATGGTAAGACAGGGCTTTTCCCAATCGGCTAAAACGGCTAACCTTTGAAAACTTTGCCTTTGATTTTTCATCCAGAAAAGAGCTTCTCTCCGGCAAAGCTCTCTCAAGCTTTTTGCTGTTGGATAGGGCTTTGAAGTGGGGATTTTTTTAAGAGTTTTTAACTCAATAGGTAGACCGTGGCAATCCCATGAAGGGATAAAGGGGGCTTTAAAACCCTTAAGATTTTTGTATTTGATCACAATGTCTTTTAAAATTTTATTAAGGGCATGGCCGATATGGATAGGCCCATTGGAATAAGGAGGGCCATCGGGAACAAAAAAAAGTGGGGAGCTTTTTCTTTTATTTAAGATTTTTTTATAAATTTGATTTTCATTCCATTTTTTGATGATTTTTGGTTCTGTTTCTGGCAAACGGGCCTTCATCGGAAAATTTGTTTTAGGGAGATGGAGAGTTTGGCTATAGTGATCTGGCTTTTTCATTGAGGATTCAGTATATCAGAAAAAATCTTTAAATTGTCAAATAGGGATTTAAGTTTTTGTGCTCACAAGCGAAACCAGTTTGTTCGCGGGAACAAGTGCCTTGACCCCTCACCGTTGGTTTTTGCTTACAGAGCTTTTTCATAGACAATTCTTTAGTTTCTTTGCCCAAAAGCTACAGCATTTCGGGACGGAAATACCTTGGACCCTCATGCTGTGGCTTTGGGCAAAAGAAGTTAAAAGGATAGTTTTAGTAGCCTTCCCATAAAAAGCTTGCTTTTAATAGATTGCATAAGTGAAACCAACTTGTTTGCGGGAAAAGCACCTTGGCCTCTCACCGGTGGGTTTTTAAAGCCAAAGATTGAATTTTTAGTTAGAGGGTTTTAATTCAAAATTCTTTGTCTGCTGGTTATAAGTGACTATGTTTTTATGTCGGCGAAAAAACTTATCAAAAGTGGGAGCTATCAGATCCAGCTGGCCATCCCCATCATCATCCTCTATAAAAAGGGAGAACATCTGTTTTTTTTCTAAAGGATGGTAGTGATAAGCCTCTCTTTCTCCTTTCAGGAGGATTTTATTGATTCTCAAAAAAGAGTTATCCGGCTGAGGGCTTAAAAAATCCAGATGGATTTTGTTTCCACTCTGAACTTTAAGCACACGAACATCTATACCAAACTCAATCAAAGGCCCCTCCATCCTTTGAAGTTCTTTTAGAAAGGGAGGCTTATAGAGGAATGAAAGCCATGGGACTTTTTTTAAAGACGGAGTTTGAGTGATAAAAATAAAATGAGAAGCAAAAGTTAGAATTAGCAAAAGGCCAATGAACATTGTTTTTTTGGAAAAGATGAGAGATCGCTTTTGCCTTAATAAGGCCATCCCGTTTTTCCATTTCAAAAAAAATTTTTGTTTTGTGCTCATCTTAAACCTCTGCTTTTTTGCAAAAAAGAGACATAAAAGCCAATCAATAAATCTTATCGGCAAAAAAAGAAATTTTATTGAATCTTTTTATAACAAAAACAAGAGCACAGGCTTTAGTCCAAGATATTTAATGAGCTGAGCAGAATAAATTAGAAAAAAAGACGATTCTACAGTGAATTTAACATTGATTATTTGCCACAAAAGAATATTATACTATATAGTTGCAATATGGCATTTTCAGAAACACCAACAAAAACAATAAGCATCAGGGAAACAAGCCAAGATGAACGCAGATATTTTAGAAGATTTTGAGAGTTTGATGTTAATCTCAAAACAAAAAGGCCGGCACAAACGGATTAACGGAAAACAAGCTGTGTTGGGAAAGTTTTTTACTCAAAAAATGTCTTGGTTTGCTGAACCAGTGAGAGAGTTTTTTGAATTTTGTATTAAAAACAACAAACATGTTTTAGATCCTTTTGCCGGAAAAGGCGATATTTTAAAAAGTCTGTCTCAAAGATATAAAATTATTTGTAAAGGTTATGACCTGTTAGAGAAGAGATGGCCTGCTAACAACAGTCTTGTCCATATTCCTAACCCCCATTCCGCTCTTATTTGCACTAATCCTCCTTATTTGGCTAAACACAGTGCAAAACGAAAAAACTTGTTTGAGAAGGTTAAGAGATATTATGCTGAATACTATGATTTATACGAATTGGCCATTGCTCGTGCTATGGAAACCGCTCGATGGGCTATTTTCATTATTCCTGAAACCTTTTTACATTCCGCTTTTCCAAAAAGCCAATTAAAAACAGCATCTGTAATTACAGAAAATCCTTTCAATGATACAGAAAACCCGGTTTGTGTTGCTTGTTTTGATTCCACATTTCAGGATGGGGAAAATAAGGCTAAAATATATATTGGAAATCATTATGTTTGTCCCATGTCGGCTATTCGCAGAAAGAGAAAACGGACAAATTTTAGCAGGCCAATAGTATTCAATGATCCGTCCGGAAGCATTGCATTAAAGGCTGTTGATGGAATGGATCCCGATGACAAAATACGATTTGAGCGAGCAGAAAGCTTTTATTATGGAAGAGAAAAAATCAAACATTCCAGCAGATTGCTGACATATATAAGCATAAAAGACTTAAGCCAAAGAGAAACCGATAGGTTTTTAAAAATTCTCAACCAAAAATTAGAAAAAATAAGAGAAAAAACTGCTGATCTTCTTTTATCTCCATTTAAGGGAAACAACAAAACTGGCTGTCGCCGTCGCCGATTAGATTATGCTTTGGCTCGTCATTTAATAGAACAATCTTTAAATTGTAAGTAAAAAATTGATTATGTTGCCAGATCCAAATGATCTGTTCTTAGAATGTTTGCAAAATCCAGAACCTTTGATTGATAAGGCTTACTGTAATGATGAGTTGATCATTTCCAAAGGAGTCCATTGTTTGCCAACAGAAATTATGAAAGTTCATATACAAGTAATAGAAAGAATTTGCTCATTAAAAATAGCAAAAAAAGATCGCCTGTTTGATAATTACAAAAAACATATTCAAGCTTTAGATCAGCTTTTAATTGGAAACGAATATG
The DNA here is from genome assembly GCA_965203095.1 of Bdellovibrionales bacterium. Lineage (GTDB taxonomy): Bacteria > Bdellovibrionota > Bdellovibrionia > Bdellovibrionales > UBA1609 > JACOND01. The sequence continues at coordinate 1,018,632 of OZ241877.1, forward strand.
CTCAATTTCTTGAGCTAACCTCTTTTTTCCCCTGCATTAGATGTGAGCTTCTCAGCATATAAAAAACTGAATTTACCTAACCGGCTTAAATTTTTAGAAATTATCGTTGAGCATTATTTGTCTTGTAGACATGATGCTTACATGTCGCACGGATATTCAGCAACCACAATACAGGTGCGGAAAGATTTTGCAAAACATAAAAAACAAGGAGGGCTTGCAAACAAAAAAATTAAAAAGATTTGTGAAGAGTTAGGATATAAACCAGTCCCTCAAGGCAAAACAATAGGGGAGTTAGAAAGAATGTATTGTTTTATTGATCAAAAACAAGGAAAAAAATCATTACTTGGTTTAGAGAAAAAAGGAGAATCTTGGTATAGAAAATGGTCAAAAAACCATGAAGGCAAACAAGCGGACTTCTTATTTTCAGGAAATAAAGAAAAATATTTTATTTGTGAGGCAAAACACATTAAGGAAAGTGGAGGCGGACAAGATAAGCAAATAAACGAGCTGATAGCATTTATAAATAATAAAGATCATAAACAAAAGTTCAATAATATTTTTTATATAGCTTTTCTTGATGGCGTATACTTTAATAAATTCAAGGAGAAAAACCCTTCAATCAAAATTAAAACACAGAGCCAGCGAATCAAAAAATGTTTACAAAAAAAAGATAAAACCAATTTTTTTGTAAATACTTATGGATTAAAAAAACTTTTAGCCATAGCTATAAAGTAAAAGGTTTAGAAGTGTAAATAATTCAATAAGGCTTTCATATCTGGGGGCCAAGGAGATTTAAAAATGATCTGTTTTTTAGAAACAGGATGAGGAAAGCTCAAGCTGTGGGCATGAAGAGCTATCCGTTGGAGTTTTTTCACCTGCTCTTTTAATCGGAGATCTTTAATAAAAGAGAGTTTTTGCCCGCCATAAGTTTTGTCTCCCACTACAGGGCAAGAAATAGAGTTGAGATGAAGCCTTATTTGATGAGTTCGACCTGTTTTTAGCCAACACTTCAGCCAAGAAAGGCCACTTTCATGTTGGCAAAACAGCTTGTAAAAGGTTAAAGCAAATTTGCCTTTGTCTTGATTTTGTTTTAAAGAGATAAACTTTTTTCTGTTTGAGGGATGGCGTGCGATCCTGCTTTTTATCTCTCCCTCAACAGGAGAAGGCCCTCGGAGGCAAAGTGCCCAATACTCCCTTTGGATATTTCTTTCTTTAAACTGTTGGATCATGAAATCTTGAGCTGATTTTGTTTTTGTTAAGACTAAAAGCCCGCTCACATCTTTATCTAAACGATGAACTATCCCTGGCCGAAGAGCCCTCGATCCGGGAGAGAGCTTTTTTTTATGGAATAAAATATTAACTAAAGTTTTCTCCTCATGTCCAGGGGCTGGATGAACCACTAACCCTGCGGGTTTATTAACCACTAAAAGCTCTTTGTCCTCAAAAAGAATTTTTAAAGGGAAATCCCATGGTTTTAAATTTAATGTTTTTTTTGGTGGGAATGTGACTCTCAACTGATCTCCTGCTCGCAAACGATAAGAGGCTTTAAGAGGACGATTGTTTAAACAGACTTGTTTTTCTAAAATGAGTTTTAAGGCTGATGATCGGCTATCAGTCCATTTTTTTAAGAAAACATCCAGCCTTAAACCTTCAAACTCTTTTTGAACAGGAATTTTTTTTGTTTGAGAAGACTTTGTCAAAGGTTATTCCAGTTTATGTTAGATCCACAGGAGATCTGAGGTAAAAGGCTTGAAGTTGAGACCAGCTTTTTGCTTGCCTCATGTTTTTTTGTCGGAAAATGATCTGACTCAAATGGAGAGCGGAAGGATAGAGGTTTTTAAATAAAAAAGCTTTAGTTAAGTTTTGAGGTAAAGGGAAGAAGTCCTTTAAATCAGAAATACAAAACCTCTTTTTTTCTCCCTTTTGTGGAGCTAAGCCTTCCATCTGCTGGAGCCAATCGGGAAAAGGGAGAAGATGAGCCCGCCCATCTTGATCTTGAAGAGAATTGAATTTTGCAAAATAAACATGGCCCTTAAAGCCATTAAAAGCCACTAAAACAGGCTGAGTTTGAAGCAAAAGGGCTTCGGCACAAACTCTAAGGGAATTGACAGGGTAGATAGGTAATTTTAAACAAAAGGCCATCGATCGGATAGCCTGAACCCCTGCCCGGACCCCGGTCCAGCGTCCTGGCCCTATTCCCACAGATAAAAAGCTCAAATCAGAAAATTTTATCCCTCCTTTTTTTAAAGCTTGATCCATTGAGAGAGGAAGTTTGTCGCTATGAGAGCTTTTAGAGCCTTTTTTGTGCATCCATTTTTTAAAAAAAAGACAGTCTAACTTATCAGATATTTTTGATAGAGCTAAAGAGCCTTGAGCAGAAGAGCATTCCACAGAGAGGAAATAAGACATTACCAGGCCTTAAGCCAATTATAAATATCATTAAAAAACACAAAAGCCATAAAAGAGAGGAGAAAAAATAGACCTAACTGCTGAGCCACAAGAATTTTTTTAACAGACAGAGGTCGCCTTAAAATCCCCTCCAGTGTAAAAAATAAAAGATGCCCCCCATCCAACATAGGGATAGGCAAGAGATTGATAAAAAATAAATTAAGAGAAATAAAGGCCATCATATAAAGAAAAGAAGACAAACCCTGATGAAATTGGCTGTGAGCCACCCGGCCAATAAGGACAGGCCCTCCCATAGTTCTTAAAGAAATTTCCCTTTGTGCCAGCCGGACAAGCCCTGCTGTGATATGGTTCAGTTGCTTCCATGTCTCTTGCACAGAATAAAGCCCTGCCTTTGATAGAGGTCGCTTCCATATAATCTCTTCAGGCAAAACAGTAGTTCCTCCAGAACCAATGCCTAACATAAAGCGGGTTTTAATGTTATTTTCCACAAAGAGAGGTTTTGGAGAGATAGACACTGTTTTTTCCTGATTTTCCCGGCGGTATTTTATAGAAAGGGCCTGCCCTTCAGAACTCTCCACTGTTTTTAAAATTTGTTTCCAGCCTTTAATCATATTTCCATTTATGGCAATAATGCGATCCCCCCGGAGGAGGCCCGCTATTTCTGCCGGCGTGCCAGGGCCTATGCGATCAATATACAGATCTGCTGGTTCTATTCCTAAAAGAAGAAGTGAGGCTTTTTGTCCTGATTTTGCAGGGAGGACAATAGTTTTCTCTTGGCTTAACGAGGTTTTTTTTGATGTTGCTTTTTTGTTGGCCTTTAGCTCTCTTTTCACTGTAAAGGACAAAATCTCATTCTCGTTTTGGATAAAAGCTTTTAAATCCCTCCAATACCTAAAGCCCCGGCCATTCACTTTCGTGATTTCATCAAAAGATCTCAATCCCGCCCGATGGGCTGAGGAATCGTGAATCACACCTATTCGCAAGCCCTTAGAGGCAGGACTTAAGCCTTTAATGGAACCAACAGATCGATTCCATTCCCATGGAAGAGGGTTTTTCCTTAAAACAGGAGCGATGGTCACAGTTTTTATTTCATTAGTTTGGGATTTAACTTGAAACACAAGCCTTTCCCCCGCTTTTTTTTTGATGATTTGAGAGATCTCCTCATAGTGGGATAGGCTTTGGCCGTTTACAGATAAAATTTTATCTCCTGATCGAAAGCCAGCAGAATGAGCCGGGGAGAGGGGATCTATATCCCCCACTACTGGAGGAATAGAGGGTGAGCCATTAAGAGCTACAAAAAGAAAGAGCAAAAGGCTAAAAATCAGATTCATCAAAGGGCCCGCAAAGGCAATTATCCATTTTTCATGAACTTTTTTATATAAAAAGCCTTTGGATTTTTCTTTATCCGGCACCTTTGTCAAAGGGTTATCGCCAAACATTTTGACATAACCGCCTAAAGGAAAAAGAGAGATACAGTAAGTGGTATCACCTTTTTTGTATTTTAAAATTTTAGGCCCAAACCCCAGGCTAAAAACTTCCACTTTGACGCCAAAATACCGAGCCGCTAAAAAATGCCCCAATTCATGGATAAAAATTAAAACTCCAAGGAGCAGAAAAAAAGGCCCACTGGCAAAAATAAATTTTTGAATTGTAAGCAGAAAAGACATATAGAGAAAATAAATGAACAGGCACTAAGGTCAAGGGATTTTTTATAAATAAACTTGAGCTTCCTGTCAACACTTAAAAAATTTCTGTCCTTGCTTTATATTTCAGAAGAGATGAGGAGACTTGTCATAGCTTTGCCGCTCAGGCTTTATGGGCTATTTCTGGTCCAATGTCCTAATAGGCTCAAAAGGGATAGCCCTAAAACTTGAAAAAACTTTAGAATGTTCATAAGATTTTAAAATCATGTTTAAAGGAAATATCTTAAAGCTTTTTATTGTTTTATTTTGTTTTTCATCTTGTGATTCTTTTGATGATTCCGACTCGACCACTGTGCATTCCACAACAGTTTCTCAAACAGCTGTGACAACAAAACAGGTCTCAGTCAGTTGTCAGTGGGATCTCCTTGGCCCTAAGAAGTCGAAATGCAATGATCAGACTTTTTGTGTGGGTTCAGTATCTTGTTCCCCCAGTGGTCCTTTTTTAAAGCTGGTGATTTGCAAAGAGCAACACTGTTCTACCCCCCAAAGTTGTATAGCGGATCAGTCCCCAGATACAGCTTTTTGTGGATGGCAGTTGGGATCTAAAATCCAATAAGCTTTTTCAATAAAAAAGAGTTTTCTTAAACCCTGACAAGTTTTGTTTTCTTTAATTTGTCGCCTGTAAAGTTATGACATAAAAATCCCGAAGTTGAGAGTCTAACAGAGCTGGATTCCCGCTCAAGGCGGGAACGGCTAACTAAGATTTTTAGAGAAATATCAAAAGGCAGGGCTGTCTATATCCTTAGGCAGAGGGGGCATGGCCTCTTCTGAGGGGATGTGGTTTTCAAAACAACCAAACTCTGCCAGCCACTTAAGCGTCACTTTTCCTGTAGGGCCATTCCTTTGCTTGCCGACGATCACTTCGGCCAGCCCTTTCCCCTCCCCCTCTTCATAATAATCCTCCCGATAGAGCATCATGATCAGATCAGCATCCTGCTCAATGGCCCCAGATTCCCTTAAATCAGAGAGTATAGGCCGGCGGTTGGCTCGCGATTCTACTCCTCGGTTAAGTTGCGACAAGGTAATAATGGGTATTTTTAGCTCTTTAGCAAAGGATTTTAACAGGCGAGACATTTCTGAAACCTCCCTTTCCCTGGTCTCGCTTTTTTCCGGCAGTTGCATCAGCTGTAAGTAGTCCACAACGATTAGGTCTAAGCCTTGTCGGGCTTTTAGCCTTCGGGACTTGGCTCGAATTTCATAAGGGGAAAGAGGGGAGGAGTCATCAATAAAAAGATCTGTTCCGCTGAGTTGGCCGGCACAGTTGATCAGATCACTCCACCGGCCTTCAATTTGCCCACTCATGATTTGTGACAAATTGATACGGGAAAGGGAGGAGAGTAGTCTCATTACAATTGCTTCTTTAGACATTTCTAAAGAAAAAAAAGCCACTTTCTTTTTTTCGTGAAGAGCATTATGAAGGGCAATGTTTAAACTGAGGGCTGTTTTTCCCATAGAAGGGCGAGCGGCCAAAACAATAAGATCAGAGGGATGAAAGCCAAGAGTGATGCTGTCTAAAGCTTGAAAAGAGCTGGGAAGGCCAGTAAGGGATCTTTTTTTGTGGTAAAGATCTTCTAGGTTTTTTAAGCCACTATCCACAAGCTGGCTTATAGGGGCCAGCTCTGCACTGTTTTGTTTGTCCCCTAATTTAAAAATTTCCGCCTCCAAGTAATCCATAAAATGTTCTATCTTGGAGTAATCCTCTTTGTAGGCTTTTTGAATAAACTCCTCAGATTTTCGAATCACTTTTCGGAGTAAAGACTTCTCTGCTGTGATATCGGCATAAGCCTTAATGTTGGCTTTTGAGCTAAGCTGATGGACGAGATCGCTCAAGTAAGAAGTCCCCCCCACCTGATCCAATTGCTTGGTTTTTTTTAAGGAATTGGCCACAGTTACAGGGTCTGCACTTTGTCCTTTTTTGTAAAGTTCTTGAATATGAAAAAAAATGGTTTTATGAGCGGGTTGAAAAAAATCTTCTTCTTTTAACTCAGTTGCTACCTCATCCCAATCCGCTTCTTCCCCCATGAGGAGGATCCCAAGAAGAGCCTTTTCAGCAGAAAGATGAGATGGAAGAGTGCCTTTCATTTAGCTTGCCTTTGCCTTAAGCTTTATTTTTTTCTTAAGAGTGTTGCGGTTAATGCCAAGAGCTTCAGCGGCTCGAACCTGATTGCCTTTGCAAAACTCCAAGACTTTTTGAATGATTTTTGCCTTTACCGACTGGCTTATTCGCTTTAGAGCCTTATCTTTTAAAATTTGATGGGCATTCTCTTCAGACAGTTGGGCCTGACAGGCTGATAGTAAATCCATGGAACGGGCTGAGCTGAGGAAGATACCACTTTTAGGGCCTTTATGCTGGCTTTTTTGCATGAGGAGTTGCTCAATATTTAAATTGTAAGCCTTTATTTTTTTCTTAAGAGTGTTGCGGTTAATGCCAAGAGCTTTAGCTGTTTTAAGTTGATTGCCTTTTAAATTTTCTAAACCAAACTCTATAAGTGCTTGTTCAATAGGTTCATAAAATCTTTTTAAAACATTGGTTTGTGCTTGTAAGGGATAAAATTTTAAATAGTGATCCAGCTTACTTTCCACAATATCTTCGATTTGAACCCGATCCAAGTGAATCACTAAGGCATTTTGTGAAGAATGGATAAAATGATTGGGCGTCATCAAAAAAAATCTAATACTATCCTGTGCAAAAAGCAATAGAAGATATTTTTTTGCGGGAAACTTTGTGGAAAATCCTGTTAAAAAACAAAAAACCAGCTTTTTTTTTATAAAAAATCGCTTATACTGAAAAAGCTGTGGTTTGGAGCAAAAAAATTCAACGAGAAATAAGGCGAAATCGCCTCAAAGGGGCTTTACTCTTAAGCGGGACTTTGTTTTTGGGTCTCAGTTTTTTTAGCTATAAGCCTCAAGATCCTTCTTTAAACTTTTTTGGTTCATCCCTTAAGGTTGAAAATTATTGTGGTTTTATTGGGGCCAGCTTGGCGGATTTATTTTATCAGTTTTTTGGCTTCTCCTCATGGTTTTTTATTTTAGGAGGCTTGATTTTAGCCTACAAATTTTTTACAGGACGCTTGCGGGAATCGGCTATAGAGTCCAGCCTTTTTTTTGGTTTATTTGTTCTTTCTTTTATGAGCTTGAGCGAGCTGTATTTTTCAGAAGTTCGCTTTTTTAACCATTCTGTTAGTTGGGGGGGAGGCTTGGGAAAAGTGATTATCTCTTCCCTTAAACCCTTGTTTCATACCACGGGCACAGCTGTTCTTCTATGGTCTTCTTTAGCTGTGATTTTTATATTTTACAGCCCTACAGTTTTTTTGAGAGCTTTTGGCCTCTGGCCGATAAAAATTTTGATCACTTTTTGGAAACTCTTTAAAGTTAGCCCTCATATTATAGGCAAAGCCGGGCTTAAAGTTAAAAAGGGGATTCAAAAACTTTCGAATTTTTTAAAACTTTCCCTTTCCTTTTTTGGAAAGATATTTTCCTTTATTCGAAAACTTAAACATAGCGAGACTCCCTCCCCTAAAGCTTTAGATTCTCAAATCAATAAAACAAAAGAGGCCCCGCAGTTTGTCTTTCAAGACAAATCCTTTTTACATAAGGAAAAAGAACCGCCTCCTTCTCAAAGCTTAATGGCTCCTAAAATTGAAAAGCCTTTTTTACATAAAAAATCTTTTGATAAAGGCCAACTCCCCTCTGTGGATATTTTATCAGATATCCCTCAAAAGCCAGAAAAAATCCATCGCCAAGATGTGGAGGAGCTGTCTAAAAAACTAATAGATAAACTCTCTCAATTTTCTATACAAGGGGAGATTAAAGCCATTAAAACCGGCCCCGCATTAGTGTTATTTGAATTTAAGCCAGAAAATCATGTAAAAGTCAGCCGGATCCGTGAAATGGAAAGTGATTTGAGTTTGGCCTTGAGCAGTGAGTCTGTTCGTATTATTGCCCCCATCCCCGGGCGAGATGTGGTGGGAATTGAAGCTTCTATGCCCTATAGAAAAATGGTGCATTTAAAAAATCTTTTAAGGTCAGAAAGTTTTTTTAAAGCCGATTTGCCCTTAGTTTTAGGAAGAAGAGCAGATAATGTAATAGGGATTAAAGACTTGGCTCGCATCCCGCATCTTTTGGTTGCAGGAACTACCGGATCAGGAAAATCCATGTTCATTATTAGTTTTGTGATTAGCCTCTTGTTTCGCCACAGTCCGGATTCTTTAAAAATCTTGTTGATTGATCCTAAACAAGTGGATCTGTCGGCCTTTAAGGACATTCCTCATCTTTTATCTCCCATTATCACTTCTTCTCATTTAGCTGTCCAAGCATTGCATTGGGCTGTGATGGAGATGGAAAAAAGATATCGCTCTCTCGCTCTTTTTCAGGCAAGAGATCACAAGTCCTTTAATACTGTAGCCAGAGGATTAAGCTCTAAGGAAAAAAGTTTGCATTCCAAAAAACAGGAGTCCGCTCGTCCGCAGGACTCTTACTATTTTGAGCCTTTGCCCTTAATATGTATTGTGATTGAAGAGTTTGGAGATCTGATGGCGGATAAAAATATTCGAAGGCCACTGGAAAGTGCAGTGGTGCGGTTAGCTCAAAAGGCCAGAGCCAGTGGCATTCATCTGATTTTAGCGATGCAAAGCCCCAGAAAGGATGTCGTCACAGGCTTAATTAAAACCAATATTCCTGGGCGGATTAGCTTTAAGGTGGCCAGTGGGACTGATTCCCGCGTGATTTTAGACGAGACAGGGGCAGAAAAGTTGTTGTCCCACGGAGATATGCTGTTTTTGGAACCTGGCCATATCAAAGCCCTTCGCTATCATGGGCCTTTTGTTCGGGAAAGGGATGTGGAAGAAGTGGGAAATCACTGGAGAAGTCAGGCAGAACCTATTTATGAGAAGGCTTTAATCCCTGGATCAGCTCAGCTGGCTCATAATACGGTAGACTCCAGCATGAATATAAAAGAGGATCCTATGTATGATGAGATTTTGGAGTTTGTAAAAACTTGCGATGTGGTGAGTGCATCTTTTTTACAAAGAAAATTCCGTATTGGCTACCCTCGTGCGGCCCGCATGATAGAGATCTTATTTGAAGAAGGGCAAATTGGTCCGCCTCAAGGAAGCAAACCCAGAGAGGTCTTGGCACACAAATGAAATCTCAGAAAAAAACCATTCGCATTGCCTTGAGCGGAGATAGAGGGCGAATGGGCAAAAGCCTCTCTCGCCTAATTAAAGAAAAGCCTTTTATGCAGGTGACGGCTGGAGCCAACAAAACGAGGGCACCGGAGAGCTGGCCCACTGGCCAAATTGACGGGGTGATTGATTTTTCTCTTCCTGAACTCTTTTCACAAAGTTTAGATTGGGCTTTTCAGCATAAAAAAGCCTTTGTCAGCGGGACTACAGGTTTAAGCTCAAGCCAAAAAAACTCTTTAAAATCCGCAGGAAAAAAAATCCCTGTTTTTTACAGCGAAAACATGAGTGGAGGGATTTTTCTCCTCTCCCGGTGGCTAAAAGATATTTTTTATGAAGAGTTTAAGGTTCGGATAGAGGACATTCATCATAAAGACAAAAAAGACAAACCCAGCGGGACAGCCTTAAGGCTAAAAGAGAGCCTTCCTCGATTTTTAAAAAATAAAGCTAAAATCCAAAGCTTGAGACAAGCACAAGAGTTTGGGACTCACCGGGTTTTTCTTCAAAGTGCGGAGGAGATTTTGATTTTAGAGCATCAGGCTTTAAACCGGGAGCTTTTTGCTAAAGGAGCTTTGCAGGCCCTTTTGTTTATTTTAAAAAAGAAAAAAGGATTCTATAGCCTTTCTGATCTCTACCAACAGAAAAAAGCCCTCCCATTTTTTTGATTTTTCACTCTGTTTTTTCTGAAAATCTGGTTCAAAAGCCTATTTTAAATTTTGATTTTTTGTTTTTTAAAGGCGGATTGCCGTCTTCTTTGCCGGCGGTTCAATGGCTTTTCCCTTTGAGGGGGGATCGCCTCTTTAGGAGTTTGTGCAAAAGCAGAGCTTTCTAAAGCTTTTTCATTATAGATTAAACTTTCCTCTTCTTTTTGAGGCTTATCCCACTTTGTTTCCTCAGTGATTTGAATTTTAAAAAACTTCTCCACAACCTCAATAGCCACAGCCAAGTTAAGGGCTTCAAACATATAAAAAGTTTCTTTTTTATATTCCACCAAAGGATCTTTTTGGGCAAATGCCCTCAGGTTGATCCCTTCTCTGAGATGGTCCACATTTTCTAAATGCTCTTTCCAGCGGGCATCTGTAGTTTGCAAGAGCAAAAACTGAATTAAAGGCTCAAAATGCTCTCCTAACTCTTGCTTTTTCTTTTCGAACTTGGCTTGAACAGAGAATTTTGTTGAATTGTTAATATCTTCTAAAGTCAGATTCTCCAAAGGGGGAAAGCTTATATCTAAATCTAAAGTTCGCTGGCAAAAAGTTTGTAAACCTTTGAGATTCCACTCCTCTTTTTTCATATTCTCATTAGCTGTTTGATCCAAGCCTTCAGATATTACATCGGAGAGGCGATCTAAAAAGAGTCTTTCTAAATGATCTTTTTTCATCACTTCTTTTCGCATTTTGTAAATGGCAGTTCTTTGTTGATTCATCACATTATCGTATTCTAAAAGATGTTTTCTGATCTCAAAGTTATGCCCTTCTACCTTTTTTTGTGCACTGGCTATAGCACGAGTCAAAAGCCGATCTGTGATAGGGGCCGATTCGTCCATTTTTAAAGTGGTCATTATTTTTTGCATTCTCTCCCCTCCAAAAACCCTCATCAAATCATCTTCTAAAGACAAATAAAATTTTGAAGCTCCGGGATCACCTTGTCGGCCAGAGCGACCTCTCAGCTGATTATCAATCCGGCGGGCTTCATGCCTTTCTGTCCCGATGATAAACAGACCACCAGCAGAGATCACATCTTCCCTTTCCTTTAGGCACAGATCTTGAAATTTTTTGAGCCTCTTTTGATAACTCTCTTCCGAATCTTGTTTTCCCTTTGGCCCGCACAAAAACTCTGGGTTCCCGCCCAGGATAATGTCTGTCCCTCGTCCCGCCATATTGGTAGCAATAGTGATGGCAGATTTTCTTCCCGCCTGAGCCACAATTTCTGCCTCTTTGTCATGATGTTTTGCGTTTAAAACTTTATGAGGGATATTTTCTTGAGAAAGGATTTGAGATAGTCTCTCTGATTTTTCAATACTGACAGTCCCCACTAAAACAGGCTGGTTTTTTTTATACAGCTCTTTTATGAATTGCCCAATATATTTGTATTTTATAGCCGAGGTTTTGTAGATCACATCCTCATAATCTTCCCGGCGGATGGGCTGGTTGGTGGGGATGACTTTGGTTTGAAGTTTGTAAATTTTTTTAAACTCTTCGGCCTCAGTTTCCGCCGTGCCTGTCATGCCCGCCAGCTTGTTATACATTCTAAAATAATTTTGGAAAGTGATGGTGGAAAGGGTTTGGTTTTCTGTTTTGACTTTAACCCCCTCTTTGGCCTCGATAGCTTGATGAAGCCCCTCACTCCATCGCCTCCCCGGTTGAAGACGGCCCGTAAATTCATCCACAATTACCACTTCACTTCCTTGAACCATATAGTCCACATCTTTTTTATAAAGGTAATGGGCCTTTAGTGATTGGTAGATATTGTGTAGAAACTCAATATGAGCCAAATCGTAAAGATTGTTAATGCCTAAAAGCTTTTCTATTTCTGCATTGCCTTCCTCTGTGAGGGAGACTGTTCGGGATTTTTCCTCCATTGTGAAGTGCTTATCTTTTTTAAGATGTGGGATGATTTTTTTGACAGCGTGATATTTGTCTGTGGAGCGGTCTTTAGGCCCGGAGATAATTAGAGGAGTCCTGGCCTCATCTATTAAAATGGAATCGCACTCATCTACAATCGCATAATTGAGATCCCTTTGAACACAGGCTTTAAGGGAATATTTCATATTATCTCTTAAATAATCAAAACCAAATTCATTATTAGTTCCATAAGTGACATCGGCTAAGTAGGCTTTTTGCCTTTCTCTATCATCCATATCATGAATGATCGCCCCAGCACTCAAGCCCAAAAAGTTGTAAAGTTGGCCCATCCATTCCCTATCTCTTTTAGCTAAATAATCGTTGACTGTGACAATATGGACACCTTTTCCCGAAAGAGCATTCAAATAAACCGGGAGAGTAGCCACCAGGGTTTTTCCTTCACCGGTTTTCATTTCAGCAATTTCCCCTCTGTGAAGGACGATCCCTCCAATCACCTGAACATCATAATGCCTCATGCCCAAAACCCGTTTAGCGGCCTCTCTGCAAACCGCAAAGGCTGAAGGCAAAATGTTTTCTAAACTTTGCCCTTGATCTATTTGCTCTTTAAAGTGAGAGGTTTTAGCCTGTAAGCCCTTCCGGCTCAGCCCGGAGAGCGATTTTTCCAAATGGCCAATGTGCTGGACAAGGGGCCTTATTTTTTTCAAATCCCGTTCATATTTTGTTCCAAAAATTTTAGTTAAGAGAGAAAGCATGAAAATAACATAAGGCTTTTGTTGGCAAAAGTCTATAAAATAGTCCCTTGTGAAACAGACGGGCTTTTGTCCCTCAAAAATTCTGGATTTTTAATTTTATATAGGGCTTGACAAAGCTCGGTTTTGTCTCATTATTAAGTTTTATATTGAGCTTGCACTTTAAACGGGAAAAGGAGTGAAGACATGGGCAAAATCTTGGGTATTGATTTGGGCACAACCAATTCTGTTGTCTCTATTATTGAAAATGGCCAGCCTAAAGTTTTAACCAACACAGAAGGAGCTTACACTACCCCTTCTGTTGTGGGTTTTGGCAAAAAAGGGGAGATTCTTGTAGGACAAATTGCCAAAAGGCAGGCGGTCAGCAATCCCATCAACACCATTTTTTCCTCTAAAAGATTTATTGGCCAACAATTTTCTGCAATTCGTGGGGAAGTTGACAGCTACCCATTCAAAACTGTCAAAAAATCCAATAGTGAAAGTTGTGCTTTCCTTATCAACAATGAGGAGGTTTCTCCTGAAAAAATAGCCTCTCTCATTTTATCCAAGCTAAAAAAAGACGCTGAGGCTTACCTGGGTCAAGAGGTCAAAGAGGCTGTAATTACAGTCCCAGCTTACTTTAATGATCTTCAAAGGCAGGCTACAAAAGACGCTGGCAAAGCGGCCCGGCTGAATGTCAAAAGGCTTATCAATGAGCCTACTGCCGCGGCTTTAGCTTATGGCATGGATAAAAAGGAAAATCGGTTGGTGGCTGTTTTTGACTTTGGTGGTGGCACTTTTGACATTTCTATTTTGGATATTAACGACAAACTTTTAGAAGTGAAGGCCACAAATGGAAACACAAAACTGGGAGGAGATGACTTTGATGAAGCCCTGTTAAATTGGTTAGCTGAAGAGTTTAAAAAAATGGAAGGCATTGACTTGAGGGAAGACAAAATGGCTTTGCAAAGGCTGAGGGAAGCGGCGGAGAAAGCTAAGATTGAATTGAGCGTTTCTCAAGAAGCAGTAGTCAATTTGCCTTTTATTACTGCGGGGGCCTCAGGAGCTAAACATTTAGACATTTCCTTAACTCGATCTAAATTTGATCAGTTAACAGAGCATTTAATTGAAAGTGCTTTAAAGCCTTGTCAGGTAGTTTTAAAAGATGCTGGCATTACTACCAACGATATCCATGAGGTGATCATGGTTGGGGGGAGCACACGTATTCCCGCAGTTCAGGAGGCGGTTAAAAAATTTTTTAACAGAGATCTAAATCAATCGGTTAACCCCGATCAAGTGGTAGCTATGGGGGCCGCTGTTCAGGCCGGGGTTTTGTCCAGCGAAGTTAAAGATATTTTACTTTTAGATGTGACTCCTCTGTCCCTGGGGATAGAGACTTTAGGCGGTGTGATGACTAAACTCATCTCTAAGAACACAACCATCCCCACAAAAAAATCAGAGGTATTTTCCACTGCGGAAGACAATCAAAGCGTTGTGTCCATCCATGTTCTTCAAGGGGAAAGAGGCATGGCTAAAGATAACAAAACTTTAGGCCGTTTTGATTTGAGGGACATTCCTCCCGCCCCCAGAGGAGAACCTAAAATTGAAGTTTCTTTTGACATTGATTCCAATGGAATCATTCATGTTTCTGCTAAAAATCAAGCTACAGGGAAAAGCCAAAACATTCGTATTGACAAACCCAGCCTCAATGAAGAGGAAATCAGCCACATGATTAAGTCGGCTCAAGTTTATGAGGAGCAAGATCGAAAAAGAAAAGAGATCATTAGCATAAAAAATGAGATGGATCAAATGATCTATCAGTCGGAAAAAATGATAAAAGAAAATAGCGATAAAATTTCTGATGACCTAAAAAAAGAATCAGAAAGTGCTATTACACAAGCCAAAGATTTTTTGAAGAAAGACGACTTGGAAGTGAACATGGATGAATTAAAAAAGCTGAAAGACAAAGTCAAACAACAGTTTCAAGCATTAGGGCAAGAAGTTTATAAAAAAAGTGCTCAGGAAAAAAGCCCGAAGGATCCTTCTCCAAAGAAAAAAAACAAAAACGATGGAGAAACCATTAACGCAGACTATGAAAAGAAAGAGGATTGAGATTCTTCCTCAACAAACAATGAAGAAAAATCTTACAATATCAGTTAAAGCGGGCTTTTTTCATTAAAAAAACTTGAAAAGCCCAACAGTTTTATATAAAATGTCTTTGTGGCACTTTTAAAACTTCCTTTAGAAAAATCCTCTACTATCACTATAGAGGATTTAAAACTCAAGCTAAAAAGCCACAGCTCTAAAATCCAATGGGCTGAGGTTTTTAAAGCTTACAAATATGCTCAAAAAGCCCATAAAGGCCAAAAAAGACTCAGTGGAGAGCCTTATATCACCCACCCTTTGAGCGTGGCGGATATTCTTTTGGATTTGGGCATGGATCAAGAAAGCCTGATCACAGCTCTTCTTCATGATGTTGTGGAAGACACCAGCACTTCTCTTCAAGATATAGAAAAAGAATTTGGCCCCACCATAGCTTTTTTGTTGGATGGAGTCACCAAAATTTCCAGAATTAAATTTCGCAACATTTATCACAAACAAAGTGAGAACATTCGTAAAATGATTGTGGCTATGGGAAAAGATGTCCGGGTGATTTTAATTAAGTTAGCGGATAGACTTCATAACCTCAGAACTCTCCAATATATGCCCAAAGCTCGGCAAAGGGCCATAGCTAATGAAACTTTAGAAGTTTATACCCCTCTGGCTTCTCGTTTGGGCATGAATGAAATCAAGGTGGAAATGGAAGATCTGTCTTTTAGTTTTGCCCGGCCAGAGGAATTTACTGAACTGACAAAAAAAATGGCAAAACTCAATAAAAATAAAAGCACTTATATAGAAAACACGGCTCGTATTTTAAAAAAGGATCTGCAAAGTCATGGTATTTGGAATTGTGAAGTTCAAGGTCGATATAAAAACCTATATTCCATTTACCGCAAAATGCTTTATCAGAGCATTCCTTTTGAGGAGATACATGACATTGTGGCTTTTCGAATCTGTGTGGAGGAAGTGCATGAGTGCTATGAGGCTTTGGGTTTGACTCATGCCCTTTGGAAGCCGGTTCCTGGCCGATTTAAAGATTTTATTGCTATGCCTAAGAGGAATAACTACCAGAGCCTTCATACTACTGTAATAGGGCCTGAAGGGCATCAAATTGAAATTCAAATACGGACACAGGATATGCAGATAATGGCAGAAAGAGGGGTGGCGGCCCATTGGATTTATAAACTGAAAGGACAAAAAGAGAAGATCAAAGAGAGTCATTTGTCTAAGTTTAACTGGCTAAAGGAGGTTTTGCTCTGGCATCAAAATTCTGATGATTCAGAAGAGTTTTTAGAAAATGTCAAAGGAGATCTTTTTGAATCGGAGATTTATGTTTTTACTCCTGAGGGGGATATTAAAGAGTTTCCCAGTGGTGCCACTCCGGTAGACTTTGCTTATTCCGTTCATACTCAGTTAGGAGAGAGAGCTGTTGGTGCAAAAGTCAATGGCCGACAAGTTTCTTTAGACTATCGTTTGAATAGTGGGGACACGGTAGAAGTTGTCACAACAAAAAAGCCCAAGCCATCTAAAGACTGGCTCAAAACCTGCGTGACCTCTAAAGCCCGATCCAAAATAAAAAACTTTTTTAAAACAGAGGAGAGAAAAAAATCCCTTGAGATAGGTAAAAAAATGTTTGAAAAAGGTTGTCATCGTTTTAAAGTTTCTGAGAAATATATTTTATCACATGCCAGCTTTTCTGAATTTATGAAATCCAAAGGCTTAAATAAGAAAGAAGAGCTTTTTATAAGTTTAGGTTTTGGAAAAATCGTTTTTAAACAAATTTTAGAATATTTTGGAAAAAACAAACAAGGGGAGGCTTTAACCTCCTTAAGTGTCTCATTAAATACAGAGGAAAAAGACCCCTCCACTTCTCCTTTAGAGATTGAGGGGGCGGATAATGTCATGGTTCATTTTGCCCGGTGTTGCTATCCGGTAGCAGGAGACCGTGTGAAAGCCTATGTAAGCCGAAAAAGAGGGATCGTGGTTCACAGGCAAGTATGCAAGGCTTTAGATCAGATATCCTCTGATCGTTTTATAGAAGTGAATTGGAAAAGCGATCAAAGCCAAAACAATGATTACACTATTTCTTTAAGCACAGTTTGTGCTGACAAGCCGGGAACTTTATCTAAGATCAGCTCTGCTTTTAATTTCTTTGATTTAAATATTACCAATCTTAAAGTGAATCGGGCCGACTCTCTAAAGGTTTTTGTGGTTTTTGACACTAAAGTTAAAGGTTTAAGGCAGGCCAATCAACTGCTTGTCCGTTTACGGCAAATTGACAATGTCTTGAGTGTTAAAAGGAAGACAGATTTTGATTAAAGTTCCCGCAAAGCTTTTCAGCTGGCCCCCGGCAAGTGAGGTGAGGGAAAAAAGTGGACTCTTTTTAAGGTGTTTGATTTTTTAAGGCTTTTGTAAGTTTGGGGACAATATCAAACAGATCACCCACAATTCCATAAGAGCATTTTTTAAAAAAAGGAGCCGAAGGGTCTTTATTTATCACTACAACGACTCGGCTATTTTGCATTCCGGCCAAGTGCTGAATGGCTCCAGAAATGCCACAGGCAATATACAATTTAGGTGAAACGGTTTTGCCCGTTTGCCCCACTTGCCGGCTATAAGCCTGCCAGCCGGCATCGGTGACGGCACGAGAGGCCCCTACAACTCCGCCTATAGTTTGAGCCAGCTCTTTTAACATTTTAAAATTTTCCCCATTCATCAGACCCCGGCCCCCAGAGACAATGATCTCTGCCTCACTCAGATCTTGAACAGGCTTTTCCGGGCTTTTAAAACTTTTATGTGTGATAGGGTTTAGGGGCAATTTGAGATCTAAGGCTGAGGCTTGGGATCCTCCTTTTTTAAAAGCTCCTTTGAGCCGGCCGGCTGGAATGAGACAAAAAACAGGTTCTTGGCTTGAAACCTTAACTTCAAAATGCCCGACCAGCTTTCCCGCATAAAGAGGTTTAAAGGCATGAATCAATTCTTTTTTGAATTTTAGATCTTGAACTTCATTTAAAAAAGGAGCATTCAAAATGGCAGAAAGCCATGGGAAATAATCTTTATTTTTTAATGTGGCTGTGGAGATTATGCAGTTTGCCGGTTCTTTTTCTAAATAAAGCTTTAAAGCGGTCCCATAAGCTTTGGGATTATAAAATTTGAGTTTTTCGGAAAAGAAAAAGTGCCGGACAGCAGTCGGTAAATTCTTTTCAGAAAAATTCTCCGGTCTCTCGCCTAAGGCCAAAGCAGAAACTTGAACAGAACCTTCTCCCTCAAAACAGGAGTCAGAAGTTTCAAAAAAACCCAATAGGTCCAAGTCAGAAGGCTTTAATCCTTCTTTAGAACTGTCTATAAGGATTAAAAGTTTCATAAAATTTTTTCCTTTTCTTTTAAAATTTGGATCAGTTGAGCCACTTTCTCCTCACTGTTCCCTGGAATTATATAAGGAGCTTGTTTTTCCGGAGGAAGACTCAAGCTTTTAAGCCTTATTCTCTCTTCTTTTTTTATGTCCACCGGAAAGGAGCGAAAGGGCTTTTTTTTTGCTTTCATAATGCCTGGAAGTGAGGGATAGCCGGGCTGATTAAGCCCCTTGTCTGCTGAAAGAAGTAGGGGAGGAGTGGCGGTTAAACTCTCTTCCACAGCCTGCCCGCATTCTCTTACTAAGTGGAATAGGCCCTCTTGAAACTCCAGTTTATTTACATTGGTGACAAAGGGAAGATCTAAAAGCCCGGCGAGCATTTGAGGGACAGCAAAGTTGTTAGAATCTGTCGATAACTTCCCACAAAAAATCAAAGACAGGCTAGGAATTTCAACAATTTTGTTTTTTAAAATTTGAGCAATGATCAAAGGATCTCTTAGATTTTGATCAACAACAAGATGAAAAGCCTCATCTGCCCCAAGGGATAATGCAGTCATCAGTGCCTCTCTGGCTCGTTTTGGCCCTAAGGTGATGACAAAAAGTTTTCCTTGGAATTGGCTTTTTAGTTTTAAAGCCTCTTCTAAAGCAAATTCATCATAAGGAGATATGACCCATTTGAGTAAGCTTTCATCCACTTCACCATTTTGAATTTGAAGATTCAGGCCGGTGTCAGGGACTTGTTTAATGGGGACAAGAATGTTCATCAATCTTGATTTATAAACCAGTTGAAGGCTAAAGGACAAGTTTCAGCTTAAAAAAATTGCCCATGTTCATGATTTCGCTGACAAAATTTAGTTAAACTTTTGTCCAAAGAGCATTCCATTTCGTGGAAAAAAGCCTGAGTCAGGCTGTTTTTATTGTCTATTTTAGGATTTTTATGTTATAATGTTTCTCAAAAGTGGTTGGTTTTTTACCTTAAAAACTGAAAATATGGCTTCTTAAAAAGATGGAGGAGAAGGGATGAGTAAAACACCTACACCAGATGAAATCTGGAAAATTTTAAAAGAAATTGCTCTCAATCAAAAGGAGTGGGAAAAGAAATGGGAAAAGAAAAGTTTAGAAGAGGCTCGGCAAGAAAAGAAGAGGGCAGAGGAAGAGGCTCGGCAAGAAAAGAAGAGGGCAGAGGAAGAGGCTCGGCAAGAAAAGAAGAGGGCGGAAGCAGAGGCTCGGCAAGAAAAGAAGAGGGCAGAGGAAGAGGCTCGGCAAGAAAAGAAGAGGGCGGAAGCAGAGGCTCGGCAAGAAAAGAAGAGGGCAGAGGAAAAAGCACGGGAGGAAAAAGAATGGGCGGAGTGGAAAAAGAAAGACCAGAAAAAAATAGAGGAAATTCGCATTTTACAAAAAGAAGCAGAGTTGGAATCAAAAAAAACGGAGAAGTTGCTTCATAAAGTAATTGGAGATTCTGGAAATCGCTGGGGGAAGTTAGGTGAAAACTTGGTTAAGGGCCAGTTGGCTCAGCGATTAAAAGAGAGAGGGATTAAAGTGGAAAGGGTAATTACCAATGCAAAAGGCCCTTTTTCAGAGTTTGATCTTATCGCTATCAATGGGAAGGAGGTTGTAGTTGTGGAAGTTAAAGCCACTTTAGATCCTTCTGATGTTAATGAATTTGAAGAAAATATTAAAAACTTTAAAACTTGGTGGCCAGAATTTAAAAACAAAACTCTTTATGGTGGAATGGCTTTTTTAATAAAATCTAATCGACAGGCGGATAGTTTAGCACAAAAACGAGGTTTTTTTGTGATTGAGGCGACTGGTGATGTGATCTTTCAAAATGAAAAGGATTTTAAGCCCAGAGTCTTTTCTTAATTTCTTTTAATTTGAGAGAGATTAAAGGGGGTTCACTATAAAGGAGAAAAAAGAGAGTTTAAACGATGAGACCAGCTTTAAAGTTTTTTTATTCTTTTTTTCAATCAGAAAAAGGTTTTTCTTTAACGGAACTTTTAGTTGTTGTGGGCATTCTTGGGGTTCTTTCAGCTGTGGCTATTCCTACTTATAGCAAATACAAAATCGGTGTTTTACAGACCATTCAAAAATCAGAGCTTGTGGCTGTTTCCAGAGTCTTAGATCATGTTCATAATGTGGACGGTGGCTACCACCAAAAAATCTATGCGGCCGGCTATCGCCCCAGTAAAGTCATGAAGGTTAATGTTGGATTCAGATACAACAAAACCGATCCCCTTTGTTGCTCCAGCCATCCTCAAAGTGCCACGGGAGATTTTAGTTCTTATCTCACTTTATCCTCAGATGTTTATATCGCCGGAAAAATAGATTCCTCGGTTTCATCATCTGATATATGTGGCCATGCCGATGGCAACTGCACAGAGAAAGGAAACCAGGGACGAACAAAGAACAGTCATCTAAGCCCCAGCGGTAGTGACTCCAACTGTGCTACTGCTTTTCACAACAAAGCCATTGAATGTGCTTGCAACAGTTTTGTAGTTTTATCGGGAACCAGACCAAACCCCAAATCCGGGGGGGCCTTATACAGAGCCTATATCAATCAAGACGGCCTGCTTTGCAAAGGGCTATCCTCAACCAAATCAGCCCCCCTAAAACCTTTTTAACAAAACCTTTCCACACACTATTAAATTTATATCCTAATATCACAAACTAAAGTCTTGAATGTAGTGACCCAAGCCCCTCGAAAACCCTTGATAATACTGGATTCTTGATCACAAAATACGGAAGTTAGGTGAATTATCCCATTCTTATTACTGATAATTTGCCCTATCCTTGAAACCTGAAAACTCCAACAAGATGGGTATAAGTTTCTCTGATCAATCCATTTTTATTGTCTATTTTAGGATTTTTATGCTATAATATCTTAGAGTTTTTGGTTTTTTTATCTAAAAACGGAGAAATTGGCTTTTTGAAAAAATTGGAGGAGAAGGGATGAGTAAAACACCTACACCAGATGAAATCTGGAAAATTTTAAAAGAAATTGCTCTCAATCAAAAGGAGTGGGAAAAGAAATGGGAAAAGAAATGGGAAAAGAAAAGTTTAGAAGAGGCTCGGCAAGAAAAGAAGAGGGCAGAGGAAGAGGCTCGGCAAGAAAAGAAGAGGGCAGAGGAAGAGGCTCGGCAAGAAAAGAAGAGGGCAGAGGAAAAAGCACGGGAGGAAAAAGAATGGGCGGAGTGGAAAAAGAAAGACCAGAAAAAAATAGAGGAAATTCGCATTTTACAAAAAGAGGCAGAGCTGGAATCAAAAAAAACGGAGAAGTTGCTTCATAAAGTAATTGGAGATTCTGGAAATCGCTGGGGGAAGTTAGGTGAAAACTTGGTTAAGGGCCAGTTGGCTCAGCGATTAAAAGAGAGAGGGATTAAAGTGGAAAGGGTAATTACCAATGCAAAAGGCCCTTTTTCAGAGTTTGATCTTATCGCTATCAATGGGAAGGAGGTTGTAGTTGTGGAAGTTAAAGCCACTTTAGATCCTTCTGATGTTAATGAATTTGAAGAAAATATTAAAAACTTTAAAACTTGGTGGCCAGAATTTAAAAACAAAACTCTTTATGGTGGAATGGCTTTTTTAATAAAATCTAATCGACAGGCGGATAGTTTAGCACAAAAACGAGGTTTTTTTGTGATTGAGGCGACTGGTGATGTGATCTTTCAAAATGAAAAGGATTTTAAGCCCAGAGTCTTTTCTTAATTTCTTTTAATTTGAGAGAGATTAAAGGGGGTTCACTATAAAGGAGAAAAAAGAGAGTTTAAACGATGAGACCAGCTTTAAAGTTTTTTTATTCTTTTTTTCAATCAGAAAAAGGTTTTTCTTTAACGGAACTTTTAGTTGTTGTGGGCATTCTTGGGGTTCTTTCAGCTGTGGCTATTCCTACTTATAGCAAATACAAAATCGGTGTTTTACAGACCATTCAAAAATCAGAGCTTGTGGCTGTTTCTAAATATTTATATCATACTCATAATGTGGACGGTGGCTATCATCAAAAAATTTGGGCAATGGGCTATCGCCCCAATAAAATAATGCAGACTCAAATTGGAATGGACTATGCCAGAGGTGTGGCCAGCCCCATCTGTTGCAATAAATTTCCTCAAGACGCTACAACAGCAACAAACCGAGCGAGCAATTATTTCACCCTTACAAGCAATATTTATACCGTAACCCATGATGATTCATTTACTAATATTGAACAGATGTGCACAGGAGGAAAATGTGAGTTAAAATACTATAAGCACCATTCCCAATGGGCGATTAAACACTCCGGCCTTGCTGGCGATTGCTGGTCTGATTTCAACCAAAAATCAATTAAATGCACATGTGATACATTTATTTTACTTGCTACAAATAATATTAAGGGTAATATACCGAGGGCTTTCATGAATAACAAAGGGCTTATTTGCAAATCTACAGGAAATATCACTACTAACATAAATAAATTTTGATTATATTGCCGGTAAATTCAGAGATAAAGGAGAGTCAATTTAAGTTTTTAGAGTCTTTTACCTTAAGGAGGCTTTATTTATCCAATGAATATTTTGATTTATTTTTTGCAAAAAACTATCGGTCAAAAAATTGTTGTGGCCTTAACTGGACTGGGGCTTTGCCTGTTCCTCTTGATCCACATGGCCGGCAATTTACTGATTCTCTCCGGGCCTTCAGCTTATAACAAATACGCCTATAGCCTTCATGAATTTCCCTTATTTATTCTGCTGGAGATGGGCTTAGCCCTTTTTTTTGCCGGACATATTTTGCTCAGCTTTTTGCTCTTGATGAAAAACAAAAAAGCCCGCGGATCAGAGGATTATAAAATATTCCATAGTAGTGGGGGGAAAGCCAGCCCTTGGAGACACCGTTTTTTATGGTTTCAAGCTGGCGGACTGTTTATTTTTTTGATCCTTCATCTGCTGTCTTTTAAATTTGGCCCCTATTATGAGACTCAACTGGAAGGGCAAGTGGTTCGGGATATTTATAGATTGGTTGTGGAAAATTTTAAAAAACCCATTTACCCTATTGGCTACAGTCTGGTCCTTTTGATTTTATTTGTCCATCTGTTGAGGGGCTTTTCCGCCAGCTTTAAAAGTTTAGGGCTGTCTCGTCCCATCTATGTTTTTTTTGTGGAAAAGCTGGCTTGGCTGTTGGCTTTAGTCGTCACCTTTGGCTTTCTTGCTCCAATATGGTATGTTTTTATTTGGATATAATATGGTTTTTGTTGGGAAAACCTATTAGACAGTCTTTCGTGAAAAAGCTTAGAATATAAAACATGATAAAAGAAAATTTTTTTAATAAGCACAGTGCTCGCATTCCTGAAGGCCCTATAGAGGACAAGTGGGACAATGCCAAGCTCTCCTATAAGTTAATCAACCCTGCAAACAGGAAAAAGTTTGATGTGATTGTTGTAGGTGCTGGTTTGGCCGGTGCTTCTGCAGTGGCCAGCTTAGGGGAAATGGATTACCGAGTAAAGCTCTTTGTTTTGCATGACAGCCCTCGCCGGGCCCATTCCATATCCGCTCAAGGAGGAATTAACGCGGCTAAAAATTATCAAAATGATGGAGATTCCATTCAAAGATTGTTTTATGACACTATTAAAGGGGGGGATTTCAGATCTCGTGAAGCCAATGTTTTCCGTTTAGCTCAGCTTTCGGGAAACATTATCGATCAATGTGTAGCTCAAGGGGTCCCTTTTGCCAGAGAGTATGGAGGAATGTTGGCCAACCGTTCTTTTGGCGGGGCACAAGTGTCCCGAACTTTTTATGCCAGAGGCCAAACAGGACAACAACTTCTTTTAGGAGCTTACGGTGCACTTTTAAAACAGGTTCAGGCCGGCACTGTTCAACTTTTTACTCACCATGAAATGCTTAATCTTGTTGTTTATAAAGGTCAAGCCCAAGGGATTGTGACTCGCGATCTCCTCACTGGAAAAATCAAAAGCTTTAGAGCACAGGCAGTGGTTTTATGCACAGGGGGTTATAGTAATGTTTTTTACCTTTCCACCAATGCGATGAACTCCAATGTCACGGCCATCTGGCGATCTCACAAAAAAGGGGCTTTGTTTGCCAATCCCTCTTTTGTTCAGATTCATCCCACTTGTATCCCTCAAAGCGGGGATCATCAATCCAAACTGACCTTAATGTCTGAGTCTTTAAGAAATGATGGGCGAGTTTGGGTCCCTCTTAAAAAAGGAGATAACCGTAGGGCTGAGAATATTCCGGAAGAGGAGAGAGATTATTACTTAGAAAGAATTTACCCTGCTTTTGGAAACCTTGTCCCCAGGGATGTAGCTTCTCGTCAAGCCAAGTTTCAAGTGGATAAAGGACATGGTGTGGGGGCCACCAGCCAAGCAGTATATTTGGATTTTGCACAAGTTTTGAGGGAAAAAGGCCAAAAAGCCATAGCAGAAAAGTATGGCAATCTTTTCAGCATGTATCATCGTATCACTGGCGAAGATCCTTATAAAAAACCTATGAGAATTTATCCCGCTGTTCATTACACTATGGGCGGTTTGTGGGTGGATTACGATGGACAAAGCTCACTTAAGGGCCTATTTGTTTTAGGAGAGGCTAATTTTTCCGATCATGGGGCCAATCGGCTGGGAGCATCGGCTTTAATGCAGGGGCTGGCTGATGGTTATTTTATCCTTCCTTATAGCTTAAGTCATTTTTTAGCTCAAAGTGCTGGGTTGGAGTTTAAAAAGCAAGCTTTTAAAGAGGCCGAAGAGGAGAGTCAAGAGCATTTACAAAAGATTTTAAATTTAAAAGGTTCTCAAACAGTGGATCAAATTCATAAAAAATTAGGAAATCTTTTGTGGGAACATGTGGGGATGATTCGCTCTAAAGAGGGCTTAACAAAAGCTCAAGACCAGATCCTATCCTTGAGGCAGGAGTTTTGGAATGATATTTTTGTTCCCGGTGAGAAAAATTATAAAAATCAAGAGTTAGAAAAAGCTGGCCGAGTGGCTGATTTTTTAGAGTTAGGAGAGTTAATGGCCATTGATGCTTTAAAAAGAGAAGAGTCTTGTGGTTGTCATTTTCGTGTGGAGCACCAAACCCAAGATCATGAGGCTTTAAGAAATGATAAAAACTTTTCCCATGTTTCGGCTTGGGAAATGCAAGAGTTCTCTTTTTCTCGCCTTTTATGGCAAGAGCATAGAGAACAGCTTTTATTTAAAAAAGCACAACCCGGCCAAAGGAATTACAAATAGAGGCTCAAAAGCTCTGAAGGGGAATCATGAACTTTACATTAAAAATATGGAGGCAAAAAGGGCCAAAGGCCAAAGGCTTTTTTCAAACAGTTCTTGTGGAGGATATTTCACCTGACATGTCTTTTTTAGAGATGTTGGATCAAGTCAACCACAATATGATTTTAAAGCGGGAAGAACCGGTGGCCTTTGATCATGACTGTCGAGAGGGGATTTGCGGGACTTGTGGTCTGGTAATTAATGGAGAGCCTCATGGCCCGCAAAAAGCAGTGGCGACCTGTCAACTGTATATGAGACAGTTTAAAGATCAAACTGAAATTTGCATTGAGCCTTTCAAGGCCAAAGCCTTTCCCATCATTAAGGATCTGATTGTGGATCGTTCCAGCTTGGATCGTATTCAAAAGGAGGGAGGCTACATTTCTGTCCGGACAGGGAGTGCCCCCTCAGCCAACGCGATTCCTATTTCTAAAAAACAGGCTGGCGAGGCTTTTTCTTCAGCTCTTTGCATTGGTTGTGGAGCTTGCGTGGCCAGCTGTAAAAATGCCTCTGCCAGCCTGTTCACCGCGGCGAGAATATTTCACTTTTCTAAACTGCCTCAAGGGCAAGCAGAACAAGAGGATCGTGTTTTAAATATGACAGCTCAAATGGATAAAGAGGGTTTTGGTGCTTGTTCGCATGCGGGAACTTGCTCCTCAGTTTGTCCAAAAGAGATTCGATTAGAGACTATTGCTGAAATGAATCGACTTTGGAGAAAATCCCTTCTTAAAAGACAAAACTAAAAAAGGTCTCATCAGACAATGAGACCTTTTTTAAATCAAAAAATCAAATTATTATCTTTTTTTACGCCCTGCCTTTTTTCTTCCGGTTTTTCTGCGAGTCACTTTTTTGCGTCCCGCCTTTTTTCTTCCGGTTTTTCTGCGAGTCACTTTTTTGCGTCCCGCCTTTTTTCTTCCGGCTTTTTTACGGGTCACTTTTTTGCGTCCCGCCTTTTTTCTTCCGGCTTTCTTTTTTGCAGGCATAGTTAACCTCCTGTTGTTTTTTTAGCTGAAGAATAACAACTTCAGCTTTTACTTTTTTAGTGTTGACTCAAAAAACCTCCCCGTCAAATCTTTTTTTAATTATTTTTAATTTTTTTTCAATTTAAGCCTTTATGGAAAGTTTTTTGCTAATACATTTATTAGGATGCTGATAGCCATTCAAACTGTGTTTTTTGGATTTTTATCTCGAAATCTTATCAAAGAGATGTTTTTTCTCCATCTGATAACTCAAAATGGGAGGCGGATTTTAGAGTTTTTCCTTCTTTTTTATTTTTTATTTGTGTTTCTTCTTCAAAAAAGCTTGGTTTTTTCTCTTTTTCTGTTTCTCATACCTTTGATTTTTACCCTGATATTGTTTATTTTCTTAAAAAAACAAGAGGAAAAGAATTTCTTGTCCCAGCTCTGTTCTCTTCTTCTTCCTTTAGAATCTCAAATGAAATCAGGTATTAGTTTTATCAATGGTTGGCAAAAAGCCCAAGCAGAGCTGAAATCAGAAAAAATAAGAACCAAGGTTCAAAATATTACTGAGATTTTAAAATTTCAACAAAAATTCCATTATCCAGACAAAGATGTTGAAAATTTTGTTCAAGATCTTCGTCTCATCCATCAAAGTGCTCATCCTTTGCAAAAATTAAAACATTTGAAGAGAAAAGTAAAAATTGAACAGTCATTTCAAATCAAATCCAAAAGAGCTCTTCTTCAAATTCGAATCCAATCTGGCATTTTAAGCCTCTTTTATTTTGGACTTTTGGCTTGGACGGTCACAGCTCATTCTGGCAAATACATTCATTTGATAGCTTTTTCATTTATTTTGTTTTTTTCTGGTTTGTTATGGATTTTTCAAACAGGGAGGAAAATGAAATGGTCTGTTTAGCACCACCGTTAAAAGCAGTTTTAGAGATTCGCCTTCATATTGAAAATGGCGTTTCTGTCTCGCAAGCCATTCGTATTTATTCTCAAAGGAATGTGTTTGAGCCTTTTGCTAAGGATTTAGGGCTTTGGCTTTTTGCCCAGGAGACGGGAAAAAGCTGTCCAGCAAAAAGTTTCAATACTTTTTACAGAAAACGGCTTATCGATATTTTAACTTGTGGTTTGCAAGGAGAACCTATTTTGTCAGCACTTTGTGATTTGGAAAAAGATCTGATTTTTGCTGTGAATGAGGATATCGAGCAACATTTACAGAAATTGCCTTTGCTCAGTTTGATTCCCTTAATGTTGTTGGAATTTCCTGCTTTTTTTCTGCTTTTAGTTGGCCCTTTGCTTTTGAATCTTTTGTCGGCTCTGCAAAATTAAAAAAGGATAACTTATGTCATCTCTAAAAATTTTTTGGAAAAGCAGTTTATTTTTTTTCTTTTTTTTCAGCTCCCCTTGTCCGGCAGAGTTTTTGGATCGCATTCTCCGATCAGAAACCATAGAGACTTTGACGCTAAATATCAAAAAGCAAGAACAGGATATGTTTTTGAATAAGCTTTGTGAAAAGCAAAAAGCCAGCAAAAAAGCTCCAATAGCTTGTTATGAGCTGGATTTATCGGGAGATAATTGGTGTTTGAGCTTGAAAATAGAAGATTTTAGCCTTGAAAGCTTGAATAAAGCTCTCAAGTCTTCTTTTTTATCTTCCACTTGTCGCAAGTATTTGAAAGAGAAACAAAAAATTTTGATTTATAGAGAAAAGGATCTTCTTTTGCTGAAATAAAAAAACTATTGGACAAGTAGTGGGCCTATCCCTTAAAAAAAGCAGGATGCCCTTTAAAATTAAAGTCCCTGCCAAAAGGAATCTTTTGGCACAAGGCTTGCCTTATCAAATTCTTTTTTCTTTTAAAAAAGACTCTTCTAAACAGATTTTTAAAGCTTTGAGAAAAGACTTAAGAACTGGGGTTCAACAAGAGGTTTTAGTTAAAATCTTTTTAAAGGACAGTTCTTCTTTCCGGGAAGAGTTTGAGTCGCTTTCTCAAATATCTTCATCTTATTGTGTTCGTTTGATTGGTTTTGAAAGTTTTGCTGGAAAAAACAGTTTGATTTTAGAATACATTCCAGGGGTCAGTCTTTTTAAACTGATAGAGAGCTTTTCGCTCTCATCTGAAGAGATAGGGCATATTTTGGTTTCCATTTATAAAGGGCTTTTGGATTTGAACCGGCAGAACCTTTGCCATGGGGATCTCAGTTTGGACAATGTGCTCATTGATGAGAAGGCTCATATTAAGCTTATCGATTTTGGAAAAGCCAATTATGAGCGAGGCACTCAAGGGACAGCTCCTTTTATGGCTCCGGAAATTTTAAAAGGAGCACGAGCCAATTTCCTTTCCGACTTATATTCTTTAGGTGTTATAGAGACTTTACTTCGAACACCCTGCCCGCTCACTTCCCTAAAAGATTTGAAGGCGGAAGATTTAAGTCAAAACAACCCTCTTTTATTTAAAGATCCAAAAAAAAGATTTTTTCCAGAGAGTTTAAAAAATCAGGATATATCTTTTGAACAGCTGAGATTTCTCAGCTATAAGGTTAAAGAGCTGTTGTCCCTTGCAGAATGTCGCCGACAGCCCACTTTAAAAAACTCTTGTTCGAAAAGGTCTGCTTTTTTTCCTGCTTTTGTGAAGAGTATGGTTTTTTTTCTTTTTTTGCTTTTTGCCGGTATGGCCAGCTCCCCGCCTTATATCTCTTACGGTTGGGTTAAAGTTTATACTAATGAATGGTTTGTTGTTCGTGTGGATGGTTTTCAATCTTACACACCTCTTGCTCTTCCTTTAAAACCGGGTTGGCGATTTATTGAATGGAGAAACCGTCAATCCCAAGGCATTAAAAAAATTTTTATATCTGAAGGAAAGGCTGTTTTTTTAAATGATCAAAGTTTTTTATCCGATAAATGAAATTTTTATATTTTTTTGAAAATATAAAAGATCTTTTTACGGATGGCTAATTACAAGAGGGAAATCTATTGGATTGGACTGATATAGGCTTGGGTTTTTTACAAGGAGCGACAGAGTTTTTGCCAGTATCCAGTTCTGGCCATCTGTTTTTGTTGGAAAGTTTTTTAAATACTGGTTCCAGTTCTCTTTATTTTGTCTTACTGCTACATTCAGCAACTCTTTTTTCTATATTTGTTGTGTTTTTCAAAGATCTCAAAGTTTTTATTTTAAAATGGCCCTCTAAAAGCCATCGCCAATTATTGTTTAAGGTCTTGTTGTCCCTTATGCCATTGTTTTTAGTGGGTTTGTTTTTGAGATCTTTTGTTGAGCAAAGTTTTGAAAAAAGCACTGTGGCTTGGGGCTTTTTCAGCTCTGGCTGTATCCTTTTCTCTCTTTTTTTTGTTCGAAAACGAAATCGAACTTTACAGGAAATAAACTATTTTCAAGCTCTGTTGATTGGCACAGCCCAAGCTTTCGCTGTTTTGCCGGGTTTTTCCCGCTCGGCATGGACTATTGCTACCGGCCTTTACTGTGGCTTGTCTGGTCGGAGTGCTGTCTATTTTAGTTTTTTGATTTCCATCCCCGCGATTGCTGGTTCTGCTTTAATGGCTTTAGTTTTAAATTTGAAGACTCCACCGGAAAGTGCGGTGGCAGGTTGGACCTCAGTAATGTCATTTTCTTTGGCTTTTCTATCTGCTTTTTTAAGTGGGCTTTTAAGCCTACTTTTAGTTTTAAAAATGACTCAGGAGAGGAAACTTCCGTTTTTTGCCTTTTACCTCTTGCCTTTAAGCTTGATAGTTTATTTGTTCTTATAGGCGATTTTTAGAACGTATCAGATCTTATAATAGGACATCTAATGGGGGAATATGACTGGCTTTTATAATTTTGAGCTTGTCTGCTGTCACATTATCCACAGCTTTTAAGCACAGCTTTTCCAACTCCTTGTTGATCTGATCGATAGCTTGTTTTGAGGTTTTCATTCCTTTCTGTTTAAAAAGATTTTTTATGTTTTTTGTGACGACTAAATGCATATCTCCTCCTTATACTTCATGAAATATTGTAGCTCCAAAGATCCCCTTATCTTTGCCCTGTGCTACTCCCACCACTTCGTCTTTTACTTCGTTTTCTTTTTTGTTTTTTGCCAGATCGGTAGTCTCCTCTCCTCACCTGAGCTAAAAGTTCAGCATAAGAATTGACAGTAAAATCAGTATCTTGATGGGCATAATCGCATTGTTCTGTTGTGGATTGGAAATCTGTTTTTTTAGCTCCTGCCAAGGGCAAACAGATAAAAACACCTAAGACAAAGATATATTTCATTTTAACCTCCTTATATGTGATAGCTATTTCATGGTTTTATGAAACCTAAAAAGATCTCTCACAAATTCTCATTCATCAGAGATGCATATAAATTATAAATGTTTTTCAAAAAATAAAAAGAAAAAACATAAAAAATTAACTAAAAAAAGTTTTTTCAGGCCAAAAATCAGCTTTTTTGAAGTTTATTTTTGAACCTGATAAGATATTTGCACATGGATGGGGCGGGAGTCTGTGTTTTTAAAGATGATATTTCTCCCATATTGCCTCCATTCCTTTTTAGCTCCTTTGATAAAATCCACCCTCACAGTTCCGGGAACAGGCTCTTGGCTTAATAAAACACTATTCTCAAGAGAGTTTTTTATATGTTGAGACAGTTTTTTCAACTCCTGCCCATAATCAGAACTGCATATATTGATATTATGGCCTCCTGTCAGTTCTGCCAGCTCAGCTATAGAATGCGAAACATGAGCCACATGGGATTTTTCCCTTTCTGATTCTAAACAAGATGAGGATGAAGAATCATCTGTGACAAGAATGTTAAAGGCAATAAACTTTTTATCTAAATGGCCGAAAACTTTGTTAAAAGTTCGGACAACATGTTCAGCGGTGGTGGCTCTTTTGCTGTCTTCTTTTCTCTCCGGTTCATTGGTAATAATGATAGAGACAAAGTCAGCAGAAGGACGAAAAAGAGATCGATTATCTAAAGAGGCCCTTTGCATAGCCGACTTCAAAGAGCGAAGAGGTTGTTCCAGCCCAGAGTGGCAGTAAGGTGGTCTTTTACAGTTTAAAGATGGCAAATGAGAGATAGTGTGCAAAAACACTTCTTCATAATTAGAGATTTTTGGGCTTAAAATTTTAGATTTTAAAATACGATGTCCATCTTCTAAGTTCATCAGCCCCCCATATTGTCCATAAGGATTTAAGACATGATCTTTCCAGCTCTGTTGAAAAGCATGAAAATTTTGAGAATCTCCATGGTCAGCTGAAGTGAAACCTATTTGCCAATTATAGTTAGAGATAAAAGACAAGGCACTTGACAGAGAATGGCCCAACTGTCCTAAGTGATGATACATTGAAGGGGATGTATCTACAATGAAAAGCATATCTAATAAGGCCTTTTTTTCCTCCAAAAAAAACTCCTCTTTAACATAAACCCTTTTAAAAGAACTTTCTTTTGATAAAGAAGCCATAGAGAACCTCCCATCGGCTTCTTTTAAGCTTTGAAATCCTGAAGAGTTGCAAGAGGCCCACAAACTGCTGGAAAAAAGCAACAGTCCTGCTCGTTTTAAACACCAGTTTTTGTATTTGTTAGACAAAGGCTTTTTTTGATATATAGTTTTCATAATTTTTATTAGAAGCGAGCTGAGACGGGGGCCAGGGAGGATGATCCAAAACCCCCCGCCATTAGTGCTCGCACTTTCATACCACTTTCTTTTTCGGCAAGTTTTTATGAAAAATTTAGCATTTTTTGCCTTAGAATTTGCTCTATTCCAATAATTTTCATAGTCTAAGAGGATGAAAATGCTCAGTTGGCTTTTTGTGAGTTTTTTTTCTTTACCTCAAGAACCTCAGACAACTTTTCTTTTGCAGGCTCAGCAAGCCCTCAAGCAGGCCCTTAAAAGCTATCGTTTTAAAGCTATGCAGATCTCAACCGATCAAGAGATTTTTTTATCCTCTGCTAAAACCAGTATAAAAAGTCAGGGAATTTTAAACATCAAAGGCAAAAAATTCTATCTTTACTTAAAAGGGCACCCCTCCTCCACTGTTCTTTTTGATGGAAAGGTCTTATGGTATCAAGCGGACATGAGTGAAAAAACTGTTTTCAAGTTAAAAAATCCGCCTCAAATTTCCATTTTAACCCATTGGTTTAACGAGAAGAGTTTTTTTGATCATTTTCTTATTCAACAGGCTCAGGTAAAAAATAAGGATTATATCCTTCAACTCTCACCAAAACGGGAAATTGCTGGACTAAAGGCTATTTATATAAAACTCAGCTCTCACATTACAGAGCTGAGAATAGTATGGGAAGATTTAGACAACTGGCAAAAGTATCATTTTGCAAGACCGATTCCAAAGAATATTCCTGATAAAAACTTCCAATTTTCCATAGAAGGCTTTCAAGTGATCACAAAAGAGGCTTTGAGCCTGTTTTAAGCTCTCTAACCACCATTTTTATTTTTCATTTCCAAAACCATTTTTTTAACTGAATTTGCTGAGTTTTTAAATTGTTTTTGCTCTTCAGAGTTTAATGGGACTTCTATAATCTCTTCCAAGCCCTTTCCCCCCAATTTACAGGGGACTCCTACAAAAACATTTTCTTCCCCATACTCTCCTTTCAACAAGGCGGAGCAAGGCAAAATCCTCTTTTGGTCTTTTAGAATGGATTCCACCATTTCCACCACTCCCATTGCTGGAGCATAATGAGCAGAACCCCGTTTTAAAAGAGAAACCACCTCTCCGCCTCCTTTTTTAGTTCTCTCCACAAGCTCCTCCTGATCTTTTTTGCTTATTAAGACGGAGAGAGGGATCGCCCCTACAGAGCAGTAGCGAATTAAGGGGACCATGTTGTCTCCATGTCCTCCCAGGACTAGAGCGGAGATGTCTTTCACTGAGCAGTTCAGCTTTTCCGCAACAAAGCTTTTAAACCGCAAGCTGTCTAAAACACCGGCCATGCCAACAATTTTTTCCCTTGGAGGTTGGAGAATTTGATAAGCCAAAGAAACCATTGCATCTAAAGGGTTAGAAACCACAATAAAAATAGAGTGAGGCGAGTGTTTTTTTAGTTCCTCACAAACACTTTTCATAATTTGCCCATTCATGGCCAAAAGATCTGAGCGACTCATCCCTGGCTTTCTGGGCTGGCCAGCGGTAATGACTACAATATCTGAGTTTTTTGTTAGGTTATAGTCTGCCCCGCCTTGAATGGATATGCTGGCCCCCAATGCTGGAGCTGAAGACAAAAGATCCACAGCTCTGCCCCGGGCCAAGCCCTCATTAACATCAATTAGGCTTATGTCGGCCAAATCCTTGGACAAAATCCAATGGGCTGAGCTTGAGCCTACAAAGCCACTACCTATAATGCTCACTTTTTTTCTTTTATGGGTCATAAAAACTCCTGAACATCCCTCTGATAAGCTTATTATGCAGTAGGGACAGGCTCTAAAATTTTCCTTTTAATAAGAATTATCAGAAAAGCAAGGACAATGGCAAAGCTCTTTTTTAAAAATTATTTTAAAAAATATATAGACAATGGCTTTTTTTTACTTTATGTTAGCTCCATTCGCCAAGCTTTTTACAATCTCACAAAAAAGGGTGAGGGGGCAAAATCAGCGGGCCATAAAAAAGAGGGAAATATGATAGATCAATTAAAAAAAAATCCAAAGGATACAGGTAGTGCTCCGGTGCAAACGGCCCTATTGACACAAAAAATAATTCGGCTTACAAAACACTTTAATACTCATAAAAAGGACTTTCATTCTATGAGAGGGCTTATGAAAATGGTGAGCCAGAGGAAAAAACTGCTATCCTATATGAAAAAAACAGAACCTAAAATTTGGCAAAAAACTGTTGAGAGCTTATCTCTAAGAAAATAAAAAAAACTTAAACCCAACTATTAAACGAAAGGATAACCTTAATTATTATGAACAAAAAACACACTTCTGAATGTGAAATTCAGGGCCAAAAAATTAAAATTGAAACAGGGTTTATGGCTCGTCAAGCGGATGCAGCGGTTCTGGTCAGTTGTGGTGACAACCGCGTTTTATCTGCTGTGGTTTCATCTAAAAAGCTCCCTTCAGTGAATTTTTTCCTTTTAACTATAGAGTATCAGGAAAAGTTTTATTCTGTGGGTCGTGTGCCCGGAGGCTTTTTTAAAAGGGAGGGACGACCCAGTTATGAATCCATTTTGCGTGGCCGGCTAATCGATCGGTCCATTCGCCCGCGCTTCCCAGAGCATTATCGCTCGGAAACGCAAATAGCCACAGTGATTTTAAGCTCAGATGGGCTTTTCCCAGTGGAAGTTTTAGCCGGTATTGGGGCAAGTTCCGCTTTACACATCAGCGATATACCCTTCGAAGGCCCTGTTGCTTTTTTAAAAACCACTTTAAATAAAGGGAAATGGCTTTTGAATCCACAAGAAGAAGGGGAACCATCCGATATGGACCTTATTGTTGCGGGAACATTTAAAGGACTGCTTATGGTGGAAGGATCTGCACGATTTGTGTCAGAGGCTCAAGTTTTGGAAGGGTTGAAATTTTCTCACCAATCTATGCGACCCATTTTGGAAATGCAAGAAGACTTGAGGCAAAAAACAGGTCAAAAAGCCAAAAGAGATTTTCCCACTATTGAGATAGAGGAAGAGTTAAGAAAAAAAGTTCAGGAGTTTGTATCCTCTGATTTAGATAAAGCTCTCTTACAAAAAGACAAAAAGACAAGATATTGTATTTATGATGAGATTGAACAAAAGGCTTTAGAGGAGTTTGTATCTGAAGAAGAGGATCTTACAAAAGAGGTCATATCCATTATTGAAGATTTAAAACACAAAAAAGCCAGAGATAAGCTCACAAAAAAATCCGAACGGATTGATGGTAGAAGAAACGATGAAGTTCGCCCCATATCCTGTGTGGCGGATATTTTGCCAAGAGCTCATGGTTCAGCCCTGTTCACGCGGGGGGAAACTCAAGTCCTTGGAGCTGTGACATTAGGAACAGGCGAGGATGAAAAGGTCATCGATAACCTCTGGAACTCTCATAGCAAAAAGTTTTTCCTTCATTATAACTTTCCTCCTTATTGTGTGGGGGAAACGGGCCGTTTTGGTGGTCAAAGCCGAAGAGAAATTGGGCATGGCTTTTTAGCCGAAAAGGCTTTGACCGCGGTGATCCCCTCGCATGATAAATTCCCTTATACTATTCGAGTGGTTAGCGAAGTTTTGGAGTCCAACGGTTCCAGCTCCATGGGCACTGTTTGCTCTGGAATGATGGCTTTAATGTCAGCAGGGGTCCCTGTCACTGATCAGGTTGCGGGGATTGCCATGGGTTTGATTAAAGAAGGAGATCAGGTGATTGTGCTGTCGGATATTCTTGGAGATGAGGATCATCTTGGGGATATGGATTTTAAAGTAGCTGGTTCTAAAGAGGGAATTACAGCTCTACAAATGGATATTAAAATAGATAGCATAGGTTTTGACATAATCAAAAGGGCACTTGAACAGGCTTTAAAAGGCCGACGGGAAGTTTTAAGTGAAATGCAAAAAGCCATCTCTGAGCCACGAAAAGAGTTGAGTCAATATGCTCCCAGGATTGAAATTCTAAAAATTGACCCGGAGAAAATCCGCGAAGTGATTGGAACAGGAGGCAAAACCATCACTGCCATCACTGAGGAAACAGGGGTAAAAATTGATATTGAAAATGACGGAACTTTGTTTATTGCTTCCGTGAAACAAGAGAATTTGGAAAAAGCAATAAAACTCATTGAACGTATATGTGAAGAGGTAGAAGAGGGGAAGGTTTATGAAGGCTTAGTGACTGGGATTAAAGAGTTTGGAGCATTTGTTGAGATACTTCCTAAAACCTCTGGTTTGCTTCATGTCTCTCAAATATCTCATAAGAGGGTTGCCAAAGTGTCCGATGTTTTAAAAATGGGAGATAAAATAAAAGTGAAAGTTGTAAATATAGATAACAGTGGCCGAATCCGCCTCAGTGCCAAAGCAGTTGAGAAAAAAGACAACTAAACAGAGGCATGCTTCTTTTAAAAACGGGTTCAATTTCTCCATCTTCACGCAGGAAATAAAATAGGATCCAGCCCATAGGCGGTTGTTTTTCTCCTCTTATTATATTCCTTATCCTTTTACTTATAGACATTAAACTTTAGTCCATGAACTCACATGACACACAAAATAAAAGATTAACTTACAAGGGCATTAGAGATTAAAATAAGGACATGCCACAAGGCGACATGACTCCCTTTTTATTTAAAGAAACATTTGAAGCTAAAAAAGAATCTCTTTTAAATCAGTTATCGTCTAAAAACAAAAGATATAAATATAAAAGGTTGTGCCTTTCACCAATAAGATATGCTGGGGGAAAGTCTTTAGCTGTTGGCCATATTATTGAAAATTTACCTAATATAAAAAGGCTTATTTCTCCGTTCTTTGGTGGGGGAAGTGTTGAGATTGCAATAGCTCAAAAATTAGGCATTAAAGTAATAGGTTCAGATATAGATAAGCCTCTTGTGAACTATTGGAAGTTCCAGTTAAAACACCCGGAAAAACTATACAGATCTTTAAAGAGACTTCAGCCGGACAGGGAGACTTATTATAAAGTCATGAGGATATGCAGGAAATGGAGAAGTGGGGAAAAGAAATTAACGGATCTTCAACTGGCCACATATTTCTTTTTTAATCACGCTTTAAGTTATGGCCCCAGCTTTATAGGCTGGCCGTCAAAAATTTACCTTAATAAAGAAAGATATTTAAAATTATTGAGTAAATTAAGAAATTTTAAGGCAGAAATAAAAATTTATAATCTTTCTTTTGAAAAACTTTTTAAAAAATATCCTAATGATTTTTTTTATTGTGATCCGCCTTATTTTTTAAAAGAAGATTGCCCGTCAAGCAAAATGTTTAACGGAGTATATCCGGAAAGAAACAAACCCGTTTATCATAATAATTTTGACCATGATTCGTTAAAAAATTGCTTAAAAAAACATAAAGGCGGTTTTATTCTTTCTTATAATAACTGCGATAAAGCTATCAAGTATTACGAAACATACAAAATAGTTTATCCTGATTGGCAATATACAATGGGTCAAGGGGAGACCAGGATTTCAAAAATCTTAGGGAATAGAAACATATTTAAAAACAATGCCCATATAAAAAAATCTCATGAAATATTAGCAATTAAAACTTAAAAATGATTTTCCCATGAAAATACAAGACACAAAAGGATTTGTGTTAATAGCTAAATGTATTAAAAACACTAAGCAATCAAAAGCATTGATAAGATTTGATTATTCTGTCTGCAAAGACAAACAACTAATTAAGAAAAGAGGAGGAAGAGTATATTTGATTTGCGTTAATGATGAAATTTATAAAATAGGTTATTCTATAGATAAAAATGGAATGAAAGGAACACTTGGCTTTTATCAAGGGGCTATGGCTGGAAAACCAAGTATCAGAAGTTATGGGATACATAAACTGATAAATAAAGAATTAGAAAAAAGCAAAAATGTTTCCGTTTATGTAAAGTATTCTAAAAAAATAAAAATAGATTCACTTATAATTGGATTAAACAAGGAGCATTCTATACAAGTAAGCCCATCCAAAGAGTTCGAGGATATATGTAAAAAAGATTATTATGAATTTGAAGAAATAAAATATCCAAAATGGAATTTTCAGGAAAATGGAAAACAATGGCCAAAAGATATTCAACTTTCTCATAATCAACATGGAAAAAAACAAATTGACAAAAGAAAAAAATAATGTCAAACTATTACACTACAATATAAAATCTAACTCTGCGAATGGAAGAATATGGCTGAAGACAAACATATAGAATGGAAAGAATCCTGGAGAGATGAATATCTCAAATGGATTTGTGGTTTTGCTAATGCTCAAGGTGGGATTCTTGAAATTGGACGAAATGACAAAGGTAAGGCTATTGGAGTCAAAAACATATCCAAGCTTTTAGAGGATCTGCCAAACAAAATAAGAGATATTTTAGGAATCCTTCCTGAAATAGATCAAACAAAAGAAAAAGGCAAAAATCTTATTCAAATAAAAATAAGATCTTATACTCATCCTGTAAATTTCAAAGGCCAGTTTTATTATCGAAGTGGTAGCACCAATCAGGAATTAAGAGGTTCTGCTCTTCATCATTTCCTTTTAAAAAAACTGGGTAAGACATGGGATAGTATTCCTGTTGAAAAGCTATCTGTTTCTAATTTAGATACTGATGTTATTGCAAGATTTTGCAAAATGGCTGTTGAGAAGAAACGACTTACTCCCGGCACCTTGAAAGAAACAAACAATAACTTGATTAAGAAACTGCAATTAAAAGAAGGGAATCAGCTAAAGCGTGCGACTGTTCTGCTTTTTCATCCTGAGCCTGAATCCTACTTCACAGGTGCTTATATCAAAATCGGTTATTTTGCGAACCCCGCGGATATTTTATATCATGATGTTGTTCATGGAGATTTATTTACTCAAGTGGAAAGGACTATGGAACTTCTTTTAACAAAATATCTCAAAGCATTTATTTCTTATGAAGGTTTGTATAGAAGAGAAACTTATCCTGTTCCTGAAGAGGTATTGCGGGAGGTGATTTTAAATGCTGTTATTCATAAGGATTATACAACGGGAGCACCAATTCAAATCAGAGTTTATGAAGATAAAATTGTAATTTGGAACAGTAGCCGTTTCTCTGATAATTGGACAGTGAAAAAACTGCTTTCAAAACACATATCGGATCCGTTTAATCCCAATGTGGCAAAAGTGTTTTTCCTGTCAGGGATGATTGAAGCTTGGGGTAGAGGAATTGAGAAAATGATAGAAGGATGCAAAACACATGGAGTTCCAAAGCCTTTGTTTCGTGGGGAGACAACTGGTCTGTGGGTTCAGTTTAAAAACCATGATGCGGAAATGAAGAAAAAGCTAAAAAAAACGCCTATAGAAACGCCTATAGAAACGCCTATAGAAACGCCTATAGAAATCCTTAAAATACTGGCCTCAAATCCAAATATGACAATTCCTGAACTGGCACAAAAGATTAAGAAATCAGAGAGTGCTACTTGGCGAGCTGTTCGTAGCCTTAGAAAGTCTGGTCATTTAAAACGAATAGGATCAACAAAAAGTGGACATTGGCAAATCATGAAAACAAAAATAAAGAAAAAACTAAAAAAAACGCCTATAGAAACGCCTATAGAAACGCCTATAGAAATCCTTAAAATACTGGCCTCAAATCCAAATATGACAATTCCTGAACTGGCACAAAAGATTAAGAAATCAGAGAGTGCTACTTGGCGAGCTGTTCGTAGCCTTAGAAAGTCTGGTCATTTAAAAAGAGTGGGATCAACAAAAAGTGGGCACTGGAAAATCATGAAAAATCAAAATAAAACAAGGTAAGAGGTTTTTTATGAAGGAAGAATTACTGAAGATTTTATTAAAGTTTCAGGACAAATTGCTTGATTTGTCTAAAAGAAATAAAATGATAAATTCTAATTTTCAATCTCGATCAAGAACCCACTTTAGAATCATTGAAAAAATATTTATGAAGAAATTTAAAAATTATTTTATTTACGGTATTTTCTTAAGCGTTTTAAGCATTTCTTGTTCTCAAAAAACTGTTCCTGCTTCTGTGCCTATCCCTCTTGAAAGAAGTCCACATAAAGCATTTTCCTGTCAAAAGGAGAGCCAGGCATGTTGGGGCTTTCCCGCTTGTGTTCGTTTTTGTGAAGAATTGTTTTTTAATAAAGAAAGCCGGAAAAAATGTCTCCAATGGCCGATGGTTTTGTTTGAAGATTTTAACAATTTATTAAATATAATAAGGACACAACCCTTTCAAGAAATTGATTTAAAGGTTTTAAAATGTTTTATGGATCTCTCAGAAGAAGATAAAACCATCCTTTTTAAACGGCTAAATAAAGATTCAGCTCAGGAGTTTTTAGAAGAAATAGCCAAAACACCGGAACTGGCATTGATTTTAGCTAAAGAAGATGATAAAAATTTCTCTATTTTTCGCACATTAACAAAAAAAGTGAGTAGCCGAATTCCCACAGCCATAAAAGGCCGGGGAGGCTCTAAAAATTTTCTTATTTTGCTAAATGAAAATGAAAACCGACCGGCTGGAGTTTGGTTAGACGACTTTATCAGCCATTTTTGCCGAAGAGACTCCAGTTGCGATGAACCTTTAGATTACTATTGTAAAATTTTAGACAAAACTCGCTCCGAACCTTTAAAAGACTTTTTTGAAAATGCTTACTTTAAAAAAGAATATAAAAGAAATATTGAATCCAAGTCTTGTGGATCCCAGAACTGTGAGTATGGGAATCTGATTGATTTTCGATCCCTCTGTCGTTCATTTTAAAAAGTGAGAGGCAGAGCCTCCCACCGGATCAACTCTTTAGGAATTTCTGAGAGGAATCGGCTGGGAGCATTGTATTGATCTCTCCCCCAAAGCTTTCTCCGTTTCGCGTAAGAAAGTGTCAACCTCTCTTTAGCTCTGGTCATTCCCACATAAGCCAAACGACGTTCTTCTTCTAAATTATTATCCTCAACACTTTGAAAGGAGGGGAAAAGATTTTCCTCCATACCGGTAATAAAAACAGAATTAAACTCCAACCCTTTTGAGTTATGAAGAGTCATTAAGGTCACACAGTCCTGCTCTTCACGAGTTTTGTCCTCTTGTGCCAACAAACTCATTTCCTCTAAAAAATCCTCTAAAGCTATTGATCCCTCGCTGTGCTCCTCTTTTTGCTCAATGAGATGGCCCAATTCCTGTAAATTTTCAATACGGCTTTGCGACTCCATAGATCGATGAGCTTGCAAAGCTTCAACATAGCCACTGCGATCTAAAATCAAACTGTAGATGTCATGAAGAGTAGCCCCTTTAGCTTTTTCACTTTTAGCCTCCTCTATACAACGAATAAAATTATCGATCTCTAAAAGGCTTTTGCCCTGGATTCGCCCTTGACGAGCTTGCTCTTTTAAACAATTATATAGGCTTTTTCTCTCCCGCGAAACCTCTTCCTGCAAGCGGGAGAGAAAACGAGGCCCTATCCCTCGGCGAGGGCTGTTAACTATACTGAGAAAAGAGACATCATCATTGCTATTTAAAACTAACTTCATATAGGACAACAGATCTTTAACTTCTTTTCGCTCATAAAATCTCAGCCCTCCCACAATTTTATAAGGCACTCCTTCAGCACGAAGATGATCCTCTATCATACGAGATTGAGCATTAGTCCGGTAAAGCACAGTGAAATCCCCATAGTTATTTTCATTTCCTGCACAAAAAGAGCGAATGCTTTCTGAAACAAATCGCCCTTCCTCGTAATCACTCAATGCCTCGCAGATATGTATTTTCCTGCCGGGTTTTTTTTGGGTTCTAAGGCTTTTCCCTTTGCGAATGCGATTGTGTGAGATAAGCCCATTAGCCCCTTGGACAATGTTTTGTGTGGAGCGATAATTTTCCTCCAGAAAAAAAGTAGAGCAAGGCTGAAAATCTTTTTCAAAATCCATAATGTTGTTAATATCCGCCCCTCGCCAGCTATAGATAGACTGATCCTCATCCCCCACAACACATATATTCCTATGTTTTTCCGCCAGTTTTTTTATCAACAAATATTGGATATGGTTAGTGTCTTGATACTCATCCACACAGATATACTGAAATTGATTTTGAAGGGACTTTAAAAAATCCGGCCACCGGAGCATTAAACGATAAGTTTCTAAAAGGAGGCTCTCAAAATCAAAAGCATCGGCTCGTTTAAGGGCTTTTTCATAATTTTGATAAATGAGTTCAAACTGCTGATCGTAAAAAAGATGAGGTTGTGAGCTTATCTCATGAGGGGCCAGCCCCATCCTCTTGCACAAATTGATTTGAGATCGAAGGTTTTTTGGATCTTTAATTTTAGAATCTATATTCAAATCCCTTAAAACTTTTTTAATCAGTTTTAACTGATCAGCTTGATCGTAAATGTTAACGGATTTTCTGCCATGTAAAAGATGTGTATTTTGCCTTAAAATTTGAGCACAAACGGAATGAAAAGTGCCTATCCAGGGAGTCCAACCTATACTTTTCCCATAAAAGGAAAGTAAATTGAGTGCTCTCTCCTTCATTTCCCTTGCGGCTTTGTTGGTGAAAGTGACAGCCAGAATGTTATCCCAAGAGCTTATACCCTCTAAAACCAAAGCGGTAATCCTGTAAACTAAAACACGGGTTTTCCCTGAGCCGGCTCCGGCCCAAACTAAAACCGGCCCTTTAAAAGTTTTAACTGCTGACCGTTGGCTGGTATTAAGATCTTTATACAAATCCCTTTCCGAGCTTTTTAAAAATAAATTTTCCATTTACAAAGAGACCTCTTCTAAAAATATTTGAGAAAAAGGAGAAGGCTCAGGAATGGATTTTTTAAACTCTAAAGCCTTTTGTTTTGAAGGGAAAGGCCCTAAATAAACACGAACATGGCCACTGTGGGCTTTTATCAAAAAACTCCATAGAGGGTAAAATTTTTTCATCTCCTGAATATAATCCAAAGCCTTTTCCTGTTCAGAAAACACATCAATAAGAAAGCTGAACTTCCCATCTATTGTAAAAAATTTTTGATTTCCCGCAATTTTAATAAGTTGTGCACGATTTTTTTTGTCATATTCCTCTTGCAGTTTTTGCCACTCAAAGTTCTCCATTTTTTCCGGAGGAGGTAGTGAAGGGTTGAGGACAGCTGGTGCCGGATCCATCTTTTTTTGAGGAGGAGGAAGGTTTTTAATAGGGGCTAATTTTACTGGCCGAGGTTTAAATGGGCTATTTTCCCCTTTTATTGAGGAAGTTCCTTTAATAAAAGAATCCATTTTATAAGGATCAAATAAAAACAAGATGTTATCCTTCATTTCTGTGAAAAATGCGGGGTTTTTCCCCTCTTTTGAGGGAGGAAGATTCTCCCTCCCTGGAACTAAAGAACTTGCCTTTAAATCAGTTTTTTTGGCCATTCCGCCGGGAATCACGAAAACAGCCGTCCCCCAACCTAAGAGAAAACTTACAAAACAGAGCAAAAAAACAAACAGCACAGATGGTAAAAAACGCATTTTTGCTATTATACAAAAAAGAGGATTAGACTCAACGGGTTTTTCCACTAATAGGCTTGAAAAAACAATGTTTTTAAGCTGGATTCTGCTCTTGACAAAAAAAGCCCTCTAATGTATGCAAACACAGTCAATTAACCATCTATCAACTTGTGAGCAATGAGATCTATCCGATCCTTTTTTAAAATTTATTGCCAGCTCAGCAAAATAGGCATTGTTCTTTTTGCCCTTTTGACAGCAGGTTTAGCTTATATTTTGTCATGTCAAAATTTTTCTTCAATCTCTTGGTCCCAGTTGAGCTTTTTTGTATTGGGTTTTTACATGGTTTGTAGTGC
Source organism: Bdellovibrionales bacterium (assembly GCA_965203095.1). Classification (GTDB taxonomy): domain Bacteria; phylum Bdellovibrionota; class Bdellovibrionia; order Bdellovibrionales; family UBA1609; genus JACOND01. The sequence continues at coordinate 1,062,275 of OZ241877.1, forward strand.
CGGCTTTATTTTGAATCAAGTTCAGGAGCGGGATTGGGACAGAAAAATGAAGCGAACCCAAAATCGCCCGATTCCCCTTGGCAAAATATCCCCTTTACAAGCTTACGGCTTATCCCTGTTCTTTTTACTATTGGGCTTATGGATTTTATTTTTGCTTAAGCCCCAGACCGCCTTATTGGCTTTGTTGGCAGTGGTGCTTTATAATGGTTTTTATACTTTATTTTGTAAGAAGTTTATGAAGTATGGGGCTGTTCCGGGGGCTTTGCCGGGGGCTTTGCCTCCAATAATAGGCTGGTCTCTTGGGGAAAGCAGTATTTATAGTGCTCCTTGTGCTTATTTGTTTTTGCTTTTGTTTTTATGGCAACTGCCTCATTTTTGGAGTTTGTCTCTTCATTACAAAGAAGATTATAAAAAAGCGGGTTGGCCTATGTTAGCTGTTTTGTCTGCCAGATCAAAAACACTCTATTATATTGGGCTTTACCTTTTAGCTTATATTGGACTGGCTTTGATTTCCCCTTTATTTTTGCCTGCTGGCTGGTTGTATATGTTTTTGATAGTCCCTTTAGCTTTTATGCTTTTGTATCAATTTTATAAATATATGAAAAATCCCACCCGATGGCTTAAGTTTTTTTTGTGGGTGAATGCCAGCATTATTGTCTATTTTGCCGTTCCTGTTTTGGATCGTTGGATTTTTTATTATTTTACTCATTGGCAAGTTTTTCATGGAACATAGCAGACAACAAAAAAGCTTCTTATACTGATTACATTTGAGATTTCCGGTCAAAACAGAATAGAGAAAGCAGGAATTTTTAAACAAAATCAGTATAAAATATTTATGCCTTATTTTTTTAAAGAAGAGTGGTAATTAACAGAGTGTAAAAACTCTGGTTTGGGCATAATCCTTCTTATCTCCCCTGTCCAAGGATGAGTTTTACAATCCATCATTTTCCAATAGCCACTATCCTTAGGTCTTGTGTTTTTTGGCACGATGGCTTCGGTATAGGAAAACCAGTTTAATTCCTCTTTTGAAAGCGATCCCCCACGAGAAAAAGTTTTGTCATTTCTTTTTTTTCTAAATGTATAAATGGCAACTATTCCATTTTCAGATGAATATTTAAGCATTTTTTCAAAACAAAGTCCGGCCCCATTTTTTTCTCTGTTGAAAAACATATTTCTTTCTTGAGACGAGAGATAAATCATACAAGCATAAGGTAAGCTCGTCCATTTGTAAAGTCCAAGAGTAAACATAAGTTCGTCTTTTTTAAAAGCACCAAAAATACAAGGGAAAGGAGAAGATCTAAAATAAGCAGATAAATTATCATTAGGATCATATAATAAAGGTTTATTTTTTATAAACTCTATAAACTGGGCTTTATGCTTTTCACTTAAGCGAATAACCGATAATTCTTTTTTGCTCATTGGATTAGCACTCCTTCCCTCTTTATTTTTTCTGCCAAGGATAGGGCAGGGTAGTAGAGGATTTGGTTTTTATTTAATGGGTTTTTAGAAAATTTTGCTCTAAACACGGCATCTTCTTTTTGCAGGTTTTCAAACCCTGTTTGTTTCTCCCTTATTTTTAAGCCAAAATGTTTATAGTAAAATTGGCTTTTGTATTTCATAAAATCAAAATAATCTCCAGGAGCTTTTAAAAGGGATTGAGTTAAGGGATCTTTTAGTTGGGAATAAATGATTTCTACTGTTGCGGAAAAGAAATGAACAAAAGCGGGCATTCTTTTTTTATAAAAAAACTTAGGCCAAGCATAAAATTTTTCCTCCTCTTCCATAAACCATAATTCACCCCCCCCCCCCCCATATTTGAAGTAAAGATCTCCCCCTCCAAGAACAACAAAACCCTCCAGCTTTTCACTAACAATTAGAGGCAAGATCAGTTGTGGAGAAGCGGTTTGAGACATTTCAGAAACTCTTTCTCCATCGAATTTCCATTTTTGAACAGGATCTAATTCTATGACTTTAGGCTTTAGTTTTTCTGAATCACAAAATTCATAAGCGAACCGCAAATCATATTCATTGTGCCCGCCTGAATATTTTAAAATAATGGGTTGGAAATCTGCTTTTACCTCTTTTAAAGAAAGAGCTATGGCGGAGCTGTCTATACCTCCAGATAAAAAAAGTAAAATACTTTGTCCTTTAGCCAGTTTTTTTATGTGAGCGGCCAGGCCCAAGCATTCTGTCCGCCAATCTTTAACTGGCCTTTTAATTGGAGGGATATAGATTTGAAGTTTGTCGGAAGGCGATTTTCTTCTCATTTCACCATGGGGTTCATAAAAGAAGAAGGGATCTGTTTTTGAGGTCGAAGGCTTAAGCATAATTTGTGAAAACCTAAAAATAGCATTATATTTTTTTAAACATATAAAGATGAGGGCCATACTCAAATTGTTTTGTTATCCCACAATCTTTCATCCCTACAGATAAATAAAAAGCCTTTTTAGAATGCCGGCATAAGCCCCAAAGGCTTGATCCTCCTCTCTTTTTGGCTTCTTTTTCCACCTCAAAAAAAAGCCGAGAGCCTAAGCCCTGTCTCCTGAAATTTTTAAAACAATATAAACCCCTAAAGCGAAACTCATGAGGGCGAGTCCTTTGGCCACTCACCACCCCAACAGTTTGCCCTTCCTTTTCCATTTTTAGAAAAAAAGCCTCATGGGATTTATAACTCATATCTATCCCCCCTTTAAAAAGAAGAGCACTTGTGGCTTCAATAGGACTTTCCCTCTCCGGCCAAAGATTATTCCTCCAGATAGGGAAAACTATTGAAAAATCAGTTGCGGAAACAACATATTGCACAGCTCTTTATATCAAAATTAATGGAATCAGTCAATTCCTCTTAATAAAAAAGCCCAAGTCCGGGCAAATATATATAAAATAATGAAAATTTGGCAAAAAATCCTTGATTGTCTTTAAGCTTTTGTCTTACTATTCGATAAGTTATGAGCAAATCTGTAAATAAATTAACAAGAAAAAAGTATTTCCAAATAAAAGAGGTGGAAAGGCTTTATAAAACAATTCATAAATACAATTTAAGGCTAATAGCTTATAAAAAGTTATTACAGCTGTATATACAATTTAAAAAAAATCAATGCGATAATAGCTAATCTGTCAACAAAAATTTCTTGAAAGTTTTAAGCTTTGATCTGTCCATTGATTTTAACATTTATTATGACAATAGTAGAGATAATCCTGTAAATCCCGATCCAAAAAGAACAGTGTCTTTCGGTCCCTTTACCAGTGAAAATGAAATGCATGACTGTTATTTCTCTTTTCTTGTTCCTTCTGATTCTCAAGATCACTTATTATGGATTATGAAATAGTCCTCTGTAAAACCAGATTCTCTATCCTATAGAACGATTTTCTAAACGGGAAAAATACTGAACTTCAACTGTCAAATTCTTGCCTAAGGCTAAAGGATGGAAATATCCTTTGCCACTAAAAAATATTCTTTTTTTGTTGGGTTTTTGCCATTTTTCTGTTGTCAAAAAATGTTCTTGTTTATAGTTTTCCTCATTTTCCTTTAGAAAACGATCATGAATGGCTTTGTTTTTAAAAAGCAATGTCCAAAAATGATGCTCATTAAGAGTCCATCTTTTTTCACTAAGAATGGCCGAGTTCTTTTTATAGTGCTGGACCAACCGGTTTTCTCTTTCAAAATCATAAATACGAGACATCAAATCTTTATATTTTTTATTTTTATAAGGAAATTTTACCTTCATATTGAAAGAACAAAACCCTGATTCAAAATCTCCCCCTTGAGCTATTGCTGGTGAAAGCCCTTTTAAAAGCCCGCTAAAAAATCCCAAAATAAGAAATCGCAATAAAAAAAATCTTCTTGTTATGCTTTTCATAATTATCTTTTATGGTTTAAAATAAAACTTAAAAGCATCTTACACCAAAAACTTCCTTTATGAAAGAAAAAAATGCAAAATTTTGTAGTAGAAAGCTCTTTACTCATAAATTTTGCGATTATCTTTCCTGATTCAACTCTGCCCACAACGGGTTGAGGATTTATTTCAGGCATGAAATTTCTTTATGGATTATTTTTGTCACAGTTTCAAAATAAAAAGCTTTCTCCATTTTTTTGACTCTTTTTTCTAACTCTAAGGCCGACTCTCCTTTTTTCACAGCTATTTTTTTTTGAGCTAAAACCCTGCCCTCATCATAATTTTTATTAACAATGTGAATGCTTACCCCAGTATAGCTTTTTTGTGCTTGAATTACTGCTTGATGAACTTTTGAACCATACATCCCTGGCCCGGAAAATTCCGGCAGTAAAGAAGGGTGAGAGTTAATGATTTGATTGGGGAATTGACTAAGGACTAGGGGCCCAATTTTTTTTAGAAAGCCGGCTAAAAGGATGAGATGGGGTTTGTAAGACAGTAGAATTTGGCAAAGCTCTTGATCCCAAAGTTTAAAATTTTTGTTTTTGCATTCCACTATATGGGCGGGCCGGTTAAATTTTTTAGCCACAGACAGAACTCCGGAGTGAGGATTTTCTGTGACAAGGGCTTGAATTTGAAAGTTCTTTTCCCCTTCTGAAATCGCTTTTTCACAAAAAAACTCTATGGTAGAGGCTTTTCCTGATCCTAAGGCCACAATAGGATGACAACTCATAAAAAAAGACTATTTCACAATAGTAGCAAAAGTCCATCTCTAACCTAAGTCCCTTATGAAAACTCGTCTTTCCCTCTCAGCATACCCCTGTGAAAGCAGAGGGCAGGAATCCATACCAAAACAGCAAAAAAATATTTTTTAAGTTTTCTTGTCAATGAGCCGATAAAGGTAATGATGAAATATTTTTTCAGCTTTTTTTTAGCTGTTCTTTTTTTAAGCTGTGACAAAAATGTCAGTGTGGGTGGAGGCTTGACAAAAATGCCAAATCGTATCCTCGTCACTACAACCCCTCCTGCCACAGTCCAACACATTGTTTATGGAAATCATTTTCAAGTTCAAAACAGCTCTGTATATCAAAGCCTGTTGGAAACCTGCCGGCGATGTGGAGCCAAGCGATTTCAGACAGATGCTTTTGGAAGAACCACTTATCAGAGGATTTATGCCTTCCGGTCCAACCCCAAACGGTGCGAAAGCTGGCTGAAGAAGGGCTATCTACAAATCACATTTGCGGAAAACAAACTGCCGAGCCAAGCCTCCGTTTTGATTCAGCCCCAATACACTGTCGCCGGAAGCTCTACATTTTGGGGAGAGCCTTTTGAACTCAAGACTACAGCCCAGCCCATCAATCAAAATAAAGGCTTTCAAATTTTAATCAATCCCTCAGATGGATTGGGTGGGGCCCATGCTTTAAATGTCTATTCCGACAGCTCTAACCATATCAATAACTCTGAATTGCATGTGACAGTCACTTTTGGAGCGGGAAGAGGGCAGTCCATTATCTCTAAACCACTGGCAAAACTGTCAAAAAAAGCTGTTCCAGTGGCCAATTATGATTGTAGCACTTACACAAACTGACTTTTTTGGCTTAAAAAGCCCCCCAATGTGGCTTTTTTTAAAAAAATCCCTTGATTTCCTGATAAAATTGTCAAAAATAGGGCTTTGAATTGGTTTTGTTTGAATTTTCACGAGCTTTCATTCTCAAAAGGCTGAAAAGTCTTGAATGAGCCTTGGGGGAATAAACCGGGATTTTTTAAACAAAACCAGAAAATAACATTAACAAAAAGAGGAGTCATAAATGAACAAATCAGAAATTGTAAGTGCCATTGCGGCTAAAACCAATTTATCCAAAGCCAAAGTGGATGAAGTGGTCTCTTGTTTTTTTGAAACAGTCAAAACCGCTGTGAAAAGAAAAAAAAGTGTAAAGCTTATTGGTTTTGGCACTTTTTCATCCAGTGAGAGGAAAGCAAGAACAGGGCGTAATCCTCAGACAGGGGATAAAATACAAATCCCTTTCTGTCATTATCCAAGATTTAAGCCCGGCAAAGAATTTAAAGATTATTTGAATTGATAAGCCCTTAGGTTTTCTAAAACTTCAGTTTTAAATTTCTTTCTTGCCTGCTAAAAAACAAGACGGGAAGACGACTAATGACAAAAAGCTTTTGGCTAAGCTTGGCTATAGTGGGCTTGACTGGTTTTTTGCCTGCCTGCTCATCCATTAAGAAAAAAGCTTTAAGCTTTTACTTGGGCCGTTTTCAGGATCAAAAGGCTGAGGAGATCCATTTTATTCCTCCTTCTGCTCCTTATAAAAAACAAAGCCATCCCGTTTTGGATGGCTTTTATTGGAATGCTTTAACTAAAAGCTCTATTTCGTATTTTTCTAACTGCTCCAAAGTCCAAAAAACTTTGGAGGAATTTCAAAAAGATTCGTTCCCCCAAACAACCCCTTATAAGCTTCTCAAACAACTGAAGGACAAAAATGGCTTATATTCTATTTTGCAAATATCTAATTCTTCACAAGCTGTTTATAGTGGGGTTTGGACTATTCGCCAAAAAAAATGCCTGTTTAACATTAACTTAGTGGCTGGTTCTCTTATTTCTTTTGAAAAGGAGGAGCCGGTGTTTAAAAAATTTGTCAAAAGCTTTCGATCTCAATGAAACAGTCTCTTCAAGTTTTAAACCCTGCATGGCTTTTTGTTAAAAGTTTTTTGGCTTTATCTGGTTTGGTTTTTGCTCATTTTTGGAAACGGCCTTTTTACTATCGCCTCATCATTAAAAACATGTATGATTTTGGATACCGCTCCCTTTTTATCATTATTTCTTTTGGCATCACTATTGGTATTGTGCTCACTTTGCATATTGGGCTTTCTTTGGAAAAATACGGTGCTAAACTCTATGTCCCTAAGATCATAATTCTCTCTCTTTTTTCAGAGGTGGGAACTGTATTAGTGATTTTTGTTTTAGCGGGAAAGATTGGAGCAGGCATTACTTCTGAAATTGCCTCCATGAAAGTGACTGAACAGTTGGACGCTCTTAGAGCTTTAGCCGTTTCCCCCATTAAGAGGGTGATAGCCCCTAAGGTGATTGCTTGCCTTATTATCATACCTATTCTCTCCATCATTTTAAACGGTATTGCTTTTTTAACCAGTGCCTATGTGGGAAAAGTAGAGCTACTCTTAGATCCTATCAATTTTTTAGCCAGAGGATTATACACGCCGACTTTAGCTTTTTTTCTTTTTGGAGTTTTTAAAACCATTGTATTTGCTTTTTTTATTGCTATCACATCTTGTCATTATGGCCTAAACATTACAAAAGGTTCTTACGAAGTGGGTCGGGCCACAATGAGGGCGGTTGTGGTCTCTTTTATTCTCATTATTTTTGGAGATCTTTTACTAACTAAATTTTATTATAGTTTTTTACATTTATCTGGGTGAAATAAAATGAGCAAAGCCCTAATTGAATTTAAAAATTTTCATGTCGCTTATGGTGACAAAATGATTTTAAAGGATTTGAATTTCACTGTTCGTGAAAAAGAATGTTTTACTATTTTAGGAGAGTCGGGAGCGGGTAAAACCACACTCCTTCGCACTATCATTGGTTTAAAGAAACCTACTAAAGGGGAGGTGATAGTGGAAGGGCAAAATATTGTGGAAATGAATGAAGACGAGCTGGCCCCTGTTAGAAAAAAGGTAGCCTATGCTTTTCAAAATGGGGCTTTGTTTGACTCAATGACTGTTTTTGAAAATCTGGCTTTTCCCCTTTTAGAACATAAAAAAATCCAAAAAAAAGCCCTTAAACAAAGAGTTCAAGCGGAACTAAAGGAGTTTGAATTGGCGGGAACACAAGATCTTTATCCCTCTGAACTTTCCGGAGGTATGAAAAAAAGAGTTGGCATTGCCCGTTGTATGATGTTAAAACCTAAAGTGATACTTTACGATGAACCCACAGTGAGTTTAGACCCTTATAATACAGCTAACTTAGTTAAAACTATGATTAAATTAAAAAAAAAGGGCACGACTTCTGTTTTAGTGACTCACAATATGTCTGTAGCTCTTAAAATTTCCGATCGAATAGCCCTCCTATCAGACGGGAAAATTTCAGCTATTGGAACACCCAAAGCTATTGAAAAAGATTACAATGTTTTATTAAAAAACTTTATAGAAGGAGTTAAAGGAGGATAAGTAATATGAAAAACTTTTTATTAAAAGAGCTTATTGTCTGGCTGATCATTTTGACCGGTTTAATTGTTTTTTCTGTTTTTGCTTATATTATTGCTGTAAATAAAGGCCGGCTTTTAACCAGCCTTGTATCTTATAAAACCCATTTATCAGAATCCACGGGTATTTATGTCGGCACAAAAGTCACTATTCAGGGGGCTAACACGGGGAATGTGATTAAAACCACTCTTCTTCCTAATGGAAATGTAGAAATTCGCTTTAGTGTCCGGAAAAGTCATGCTTTTGGAATCACATCAGCCAGCAGGGTTCAAATAAAAAACTCAGGAGCTTTAGGGGATCGTTTTATTAATATTGCCACAAAGGACATTTCTGCTCCCGTTTTAGAAAAAGGCTCTCTGATACCTTATGAGTCGGCCAGCACTCTTTTGTCTGTTTTAACAGAAGGCGGAGGTGAGGTTAAAAAATCCCTTCAAAGTGTTATATCGCAAATTGATGAATTGCTTGGCAACCTCAACGAAAAAGGAGCCAGTGGGCTTTTGTCTGAAAGCCAACAGGAAGATATTTCTCAAATATTAAAAAGTGCAAAAAGTATTTTAGAAAAAGCAGATTCTGGGAAAGGGACACTGGGAGCCTTAATCAATGATCGTTCTCTATATAACCGTCTCCTCATTCTTTTAGGGAAACAGCCTAAGAGCAATTACTTGCAGGAGCTGTCCCATAAATCAGGGCAACCATCAAAATAACACTTTTTGTTATAGGCTTTTTGAAATATTCATCTCATTCCATTTTTAGTCCAAATATTTACCCACACAGCGAAGGCTCTGGATGGAAGTCTATACGAACCTTTCTGATTAGGATGATCTATAATAATTTGTCGCTCCTTTAATGCTCTTAAGGCATTGTTGATAGTGCTGGTTTTTATTTGTGAATTTTTTACTATATCCGATCGAGTCACCCATACATCAGATTGCCGGGCCATGTATTGCAAGACTTTTCTATAATCATTGGAATCTATTTTATCATAAAACATATTATTAAAAAGCTTCTCCCCTAATTGCTTTAAAGCTCCTTCGTTTTCATCATAGATTCCTTTCCTGACATCCTTTTCATCAATAATATCATCTTGATCCACTTCAAAAGAACTATAACAGAACTGTTGCAAAAAATAAGGGTATCCTTCTGCCAGCTCAACTATTAAATCTTTTGCTAATTTTTTAATAATTATTTGTCTTTTATTTTTCGCATTGGCCTCTTTCATCCCTAAATCTATGACAGTTTTACTGTCTTCTAATGTTAAAGGCTGAAGATTCAAAATGTGAAAAATTCTTAATGAAGACTCATGGCTTTGTCTTAATCTATTTATAGTTTCCGGAAGACCAGATATTCCAAAACAAACATTATTGCTCTCTATTGTAGCCAACCTCTCAGTCAACAGCTTGAAAAAAGCTCCTAAATCAGCCTTTCCTTTAGGTTTATCCACATCATCAATCAAAACACATATACCGTCTATTTCCTTTCTTTGGCCAATTTTTTTAAAAAGATTAGCTATATGTGGAATGAGCATGTGATTTGGTGTTTTTCTTTCTCTTATTGAGATATATGAAGATTGAATGTTTGCAATTAAGTCTTTTACATGGCTAAAAACTTCTCTTTTGTTTATTTCTATTTCTGTTTCAGAAATTAATTTGCCAATTATGTTTAAAAAGCTGTCATGTCTCGGTTCTAAATCAACTTTAATAATTGCAAACTTATACTTTTCACTATGATCTTTATTTAAAGCACCGTCGGCCAAAGCTCTGGCATATAGCATTAATGACGATTTGCCTATCCCTCGCTCCCCTTGTATTAAAAAATTTTGTGAGTTCCCATACTTCGCTTGAAACAAACTTTTTTCTATAATTTCTATTTCTTTCTTTCTTCCAGAAAACATGCCAGGATGAATAATACTGCCCGGTTTAAATGGATTGTATTTCATTGTTTATTTTCCTCCTAAATTGATAATAACAGCTAATAATCGGTAATAATAGCTAATAATCGGTAATAACAGCTAATAATCGGTAATAATAGCTAATAATCGGTAATAATAGCTAATAATCGGTAATAATAGCTAATAATCGGTAATAATAGCTAATAATCGGTAATAATAGCTAATAATCGGTAATAATAGCTAATAATCGGTAATAATAGCTAATAATCGGTAATAATAGCTAATAATCGGTAATAATAGCTAATAATCGGTAATAATAGCTAATAATCGGTAATAATAGCTAATAATCGGTAATAATAGCTAATAATCGGTAATAATAGCTAATAATCGGTAAATTGATCAAGCCTTTTGAGAGATGGAGTAAATAAGCACATCAAAGCTCATCCCATCTCGTTTATAAGATTGTTTTATCATTTTCTTTTTTTTCATGCCAATTTTTTCAAACATTCTTTGGCTAATAATTTTGTTCATGGCACTTAAACTTTGTAGCATTCTTGGGCTTAATCGATATGGGAAAGCCATTTTTTTCCTGCTTGAACATAATCTGGATTGATCTCTATCCCTAAAAAATCAATGCCTAAACTTTTGGCCATAGCACATTCTGAACCCGAGCCCGCAAAAGGAATGAGTGCCATCCCCCCGCTCCCATTGATTTTAGATTTTAAAAGCCGGGCCGAAAGCTCTAAGGGCTTTTGTGTGGGATGTCTTAAAGGGCTCCTTTCCACCAAACCTTTCCCACCAGCAAGGGCTGAGATTTTTAAAACATCTCTTGGCAAAGCCCCGTTTTTATGGCCATTATAAATAGTCTCTTTTTGGCCAAATCGGCTGGGAGTCCCCTTTCTCTTTTTACCAATGCACTTTTGATAAGCCGAAGTATAAGGTTCTCTGATTTGATCTATTTCCAACTGAGGTCTTTTCCCACTCCAAAAGCATAGGTTCATGACACTTTCATGGCTGGTTTGCCAAAATTTAAGAGAGGGAACAGTTTTGTTAGTGTAATGCCAGACTAACCATTTTTGATTTTTCAAAGGGAATTGGACAGATATATGAGACAGTATTTCCGGAAAGCCATAAACATAGAGCAAAGCTCCATTTTTTAGACGGGAGAGGCAAAGTTTTATCCAACAAACAGACCAATCCACATAATCCTTTAAATCCCGGCGATCTTTGTTATTCCCAAAATCTTTCCCTATATTATAAGGGGGATCGGCAATAATCACATCAAAGTTCAGCTGAGAGGGGAGTTTTTAATTACTTCTACGCAGTCTCCTAATACAATATTGTTTAATACAGGATTGGGATTTTTGAAAGTTTTTTGGGGAGTGGTTTTTTCTTGTTTTGCTACGCAAAAAGCCATGTTTTCCTCCCTTAAGTAGAAATATAAACTGGGGGAGGCTGAGCCTCAAGCTTTAACGGCTTTTGTCAATTCCGAATCGGCTTTAGTCGGGCTGGCTAAAAAAAGCCCAAACTTAAGAAAGCTTGGGCTTTTCAGGTTAAACAAAAGAAGTTTTTTACATCATAGGCATTCCGCCACCCATGCCTCCGCCGGGCATTCCGCCACCAGCTGGCATTGGAGGATCCTCTTTTTTCGGCTCATCAGCAACCATAGCCTCAGTGGTAAGCATTAAAGAGGCTACAGAACTGGCATATTCCAAAGCACAACGAACCACTTTTTTAGGGTCAATCACCCCCGCTTGGAAGAGGTCTTCGTATTTACCAGTCCAGGCATTAAAACCAAAATTCATTGTGTCTTTTGATTGGAGGGTGCGATCCAAAACAATCGCTCCGTCCACTCCCGCATTAACGGCAATCTGACGGATCGGGATCTCACAAGCTTTTTTAACAATGTTCACCCCAAACCGCTCCTCTTCACTCACTTTAAGAGAATCTAAAGTTTGTGCGGCCCTTAAAAGTGCCACTCCGCCTCCGGGAACAACCCCTTCCTCCACAGCCGCTCGTGTAGAGTTAAGAGCGTCTTCCACACGGGCTTTCTTCTCTTTCATTTCCACTTCAGAGGGAGCACCCACATGAATTACAGCCACCCCACCGGAAAGTTTAGCCAATCGCTCTTGGAGCTTTTCTTTATCGTAATCGGAGGTGGATTCCTCAATTTGTGCCCGAATTTGCTGAACTCTGGCAGAAATAGCCGTTTTGTCCCCAGCCCCGTCAACAATTGTAGTGTTGTCTTTGTCAATCACTACCCGTTTGGCTCGGCCTAAAACTTTAAGGCTCGCGTCTTCTAATTTATCGCCACGCTCTTCACTCACTAATTGGCCTTTAGTTAAAATGGCAATGTCTTCTAACATAGCCTTCCGGCGATCGCCAAAGCCGGGAGCTTTAACTGCCGCCACCTGCAAAGTGCCTCTGAGTTTATTGACAACCAAAGTGGCTAAAGCCTCCCCTTCCACATCTTCTGCAATAATCAAAAAGGGTTTTCCTGCCTGAACCACACTTTCCAACAGTTTCACAATGTTTTTCATGGAGCTGACTTTTTTGTCATGAATCAAAATGTAGCAGTCTTCTAAAACGGTCTCCATCCTCTCTGCATTTGTCACAAAATAAGGGGATAGATAACCTCTATCAAACTGCATGCCTTCCACAACATCTAACTCTGTCATGGAGGTTTTGCTCTCCTCAATGGTGATAACACCCTCTTTCCCCACTTTGTCCATAGCTTCGGCAATGATCTCGCCAATCTCTTTATCATTATTGGCAGAAATTGTGCCCACTTGAGTGATCTCCTTTTTCCCTTTCACGGGTTGAGAAAAGGTCTTTAACTCTGAGATCACCTTTTCTACCGCTTTATCAATCCCTCTTTTAATTTGAGTGGGGTTGTGATGGGCACTAATGTATTTTAGCCCCTCATTGTAAAGGGCTTGAGCCAAAATAGTAGCAGAAGTTGTGCCGTCCCCAGCTTCATCGTTGGTTTTGCTGGCCACTTCCTTAACCATTTGAGCACCCATGTTTTCAAATTTGTTTTTCAACTCAATCTCTTTAGCCACAGTCACCCCGTCTTTTGTGATGACTGGCGAACCAAAAGATTTTTCAATCGCCACATTCCGACCCTTAGGCCCAAGAGTGGTTTTTACAGCATCAGCCAGAATGTTAACTCCTCTGGCAATGGAGTTTCTGGCTTCTGAGCTAAAACGCAATTCTTTGCTCATCCTTACCTCCTTATTATATGTAAGTTAATGGCGACCCTAAAAAGCCACCTGATGAATTTTTTAGTTTAAAACTCCGTAAATATCCTCTTCCCTCATCATCAGATATTCATCTCCGTCTAACTGAAACTCGGTTCCCGCATATTTACCAAAAAGGACTTTATCCCCTTTTTTAACATCTAAAGGTAGAACTTTGCCTTCGTCGTTTACGCGACCTTTCCCGATAGCCACAACTTCCCCTTTAAGAGGCTTTTCCTTAGCGGTGTCAGGGATAATGATCCCACCAGTGGTTTTGTTCTCCTGCTGGAGTCTTTTAACTATAATCCTGTCTTGTAATGGTCTTACTGACATCATTTTCTTCCTCCTTATTTATTTGTAGAGTAAAATAAGCGGATTTTACAAAAAGAAGTCAAGCTTTTTAATGATTTTAATAAAAATTTTTTGGATTTTCGCCAAAAAAGCTCATAAAAAGGGGCTTTTTATAAACTTTTTGAGACATTTTTAAAGTCAGGGAATGCCTTTTTCTTGCTTTTTTCAAAAAAACAGCTTAAAAATCAGGAGATTTTAAATAAGAAAGGGTTCAATTATTATGAAAGTGGCTTTTTTGATTTTTTTAATAACTTGTGCTATGGGCACTCAAGAGGCTTTGGCCACCCAGAAATATATAATAAAATGTGATTGTCACTTTAGAGCCTCAGAAGGAACAGAATCATCAACATTTCTGGTTAATGGCTTTGGATATGGGGATCCCGATGCTATTCGTAATGCTTATGATAATTGCACAAAAAACCTTGAGGGAGTGAGCATCTCAAATTGTCGCCGGATAGAGGTAGATTCTTGTGAAAGCTCACAACAAAGCCGAAGAAAAAACCAAAAAGGAAACCAAACAGCACGGGATGTGACTATGATTCGGGAGTCGTTAAATGATTTTGAGAATCAGTGAGGCATTGGTTTTGATATTGTTGGCCCAATTCTTCTAAATGTTCATCCGCCTTTAGGGCCTGTGCTTTTGCTTTTTGGACTTCTTCCGCTTTGACTAAAGCCATCACTAAGGCCACTTTTCTTTCTAAATCCAATTGGCGACAGCTCTCCTCTTGGTCACTAAAAAGAAAAGGCGAAAAAAAAACACAAATAAACAAGATAAAAAACTTCATTTTAATCATTTACTAACTCCAAAACCAATTTTTTGACCATTTTAGCCCCCGCTCGTCCCGTTCCCGGCGGGAAAGGGATGAAGTGACCCCTCGGGCCCTACGAGATGTGGCCGACAGATCTCCTGAACCGTTTTGAGACAAAAGATGTTTTATCCTATCAATATGAGGGCCTCCGTTAAGATTATTATGTGTGATACTGCTAAAGGCCACTAAGCCCACCAACTCTCCTTGGTTATTGAAAACAGGGCCACCGCTGTTTCCGCCACCAATAGGAATATCAAAAGTGATGCATGCATTACAGCGATAACCATCATATTCTAATGGTCTGCTGGGGTTTTTGTTGGTTAAATGCCCTTTAGAGCTTGTCCATTTTATTCCATTGGGGCTACCTATGGTCCAAAGCTCATCTAAGAGCTTAAGGGAATCCAAACTTCCATGGTCAGGCACCTTTGTATTGGGCAAAGCTCTAACCAATACCCCAAGGGCAATATCATCTTCATCATCATACCAAGCCACTGAACTCAATACCTCCCGATTCCCAGAGTGATTTTCCGCAATGGTCAACATATTATACCTGTGTTTCCCAGCTACCGTATAAGCACCAATGACCTCTCTAATCACATGGTGATTGGTTAAAACACTGGAGGAGGTTTGGAAAACTCCGCTTCCATGATATCCCGTTGTTATACAAGTATTAGCGGTGTCGCAAGTATCTATACAAGCGTTGACGGCGGTCACTGTGTTGTAAGTGTCCGGATCAAGACAACCCAAATCCGTTTCAACATCTGGATCTCCTAATACACAATTTTTATGGGTGGTTTCAGAAGAGGCAGAATCGCATACCCCCACCAATTTATAGATATAAACAGCAGTATCTAAATAATCTTCCACTGATAGATTGGGGTTTGTGCTCAAAAAAGAAAATCCCGAACGAGAAGACGAGGAGCTTGAACTCCGGCGGGAAGAACTTCCCCGGCTACGATAAGATCCACTATCTCGCTCCCGGCGGGAAGAGCCAGAAACCGCTCCTGTAGAAGCCCGAACAATAAGCTGACCCTCCTGAGGCTGGACCATGCAGGCCGGCAAAAGCAAACAAAAAGCAAAAAAGAACCTCATGTTTTTATTTTCGGCAAAGTTGGTCTCAAATTTTAAAAAAATCTTCCGGCCCAAGGTTTTGTGCTTTCTACAACCTTTTTTTGGCATTGAGTTATTTTCATAAAGTGTCTATACTCAACAAAAGTCGGGGAAATTTTTGTGAAACCTCTCCCGGACATAAAAACAGCTTATAAATTCAAGGGGAAAACATGAGAGAACCTGTGAGCATTTTAGAAGTGGGCCCCAGAGATGGCCTTCAAAATGAAAAAATTCTTCCTTTAAAGTGCAAATATGATTTTATCCAAAAGCTTTCCCACTCTGGCCTCCACCGGATAGAGATAGGCTCTTTTGTTTCTCCTCAGTGGATTCCTCAAATGCAAGACACTTTGGAGCTAAGCCAAAAAGTTTTAAAAGCTCAAAGGCAGGGGCAAATCCCTAAAAAAATCAAGTTTTCGGCCTTAGTTCCTAATCTTAAGGGCTTAAAGAAAGCTCTCAACTCTGGCCTCCGGGAGATCTCTGTTTTCCTGTCCGCCACAGATTCTTTCTCCAAAAAAAACCTCAATCGCTCTATGGAAGAAAGCTATCTCATCTATAAAGAAGTTTGCCGGGAGGCTTTAAAAGAAAACTTAAAAATCCGAGCCTATTTGAGCGTTTGTTTTGACTGCCCTTATGAGGGAAAAGTCCCCATCGCCTCTGTTTTGGAATGGGTTAAAAAAATAGAAGATCTCTCTGTTTATGAAATCTCCATTAGCGACACCACTGGCCGGGCCAGAGCTTGGGAGGTTCAAACTCTTCTGGAAAAGCTTTTCCGCTTTATTCCTAAAAACAAAATAGCCGGGCATTTTCATGATGTCCATGGCATGGCTTTGGCCAATATTTTAATGGCCTATCAGATGGGGGTTCGTAGTTTTGACGGGAGTGCGGGAGGATTGGGCGGATGCCCTTACTCTAAAACCCCTTCGGGAAATGCCCCCACAGAGGCTATTATTTATCTTCTAAAAGATCCCAAGGATCCCACTATTAAAAATTTGATTAAGACCGCTCTTTGGCTGGAGAAAAAATTAGGGAAAAAACTCCCCTCTCCCTTCCTCCATGTAAAAAAAAATTAAGTATCAGGCAAAAGCTCCTTTAACTCTAAAAAACCCTCATTATATAGAGTCTCAATATAGTCCAAAGCAGATGATTGAAGGTTCTCAATGTTTTTTAAAATATTGAGAACCAGCCTGCGAACTTGAGGATCGGGATCTCTAATGTAATCTAAAAAAAGAATCTGAATTTCCGGGTGAAGCCATATTAAAGCCTCTAACTTTTTTAAAACTTCTTTTTTAAGTCTTGCAGAAGGTTCTTGCTGAAAAAGCAAAAATCGATGATGGATACCTAAATCCCTCATTTTTTTGTTTTTAGATAGCATTTCTAAAGTCGCTAAAAGCAAGTCTTCATCCTCTTTTGATTCCAAAAGTTGGTAAAAAAAAGACAAACTGAAATCATAAAATTGGGATGTGTTTTGGAAAGCCAGAATAACTTTTCCTCTAAGGGCTTGAGGAATAGGGTTTTGAATAATATATTGAATGATCTTTTCCTGAGCTGTAGGACTTTTTATATCCATCTGGCTAAAACTCCAAAAAATATCTTCTATTAAAGCCTCATCCGCTTGGGGCAAGAGCTTGGCTATATCCTCTTGAATATCCTCATAAGGGCTTTTTAAAAATGCTAAAGCCTCTAAAGCTTCTTTTGATAGTAGCGGATCATTACTTATCAAGAGGTCGGCCACTTTTCGGTGAGTTTCATAATCCTCAAGCTCGCTTTGCCCTATCAGGCGAACAGCATAATAAACCAAGCTATCGTCTGAAGAACTTAAAAATTCAGAGCTTTTTTTTGCTATTTCTGGGAGAGGTTCTAAATGGGCTAAAGTATTTAAGGCCTGATGGCAGATCACAGGTTTTTTTTGAAGTTTGTCTTCACAGTATTTGAGTATATCTTCTTGCCATTCTGAGCCTATCACTTTTAATTTTTCAAAAATCAAAAGTCCCCATAAATTTTGAACATATTTTACCGGGAGATCTTGTTTGGAAATATAAAATTGCCCCGCCTCAATTTGATTTTCTTTTAATAAAAGGAGGACAGAGATATAAGCCTCCAGCCCTGGATTTTTAATCAGATCTATAAGGTTCTCCCTTCTCAAAATATGCAAATCAAAAGGATTTATCCATCTCAACATTTCCAGCACATTCAAATAAACCAAACGAATATAAGGCAAAAAATTCAAATGCTCATAATAAGAGAGAAATTGAGAGGAAAAGGTAGAGCTGGCCCTAATGGATCGAAATATCTTTCGCCCCTGCCCCTCTATCATCTCTTTTTTGTTGCGATTGAGAAACCTCTCAATAGCAAAAAAAGCTCGCCCGGACTTTCCCGATTGAAACAGATCTTTGAAAGCCTTTGCTCTTTTATCAAAATCCTGTTCATCATTATAAAGGAGGCACTTATTATTAAAAAACTCTTGTTCTTCAATCTTCTCATTAGATAAAGATATACGGGACTGATTGAGGCTGAAAATAGAGGGGGGCAGTTCATGAAACAGCTCTTTATTTTCTAGCCTTTTGTATTTCTCTGTTTTTAAATAATTAGCATAGCCTCCAAATTTTCTATTGATAGCTTGAAAATATTTTTCCAAAGGGTTTTTTATATCAGGCCCTAAGGGGCTTAACTCATCAAAGCCGTAAATAGTTTCTGACCCGGAAAAAACAAAATTCATTCTATCATGAAAGGGGGTTCCCAAGGGGGAGTAGCGGTAAGCCACTACCCTTTCTGCCTCCTCTCTGGCCATTCCATCATCTAATAGAACTTGCAAATACTCTGTATAGGTCCGGCGGTCTTTGGCTTTACTGGCCAAAGTGTTGCATCCAAACAAAAAAATCTCTTTGACAGAGGATAAAATGCCTTTGCAGGAGTTTTGGCAGGCCTTTTCCTCTAAAAGTTCTGTAGGTAAGCTGTAGCCGGACTTTCCAAAAAAGATGCCACCAAAATGGCCAGATACGACTAAAATATCACAAGAAATGTCTCTTTTACAAGCCGAGTCAAACCAATGAGAGCTATGGTCCTGAGCCTTGTTGATATGAGAGGGCAAAAGCTCTATAAAATCAAAATCGCTATCGGGCAGAAACTTCTTAAAAGCCTCTATTTCATCTGATGAGTTGATAGTGATGGAGCAAACCTGATATTTAGCCAAAGCTGAAGGTGAGAGAAAAAGCAAGCACAGCCCAAACAACTTGTAAAACATTACTGACTAATTTAACGGAAAAAAGAGATTTATTAAAGCAAAAAACCAGCGAGGTTTAGGCATTATGTCCAGTTTATTTTGTTCTATTTTTTTAGGAGGGCTATATTATTCCCTCAAGAAAAACCTTGCCTAATAAGAAAGCTAAGACTATAGTCTTATTTATACAAAGCATAAAAAAGCAAAGTCGGCTTTGTTTTTTGACAAATAGGAAAAATACTGCAAATATATGGTTTAACAGCCCGTGAAAAGTTTGTATTTAACAGATGGCATAAAAATCCAGCTTGTCCGGGGAAAAACACCTCAGCCCTTCACTGTTGGGATTTTTATGTTATAATTTCATAAGGGAATAATTTAAAATTACATTTATGATGGATACAGCAAAAGATAAAAAAACTATTGATAATCCCTCTCAAGATAGCTCTCCTGAGCCTTTAGGCCAAGGGAAAACCATTTATGACATCATCAACTCAGAAGAGCTGGAGCTTTTATATAAAAAAAACACACATCTTTTAAATCGCCTCTCAAAAACAGGGAAGGAAAACACCCGGCTTTGTGCTCAGCTCTCTACCCTCAGTCGCAAAACTTCTCATTTAGGAGATAAAAACACAGTTTTAACTAATAAATTTTTAGGTTTGAAGGAGCAGATCTCTTTATTTGCCCGGCAACATCGCGAATTTAACTATCAATCAAAAAAACTAAAAGAAGAGCTAAAAAAAGCCAAAGAGTTAAAAATTCAGGAAACAGAGAGTAAGCAAAAAGCCACTCTTACCCAGAAAGACAAACAAATCCATCTGTTGGAAAAAAAGGAGCAAGTTTATAAAACACAAATTAAAAACCTGCAAAATTTATCTCAAAAAATAAAAATGGAAAGGCTGGAGGAGCAAAAAGCGAGGCTATCGGAGAGCGAAAAAAATAAACAGGCTTTAAGGGCAGAAGTTCAAAAACTAAACCAAAGCTTAACAGAGGAGAGGAAAAAAACTTCCAAAATCTCTAATTTAAAGACAATAAATCAAAGCAGAGCTATTAAAGGTTTAGAAAAAGAGCTGGAGCACCGGAGCCAAATCTGCCAAACCGCTTTACGGGAAAGCGACCGGTTAAAACAGGAAACGGAAAAACTAAAAAAAGTTTTAGTAAAACAAGCTCAAAACCAGACTATTTTAGAAAAAAAGTGGAGTTCAGCCAAAAAAAAGCTCCAAAGTTTAAATGGGAAAAAGCACTGGATGGCTCAAAAGGCGGAGAAACTAAAAAAAAGAGAGCAATGGCTTGCCCAATCTATCAAAAAAATTAAAGAGACAGAAAATAAAATTCAGCATTTTGAAAAAAACCAGCAAGAACTTTTAAATTGTAAAGCTCAGATCCTTGAGCTGAAAAAGCAAAAAGAAAAATTAAAATCTGGTTTTTCTACTCAGTTAGATCTTTTTATTAAAGAAAAAGCCACTTTAAAACTAAAGTGCGAAAATTTAAAAAAAGCTCTTGTTGTTGGCAAATCGGGTTTTGACCAAGCCATGTTATCCTTCCAAAAAAAGTATGCCAACCTATATAAAAATCAAAAGGACTGGCAAAAACAGATAGAGGAAAAGGCTTGTTATGCACAATCTTTAGAACAAAAAATACTTTATATCCAAAAGCAAAAAGAAGAATCAGAAAATCAATTAAAAAAAGAAAAAAGGCAATATATCAACTCTCTCCAAGGCAAATTAAAAGCCAGTCAAGATCGGGAGGCAGAATTAGAAGGCCAAATTCAACTTTTTAAGTCTCAATCGGAAAGCCTTGTTTTTAAAGAGAAAAAACTCCTTCAAGAAAAACTTAAAAATATCCAATGGGATAGGGATAAAAGTTTAATGCGAATGGAGGAGCAGAACAAAAAAGGATTAGAAGATTTAAAATCAGATTATGAAAAGCGGATAGATCGGATAGAGGCCAGTTGGAAAAAACGATTGGAGCATATTCAGATAGAGATGGAAAATGACCTCTGTAGTGAAAAAAAGCGACATGAAGTTTTTAAAAGTATAAAGATGAGGGAATTTCAAGAGATAGAAAAAAGAGAGGCAGGCTTGCAGGAGGAAAATCATAAATTAAAAACAACAAAATTTGTTTTGGAAAAATCTTTAGAAGAGATCAAAAGGAAACAGGAGCATTATTTAAAAAACAGTAAAAAATGGAAAGATCAAATGGAAAGCCTGAAAAGCCTTTGGCAAGAGGGGCAAAAACAAAATGAAGCTAAAGATCAACAGATTCGTGCTTTGCAAAATCTCAACAAAGCTTTAAGTTGTTCTTTAAATCAAAACAAAAAAACAAAACATCTCACTAAGGATCAAGCTCAGTCGGAAGGGGCAAACTCAAATACAGTCTCAAAAAAGCCAGAGGCCAATGAGGAATCACCAGCCTTCAATCATGTTCTGGCAAACATTTATTTTGAGTAGCTGAAAAAGACGAAACAGCCTCCTCCTCACTACGGAAAAGGGCCGAGTGCAAACCTTCATTTTGAAAATATTTTTCAAACTCTGAGCTGGCACAACAGATTTTTAAATCACTATCTTTATTTATAAAATCCAAAGTTTCTGAAAAAACTCCTACTCCTTTAGAACCAACAAAAGATAGCGATTTGAGGTTAAAAACAATCTTTTTTTTCTGAAAAGATTTGCTGAAGCAAAAAGATTTTAAACTATCAACCCCTTTGAGGTCTAAATTCCCCTCTACATCAATGAAGTAAATGTCTTTGTCTTTTCGGAGTCGAGTTTTCATTACGAGGCTATTATAAACGATAAAAATAGTTAACAGGGAAAAAACCCGGCCAAAGCCTTATCACTTATAAAAAAACCTCTTTATTATATTATAGAGAAACAAATGAAAATGATTATTATTTTTATTGACTTTCTTCTAAATTTTTTTAAAAATTTGGAAAAATGAGAAAACATCACCTATCAACACCGGACCTTCCTTTTGGACAAGATCAAGACATTTTAATTGAACCCAGAAAGCCCCTGGGTGAGGAGGAATTTAAAAACATTTTACAAAAATGTGGCTTAAAAATAACAACTCAAAGAATGGCGATTTTAAGAGTTTTAAACTCAGGCCCCCGCTATCACAAAACCGCTCAAGACATTTTAGATGAAGTCAAAAAAACAGGGCTTTCTTCCATTGGCTTTGCCACAGTCTATCGTTTTTTAAAAAAGCTGGCCAAATCTCAAATGATTTCAGAAATATCTATGGGAACCGGCTCTTCTTGTTATGAGCTCAAATCCAATCAGTTTCACTATCACATAGCTTGTGTCCGGTGTGGCAAAATTGTTGAGTTTAAAAACAGATCGATTGAGAGGACTTTAAAAAAAATTGTCTCTGAGAAAAATTATAAAATGCAAAATCAAATTTTAGAAGTTTATGTGACATGCGATTCAAAAAAATGCCAGAAGTAAGTTGTCCTGCACTGATCACAGTTGAAGTTTCCGGTCAAACAGAGCCAAGAAAGTAAGAATTTTTCAAAAAAATCGATATAAAATAAAAGGCTTGTTCTTCTCAAAAAGTTCCAGTAGTCCCTGCCTCTGTGCTCTCAACAGGAACTTCACACACAATTTCCACTTTAAGACGAGCATCTAAGCGAAGCTCTCTTGGTTCCATAATTAAAGTTCGCCCTTCAATTTTTTGTTGGAAACGGATCTTTCGATTATTGGCAAATAATTTTACACTTCGAGGGTCTTCACAAGAAAGCGGGACACGAATTTTCTGTGTGGACAAATCCACCCTTTGCATTTGAGAACCATAATTTCTATCACATATAGAAATAACAGATCCTTTAATCAAGTTGCCGTATTTTGTAATCTCTTGATCCCGCCGGCGGGCTTGCGATAAGCGGGCGTATTCCTCCCCATAATAACCTCTTCCTGTTCCAAAACCTCCATGGCTGTCTCGGTTTTGCTCGTTCAAGCAAGAGCTGTCCCCCGGAGGAATAATGATGGAGTGAACACTAAAACTTTTTAAAGGTCCGAAATGATTATAAAAATTTTGGGCAAGGACTTCTGGATAATCTTCGTTTTCATAAGCATAAATTTCATTACCAGGTTGTTGGATATATTCTTTAGAACTTCTATTATCTTCATCACTCAAAATAATGATCATTAAATGATCTAAAGGATCGAAAAAACTTTGATGTTGAGGATTGTTAATCGCCCTATTTAAAGCGTAAATCCCTCTTTCATCATGGCTGGGGCAAGCTTGAGGAGTTGGGGAAGTGCTACTCCCTTCATAAAGTTGGTCAAACCGGTTTCCGCTGGCCCTTCTTTGAGGGAAATTACTTGTATCGCACTGTTGAGTTTCTGGACGAACAATAGCACTTTTAAAATCTTCCACTATTTTTTGAGAGGGCTTTCCGCCTAAATTTTCATTTTCCAAAAAAAGTTTTCCTCCAATAGGGATGAATCGACCATCTTGATAAGAAGCATTTCTGACTGGATTTTCAGGAGAAGAGCTAATATCTGTCGTAATGACAGCAATACGGTATTTTATGTTTTTGATCCGATTCAAAAAATTTCTGAATTGCTTAGCTAAACTCCGATGCTCTTTAGCCATAGAACTGGAGTTATCAATTACAAAAAGTATCTCCACATTGCCTAAGGCCAAATTATAGGATATTTTAATTCTCTCAGTTGCGGGTTGGGAAGGGCGATCTTCTTCATAATACTCTCCCTCTCCTCTTTCCGAATCATAATACCCGTCTTCTCCTGCCCCTTCTGGATAATCGCCATCTTGGCCAGAATACCCATCCCTATCGCCTCTGTCAGATTCGCCATCTGCTCTTCCATCCGCTCGATCTCTTCCTCTGGTCCGGTCACTGCCCCCTTCACCGGTGGGATCAATGTAATCACTAACATCAAGCCGTTCCTCATTGCATTCCGAACCCTCTGGCATAAAAGCACAGCCCGTATAATCGCTAACTCCCACAAAGCCAGTGGGAGAACACCCCGGCATACCTATAGCGTAAATTAAGCCGGCCAGGGCCAAAACCAAAAAAATTTGAACAGAACGACGAAAAAACATAATCTACTATATAAAACGGGATTTTAGATAGGAATCTTTAAAAAAATTGCAGGAATGCGGGATTTTAAGCTTTAAAAGGGCAGATAAAGCAAAGCCTTCCTCTTCCTTTGAGCGGTTTTAGCTCAAAAAACAAGACCAATACCGCTTTCAAGAACCGCTGTTTTTGAGACTATTGATGCGAGAGGAGTAATTTTTGCCTTGGAAAATGTAATTTCCAGAGACCAATACATCCACATTCTGAAGATAGGGGCTGATTTCAGGACGAATACCTCCATCCGCCACAAGTAGAGGGGGAGAGGGAAGGGAATGGATTTTTTCTCTGAGAATATCCGCTTTTTTTGCCTGTTCCTTTAAAAAAGTTTGCCCACTGGCTCCCGGTTCTACTGTCATAATTAAAATCAAATCCAAATCTTTCAAAAAGGGAAAAAGACTTTGAGCTGGCGTCTCTGGCCGAATAGCCAACCCGGCTTTAATATTTTGCTTTTGAATAGCACGAAGGATTTTTTGAGGTTTTTGACTAACCTCTAAATGAAAACTGATATGATCCGCTCCCGCCTGGGCTAAAGGCTCTATTAAATTCTCCGGATGAGATACCATAAGGTGAGCGTCAAAGGGCAACCGGCTATATGGCCTTAAGTCCTGAAGAGCTTTAGGGCCAAAGCTCAGGTTAGGAACAAAATGAGCATCCATAATGTCCCAATGGATCCAGTCCGCTCCGGCCTTTTCTAAAGCCTTAGCCTCCTCTCTCCACTGAGAGAAGTCACTGGACAGCAAACTGGGAGCTACTAAAAAAGCCATGATTTACCTTATCCTCCGGCGGACTGCTTTTTTATTTTCTTTTCCCAAAAGATCTCTTAATTTAATGGGGCAACCTTTTAAAAACTCTTTAATGTTTTGTTTGTTTTTCCCCTCCCTTTGCAGTTCTATAAGGCTTAAAGCCCCCTTCCCACAAGCTATAAAAAGGGCATCTTTTTTAACAAGGCAGACCTCTCCGGGCGAAAAACCCGGAAAATTTGTGAAGAGAGCCTGGCTTTTATAAATTTTGAGTCGCCAGCCTCTCCAAAAAGAAAAGGCCTGAGGCCCTAAAAACAAAGCTCTGATTTTATTATGAAGACTAAGGGATTCCTCTTCCCACAGGATTTCCCCTTCCTCTTTCTTGATTTTTTTAGCCACTGTTCTTTTTGAGTGATCTTGCGGAAAGGCCTTAAGCTCTCCTTTAAGGTATTTTATCAGTTCGGATTGCAATAAAAAACGGGCCTCTTTTAGGGCCTTTTCAAAAACATTTCCGGCATGATCACTCTCCTCAATCACAAAACTTCTTTGGCCAATAAGATCCCCTGTGTCTAAACCTTCTGTCATTATTTGTAAAGATACTCCCGTTTTTTGATCTCCTGCCATTAAGGCTCTTTCCACTGGAGCCGCCCCACGCCATCGAGGCAGAAGGCTAAAATGCAAATTGATCCCCCCCTTAGGAAAAATCTGAAGATAAGCTAAAGGGAGTATTTGCCCATAAGAACAAACAAAGGAAAAGTCACATTTCTTTTGCCTAATTTCATTTAGAAAATGGGGCTTATCTGTTTTTTCCACAGTCCATACTGGAAAAGCCTGTTTTTGAGCGAAAGCCTTAATTAAAGAGCTTTGTTTTTTTAGCCCGCGACCTCTTAAACTATCGGGCCGAGTGAGCAGACCTTTAAGGCTAAAAGCCGGGCATTTCATCAAAAGCTGAAGGCAGTTTAAGGCTGGCTCTGAGGTCCCCACAAAAATAAAGGAAAAGTTTTTCACAAAGGCGGGCCTGCTGGCTGTTCTTCCGGGTAGCCATTTTTTTTAATTTCTTCTTTCAACTTTTGAGCTTTTATAAAGCTCAAGTGATCGATAAAAAGCCGGCCATTTAAATGATCTATCTCATGTTGCAAGCATATAGATAAAAGCCCATCAGTTCGAATAAAAATATCTTCTTCCTTTTCGTTCCATGCACGAACTTCTACAATTTCTGCTCTACTGACTTCAGCAAAATAAGAGGGGAAACTCAAGCAACCTTCGCTAAAAACAACTTTTCCCTCTTTTTTGACTATTTCCGGATTAAACAAAATCAAAGGTTGTGGGATTTGAGCCACCAGCTTTTGGCTTAAAGAATCTGTAGAATAACGAGGGGGGGGATCAACTTCTTGGTTGTTTAAAAGCTCTGGCCTTGTATCCGCCACTAAAAGCCGAACAGGACGAGCCACTTGAATGGCGGCCAAGCCCACGCCATTTTGCTTTGACATAGTTTCTAACATATCTTGAGCCAGTTGTTTCAACTCTGGAGTGATTTTTTTAACTACCTGACCTTTATGCCTCAGGCGGGGGTCGGGAAACCTCAAAACATTTAACAGAGCCATAATTCCCCTCAAAAAATTTTCTAAGAATTTACTGGATTTTTTTCAAAATGTCAATATTGCCTTTTCTTAACAGGCTTGAAGGAAGGCTCAAAGGTGGTGGGCACGAGCAAAAGAATGATTTTTTTAGTTCAGCTTGAACATTCCGCTAAAATGAGTCATAGTTTGATCTTGAGATTGTTTTTAAGCTCTTAATTCCACAAATGGAGGAAAGATGAGCTTTCATGTCGCTTTAGTTGATAAAAGTGAGATCATCAAAAAAATGCTCTCACACTGTCTTTATTATTTTTCAGCTGATGTTTTGCGTTTTGATCAGCTAAGGGATATTAAAAACCATTTTTCAGACAAAAATCCAGATATTATTTTTATGGATTGGGATGTTGGAGGAGGGGAAGAGGCTGTTTCTTCTGCAATAAATGAAGTTCAACCAACTCCTATGGTTTTGCTTTACCGCTCTGAGGACGAAGTGCAGATCTCTTCCACGGCTTTAAACCTGCCTCATAAAATCAAAAAGCCTTTAGACCCTAAAGCAGTGAGGGATGTTTTCACAAAACTTGTGCCTCAAGCTAAGGACTCCAAAATTCATCCTTTCTTAAAATTCCCTAAAAGTTCAGTAAAAAAAGAATCGGCCCCAACTCAAGAGGCCCCTTCATCCTCTCATTTGAAAGGAAAACCAGTGGCAGGGGAACAGGACAAAAAAGACATGCAAAAGCCTTTTCCTGAAGTTTCGACAAAGCCGACACCGGCTAAAGAGAGGCTTAGCCATACCTCATCAGCCATTGCTCCTGAACAACCGGTTAAAAAAACAACAGATGTTCTAAGCCCAATAGCCAATAAAGCTTTTTCTATCCATCGCTCCTCCCCGCGAGAGAGTGTGGATTTGGCCAACAAAAAAAATCTCTCTGGCAAAAAAATAGATAAAGAAAACATTAACATAGATGAGAACACCCAAAACGATTTAGCCCCGATGGCCATTAAATCCGAATCTGATCTTAAAAGAGCACAAGATATAAAAAACTGGAAGTTGAGCGAAAAAGACATTTTGCGAGTTTTAAACAAGTATAAAGACAGTTTGGAGTTTCAAGAGCTTATGGAAGGGGTATTGAGTGAATATGCCAAAAAGACTGTGACAAATATTCTTCAGGGGGATAAGGTAGTGGATCTCCTCCGCCAGCCTTTAAATGAATTTAAAGAAGGAGAAAAATTTAAAGCCTTAGTGGAGAAAGAGATCATTCAATATGTCCGGAAAAATCTCCCTATTTTGCTTAAAGAAGTTGTGGAGCAGGAGATTAAAAAAATCATTGGAGATTGAATTTGGAGCCGGTTTTAAGTTTCTCAGCTCATTCTTCAAAAAGTCCACTGGCTTTTTTTATTCAAGCAGAGCAAGACGGCCTTTTTTTTGGCCGAGATCTTTTAAAGCATTACTTAAAAAACAAAAATGGTCATCTTCCTGATGAAATCATAATTTACCCTGAGGAGGCCGGCTGTATTTTTAAAGGTCAAACGATTTTGGCTTATTATGGAGAAGTTTTAAAGCAGAAAACAGCTTTATCCATAGTGAGTCGTCTTTCTGGAGTTTATACTTTAGTTTCCTGTTTTACTGAGAGAAACTTTGACTTTTCCGTCATGGCATGTGCCTCATCGGATAGTTTTTTTTCTCCCTGGGAGGAAAAGGCCATCCTCCGGGCCGGGGCCTGTATCCAAAAAAAATCAATAGATAATGTTTGCTTTTACCCTGAAGAGGGCGGGAAAGCTTTAGAAAGAGGGGACAAGCAAATTGTTTTGAGTAGTTCAAAAATGCCAACAGAAGAGATAAAGAATATTTTAAAGCAAGCCCCTCGATCAACATCTATCAGCTTGCAAGGTTCTTTTTGGCCTTCAGAATTAGAAGAATTTAGGAATCTCAATTTAAAATCAGTTTATCCTATGGCCTTAAATGGCCTTTTCCCTCTACTACCAATGAAGATTCGCCCTTAATGGCAGACAAAAAAATTCTCCTTTGGACAAAAAACTGGCTCAAGCAAAAAAACTATCGGTTTTGTTTTTGTCAGCAAGCCGAAAGCAGTAATGACTGGGCTAAAGCCTCTGCCTTTAAAAGTCCTGCCTCTCCAGGAATTTTTCTTGTGGCTCAACAGTCTAAAGGACGAGGGCGACAGGGCAAATCATGGGAAGACAGCGACTTAATGCTTTCCCTCTTATGGGAGAAGTATTTAAGGGATATTCCAGTAGGAAGTGATACAGCCTTTGCCCTTGATTTGCTGGAATCTTTAAAAAGAACATGGCCTTTTTTGCCTTTGTCTATTAAAGCTCCTAATGATCTTCTTTTAAAAGGGAAAAAAGCTGGTGGGCTTTTATTAGAATTGGTGAGCCAAGGCTCTCAAACCGCCCTTGTTTTAGGCTTAGGCTTAAATGTTTTTTCTTGCCCAAAGGCTGTGTCTGGGGCTTGTCTTTCAGATTATGCAAAAAATATTCATGTCAGAACTTGGGAATTTTTTTTAGAGAATTTGTTTTCCCTTTGGAAAGTAAGAGCTGTGAAAGCCGAACCACTTCTTTAATTTAAATCTCTCTGGGGTCAAAAGCGTCCCTCAGCCCATTTCCTATAAAAGTTAAAGCCAACAGGGTAGAAAAAAGAGCTAAAGAGGGAAAAAGGGCCAACCACCAAGCTGTGGTAATATGCTTTTCCGCTTGCGAAAGGAGTTCCCCCCAACTGGGAGTGGGGGGCATAAGCCCAAAGCCCAAATAATCTAAAACAGCTAAAGCACCTATAAGGCCCGCTAAAGTGAAAGGGGAAAAAGTGATAATGGGGTTTAAACCATTAGGAAAAATATGTTTAAGAATGATTCCCCATTGGCCTCTCCCTAAAGCCCGGCTGGCCTCTACAAAAGATCTCTTTTTAAGTCGTAAAAATTCCGCTCGCATGTAAAGGGAAATGCTGACCCAACTGAAAAGGCAAAAAACAAAAACCATGAAAACAAAACTTCTTCCGATAACTGTAGTGAGAGTAATAAGAACGATGAGGACAGGTAAAGCTTCTATCACTTCTACCAACCGTTGTCCAACTATATCCACAAGCCCTCCAAAATAGCCCATGAGGGCACCCAATAAGCTCCCGATAATATAAGAGAAAAGCCATATACAAAAAGCAAACATAATGCCATAGCGATAGCCATAGACCAGGCGAGATAAAACATCCCGGCCCCTGTCATCTGTCCCCAACCAATTCAAAGAGCTGGGCGGACTGGGGAATTTTTTAACATTCAAGTTGCTTTCATAAGGATCCCATGGGACCAGTGGCCACAAAGCCCAGTCCTTTTCATTAAGCTTTAGCTTTTTGTAATCTGTAATGTATTGATCTTTTAAACCAAAATTTTCTGGAGGATAGTTTTTAATCACAGGAGCATAAAATGTTCCCTGATGGTATAGGAAAAGAGGTTTGCTATTGGACCAAAACTCAGCAGTTAAACTGATGACAAGGAAAAACAAAAGCAACCAAAGGGAAAACCAGCTGGATTTTCTGGATTTAAAAATCCTCCATCTTTTGACTGTTAAAGGATTGGTAATAAATTTTTCCAACATATACGGTGGTTCCAGAATCTTTTTTGTTCCCGCAAAGCTTATTGTTCTCACAAGTTTTCAAAAAAGTCCAGTCATTCCCGAATTGAGTGGGAATCCATAAAGGCCTGCCCTCATGAAAACGGTGGTTCTTCCTGTAAAGCAAGGTTTCTGGATTCCTGCTTTCGTGGGAACCCAAAAGCTTGGGGAGCTTTTGGGCAAAGCTTTTTAACAAGGTTTTTCACGAGTGACTACAACATTAGTGTCCTGTGAAAAAGTCCGCTAAAAAGCTTTTTTTATTGAGCAGACTTGACAAAAAACAGACTCTTTACATAAATAAAGGACATGCCCTTTTTCTTGCTTTTGCTATTTTTGTTTGTCGGTTGTGCCCACCACTCAAAACAGCTCAAAACAGCTCAAAACCCGCAGTTTTATTTAGATAAAGCGATTCATTATAAAAAAAAGGGAGATTATCCTAAAGCCTTAGAGTTTTTAAGGGCATTGAGGAAACATTTTTTTTACAGCTCTCTTAACAGCCCGGCTCTTCTTCTGACAGCTGATATTTACTTTGAGCAAGAAAAGTTTTCTCAAGCCGGCAAAACCTACCAAAAGCATTTAGATATTTACCCTCAAAAGCTCAAAGACTATGCTCTTTACCGTAAAGGCTTGGCGGAAAAAAATCAACTGCCTCAGCGAGTGGATCAGGATCTGAGCATAGCGGAATCGGCCCTCAAAGCCTTCAATACTCTTTTGCAATCCCCGTCTGATTCCCCTTATAAACAAAAAGCTCTTAAAGAAAAAAAAGAAATTTTAAACAAAAAAGCTTCGCGAGAGTTAAAAACGGCACTCTTTTTTAAAAAACAGGGCTGGTTGAAGGCCAGCCTTCGGAGAATCCAATATTTTATTGAGCATTATCCTCAAAGTCCTCTTTTGCCAAAGGCTCTTCTCACTGGGGCTGAGCTGGCTTATTTTCTCAAAGAAGACCCAAAAAAATGGACAGATCCTCTCATTAAAAATCACCCGGAATCCTCAGAGGCAAAGAATATTCCTAAAAGTTGGGAAAAATCCACTCTACAAAAATGGGGAGAAAAATTATTATGAAACAAAATATTGTTTTTTTAAAAGAAGAGGCCATTCAAAATCTGGTTAAGGGCTTAGCTAAAGAAATTGATCATGATTATAAAACAGAATCAGAGCCTTTGGTTTTGCTTTGCCCACTTAAAGGTTCTGTATTCTTTTTTTCCGATTTGGTGAGCCACTTAAAAAGCCCCTTAGTTTTGGATTTTATCTCTATTGAAAGCTCAAAAGGGGATTTTAGCATTTCCAAAGACATTCAACTGCCTATAAAAAATCGCCATGTTTTAATTGTGAAGGAGATTTTAAATGCGGGCCGAAAACTTCTTTTTTTAAAAAAAAGAATTTTAGCCGCTCAGCCAAAATCAGTTAAAATCGTCACTCTCATTGACAAGCCTTCCCAAAGGGAATTGGATTTGCATCCCGATTATTTTGGAATGGCTGTAGATGACCGATATATCTTTGGCTATGGGCTGGATCATGAAGAAAAGAAACGGCAGTTAAGGGATATGTATCTTTTTGCTCAATAATTTTGGTTTTTCTCCACTTTCTAAAAGTTAAAGGTCTTTTTTGCTAAAAATATGAAAAAATCGATTTTGTTTTTGGCTTTTTTGGCTTTTTTTGGGAAAAACTCTTTTGCTGAGAGAAAAAAGATAGAAGCCAACTCCTCTCCCATTCATTCTAAACATTGGTTTTGGCCCTTACCATGGATTAAAGGCAACCCTCTTTTAATTCATGATATTTTTATCATTTCTTTTAATTTGGAAAAAAAATTTCCTTCATGGATCGCTTATCATCTTTCGCCAGCTCTGCTTTGGGGGCAAATCAAAGCGGAAAGGAAATATGTTGCTGATCCTTTATTATTACCTAAGCAGGGTTTAATTTATAAAAATTATAAAGGGTCCAGCCGTTGCGATGGAAAAGGGCCTGGTTATGATAAGGGGCATTTGGCCCCATTAGGTTCTTTTAAAGCTTCTCCCTATATCTATCAAGCACAGTATTTGAGCAACATTGTCCCTCAAAGTAGAAATCTCAATCAAGGCCCTTGGAGAAAGTTAGAGGAGCGGGTAAGAGATTTTGTGCGAAAAGGGAAGGAATTGAAAATTTTGACCGGCCCCATTTACGGGAAAGAAGGAAACAAACTTGCCCCTTGTTGGAAATCTGCCCAAGGGAAGTTGCAAGAGATCCCTATTGCCTATTGGAAGGCTGTAGCTTTTAAAACTTCATCTCAAATTCATGTTTGTGCTTTTCTCATGCCACAAAAAGCAAAAAAATCAGCTGTTCCCCAAAAATACATCACCGGACTTAAAGAAATAGAGAAAAAAACAGAGCTAACTCTTTTATCAAATCAAAAACCCATTCTTCAATCTTGTAAATTTTTATTTCCTTGAAGTTCTTGTTTTTTTATCTATCATTACCACCAATCATAAACAAGATCTCTCAAGAGTTGAGCCTCATCGTCTTCTCGTTCAAAAGCCTCTTCAGCTTTTGGATGCCTTCTCAACCAATTTAGAAAAGCAGAACTTTCTTTATCAGAATAATCACTTATCAAATCAGCTAAAGGATCAGGAGAAATATAAACATAGTTCTCAAAGGCAAGCTCTAATTCTTTGTTATAAAGAGGATTGTCGAAGAGGCTTTTATAATGGAGTTCGGATTCAGTTGATGAAATAATATATTCTAATTCGTCCTGCAAATGGTCCAGGCTATATACCTCAGCAATGGTAAGCATCTCACAGTCTTTTATATTGCTTTTACTGGGTCTATAAATTTCTTTACATATTCTTTTACAGCTATGATTTTCTGCCTCCTCATAACAGTGATTTGCTATGAGATTACTGGCTGATACTTCTATTAAAGCCACAGGACTGATTAAAAAAGCGATTAGGACAAAAAAGTTTTTCATAAAACCCTCCTTTATTTTGTAATAATGTTAGGGAAAAAATATCAACTTCTAAAAATTTAGTCAACAAAAAAATACCTTTTAGTGAATATTCTACAAAAACTTATAATGTCTTAACTTATGAATTTATATTTTTGAGAAAATCCACCCAAGATTGCTTATAAATATCTACTTTTGCCAAAGCTCCCATACAAAAAATAATTTTGTAAAAATTTTGCATGATTAAGGCTAAAGAGTTTTTGTGATGAGGGATTTTTATATAAAGATAACTTATTCCTGAAGAGTTTAACAACTTTTTGACAGGGCCTTCCCATTGAGGATAAGTGTTTTTATCTATGTCCAAAGCTAAAATTCCAGCTTGATTTTTTTTGGCCATCAGTTCTTCTATCATGGCGTGCCTTAGATCAGGTAAAGTTAAGCTCCTTAAAGCAGGAGCTAATTTTTCTGTCTCCTGTTTAAAAAGGGATTCTGAGTAGCAAAGCTCCATATAGTGTGCCAACTCGTTTAAACGAGGGTCAAAAGGGATTAGAAACAACTCCCTGATCTTGTCAAAATGATGAATAAAAAATTCGATTTGCCGATTAGGGAAATGATTTTCTATCTCTTCATTATGAGCATAGTTTATACCAAAGGCCCTTAACTGGACTAACCCGCTCAAAGTGAAAAAGGAAAATCGCCCAGGAAGAGAGTCTTTTAGAAAAACAACATTTCCTTCCTGTTTTTGTATCCAACTTAAAAGAGGGCTTTTGCGGGCTTGGGTAAGAACTGTTATTCTTTTTTTAAAGGAGAGTTTTTTCTTATGATAAATGTTTTGTAAAAAGGATTTGTAAAATATCACCTCTGAAGTGCTTCCACTTTTTGACAAAAACAAAAACCCACAATTCCTCAACTCCTCCTTTGTTTGAGCCAACAGATTGTTTAAATTTTGAGGATCCATATCACTTATGAGATAAGCTTTCCCTTTTTTATAAGGGAAAAGGCTCAAAGCGATTTTTGCAGGATGACCTGCACCTCCAAAAGCAAAAATAAAAACTTTATTAAAGGATGAGGACAAATCTCTCCATATTTTTTGAGCTTGTTTTAAATTGGTTTTTGAAAATGAAGATAAAGGGCCTTCCCTCTTATATTTTTCTAAAATAAGGGAATAGAACTCTTTTTCTGATCTCAGAAGAGAGAATTTTGAGGTTTTTATCTGAATATTTTTTGTCCTCATTTTGTTTAAAACCTAACAGGATAGCCAAAGGTCCATGAAAACTCTAATAAAATGGAGCTGGACGGGAAGGCATTGTTAAAAACTTCCAAGACGAGTGGAAAGCTTTGTGGAGTAGCACATCCGCTAATGCAGTTATTTTTTCTTACTGATCTCTGTCATCCTGCTTTCCTCTTCGCTGTTTTTAGCACCTTCTAAATTGTAAATAGCGGCTCTCAAAGCAGAAACTGCCCGGCGGGAGCTTTCTTTTAAGCTGTTGTTTTCTACTTGCAAATCTTGATTTTTTTTGTGTGCTCCGTCCAAATTGCTTTTAATTTTTTGAATTTGCTTTTTTAAATCGATAATTTGTTTGTCTTTTTCCCTCTGAAGGACAGAATTTTCCATTTTTAAAATTTCAACCCGACTTTCTAAGGAGCTTTCTCTGGCATGGATCCCCTGCAAATTGCTGGATAACCTTTTCTCTAACTCCTGTTTTTTAGCTTGTAGGTGACGGACCTGAGTTTTAGCCTCTTCTAAGGTGGAGAGGAGAACCTCTTTTTCCTCCTTAGAGCTGTCTTTTTCCTCTTTCAAGCTGTATTTTAAGTCTTCCAGTTTGGATTTTAAAGAGCTGTTTTTTTCCTTCAAAATTTCCCCAGCTGAAATTAAGGACTCCTGCTTTTGCCTTAAATCGTTCAGCTCAGTTTCTAAATCTGTGATTTTATCCTGTGCAATCCGTAAGCTTTCTGATTGCAGGAGATGCATTTGCAGGGGTGAAGATGAGGCGGGTTCGCCGGTCTGTTTTGAAAGCATCTGAAGTTTTCGGGCATGCAGGGCAGTGAGCCTATCCTCATGGCTGGTTTGAGTTTGTCCTTCCTTTTTTGAAGAGGAAGCTTTTTGTTGGTTCTCTTTTTTGGTATTTTTTTTGGAAGGGGCTTGAGCATTAGGCTTTTTTGCCTGAGAGCTTTTAGGATCGGGAGGAACAATGGAGATCTTTTGACTTTTGGGCTTGGCCAAAGTAGCCAATATCTGCTTTAGTTTAGTTTTTTCATTCATATTTTAACCTCATTGCTCGGTCTATAAAGCTTTTCGGCAAAAAAAAGGGATTTCTAAAGTTTTATAGGAATATTTCTGCCTTTTTTAGGGGACTTGAGGAATGCTCCTCCATAAACTTTTCTGATGGCCCTAAAAAAGGTTCTATAAAACTATTGACAAAAACATAACTTTGTAGAGAGATAGCTGTTAAGCCTTTGTTTTTTTCAAAGGCTTTGAAGTGGAAAGGCATTTGGCCATGGACTGTTTTTTTCGTGTTTTGTTATAAGGCTTTTTATGCGTCAAGAACCTGATGAGTTATTAAGTAATTTCTTTTACAGAAACACTATCGATTCTATTGAAAGAGCGGGAAAAGTCATAGATGTAGACCTCAATGTTATCGCTCGACTGAGGTATCCTCGCCGGGCTATTCGAGTGTCTATACCTGTCCGAATGGACGATCACAGCATTCAGGTTTTCAGAGGCTACAGAGTCCAGCACAATCACACATTAGGGCCTTTTAAAGGCGGTATTCGCTATCACCCTTCTGTGAGCTTAGGGGAAGTTGCGGCTTTGGCCATTTTGATGACCTGTAAAAACTCCCTTCTCAATCTCCCCTTAGGCGGGGCTAAGGGAGGGGTTCAGGTTAACCCCAATCTATTATCTAAAATGGAGTTAGAAGCTTTAACCAGAAGATTTGCCACAGAGCTTGGGCCTTTTATAGGGCCGGATAAGGATATTCCTGCCCCCGATGTGGGCACAAATTCTGAAACTATGGCCTGGATGTTAGACACCTTCTCCTTAGAGACCGGCTTTTCCCAAACGGGGGTGGTGACTGGCAAACCTGTAGAGATTGGAGGTTCCCGTGGTAGAAATTCCTCTACCGGTTTAGGTGTGGTTTATATTTCTAAACAGGCTTTAGAAAGCCAAAATAAAGAAATATCCACAGCCACTTTCGCCATTCAGGGTTTTGGTAAGGTGGGCTCTCATGTGGGTATAGAAGCCCATGCTATGGGGGCAAAAATTGTGGCTGTGAGCGATGTTCAAGGAGGAATTTACAATTCCAATGGCATCAATATCAGTGAGCTTTTCCGCTATCTCAGGAAAAATCGCTTTGTCCAGGGCTTTCCTAAAACAGAAAATATCTCCAACGAGCAATTGTTGGAGTTGGATGTGGATGTGCTTTGCCCTTGTGCTTTAGAGCATGTGATTCATGAAAAAAATGTTCAGCAGATTCAAGCCAAAATCATTGTGGAAGGGGCTAACGGCCCTTTAACTCCAGAAGCCTCAGATGAACTTTCACAAAGAGATATTTTAGTTGTCCCTGATATTTTGGCCAATGGTGGAGGGGCCGCAGTTAGCTATTTTGAGTGGGTTCAGGATATCAGCTGGCTTTTTTGGACAGAGCAGGAAGTTCGTCAAAAATTAAGGGAGATTATGACCAATGCTTTTGCAAGAGTTTGGAATTTCACTAAAAAATACCAATCTAAAAAGGACAAAAACAATTTAAGGCTTTCTGCCATAGCCATTTCCCTTTTGCGGTTAGAAAAAGCTATGAGGCTTAGAGGGCAAATTTGAGAGAACCAGAAGGCGAGTTTTGCCCTCCGGCCCGCTTGACTTTTTTAAACGATGGGCCGGTGGCTACTAATGATTGAGAAGGGGAATTATTTCCGGCCCTGGCTGTTCCTGCCAGCACATTGGACCTATTCCCTCAGTCCTTGGGCCTTAAAAGTTTACCGCCAGATCCGCCCCACAAGCTCTTGTTTGTGGCGATCCTTTAGCTGGAGGGGGATGGACTTTTCTAACCCTTTGGGCACAGCAGGAGGTGTGGATAAAAACGCACTTAATATTCAGGATTGGCAAAGTTTAGGGGCCGGCTTTGTGGAGATTGGCACAGTCACTCCTGAGCCTCAAAAGCCCAACCCGGGGGAAATTTTAGATCGAAGTTTAAGGCACAAATCCCTTTGGAACAATATGGGTTCTCCTAACAAAGGCTTGAACTTTGTCCGGCAAAGGCTTTCCCTTTTGCCTTCTCATAGTGGTTTAGCCAAAAACTTTCCTATAGAGATAAAAAATCCTGCCCCATCTTTGGGAAAAGATGTTTTGCCTCAAACTGAACCTAAGGTGGATAAGCCTATAGCACAAAATGGGAATTTTAATGCGAAAACGAAAAATCCTATTCCTATTTTTATAAACATTGGCAAAAACAGGGAGACTCCAATTTCTCAAGCGGTTGAGGATTATAAAAAATCCTTAAAGGCTTTGCAAACCTTTGCCTCTGCTTTTGTGATCAATATCAGTAGCCCTAACACAGAGGGCTTAAGAGATCTTTTTGACAAAAAAACTCTTCCTCAATTTTTAAAATCTATTAAAGGGGCTATGCAGGATTTAAATTTGAATACTCCTTTAATTTTAAAAATCAGTCCAGATGAAACAGATTTTCTTCGTATTGTGGATCAGTCCATAGAGGCGGGAGTGGATGGCTGGTCTGTTTGCAACAGCACAAGTGAGAGGAAAATTCCAGGGCTTTTCCCTAAAAAAGGCGGAATTTCCGGAAAGCTTTTAGCCAATAAGTCCCTATCTCTTTTAAAACAGCTGAAAAAGCATTTGAGCAGGAACAGAGCTGTTGGCTTAGTGATATCTTGTGGCGGAGTTTTAACAGCTGAAGATGCGTTAGAGAGGTTGGAGGAGGGAGCGGACTTGGTTCAAGTCTATTCTGCTTTGGTTTTTGAGGGGCCGGGCTTTTTTCGATCTGTTTTTAAAAAACTTTCTTAAGCCCCCCTTCCCTCTCTTTGACGGAATCTTTTTTTAGGGGTATGTCGTCTGCTTGTCGTCTGCTTGTCGTCTGCCAGAATACTACCGATTATGTCCTTCCGTTCTTGAAGAAAGCCTATAAAATCAATGCTTTCAGGGGGTATGTCGTCTGCCTGTCGTCTGCCAGAATACTGCTGGTTATGAACCCAATCACTTACAAAAAGCCTATAAAATCAATGCTTTCAGGGGGTATGTCGTCTGCCTGTCGTCTGATCTTTTTATGTTTTTGATCAATTCTTTGGACAAAAAGGCCCGAAACAGCTTAAAGGCTATTCCTATCTAAGTTATTATGACATCTCTAAGATAAGAATTGTTTATCTTTGGTCTATAAATACTGGTAAAGGTTAAAAAATGGGTTTTTACACAAAAACAGTCTTATTGGAAAATTTTATAAAAGAGTGGGAACGAGAACAGAAAAAATGACCTCAGGAGAAAAACAAGCACTGGAATTAAAATGTCCTGGTCTTGATTTTTCAAGTTTTGATTATAAAGGAAAAATAAAAGCTTCTTTAGTTTTAGATTTTGCCAAGTTTTTAAAAAATAGTAACGAGGACTGGGTAAAGTTATCCGCAAGCAATGTTTTGTCTAAACTGAATATAAGAGATAAAAATGTTTCAGGCATTTTATTTGGAGACTTTTCTTTTAGAGTTGCACATTATAATCAAGAATCTGAACTTACAGATCAGGATGAAAAAGAAGGTTTATATTCTTTATTAAAAGAGGATTTTATCCAACATATTCAGTCATGGACAAGAACTAAAGCGATCAGTTTAGTTCCTGGTTCTTTATCTATTACAGAGGAAAAACCCTATCCTGATTCTGTTTTAAGAGAAGTCCTTGTTAATGCTGTTGCTCATTCTGCTTTTGAAAAACAAGAAAGAAAAATAACAGTGGAATTGTATCGGAATAGGATTAGAGTCTCAAATCACTGTTCAGCTAAAGCCACAGCTTTTATAAATAAAAAGTTTTCTCAAGGTCATTTTTCTTATAATCCTTTTTTAATGAAAATTTTAAGGAAAGCTAATTTTTCTGATGAGTTTGGAACAGGAAAAAATAAAATTTTTAAATATATGATTGAGAGCGGAAGAAGAGAACCCCTCTTTGAGTATCAGAAAATATCAGATGATTATGGTATATGGTCCGTCACTATATATAATGAACAACCAAATAAAAATTTTTTAACACTCCTTAAAAAGCTTAAAAAAATATATGAAAGTAATACAGATAAATATAAAATTTCAGCGGCCTTAGTATTATGGAGAGATAAAACTCTGGAAGAAATTTTTAATTACATAGACGAGTATCATAAAAAGCTTATTCATGAGATTCTTTCTGATAAAAATTCTCCTTTTTTATTAACAACTGAATACTCACAAAAAAATAAGAAAAAACCAGTGGCAAGAATCCTTTTAAAGAGGTGGGTAAAAGTTCAATTAGAGGGTCAGGAGTCAAAAGTGTTTTCAAAAGCAGAAGAAAATAAATTTAAAAAAATATTACAGAACTATGCTTATGAAGAAAATCGAGGTGGTTATATAACCAACAAAGAAGCAAGACATCTTTTTGGTTTATCTAATAGTCAGTCAGAAATAGTGCAATTATCAAAATTATTTCAACAATGGGAGAAAACCGGTTTTATAGAAAAAGGAAAGAGAAGAAGAGATTGGAAAATCAAGAAAAAACCAAAATCATCAGAGCTTTCAATTAAAGATTTATTTGAATACTATTTAAAAAAAGAAGAAAAAAAATAACATTAAAAAATATAGATTTATCTTCATCAGGGCTTCTTAGACTTTAGTCTATGACTGATCACCTGTCAAAAATCTCTACAATTTTCTCAGAGTTTGTCCAAAAGTCCCTCCAGACTTCTTAGCTCCCGTGAAAACGAGAATCCAGAAGAGTCTGCACTCGCGAAAGCAGGGGGCCTTCCCGCAAAGCCTGTTAAAAAGCCCTGTAGACTTTTTCGGCTTGCCCCCGGCAAGTTTGCCAAAAAGCTCCCCAAGCTTTTTAGCTCCCGCGAAAGCGGGAATCCAGATGGCCTCTCACGAAGCAAGTCATTCCCGTGAAAACGGGAATCCAGAAGAGTTTGCACTCGCGAAAAATTTGCTTATACTATAAATTATTTTCACGGACGACTATTTAATTTTAGGCTGAACCAGCCGATAAGATTCATATATGGAAACAACTAAGAATATTGAGTATTTTGTCCATCATAGAAGCAAACAAAGGATCCGGGACTTTGGGGAAGTTTGGACTCCTGCAAAATATGTCCATCAACTGCTGGATATGTTGAACAAATCTATTTGGACGGACACTAACACTATTTTTTTTGAGCCTACCTGCGGGCATGGCAATTTTGTTTCAGCTATAGTTAAAAGGCGGTTAAATGCTCTTTTAGGCAAAGCAAAAAAGCAGAAAATTAAAAAGCCTCATTTTTATTCTGTAGCAAACACTTTAAATAATCTTTGGGCTATAGATATTGAATATAGGAACATAGAATCTTGCAGAGGCAGAGTGCAATCTCTTGTTTTTGATTTTCTGTGGGAGCAGGAAAAAAACAAAAGCTCTTTAAATGAGTTTATAACAGAAAATAAAAGTTTTTTAGCTCATGCTTTATCTTGTATTGAGTGGCAAATACATAAAAACGAAGTTCTTTCTTGTTTGGAAACAGATATTTTGAAGGCTACGGAGGTGTCTGATAAAACAGCTGTCAGCAGAAAATGGTTTAAAAGGAATGGGCATCATCCGATAGATTTTAATAAAACTTGGTTATGGCATTTTTCTGCTTGCAAAAAGAAAAATACTATTCCTATTGAATACACAAAAAACTTTAAAATTGTAAGCTTATTAACTAAAAAGAGAGAAAAAATTCAAAAACATAAATCAACTGTTGAGGAGTTTGGCTTTACAAACTTTAGTTTTAAAGCCAAAGTCGCATGAAGAGAGAATTGATAAAAATTATAATATTGAAAGAAAAGGAGGGAAAGTTTTATGTCAGCACAGTTAAAGCTCAATAATGTAAATACTCATGTTGTGGATATTTTAAGTAGTGTCCAAGGGCGAGATCAGCCTGTGATGAAAATGGATAAAGCTGTGGAATTAGTGAGCTGTCTTGATAAGGAGATTTTTACAAATAATGATTATGTGTTTTTTAATCCTTTTTGCAAAGCTGGAGAAATTTTATTGGCTACAGCTCTTGTTTCAATACTGTATAAGTCTAAAAAAAAACTTGCAGATTTGTCTGCTGTTTGTAGAGAAATGTATGAAAGTGATAGATATTTTGCTCTGGCCCCGGATGAAAGGCATTACAAGCTCAGCATTAGAACTTTTTATGGAAATGAAAAATCTCACAATAAACATTGGATCAAAAATATTAAAAACGGCAACTACTTGTCAGAAATTGACGGAAGGCTTAACAAAGAACAATTTAACAGGAGGCTGAGGACCATGTTAGAATATATAAAAGAAAAAACTGGAAACAAAAAAATTATTGCTATAGGCAACCCCCCTTATCAAGAAAATTATAAAGAAACAAATAGCAATACAGGAGCAAATCCTATTTATCATTTTCTTTTAGAATCTCTTATTGAGAGCAAGCGAATTGATCAGTTTGTAATGATTATTCCTTCCAGATGGTTTGCTGGAGGTAGAGGCAAATCTCTCAGAAATTTTGCCTCAAAATTAAGAAAATCCAATCAGATAAGACAAATATACGATTTTGAAAATTCTAAAGATATTTTTCCAACAGTAGAAATAAAAGGAGGTGTATGTTTTTTACATTGGTCTAAAAATTATAATGGGACAACTCTATTTTATAACAGTGCAAGAGACGAAAAGGATAAGTTAAATTTATCTAAAAACAACCTTATAATAAGAGATAAGCTCTCCAGATCTATCGTCCAAAAAATAAATAAAAAAAGTATGAAATATATTTCAGAAATAGCATGGTCATGGAATCCTTTTGGTTTGTCCAGCAACTACTTTGATAAAAACTCGGAATGTCAAAAAGGAGACTTAATAGACTGTTTTACAAAAAGAAGGATAAAAAGAAAAATTGATCAATCAAAAATAAATAAAAATAAAGACAAAATAGGAACTTATAAAATAGCTTGTCCAAAAGCCATAAAAACAGGAGGAGTGCCCTATAGAAAAGATCAGATTTTTATAATGAATCCAAAAGAGATATGCACAGAAACTTATATGGTAATTAATAGTTTTAGATCACAAAATGAGGCTAAGAGTTTTTTAAGATATTTAGCTACTGATTTTGTGAGATTTTTAGTCAGTGTGAAAAAAATCACACAAGACATTACAAAAGAAACATGGTCATTAGTCCCCTATTTTGGAAAAATAAATAAAAATTGGACTGATGAAAAGTTATTTAGATATTTCAACCTCAATAAAGAAGAACAAAAATATATTAAAAAACAAAATAAAAAATGGGCTACTTAAATAAAACTTTTGACTTAAAAAATCTGTTCAAGTTAATCAGATTGTAGCATATAAACTATGGAGGTAAGCAGTTATGAAAGAATATGAAAATTTATTTTGGGAGTTATTTAAAGCTAATGGAGAGCAAGAAATTAAAGTTATAGAACAAAACAATAGCTTACTTCAAAATCCTGATAATTGGTCGCCTTATGGAGGGGATGATACCAACTTTTCAGTTTTTGATAATCAACAGCCGAATCCTGTTTCTGCATTGATAGAAAAAATAACAAATTCTATTGATTCTATTTTGCTTAAAAAGTGCAAGCTCAAAGACATTGATCCAACAACTATAAATGCTCCTCAGTCTATGAACAAAGCTTTAGAACAATTTTTTGATATAAAAAATGGAGAATTAGGTGAAATAACATCTAAAGAGAGAACAGAACTGTCTAAAAGCATCCAACTTATCGCAACAGGAGAAGAAAAAAAACCTGATCTCTTGATTTTTGACAACGGTGAAGGGCAACATCCAGAGAATTTTCCTAATACTTTCTTATCTATTAAAAGAGGAAATAAAAATAGAATTTATTTTGTTCAAGGTCAGTTTAATATGGGATCAACAGGTGCTGTTGTATTTTGTGGAGATTATAAGTATCAGCTTATAGCTTCAAAACAAAATCAAACAATATTTCAAAAAGAAAATAAATATAATAAAAATTCTACAGGATTTACCTTAGTAAGGAGGCATAAGCTCACTGAAATTGAGGAGAGAGAAAAAAGATATAAGTATAGTTGGTATGAGTATTTTTCAATCAAAGGGAAAATACCCTCATTTGATACAAATGATCTTGATATCGGTTTATGTGATAATATAAAATTTAAAACAGGTGCAATAGTAAAGCTTTTTTCTTATAAATTGCCAAGAGGTTGTATGGGCACCATCCATGATGGTCTTTATCATGAGTTAAACCAGTCTCTTTATAAACCTGCTTTACCTTTTTTGTTAAGCGATAAAAGAGAAAAATATATCTATAAAAAAGGAATTGACAAGTTAACAGTTGCTGGCAATGATATACGACTAAGGGATAAAAAAAATATTCTTGAGGAAGATTCATTTTATGCAAATTTTAAACATCAAGATATTGGTTCTGTGAAGATAAAAGCCATCTTGTTAAAAAAAGGCTCAGACAAAAAACAACAAGATAATAGAAAAAGACGCTTTATTGGGAAAAAA
Source organism: Bdellovibrionales bacterium (assembly GCA_965203095.1). Taxonomy (GTDB): domain Bacteria; phylum Bdellovibrionota; class Bdellovibrionia; order Bdellovibrionales; family UBA1609; genus JACOND01. Next base: position 1,105,662 of record OZ241877.1, read on the forward strand.
TCAATTGTTTTTACTATAAATGGACAAGTTCATGCTTTTTACGGAAGCACTGAAATTAAAAACTGGGGATTCAATTATTTAAAAGATAGCCTTTTAATTCATGTTGATTGCACAAACATAAGAGTAAATTTCAGACAGGATCTGTTTAAAGCCGATAGGTATTCTTTTAAAGAAACTCAAAAGTTAGATAAATTGATAGGTAAAATAAAAGATGCATTAAAGTCCAATTCAGGACTGAGGGAGGCAAATGAGAATAGAAAAAATCAATTATTAAAGGGAGCGGATGACACAAATTCGAACAATATAATAAAGAATATGCTTTCAAAAAACCCAGCTAAAAAAGAACTTATAAATTTACTTAAAAATTATGGAAACTTACTTGGAGGAAAAAATAATAACTCAAAAGCACAATCTAAAAGAAAAAAAGAAAAAAAACCTATTTCATCCAAAAGATTCCCTTCAATATTTAAAATCAACTTGAAAGAAAAAAACGGAGAAAGAGTCAAGGGTATCCCGCTTGGAGGAAAGGGTATTATTGAGTTTGAAACTGATGTTCAAAATGATTACTTTCAAAGGCCAAATGAACAAGGAGAGTTGATATTGGAAATTCTGGGATATAATTCCAATTCATCAGAGCATCCGAATCCTCAGCCAAGCCCTAATAAAGTGGAGGAACTTTTTAATACAACTATTGTAGGTCCTGATGATCATTCTATAAAGATCACTTTGGAACCAACTCAAAAATTAAATGTTGGAGATAAAATTCAATTAAATGCAAAATTATCTTCACCAGAGGGAGATATGGAAGCTATTTTTTATGTCAAAATTAAGAAAAAAGGAGAGACTAAAACAAAAAAAGCTAAAGAATCTCAAAAATTTAATCCTCCTCCGTTGATAAAAATTTCAAAAAAAGACGATAAATGGGTAAAAAATAAAGATGAAGACTGGAATGTGGATGATTGGGACGATAGTAGCATCATACATATAATCACAGCAGAAAATAAGATAGATGCCATAGCTATTAACATGTCAGCTAATATACTTAAAAAATATATTTCATCAAAAAAAGTTAAGGATGAAAAAACTTTGGAAGCTTTTAAGAGTAAATATATTTCTCAAATCTATTTGCATGGCTTGTTTTTATTTCATTCTATAGAAAAAAATAAAAAAGACAATGACGAGGATAGTGAGAGTCATGTATCCAAAATTTTTAAAAGCTATGGAGAGGCTTTGCTTTATTTGGATCTCAACGAAGAGTTATTAAAATTTATTGAATAAGGACAAAAATGCTTAAAATTGGATCTTTATTTTTATATCAGAGAGAGGCTTAACGAGGGAAGAGTTTGTCTAAATTGGTTGCTAAAACATTGTTGTTAGAGAGAAGATTTGAGGATTTTATTTTTAATTTAAAATAAATATAAGGGAAGTATAATGACTTTGTTGCAAGAATATTATAAATTAAAAAACAGCTCTAAAGCTCAATACGAGAAATTGTTGAAAAAGCTTTCTAATCAAACAACAAGCCGTGAATTTTTTACTTTAAATAATGGCATATTTGATTCAAAAAGAAAAAAGTTGCATAATGATATTATTGAAAAATATCTTAAAAAATATCCCTCTCAACATAAACCTTATATTCATTTGATATTGGGTTCTATCGGCTCAGGAAAAACATCTCTTAAAGATTCTGTGATTAAGAAAAAAGAAATTCAATCTTTTCTCTACATTAACTTTGACGAATTAAAAAACCAACTTCCAGAATATGAAATATTAAAAAAACTCAACCCTAAAAAATCTGCCCAATTTGTGCAATCCGAATCCGCTAAATTAGCTGGAACTTTATACAAAAAAGCCATTCAAAAAAAACTGAATATCATTTATGAAAAAAATATAAGATTAAATAAAGAAGGTGGCTTACATCTAATTTTTGAAATGAAAACTGCATTTCAAAAAAATTACAATGTCTTCGTTCATGTTGTGTTTTTAAACAGTTATCAGGAAGCTTGGAGGAGAGTTCAGTTGAGATACGATAAAATAAAAAGATATGTTCCACAACAATATGTCAAAGATACATTTGAAGATCTATTTCCTAATCTAAACAAGTTATTAAAAGAAAATTTTAAGAAAAAATACTTGGTTAAATTCTGGTATAATGGAGAATGGGAGAAGAGTTTTAGCAAACTCAAGGAAGCTCATACAGTTGGAGTTATTTCTTTCCAAAATAAGAAAAACTTAAAGTATCAGCCAAAGGATGATTTCATCTTAACATTTAATGGAATAGAAGGCTATGATTTTTATTATCAAGGATTTTTTCTAACAAAAATAAGATTTCTTCCAAAGTCTGCAAAAAACTCTTTAATGAAACTAAAACGGTTAAAAAATGCACTGAATCTTTTAGATTATCATCACCATCGGACTTGAATGACGCATAGTGTTAATATAGGATGAGATAAAAATGTTTATAATTAAAAAAAGGAGGAAAGATGAAAAAGAAATATTCAGATAAAGAGATTAAAAAAGCTTTTTCTAAAACGGCCACAAAACAAGCTATAAAAATGTGTAAAGAGATGATCGAAGATCCTCAAGCCAGGAAGCAGATTATTACTTTTATTAAAGCTGTAGACGGCAAAAAAATTAGAAACAAATCAGGAGTTTAAAAGCTTGTTTTTTTTAAATCTCACTGTGGTTTTTTCCTCTACTAAGGTTTTTTGAGCCTTACATGAACCTCAATATAAATAAATCCTTCTTTTTAACAACTAAGCTAATTTATTCAACTTCCTTTTTAAGTGACCAATCTATTTTATCATGAATCAAAATAATTTTAGATGTCCATTTTTTAGGTGCTAATCCACTTTTCGCTATCATTTTGAAACAATGAAGGTTGTAAACTTGATATTCTTTTATTAGCTATTTTTATATAATTTTTATTTATCTCATAACCTATAAATCGCCTATTGTTTTTTAATCCAACAACAGCTGTAGTGCCACTCCCCATAAAAGGATCTAAAACAATATCATTTTCAAAAGAATAAAGTTGCATAAGACGAAAGGGCAACTCCTCAGGAAATGGGGCTGGATGACCTATTCTTTTAGCAGATTCTGTGTTCATATTCCAAATAGATTTTGTCCATTCAACAAACTGTTCTTTTTGAATTGTGATTTTTTTGTCCTGTTTTTCTCTTTTATAAGTTCCTTTTGAAAAAATCAAAATATATTCATGCACATCTCTTAAAGTGGGATTAGAAGGGGAACACCAGCTCCCCCATGCTGTAGAAGTCCCTGATCCAGCAGACTTATTCCAAATAATTTCTCCTCTCATTAAAAAACCTATATCTATCATCATTTTAGAAATACAATCAGAAAGAGGGATATAAGGTTTCCGGCCTATATTTGCTATATTGATACAAGCTCTTCCTCCATTGACTAAAACTCTATATGTTTCTGAAAAGACTTTATTAAGAAAATTAAGATACTCTTCTAAAGATAAATCTTCATCATAATCTTTTGAAACATTATAAGGAGGAGAAGTTATCATTAAATGGATGGTTTTATCCGGCAATTCCGACATCTTTGTTGAGGATTTTAAGAAGATTCGATTAACAGCAGATTCTGGAATTGAGCCTTCTATTTTGCTTTGTGTATCTTCTTTAAAATCTAAATTTTTATACAACTTTGATTCATAAAACAAAGAAGAATCATGCCCTTGTCTTCCTGAGCTTCCAAAAGATTGAGTTCCTGTTTTGCCTTTTTTCATAAAGTCTCTTCAATTAACTGTAAAAACTTTTCTGCTTTTCCTTCTATATTTTTTTCTCTATTTGATTTAGATATAATTTGTCCTAATTTTCCCTTCATAACCATTGCAGAAAAATAGATCTTATGGGAATGAATTAAATTTCCTAAAAATTTTTCTAAGTCTTCTTTATTTTCAATAGTTTGAAAACCTTTTTTTGGAGTATTTTTAATTACCTCAGTTTTTGAAGGCACTGAAGGATTAAGTGACAAAAAGCCTTGTATAATCCCTAAGCTCTTTAAAGAATCCACTTTCTTTTCATAGTGTTTTGTGATAGGTGAATTTCCTAAAACAACCAATGGAATGTTTCTTGCACCTGGGTTGGCTACTCTTATGCTGATTAACTTTCCTATAGCCTTCAACATGGAATCAGACCTTAATAAAGAGGGATTTCCTTTATGAGTTGTATAATCTCCTATCCATTTAACAATTTTCTCAGTTTTATCAAATTCATAGTTTGAAAGTATACTCATTTTTATTTCGAAAATTACTTTTATATCTTGACATTTCTGTTGTTGCTTATCACTTCTACAAAAAGCAATATCCGCACTTGATTTCTTGGATAATCCAGCTTCCGGACATATTACATTATTTACAGCATATAAATCAAACTTACGGGCTATTGAAGAAAGCAACTGCTGACACCATTTTTCTGTAAATTGTCCAATAAGTGAATTTCTGCTTTGTAGTGTATGCCCTGGTGATTTTATATTTTTTGGAATGTAGGCTAAGTATTTATTATCTATCCAATAAAATAGTTTTTTTTCAGAAAAATCCTTTCCCTTTCCTAAAAAATGTTGAAAAAATTGTTTTTCAACCATATTATTCCAAAGTTTTGTTGTTTGCATTTCTTAGGTATCTTTACATTAAAAGAGGTCCAATTATAACATCTATCTAAAAAATCTTTATATTTGCATAACGCAGGATATAAAAAACAAGGTTCATGACACTTTAAGTTCTATTTTGATAAGGCTTAATTATTTGTTTCTATTAAAGTAATATTCTTCATTTCTTTTTAGCTCTTTGTTTTAAAAAGGTTTTTTTGAGATGGAACTAAGGGAGTTTTTATAACTTACTTGATTTGTCCGTTGTGTAAATGAAATTTTTTGTTGGCTAAATCCTTAACATCTTCTTGGTTGTGGGAGACCAAAAGAAGGGGTAGAGAGTATTTTTGTGAAACATTTTTTACCCACTTTCGAGCCTTTTCACGAGCCAATGGATCTAAATAGGAAAAAGGCTCATCTAAAAATAAAAATCGAGGCCGGAGGATTAAAGCTCTGGCCAAAGCCGTTCTTTGTTTCTCCCCTCCAGATAATTTATCTATGGAAAGATCCAAAGCCTTTTCCAAGCCTAAAAAATTTATCATTTCTTCAAAATCTTTTTTTCTTTCTTTTAAAGAGATCCTTTTGGCTCTTAAGGCAAACAAAATGTTTTGCCGAGCTGTCCAATGAGGGAACAACCTCAAATCTTGAAAGCACATTCCTAAACCTCTTTCCGGTGGAGGAAGAGAGGCCAAATTTTGCCCTTGAAATTCCCAAATCAAAGAGGGGCAGTCCACCAAGCCACAAAGTATTTTTAAAATTGTGGTTTTACCACTTCCGGAAGCTCCTGTAAGGCTGTTTATTCCCTTATCTGAAAGAGGCCACTCCGGAATGCGGAGTTGAAAGCCCCCAACCTTATAAAATAGATTTTTTACCAAAACCAATCCCCTCTTTTAATATAAAAGAAAAAGGCTTTCTGTCAAAAACAAAAGCCAAACTTGTCCAAAATAGAAAAACAAAAAAACTCAAAAATAACAAAAGCCAGCTAAGCAAAACAGCTAAATCTAAACGATAAGAGGAAAAAAAATCATAAACTATTAAAGACAAACTCAAATGCCCGTTAGAAACAATTAAGCTATAAGCAAAATCCCCACAAGCCCAAAAGCTAACTATACCAGCACACAAAAAAAACATAGATCGGCTTTGAGGCCATATAATGGCTTGAAAAATAAGCCCCCAACTGGCTCCAAGGAATCTGGCGGTCTCCACTTGTTGAGAGAGTTTATCTAAAGTTTGCTCCCCTCGAAAGCGATAGATCCAAGGAAAGATCAATAGGCTTAAGCCTAAAATCCATTTTATAAGGATGGCTCTCTCCCCATAAAAAGGAACAATAAGCAAAGCAAAACCCATAAAAGCCGATCCCGGCGGAGTGTAAGAGGCAATAAATTTTCTCGCCTTAACATTTTGAAAGGACAAAGAAATTAAAATTAACAGTAAGAAAGCAATCCCGCCCGCTCCCAAACTGAGGATTAAAGAGTTCTGGATAGAAGACAAAATAAGAGGAATTAAAGGGAGTAGTTTTAAAAAAGCCTTTCCATCGGATATAAAAAACAAGCCTGCTAAGGAAAGAACCAAACCTGCTAATGGAATAGCTACAAACAAGGGCTGAGGGATCAGGTAAAGTTTTTGACCAGCCTGTCCCGTTCTTAAAGGGGCACTTTTAGAAAAAACCTTCCAACAGATCAAAAAAATTAAAGTGCTTTGAAACAAAATCAAACTGAGGGCTTTGGGCCAGTTTTCAGGATCTTTTAAATGCTCGTAAATAAAAAACTCTAAACTGAAAAGGGGAGAACCGGCAACTAAGAGAGGCAAACTTAAGCTGGAAAAACTGCCTGCAAAAACTAAAACAAAAAGGCTTTTTATGTCTTTTCTTAAGACTGTTCCTGAAAGAGCTTTTAAAAAAAACCATGGAGAAAGATCCTGCAAATAAGCCCACTCACTGAGGTCTTTGGCCTCTTTTAACAAAATGCGAGAAAGGGGGACAGCACAAAGCCCTGTGTAAGTTAAAGTTTGAGCAAAAATAAGAGAGGCTAAACCAAAGGGGAAAGGCATGAACTTTTCTACAAGATGAGTTAAAGACAAAACCATTAATAAGGGAGGAATAAATGCCGGCAAAAGGATTAGCCCCTCAAGTAAAAAAAATATTTTTTTTTGTGAGAGAGCAGTAAGCCCTCGGCTACATAAAATAGCTAAAATCAAACTTAAAGTTGTTGAAACTCCGGCCTGAAAAGCTGTCCATCCTAATACAATGGCCAGCGGGCCAAACTCCGGCCAAGCTAAAGAGCCCAGCCGAAAAGAAAAAATCAAAAAAGGGGAAAGCAGTAAAACACAAACAATATTACCCGGTAGAGAAACAAAATTTGATTTTAACCTGGAAGTCATCTTCTGATTTTATGCTTATCGATCAAAGGCTTTTTATCAAAAAAGAAGGAAAAACTGAGAACTTATTTACTTGAAAAAACCTGTTGGCAAGTTTTTCCTATTCTTTTTCTTAATGCCCATAATGGCCGACTTTTCTCATATTCACTTTTTGCGGAAACAAGAATTTGAACCAACTCTTTGTTATTGTTATCAGCCATATCTAAAGGCGTTTTTCCCTCTATGTCCTTGATAGTAAGTAAAGCCCCCTCAGCCAATAAAATTTGAACTATCTCCAAGTGATTGTTTTGGACAGCTACATGAAGAGGAGTTTGTTTGGATTCGTTTTTAGAATTAGGATCAGCCCCATATTCCAGCAGGGCCTGAACAATATTTGGACTACCTTGCTTAACAGCTATATGAAGAGGCAAATCCCCAAACTTATTTTTATCTCTGATATTGGGGTCAGCCCTTTCAGCTAATAGAATTTCAACCATTTGCAAATTATCGTTTTCAATAGCTGAAATGAGAGGAGTTTGCCTATATGTATTTCTGAGACTAAAACCGGCACCATTAATTAATAGAAGCTGAGCCATCCGTATATTATTGTCTTTAACAGCTATATAAAGAGGAGTGTGTTTAAATTGATCTTGGACATTAGTATTAGCTTCTACATCTGTCAGGTTTTTCACCATTATCAAGTTATTGTTTCTAACAGCCATGTGAAGAGGGGTCCGTTTATATTGATCCCTTACATTGACATTAGCCCCTTTAGCCATCAGGACCTGTGCTATATCTAAGTGATTTTTTTTAACAGCTACATGAAGAGGGGTTCGTTTATATTGGTCTCTTGCATTGATATTAGCCCCTTTAGCTATTAGGACCTGTGCTATTTCTAAACGATTGTCTCTAACAGCTATATGGAGGGGAGTTTGTTTGGATGAGTTTCGCATATTGAGGGATACTCTCTGAACCAAAAGAGAGAGAACTTGCTGTAAATTATTATCTTCAACAGCTTTATGGAGAGGGAGATCTTCTTTGGAAAAGCCAAAATGCGGAAATAATAATAAAAAGATAAGCCAGTATTTCATAATTCCTCACAGCTTGTTGAGCTTTTACAAACCTGTTTTATAAAATAGGTTTTTATTGTTTTTCAAGTAAAAATGAAAAAAAACTAATATTTTTAGCTTTTTTTGAGATCTTTGCATGTTTTTTATTTAAGTTTTCGAAACTCATCAATGCTGATAAGCTTTCCCTTTCTTTTTACACTCCAAAAAGCCCAACCATTATGGCTGGCTTTGTTTAATATTTTAGCACTGACTTGGTGAATGGAGCCAAAAAATTTTCCGTTTCTTAATGTTCCATCAGCCATAACTGTCGCACAATGCTTTTTGTCTTTTGAATATAGTGTTTCGCCGGTTTTTATAGACTGGCTTTCCACCAACTGGCCAAAAACAATTTTAGGTGAGGTCTGTTCTTGATATAAAAAAGTGAGTTGTTTATCATAAAATTTAACCTTTTTTATTCTCTCCCTGGCTATTTTTACATATTTTTTTTCTCTCTCAAAGCCTATAAAATTCCTGTTCAGCATTTTGGCCACAGCCCCTGTAGTGCCGGAACCAAAGAAGGGATCTAAAACCACATCTCCCTCTTTTGAACTGGAAAGGATCACTCGCCTTAAAAGCTCTTCTGGTTTTTGTGTGGAGTGGGCTTTTTTGCCTTCATTGTTTTTTAGCCTTTCATGGCCACAGCAGATGGGCAAACACCAATCACTTCGCATCTGTTTATCATCGTTAAAAGCTTTCATGGTTTTGTAATTAAAAGCCCCTTTGGCATTTTTAGATTTACTGGCCCATATTAAAGTTTCATGAGCATTAGTGAATCGAGCCCCTCTAAAATTAGGCATAGGGTTGGTTTTAATCCAGATCACATCGTTTAAAATCCAAAAACCTAAGTTTTGTAAAATGGATCCTACCCTAAAAATATTGTGATAAGAGCCTATCACCCACAAGGTCCCGGAAGTTTTTAGCACTTTTTTACACTCTTCAAGCCAAGATTTTAAAAAACAGTCGTAATCTTTAAAGCTTGCAAATTGGTCCCAATGATCTTTTACACCGTTAACTTTTGTCATGTTGGGCCTAAAAAGTTCTTGCTGGAGTTGTAAATTATAAGGAGGGTCGGCAAATATCAAATCAACAGATTCTATTGGCAATTTTTTAAGCTCTTTAACACAGTCCCCAGGAATAACTTTATTTAAAAAAGGGGCCAACTGGGATTTACTCATATTATCAATTTACAATATATAGGGATTTTCCCGATTCACTTTGTGGTTTTTTCAATAGTCTGTTGAATTTCAGCCTAAAGACCTGCTCTTTTGCTTATGCGATCTAATGAGCAGGGGTTTTCGGATATGGATTCCCGTTTTCACGAGAAAGACTACTAAGCAAGGGAATGACTTGTTTTTACGGGAGCCAGAAAGCCCGGGGGACTTTCTGGCAAACTTTACAGGAAGACCCTCCCATTTCCATGAAAAAGACTACTAAGATTTAGTATAAATTTTCTTCCCATAGATTTAACAGATCTTTTTTTTCCTTAATAAATTTGTCCAGTTTATTATAAGAGATAGGTTTTATTTCTCTATGGCTCAAGATTTTATGATTCATCCCCTTAGAGACAGGAAACATGTAATGAGTCTCTAAAATCAGTTTTTGAATTTTTTTTGAAAGCAAAAACTGAGCTAACTCAAAAGCCAATTTTTTGTTTTTTGAATATTTAGAAATAGATAGAAACTCCACTTGATAAGGATGTCCCTCTTTAAAGTAGGAAAAGAAGTAAGACCCTTCCCCCTCCTTTTGATGATAGATAAGAGAGCTTAAATAAGAAAGCCCCAACTGGCTTTGTCCTTTTTGAAAAGCCCCATAAGATAGAGACCAAGAAAACAAAGGCCCATAAATTTTGCTTTTCATCTGTTTTAAAAAATGAGCTATTTGCTTTTTATCCCCCTGCATGACCTCATAGATCCAATAATAAAATTGAAGCCCTAATGAGCTGGAGCGAGGTTCAGGAAAAGTAATAGGGCCTTTTATCTTATAGAGGGATTTCAAGCTTAAAGGTATTGAGATAGGCTTTTTGTGCAAAAAACCAATGGGGGACCAATCTAAGGGAAGAAAATAAGGATGGTGTGAAAAATGATTCCAAACAGCCGAAGATGAGATAAGCTGGTTTTTTAAACTGGAAATATCCTCCCATTGTTGGCTGGGGGCTGTTATCAATGTGATCTGATCCCAACCTATTACAATGTCAATATCAGGCACAATAGCCCATCTCTGCTTAAGGGCTGTGGAATCCTCTGTCAAAAACCATTGTATTTGGCATTTACAAAATGATTCAAAACTCTGCTGAATGATTCTTCCCGGCCCCAAAACTCCCACAAAAGAGCTGTAGGTTAAAATTTTTAAGACCGGCAGGCGAGGGCTTTTTGGCCAAAAACAAAACAAAAGAAAAAAGAGAAGAATAAGAGGGAAAAACCAAAAATAAAACTTTCTCGTTTGCAAATTCATGTTTTTATTGAGTGCTTTAGTAGCAATGTCCAGTTCATTATATAGCTCAATAGAAATATCTTATTGGGATTTTCCGATCCGTTTTAAAAATGTTTCCCAAGAAAGAATAGGGATTTTTAACTCCTGGGCTTTTTTTTGTTTAGAACCGGGGTTATCTCCCATAAGAAGAAAACTGGTTTTTTGGCTGACCTGGCTCCCTACCGTCCCCCCTCGATTTTCAATCCATTTTTTAATTTTTTCTCTATGTTCAGGAAATGTGCCTGTAATAACATAAGAAAGCCCCTTTAAACTCTCCTCTTCCTTTTTTAATTTAACAAAATGAACCCCATGCTCTGCCAGCCTTTTCAGATCGGAGATGAGATCTTCATTTTGAAAAGCAAAGTGAAAGGATCGGGCAGACAAAGGCCCAATGTCCTCAACCTTTTCCAACTCTTCTATAGTCCAGTTTTTTAGCCAAGTGATGGCTTGCCTGAGGCTCAACTCTTTCTCCCCCCATGTTTCATAAATGACTTGGCTGATTTTTTGAGCTGATTGCTCCCCAATCAAAGGGATGCCTAAGGCAAAAATCAAACGGGGCAGACTGGTGGATTTGCTCTCTTCCAAACTTTTCACTAAAAGTTTGTGAGATTTTTCTCCGAAACCCTCTTTGTTTTGGATGGGCTTATCTTTTAAATCATAAATATCTGAATAACAATTTAACCAGCCCCAATCATAGAATTTTTTAAGGCTTTTCTTCCCTAAGAACTCTATATTCATAGCTCCCTTAGAGGCAAAATGTCTAAATTTGTTTTCTTTAATTGCAGGACATTCCCCATTGGAACAAAGTAGATAATCCCCTTGAGCTTTTAAAACACTTTGGCAAACAGGGCAATTTTCCGGTGGAGGAAAGGTTTTTAAACCTTTTGCTCTTTTGTCCTTAAGAGCTTTAATCAATTCGGGAATGACATCCCCTGCACGGTGAACCCACACAAAATCTTTTATGCGAATGTCTTTTCGTTTTAGATCTTGGAAGTTATGCAAACTGGCTTGACGAATTTGCACCCCGCTTAAAGTCAAAGGTTTGAGCTGAGCTACAGGAGTCACAACACCAGTCCGCCCCACTTGTAAACGAATATCCTCTACTTGAGTGATCCCTCTTTCTGGCGGAAATTTTCCAGCTATAGCCCAGCGGGGGGAACGAGCAATGGCCCCTAACTCTTTTTGTTGTTCAAAATCATTGACTTTTATAACTATTCCGTCAATTTCAAAGGGGAGTTTATGGCTCAACTCTAAAAGCTGATCATAGCTATCCCCAATCTCCTCTATGGAGTGAGTGAGACGGCAAAGTTCTAAAGGAGGCTTAAGCTTTTTTGAAGAGCTGATTTGAAAAGAAGCGAAGGAAAAATTTTGAACCCTCCGGACAAACTCTTCTTGGCTTTTAATATTCAAACCCTGAATACGGCCCGGACTGTGGATGAAACAATAAAGAGGCCGACTGGCTGTCACTTGAGGATCTAACTGCCTTAAAGAACCTGCTGACAAATTGCGAGGATTGGCAAATAAAGAGAGGCCCTTCTCCTTTCGTGAAATATTAATTTTTTCAAAATCTTTCTTAAAAATTAACACCTCTCCTCTAAATTCTAAAAGAGGGGGAAGCGATCCATCCCCCCTTTTTGTTGAAGGCAGAGGCTTGTCTAAACTGAGAGGAAGCCCTTTCAGGGTTTTGATGTTTGCGGTAATGTCCTCACCCAGCCTCCCATCTCCACGGGTTAAGGCTTGGCTGAGTTGGCCATTTTTATAGATCAACTCAACAGCCATGCCATCCAACTTAGGCTCTACAAAACAAGTGAGACTTTTTTTATTTAAAAATTTTAAGGTTTTTTCGTAAAAAGCTTTTATCTCCTCTTTAGAGTAGCTGTTTTGTAAAGACAGCATAGCCAAGCCATGAGGGGCTTTTTTAAATTTTTCCAAAGCCTGCCCAGGCATTTTTTGAGTGGGGGAATCCTCTGTTTTAAGCTCCGGGTATTGGTTTTCTAAGTGAGCCAGCTTTTTAAACAGCTGGTCGTATTCATAATCCGTTATTTCTGGTTGATCCAAGTTGTAGTAAAGTCGGTCATGATGGCGGATTTGCTGTTTTAAAGCCTGAATTTTTTTTTGGATAGATTTCATCAGCTCTATTGTTTAAATTTAGTCCATGACATTTTAATAGGTTGTTTTTCAAACAGAATCAGTATAAAGTAGCCTTTATGGAAATCAATAACAAACTTTTAGAAAAACTGGCTCAGCTCTCCGCTCTTCATTTAAGTGAAGAGGAAAAGCAGGACATGCGACAATATCTTCAAGAAACCTTATCTCATTTTGAAAAGATAAGAAAAATAGACACAAAAAATATTCCGCCTTTAGTAAGCCCACTTAAGCCCCCTTTGTTAATCCGAAAAGATCAAGTCCAAAACTTTCCCGAAAAGGAAAAGCTTTTGGCTCAAGCTCATACAAAACAAGGAGCTTTGGTTAAAACCCCTCCTGCGGTGGAGTAGTATGGATTTTTTCAGTCTCAGTGAAATTCAAAAACAAATAAAGGAAAAAAAACTTTCTGCAAAAGAGGTTTTTGATTTTTATTTAAAAAAAATCAATAAACACAACGGGGATCTGAACGCCTTTTTAACTTTAAATGAAAATTTCACAGAGGCAGAAGGCCCTTTAAAAGGCATTCCTTTAGGTATTAAGGATATGTTTTGTGTAAAAGGCATGAGGACAACTGCTGGATCCCGTGCTTTGGAAAATTATATCCCCCCCTATACAGCCACTGCTGTGGAAAAGCTGAAAAAAGCCGGAGCTTTAATTATTGGCAAATGCAACAATGATGAATTTGCTATGGGATCTACAGGGGAAAACTCTTATTTTGGCCCGGTGAAAAATCCTTGGAACCGTCAGCATTCCGCTGGTGGATCCAGCAGTGGAAGTGCCTGTGCCGTAGCCGGAGGGCTTTGCCCTGCCACTTTGGGCACAGATACTGGTGGTTCTGTTCGCCTTCCGGCCCATTATTGCCATGTGGTGGGAATTAAGCCGACTTATGGACGAGTGAGTCGCTATGGGATGATTGCCTATGCCTCCAGTTTGGATCAGGCAGGGGTTTTAAGCCAAACAGTTGAGGATTCCGCTCTGCTTTTAGACATTATCAGTGGCTTTGATCCTTTGGATTCCACAACAGCTCAAAAACCCGCCACTCATTTTCAGAACAATCTCAACCTGCAAATCAAAAACAAAAAAGTTTTGTTTTTTGATTTATCTCATTTTGAAGACAAAATAGATACTTCTGTCCTGCGGGCACAAAAAACCTGTTTGGAGATATTAAAAAGTCAAGGTTGCGATCTGGTGGAACGCCCCTGGCCTTTTTTGGAACAGGGGATCTCTGCTTATTACTTGATCTCTGCCTCTTCTGCTTCCAGCAATTTGGCCCGTTATGACGGTGTTCGCTATGGTCATCAGAGTATGAAAAAAGCAAAAAATCTTCAGGAGTTTTATGCCTTAAATCGCTCAGAGGCTTTGGGTTTAGAGGTTCGCCGGCGGATCCTTATGGGGACTTTTTGCCTTTCCACTGGTTATTACGAAGAGTATTTTCATAAAGCGGAACAAGTTCGCTATCTGATTCAAAAGGCTTTTGATGAAATATTTTCTCTATGTGATGTGATTCTTTCTCCTGTGGCCAGTGCTCCGGCCCCTCTTTTAGGGGAAAAGAAAAGCCCTTTGCAAATTTATCTGAATGACCAATTCACTGTATTTGCCAATCTCATAGGGGCACCGGCTCTTAGTTTGCCGGCAGGTTTTTCTAAAGAGGGCCTTCCCGTAGGGATCCAGTTGATGGCCCAGCCCTTTAGGGAGCAGGCTATTTTGGACACAGCTCACTTTTTAGAGAAAGCACTTAACTTAAACAAAAAGAGGCCCAATGGATTATAAAAACTTTTGTCCTGTAATAGGTTTAGAGATTCACGCCCAACTTAAAACTCAGACTAAACTTTTTTCTCCTGATTCGGCCAGATGGAATGAGAAAGAAAACGACCAGATTCACCCCATAAGCTTAGCTTTGCCGGGAGCTTTGCCTGTTTTAAATGAAGAGGCTTTAAAAATGGCTTTAAAAACAGGAATGGCTTTTAAAGGGGAGATACAAAAAGTCAGTGTTTTTTCAAGAAAGCATTATTTTTATCCTGATCTGCCCAAGGGTTATCAAATATCTCAGTCCGACAAGCCTTTTTGCCAAGGGGGTCGGATTGATTTTTTCCTCTCAGGGGAAAAACAATCTGTTGCTTTAGAGAGGATTCATTTAGAAGAGGATGCTGGGCGATCTTTGCATCGGGGGGATAGCTCTCTTATCAACTTCAATAGGGCGGGGATTCCTCTTTTAGAAATTGTCACAAAGCCTGAAATTCCAAACCCTCCCACTGCTTCAGCTTGTGCCCGTGCCGTCCGGAGAATGTTAAGGTATTTAGAGGTTTGTGACGGCAATTTAGAGGAAGGCTCGCTTCGTTGCGACTGCAATGTAAGTGTTCGCCCTAAAGAGCAGACTTCTTTAGGGACAAAGGTGGAGCTAAAAAACATCAACTCTTTTCGTTTTATTGAAAAGGCTTTAACTTATGAAATTGATCGGCAAATAAATTGTTTAAAGGCGGGAGAGAAGATTCGGCAAGAGACCCGGCTTTATGATCCTCATAAAAACGAAACTCGGCCCATGCGTTTTAAAGAGACGGCCAGTGATTACCGCTATTTTCCCGATCCTGATCTCCCTTTTGTGGAGTGGGATCCTGATCTTTTAAAACATTTAAAGCTCCCTGAATTGGCTTATGAAAAAACAAAACGATTTATCAAAAACTACAACTTAACAACTGAAGAGGCCTCCTATTTGACAGAGGATAAAAGCTCAGCTGATTATTTTGAACAAGTGGCTCAAATCAGCCCCGATCCGCAAGTGGTCAGCCATTGGTTTCGTGGGGAATTGCAGGCCCATTTAAAAGAGAAAAAGCAAAATTCATGCCCTATTTCAGTGGAGGACTTTTCGCAGTTGTTTCAGCTCATTTCAAAGGGGGACATTTCCAACAAAATGGCTAAAGAGATCTTTGCTGAAATGTGGGACACAAAACAAGCCCCACAAAAAATCATTCAGAAGAAAAACTTAAAACAAATTTCTGATGAAGGCCAGTTAAAAGAAATTGTGAGTCAAATATTGCTTGAACATCCCTCGCAACTTAAGGATTACAAAAAGGGCAGGACCAAACTTTTTGGTTTTTTTGTGGGGCAGGTAATGAAACAAACTCAAGGGCAAGCCAACCCTCAAAAGCTGGCGAAAATTTTAAAACAAAAACTGGGTGAATCTTGAGAGTTGCAGGAATAGATATTGGCTCTAACACAAGCCTTCTTTTAGTGATGGAAAAAACTCCAGAGGGTTTTGAGGTTCTTTCTGATGAAATTTATTTTACTCGTTTAGCAGAAAACATTGAACGGACATCCTGTTTTAGTGAAAGTGCTTTGATTCGTTTGGAATCGGCTTTTTCCACAATGAGGAAAATACTTGATTTTAGGCCAGTGGATTTTATGTCTATTGTGGCCACCAGTGCGTCCCGGCAGGCAAAAAATAAAAACCGCCTGTTTGAATTGGGTGAAAAATACAATCTATCCCCAATAAAAATCATTTCCCCTCAAAAGGAGGCTCATCTGACATTTATAGGAGCTTTTTTTGGTTTGGGTTGTGAGCCTCGTTACCCTTTAGTTGTGGATATTGGTGGAGGCTCTACGGAATTGATCAGCCCTAAATCCTATTGGAGTTTAAGGATGGGAAGTGTCTCTCTAACAGAAAATTTTTTAAGCTTGTCAGGTCTCACTTCAGAGGAGAGGCAAAACCTCAGCCGATATATTCAACAGAGGCTTAAACCTTTAGAGTCTTTTTTAAAAGAGGATTATACTGCTGTGATTTTTACAGCGGGAACTCCTACCACTCTAGCTTTTATGGAAAAGGAAACTGCTGATTCCAACCATGTCCATGGCTTATTACTAACAGAAGATAAGGCTCAGTTTTGGTTGGAAAAACTATCCACCATGAGTGTGGAGGAGAGGAAAGATATCCCCTATCTGCCAGAGCATCGGGCCGATGTGATTGTGGCAGGTCTTAGTCTTCTGACAGAAATTTTAAAAAAGACAGGGAAAAAGGAATTTATCGTCTCCGCCACAGGTGTTCGTTATGGTCTGGCTTTAGAGCGTTTTCAAATGGCTGTTTGATTTTTTATTCAGTCCTGCATATAAAACTGATCTAATAGTTCCTACCAGCTGACACATAAAAACAGCTGAGCTTTTAAAACTCCCATCCGATTTTCCCTTCATTTTCAAAATCAAGTGGTGGCTCGGAACGGAATCGAACCGCCGACACAAAGATTTTCAGTCTTCTGCTCTACCGACTGAGCTACCGAGCCTTTATCTTAGTCTTTAATCAGATTTTAGCTCATCTGGCAAGAAAAACCAGTAGGTTTAAATTCTATTTCATATTGCACAGAGGCCAGAAGATTTTAAAACTGAGCTAAAAAACTTAAGGAACTCTTTTACAGGCGATTAAGCGGAAGAATGAGCTAAAGCCTGTTTCAGATCCTGGATAAGATCATCTTTATTCTCTAAGCCTAAGCTCAAACGGATGAGGCCAGCTGTCACTTTGGAGTGACTATGGGAGCTATGGGTCATTGTGAGAGGATGTTCGGCCAAAGATTCTACAGCACCTAAGCTTTCTGCCAAAGTGAAAATTTTTAGACTTTTCAAAAATTTTACTGCCGGAGCTTGTCCTCCTTTGATTAAAAAACTCAACATACCTCCAAAACCAGACATTTGCTTTTTGGCTAACAAATGCCCTGGATGCTCCGGAAGGCCCGGATATAAAAGCTGTTCCACTTGAGTATGTTGGCTTAAAAATTCTGCAATATGAAAAGCGTTTTCCTCATGCCTTTTCATTCTCACACTTAAAGTTTTTAAACTTCTTAAAAGAAGATAGGAGTCAAAAGGAGAGAGCACTGGCCCAATCGTTTTGTTGAAAAAAGAAAGAGATTTTTTTAAATCCATCCCCTTGCAAACCAATAAGCCAGCCAAGCAGTCACTGTGCCCACCAATGTATTTTGTGGCCGAGTGTATTACAATATCTGCCCCCAAATTTAAGGGTTTTTGAAAAAAGGGGCTGGCAAAAGTATTATCCACAACCAATAAAGTGTTTTTAGCTTTGGCCTGTGCCACTGCTTTTATATCAATGATTTTTAAAAGAGGATTGGTCGGGCTTTCTAACCAAATCATCTTAACTTCAGGTTTTTGATTCCAACTCACTTTTTCTAATTTGGAAAAATCTAAAGTTTGCACTTTAAGGCCCTGCACCCGCTCAAGATGTTTTAAAAGGCGAAGAGTCCCTCCATAAAGATCTTCCTCTGCTAAAACCAGATCTCCGGGATTTAAAAGCTGAAGGATAAGGTGCATGGCCGAACAACCGGAAGAAAGAGCTAAGGCAAAATCCCCCCCCTCTAACTCTGCAAAGCATTTTTCTAAAGTGTGCCTTGTGGGGGTAGACACTCTGGAATACTCATACTCTGAGGGCTGGCCCGGTTCTTTTTGGGCAAAAGTAGTGGCGGTGACAATAGCTGGAGTCACAGCTCCTGTTTTTTTATCTATTTGTTGCCCTGCATGAATGGCTTTGGTTTCAAACTTCATTTTTGCTCCTAAGAGATAAGATTTTTTTGGCACAACTTAGAAAGAAAGTTTTTTCACCTGCTACCGTTTTTAGATCGGGGGCGAGACCCAGCACCTTCAGTATCATATCTGGTTTGAGTAGGTTCATCTAAGTAGCCATTATGCTTTTTTATTCTCTCACATTTTTTAACCACGCGATCATCAGAGGAGCAATTGCAATCGTCATTTGCAATGTTTATTTTGTCCGCATAATCCGCTAAAGCCCCTGAGGCTTGGGACATTTCGTCCATATCCTCTTTTACCCCTTTAGATTTTAAATAAGCGATAAGCTCCCTTTCACGAGTAAGCTCCATCTGTTTTTGCATAAGCTGTTGCTTTGTAATGGACAACTGCCTTTGCAAAACAAAAATATCCTTGGATTGAGTGAGTAGGATTTTTTTTGCTCTTTCGTATTGTTGGGTCGCCTCTTGATATTTTTTTTGATGTGCAGATAAAACTCTGTTCATCCTTTGAGCATAACTTTGGACCAACTGATTTTGTTCTTGAGTGGCCTGCTGGTTGAGTTGAGCCAACTGCTGTTTCGTTATTTGCAAATTGGCTTGATACTGTTCTTGTTTTTGCTCAATCAATCTCAAACTTTGTTGGTAGCTGTCAGCCACTTCTTTAAAATCTGTAGCTCTTCTTTTTAGGCAATCTGAGTGATATCTCCTCAACAAAGAGTTCTCTATAGAGGCAAAAGATCTCCTCTTTTTGTTGAGCAGGGTGGAAAGAGAGATTTGCAAACTTCCGCTCCGGATGGCCTTCTTCCTTTTTTGTCTATATCGGGCCAACCGGGCTTGAGATTGGCTTTCGCACTCCATAACGATTTTCCGCCTTTCCCTCCGGTAATTCCTATTGGCTTGGGCAGTGGCATTTTCAAACTCATGTGAGATTTTTAAAGATTCATTGAGTTTAGCTTGAATTGAGGACATAGCTTGAGAGACCGCTTGAGAGATTTTCGCTTTGTTTTGCGTAAGCTCAGCCTCTAACTCTGCCTTTGCCTGCTCTGTTTCTCTCTCAAATTTTTTTGTTTCAGTGAGAAAAGTCTCTTCTATCTCATTGAGATTTTGGTTCAGTTGGTTTTCTTTTTCCACAATATCTTGTTCTGATTCTTGAATTTTCTCTTCCAACTCTTCTATACTGTCATTGATTTTGTCTCTTTTTTCTTTAGCGGTTTTAAGATCTTCCCCCGACTGTGCCGGGCATTTTGTTTGGCTATGGATCCTCACACAATCGTATTCTCCAAAGTTCTCTTCAGTAGGGCACATTTCACAAGCAGTAATGGCCGAAGAGCAACGGATCTTGCCACCGGAAAACTCTTGGCATTCTCTTGTAAATTCCGAATGGGCAGAGCTCATTTCTTTAACTGCTGTTTCACATTTTTCCGCTCGTCTTAATTTCTTTTCATAAAGGTTGATCTCCTCCTCACATTCCCTGATTTGCTGGATATATTTTTCTTTTATATCTGTTAATGTCTCTTCTATTTTAGACAACCTTTCAAGCTCTCCTTGTTTACTCCTTAATCGAGAGATGATACCTTCCGTAGCTGATTCTTGGTTTTCAGTAATTTTGAGGCAAGGGGACTCATCCCCTGGATTGTCAGTAGCTGAATCATCAGATGGATCCCCATTAGTAGAGGCTAATATAGTTCTTTGTTCAGCTATAGCCGATGGGAATGGTCCAGTTATTGGCAAATTTGTTTGGGTTTTAGGTTGATCCGGCGAGCTTCCGGCTGAAGGTAGAGGTTGTGTTCTGCTTTTAACCGCTGTATCAGTTGATTCACTGCCTCTTTCATCTGCATTCGGCTTTTCAGCCCATGCGGGATGGAGGAGCTTATTTTGAGCTAAAAAAAATATTTGGCCTGTTTTTAAGTATTTCTGCTTTTCTGGCCAAAGGCTTAGGCCCAGCAGTAAAGCAAAAAGCAGGAAAAAAAGTAAAGTTTTTTTATAAAGAAACACTATAAAAACTATCGGCTATTTTGGCCTAAAACTCAAGCCCTGTTTTAAATTTCCCCACTTTTTAGCTCAAAAACTTAAAAAAAGCCTTACAAATCCTGCCCTTGACCTTTTTTTAACTCAATGATAAGCTTTTTAGCTTTTAGGGCCTTCCATAAATTGGTTTTTATGGCTAA
Organism: Bdellovibrionales bacterium; assembly: GCA_965203095.1. Classification (GTDB taxonomy): domain Bacteria; phylum Bdellovibrionota; class Bdellovibrionia; order Bdellovibrionales; family UBA1609; genus JACOND01. The sequence continues at coordinate 1,126,041 of OZ241877.1, forward strand.
AAAGTAGCTAGCCGAACAGTCCGAGAGCTTTATTAGCCAGGTTGTTCACAGGCTACTACTTAGCTCTCTGTGAAAAAGCTTTGTCCTTTATCGCATAAGTAAAAGCCAGCGGTGAGGGTCCAAGGTATTGCCGTCCTGAACAAGCTGGACTTTTGCTTATGCGATCTATTAAATGTAGACTTTTTTATGGGGGATTAAATATTAACCAGCCAAATAGTCGAGGACTTTTTAACAAGGTTTTTCACGGAGGGCTAAACAAAAATAGCTTTTAAAAAAACAACATACAATGTATGAAAATCTATTATGAAAACTCACTGGAAAAAAAGTTTTTGGTTTAAAATTGTTCTGATTTTTTTCGGAATTTTCATTCTTTTCACCTCCTATTTTGCCTATATTTTTTTGAGCTTACCTCAACTGTTGAAAATCAGCGACTATCGCCCGCCCCTACTCAGTCAAGTTTATGACAGAAATGGGGAAAAGGTCGGAGAATTTTGGAAAGAGCGACGGCTCCTTGTCCCTTATGAGGACATACCTCAATATGCCATTCAGGCTTTTATCTCTGCTGAAGATGGGCGGTTTTTCTCTCACAAAGGGCTTAATTACAAAGCCATCCTCCGGGCTTTTATAGCCAACCTTAAAGCCGGTAAAAAAGTTCAAGGTGGTTCCACCATCACACAACAACTGGCCCGGACCCTTCTTCTCTCTAAGGAAAAAACTTACACAAGAAAACTCAAAGAAGCCATTTTGGCTTTGCGGATGGAAAGCTCCTTAAGCAAACAAGACATCCTTTATATCTACCTCAATCAGATCTATTTTGGACATGGGGCTTATGGTATAGAGATGGCCTCTCGAACTTACTTTAGAAAGTCCGTCAAAGATATAAGCTTAGCCGAATCCGCTTTACTGGCAGGACTACCTAAGGCTCCGAGTCGGTTTTCCCCTGTATTTTATCCTGATCGAGCCAAAAGCCGTCAAATTTACACTCTCAATCGGATGAGGCAAGAGGGCTATATCAATGAAGAGGAGATGAAACAACATTCCGAACAAGATATTTCTGTTTTTGTCCGGAAAGATTTTAATGAGGAAAGCCCTTATTATACAGAGACTGTTCGCCGGCTTCTGCTCACACATATTGAGTCAGAGGATCTTTTGCAGTCAGGATTAAAAATATGGACAGCTATGGATCTGGAAAAACAAAAATTGGCCCGTGAGGCTTTGCGAAAAGGGTTGGAGGATTGGGATCACCGTAAAGGTTGGCGAGGGGTGCAAAAAAACTTATCAGATCCCATTGAGCGAAAAACCTGGACCGAAAAAAGAGACAGCACACTTCGATCACAAATTCAAAGGCATGTGACTCTTCCGGGCTTTGTTCTATCCATAAACGAAGGGGAGGAGGAAATACCGGAAGAATTTTTTGAAGAATTTAAAAAAAAGTTTGCAGAACTGGAAAGTCAAAAACTCTCTCGCTCTTTTTGGTTTAAAAATCGTCAGTTTTTAGAGGGTAAAATTTTTTCTGCTATTATTTCTGAAGTAAAAAAAGAAGAGATAAAAATTTTAACCCCTTGGGGAGAGGAAGTTCTCAATTTAAAAGATTTTGAGTGGGCTGTTCCTGTCGATAAAAAAGAAAAGGCTCCCCTTTTAACCACTGCTAAAGATATTTTTAAACCACAAGATGTCGCTTTTTTTCAAGTTAAAAAAGAGGCTGAGCTACCTCCTGATTTTGACAAAAACTCTATCCCTCTCTCCCTTTATCAAGAGCCTTTAGCTGAAGGTTCGCTACTCTCTTTTGACTTGCAAAATTCAGAAGTCATTGCTCTTGTGGGAGGCTATGATCATTTAAGATCCCAATACAATCGAGCCTATCAGTCCCGCCGGCAATCGGGTTCTGTTTTTAAACCCTTTGTTTATGGAGCGGCTTTAGAGCGGGGCTTTCACCCTGCCAGTTTAATTAGCGACTCCCCTGTTGTTTTTTCTCCTAAAGCGGCGGAGGAGCAATCCGAAAAAGAATCAGAAAACTTAAACATAGAAAACATGTGGAGGCCGGCCAATATCAGCGATCGCTTTTTAGGAGATATTCTGTTTAGAAAGGCACTGATTCGCTCTTTGAATGTGCCCACAGTGAGAATTATGGAAAAAATTGGCCTCAGCTGGCTGAAGTTTTATGTCCGCCGGTTAGGAATATTTAGTCCTTTAAATTCTGATTTCACAGTGGCTTTAGGCTCTAGCTCTTTAACTTTGTATGAAACTTTAAAAGCCTTTTCCGTTTTTGCTCGTCAGGGGCGAGGCTTAAAACCTATTTTAATTCGCCGGGTAGAGTCTTCATCTGGGGAAGAGATCCTCTCTGATTTGAGTATGGATGAGTTTTTTAAAGAAGAGATAGCCTTAGCTAATGAATATGTGCAGAAGGAAAAAACCAAGTGGATTAAAAAAGGACTTGCAGAAGATAAAAAAAGCTCCTTTCAAAAACGATGGGAGATTTTATTTCAAGAGGGTTCTGAAGAGCTTATTCCAGCTGGAAACAGCTATGTGATGATGAATCTTTTGTCCGCAGTCATTACTGATAGGGAGGGCACAGCACGAAGAGCTTTTGTTTTGAATCGCCCACTTGGAGGAAAGACCGGGACAACAGATGGCTATTACGACACTTGGTTTGTGGGGGCCTCTCCTTTTATTTCTACAGCAGTATGGCTGGGTTTTGATTCGGAAAAAAGCTTAGGAAAGGGGGAAACAGGGAGTCGCACTGCTCTTCCTCTGTGGATTCAATATATGGATAAAAGTCATAAGGATATTCCTCCAACTCACTGGCCTGTCCCTGAAAATGTGGTTTTTGCCAATATTGATGCTGACACAGGAGCTTTGGTTTCAAAAAAAAGTAAAGAGGTGATTCAGCAAGCTTTTATAAAGGGGACAGAGCCTCAAATAGGAAAAGCTATTTTAGATAATCCCCTTACAACCAATGAGGCCGATTTTTTAAGAGAGGATCTGTCCCGCTAATGGCCAAACATATAGAGATTCAAAACGCTCGGCAAAACAATTTGAAGGGCATCAATGCAAAAATCCCTTTAGGTTCTTTAACTGTAATTTGCGGGCTGAGTGGTTCTGGCAAAAGCTCCTTAGCTTTTGAAACTCTTTATGTGGAAGGCCAGAGGCGATACCTTCAAAATTTGTCCAATTATTTAAGACAGTATATTGTCCAACAAAGTCCGCCGGATGTAGAGAGCATTCATAATTTGCCCCCCGCTTTAGCTTTAGAACAAAAAAACAGTGTCAAAAGCTCGCGTTCCACAGTGGCCGGCCTCTCTGGCTTAGCCCATCATCTCCAGCTGATTTTTGAAAAGTTGGCTAAAGCTCATTGCCCTAAGCACCGCCAAGCTTTAGAGTCTTTTCCCCCTCATCAAATTGCAGAATATCTTTTGAAAAATTTTAAAGGGCAAAAGGCTTTTGTTTTAAATGAGGTTTTGTCAGAAAAAATTTCATCTCCAAAAATATTGTTGCAAAGTTTAAGGAGGAAAGGTTTTAATCGTCTACTCTTCCCTAAAAAAGGACAAAGCTTAAGTTTAAGTCAGATCAAAAACATAGAAGATATCAAAAGGCTTCCTAAAAAGAATTTTTACCTCCTTTTGGATCGTTTCGTGATAGAGGAAAAGCAAAAAGGAAGAATGACAGAATCCTTTCAGCAAGCTTATGGCCTTTCTAAAATGTTTTCTTTCAAGCCTTCTGTTTTTTCTGAAAAAATCCTGGTTCAAACTTTAACTGGGGAAAAAAGATTTTTCTCTTTAAATGCATCATGCCCTCAATGCTCTTACAAATTCCCTCTTCCCTTAACTGCTGGCTTGTTTAACTGGAACTCCCCATTAGGGGCTTGCAGAACTTGTGAGGGCTATGGATACAGTTTGGACATTGATGAAAATAAAGTGGTCCCTCAGCCTCGGCTCTCACTCAAAAAAGGGGCTGTGCAAATATTGCAAAACCCTTCTGCCATTTCATGGAAAAACCTTTTGAGACAATACTGTGCTCAACAAAAAATTCCTTGGGATAAGCCTTGGAGTGATCTGTCCCTCTATCAAAGAAAAAAAATATGGTCCGGACATGGTTCTTTTAAGGGGATAGAAGGCTATTTCCAAAATTTAGAGAGGAAAAAATATAAAATGCATATTCGAATTTTGTTGTCGCGCTACAAATCCCCTTTTATTTGTAAAACCTGTAAAGGCTCTCGCCTTCGTTCTGATTTGGATTCTGTTTTGTTTCACGGAAAAAGTTTTAACAGCTATATGAAGATGAACTTAGAGCAGATGAAAAGATTTTTTGAAAGAGAAAGCTTAAGCCTTTCGGAAAAAGAAAAATGTTTTGAATCCTTTTCCGCCCTCTCTCGCCATCTTAAGTATTTGAACGCTTTGGGCCTTTCCTATTTGAGTCTTAACCGATCAGTTAAAGGGCTTTCTGGAGGAGAATTTCAAAGGCTCAATTTGTCCAGCCAGTTGGGTTTGCGACTGTCACAAATTTTGTATGTTTTAGACGAACCCACAGTGGGCCTCCATCCCAGGGACACCGCTCGTTTATTGGAACTCCTAAAAGAGCTTAAACAGTGGGATAATACTGTTGTGGTTGTAGAGCATGACTCAAAACTTATAGAAAACAGCGACTATGTGATAGAGATGGGGCCTGGTGCAGGGCAAAAAGGGGGTGAGATTTTATGGGCAGGAAAAACTAAAAGTTTTTATACTTGTTCTCACTCCAACACAGTTTCTTATTTAAAAGAAAAAAATGTTATTTTAAAAACAACTCGTCCTGTAAACAAAAAACATTATAAATATCACCTTCTGTTAAAAGGCTGTTCGGGGCACAACTTAAAAAATGTGGATCTGTTTGTCCCTTTAAATCGTTTTGTGGTTCTTACAGGTGTGAGCGGATCGGGGAAGTCCAGCTTGGCTGTCCATAGCCTTTACCCGGCTCTCAAAAAAAAACTCTCTGGTGAAAATCTTCATGGTCTTCCCTATAAAAATCTTTCTGGAGATGAGTTTTTAAAATCTGTGACTTTGATGAATCCTTCAGACATTGGGCACAGCTCTGTCAGTTTCATTTTATCCTATATGAAGGTTTTTGATATTGTTCGGCAACAATTTGCCAGTCAGCCTCTATCTCAAAGACAGGGCTTTAAACCTTCTCATTTTAGCCTGAATGTAGAGGGGGGGCGATGTCCTTTTTGCCGAGGGCGAGGCTATCAGGAAATAGATATGGTTTTTATGGACTCTCTTCAAGTGGTTTGTGAGAACTGCCGGGGGAAGAAATTTAAAAAAGAAATTTTGCAAGTTTGTTTAAACGGTAAAAATATTTATGAGTTGTTGAATATTACTGTTCAACAGGCTTTTGATTTTTTTAGAGGTTCTGTTGGGCTTTTACGAGCCTTTAGTGCCCTTAAGGAAGTGGGGCTTTCTTATCTCAAATTAGGGCAAAGTATCAGTTCTTTAAGTGGGGGAGAGAGGCAAAGGCTCAAAATGGCAGGAGAGCTTTTAAAATCTCGTCAGGAAAAAACACTTTATATTTTAGATGAGCCTACCAAAGGATTGCATTTTAAAGAGTTAACTTTGATTTTAAAAGTGATTGATCGCTTAGTGGAGACGGGCGGAAGTTTTTTAGTTATAGAGCATAACTTAGATTTTATAAAATCAGCAGATTTTATAATTGATGTGGGGCCGGAGGCTGGAAGTCGAGGAGGGCGAATTGTGTTTGAGGGAAGTCCTGATCAAATCCTCCGTTGTTCAAAAAGTCATACAGGGCATTTCTTAAAAAAATTCTTACAAAAAAATCAATAAAAACAGGACTTTAGAACCCTATTCTTTATATAAAGTTTTCCGGGCTAACTGCAATGCCTCTTTAATTTTCTTGTCATTAAAATCAGGTTTTTCTTTTTTTAACTCCTTAGCCAAAGCCCTTAGAGCCTTGAGATGATTCTTGCTGGAAATAGCTCCTAAATGCCCTATACGAAGGATTTTATCTTTAAGTTCCCCTTGCCCTCCAGCAAAAATCACACCATGATTTTCTCGCAAATTCTTCTTAAGTCGCTCTGCCGACAAAGCCTCCGGCAGAGAGATCGCCGTCACAGAGTTTGCGGGGCAAGAGGAAAAAAGCTCTAAACCCAATCTCTCACAAAAAAGATGAGTGGATTGCTTTAAAGCTTGGCATTTCAAAATAGAACTTTTAAGCCCACCTTGCTTTTTTATTTCCCTTAAACTTTCCCTTAAGCCAGAGATAAGACTTACAGAAGAGCTGAAAGCTGTTTGCCCTTGGGCCTGTTCTGCTTTTTCTCTATTTAAATCAAAGTAATACTTCCTCCCGGAGCTTTTTTTTGTAGCCTCCCATGCCTTTTCAGAAAGGGCCACAAAAGCCAAACCAGCGGGAAGGCCAAAACCTTTTTGCGAACCTCCAATCAGAACATCAATCCCCCACTCATCCATATTCAGATCCATAGCTCCCAGCCCTGTCATACCATCCACTACAAACAAGACTTGAGGATAGTTTTTTAAAAGCTGAGCTAACTCCTTTATAGGTTGCTCTGTGGCGGTGCTGGTTTCGCAAGCTGTTGCTAAAAGAGCTTGGATCTGCCCTTCATTCTCTAATTTTTTTTTAACCTCTTCTACTGAAATAGCTGAACCAGAGGCTGTCTCTACGGATAGAGTTTTAAGGCCAAAGGCCCCGGCCATATCCCGCCACCGGCGGCCAAACTTTCCAGCACAAAGGCAAAGAGCTGTCTCTCCGGGTGAGAGAATATTGGCTAAAACCGCCTCCATTGCTCCTGTTCCTGTGCTGTGCAGGATCAAAACGGCTTGATTTGTTTGAAAAATCTCTTTGAGATCAGAGGAAACCTGTTTTAAAGTTTGTTTAAAGCCTGAAGATCTGTGGTGATCTGCCGGCAGGGCCAAGCTTCGCCGGACAACACGGCTCAAAGGCACAGGGCCGGGGGTAAAAAGTAAAGGTTGTTTGAAAAACTTTAATCTGTTCGCACTAATAAAGGAGAAAAAATTTTTCATAAAATTGATTTAAGCTAAAAAGCTCAAAAAATTCAACAAGGATTCTATCAATTCAGGAAAAGTTTATAAAAAATCATGTCTCAAAATATGATGAAATGGCTCAAATCCCCTCTTCCCCTAAAACCATTGTATTATGTGGTGGGATCAGAGCCTTTTCTTATTTCTGAAATCAAAAAAAGCTTTATAAAAAATGTTCATATCAATGGGGCAAAAGACTTTAATCATGATGAAATGTCGGCTAACCAAAATCCTGTAGATGATCTTTTGACTTTGTGGGAGACTCTTCCTTTTATGTCTGAAAAGAGGTTGATTTTTTGCTTTCATGCGGAAAAATTTTCTGATTCGGATTGGCAAAAAATATTTTGTTTTTTATCTCAGCCTATTGAGAGCACAATTTTAGTTTGTTTTTTTGACAAAAAAGATGGCCGGAAAAAGCATTTTAAACTCTTGAAAGAAAAAGCTGTGGAGTTGTTAGCCGAGTCTCCTCGCTCTTGGGAACTTTCCCCTTGGTTGGATTTTATTGCTGAAATGGAAGCTGTCCAGTTTTCTCAAAATGCCAAATCCCTTTTTATTCAGCTTGTGGGAACTCATCTTATGGAAATCCAAATAGAGCTTAAAAAATTAAGACAGTATATGGGGGAGAGGAATCAAAAAGTGATGGAAAAAGATGTTTTGGCCTGCGTGTCTCGGCTAAAAACAGACAGCATTTTTGATTTGACTTCCGCTATTGGAAAAAAAGATGTAGTTCAAGCTCTAAAATCTTTAGTCCAGCTATTGGATCAAAATCAAAATGAAATAGGGGCCTTAGCTATGTTGGCCCGGCATATCCGGATTTTGGCTCGTCTCAAAGAGGGGCAAAAACAAAAACTGAGCAAAAACCAACTGGCGGTGAAGGCGGGAATCCCTCCTTATTTTTTAAATAGTTATTTGAGCCAAAGTGCTCTTTGGTCTGAAAAACAAATCGATCAGGCCATAAGCTTACTTTTTGAAACAGACAAAGCTTTAAAATCCTCTTCCCTACCTTCTCATATCTATTTAGAAAACTTTGTGCTTAAAACTTGTTCTTAAAATCATGTGCCAGATTTTGGACAAAAAACACAGTCATTCTCGCGAAAACAGGAATCCAAAAATCTCTGTCCTTCCTCAAAACTTGTCAAAAAATTCTGCCCAAAAGCCCTCTGGACTTTTAGTCTCTCGCTTAAGCAAAAATCCAGAAAAGCTTTTAATCAAATCAGTCTTCATTATATTTGACAGGTCAATTTTAAGGACTCAAATTGTAAATTTTTCAAAATAAGGGGTATTTCTTGTTTTTATAATGAGTTTTTAGTAGTTTACTTAAAGTAGTCAATATCATAAAGAGGTTAAAAACATGAAATCACATCAGATAAGAACCTTTGGACTTTTTATTTTATTTATTGTTATCCCCTATCAAAAAGGTTTAGCCGATGATAATAAACTTCTATACCCTGGAGTGGTTCAAATTGAGACTTCTGAAGGATATCAAGGAACTGGTTTTTTTATAAGTCAAGATATTTTAGCAACCGCTTTTCATACAATTACTTTTGATGAATACAAAGGTTCTGTAGAGGAAAACATTTATTTTTTAGATGGAAAAAGCGATTCAAAATATTCAGTTTCGGAGATTGTGGCACTTGACGCAAAACATGATATAGCTCTTTTAAAAGTTTCAGATTATGTTTCCAATTTTTTCTATTCTCCTGCCACCGCAGTTCCTTTTACTTTAGAGAAAATAAAGGTTCCTGGGTTTATTAAAGGATCTCCCATAATTTTAGAAGGTGATAATTTAAGTCCTTCTTATTATGATTCTATGGATAGCGACTCTTTTTTTGGATTTGCTCATAATAGGGAGCTAACAACAAAAGGGCTAAGCGGAGCTCCTGTTCTGTCTCCAAAAAAAGATCTTTTAGGTGTTTATATTGAAGGAAAAGTCTGGGGAGTAGTAAGCCCAGTGGGCTTAGACCTTTTTACATCTGTTGAAAATTTATGGAATTTGTTAGAAAAACCATCCTCTTCCTGCAAAATCATCTACTGTGTGGAAGCTGAACTAAGAGTTTTGCGAAAACAAGCCAGACTTGAAGATAGACAGGCTCAATACCGATTAGGCACACTTATTAATATTGTTTATCCTGATCGAAGAGACAAATTTTGGTTGGAAAGATCTGCTGAAAACGGTCATCCATCGGCTCAATTTCTTATAGGGAAAGTAGAGTTTTACTCTTCCGCCTGCCAGCGGATATATTGGTTAAAGAAATCCGCCAATCAGGATTATCCTCCTGCACTACAGTATATAGAAGATATATCCAATGAGAAATTTAAACTTTTTTGTGAGATACAGAGAAAAGAAAAAAATGGACAAAACCTAACTAAAAATGAAATAGATTACATAAATTCAATCTATAGCGAGTTATTGATTTGGCAATACGCAAAAGAAAGTTTTTTAGGTTCATAATGATTCAGAAAAGTCAGAACATACTACATTTATCAAGAACCAATAAATTCAAGACTTTTGACTCACCCTATTGGCCAAAGGGCAAACTCAGCTTAGAGCTTTGGAAGTTAGGTTGTAAATTTTTCAAAATAAGAGGTATTTCTTGTTTTTATAATGAGTTTTTAGTAAGCTTTTTTCATAAACGATTACTTATAAAAGGAGCTTAAAAACATGAAATCACATAAAATAAAAACCCTTGGATTTTTTGTTTTATTTATTGTTATTCCATGTAAAAAAGGTTTAGCCAATGATAATAAACTTCCATACCCTGGAGTGGTTCAAATTATAACTTCTAATAAGGGAGCAGGAACCGGTTTTTTTATAAGTCCAGATGTTTTAGCAACAGCTTTTCATGTAATTGTTCCTAATGAATATAAAGGTTCTGTAGAGGAAAACATTTATTTTTTAGACGGAAACAGCGATTCAAAATATTCAGTTTCGGAGATTGTGGCACTTGACGCAAAACATGATATAGCTCTTTTAAAAGTTTCAGGCTATGTTTCCAAGTTTTTCTATCCGCCTGCCATCTCAGTTCCTTCTATTTTAGAGAAAGTAAAGGTTCCTGGGTTTATTAAAGGATCTCCCATAATTTTAGAAGGGGATATTTTAGGTTCTTTTAATTATGATCTTAAAGATAGCGACTCTTATTTTGGATTTACTCATAATAGGGAACAAACAACAAAAGGGCTAAGCGGAGCTCCTGTTCTGTCTCCAAAAAAAGATCTTTTAGGTGTTTATATTGAAGGAAAATTCTGGGGAATAGTAAGACCAGTGGGCTTAAACCTTTTTACATCTGTTGAAAATTTATGGAATTTGTTAGAAAAGCCGGCCCTTTCCTGCACAGATATCTCCTGTGTGAAGGATGAATTGAAGGTTTTGCAAAAACAAGCTCTATTCAGTAGAGATAGACAGGCTCAATACAGATTAGCAATGTTTAGTGATGATTCAATACAAGATTTATGGTTGAAAAGATCTGCTGAAAACGGTCATCCATCGGCTCAATTTTTTTTAGGGCAAAAAGAGTTTTACTTTTCCAGCAGATGCAAGAGGACATATTGGCTAAAAAAATCTGCTAATCAGGGTTATCCTCCTGCACTACAGCATATAGAAGACATATCCACCAATGAGGACATTAAACTTTTTTGTGAGATAGGTAGAAAACTAAATAATGGACAAATACTAACTGAAGATGAAGATGAGTTCCTGATTTCGATCTATGAGAAGGCATTGAGTTGGTTGTTAGACAATTCAAACTAAAACTTCTGATATTATATTGATCGCAGTTGAAGTTTCCGGTCAAAATAGAGTGAAGGAACAGTGTAAATGATATGGGATTTCTTTAGATGATATTTTATTTAAAAATATTGGCTTAAAGTTGTCACCAAGTGTCAATAATCAGCTTAAGTTTATTTTATCAAGCAGGGTCTTTTTATATTAAAAGCTTAGCTTTACCCAGCTCTTTTGTTGAAATAATGCTTTTTCCTCCTCCTTCCGCCAGTTTGTTCTGCTTTTTTTAATTTAAATCTGGAATAAAAAATTATTTTTTGGTATTCTTATAATTTTAGAACATTATCTACTAATTTATTGATATGATTCAACTTATTCCTCAAAGCCCTAAAATACCTTACGAGATTGAACAAGATTTAAGAGATGACAATTTGGTCTTTTTTTGTGGGGCCGGAATTTCTGCCCCTTCCAAATTACCTGATTTTGATGATCTGGTGGAAAAAGTGTGCAAAAAATTAAATGTAGATCTAAATAATCCCCTCTTAAAATCAGCTAAAAAAAGAGGGGATTATGCCAGCGTATTGGATTTGCTGGAGGGAAATCAAGACTTTTCAGTTCCGCCGGGAATTTTAAGAAAAGAGATAATAAATATTTTAAGTGATCATAATGGCAAAACGAGTAATCATAAAGCTCTTTTAGATTTATCTGTTTTGCCAGACAATAAAGGGCATAGGTTGGTCACCACAAATTTTGATGGGCTTTTTTTAAAAGCAAAGCCAGACTTAATTTTTGATTCTGCTCCAAAACTTGCCCCTCCAAGGAAAGAAAAATGGAAGAACTTAACCTTTTTACATGGGCTTATTGATGAAGAAAATGATCCAGAAGGCAAAAATCTTATTCTCACAAGAACTGATTTTGGATTGGCCTACTTGCATGACAACTGGGCAGGTCGTTTTATTATCCAGCTTTTTCAAGATTTTAAAGTTTTATTTATTGGATACAGTATAAATGATCCTGTAATGAATTATCTCATTTCAGCCATCAGTTATGAAAACAAAAGAAGACAAAAAGATAATCCCTCTAAAAATGTTGAAAAAAACCAAATAAGGCCCTCTATATATGCTTTTGTTGGTTATAAGGAAGATCAGAAACAAGAAAAAGAAAATCAATGGAGATCTAATGGAGTTGAGCCTATTCCCTATAAAATAACAGACAAAGATAATCACTCCCTTTTATATGAAACACTTAAAGAATGGGCTGAAGAAAAAAGGAAAGATTCAGATGGAAGAAAAAACTGGTTAAAAGAAAAATTAGAAAAACCTTATAAAAAGGAAACAGATAAACAAAAAGCAGAAATAGTTATCTCTACTTTTAAAATAGATGAACAACTGGCAGAGTATTTGCCAGAAATCAATTTATCCCTTGATCCCAAAAAAAGAAAAGCTGTAGATATTAGCTGGCTCAAAGCCTTTTCTGAAGAGGAAGAGGAATCTAAAAACCAAAACAATATCTCTTTACTTGCATCAAGAGCTGAACCAAAAATAAAAAATAGTTTATTAACAAAGCTGACTTCCCGGACAGCTCAGTCCGGGCCTTATCCCTTATGGGAGGCTTTATCACCAACAGAAAAAAACATGGCCCATTGGTTGATTCATCATTTAGATAAAAAAGAGTTAATCCATTGGCTGATAAAAAAAGCTCCTGTTCAAATGGGACTTATCCCTTTACATCCTGAATTTAAGGATATGATCAAATGGCAATTAAAACATCTTGAGGAAAATTCTAATAAAAAATTAGATAAAAGAAAATCTTTATTTTGGGAAATTGCTATAAGCCAAAAAGATCATCCTAACAAATTGGATAGGGCTGATATGCTCATATATGAATTAAACGAAAAAGGATATTCTTATGCTAAAATGAAAAAATTATTGTATTTTTTAGAACCTCAAATTGGTTTTGAAACTTATTTTTATGATAGAAAATTTTCAAAAATTTTAGATCCTAATAAAATTTATGAAACAAAATTAATAATAGGAATGGATCATTATCCTGAACCCTCTTTAAAAGAGGATATTGTTTTTCGCCATGCAGAGGATTGGACAGATCTGCTTAAAAAAGCAATGGAGCTTTCAAAATGGGCCGGGCTTATTCAAAACGGATATGATTTTTCTCATGTGCAAAGATCTTCCATTGCTAATCATAAACAAAATAAAACTTATCACTCTTGGACTTATTTAATTGATTTAGTAAGAAACAGTTTTGATCTCACTATGGAAAAGGATAAAAAATTAGCGGAGGTTTTATTAAATAAGTGGAAAAACTATCCTTATTCTTTATTTTATCGGCTTATTCTTTATGCCGTCACAAAACATTCTAATTTAAATGAAGAAATAGCTGTTAAGCTCTTTGAAGAAAAACCAGCTCAAACTTTATGGTCCCCATCTTGTCAAAATGAAGTATTAAAGTTTTTAAAAGATAGAAAACATTCAAAAAATGCTATTGATAAAATTCTACCCTTAATTATGAAAGGGCTCCCTCAATCTTTATTTAAGGAAAATATTGATGAAAATTTTTTTATGGAATTAAAAGAAAGAGCAATCCATCTAAGATTGCATCATCTTAAGTTCTCAGGGGTTCAACTCCCTAAAGATATAGAAAAATATTATAAAAAGATTCCTATTAAATATTCATTCACCCCTTCAACAAAAGAAGATTCTGACAGGGACGGTTTTTCTTTTTACACTGAAGAGCCTACACTACTTGGTTCTGAAAACCGCTATCACAATATGACAGATACAGCCATTTTTAATGATATAAAATACACAAAACCAAATACTTTCCCTCATGAGGATTGGAAGAGAGCAGAATTTCAATCCTTTATAAAAGATTTTTCTGATAGAGCTTTTAAAATTTTGTTTATGTTTTTAGATAGCAGTATAAACAGTGTTCCCTTTTGGAGAGCTTTTATTATTGAAACTTCCAACATGACTGACACACAAAAAGGCAATGATTATTTTTTAAAATCCTTTAAAAAAATAGAAAATTTTAATGATGATTTTTTTACAAAATGCCTTTCGGCAATAATTTATGGATTCAGCACAAAAGGCAGTTTAATTTATGATAAAGATAAAGAGCTTTTTAAAAAATGGTGGAAAAGGCTATGGGTATTCAGCCTTAAAGAGCATAAATCAGCTGAAGAAGACTCTGATATGGCTTGGAGGGGAGCAAATTCAAATTTAGGAAGACTATCACACCTTGTTTTTCTCATATTATGGAGCAAGTTCCCTAACGGGAAAATCACAAAAAATGGCAAGATACCAGAAGATATAAAAAATTATTTTGAAATTATTTTAAAAGAAGGGAAAAAAAAAGATACTTCAGTATTATTTCATTTTGGATCTTATTTGTCTCAACTATGGTATTTAGATAGGGAATGGACAATTACATATATTAAAGCCTTAATGAGTTGGGATAAACAAAAAATTTTACCGGATAAAAAAAGCCAAATCCAAAACTCATCTAAAGCCCCACTATCAGAGAAACACACATGGAAGGCTTTATGGCAAGGGTATTTATTCCAGAATATGTTTTTAGGTCCTGATTTTTTAGAAGATTTTAAAAAAGAGTTTCTTAATTTTCTTTTGAATTATAAAAATGCCTTAACAGGCAATTATCCAACAGACTATCTTTGGAATATTGCCGGATTGTTTTTTACTGCAACAGGAGGTCGAGGGATAAAAAACATATTTACAGATGAAGAATCCATAAAGCTTATCCAAAACTTAGATGTAGATATTTTAGAGGCCCTTTCTCGAAAAATATGGGATCTATTAAAAGACACAGAAACAAATAAAAAAGCTGTTTTATGGTCTGAAAAAATAAAACCCTGGATAGAGGAATTTTGGCCTGCACAAAAAACCAAAATGAATCCTAAAATAGCAGGCAATTTATCTTTTATTATATTGCACTGTGGGAATAAACTGCCTGATGCATTTGATATTTTAAAAGATAAAATTAAAGGAATCATTACTGACAATTCTAATAGTTGGATATCTCTTCATATAATCCATCAAACAGGTTTAGGTAAAGCTCATGATTCTCCTTCTTCTCAAAAGCAAAGCGAACAAAAAAAGCTTAAAGATTCAAATAAAAACAACCAGACAAAAGGCTCTAAAAATAAATTGGCTTATATATTTGATTATCCTGATGAATTGTTGCAACTTTTAAACTGGAACTTTCCTAAAAAAATAGAATTTTATTTTGATGAAAAAATAAATAAAATATTAAAAGAATTAGAAACCAAAGATCCTAATATAAAAAAGCATGCACAATATAAAGAATTAAAAGAAAAACATCCTCTTTCTTAATTTCCTTTTTCAAAAAGTATACTGATCACATTTGAAATTTCCATTCAGAACAGAGAATAAAAAAGACAAGAATTTTTAAATAAAATTAGTATATATTTAATTTATCAAACTTATAAAAAATAATTCCAGTTTTCTTTATATTTTTCAAGCTTTGATAAAGGTTTTGTGATCCCCCATTTCTGTATATCCTCAACTGGAATTATGTAGCAATCTCCATTATTACTATCTATTCCAAGAATAATATCACAATCT
Source organism: Bdellovibrionales bacterium (assembly GCA_965203095.1). GTDB lineage: Bacteria > Bdellovibrionota > Bdellovibrionia > Bdellovibrionales > UBA1609 > JACOND01. The sequence continues at coordinate 1,141,424 of OZ241877.1, forward strand.
TTTTTTGTGTATTTATAGTTTCTCTTTTTAGCTCTCTTATCAAACTGTTTTCCCGATCTGACTCCACCTTCAAAGTTTAAAGTTCCTGTGCTTGTTCCTTTTATTTGTATTCTTAAAAGTTTTGTCTTTTTCCCTGAAATATCTATAACAGCGTCATATTTAGCATTTGTTATGTCTACTTTAGAGCAGGCAAAGCCTGCTTTAATTGCTCGTCCTATGGCAATAAACTCGTCTGAATTGCCATTCATAGTTCGAAATATGCCTTTGTCTTTATTGGTTAGATTTACCGTCCATTTTTTAGACATCTTTTCATTTCCTTAGCTATCTTGATAACAACTGGAACAGAGATACTATTGCCTATCTGTTTATAAAGATGAGACTTTGCTATATCCGGTAAAATAAAGCTATCAGGGAATCCTTGAAATCTTGCACACTCTCTGGGTGTTAATTTTCTTATTCCATATCTATCTTTAACAAGAGGGACATTGTGACCTCCTGTTCCCATATTGGCCGTTAGAGTTGGACAAGTGTCCGATTTGTTTTCTCTTACATAAGATCGTCTCCATTGGTAAATAGTGTTTGGCTTTTTTATCTCTTTTTTTAGTGTTTTATGAATGGGAAAGTTATGATAATAAAAACCTATATCTTGTTTCTTTTTTAATAAAATATCTTTGATCTTTTTTTGTAATTTGACAGGATTTGGAAAATTAAAAGCTGTTTCTTTTAAAAAACCCACAATGTAAATTCTTTCCCGTGTTTGAGGGGTGTTTCCATATTCTTTTGTGTTCATTATTTTATAACAAACATTGTATCTAATAGCTTTTAATTCTTTTAAGATTTTATTTAAAAAAATTCCTTTATCCAAAGAGGCAAGTCCTCTCACATTTTCTAATAGAAAGCTATCTGGTTTTTTCTCTTTAAGTATTCTTTTTATTTCAAAAAATAGAATACTTCTTTTATCTTTTAATCCTTTTCTATAACCAGCATAACTGAAAGGCTGACAAGGGAAACCTGCAAGCAATATGTTATGATCTGGGATTTCTTTAGACGATATTTTATTTATATCACCAAACGGAATTTCATTAAAGTTTGCATTGTAAGTTATTCTGGCTTGTTTATCTATTTCACTTGAAAAAACACACTCGCCACCAACTTTTTCAAAAGCCAATCTTAAACCTCCAATTCCTGCAAACAAGTCAATAAACTTAAAACTTTTAGGAGAGTATTCATAACTCAAAATGTTAGAAACAAATTTATCAAAAGACTCCATTATTGTCCTACCAATTGTTTATAAGCTTTGTCCTATTCCTTACATAAAGCTCCAGCTTTTCCATCGTGTCTTTAATTACAATTCCTTTGATCTAATATAAAAATAAGTCCATTCCAATATCTTAGCAAATGTTTATTTTTATCTTAATACTTTGACAGACCTTAGTCTTGAACTTTGTCTTTTTATCCCCCCAGCTTGTTTCTTTTTTGATCTTATTTCTGTATTTGTTTTCTCTAAGATAACATATCGAAGCATAAACCAATCTGGATAACTCCCATCTTTTTAAATGATTATAAGCTTAAAATTCCTTTCTTGCAAGTTTAAAGTAAATATATATTAGATTTTATAAAGGTTCAACTGGTTAGGGCCAGAGTTGTCGCTAAGTGTCAAAAATCCAGATAAGTTTATTTCAAAGGATTGTATAAAATAGCCTCATGGTTTGCAATTTAAAAAAATTAAGGATTACAACAGTTTTTATGGACAATAATTTTTGATATTTTTTCCTGACGATCGATTAGAAAGACAAGTTGCCAAGTATCTTTATTTTTGGTTTTAGCACTTTCAATTATATAAGTGGGAAACATATCACTAAAATAATGACCTGTGTAGTCTCCAAATATTTTTCTTATTTCCCCTCTATCTTTGCCAATATATTTTTTTTGATTTTTAATAAGAGAGCAAGCCATCTTTGCCCTTGTAGGTTCATTATCTTCTGCCAACTTAAACTTTGTAATATCCAAAGGTTCTTCTCCCCATCTTTTACAGACTGTTTTAAGGCTCATGAGATCTCCATGCCAAAAATGTCTTGTCTTAGCATATATAAAAGGAATAGCTATCAGAAATAGAACTACAGCTACTACAATTATTTTTTTCATTGTCTCATCTCCTTGTTTTAAATTTTTTTACACAGTATGTTCTCACAATTCACAACAATAAATTTATATCTTATCATTAAATAATTTAACAGGATTTATTTTAAACTGAAGCATTTTTGCTGTCTCTCTCCCGGCGTCTCCACCCTTCCTTTGCATGGTAATTTTTCCAATTTTCAAACTTCCTCTGGGAGTGATTTTTACCGGACCCTCTGCAAAAAAATTCATAACATGGTTTATAGATTTTAAAATCCATTTCTAAAGATGCAGAAACATCATGGTTAATATATTTTTTGGTAAAATCAAGTAAACTTTTTCCACATGCTCGAACAACATTGACAGTCATAGCATTGCCCGATTGGCTGAGAATTTGATTTTCAGAGATTTTATTTTTAACTTGGATAGCTAATTTTTTGGGAAATCCTTGTAAAAGAAGAGACTCATACCCAGACAATCTCCTAAACTGATTTTTTTTCACATACAAAAGGCCATGCCGCCCTGTTCTTAAAGTAGGTATTGTCTCTCTGTATAGACGCAAATCCGACTGTCGGGTATCAACTATTAAAAACTCTTCTCTCAACAGATCGCTTGCAGAAAAAACTCCTTTATTATATTTATTTTTTAAATAATTTAAAAAAGTTTTATAAGATTTTCTCTGACTCTTTGTGAATGCCAAATTGTCTTCATCAATTAAATATCGCCTTATATTATTCATTTTTATTCGTTCAGGTTGTTGATGAAAATAACTATAGAAATCACCAGAGTTTTTTATTAAGTCTTTTCTAATCCCTATAAAATAAATTCTTTCTCTCCTGTGAGGCAAACCATAATGAGAGCTGTCCATTTTTTTAGCTATGACCTTATATCCTCCAACCTCTAAGAGATCCAATATAATTTTAAAAGTTTGCCCTTGTTTATGATTTAAAAGCCCTTTAACATTTTCTAAAATAAAGTATTTTATTTTTTTAGCTTTCATTATTTTTAAAAGCCCAAAAATAATTTGTCCTCTTTCATCTGTTATACTGGTTTGATTTAAAAAATCAAGTTTTTTTGATAAAGGTTTAGTTTTTGGCATTATGAGTTTTCCAAATCTTTTGGATGTTCTATAATATGTTTCTATGAACTCATTTTTAACTGGCAAGCAAAAAGCAGAGCTTTTAACTTTTCTTCGTTTGGAAAGGAATCGTAGGCGAGCGGATCGTATCCGGGTTATTTTGTTGCTGGATAGTGGAGAGTCTGTCACCGATATTGCGAGATTTTTATTTTTTGATGAAGGAACTATCAGAAACTGCAAAAGGCGTTATGAAGAAGGAGGTTTGTCGAGGTTGGTTTATGACGATCATAGAGGTCGCATGTCGTATTTATCTGAGGAACAACGGAAGAAACTGGTTTTGGAGTTGGAGTCAAAGGTATATCCCACAACAAAGGCAGTTGTTTTATATGTTCAAAAGACATTTGGGGTTGTTTATACTGTGAATGGAATGACGGCTTTACTTCACAAGTTAGATTTTTCATATAAGAAGCCAAAGGGTGTGCCTGGGAAGGCTGATATTGAGAAGCAGAAGGTGTTTATTCAAAGATATCGCAGGATAAAAAAGAGAGGTGATTTAGTGTATTTTGCGGATTCAACTCATCCTATGCTCAATCCTGTAATATCATCGGGTTGGATTAAGAAGGGGGTGGAGTTTAAGGTTAAAACTAATTCAGGTCGTGAGCGGGTGAATATAAATGGTGCGATAGAGATAAATAGTTTAGATTTTGTCAGTAGAAGCTGTGAGAGGGTTAATAAAAATTCAATGCAGGAGTTATTGCGAGCTGTGAGGGCGAGACAGCCTATGAGGGATAAAAGGTTGTATTTGGTTTTAGACAATGCACCATATAACAGGGCCTTTCAGGTGAGGGATTTAGCGAAAAGTTTGGATATTACTTTGCTGTATTTGCCTCCATTTTCTCCTAATTTGAATCCTATTGAGAGGTTTTGGAAATTTGTAAAGAAGAAGACAATGGCTAATGTGTATTTTTCAGATCTTAAAACTTTTCGTAAAGAGTTGATGCTGTTTTTAAGAGGTGTTAGAAAATACAGGGCTGAATTGTCCATGCTTATTACTGATAATTTTCATGTCATCGAAACCTGAAAATTCAAACAAGACCAGTATAAACCTTTTCTCTGACCTACAATAGAAAAAGCTTGGCAGGGGAATCCTGCCACTAATAAATCAAAATTTGGTAAAACAAAGGGATTGATTTTCATTAAATCCCCATAATTGGTTTCATTATTTCTAAAAAACTGCCGGTATGTGTTTTCAGCATTTTTATCAATTTCTGAAAAGCCAATGCATTTCATCCCTATTGTTTCTAAGCCTAGCCGGCCCCCACCAATACCAGCACAAAAATCAATAAATTTCATAAAATCTCTATAATCCTCTCAGAATCAGTCATTCCTTTAATAGCAAGGATCTATGAATTTCTGTTCTTTCTTGCAAAGCAAGATATCTGGATTCACGGGAATAACGGAGTTTATTATAGCTTATTTTTTCTAAAAAAAGCAGTAAAAAATAAGTTCATAGTGAGATAATAGTAGGAAAAGCCAGCCCCTCAAACTTAAAGTTGATTATCTGAACAGTTTAAAAAGACGGGCTAGCGGGTTCACAAAACATTATGGGGGGAGGCCAACGGTGGGTCAGCTGTCCATTCTGACGGAAAAGAAAATCTGGCAAATCCATAGAAAAAGCTGATTTATACTGATAAAATTCTTAAGAAAAAAATAAAAAAGGGCAGAATAACATGGAGAAAGTAAAATTAATTGATTTTTTTCTATAAGGTAAACAAATAATTTTAATAAGTTAAAATTTTAATCTAATAAAATCAAGCTTTTTTTAAGTAAAAATCAATTTTATGATTTTTTTTAAAAAAAATTTGTCAAAACAAAATTTTTTTTATATAATCCCTAAAAGAGAAGGAGGAGTAGGATAGCTAAAGACTAAAAATGAACCCTACAGCCACAGAACGAGGAAGGTCTCTGGCGACGGTGTGCAAGCCGGCCTCTTGAGCTGGAAGCCTAAAGTTGCTATCGCTTTCACTCACCTTAACCTTCGGGTTCATTTTGTCTTTCTGCTGTCCACTTTCCTCTTTTTTTTATTCTATAAAATATGCTCCAGCTGATAAAAATAAAAGATCCTTCCCTTCAATGGGAATTTTTGTCTGATTTTCAGCTCAAAACAGACTGCCTTGTTGTTTCTGATATTAAAACAAAACTTTTTGCAGAATCTCGATTGTTGGCAGGACAAGGCTCTCTCCCTGGTTTTTGTGTTGCACGACCAATGGAGTTTTATAAAGAGATTTTTTGTGTTTTGGATGGGGATTGGAATGAAGTTGAAGATAATTTTGTCTGTCAGTTGTTGTCAGAATTTTGTGCTCAACAAAAATCTCCTTGGGTTCAAAATTTGCAAAATTCAAAAAGCTTTTTTGATTTCTTTAATAGCTTTCTTGTGATTTTACTTCGTAAGGATAGCAAAGGTTTGTTTTTAGAGTGGCTAACTGAAAAATCCTTACCTGATTTTTGGAAGGATTGGTTTGAACTTTCTCAAAATTTTTTTAATTTTCTAAAGTCTAAAAAAGTCATTCATAGATATGGGGTCAAAGCCCTTTTGTCTGATAAACTGCCCACTGTGGAGGAGTTGCCATTTAACAAGGATAGAATATTTGTTAATTTGGCTTTTTCTATAGATGAACTTGAAAAAGACATTTTTAAGCAGTTGTCTCGCCATAAAGAAGTTTATATTTTATCTCCTGATTTGAAAAAGCAGGCTTTTTTTGATCAGATAAATATTTATCAAAATATAGAGGAAGAGGCAGTAGAGAAAACTGAGGAAACTTCTCACTCTCAGAACAAAGGGCAAATTTTTACAGTCAAAAGCGAGACTCAACTGGAAGAGCTTAAAAAGGCTCTCATCCAGATAAAACTTTGGTTGAAAAAAGGTATATCTTTAAAAGACATAGCCCTTTTTGCTCCTAATATGGAGGATTACTGGCCTGTTCTTAAAATTTATCTTGAAAAAGAGAAAATTCCTGCAAAAAAATCTGTTTTTTCTTCATTGCTGGAGTTTCCGGATATAAGTCGTTTTCTTTCTGCCCTTCGTGTGCATTCTGGGAAATGGAGTTTCGAGGATTTAGAAAGGGTTTTCTTTTATAGAGAGTCGGGTAAAGATTTTTCTGCCTTTTGCTCAGCTTATTTTGATGTTCCGGAAAGAAAACTGAGCGAAAGGCTTTTGTTTAAAAGAAAAATCTTACCAGCCAACAAACTAATTACTGGTCGGCAATTTGTTAATTGGGCTTTGGCTTTTTGGCAAAAAGAGACAGCTGATTTTTTATTGGAGAGGCTTTTGCAAATTTTTCAAAAATGGCCAATGGAGGAATCACTTCAGGTTTTATCATGGATAAAGCTTTTGGAATCCGACCTATCTTTGGTAGAGGAGGAAATTTCAGCAGAAAATCCTAATGGCCTTTCTTGCTTGAGCCTTAATGCTTTTCAGTCCATCAAAAGCTCTTATGTTTTCATAATGGGTTTAAATGAAGAATCTCTTAAAAGCTCTCATATCAGTTTTTTAAACGAAACCACCAGCCAGCAGGTTTTAAATGACTTGGGTTTCCCTTTGGCTCTCAGTTATTTTAAAAAGAAGGAAGATAGTTTGTTATGGTTTTTGCAGTCTTCTTATCACAAAGAAGTTTATCTTAGTAATTTTGTCTATGATTTTATGGGCAATATTAAAACCACGAGTGCTATTCACTCTTTATCTGAGGAGGCTTTTCATTCATTATCTCAGGAGATTTCCGGTTCTCTTTTATGGGACAACAATAAAAAACAAAAAGATATTGATAAAATTTTGAAGGGGAGTCATTTTTCAAAAGAAAAAATCCAAACTTTAAAATCAGCTTTTAAAAACAGAGACAAAGCTTTTTTTCATAAAAAAGCTATAGAGCTTTCGCCTAATAGTCTTAATGAATACAGAGAATGCCCCTTTAAATACGCCGCAAGAAAATTATTTTTTGTTCAAGAATCAGCTGTTGTGGAAAGAGAACTCTCCCCTCTTTCTAAAGGTTCTACTGCTCATCATCTATTGGAAAGCTGTTTGAACCAATATCCTGATTTGTCTCTCTCACAAGAACAAAAGGAAGAACTGATCCAGTCTGTTCTTCCCAAAGAAGAAGAGCTTGTGCATGAAAAACAAGATTCTATCGTTAACAAAAGCTTGAAGGATCTGTTAAAATTATTTTTGGAAAAAGAGAAAGAGAATCAAAAGCAATTTCCTTTTCTTAAACCGAAAGCTTTTGAGACTATGGCCGAAGTTTATTGGAATCAAAAAACAGGAGAGTTAGGCTCAAAAGGGGATTATGTTTTTAAATGTCGGGTGGATCGCATAGATCAGGATCAAAAAACTGGGGCTTATGCCGTTAGGGATTACAAATCTCGTGGTGACTGTTTTACACATATACCTAATTGGCTAAAAGAGGATGAAGAGGAACTTCAATTAACTTTTTATGCCCAACTTTTAGAAAAAGGCTTAATAAAAGATCTACCAGTGGGAAAAGTGTCAGCCCTGTTTTACTCTTTTTATAATCAGGATTTTTCGGCTAAAGGTTTTGTTGAAAAATCCAGCTCATTGGAAAATCTTATTGGCAAAAAAACAAGAAGTCCTAAGCAGGAGAAAACTGTTTTAGAACAAGCGATTTTAAATTCAAACCAGAAGACAAAAGCTTTAGTTCGTTTAATGGAGAAGGGGCAGTTTTTACCCAATCCCAGAACAAATCAAATTTGCAAGACTTGCTCTTACCAGGCATGGTGCCGTGTGGAAACTTTAGATAACAAACCTCGCAAAAGGGAAAATACCCATCCCACCTCAAACTCAAAAAAAAAGATAAAAGATCAATAAAAACATGAAATCTCAAAAAAAACAGGATTCATCATTCTTTGAAACTCAACTAATCCGGGCCGGAGCCGGAACAGGGAAAACCACTCGTTTAATTCAAGAAATCTATAGCCAGTTTCAAAAACAAAGGAAGACTGGTCAAGAAGCTTCTCGATTGATAGTTTGCACATTTACCCGAAAAGCCAGTCAAGAGCTAAAACAGCGACTTTATGAAAAAGCCCAAGAGGAGATCAAAACAGAGGGGCTTTCCCTATCACCACTTTTTTTAAATTATATTCAGTCTCCATCTCTTTATATTTCCACAATAGATGGCATTTTGAGTTTATTTTTAAAAAAACAAGCTCATCAAATGAATGTGCCACCAGATTTTCAAATACATTATGCTCAATCTAATGAAAAACTTTTTGACTCTTTAGCAGAAGATTTTATTTTTAAAAAAAATCTCCCGCTCTTGCAAAAAATCCCTTATCCTTTTTTAAAGCAGTTGTTTTTGTCTTACTTTACAATGCGAATGGAACAAGGCAAGATTTCTTTTTATAATGAAGATGATTTTAACGATTTTGAGAATTTTTGGAGACAAAAAGATTTTATAAAACAAAATTGGGATTCAAAAAAGGAGATCTCAAAAATTTTCAACAACGAACAATATGATAATAAGACTCACAGTTTGTCTTTTATAAAAATGTTGGAAACATTGCAAAACATGGGCGAGTTAGGAAAAGCGTTAAAAACAAAAAAAGAGGATGAAGTGAGCTTTAAGGCCAATCATTTTTTGCCAATTTTTAAACAATTTCATCCTGTAGCAGAGGAATTTTGTTCTCAATTTATAGAGAGAAAGAAAAGCTCAGCCATTTTAGACATAGAAGATTTGCTTTTGTTCTCTTTAGATTTATTGAGAAAAAATCCTCAAGCGGGCCAAAGCTTTTCTAAAGAATGGGATGGTTGGCTGATTGATGAGTATCAAGACACCAGCTGGCTTCAAGAACAAATCATAAAGCATATCACTAAGTTTAAAAATGTTTTTTGTGTAGGGGATCCAGCACAAAGCATTTATTTTTTTCGTGGGGCTGACCCTTATGTTTTTAAGAGACGAGAGATTTCCACCCTTCGAACTGAAAAATTAAATGAAAATTATAGGTCCATTCCTGATTTAATTCATTTTTATAATGATTTTTTTGAAGAGAACCAAGGGGTTATGAAATTTAAAGCTCCAGCTATAAGCTCTACTGCAAAAGATGATCCTTGTGTTTATTTTTTAACTTATGAAAAACATGGGAATTACAAGCCAACCGCCTTAAAGGCACTCTATTATTATGTCCAAAAGCTTGTGGCCCAGGGAGCAACTTATAGTGACATAGCTATTTTATCTTCTAAAAATGATGATTTGATAACAATAGCAAAGGGCTTAAGAAGTTGGAATATCCCTTTAATCTTGGATAGCTCCAAAAACTTTGCACAAGAGCGACTCATTTTAGATGCTTTATTTTTATTAAAATTTTTAATCAATCCTTTTGATGATAACAATTTAAAAGCTTTGTTGAGGACAGATTATTTCCATCTACCAGATCAAGAATTAGCAGATGCAAGTTGTGATCATACGGAGCTTTGCAAAAGTCAAAAAATTTCATTTTGGACTTTTTTAAAAAACCGATTCCCTGATAAATTTTTTGTTCAATCTCTCAATTCTTATTTAGATATGAAAAAAAGCTTTGGCCTTGTGCAAAGTTTTGAGAAAGCTTTAATGGATTCTGGCCTAATGGATCTTTCTTATTTTCAAGATCCCACAGGGGTTAATGAGGTCAACTTGTCTCAACTAATAAGTCTTTTGCACAAAAAAGGCTCGATGGCTTTAGAGCTTTTTTATTCACTTACAAAACTTGGAGATGAGGAAGAGAGCAAAACAACCCCTCCCTGTGAAGGTTCTCAATCCATTCAATTGATGACCATTCACAAAAGCAAGGGTTTAGAGTTTAAAAATGTAATTGTGATGGATTTTTCCTTAGACAGATCTTCATTGAGGGTGGGAAATCAGGAAAAAGATAATGTCATCTATGACAAATACAGGGAAAAAGCTGTTTTTAGTGTGCCAGTGGGGGGAAGAGATCGTTCAAAAGTCAAATCTTTTGGCCATAAAATAGCTCTTTGGAACAAAAAAAAGGAAGAACTTTTTGAAAGAGATCGCCTCTTTTATGTAGCGATGACAAGGGCTAAAAACAGTTTGGCTTTTTTTGTCCCCAATAACTTTCCTGAAAAAAATAGCTGGTTGGCTGATATTGCGTTTTTTGAAAAGTTTTCTAAAGGGAAACCTCCTTTGCTTGAAAAAATATCTAACCCAAAAAAAGAACTCCGATTATGGAGGTTAAATAAAGGCATTTACAAGGCCAAAGCTTATTCTTTTTGTGTTCAGCCCTCTGAGTTGTGGGCTGGCCTTAGTGATGAAGTGAGCAAAAAAGCCTTTCCCTTGGCCTCTATAGAAAAGATAGACAAAAATCTTGAGCCAGCTCAAACTTTGAAAGAGCCAATGGATCAAGAAACTCCTGCTTTTATCAATGAAGAAAAGCTTGTTAACTCACAAACTAAAATTCATTTTAAATCTTCAAAGGATTTTGTGTCTTTTGTGATGGATAGGGAAGTTTTAGATAAAAAAAAGACAAAACTTATTATTAACAACACTAAAACACAAGAGCAGAATTTAAAAAGCACAACTGATAATTCTTCTTCTAAGGAAGGGCTGTTAGCTCCATTTTCTCTTGTTAAAACAAGAAATATTTTATTTAAAACTTGCCTGGGGAATCATCTTCATCTTTTTTTGCAAAAACTCTCTTATCAAGGTTTTGACAAAACAGAAGCTCTTATTGAGAGAGCTTTTTTGAAAGAAGAGGATAAAAAACAACTTAAATCAGCTCTTTTTTATACATTTCATCTCAAAAATCCTTTGATGAAAAAGTTTTTAAAAACAGGTTTCCCGGAATGGCCTTTTAAAATCCAAAAAAATAATATTGTTCTTCAAGGAGTGATAGATTTATGGGCATGGGATTCTCAAGAGATCTGCCTTTTTGATTACAAAAGTTCGCCCACTGACAAGACTAAATGGCAGTTGATTTTTTATAGCTATGTTTTAAATGAATTGTATCATCCAAAGAAAATACGAATGGTTGAGCTTTATCCTTTCCAAAAAAAGGTTTGTTCTTCAATTTACGATGAATCTCAAAAAGAAAAAATGGAGATATGGCTTAAATCATTCAGCCATTCTGATCCGGTTTAAAAATCTTGAAAACCCTCTTTTCACAGGCGATTATTTAGTCGTCCGTAAAAAAGTATCCTCTTAGTTTTCTTATCCAAAGGCTGTCCGGTGATGGTCCAAGGGATTTTTCCGGGAACAAGCTTTTCTGGATTCCCGTTTGCACGGGAATGACTGGAGTTTTTCACAGAGGACTATTGAGATTTTCTGGCTTTTTGACCTTTAAAATGATCTTTTGAATTTTTTTATCAGGGAAATGCTTGTTAATTTTGTTTCTTAAAGCCTCTTTTACAAAATGCATCTCCTGTAAGTGTGTGGAATCTGGTAAAGTCAAAATCAACTTGTAGGCTTTAAACTGAGCGGGAACAGCCCGTCTGGCTATCTCCCCTCCAGCCAGTTTTTGCCATTTCCGGCTCAGTTGAAATAAAAAATAAATTTCTGAAAAATGAGATTTTTCTTTTTTAAAAAGGGCCTCTATCACAGAAGATATCGGCACAGGAGCTGTTTTCATCATCTTGAAATTACAAAAATCCAGCCAAAAAGGCAATAAAAAAGCTTAATTTGTGGGATTTTTTAAAAAAATCATAAAAAAATCACAAAAAAGTTGGATTTTCTGGTATATTAAAGACAGCCTGTTTTGTTTATTCATAGCTGAAGGAAAAGCTAAGCTTGGCAAAATCCTGGCAACAACTTAATACAAGGAGGTCTCTTGTGGAAAATATCAATTTAAAAATTCATAACTACCGACACAGTGAACAGCAAAATAAACAAATAAAAAATAAAATGGAAATTTTATTAAAGCAAATCCCTTGTGACTCCCGTGTCCTCTTGAATTTTGACTATAAAAACAAGGTTTTTCATGGTTATTTAAAGGTGGATTGCGATGGTCGCACTTTTTTTTCCGCAGACCAAAATGCTCTATTAGCTCCTTTAGCGGGTGCCCTTTGCAAAAAAGTTCAAAAACAAGTAATGAAATGGAAGAAAACCAGAACTATAGAAGAAATTACAGGAGTTATCGCCCTTAAGCCTCCTCATCGGGAAAAATCTCATAAAAAAGCCAGCTGATTCCTTTTGAATCCTATAAGAAAGTTTTATAAGTCTTGTTGAATCAACAAAATAGAGATTTGTCTCACTTTTTTTGTTGATTTTTCGGGCTTTTTCCATAAACGGGAATCCTTTTTGCTATGTCAACAATTGATGATTGTAAAATATGTCAGAGCTTGTGCTATTTGCAAAGCCTATTTCCCGCCCACTCAATGGCTTTGTTCCCTTTGTTGGAAAGCTGTAGAGAGGGAATATCTTTGTTCGGAAAACATTTATCGAGCAGAAAAAAATCTCCCTCATTTAAGGCTTTTAGACTGGCATGAAGATAATCATAAATTGATTCAGTTGTTGGTTGCCAGTCTCAAACAAGGAGGGCCGGATTTTATTTTCAAAAGGCTCAGTTTAGAACTGCTTTCTCGATTTTTATATTTAAATTTTTGGAACAAAAAATCAGTTCCGCTATTTATCCCTGCTCCGCCCAAACAAAAAAATCCAACTGATCACGCTTTTCAATTGGCCAAAGCCTTAAGCTTTTATTTTGGTGGAGAGTTAAAAAGCCTTTTAAAAAGAGGATCTTTTTCCAGTGCACAAAAAAAGAAATCTAAGAGAGAAAGGGCGGGTATTTTGATTCAAAAAGAAGGAGAGATTCCAGACAACACACAGCCTGTTGTTTTTGTGGATGATGTTCTTACCACAGGATCCACTGCACGAGCGGGTTTCCAAGCTCTGAATCGCCCTAAAAATTTTTTTATATTTACTCTTGTATGGAAAAGACCTCCTCAAACAGAAGATTCAGATGAGTTTTAACGAGGTTTAGATTCTTTTTTTTCTGAAGGAGAAATTTGTTTAATAGCCTTTGCACTCTCTTGGCTGACTTTTTTTAAAGTCCGGGTGACGATAAATTTTCTGCCAAAATCATTCAAATAACTTTCCAAAGTTTTGCCATTAAATTGAATTTGAAGCAAAAACACAAAAAAGAAACTAAAGACAATTCTCAAAACAAAACTTATTAAGCGAAAAAGAATCATTACATCCTCCTTTCTTTATTGCTCTATTTACAAATTTGCAAAAAAATCGATAAATTTTTAGACTTTAAGCCACAGTGTTTTTAATGGACTGAGCCAAAGCCTCCTCTTTAAACGGTTTAAAAATATAGTCAAAACAGCCGGCTTTTAAAGCTCTGTGAACAATATGCTCCTCTCTCAGGCTGGAACAGACGATAATTGCCAAATCAGGATAAAGTTTTTTTATGGTTTGAATCAACTCTAAGGTGTCCTCCTCAGGGATGACTAAATCTAAAATGATGGCCTGTGGCCTTTCTCCTTCTATTTGTTTTAAAAGATCTTTGGAGCTTTTTGAGAAAGCTATCACTTCAAAAGAGTATTTTTTGGAAAATTCCAAAAAAGCCTGTTTAAAAATCTCATTATCTTCTAAAATCGCCAGTTTGATTTTCCCCGGCATTTTTAACCTCTATTATTTTAAATTCTTGAACCTGCTTTTGAAAAACAGATTCCCAGCTGTGCATGAGAGCCAGCTAAAAGCTTTCATCAAAAGTGACTTCGCCCGGAATGCCTTTTTGATAAGCCGCTACCCTTCGTTCAAAAAAATTAGTCAACTCCTGGGTGTCTTGCAATTCCATAAAATCAAAAGGATTTTTTGATTTAAAAGGCCCTGGAATATTTAACCTCTCCAGCCGAATATCTGTTATGTATTGCAAATAAGATTTCATATCTTTTAAACTTAAGCCCCCGACCCCACTTTCTAAAATTTCTCTGGCAAAGCTCAACTCACAGTCAATGGCAGAGTGAAACATAGCCTTAATATGATCTTGAAAATCAGAGGAGAATAAAGAAGGTTCTTCCTTCTTTATGACATCAATTACAGCATAAGCAAAATCAATATGACAACTTTCATCTCTGAAAACCCAGTTAGTGCCAGAAGCTAAACCGTTCAAAAGCCCTTTGGAACGAAGAAAATACACATAAGCAAAGGCCGCAAAAAAGAACAAACCCTCAATAGCTCCCGCAAAACAGATCAAGTTCCTGAGAAAGGATTTTTTGTCCTCCGGGCTATTTAACTTCTCTAATTTGAAAATGGAATCCATCCACTTGAAACTAAAATCCGCCTTTTTCTTTATAGAGGGAATGTCATGGATGGCCGAAAAGGCTTTGCTCCTTTCTTGAGTGTCGGGAATATAGGTATCTAAAAGGGTCAAATAAAATTGAACATGAAGCATCTCTTCATAAAGTTGCCGGCCCAAATACATTCGTGCCTCTGGGGAATTGATATGGCGGTAAAGATTCAAAACCAAATTATTCCCCACAATAGTGTCTCCAGTAGCAAAAAAAGCCACGAGTCTTTTAATAAGGAAAACCTCGTTTGAGCTGAGACGGGATTGCAGATCCGCCACATCAGAGGAAAAATCCACTTCATCTACAGTCCAAGTGTTTTTTATAGCATTTTTATACATTTCATAAAATAAAGGGTATTTCATTGGCCTTAAAGTCAATTCTAATCCTGGATCTAAAATCATTTTTTACCTCTTGTTTTTAGGGGATGATAGAAGGAAAGGACAAAACTTTGTTCAAACATAAATACTTAATCCTATTGGCAAGACTCACAAACTTCAGGATTTTCCAAAGTTTTATTTGGCACTGTGACTTTAGCAATGTTTGTTGCTGGTCGGGATCGTAAATAGTAGCTGGTTTTTAAGCCCCTTTTCCAAGCATACATATACATACTGGAAAGCTTGTTAATAGTGGGGCTTTCCACAAACAAGTTAAGTGACTGGCTTTGGTCAATATAAGGCCCCCTCACAATGGCCCAATCAATAAGGCTTTTTTGGGAAATCTCCCAAGAGGTCTTAAAAAGCTCTTTAATCCTCTGTGGGATTTCAGGAATGTTTTGAATAGAACCTTCGTGTGCTTTTAACTGCTCTTTGATTTTTGTAGTCCAAAGCCCCTCTTTTTTTAAAGCCTGTGCAAGGTATTTATTGATTTGAATAAATTCTCCGGAAAGAGTTTCCCTTTTAAAAAGATTAGACACCTGTGGCTCGATAGATTCATAAACTCCTACTATAGAGGCAATGGTGGCAGTGGGAGCTATAGCAATCATGAGAGAATTTCTCAAACCGTGTTTTTTAATGCGAGCTTTAAGGTTGTCCCATCGTTTAGAATCTTGTGGCTTTACCCCCCAAAGATCAAACTGCAAAAGCCCTTTTGAAGCTCTTGTCTCGAAAAACTTCTCATGAGGCTTATACTTTTTGGCTAAATCACAAGAGGCAGAAAGGGCCTGATAATAGATTTCCTCTTGAATTTTAGCCGTCATTTCTTTAGCTTTTTCGCTTTCAAAGGGTATTTCCATCTGAAAAAAGAGATCTTGAAGCCCCATCAAACCCAAACCTACAGGTCTCCATGCCTTATTGGATTTTTTAGCTGTCAGTATAGGGTAAAAATTGACATCCACCACCTTATCTAAAAACTTTATAGCCACTTTGACATTTCTGGCCAGTTTGTCCCAATCCAAATCTTTACTGCGATCATCATAATAGTTCCCTATATTGATAGAGCCTAAGTTGCAAACGGCTGTCTCTTTGTCTGAACTGACCTCTAAAATCTCTGTGCAGAGGTTGGATAAATGGATTGTATTTTCCGGATTGAGAGTTTGATTGCTTTTTTTATTACTGTGATCTTTAAAATTCATCCAACCGTTTCCGGTCTCTGCTAAAGTTTTCATCATACGGGCGTATAATTTTCGAGCAGATAGTTTCCGGACAGCTAAGCCCTTTCTTTCCGCCTCTTTATATTTTTTGGAAAATTCTTCCCCAAAGCAATCTATAAGTTCTGGAACTTCTTTGGGATCAAAAAGAGACCATGGCTCATCCGCCTCCACTCTTTCCATGAAAAGATCGGGCACCCAGTTGGCCATATTGAGGTTATGGGCCCTTTGTTGCTCGTCTCCTGTGTTGTCTCGCAACTCTAAAAAAGATTCAATATCCTGATGCCATGTTTCAAGATAGATGCAAGCGGCACCTTTTCTCCTACCCCCTTGATTGACTGCGGCCACAGAGGAATCTAAGGTTTTTAAAAAAGGAATAATGCCATTGGACTTCCCATTAGTCCCTTTAATAAGAGAACCTCTCCCGCGGATCCGGGAAAAAGATAGGCCAATCCCTCCGGCAAATTTAGAGAGTAAGGCCACATCTTTATATTTGTCATAAATGGCGGAGAGATCGTCTTTTGGAGAATCTAAAAGATAGCAGGAAGACAGTTGCGATCGATAGGAGGCCGAGTTAAATAAGGTGGGTGAGCTGGGCATATAATCCAGGCAGGACATCAGGTCGTAAAATGTTTTAGCGGATCGAAAATTCTCTGATAGGCCACAAGCCACTCTCAGGAAAAAAAACTGAGGGCTTTCTATCACTTGGCGACTTTCCGGATCTTTTAAAAGATAACGATCATAAACAGTCCTCAAGCCAAAATATTCAAATTTTTGAGTTCGGGAATCATCAATAATAATATTTAAAGCCTCTTTATGTTCTCTAACAAAATCATATTTGTCCTTATGTATCAATCCCGCTTTATAGGATTTTTTAATGCTGTCGAAAAAGTTAATAATTCCCTGGTTGGTGACCTCTTCGTTGATATAACGAGCCAAAAGTCGAGCAGAAAGTTTAGAATAATCAGGGTCTTCAGCTATTAGGAGAGAAGCTGTCCTGATGCAAAGGCGGTCCAGTTCCTTAGTGCTGGCCCCATCATAAAGCCCACTAATCACTTTTGTCGCTACCCGCATAGGATCCACCTCATTTAAACCCGAAGAGCAGGCCAAAACTACATTGATGATTTTATTGACATTTACCGGCTCATAACTGTTATCCCGTTTTTTAACCCTCATAATTTTAGGGCCGGCAAAGCTGTTGTCCTCAACACTGGCTAAACGGAGTTTGGCATTATTTTGATCTGTATTTGACTGTGTCTCAATCATATCATGGTTTTCTCTATGACATCCCTCAGCCCCTTTGCGAGATAAGAGAAGTGGAGAGGCTATCTCCATTGATCTCAAGCTTAAGGTGGAGAGCTTTTTTTGTCCAGAATTTAAAGATAAAAATGAGATCAACTCTTAATTTTTGGCAGAAGATTAGACCATAGCCTTAATTTTAAAGGGCAGGTTGTCGTCACTATGCATAAATTCCGAAAAAAATTAAAAATAAAAAAATCTTTGATGCAAAGCCAAAGCGACTTGACTTTTGACAAAAAGACATTTTCGTAATTCTTTAATTAGTCGTCCGTGAAAAACCTTTGTTTTTTAACTTTTTTTGTCCAAAGGACCATTCCATTTCGGGACGGCAATACCTTGGACCCTCATGGAATGGCCTTTGGACAAAATCAGGAAAAAGAAGATGAGGTTTTTTGTCCAGCTTTTTTCACAGACGACTAATTAGTCTCTTATTTAAGGCATTCTAAAGCGATCTCCTTGTCGCAAAAGCGGATTTTTTTATCACCTATGATCTGGAAGTCCTCATGCCCTTTCCCAGCGATGAGGACGCAGTCCCCCGAAGTAGCGGATTGGATAGCTTTTTGAATGGCTTGTTTGCGATCGGGTTCTTGTGTGATTTGTTTTCTCTCTTTAGTGGATAAATTTTTTATGCTATCAATGATGATTTGTTCTGGATCTTCATGCCGGGGATTGTCTGAAGTGAGAAAAACCTTATCCGCCAGCTTTAAAGCTATTTTTGCCATTTCAGGTCTTTTGCTTTTGTCTCTATCCCCTCCACAGCCATAAACTAAAATGATTTTTTTTGCTCCGGGGCGAAGAGCTTTTAAAGCATAAGCCAAAGCTGAGGGGCTGTGGGCATAGTCGATCACCACTTCAAAAGGCTTAGAGGCTTGAACTCTCTCCATTCGTCCAGGAACACCGGGAAAGTTTTTTAAGGCTTGAGCACAGGCTTTGGCTTTAAATCCAGTGAGCAAAGCACATGAAATGCCGGCTACAGCATTATAGACATTATAAAGACCTGTTAAAGGGAGAAAAAAATCATGAAGGCCAAAGGGGCTTTTTAATTTAAAAGTGCTATTCCACTGAGTGATTTTCTTGATTTGAAAACTAAAATCAGAGGACGGGTTTTGGCCATAAGTCCATAAGGGTTTTTTTATCAAAGGCTTTAACTTGTGCCCATAGAGGTCGTCTTGATTGATCAGGCAAAATAGGTTTTTCCCTCTGCATCCTGAGTCGGGCAAGAAGAGTTTTTTTTTGGTTTGAAAGTAATTGTCCATATTTTTATGATAATCCAAGTGGTCTTGGCTCAAATTGGTAAAAACAAGGGCATTAAAATCCAGCCCATCCACACGACCTTGATCTAAAGCATGGCTTGAGACTTCCATAGCTAAGGCTCTGGCTTCTAAACGGACAAAGTCATTTAATCGCCCGAAAAGCTCCACTGGGTCAGGGGTGGTTAAAGAGGATGGCCATTTGTGTTCTTTAAAAGCTTGCTCCACTGTGCCTATGATGGCTGTGGGCCAGCCACAAGAACTTAAAATCCACTCCATCAAATAGCAAAAAGTGGTTTTTCCGTTGGAACCAGTCACTCCTAAGGTAAAAAGTTTTTCTGAAGGAAAATCATAAAATCGGTTTAAAATTTTTGGCAAAATTTCCTTCTGATCTTTATATTTTAAGATCATCCCTTTAAAATCAGGAGGCCAACCATTGGTTTTTCCCACTAAGAGGGCTTTAGCCCCTTTTTGAATGGCTTGTTTTAAGTAATAGTGGCCATCGGTTTTTTGCCCCTTCAAGGCGACAAAAAGTGACGAGCTTTTGACTTTATCTGAGTGAATGCTTATTGAGGACAAGGGGGGTATGTTCGCCTTTTGCAGAGGCTCAAAGTGCTTGAGAAGGAAATCCTTAAAACTCATATTTAGGCAGGTTCATGACACTTTTAGAGGTTGTTTTTCAAACATTTTTAATAATAACAGATACAAATTATCTTGTCTATGATTAAATCTAAATTCACATTCAGTGACGGCCATAATCCTTGCTAAAAAGCTCCTTAAAAAGTCTCTTTTCTGCACGAATTTCGCTTATTATATCTGCTTGAAAAAAATGATTCAAATCCTCAATATATAAATTGCTGGTTGAGGGGTCGAATTTTGAGCTTAAACTCTCTCGTCCATAAATTGCTGGGCCTTGATGGCCTTCTCTCATCATAGATATAAAGTTAGAACCAGGGAAAAACATTTTTAAATGCTCCTCCACCTCTTTATAAATATTTTTTTTACCTTGTTCAGGCCATCTCATCCAAACCTCCAGCAGGCCATCTCTATGAAAAACACTGAGGAGATTGTCATGGGTCCAAGGTAAAAAAATATCTTTTAAAAATACAAAGTGAGATGGAATGATTTTTTTATAATCTCCAAAATCTGTTTTAAAGAAACAGGATTCCCATCGCCAATATGGCTCAATAGTTTGTTGTTGTTTTAAATCAACCGGCAATGACTGGTTCAACCAAACCGATTTCTCACTTTTCAAAAGTTTTTTTTGTGCCAGCCAACTCCACTGGGCCTGCTCATCACAAGAAATATCTTTTAAATAAGCTTTGTAAAAAGAGATTGAGGAATGATCATTTTGAAACTGTTTTATTTTTTTAATTGAAGGTTCAAACAAAAAATAATCAGAAAAAAGATTCAAGCCTTGATTGGAAAATTCAGAATTGTTGTATTCAAAAACTTTGCCGGCCAAATTAAAAGAGAGGTCATTCAGCCAATGGCTTTCAAAATTATTGGAAGAATCTCTGTTTAAAACGGGTAGCTGTTCCCTCATAGAGAGCATATCTTGAAGAGGCCATACCCCTTGAGGGCTGAGGAGGCAAAAACCTCCCTCTTGTTGAAACAAAAAGCCCAAACTTTGTAAAAACTCTTTTTCCTCTCTAAGGTTTTCATCTATAAAAAAGCCAAAGGGGCTTTTTACCTGCGGCAAAAGTTCCACATAAGCTGTTTTTTGCCCACTTTCTGCCAGTTTTTTTGCCAAAAAAAGTCCTCTCGGCCAATAAGCAAAAATCGCCCAATCAAACATTATAAAAACCTCATTTTTCAGTTTTTTCTTGAGATTTATGAGATAATAGCATAAGCCATTCCCACTTAAAATGGGAGTCCAAAAACCGCCCTATGAGGCTCCAAAGTATTCATCGAGCTTTTCTAAAAGAGTCCATCGCAACTGATCGATGTTGGCCATTTCATCTTCATTATCTAATTCCTTATAAAGAATATCATCTCTCAAAATTTGAATTTTTTGTTTTAAATGGGGATCATTTTGAGTTTGAATAAAGCGATTAAGATAAAGCCCCACTTTTCGCTTAAAATCTCCAGTATTTGTCTCATAGAGAGCTTCAATTTGCCTCAGCAGGCTTTCTTTTATTTGTTTTTCCATCAAAAAATACCTTTACTTTTTGGATCTGTTGAAAGCCCTGCCTGAACATTCAACTGGCCAACTTCCTCCGGCGACAAACTCTCTAACCTTTGAACCAGATCTAAAAACCTTTCCATTTCCTGCCTCGCTACCACTCCTTCACTGAGGCTTAAAAATTTATGAATATAATCTTCCCGCTTAAAAGGCTTTGCTCCAAAAGGATGAGCGTCTGCCAATTTTTTCTCTGCTGAAATAAGCTCTCCACTTTTTAACTCAATTTGCACCTTTCCGCCAAAAGCTTTTTTTTGAGGATCAGGGTTTTTATATAAATCTGTCCATAATTTGTCCTCACAAGTTTTTATTTTGTGCCAAAGCTGAACAGTGGAGGGCCGGCCAGCTCGCTCTTTTGTGTAAGAGTCTATATGATGCCATCTTCCATCTTCTAAAGCCACAGCAAAAATATAGGGTAAACTGTGATCTAAAGTCTCTCTACTCGCTTGAGGATCCATTTTTTGCGGATCTCCAGATCCTGTCCCTATTACAAAATGTGTGTGATGAGATGTAAAAATAGTTATGTTTTTAATAAGAGAAAGATCTTTTATTTTTGGCCCCAGTTCAAAAGCCAAATCAATAAAAGCCTGAGCCTGATACTCCGCTGAGTGGGCTTTGGTGTAAGATTCTAAAATGCTGGTTTTTTCCTCCCCTTTTTGGACAAGTGGGATTTCATAAAGTGCCCCCGGCCCTTTGAGCATATAGGCCACAACGGAGTCCTCTCCCTCATAAATAGGAGAAGGAGAATTTTCCCCTCTAAGGGCACGATCCATAGCCTCAATGGCCATTTTTCCGGCAAAGGCCGGAGCATAAGCTTTCCAGCTGGAAATTGCCCCTTTGCGGGATTGGCGCGTGGTGAAAGAGACATGAACCGCCTGCTGAATAGCCTGATAAACTCGCTCTATATCCCTATCCAGTAAAGCTCCTATTCCGGCAGTTTGTGCTGGGCAAAGATGGGCAATATGATCTATTTTATGTTGATGAAGGCATATCCCTTTAACCAAACTGATATGAATCTCATAAGCTGATAAAATACCTTTTAAAAGATCCAATCCGTTTTTTCCTGCCTGTTGGGCCACAGCCAGCAAAGGGGGAATATTGTCCGCAGGATGAGAGTAATCTTCAGCTAAATAAGTGTCGTGAAAATCCAGTTCTCTTACAGCTACACCATTGGCCCAAGCCCCCCACTCTGCAGAAAAGCGATATTTATTGGGAAGGCCAAACAGGGTAGAACCTTTTGAAAGAGGCTGTGCTAAAGCCTGATCTCTGGCACAGGCCACTGGCTGGCGGTTGAGGCTGGCCATAGCCACAGCTGAATTGTCAATAATGCGGTTGATGACCATATCCCTAACTGATGAAGATATAGGGGCGGGATCTAAAGCCACTTCTGCCAACCTCCAAGCCAACTCCTGCTCTTTTTTTAATGGAACTTTGGAAGGATAAACCTTAAGAATATGTGTTCTCATATATATTCTCCGGGCAGAGACTTAATATTTTTGCTGAGGATATATATTTAAGCCGCCACCAGCTCCTCTCTATCTATTTTGCTCATAAGCTTTTGCTTTAACCTTTCTATAGCTTGAACATGGAGTTGGGAAACGCGACTTTCTGTCACTTTCAAAATCTGCCCTATCTTTCTCAAATTGCACTCTTCGTAATAATAAAGTGATAAAACAATCCTTTGCCTTTCTGGCAACTCTCTAATTGTATCAAGAATAACTTTATGGACCGATTTCCTGTTCAATTTGCTGTATGAGGAATCCACTCCCTCTAACATTCTTAAAACCATACCTTTGTCCACATGGTTAAGGATTGAGCTTTCATCTATAGAGACCATACTCACTTCACGGGTTTGATGTAATAAATTGTGATAGTCCTCTAAGCTCACTTTTAGGGCTGAGGCAATTTCTTTTTCTTCAGGAGAGCGGGAAAATTTTTGTTCTAAATTTTTGGCCACCTTGTTAATTTTTTTGGCTTTGTCTCTTACAGAGCGAGGGGTCCAATCTTCCGATCTTAAGGTGTCCAAAATAGCTCCACGGACACGAAACTCCGCATAAGTTTTAAACTTATTATTCCGCCTGGGATCATATTTTTGGATAGCATCCATTAAACCAATCACTCCGCTGGAAACCAAATCACTGCATTGGATATGAGCCGGCAAACGGGAAGATATCCTCCTGGCGATATATTGAATCATAGGGAGATACCTTTCAATAATCGCATTTCTGTCCTTAACACTCAAGTTTTTTTGTAGAATCATCTTTTCCTCCCTTTTTCCAAGGAAGTCAATTAGACTTGAAGATTTCTTTCTTTTAGATTGTGCCATGTTTCCTCCTTTTTTTAGTTCAACACTTCAGTTTGAATCTGAACCCCACGAACAAGGCTCTGATTTACAAAAGCATTAAGTTGCGATTGGATTTGCTCTTCAAAATAATCTTTTTTCTTTTTAAGAAATTGAGTGGACTGACCGGACAAAATAAACAAAAGATGTTTTTTAATCTGATTATCAGAGGATAAAAAATCTTTTTCCAAAGAGTGAGCATTAAAACTGATGGAAACCTGAACTCTGGCCAACTGTGGGCCTTCTCTCCCTTTTAAATTGACTAAAAGAGGAAACACATGTGTTGCCTTTGTATCCGCCTTAATGGGTTTTTTAGAAAAGATCCAAATGCTTTTATTTGAATAAAAAAACGGAACAGCCCTTAAAACTAAAAAGCTAAAAAAAGCTAAAAAAGAGCTAAAGGCCAGAATTTTTTTTATAGATTTTGCTGTTAAAAGCTCTTTCCTTTTAGGTTTAGAAAAGGGATCTTGATTTTGAAATTTAAATTTTGTTTTTTTAACCATGCTGACCTTATGACATACAAAAAGGATTCCTATCCCGACTTTAGTAGGGGCTACATAGTCAAAGCTTAATTTTAAAAGCTTTTAGATTTATGAGAATGACATGCAGAGGAAGAAACTGTCAAAAAACACACACTATGAGCTACTTGTAGACAATTTATTGGCAGTTCAAGAGTCTCTTACTTTGTCTCTCAACTTCCTGCTTTTTCAGAGACAAGCTTACAGAAAATTATCTTTTTAACTACTTTTATCCAAAGGCCACACCATGAGGGTTCAAGGTATTGCCGTCCCGAAATGGGGTGGCCTTTGGATAAAGAAATTAAAGAATAATGTTTTTTAGCAAGATTTTTCACACAGGACTATTGGTGACAGGAAGTTTTTTAACAAGCTTTATAGGTTTTAAAAATTTAAGCAGAGAAACTTAAAGTGGTAGAGGAATTTTTAATCCAGTAGTTTTGCCATCGGTGCTTTAATCTCAAAGCCTTTTGATTGTGCGGTTCTATATCCAAAGAGCGATTGAGGCAAGCTAAAGCTAAATCTTCATCTCCAAGGGCCTTTCTTACCAAAGCTAAACCCTGCCAAGCTTTAGCATAGCGAGGTTGAGACTGCACTACTTTTTGAAATCCTTTTTCAGCA
The DNA here is from genome assembly GCA_965203095.1 of Bdellovibrionales bacterium. Lineage (GTDB taxonomy): Bacteria > Bdellovibrionota > Bdellovibrionia > Bdellovibrionales > UBA1609 > JACOND01. The sequence continues at coordinate 1,165,703 of OZ241877.1, forward strand.
GATTTATACTTCTTTTCCTTTAAATGCAAAATGGCACGGTGAAAAATAAGGCTAAAACAAGAGGGATTTAATGTGCCCGCTTTGTTATAATATTCCTCTGCCATAGCAAAATTATTTTTCAATAAACCAATTTCCCCTAAGGCTTTATAAATTATAAATAACAAAGGGCAAGGTTCAGAGATCTGATACAGGGCGGACAAATAATGCTTTTCAGCCGGGTCCAAAAGAGATCGCTCCAAAAAGGATTTAGCTAAGCCCACCTGATCTAAAACCTTATCTCTTCTCTTTAAAAGATGGGAAAAAATATTTTCTGCCAATTCCCATTTTTTGTTTTCCAAAGCTAAACAGCCGGCCCATTCCAAAAGGCGAACAGGTGCCTCTTTATTTTTTGCTAACTGAGATAAAAAATCAGCCGATTTCTCTAATCTGATCGGAGTTCGGTTTTCTGAATAATGTTCCATACCCATTACACATAGCAAATTTCATTCCCTACTGGACAAAAGCCGGGTGTAAATTTAACAAAAAAATGGTTTATGGTGCTCAATAAGGGCAATAGTAGGTTTTGGTTTTTAAAAAAAATTAAGAGGCAATGGCCGGCAATTCTTTCTTTTTGATCTGATCCACTAAGGAGATAATAGTCAGATCCTGATCCAAAATGGACAGGACCATTTTCCTTTTAAGTTCCAACATGTCTGCTAATTTCTTTTTCTCTCGTGCATTCACTGTCACCTTTTTATCCCATTCGTTTTGGGATATCTTCTTATCTAATTTGTTGATGGCATTCAGCAAAAGCTCACGGGAATAATAAAAATTTTCCAAATTATCTATGCAACCTTCAGATAATCGACTCAATTCATCCATATTGAGTTTGTGAAACTCCAACAGATAAGAATTTTTTTGCTCCAACACTTCAAACAGCGAAAAAACTTCTTTATGCATAGCCCTCCCTCCCTTTTTGATTTGCTCCCTGATTATGACACAAAATAATAAAAAATATCATGTCAATAATTTATCCTTGTCTATAGGCGGGAGTGAAAAAAAGCCCTTATTTTGCGGGAATTTTGAAAAGTGTCAATTTTTTGATAGGTTTTTGGTCTTAATTTTTTTTAAAAAAAATTCATAAACTGTCCCAAATTGAGACATATTTGCCAAAACAGGCCTTTGTGTCCTCTTTTTCTGGCTGAATCTCCACCAGGCAGTAAGGCACATCGGGCCATTGAAAAGCCTCTGATTTCTTATAGAACCTATAATTTAAACCCCACATTTTAGCCAAAGAGGAAAAAGTGAGACTGTGAGAATTTAAAAAAGCCGGGTTTTTAAATATTCGGGAAAATATTTGCCCACCAAAATTGTTAATCACAATAAGGGTCCAAGGGGGAAGATCTTTAGATCTCCAAAAACCCGGCATATCATAAAGCAAACTCAAATCCCCTAAGATTCCCACATTATTTGCCTTAGAGCTGACTCCTCCTAAAAAATGAGAAATTAAACCTTCAATGCCGCTCCCCCCCGTCTGATTAGTGATGGACAAATTCTTTTTCTCACAAAAGGCTATCCGATCCCATAAACGAATAGGCAAGCTGTTCCCTAAAAAAACTTTTGAATTTTCTCTTAAAGATTTTTTTAAAGTCCAAAACCAAAACTCCTCACTTTGAGGGTGCTCTTTAAGAATGAGTTTCCATCTTTTCACCTGATGACGATCTTTCTCCCAAACAGATTCTCCAAAATTTTTTAAAGAGGAGAGGAAAGGTTTGAGCCTATCTAAAACCTCTGTTAGAGGGGCATTAAAAGATGGACGGGAAAGCCCAGCATAAAAAGGAGGAGAGGAAAGACTGAGCACAGGGAGTTGGTTTTTCTCTAAATCTCTCCAAAACCGGACACGAGGGATTCCGCCTAAGCGAATCACTCCATCTATAGCTTTTGTCTTCAGGGCATAGTCAAGTATCTTTTCCCCTGAAATAAGCCCCGGCATATCTATTAAACCAGAGAGAGGCTCAGTGTAAAACAAGCCTTTATGCCTGGACAAAAGAGCTTTCACAAGAGGTTTTTCTTGTGGTTTGAGTTCTCCTATTAAAAACAAAGGCTTTTTGCATTGCTGAAAAAACCTTTTTATCTCTTTATTGAAATTGACTTGCTCACTCTCCACATGCTGTTTTTGCTTTTTCCTCTCTGAGTTTTTTTTTGAAGAGTTAAAATATTTTGAAAAATCAACAGAGGGAACCGTTTGATCAATTAAAGGCTCGTCAAAACATATATTGAGATGGAGGCTCCCTTTTGAAGCTGTCCAACCTGACAAATCCACATCTTTTAAATTTAAAATATTTTTAGCACTTTGACAGTAATCTTTTAAAATATGAACAGCACTTTTTAAAGTTTGTGGAGCACCTTGTTGGCCTTGCTCTAAAGGACGGTCAGCTGTAATAAAAACTAAAGTCTGGCCACTATAGTGCGACTCAATAGCCGATGGTAACAGCTCTGCCACCGCTGTTCCCGAAGTGGTTAAAATAGCTACGGGCCTATTGTCCCTCTCTGCTCGTCCTAAGGCAAAAAAACTGGCAGATCGCTCCTCAAAAAAAGACAAAACATCTAAACCTTTTGAACGGGATAAAACTTCCACAAAAGGGGCCAGCCTCCCTCCCGGGCAAAGGCAAAAAGAGCGAACACCCTGGCAGACTAACTCTTTTATTGTTTTTTTTGCTATTTCAATATTCATAAGATCCTTTTTTTAAATCAGGAGCATTCTAAAAAAAATCGGGTTTGTTGTCTCTTTAAAAAAAGCTCCTGCCACTCTTTTTGTAAAAGGCTCTCTTTAACCCAGCCCCCTCCAGAGCTGATCTCAGCTTGACCAGAGTCCCACTCCAAAGCCCTTAAAGCCACAAGGCAAAAGGACTCCCTTTGAGAATGAAAAAAACCCAAAGGGGCACCAAAATATTTCCTTTGTCTTTGAGAGGGCTGGCTTTTTAACCAAGCCAAAGCTGATTTTTTAGGATAGCCCCCCAAAGCGGCTGTGGGATGAAGTTTTTGGCATATTCTCTCAAAATCAAATTCTTGAATTAAACGGCCAGACATATCCGCCCGCAAATGTTTAAGAGGGGGAAAGGGATACTCATACACTTTATGTTGAACCCATTGGATTTCGCCTTTTAAAGATTTTTTTAAACCTTGAACAACATAATCATGCTCTTTTAATTCTTTTTTGTCCCTTAAAAGAGGGGCCCCGGGATGAGGCCCTGTTCCAGCCAAAGCCATTGTTAAAAACCGATCCCCTTGGGCAGAAAAAAGAATCTCCGGTGTTAAACCCAAAATGCCTGACTGTTGACTCCAAACTCCATAAAGCCAACCCTGCTTTAATAAAACAGATTTTTTGAAAAGATTTTGAATCAGTAAAAACCTATCTGGCACTTTAGAAAAGCACTCGGCAAACATCGGAACTGTTTTTTGAAATAGACCTCTTTCAATAGCTTGCTGAGCTTGATAAAAAAGCTGTTGGTATTGAATAAAAGAAGGTCTCTTAGAACTTGTAAAATGGTTTTTTAAATGATCTGTCTCTTGCACAGGTAAAAAGGTTTCAGCTTTTTTTCTCTCACTCGAAAAAAGTTTTGTTTTAAACAAAGAGGAGTTTGAAATAGAACTTCCCCTCTTTTTATGAGAAGAATTTTTTTTATCAAACAGGAAATGGGCCAGTTCTTTTTTGCTCAGCTGAGCTACAAAACGAGCTTTTATCCAAGGCTTTTCACTTTTAAGAAAAAAATCAGGATGATACAAAGTTTTATCTGAAGGCTTTGGCTCAAAGCAAAAAGGCCCTTGGCCTACCCAATACTCTTGGTTAAGCCCCTGCAAGACAAATCCCTCTTTTAGCCAAAGCTCCTTATTTAATTTGAGATTCATCACTTTTTGCCCTAAAGTTCAGCTTGAATATTCCCACCTAACTCGTATAGAATAAGCCCGACTTGAGCGAACAGCAAGAATTTTAAACTATTAAGGTGGCGTAGCTCAACTGGATAGAGCAGCGGCCTTCTAAGCCGCAGGTTGCAGGTTCGAGTCCTGCCGCCATCGCCATTATAATGAAAATCCCTCAAATATACTGATCACAGCTGAAGTTTCCGGTCAAAACAGAGTCCAGAAAGCAAGAATTTTCAAACCCAATCGATATACCTATTTTATTCAGAAGGCTTAGCTCGTATAAGCAAAGGTTCTGAAAAACTTAAAAAGCTATCTGTGACTCGAAAATTTTCAACCAACCACAGCCCCGGCTTTTCAGCAGATTCTTTTAATAAAGCTGTTCCCTCTGCTAATAACTCTCCTCCTGCTGGCCCTTCTGTTTTTAAAGAGTAATTAAAAAATATCTCCACCTCTTGCGACTGAGTATCCCCTTTTGTCCAAACTTTGTGAAAGGTAATGCTCGTCACTTCAGGATGTTTTTTTATTACAAAGTCAGACAACAGAGTTTGAAACTGGTTTTGAAGGAGGCTATGGGCTTGTTCCTCTTCACTGTCTAAAGAAGGCCGAGAAAGGTAAAGCCATGAAACACATAAAAGCAAAAGAAATCCTGCTATAGCCCAAAAAGAACCAGAAAAAATATTTTCCTGCACTTTGTGAGTTAAATTTTTAAAACTATCTTTTGAAATCATGTTCTCACCTCTATTGTATGTTTTCACTAAGGGACACTGCCCTTAAAATGTTTCAAAACCTAAAAAACCAAAGCTCCTCAAGGGGCTGGAGCCACTATTTGTGCGATGGATCCAAAAAGGCTATGGCCCTTTTTATCCAGCATTTTTATCTCTATATGATCCCCTGCTTTCATAAAAGCCTGTTGGGGATGACCTGTTTGTATTTTTTCCAATGTTCTTTTTTCCACAAGGCAACTGCTCCCTTTTGCAGGATCTTTGTTGGAGACGGTGCCACTGCCAATAATAGTTCCTGCTATAAGGGATCGGGTGGTGGCACAGTGGGCAATAATTTCCCCAAAATGAAAATGCATTTCCCCCGCAGAGGCTTTGCCAAAAAAAGCTCCGTTAAAATTTACAAGCAAAGGCAAATGTATCCGCCCTTCTTTCCAACTGTCTCCTAATTCCTCTCTTGTGATGGCAAAAGGGGCAAAAGCAGAAGAGGGTTTACTTTGTAAAAAACCAAAACCTCTTTTTAGTTCCTCCACAGCCAAAGCTCTTAAAGAGACATCGTTAATCAAAACAAATAAGATAATATGATCTAAAGCCTTTTTTGCACTAATACCCATGGGGACATCATTCACTATAACCCCGACCTCCCCTTCAAAATCAGTCCCGTCAGAAATATCCCTTTGAGGAATATCTTCTGTAGGAGCTAAAAAACTGTCTCCCGCTCCTTGGTATACCAAAGGAATTGTTGTGAGAGTTTCCGGAAGTTCTGCTTTTCTGGATTTTCGAACCAGTTTGATATGCTGGATAAAAGTGGAACCGTCAATCCACTGAAAAGAGCGAGGGAGTGGAGATAAAAAATCCCTTTCTTTAAGGCTTTGAGAATGTGCCGTCCCTTCATTTAAGCTTTTATAAAGACTTTCCAAGCGGGGTTGGACTTCCTTCCAGTTTTCTACAGCTGTTCTTAAATTAGGAGCAATAGAATCAGCTAAAGTCAGCCTTTTATTGTCTTTTGAAACAATAACTAGTTTCCCATCTCTTGAGGAGGACTTAATGGTTCCTAATTTCATTAAAATAAAACCTATTTCAAATTAAGAGACAGCTGGACTGTTATATTCCATCAATTTTATCGGTTTTACCGTTGTAGTAAAATCTGATCCAGCTTATCATCCATATTGTCGATCTTGTTGTTAATTGTCCAATAGTTCAATTCACTAAAAAGCTATTTTTTATTTACTACCTCCATAAAAGGTTTGAAAAGGTCGATAGGGATAGGCAAAACAATAGTTTGCTTCCCCTCACCTGTCACTTCCTGCAAAGCCTGAAGGTAAGCTAACTGAAGAGCAGAGGGACTTTGAGAAATAATTTGTGAAGCCTCTTTAAGTTTTTCTGCTCGTTGAAATTCCCCTTCGGCGTTAATGACCTTAGCCCGCCGTTCCCTTTCCGCCTCAGCTTGTTTGGCCATAGCCCTTTGCATCTCTTGTGGTAGATCAATATGCTTGACCTCAACTACAGAAACTTTAATGCCCCAAGGCTCTGTAGCTTTATCCAATATTTCCTGTAGGGTGTGATTGATTTTATCCCGACTGGAAAGCAGATCATCCATTTCATATTGCCCCAAAGTGGATCGCAAAGTGGTTTGAGCGAGCTGGCTGGTAGCAAAATAAAAATCTTCCACCTGTGTGACAGCCTTTTCTGCCTCTACCACACGGAAATAAATAACCGCGTTGACCTTCATACTCACATTATCCAAAGTGATTACATCTTGAGGTTTAATATCCATAGTGACTGTTCGAGTATCTACGCGAATAATCCTTTCCACTCCGGGAATAAGGATGATAAGCCCCGGGCCTCTCACACCCACTGAGCGACCAAACCTTAAAATCACACCTCTTTCCCACTCTGGAAGAATTTTAATCACAGTGAAAACTAAAAAAAGAATAGCCCCTAAAACATAAAGCATCCACATAATAGCCTCCTTAAATTATTAAAGCCTTTCCCTACTTGTAAGCCTTTTATTGAGAAACATAGCCATAAAAGCGACTCAGGCAAGACCTTTGTAGATTTTTATACAAAGCCTTAAAGGCAAAAGCAAGAAAAAAACAACATTTTTTAAGCTTATTTTAAAAAACAGAGGCTTTTTCACAAAAAAAAGCCCTTTCCACTCAAAAAAACAGCCTATCCCTCTCTTTAAACTTTAAAGGGCAAAAACTTACTCAGGCCAAGTTTATGTAAAATGGAACATATCGGAAAAAGAATTTGATCTTAAACCCAATTATCTCTTATGCTCTATTTTAATGAAAACATCAAAAGACTTTAGATTTTAGAAAGAAATATATTGGCAAAGTGTTTATAATTTACAGCAAAAACAATCAAATAGCCAATAAGAATATATTAAGTGAAATTCAAAATGAAATACACTATTTAAAACAAGATAATAAAGAACTCAAAATAAGTTTTCGTGAAAATTCTAATATAATGACTGGCATAAAAACAAATATAAGCCATAAACAAATCACTATGGAGATATAGCCTGTAGCTCAACCTTTAACAGCCATAATTTAAGTCAGCTTGTTCAAAAAAATATTTCAGCTTATTTTTATGATTTTAACTGTTAAGTTCATGGATATTTTAAAAAGATTGGTAGGGGGAGAAACAGGAGGGTTTTGTAAAATATACTGATCACAGTGGAAATTTGCGGTCAAAACAGAGTAGAAAAGGCAGGAATTTTTAAATAAAATCGGTATAATAGTAAATTTTCAAGATTTTTTTCAGTTAAAAATTTGACATAGTGTTTTTAATTGTATTATGGTGTTTTTTTATGCTTGACTTTTTTAAGCACTAACTAAAAAGGGGTTGCCATTTGAATACTAAAAAAGGCTATAACAAATATGGCAAAAAATAAAAATTTTATATTTACAATTAAAGATGTTCGGTGTTTTGCTGGGGAGCAAAATTTAGACATTCGCCCATTGACCTTTCTAACAGGGGAGAACAGCACAGGCAAAACAACAATTATGGGTTGCTTCTCCACAATGCATGACCTCATTGGCTATCCATATAGAAGATATCCTCCTTTTAATAGAGATCCTTACTCCTTTGGAGGATTTAAAGAGATTGTTAGAAAAGCTAAAGACAACAAAGATCAAAAAACAACATTTGATATAGGGATAGAATCTGATGATCCTTCTTTTAAATTCCTGTTTTCTTTTAAAGAGAATAAGGAAGATTCCAGCCCTGGCATTGATTGTATAAATATTCGTTTTGAGGATTTTGAGATTTTTTTTGATACGGTCAGCACAAGTCCTATTCTTAGTTTAAAATATAAAACAGAAAGCTTTAAAATCCCACTATCAAAACAAACTTTCCACCCAGTAAATGAAATCTGGCACTTTTGGCCCTTTGGTTTTTTTCATTTTATAACAGAAGCTATGGACAAAGAAGGGAAAAAAAAGAAAAAAGATTCAAAAAAATGGATAAAATTTAAAACTATTGCAAAAAAATATGAAAAAAAAATAATGCGTTATATGCGTGATCATTTTTCAGAATTCATCATTAGTTTGGCCCCTATTCGTTCTAAGCCTAAGAGGACTTATGATCCAGTAGGTGAAGAGTTGCGGGTAGTAAGCCCTGAGGGAAGTGAAGTTCCTCTGTTCCTTATGCGTTTGAGCGGGCAAAAAAAAGAAGATTGGAAAGATCTGCAAACCAAGCTCACTCGTTTTGGAAAAGCCTCTGGCCTGTTTTCTGACATTGAAGTTAAAAAATATGGTGAATCTATGGGGGAACCCTTCCAACTGCAATTCCAAGTAAAGGGTGCTCAATCCAATATTATGGATATAGGCTACGGAGTGAGCCAGATTTTGCCCTTGTTAGTTCATCTTTTTCGCTCTCCTTCCAGCAGACGATTTTTACTGCAACAGCCGGAAGTTCATCTTCACCCCAAGGCTCAAGCCGAGCTGACCTCTCTTTTGATTCAATCTGTAAAACAAAATCAATCTTTCCTAATTGAAACCCACAGTGACTTTATGATTGATAGAACTCGAATAGAAATACAAAAAGGCAATATACCACCAGATCAGGTCTCTTTAATTTACTTAGAATCTCTAAAAACCGGAGGAGTGAAAGCACATAATATTTCCTTTGACAAAAAAGGGGATATTTTAAAAACACCTAAAGGCTATAGAGATTTTTTCCTGAAAGAGACCGATCAATTTTTAGGCTTTCAGGATTAAAACATGTGTATGCTTATAGATACTAACATTTGGGGGGAATTTTTTAAAAAGACAAAAGATAGCCAGCCCATTCATAATTGGATAAAGAATGGCGGGAAATTGGTTTATTCCAACCATAACCAAATAAAAAAAGAAATGGGATCTTTGATAAAAAAATTCAGCCAATCCCAAAAACAGGCTCGCCGGAATCCTCTAAAAATCATTCCAAAAGAGAAATTAGAAGCAGAAATAAAATCTATTAAAAAAACATATCCATTAAAATCAGACGACTCACATATACTGGCTTTAGCCAAAGCGGGAGGGGCAACATTGCTTTATTCTAAAGATACAAACCTCCGTGCAGATTTTAAGAAAATTATAAAAGGCAAAATCTATAAAAACAAAACTCACGAACATCTTTTAACTCAAAACACCTGCCCACAATAAATTATTGAATATAAAAATCAAAGAGGTTTAGGATTCAGAGATTTTTTGGACAAATAGATCCATTTTTTTATGTTTCAATACTTTAACAAAATCTCCTACTTTAAGTGCTTGATTACTTCTAAATTTCCAGTTCTCTCCATGGACAACTATCCAGCCCTTTTTTCCCTCTTTATCTAAAATTTCTGTCACTTCCCCCTCTTCATTCAAAACAGCTCCCATAGCTGTTGTGTCCCTCTTCATACGAACTGTTTTAACAGCTAAATAACAAGCCCCCAACATCAAAAGCCCCACAACAAGAGACACTGCCAAAATAAGGAACAAAGGCAGTTGATAGCCCCCCATCTCCACCGGATCAAAAAGATACACACTTCCCAAAATAAAAGAAATCACCCCTCCAATGCCCAAAATGCCAAAACTGGGAACTAACATTTCTGCCAAAAATAACATAAGCCCGGCAAAAATTAAAGCCACAGCCCCCCAAGCCACACTAAAAGCATTAAGCCCTACTAAAGAGATGATTAAACCAATCCCCCCCATCACACCGGGGACTAAAGTTCCGGGATGAGTAAATTCAAAATAAATTAACATAATACTGCCCAAAAACAAAAGATAGAGAATTTGTGGATCGGCAAAAAAATTCAACACACTATAGCGAAATCCAGTGGGAAAAACCTTAAGAGAACCTATGTTTATATGGGTCTTCCCCCCTTCCTTCATTTCCACATTGCGGTTTTTTGAAAAAGCCAAAAACTCATCAGTTGTATCGCCAACAAAATCTATCGCTTTTAAAGCTAAAGCCTCTTCAGCTGTCACAGACTTAGCCTTTGTGACAATCTCCTCTGCAAACTTCTCATTTCTCTTCCTTAACTTGCTGAGGGATTTAACAAAGGATACGGTGTCGTTTACAGCCTTTTTCCTCATATCGCTGTCTTTTTCCATCTGTTTGCCCATCATAATAGGGGTGGAAGCCCCTAAATTAGTGCCTCTTAGAGCACCACTCACATGACAGGCTTGTAATATGATCGCTCCAGCAGAAGTGGCCTGAGCACCCTTAGGGGAGACCAAACACAAAAAAGGTAAGGGGGAATTGAGAATCTCCTGCACTATCAGTCGAGTTGCTGGAAGAGAACCACCGGGGGTATCCACTTCCATTAAAATAGAAAAACAGTTTTCCGATTTTGAAAAAGCGATAGCCTTTTTGATAATATCTAAAGTGACTGGAGTGATAGCTGTTTTAATAGGCAAACTTGTTGTGCAAGCCCATAGTGAAACAGGGCATAGAACCAAAAGAAAACCAATTATAGCTATAATTTTTTTAAAAAATAACTTTGCCATAAGACTTAAAATAATTTTTATTTCATTTTTTGTCAATAAATTTTTTTATATTTTTTAATATGTTCAATAATTTAGTCGCCAGCGAAAAACCTCTGTTTTTTGTCGCATAAGCAAAAGCCAGCAATGAGGATCCAAGGTGTTGTTGTTCTGAAAAAGAATGGTCCTTTGGACAAAAAAGCTAAAGAATAGGCTTTTTAAAAAAGCTTTACGGAAGGACAAACTTTTATGGATTCCCGCCTTGAGCGGGAATCCAGGAATCTTTGTCTTTCTTGTAAAACAAGGTATCTACAAACTATAGAGGTTTTTCACGAGCGACTATATTTATAGAGAAACTGTTGACAGGTTAAATTTTTACAAGTTAAGCTATTTTTCAAATAAAACAGATATATAATAATGAAAAACAATTCATTTAAAAAAAATATAAAGCATGTGAGTATTTTTTATCGCTCAAAAAATCCGTCCATTAAAAAGAAAATTCAAGAAATCTCCCTTTATTTAAAAAAACAAAATATAAGTTGTGATTTAGCCGATCTGAACGGCCAAAAACCGGCAAAAAAGCCAGATATAATGGTTTGTTTAGGTGGAGATGGTGCTTTTTTAAAAGCTGTGAAATACGGAAGTGGTGCTCCTATTTTAGGAATCAATATGGGTTCTCTTGGTTTTTTAACGCCTCATTCAGCAAAAAAAAGCTTAGATCTTTTAGAAAAAACTTTAAAAGGTCAAATGTTTTTAAAGAAAAACTTTTTTTTAAAAACCCAACTCTACAACAACAGCTCATCTAAAGGTGAACCGGAGATCAAAACAAAAAAATTAGAAAAGACTTTTTATTCCGTCAATGACATTGTTATAGAAAGAGGGTCTTTTAGCCAGCTCATCAATGTTTCTATTTTCATAAATAAAGAATATATTTATTCTTTAAAATCCGATGGTCTGGTTATTTCCTCTCCTATTGGATCCACTGCTTACAATTTGGCCGCTGGAGGGCCTATCCTTCATCCTAAAGCCTCCTCACTTGTGATCACTCCTATTTGTTCACACAGCCTAACCAACCGCCCTGTGGTTATCCCTGACACTTCGGAAATTTGTCTGACTTTTGACCGCACTAAATCCTTTTTAACAATAGACGGAGAGACAAAAGAAAAACTTTTTAGCCAAAGAACAGTCCTCATTACAAAAGACAAAAGCTGTTTTCTATCCCTTGCAGAAAAAGAAAGTGGCGATGGCTTTGCTCTTCTTAGGAAAAAACTCAAGTTTGGGCAAAGGGATTAAACCATATCCTCATCAGAAAAATCCACAGAAGGCTCAAAAGGAGAGGATAACTTTTCCTCCCATTGGTTAGTGCCTTTCCAATTCATACTCATCTGGTTTTCCGATGGAGTCACTTTGTGTTTTTGGTTTTCATACTCCTTAACTTTTGAAAGCAAAATCTCTTTTGGAGAAGGCTTTTTCTCATCCTCTGTTTTGTCCGGGTCCGGGGGAGAGTGATGGCCTTCCAACAAATGGCTTTCTTTATCTGAATCCGCTAAAGGTAAAGGGCTGGCCCTCTCTGGTGGGAAAGGAGGAGGGGACTGATTCTCTTGATTCTCCTGATTTTCAGGAAGCGGTGGTTCTTGAATAGTTGGTTCTCTATAAGACTCCTCTTCAAACTCCATTTTTCTGTCCGGAAATAGGCTTTTCCCCTCTAAAGATTCCCCTTCAGGGGAAGAGTTGGATAAAGAAGGCTCTACAGGCAAAGCCTTCTCCTCTACCCTTTGAAAGCCTGTAGCAATGACTGTCACTGACAACTTCTCTCCTAAACTCTCATCAATCACTGCCCCCACGATCACATCCGCGACCTCATCCGCCATATTCGTGAGAACAGAGCTGGCCTCTTGCACCTCCCTTAAAGACAAATTGGATCCCGCAGTGATATTGACAATCATCCCTGTAGCCCCTTGGATAGAGACACCCTCTAAAAGAGGAGAGGATATAGCGGTATGAATGGCTTTTTTGGCCCTCTCTTTTCCTTCAGAAATACCTTGACCCATAAGTGCCATTCCCTTATCTGTCATTACTGTTTTTATATCCGCAAAATCCAAATTGATCAGACCAGGGACACTTACCAACTCCGCTATGCCTTTAACTGCTTTTAACAAAACCTCATCAGTGAGTTTAAAAGTTTCCAGCAACGGAGTGTCTTGTTCAGATATTTTCAACAGTTTTTCATTAGGTGCCACAATTAAAGTATCTACATAATTTCTCAATTCTCTAATTCCTTTTTCCGCCTGTCTCATTCTTTTTGGCCCTTCAAAAACAAAAGGCTTCGTGACGATGCCCACAGTTAGCAAACCCAACTCATCCGCCGCCTGAGCCACAAGAGGAGCACCTCCTGTGCCTGTGCCTCCTCCCATACCAGCAGTCACAAAAACCATATCTGCACCCTTAAGAGCTTGAACAATTTCCTCATAAGATTCCACCGCGGCTCTTCGGCCCACTTCAGGATTGGCTCCTGCCCCAAGGCCCTTAGTGAGTTTCACACCTAACTGAATTTTTGTTTCCGCAGAAGATCTATCTAAAGCCTGATGATCGGTGTTAACAGCTATATATTTAACACCTTTAATGCCTTCTTTAATCATTGTTTGAACGGCATTACTCCCTCCTCCACCAACTCCTACAATGCGAATATCCGCTTTGGACTGATTTTTTGTTTCATCTTCCAGGATAAACATAAGCACCTCCTCCTTAAGGTTTTAAAACAGATCTTTCCAAACAAATTTTTTACTATGGAAATTTTGTTTTGGAACTGTTGTATGGTTTTCTAAATAAGCCTGCTCGGCCAAAGCCCAATTATTGGTTTGTCTAAAGTTTTCATACATATTTTTTGCCAGTTTTACTGGACCTCCTAAACAAAAATCAGATAGTTCTTTAAAGCCGGGGAGAAAAGCTGTTCCTCCAGTAAAAACAAAACCAGAGGATATTTTATCTATGAGCTTATCAGGTTCTACCTGGGCTTTGATTTGATCCAAAAGTTTTTCTGCTGTTTTTTCCAAAGTTTGAGAAAAGATCTTTCGTGATAAATATAAAGACTCTTCCCATTCTATAGAATTTTCCTCTGCGTAAGAATTAAAAATTAACTGGCCCTTGGCCTCTTTCAATCGCTCTGCCGATTCCAAAGAAAGATTGAATTGAGAGGCTAAGTCCTGACTGAAATGATAGCCCCCTATGGGAATAATAAACATTTTTTCTGTCCGGCCATTAAGATAAACTATCCCTCGTGTGCTTTTGTAGCCTATATCACAAAGGCAAACCCCGTTTTTCTTTTCACGAAAGCTTGTGAGAGAATGGCCGAAGGCCACAAGGTTATGAAAAAAAGACATAGGTTTATACCCCAATAACTTTAAAGCTTTTATTATATCTCTACAATAAAATTGAGGAACTGTCACAAGGCAAACCTCTGTTTCTAAACGAAGGCCGGAAAGCCCTAAAGGGTTTAATATATTTTTTTGCTTATCAACACAAAAAGACTCTGGCTGGCTATGTAAACAAATATTCCGCTGAGGCAAAGGGACTGCACAAGCTGTTTGAACAGCTAAATCTAAATCCGCTTTTGTCACCTCCCTTGAAGGCAAAACAGCCATACCTTGAGAACGAAAAAAATGAAAAGGTGGACTAAAGCCCAGAAAAATTTCAGAAAAAGCACTTTTGCAAAGCTCTTCCCCCTTCTCTAAAACTTCACCAAGGGCCAGGTGAAAACTCTCAAAATGGTTGACTCGAGATTCTTGCAAGCCAACAGAAGGCTTTTCTACCCAAGCCAAAAGTTCTAAAGGAAAGGAGTTGCCCTTCTGAAAAACAGCACAACGAATAGAGTAAGAACCTATATCTAAGCTGGCTAAAAGACGACTATCATTTAATTTAAACCAGGACATTGTTCCTCTGCCAACAAGTGGCTTTCCAATGATAGAATTAAGTTTAAACTCAATTTAAATTTTTGACAACAATTTTTTTGTCCCAACGGGCATCAATTAAGCCTTCTTTCCTCCCCTGTTGATGAAGATAGTTTAACACAAAATCAATGTTTTTAATTTGCCCTGGCAATAAAGGGTCTTTTAGCTCTACAATAAAATGAGACGAGACAAGATAAATCCACCAGCTGTCATTGGCCCCGTTATAATAGATTTCAGAAATATTTTTAGCAGAAAGAGGCTGACCCTTCTCAGGAATGGAAAAAATAATAGAAAGTGCTCTTTTCCTCAACTTTAGTTGCTTCCAAAACTGATCCCCTCTTAGAATAGGAAAATCAAAGGACTCCCCCGGACCTTTTTTAGAGCCGATCTCTCCTCTGTGAGAGATTGGGTAAAAACCTCCGTCCTCTTTCATTAAAATAAGAACAGCATTTTTTTTTGTCAAAAATACATTTATTTGATTAGGGAATTTTCGAGTGGCGGAAATATCAGCCTCTCTGTAAAGGGAGTTTATTTGCTCAACCAAATTCTGTAAAGACACTTGCCAAAGGAGTTTCCCTTTATAAGCCTGCACAAGAGATAAAATCTCCTGCTCTTTTTGCCTATAAAACTTATCCGCTTTGAGCTTTTCTCCAGCCTTTAGTCTCACTATAGAAATTTTGGAAAAAGGGCCTAAAAAAGTGTAAACAGTAAAGGCAAGTAATAAAAAAGAGACTCCAATCAAAAAGACAGTTTTTGCCTTCTTCATATCTATTACCTAAAACTTATAATCCGTATCTGCTAAATGAACAATTTTTTGAATAAGCTCCGGAAAATCTATCCCGTCATATTGAGCGGACTTAGGTAAAAGAGAGTTTTTTGTAAGCCCCGGTAAAGTGTTCACTTCAATCAGCCAGGGAGTTTTATCCTTTTCCAACAAAAAATCCGCACGAGCGTAAGAGTAAATGGGTAAAGATCGAAAAACTCTCTCTGCAAGGGATTTTATTTTTTCTAAAACAAGAGGATCTATTCGAGGGGGGATAAAATAAGAGGACTTCCCTTTAATATATTTTCTTTTATAGTCGTAAAATTCCCCTTTTGGCTCAATTTCCACAGGAGTTAAAATTTGCCCATCTAAAAAAGAGACAGCTATCTCCCGGCAGTGGGGCAAATAATCCTCAATAAAAACTGGTGAGCCAATCTGTTTTGCCTTTTTCACAAAGGGCAAAACCTGCTTCTTCTCCTTAACAATATAAGTGGCCAGCGAAGATCCCCCGTGAGAGGATTTAACAACTACAGGATAAGCAAAATCGGTTTTGGTTGAGCCTGTAGGGGGAACAACATAAAAATCAGGAGTGGGAAATTTATTTTGAATCAGCCAGTTTTTAAAAAAGATCTTATCCATACATAAACTGCTGGCCAAAATGCCACTTCCTGTATAAGGAATTTTTAAAAATTCAAAAAGAGACTGCAAACAACCGTCTTCACCATAAGGCCCATGAACAGCCAAAAAAGCCAGATCGGGTTTTTCAGATAGCAAAAGCTGAGGTAGGTTTTGATTGGCTGAGGCCATAAAATATTTATAACCTAACTGGACTAAAGCCTGGGCCACAGCTTTTGCACTCTCCCGGCTCACTTCAGCCTCTAAGCCTAAGTCATTTTGAATAAGAGCTATATTCTTTTGGGTTGCTATATTTTTTTTACTCATAGTTTTTAGCTATTTATAACTCTGCATCTTCAATAGAAGTGCAAACTTTATAATCAACTCCTATGCTTTCAAAGTGTGCCTTCCCGCACTGAATTTTTTTACTTTCCAAAGCTCGTAAGCCCAATTTATCTAAAGAGGATTTTGTTTCTCGTATCATATAAACAATATCTCCATTTTGTTTGAGAATAGCCCAATCAGGGTTATATTCCCCAACGGGAGTTGAGACTTTAAACCAGCCAGGGAGTTTAATAAAATACTTTATATTGCTCATATTCTCAAGAGCCTCTGCAAAACTTTTTTCAGGATGGGATTCATAATAGATATAATCATAAACTGATTTTTTAGTAGGTATAATTTTATCATCTATAAATTCCATTTTATGCTCTTCATCTTCAAACCGAGACATTTCATAAGACTCTTTATCTAACTTTTCATATTTAATGCCTTCAATAACCAATTGGTTTAACACAGTTTTTATCTCCTTAACAACCAAATCCATAAATTTTTGCGGATTAGAAATAAAATCGTCCCACCTCTTGGATTGATCTAAAATTTTAAAAATCGTTTTTCTGGTGATAGGGATTCTATCTTGAATATAAGATAAAATATCAGGAATCTTGTTTCTCTCCGGAAGATCATAATGATCCGGTGTTTTTGTGAGATGAGCTTTTACACCTTTGGTTTTAAGTTCAATATCCACCTCAGAAACAGAAATT
Organism: Bdellovibrionales bacterium; assembly: GCA_965203095.1. Lineage (GTDB taxonomy): Bacteria > Bdellovibrionota > Bdellovibrionia > Bdellovibrionales > UBA1609 > JACOND01. Next base: position 1,182,656 of record OZ241877.1, read on the forward strand.
TTAATCGGTTGCACAGCTTCCATATTATAAATGGCCTTTCCTGCTTTTTTTATTAAGTCTTTTGAATCGTAATAAACATTATAAAATGTTTTTTTAGATATAGCTTTCCAAAATTTTTTAAATTCAGGATCTAACAAGGTTTTTTTATTTAAGCCTGCCCGTTTTTTTGTTTTATATTTCCGAATGTATCTTCCTGATTGGTATTCCTCCACTCTGCAAATAATCTCACTACGAATATTTTTAAAATTTTTAGAAACTAAAAAATGATTGTTTTGGACAGCTTTTGCAAATTCTTCCTTAATCACCCCCTCATTAGACAGATAAGATAATTCTTTAAGCTCCTTCCATATTGCTTTAGATTCTTCTAAACGGATTTGATGTTCTTTTCCCTGTTTTTTAAAAGAGATTCCAACAAATGCATTGGTAGGCAAAGCTCCAAAAACAAAACCGCATTCCTCTTCAAACTCTTTTTGCAAACTGTTTACAAAACTATCATAACTTTCATTAGCTATAACAATCAAATTGTTAATCAAATCATCCTGCACTCTTTCACCTTTTTGATTGACAGGAAGTCTTAAACCTCTTCCAATTTCTTGTCTTTTTTTTAAGGTAGAACCAGTTTCGTTTAATGTGCAGATTTGAAAAATGTTGGGGTTATCCCAACCTTCTCTTAAAGCGGAATGAGTAAAAATAAACTTTAAAGGATTGTTAATGTCTAATAGTTTTTCTTTTTCTTTCATAATTAAATTATAGGTATTTGTATCTTCTTTAGTATCTCCTTTAGTATTTTTAAAATGACCTTTTTTATCTTTGGAAAAATATCCATTATGAACTATGGAAACCGATCCCATATCTTGCTCTTTTTTATATTTTTTAGATAACTCCTTATAAATTTCTTCAAACCATTTCCCGTAAATTCCTAAAGAAACATTTCCTGCATTATAAACTCTGTAATTTTCTACACGATCCAAAAAAAAGAGAGATAAAACTTTTATTCCTGTTCCCTTTAACTGAGCTTCTTTTTCAAAATGAGTTTCTATGGTTTTCCTGATCTGAGCCTTTACTACTTCTTTTTTAAAACCTCCCTGTTCCTGTTTTTCTGCAATTTTTAAGCCATTAGAAAACTTAACAAACTCATTGCCTGGTTTACAGCTAATTTCATTGACCTTAAACCCATATTTATAAATAGGATTTTCATCTGAATAAACAAATAAATCGTCATTCTGCCTACAGTTTTTATTTACTAATTTTCGCCCTTCTTTTGTATTTTTAAAAAACTGGATTTGTGAAGTGATCTTGTTGTTTTTATTAGTGATCTTTAAAACTTTTATATAGGCTTGTGTAGGATCATTTTCCTCAACTAAAGAGGCGACAGAGATTTTTTTAACTAATTTTTTTTGAAATGCCTGCACAGGGTCTAAACGATACACCGGATTATATAAATTTCTATGGGTTGCAGAATACCGTAAGGTGCAAAGGGGATTCAAGGATTTTATAGCTGAACGAGATTTTTCACTTTCCATATTTTGAGGTTCATCAATAATTACAATGGGTTTTATGTTTTTTATAAATTCAATAGGTTTTATTCCTCCAGCTTGATCTCTTGCTTCATGAATGATGTTTTTATCTTTGTTAAAAGCATCTATGTTGATAACCATAATTTGCAAATCATTTCCTCTGGCAAAATTCCTCAATAAACTGATTTTTTTAGATTGATAAATAAAAGGAATAAAAACAGGATTGTTATATAGCTCTTTAAAATGAGATTGCATTATATCAAAGGATTTTAAAACTCCTTCCCGAATAGCTATAGAGGGAACAACAATGATGAATTTGCTAAATCCATATTGCCTGTTCAATTCAAATATTGTTCTTAAATAGACATAAGTTTTTCCTGTTCCTGTTTCCATTTCCACAGTAAAGTTTTTTCCTTTACTACCTATACTTTCTTTGGAGAAAATTTGATTTTTATCTTGCACTTTTTTTAAATTTTTATTTATTTGTTCATCGCTTAAGGTCAGCTTATTTCCATAAAGTGATTCCATACCCCCTTTGGATAAGGACAATTCTTGTATGCTGGCAATTTTTCCTCCTGTGACTCCAAAAACATTGGACGAAATAGTTTGTCCTTTAAACAAATCCTTCACAGCGGAAATAGCGTTTAACTGGTATTTTTGATTGGGCTTAAATTGAAACTTCATTTGCTCCTCTTCTTTTTTAAATTCTTCTTGCTTTTTATTGTTGGTTTGACAACTTTTTTAGACATCGTTTTGTTCTTTTGTTTTTGTTCTAAAGTGCGAACAGATTGTCTTAAATCATGTAAATATTTTTTATCCGCTTCTCTTTCAGCTCGCAATCTTCTTTTTTTTAAGAAAATACTATATTGCTCATAAGCCCAAGCCGTAGCAATTTCATGACTAACTAAACCAGAATGACTTAAGACTAATAATTCTGTATCCTTTAGAAATTTATCTAAAAAATTTTCCCAATCGTGGATATAAATATTTTGTTTTCGTTTAGCACGAAACTCAGCTTGATCTAAAAACATTACAGTAATACGATTAAGAATATCTATCTCTTTCGCAGTCAAATAATTTTTTGCTATAACTACATCTTTTTTCAGCACATATTTGCCTTTCCATGCCGTTAATCCCATATTAGCTTTACTTGCTTTTGCTCTTTTATATACAATTTCAGCGGCCGTCAGTCCTGTTGCAGCATAGTGCATTTTATTTTGCATTATAGCAAAAAAAATCTGTGTCTCCTCTTCTTCTCTCTTATAATCTTCTGCTAAAGAAAAAATCTCCCGAACACGTTGATACACACGAGCTTCACTGGCACGAATAGATCGGATCCGTTCCAGCAACTCATCAAAATAATCTATAATCCCAATATTACCTTTTAGCCGTTCATCATCTAAAGTAAAACCTTTAATCAAATACTCTTTTAAATGAATTGTAGCCCATTGACGAAATTGCATACCACGAGAAGAACGGACACGATAGCCAATAGCTAAAATCATATCCAAGTTATAATGTTTTAACTTCCTTTGAATACGACGTTTCCCCTCCAAACGAACTTGTAAGTATTTCTTACAAGTTGCCACTTCAGATAATTCTTTTTCTTGATAAATAGTTTGAATATGCATTGTAATATTTTGTGAAGTTGTCTGAAAAAGTTGAGCAATATGCTCTTGAGTCAGCCACACTGTTTTATCTTGTAGGCGAACATCAATCCGATCTTTTCCATCTTTGGTGCGATAAATGATAATTTGTGAATCAGGTATCTTTTTTGACATTTTTCAACACTCCTCTGTTTCGTGTTATATGACTCTAAAATCCCTTACTCCAAAAGAGTCAAAAGTATCTTTAGCATTGGTTTTTAGCCAGTCATTACCTTCAAAGCTTTTATCTAAACAAAGCACACGGGCAGGCTCAAGTTTTGCCATTTCCTGAATAAGCTCTTTTGTGATTCTTTTTTCAAGGCAAACCAAAAGAGCATTATTTTCTATAGAATAAACTGTCTTACCGGACATTTTTAGAATTTTTATTTTGGTTGTGAGCAAATAGCCTGTTTTAATAAGAATCTCATAAAGCAAATCTTCGGTAGTGGATTTTTTATCAATCAACTCTTCAAGTTGCATTTTGATTTGCCCGGAACTGTCCTTTGAGATTTGTTCATTCCATATTTTGAAATTGGATTTATCCAATTTAAAAACCTTAAAACCTAAGTCCCAATTGTTTTGTATTTCTTTTGGAGGATTTTTGTCTTTCTTGTTTATAGCCGGAAAAAGTCCGGCCTGTTGGTTTTCTAAAGAGGAGGAGGCTTTTTGATTTTTGGTTTTAAGAGAGTTTTTGTTTTCTGTTTCTTTAATTTTCTTAATGGCCCGGCGGATTCGCTCTTTTCCTATATCCGCAATAGTTTTGTATCCTTCTTTATAAGCGGATGTATCTTCCTGAGTAGGTTCTGGTAGCTGGACACAAATATATTTCCTGCTCCCTCCGTCTTCTAAATTTTTCTCATAAACCGCGTGAGCCGTTGTCCCGGAACCAGCAAAAAAATCTAAGATAATATCGTCTTTATCTGTTCTTGAAACTTCTATTAAATACTTAATTAAACAGGTGGGTTTTGAATAGTCAAAAGGTATATTTAAAGCATCAAGTTCATGAGATCCTTTCTGATTTATATGATTTTCTATCAAACTGTTTGGCTTAGCTGAAGCATTATTAATTACATCCAACAAGTAGGTTTTTGTAAATACATTATACTTTGCTGGTTTTTTGTTTTTATCAATTAAGTTTGAAGATCTTGTTTCCTTAATAACAATTTTATCTTGATCCGCTTTAAACTTTTTTTTCGTCCATCGCCAAATTCCATCACCCAACACTGGTCGTTCCGGTGGAAAAGTGGAACCAGGAGGAATAACCTCGTCACCATTAGGGCATTTTATCCAAAATCGCTGTTCAGGATTTCTGTTCTGAATAGTAGACATAAACAAGCGAACAAGCTGATATTTTTCTCCTTTTCGTGCTCCAGTTTGTTCTACAAGATTGTATGCTTTAGTATTCACACCACCAAAAAAAGGTTTAGCATTATCTATGTTTTTTGTATAAGTCAAAATATAATCAAAATTAGGAGCCCAAAAATCTCCTTTATTATTACTTTTTTTAGTAATTCTTCCTGCACATCCAATAAAATTCTCTTCACCAAAAATTTCATCGCAAATTTTTCTTAAGTTAGCAACTTCATTGTCGTCAATGCTAATAAAAATCACCCCGTCATCTCTCAAAAGATTTCTTGCAAGAAACAAGCGGGGATACATCATATTGAGCCAGTTAGAATGAAACCGCCCATCGGTTTCCTGATTGGTAGAAAATCTTTTCCCCTCAATATCCTTTTGCCCTGTGTATTTTAAATAAGTATCCAAACTTTCACTATATTTGTCAGGATAGATAAAATCCTTCCCTGTGTTATAGGGCGGGTCAATATAAATCATTTTGATTTTTCCATAATAAGAATGCTGGAGCAGTTTTAAAACTTCCAGATTATCCCCCTCTATAAACAAATTTTGTGTCTTTTCCCAATCCAAACTCTCTTTTTTGCAGGGCTTTAAAGTTCCAAGGCTTTGCTCTTGAATTATGCGAAAGCAATCCGCTTTCCCCGGCCAACTAATATGATACCGCTCTACCTCTTTATCTAATATTTCCCCAAGCGTGGTTTTTAATCTCTCCCAGTCAATGTTTTTCTCATTAAAGACTTCAGGAAAAAGTTGTCTTAACTTTTTCTTCTGATCCTCTGTAATACTCATAGACCGCAAATCCAACTTCTTTAGCTTTTGTTTGGTGTTTTTCATTCTAACCTCTTAAACATTGTCTTTTATCTTTCCGCACTCCTGATACTGTTGAATATAATAAAAGATATATGGCTTTGGCAACTGTTTATTCATCCCATTCCCCAATACGGTGAACTTCAGTTTCTAACATTACAGAGAATTTATCGTAAACCCTGTTTTGAACTTCTTTAATAAGGCTTTGAATATCTTTTGCAGTAGCAGATCCAAGGTTGATTATGAAATTGCCATGCTTTTCAGAAACTTGAGCCTGTCCTTTTTTTAAGCCCTTAAGGCCGGCTTTTTCAATCAACTCCCCCGCAAACAGATAAGGTTTTTTATAGGGGTTTTTAAAAACAGAACCGCAAGTAGATTTATCTAAAGGTTGTGTGGCTCGCCTTCGCATTAGCTCCGCTTTGATTTGCTCCCCAAGGTTTTTTATCTCCTCTAAGGGCCATTCCAAACAGGCTGTATAGATCACTCCTTTTTGCCAGCCAGAGCTTTTGCGATAAGACCATTGAATGTCTTTTTTCCTATATGTTTTTGATCCCTCAAAGTTTTGCACTTTAAAACTACTAATAATTTCTGAAAACTCAAAAGGTTTAACAGGGCGACTCACCCCGGCGTTCATAACAATTCCTCCTCCTACATCCCCTGGAAGTCCAGATAAAAAAAGAGCTGGGGCCAGTTTATGGGTTTTAAAAATCTTCATTACCTGAGATTTTAAAGTGCCAGCACCACAATAAATAAGGAGTTTGCCCTGGCTTTTTTCAAAAGAGCAATGATTGAGCCAAGCAGTGGAAATAACCAAACCCCTCACCCCCTGATCGCTAATTAAAACATTAGTCCCCCCACCAAGGACAGTCCAGTTTTGATGGTTTTCCTTAGCCCAAGCCAAAGCCTCTTTTAACTGCTGTAAATTTTCTGGCTGACAAAAGTGCTCTGCCGGCCCTCCCACCTTCCAAAAGCTAAAGTTTTTTAAAGACTCATTTTGTTTGATTTGCATAAGCTATTCCCTAACTGGATTTATGACATTTTATTCACAATATTTTAAAAGTTTTTTTCTAAGTTTTTTTAATAATAGCAAATATATCTTAAAGTGTCATGAATCTTAGCTAAAACTTTTAAAATACCTGTTGCCAACACAAATAGGGTAGATTATATAGTGGGCGGGCCTTATGGAGGCAAACAAATGATAACCTGCTCCTAATCACCTATAAAAACACTATGTTAGTTAATTATTACCCTCTTAAAATAACAAAAAAGATTTTTGAAACAAAAAGGGCTTGCTCCCTTTATTTGTCGGTTAAGGAAGAGCATAAAAATCTCTTTGTTTATCAAGCAGGTCAGTTTCTGACTTTTCGCTTTCTCATTGAGGGGAAGGAGTATGTGAGAAGCTACTCTATTGCCTCCTCTCCCTTTTTAAATGAGCCTCTAAGAGTCACTGTGGGGCAAGTGGAAGGAGGGCTGGTATCTAACTATATATTTTCTCAAGTTAAAGAGGGAGATGAGATTGAGTCTCAAGTGCCTTTAGGAGAGTTTTTTTGCCTACCCAAAAGCCTCCAACCTCAAAATTATATGCTTTTTTCTGCTGGTATAGGAATTACCCCTTTATTTTCCATTTTAAAAACAATTTTAGAAGTCCATATCGCGAAAAATGTCATTTTGGTTTTTTCTATTCGCAACATGACTGAGTTCATTTATCAAAAAGAACTGGAAGAGCTAAAAACTCTTTTTAAAAACCTCTTGCAAATTCGTCTCATTATATCGGAACAGGAGGGGCGATTAAACCCTGAAAAGATCTCTCAAATTATAAAACCATGTGATCCCCAAAACAGCTCATTTTACCTGTGCGGGCCAAAAAGTTATATGGAAATGATCTCCAACCAATTGCTTGAAAGTGGCATCCCTCCGGGCCAGATCCGGACAGAAGATTTTAAAATTGTCCCCATTCGGGGGCCAAAACCGGATAAAAATTCTGTGTTTTTTACAGCAAAGGCTTTTGAAGAGGGGGAACCTGCCGAACTGAAAACTATTTTAGACGGAGAAGCTTTAAAGATCCCCCTCCATCGTGAGAAATCTCTGTTAGAGCAGTTGATTGATCAGGGGCATAGCCCTCCTTTTTCATGCACTTCTGGTTCTTGTATGACCTGTATGGCTAAACTTAAAGAGGGGAAGGTTTTCCAATTAGAAGAGGGTATTTTAGACGAAGACAACATAAATAATTTAGAAATCTTAACTTGCCAAAGCTACCCTCTATCTAAAATTGTATCTATCGATTATGACTTATAACTCCTGTCCTCTTGCTTTCGCGAGGGCAAGCTTACAGAGAACACGGCCTTTGAACAAAGAAATTAAAGAATAATGCTTTTTAACAAGCTTTTTCACGAGGAACTTTTTACTTGCTTTTTCCAAAGAAAGCTTATATATAAAGAGTTAGGCAAGAAAATCAACTTATCCAAAAAGTATATAAAAAAATGAGACCTCAAAAAATTTTTATTACTGGTGTGGCTGGCTTTTTAGGGAGCCATTTAGCCGAGTGGGCTTTGTCTCAAAATCATGAAGTCCTAGGTTGCGATAATCTCTCATTAGGCAAGAGAAACAACATTCCTAAAGGGGTTGAGTTTTATGAATATGATGTTTTGGATTTAGAAAAAAACAAAAAAACTATGGCGGGTGTGGATGTGGTTTTTCATGCTTCAGCTTACCCTTATGATAATTTCAGCCTTTTTTCCCCCTTTAAAGTCACACAAAACACAGTATCCACAACAGCCAGTGTTTTAAGTTCAGCTATTTTTAACAACATACCGCGGTTTATTTATTGCTCTTCAATGTCTCGCTATGGGAATAACAAAAGCCCTTTTGAGGAAAACATGCCCCCTCGCCCCCTCACTCCTTATGGTATAGCTAAAGCTTATGGGGAAAACCTTGTAAAAAGTTTATCTCAAGTGCATGGTTTTGAGTATGTGATCTTAATCCCTCACAATATTTTTGGTCCCCGGCAAATATTCAATGATCCTCATAGAAACGCTGTTTCCCTCATCATCAATCAAATGCTCCAAGACGGCCCTCCGATCATTTATGGGGATGGGGAACAAAAAAGAGGCTTTAGCCCCATTCAAGATCTCAAGCCTCTTTTTGAGGGGATTTTATTTTCAGAAAAAGTCCGAAATCAAACACTCAATATTGGTCCTGATGAGGAGTCCATTACTCTCAATGAGCTGATAAATATTTTAAATAAATACATGGGTAAAAAGCTTAAAGCGGTCTATAAGCCTTTTCGCCCTCAAGAGATAAAAACAGCCCTTTGTAGCAGTGAAAAGGCGAGACAACTGTTAAATTATAAAAAAGCCATAGCCCTAAGGCCCGCACTGATAGAGTTGGTGGAATGGATTAAAGAGCAAGGGCCTGTAAAGTTTTCCCATAATCAAAAAGCAGAATTGAGTTGGCCCCCTTATCAGCCACAAAAAAATGACCGGCAAAGTCAATTTTAAAGAGGCCCTATCACTTCTCATAGAGGGGCATGTTCTGGCCTTGCCTACAGAAACAGTTTACGGGTTGGCCGGGCGAATTGATAACAAAAAAACTATTGAAAAAATATTCTCACTCAAAAAACGACCTTTTTTTGACCCGCTAATTGTCCATTGTTTTGATAAAAAACAGGCTTTATCTTATTTGTCTCAGGAAAAAGATTTTGTTGAAGGGCTTTTTGATTTCTTCTCCCCCGGCCCTTTGACCGTGGTGGCTCAAAAAAACAAGAAAATCTCTCCTCTCATCACAGCGGGACAAGCCACAGTGGCCCTTCGTATCCCGCAACATCCTTTGATGAGAAAGATTTTAAGGCAAATCAAAATTCCTCTGGCTGTCCCCAGTGCCAATGTGTATGGCAAGGTCAGCCCTGTTCGAGCAGATCATGTGCTGGCGGGGTTTAAACAAAAAGTTCCTGTTTTAGATGGCGGACCATGCAAAAAAGGGATAGAATCTACTATTGTTTGCCCCGATAGCCAAAAAAAGAAATTATTTATTTTAAGGCCGGGGATAATTACTAAAAGACAATTAGGGTTTTTTCTCAAAAAAAATCAAATAGATTTTGAGCTTGAGGACAAAAAAGATCCTTACCAACCGGGAGGGCAAAAATCTCATTACAAACCTCCCTCTCCACTTTATATTATAGAAACTCAGAAAACAGAAAGAGAAATAAGAGCTTTTTTATTAAAAAAATTCCCCAACAAAACACTAAAAAAACTAAAGTTGGAATCAGATCCTAAAAAGTCAGCCCGTTTCCTTTACTCCCGTTTAAGGCCAGCGTCTAAAACAAGAAAAAGTGTCTTGTTTGTCCAAAAAACCAAGAAACAAAGTGGAGGGCTTTGGCCAGCGATCTGGGATCGTTTAAACAAAGCCTCTTCTAAAAAATACAGGCTTTAGAGGAGAGACAGGTCACAAAACCATCTCCTGCCCACAATTTTTATAAGCAGGGTTAATGGGATTGTTTGCCAAACCGCTTTCTTGAAACCAAAGGCTTTTGTCCTTCGCACAGTAAAACATTTTATCTTTCATATCCCTTGTCAGGCCATAGACCTGAGCCAGCTCAAAAAAAGAGTTAAAAAGCTTTTTCACATTTCTTTTTTTCTGTTTTTCATCTAAGGAGGAGTTGAAATAGATGACAGCCAACTGCTCCTCAATGGATCTAAAAAGCCTGTGAGAGTGGATCCTATGGTGAAATTGCGGGACCAATGAAATTTGCCGATTCAGCCGGGAGATGATTTCTTGAGTTTCCGCTATTTCTGTTTGAATGGCCTGGCTGTCCCCATTGAGTAGAGTTTTATGAAAATCCGCCGCTTGCTCTAAAAGCTTGAGATAGTTCATCCTCATAAGAGGTTCCAGCTCAAAAGCAGATTGGGCCGTTCCAGAAAAAACAAAAAGGGAACAAGCTGTTAAAAAGCGAAAAAATCGAAAAGAAAAAACCTTGTTCATGCCCCTTATATCAATGAGTTTTTTTGAGAAGTCAATACTCTAATTAAAAAATATAGCTGTCCGACATGGCCCCCCGCACAAGGGCCAGGCGAAAGTCGGGAGGAAATATCCCCATTTCGCGGGAAAATGCTTTGGCCCCTCACCGCTGGCTTTTGCTTATGCGATAAAGAACAGAGGCTTTTCACGGAAGATGAATGAGTATGACTTCATAAGAAACCTTAAAATTTATAAAAACCCGTCAGTTGAACATTACTGTAAAAATTATCTTTGGCAAAAAACTCTTGAATTTTAAGGCGAGGGGTAAAAAATCCGGCCAATAAGCTCAGTTCAAAGTTCTTTTGAATCTGGGTTTTGAGTTGAATATCCACCTCCTTACCTAAATTATTAGGCCCCAATATAGAGTCAGAAAGCCCCTTCCCCTGAATCAAAGAACCAAAATAGCCCCAAACAGGAACTATTTGTTTTTCTGTCTGGCTCAAATCATAAAACGAAACCTGAAAGTCAAATAATTTTTTAGCTGAACCACTCAAACCCAGGAAATAATAAGTCAAATTACCCCATAAGAAAATGTCCATAAGGCCGGCATTTTCATGGCGATTGTAAAGCCAGGGGTTATATCCTTGGCTGTCTTTATGATAGCCAGCAAAAAATCTGCTGTTCAAAAAATCAGGATAAGAATAGCTCAAAAGGAAGTGCAACATGTTCTCTTCCCATTTGAACCGAAGGCCCTGCCCATGCCCTATAGCTACAAAAGTGTAATCCAGATCCATTACTATCGTCCCCTCAATGCCTAAGCCATAACGGGACATTTTGCTCGCTCTTTCCTTTAAAAAGGAATCTCCTAAATAGGCGGCATGAACACTAATATAATCAATGTAATCCATTTCAGACTTTACATCCACAAAAAAGCCAAAACCATATTTCAGCTCCGGAATCCTTTTCCCAGCAATCCATCTGTCGGGGAGATGAGCAGACCACAAATTGACATTGAGAAGGCGTGCACTATATTCTAAAAACACCCCGTCAAAAGTATAAAAAAAAGGCTCGTAATCATTTAAAGAAACTATTTGTGGGAAGGGGCTTTCATAAAGGTTTCGTCCTATGTTGAGCTGAAGATCCTCATTGATAAGCCAGCTGATGGAGGGGTAGATTTTGAGGGATTTTTTAAAAGACAAAGAGCCTTCATAAGAGTTTCCAGCTAAAAAATGAGCCTGACTTTTAAAACGGTTGCTAAAACGAAATTCTCCGCTCAAATGAAGACGACCCTGTAATAGAAAAGCAGTGGACAAGTTATCAGGCCCTAACCAGCCCAAACGGGCACGAACAGAACCTTGCCCATCTCCCTTAGCTATTACAATTTGTGGCAAAAAAAGCCAAAGCATGAGGAAAAGGCGGGTTTTCCATTGAAAATTAAGCATATTATATCAAATCCCCATTCCATAATTGATTTAAAAAGTCTGTCCAAGGCCAAATTTCAATTTTATCCTTTGTGATTCTTTTTTGAGGAACCTGAGAGATAAGAAAATATTTTTTTATCAGTTTTTCCTCTTTAAGTGCTCTTAAACCTTTAAGGTGCTTATCTTGAATGTCCCTACTGGATTTAATCTCTATAGCCAACTCATTTCCCACAATCAAGTCCACCTCCTTATGAGATACAGATCGCCAATAAGCCAATTTTAACCTCCTTCTAAAATAGCTTAAGAAAGCCCGTATTTCTAAAATAAGAAAATGCTCAAAAGCTTTCCCAAACAGCTCGCTTTTGTCTTCAATAAAAGGACGATGGCAAAGGGCATTAGCAATCCCAACATCAAAGAGATAATACTTTGATCGGGAAATAGCTTTTCGCTTTTTAGTTTTTGTCCAACCGGGAATTTTAAAACCTAAAAGAGTGTCATCTAATATTTGAATATAATTTTTTAATGTGCCAGGGGATACTTGAAGATCTTTGGAGAAATTTTCATAATTTATCTCTTGACCATTAGATAAAGCTATCGAATCCAAAAATTCAGCGAAAGCTTGTATATTTCTGGACAAAGCCTCATGTTGTATTTCCTCTCTGAGATAAAGGCTAATGTAGGCATTTAGCTCTTCCTTATAATCCGAGCTGTCATAAATTTGAGGCAATCCCCCACGGTTTAAATAGCGGATCAAATTGAACTTTGGGATCTCCTGCCATGTTAATGGAAAAAACTCCGCTTTCCAGGCCCGGCCAGCTAACAAATTAACTCCCTTTCGCTTTAACTTTCTGGAACTGCTACCCATCAATAGGAATCGGAAACTCCGTTTTTCAATAAGCCGGTGGACTTCATCTAATAAGTTAGGGAGTTTTTGTATCTCATCAATAATCACAATTTGATTTTTCTGATTTTCCTCTTCTAAAATTTTGGGGTTTTTAATTAAAGATCTATAAGTATTGGCGTCCAACAAATCATACATTTTGGCTTGAGGAAGAGACTGCTTTACTAAAGTGGTTTTCCCTGTGGAACGAGGGCCGAAAAGAAAAAACGATTTTTTCCTCAATAAAGCCACTAAATCTAACTGCCTTTTATACATAGATTTCTAATAATAAGCTTTATTTTTATTATTTTCAACATTTATGTTGTGGATTTTTATTATTTTCAACATTTATGTTGTGGATTTTTATTATTTTCAACATTTATGTTGTGGATTTTTATTATTCGGCCTTGGAAAAGTCCTTTTGTTTAGAACTCCAGCTTATGTGTCGTCTGAATGTCGTCTGCCTCCTGCGGAGTAGTCGGCAGGCTGTCTCTTAAAGCCAGTGCGGGTTTGTCGTCTGAATGTCGTCTAAAAAAAGGGAGGATATAGACAGAGATTAGAGGGAAAAATAGAGGGTTTAGAGCTTAACCCGCCCTAATCCAGCTGTGTTTAATGCTCCAGTTGATTCTTAATCAAAAATATCTTCATAAATGAACCAAATTAAATCGCCATTAAAGCAGATCACAGCTCAAAAAAACCAATGGGCTTTTTAGCAAATTCTGTCAACGAAATACTGAACATGGACAGAAATGACTGGTTTTTTACAGTAAAAGAGATTAAATGATTGACTCCCATCACTAAAAAGATTAAAAGCACTTGATTAAATGATTTTAGGAGAAAACTGATGAAAAAATCATTATGCATCCTAACAGTAATGGCCTTTTTTGCCCCCGCACTGGCAGAAGAAAGGCCAACCTCTCTAGAATCCAAATCTATAGAGGGAAAAGTTCAAACCACTACCCCTTCAAAAAGCAATCTCCATAGCGAAGAGCCTATAGATAAAATCAAAGTGACGGGTTCCCGCATCAACCGCATCGGGACAGAAGGGCCCAGCCCACTTTATATTTATTCCCAAGAAGACTTGGAAAATTCTGGCTATAGCTCCGCCGGTGACTTTTTAAGAGACACAACCATATCTCATTTTGGAGTGGGAAGGGAGCAGTCGGGAAGGAGCACAGCTGGAGTATCCTCTGCTGGCATTAAAGGGGAACAAGCTTTGATCCTTATCAATGGCCTGAGAGTGGTTGAAGACCCTCATGCCAATGCTGTGGATCTTAATCTCATCCCCTTATTTGCTATAGAAAGAGTAGAGATTTTAAAAGACGGGGCCTCAGCCCTATATGGCTCAGATGCCGTGGGTGGGGTGATCAACTTTATCACCAAAAAAGATTTTTCTGGAATAGAGCTTCAGGCCCAGGCCAGCCCTACAGCATGGCCTTTGGTTAAGGGAGGTTCTCGCGGGGATATAGCTGTCATAGCAGGGGAGAGTAGCAGAGATTGGTCTTATATCAGCTCTTTTCACCTCCGTTTTCAAGACCAGGTCCACAATGCCGATCGGGCATGGACTAAAAAATCTATTTCCCCTATAGGTCCCTACGGCATTTTCACAGTTGGGAGAGGAAAGCCCTATATCGATCCCTCCTGTCCTAATATAACCTCCGATGGATGTGAGTTCAATGTAGCTGGTCACTCCAGCAAGCTCCCTCGGCAAAGCCAATTATACGGTTATTTGCAAGCTGATTACAAAATTTTTGGAGAGAATAAGCTCTATACCCAAGTTTTATCCAGCTGGAAAAACACCAACTGGTTTTATGCTCCTGTTCCTGGAGGCTTGCCAATCCCAGCACAGCATAAAATGAGCTATGCCACAGGCCAACCGGGAGTTTTAAGGTTTCGCTTTATGGAGGCGGGGAAAAGAGATACCACAACAAATAACTTTGCTGGAGATCTCACTGTGGGGCTAAGGGGCTGGCTTTCCCACTCTTGGGACTATGATATTAATTTGAAATTAGCCCATATCACAAAAAACAACAAGGAAAAGGGCCTTCTGTTAAAAAAAGAGCTTACTCAGGCCATTTTAACAGGGGTTTATGATCCCTTTAATAAAAGCAGAAGAGACCTTTCAACAGCCCTTTACACAGCTAAGGACAATAATGATTCCATATTGCTTTCCAGCTCTTTAGATTTTTCCGGGGATCTCGGGTTCTTATCCAAAACCTTAAATGATTTGAATTTAGCTACGGGCATTCAAGCCTATTTTAAAAATTATGACCAAAATGCGGACAAAAAATCAAAAGCTGGTGAAATTTTATCTAACGCTGGAGGAGATGGCTATGGAGAGCGATTTGTTTTGTCCCACTATTTTGAGATGGGTCATCATTTTTCTGAAATTTTGGAACTGCAACTGGCGGGACGAACGGATTATTACTCCGATGATTTTGGCTCGACTTTCAACCCTAAAGGTGCCTTTCGATTTCAGCCTTGGCTAAAGCCTATGTTGAAAATCGCGAAAAAGCTGACTTTCAACCCCAAAGTGGCTGTTCGATTCCAACCTCATTCCCGCTTTTTTTTGAGAGGCAGTGTGGGCACAGCCTTTGTAGCCCCATCACTTGATGATCTCAACCAATCGGACTTTGAAACCTATCCTTGGATTTTTGACACAGTGGCCTGTTATAACGAATTAAAATCCCAAAAAAGTTTTGCCACAACCTATAAAGCCTTAGGGGAAATGTCAGTAGAAAAAAAGGAAGAATTCGTTAAGGACTTCCTGATCGAGCAAAAAGATGTGATGGGGAGAAGGAATCTTAAAAAAACTGTCCTATCGGAATTAAAAAAATTATCCCAAAGCTTCCCTCAAAAAGATTACTGTAAAGACCGACAAGTTAAGGGCATGGGAAAAGGGAATAAAAAATTAAAAGAAACCAAAGCCATAGTCGCCTCCTTGGGATCAGTCTCACAAATCACTGATGAGCACAGCCTGACTTTAGATCTATGGTATATCAGAAAAAGCGGAGTCCCAGGTTATGGATTAGGTAAAAAAACTATAGATTCAGAACTTAATTTTGGAAATGATTATGTTGCCAAAAAGGGGGTGACAGTCAAAAGAAAAAGTTCTCAACATAATCCTATAGATAAAATCCAAACAAAACTTTTAAATCTTGGGAAAACCCATATTTCCGGTGTGGACATAGATTGGGAGTCGGACATGACAAACATTCGCATTCCAAGTGGGAATCCTTATTTTAAAAGTTCACTCTCTTACATTTTATTTTTTAGGAAAGAAGATTTCCCTGGGATTGGCTATGTGGATAAAATAGGCAAATTTGGTTCTCCTCGTTGGAGAAACATCAGCTCCTTCGGTTGGAAAAACAACAAACACAATATTTCTCTAACAGCCCACATTGTGTCCCCTTTTAACAAACGAAGTTCCGAGTTAGAAGATCTCCCTTTATCCATCCGATGGGATTTAGATTATCAGTTCATAATGAGTGAAAAAACTTCCATCCGCCTGGGCTGGTCCAATCTGCTTTTTCAAGATCCTCCTTATGACAAAGAGGCGGAAAGCAACCAATTGGATCATGATATTTTTGAGTCTCGTGGCCCCTTCTTTTTTGCTGGTATCAAACACAAAATTTAGTTTTGGGAAAACTACCAACCAATAGAAAAATGGAATCGGTAATTTAAATCCGCTTTGGGCCTTTCGGGGGGAAGTCTATAAGCAATATCTAAACCCACAGGGATTAAAAAAGTCTGATAACGAAAACCCACACCAACAGAATGACCATAGTTAAAAACCGCATTGTTCCGGCCCTTTAAATAAACAGCCCCTATATCATAAAATAAAATGCCTTTAAATCCTTTAAAAACAGGCCAGCGAAACTCTGCATTCAACAGGCCATAATTACTAACTAAAGCACTCTCTAACTGATCGTCTTTTTTAAGTTTTAAGTCTGAGTTCGCGGTTTCAATAGGGGCATGTTTTTCACTGGGGATCCTCGCTCCTTCAATATGCCCATCATAACCTCTAATAGAGTTTTTTCCGCCTAAAATGAAAGCTCGGCTTACAGGTATATGATAACGATCTCTTAAAGCTTGAATCCAACCCCCTTTTAAAGTTAAACTCAATGTGTAATTTTTTGCAAAAGTCCAATACAGGCGATTTTGAAAATCTGCCTTTACAAAAGCAATATCCGAACTGCTCCCTAAAAGAGGATCTGCCCATTCCAGTGCTAAAGAACTAAGGGCTCCCTTTGAAGGATCAAAAATGTTGTCTCGTTTGTCCCATATTATATTAAAACTGGAACTGGAAATTTGTTGAGGATTTTCCGGACATATTATTTGATCGCAAGACTCTCTTCTGTTTTCAAAAGACAAAACATTCCATCTCATTTTTAAATTTTCACTGAGGTTTTTATTTATAAAAAAGCTGATTTGCGTTTTATTGACAAAATTGATACTATTCTGAGAATAATTGAATATGTGTCGGGACTGAGAGAGGCTGACATCCCCTTGATAACCATAGCCCGGAACAAAAACCTCTTTGTATCTTCCGGAAAGATCATACTCTAAAAAAGTTTTTCGCCTGTTAAAGTTAACTTGCCCACTTACCCTGGCAATAAGGGATCTCCCCCAACCAAAAAGATTTCTATGAGCTATTTCAGAATAAGCACGAGTGGTTAGCCCTCTTTGTGAATTTAGCCCTAACCCCCCTCTAATAGACCTCAGCTTTCTCTCTTTAAAAAGAGCTTCCAATTCAAATGGATCCTCTGCAACCTCATTCAAACTGATGCTGGAAAAAAGCCCAGTTGCTCCAAGAGATTTTATTGCTCGCTCTTTTTTTAAAGGAGTTAAAACATCACCTGGCTGAATTTTTAGTAAACTTAGAACCATACTTTTCTTAGCCTTTTTTAAACCCTTAATAGAGATTTTTGAAACAAAAGCTTTAACCCCTTCATCCACTTTAATAATCAAACTGGCATGTTTATCTCCCGGAGTGTATTGGATGACATTTTCTCTATTCTTGATTTTTATATTGATATAACCTTTGCTTTTATAAAACTGTTCAATCCGATCCATGTCTTTTTGCACTTCATCCACTTTAAGAGTGGATTGAACTTTAGATTGAATGTGAGACAAAATTTCCCACACAGGAAGAGCTTTTGCGTTTTGAATTTGTATGTCCTGAATGATTATCAAAGGCCCTTCTTCTAAATTGATAGTGATAAAAGCTTTGTCCTCTTTAAAAAATATCCGGTCAGAATAAATTTTGCTTTGTAAATAACCCTGCCCTCTAATATGACGAATTAAATTTTTATAACCTTTTTCCAGATCTTTTTTATTATAAAATCCCTTTTTGATAAGATCAGAACTGTTGTTTTTAATAAAATTTTCATATTGCTCGTTGGGCTGAGAGAGCAACCCTTGAATTTTTAATTCCGCTATACGGATCCGTGGGCCTTCAGCAATATTGAAATAAACCCATTTCTTCCATTTCTTTTTAAATTCGGATCTTTTTAATTCTACTTTTAAAAAACCTTGATTTTGGTAAGCTCTTTGAATAGCTGTTTCAACAAAGTCATAAAAAAAAGCCCCCATAGTGTTTTCATCTACTTTCACAATTTTGTGAATTTGCTTTTCACTAAAAAAACGATTCCCTTTAAATACAAAGACAATTTGAATAGGGTTTTTAATAATAAAATTTTTACCTATTTGAGAAACTTCCGCTTGATAATAATCTTTTTTGATAAGAAATTTTTGTAAATTTTTTATTGATATAGGTTTATCCTTAAAATGCCGGTAAATTTGTTTGGGCAATGTAGGGTGAGGAGAAACAATGCGATAAGGCCCTGGTGTATCTAATTCCGGGAAGTTTAAAGCTGATTTTCCATAAGCCTGAAAAGTTAAAACAAGCAAAATCAAAAAAGACATAAACCCAGAAGTTCCCCAATGCATTATTAAAAATCAAGATTAAATTCAAAATCCAGACCCAATCGATCGTTTTGATCGGTTTCTAAATCAGTTTGCCGGGTATTTTCCCAAAAGGCAGTGAGAGAAATTTTTTTATTAAGATTGTATTTTAAGCGAATGTCGCTTTGAGCATTTTCCTCAATGGTCCGGCTAAAAGAAGTTTTCCATTTTTCAAACCAGTTTTTACTCAATGTGATTTTTGTAACTGGTTTATTTAAAGTATTGATATAAGATGTGGGGCGAAAATCCCATCCCAAAGTGTCTTTTATTTCCTTGTTTAAAATTTTTTCCAAAAACAAAGAACCTAAAATTTGATAAGAGTAATCAATGACATCTTTTCTAACATTGGCGTCAAAATACCGAGACCCCACACCAAGAGTCAAAAGGGATATGATCTCTTTCTCATTTAAAACAGGAGAGCTTTTTAGAGAAAAATCAGGCTCCTGAGAAAAGCCTTTTAAAGATAAAAAGATCTTGTAAGCTCTCTCAATTTCCTGATTGCCCTCTAAAGGATCGATAATTTGCTCTTTAAACAAAGTATTAGCTGAAATATCCAAATAAGGATTCCCCAAAGATGAATTTTTAAAAAGAACAGAACCTGAACTGACTTTAAATTCTGTTCCTCTGAAAAAAATTAAATTCTCTTCAGCAGTTTTTGAAATAGCAAACTGGCCATCAGCTAAAAGCGACTCCAAAGGCCCATAAATCCTGATCTGACCCTTAATAGCAGATCTTATCAAACTGCTATTGATCTCCACAGCTTGATTTGTTTGAATATTTAAATCCAAATTAAAAAGGCTATCCTCCTTTTGTTTCTTCTTTTTTAAAAAGGAAAAATCATGCTTTGTTTTTTTAACTCTACCAGAAAATTCTTTTGTGATAGTGCCGGAATCTATAAGATACTCACCACTAATTAAATAAGGAGGATTGTCGCCATGGATTTTTAAGCGACCTTTGCCTTTGGTTTGAAAATCTTTTGGAATATTGAGTTGTGCACCAGAAAAATCCAAATCCAAATCTACTTTGGGCCAATGAATAAAATCATAAAAAACTAAGCCTTTTCCTTTTAGGGAACTGCCACCAGTATGGCTAAAAAAATCATGAACCAATATGCGATTTCCGGCAAAATCCAACTGAGCCTGAGCTTCTTTAAAATCAGGCAAAGTGCCTACAGAAAATAATGCCTTATCCACTCGCACAGATCCTTTAGGGGACGGTTGTTTTAAATTATTGTCTATTAAGACCTGCCCTCTCACATCTCCTTCAATTTTTTTTAAAAAAGGGAAAAGAACAGAAAACAAACCTAAGGAGAATCTCCCAGAGACCCATAGTTTGTCAGGACCTCTTTCCTCTATAATTAGATTCTCTTTATTATGGTAAGAAAAACGACCAGAGGAGAGAGACCAACGATCTTTATCAAAAAAAATAGAAAAAGGCTTTTCACCTTTTATCCACTGATCAGATCGGGAGACAAAAAACTGATCGATTTGAGCCTGACCAGTCCATTGGCTGGTTTTTTCTTTTGTTTTATGGAAAGAGAAAAAACCTGTCAGTTGAGAAGATCTCTCTTGTGCCCTCTCCATACGATTTTTTGAAAATAAAAGCTTAATAAAATCTAAGTTGGCTAACCGGCCCCTTGCCTTTATTAAAGCTTTTTTTGAAAAAGGATAAATAAACTGATCGATAAAGATCTCGTCCATAACAGGGCCAGAAAGGGACAATGCCTTAGCGTCTAACTTCATTTTAATATGAGAGTCTTTAACTGGATATGAGTAAAAAAACATATTGGATATAAAAATGTCACTGTGGATTTTTGGACGAGCGAGTGTGCCAGTGATTTTCATATCAAAGTTCACATCGCCGGACTGATTGAAAGGCACAATACTGTTTAGCCATTCCAGCCTCTCTAAAGACAGATCTTGGCCTTTTACTTTTAAATTAAGGGCGTATTGGCTATCAAAAAAACCAGAACCTTTAAGATAACCTTGTCCCTTTTTTAAAAGTAAAGAGCGAATCACACCTTGATCATTTTGTAAACTAAAATTAAATGTCGCTTGTTGAAACAGATCTTTATTTACAGAAACATTAAAAAGATCTCCTTTGAGATGAAACTCTTTTTTCTCCGGTAAAGCCCATGGATAGCGAATAAAAAAAGTGCCTGCCCCTGTGCCTTTAAATGAGATAGGCCAAGAAATATTTTCTTGAACTGAGTCCATTAAATCTTCAATGTCAAAAAAAGAAGATTTCCAATTCAAAACAAGCTCTTTTTGACGAAAATCTATAACCCCCTCTCCGGCCCAGTTGGTTCTTCCAGGAGAGCTTTTGATATTTACAAAAGCTAATCGGCCAGTTTTAAACTGATACCTGCTGGAAATATCTTTGAGCTTATAGGATTGAATTTTTATAAGAGAAGAGCTGAGGAAGCCTTTAAATTGAACTTTATTTTTTTCAACAATCAATTTTCCGTCTCGAATTTCTGCTGTTCCTTCTACAGGAAAAGCAGTGTTGAATTTTAAATCTTCACCCCACTTTCCAATAAAAGAGTAAGAGGATTCCAATCGATCAGAGGGTTGCGAGTATTGCCCTTGGAATTGCACTTTGGAAGTTTCAGATTTTGTGGTTTTTGTGCCAATGGCTAAAAAATTTAAAATCTCACGGTCCCACTCCACATTGAGATCCAAATTCATCCCGTGGAGAGATACCAGTTCATTTTGATCTTTGGTTTGTGCACTTACTTTTTTACTTTTCCCCTCAGCTGAACATTTGAAATAAGAACCTCTATAACCTTTCCCTTGGCATTTAATGGAACCAGTAAAATCTCCTTTTACCGGAAAATTATCCATGTTTAAAACCGCTTGGGCCACAAAATCAGAAGACAGCTTATGAGTTTCAATAAGAAAACCAAAACGAGAACTGGCCTTATGGAAAAACCATTCCCCATTTTTTATATAAGCTCTGCCTTGATTTTGCACTTCTACTTTAGCAGAATCTAAAAATAAAGTCCGGCGACGAAGCCTTCCCTTTGCAAAAAAACTTTTTAACTTGTGAGTTTTAAAAACAGCGTTTTCGCCATTCAGATCAAAAGAGCCTTTATAGCCTTTGTGAGTTGTATATTGAATATTCAGTTTATAAGATAGAAGAGAGTCAAAAAAGATAGTCTCTCCCCCCATCCAATCAATCCCTTTTTGAATAAGAACGAAAGGCAAAGCACCAGAAGATCTTATGTTCATCTGTTTTAATTTCTTGGAGTCAAACTGAAGATCTAATCGTTCTGTTATAGACTGAAATTTATGATTTTTTAAAAGGATCTTTTCAAAAAAAACTCTTCCTTTTTGCACAACCCCTTTAAAAGCCAGTTGATATGCCGGGGCATTTTCATTTTTTGGGATAGAAACCCCAGGCAGATAGTTGGAAAAAGCCTCAAACCCCGGATCTTCACTAAAATGGAAAGACTCCACAAAAAAATTAAAGTGAAAAATGCCCTCTTTTTTTTGACGAACAGAAGAGCGGAGGCGAGAAAGCTTAAGCCCGCGACCCTGATGGCGAAGGCTTAACTGAGTGTTTTTAATAAGAATATGCTTTATGGGCAAAGCCATGTCCTGTGGGGCTTTAGATTTTCTCAAAAAAGATTTTAAAGTTTTAATATAAATATCCCCTTTTTGAATTTTTAATTTTGCCAAAACCACACGCTTTTTAAATAAAAGAGAAAATAAAGATGGACGGGCCGATATTTTCTGAATTTTTTGTCGCCCATCCAATAAACCCAGCTCCTGTATTTTTTTAAAATTGGCTGTGTTTAGAGGAATTACTTGAACTCCCTCTAAATGAACATTCATTGTAAATATGTTAAATTGTAAAAGCTCCCATTCAATTTTTAAGCCTGTTTGATTCTCAAAAGCTTGAACCCCCTCTGTAGCCCTATCATTTATAAAGCCTTCCACCTTGTTGCCAACTTGACGTAAACTGATCGGGGTAAAGAGAAAAAACAAAATAAAAAGAAAGAGAAAAACAAAAAACTTTTTTGTTTTGAAAAAACGAGGGATTTTAAAATTTTTAAAAATAGATCTCATCTTTTTTGTGGGTTATGTGTTTTTCAACCATTTATCCAAAAGATATTGCACACTTTTATAATCCGGCTGAACCTGAGAAATAGCTGTAAGATACTCAATAGCTGAAGACTTTTTTCCTAAAGCGTAAAGCATTTGTGATTTAATGTAAATGAGAGGCAGAAAAAAACTTTCACTTTCTGGAGTTTCTGAAAAAAGCCGGTGGATCAACTCTAAACCTTTTGTGTATTGCCGAGTCTCCAATGCCCAGTCTAAGTAAAACCAATAATCAGACAACCGGCGAACATCTGTCTCTAACAAAGACAAAGCCTGATCCGGCCAACCACCGAAATATAAAAAAAAGGATAGATTTTTTGTCCGGTGAGGGGTCTTTTTAGCCGTTTGCCAAATTGCTGAATGCCAGCTTTTTTTTAAATTCCGCTTTTCCAAAGGAAAAGAAGGTAAGGAGTCGACTTCCTCAGTCTTTTTCCTCTGACTGATCTTTTTTTGCTCTTGAATAGTTAAAATAGCCTTTTTTTCATCCCATTTTTTTTTGAGTGTTTTATATTTTTTATTTAAAGGTTGAAGAGACAATAGCTTAAGGATAATGTCTTCCTCTTCTTTTATCAAATTTTGAGCTTTAGCAAACTCTAATCTCTCCAAAAGATCTTCTTCCTCTTTAGAGGACTTTTTCCCCTCCATATCTTGAAGATGGACATATCTCAACTGCTGAAACTCTGGGGAAATGTCCTCCCATTCCTTACAAGCAAATAGGGCCGGTGTCCAATTTTCTTTCTTTTTGAGGTAGTGGTGAAACAAAAGTTTCTTCATTTGTGAATTAGGGGATATTTTATATTTAGTTAAAATTTTTAAAATGTAAGGCCATGCAAGAGGCTTTTTTTTACTTAGCCTTTGAGCTGAAAATTCCAGCAAGGTTTTATATAAACCGGCATTGTAAAGAAACCGACTGACATCCTCTATACTTGAACTGCCTTGAATTTCTTCAAAAATTTGGATTGGTGTTAAATTTTTTTTAAAAAGAGAAAAAATCTTTTTTTCCAAAAATTCTACTGTTTTAATTTGAGAATCCATATTTTTACCAATTTTAAAAAGGTGGGCACAAATACAAAACGAATAGTATTATCTGCATCTTTCAATATAAGTTCCGTCTTTACAGTTGATTTTTAACTTATCCCCCTCTTGAATATGCAAAGGGACCTGAACCACAAGCCCTGTCTCCATAGTGGCGGGCTTAGTTGTATGGCTGGCAGTATTCCCCTTAAACCCAGGATCGGTTTGTGACACAGTTAAAATGAGGCTCCTTGGCAACTCAATAGAAATTACCCGATTGTTAAAAAAACAAGCCGTGACTTTTAAAGATTCTGTCAAATAGTATTGATTGTCCCCAACAATTTTCTGGCTTATAGCCAAAGTCTCATAAGATTGAATATCCATAAAATAAAAAGAGTCCTTATCTTTATATACATAAGAAAGATTTTTGTAATCAATATCCGGCACCGCAAACTTTTCCCCAGAGCGGATTGTAAGATCAATAGCCATGCCTGTCAGGAGGTTAGTTAGTTTGGTCCTGGTGAATTGATTGCCCTTCCCTGGTTTGATATGCTGAAAATCCAAAATAACATGAGGTTCTCCTTTTACCATGAGCTTTAATCCTTTTTTAAAATCACTTGTCCCATACATGGCTATCTGATGGTTTTGTGCCGGATGATTTTTCTCATTTAAGAAAAAGGAGCAAGGGCCTTTTTCAAGCTGAACCAGTATAACCACTTTTTGAAAATTTATCCATATAAATTTCAATATGGGCTAAAATTTTATTCAGCCGGGCCAGTTTTTGACTCTCTTTTTCAGAAAGAGTTTTAGGCTGTGCCTCTTTTTCCTCCGTTTGACGAATCTCCTTTATTGGCCGATCCACTACCTTTTCTAAATGCTGAACTGTGGCTGTGGCCTCTTTGTCCCCTGGCCTTAAAAGAACAGCCATTTTATAAGCGTTAAGGGTTTTTTCTAAATCATTTTTCTTTTTATAGATAGCACCTAAACTTTTGTAAATGTTAGGGTTATCCGGGTTAAATTTTTTGGCTTGAGTGAGGCAATAGATGGCCTCTTGGGTCCGGCCCTGGCTTTCGTATATATCCCCAAGCAAAGCATAAGCCTGAGAATGAGAGGGATGATAAACTAAGCCCTCAAGACATAGCTTTTCTGCCTTCTCCACAGCCCCACTGGAATAATAAATTTGAGCTAAAGAGCAAAAAACTTTTGAGCGAGGGTCTTTTTTAAGATTATCCTCCAGCTTTTTAGTTAAAAGGGGATTATGTCCGGCCATACTTCTATTTTGACATAAAAAGTCTGGATCCGCCAAACTTTTTTATGGTTTTTTCCATTGAAAATTTTTATTGCTTGCGTTGAAACTCAATTTGAATATACCTTTGGGCTGGTTTTATTTGAAAATTCATGTTAGCTAAGTCATACTGCTTTTGTTAGCAATATATTAAAATATAGAGAGAAAGCTCTTAAAAATTTCTGGTTTTTGAGAGCTGAGGGAGCTAAGGCATTCGTTTAAAACTTCAACAGGATGGCTCAACAACTATGGATCTGATCATCATGGGCATTGATCCCGGCACTGTGAGCACAGGTTATGCTGTGATTCACACTACAGAGGATTCCAGCAAGTGTTTGGATTACGGCCTCATCCGTGCCAATGAAAAATCTTTCCCTCTCAGAATAAGCAAAATTCATCAAGGGCTAAAAGAGTTAGGTCAAACCTATAAGCCTCATCATATCGCTGTGGAAAAGATCTTTTTTGGGAAAAACCCCGTCACAGCTTTTAAGTTAGGCCATATTTTTGCTCTCTGCTTGTTGGAAAGCACAAGGCAAAAGGCTGAATTTTTTGAATACTCCACCCGGTTTATTAAAAAAGCTGTCACATTTTCTGGCAATTCTTCAAAAGAGCTGGTTCAGCAATTTGTCACTAATTTTTTTGCTCTCAGCCCTACCCCCCGATCTTTAGACGCTACTGACGCCTTAGCCGTGGCTTTATGCCACAGTAGAGAGTGCAAAAAAAATCTATTTCAAAAACAAATTCAAGCAGTCAATTTATGATCGGATTTTTAAAAGGTTCTCTTATTTTACAAAACCCCAACAGTTTGCTGGTGGACACGGGAGGAGTGGCTTATGAGGTTCAAGTGTCTCCAACGGCTTTTAGCCAATTTCAAACAGGGGCTATTGTCTCTGTTTGGATTCACACTGTTTTTCGTTCAGATAGCCTTGAGCTGTATGGCTTTCCCTCCTTTAAAGAAAAAGAGGTTTTTCTGGCACTTTTAAAAGTTAAAGGTATTGGGCCTAAGATGGCTCTTTCCATATTGGCTTCTTGCTCTATAGAACAGTTGAATCGTATGATTTATGAGGAAAATATAAAGGCCCTCAGTGCCTTGCCTAAAGTGGGTAAAAAAACAGCTCAGCAAATTGTCCTTTCATTAAAGGATCAAATTTCTGACAAAGCCATCGGTTCAACTGATGGAAATCCTGGGAGGGATAAACTTTTTTTTGCCTTAGAAAAATTAGGCTTTCATCCCTCTGAGATTGGAGAGGCTTTAAGCTTGATGAAATGGGAAAATGATTTAGAAAAGAATCTCAAACAGGCTTTATCTCTCCTCAACCCCTCTTCAAAATCGTAAAGGGGTAGGGTATTTTTCGTCAAAACAGGCCAAACAAAATTCTTTATTCCCCCCCGCTTTGATCAGGCTCTCGTAAGAGAGATAAGCTAAAGAGTCCGCCCCGATGAATTTTCTAACCTCCTCAACCCCTTTACGGTGAGAGAGCAGTTGTTTTTTTTGAGGAGTATCTACACCATAATGACAAGGCCCTCTAATAGGGGGGGAAGAGACACGAAGATGAATCTCCTTAGCCCCTCCGGCCCGCAAAATTTCCACCAAAGCTTTTGAAGTGGCCCCCCTTACAATAGAATCATCAATAGCCACTACTTTTTTGCCTTTAACTAAAGAAGAAAGCGGGTTGAGTTTGATTTTGACTTTAAAATTTCTCACTGTAGGGGATGGATGTATAAAAGTCCTCCCTATATAATGATTGCGGATAATGCCCATCTCATAAGGAAGACGCATCTCCCGGGCATAGCCAATAGCTGAAGGGACGCCACTGTCTGGAACTGGAATCACCATATCTGCGGAAACAGGATGTTCCTTAGCTAAATACTCTCCCATCTTTTTTCGCCTCTCATAAACATTTTGATCAAAAACTAAACTGTCCGGGCGGGAAAAATAAACATACTCAAAAATGCATTGTGCTTTTCTCCGGGCTGGAGGCAGAAAAAACGATTTTAAACCTTTTTTATTGATAAGCAAAATCTCCCCAGCAGAAACTTCACGAAGATAGCGAGCACCTATCAGATCCAAAGCACAAGTTTCAGACGCCACAATATAAGCCGAATCTTTTACACCCAAAACCAAAGGGCGAAAGCCTCTGGAATCTCTAACAGCAATTAAAGAATCTTTTGTCAGCAGGACAAAACTAAAAGCTCCTTCTAACAGAGGCAGACATTTTAACAAGATAGATTCCACAGGCTGATTTTTACCTGCAAAATGGGCCATAAGAGGGAATAGGCATTCTGTATCGTTGTCGGCTTTAAAAGCTTTTTGGTTTTTTAAAAACCTTTTTTTCAGAACATGATGGTTGACGATATTCCCATTATGAGCTACTGAAATAGGCCCAAAGCTCAATTCACGAGTTAAAGGTTGAATGTTTTTGAGTTTGTCCCCACCAGTAGTGGAGTATCTATTATGCCCTATGGCCGATAAACCTTTTAAAGACTTCAACTTTTCTTTTGTGAAAATATCCCCTACCAAGCCACGATCTTTATGGGATAGGTGCCGGCCCCGGAGGAGAGAGACAATACCTGCCCCCTCCTGCCCTCTGTGTTGCAGAGCATACAAAGACAGATAAGTTAAAAAAACAGCGGAGGGATGATTCCATACCCCCACCACAGCACATTTGTCATTAAAACCCATAAACTGATCCTCTTAAAGGTTGGGGGGAAATATTAAACAATATAACCTTCCCATGGTTTAAAATATTGAGCTTTCATTTCCTCATAAGAGATGGCCTCACCTTGCAAAACTAAAAAAGGTTCGGCTTGAGTTTCCCCCATAAAATCCCAATTTAAAGCCCATCTATCTAAAGCCCATTTAAAGCTTTTTTCCTGTTCCTTTGGAACAGAAACCACTGCCTCATAAAGCCTCCCTTCCCAAATGTCAAAGGGAAAGCTTTTTGCCAAAACAAAACCTACCCCTCGCTCTAAAACCATGCGAGCCAAAGTGTTTGCTAAACCCCTCTTGCCTACCATCCGTGCACTGGAAAAACAGCCTTCCTCTGCCATCCCCTTCAACTGTTGAACAAAGCCATTCAATAAGGGATCTTGAAGAGCACCATAAGCTGTTTTTTCCCTTTTAAAACTCTCAGTGGGACTAACTACAGGGAAAAAAAACTGATGAGAACTTAACAAATACACCTGCTCTTTTGGCTGGTGAAATCCTGCCGGGGCTAAACTCTGGTGGCTTTCCTTCAAACCAATCATGGCAATGGCTGGTGTGGGGGTAATGCTCCTTCCTTGGCTTTCATTATAAAAACTCACATTTCCGCTCACAATGGGAGTATCTAAAACCTCACAGGCTTTGGCTATGGATTCGACAGATAAAACAAACTCTCCCATAGCCTCTTTTTTTTCTGGATTGCCAAAATTCAAGCAGTCGGTGAGGGCCCAAGGCTGAAAACCCCTTAAAGCCAACTGTAGAGCCGGGTAAAACACAGCATCTTTAGCTCCTTGCTCAACATCCAATGCCATTAAATAAGAAGAGCCTGCCACAGTGAGAGCTAACTCCCTTCCGCTTTCTAACAAGCGAACAACAGCTATAGGGTAAGAAGAGTCTTTAAGAGTTTGAGTGCCTACCCTTTGATCATATTGACGATAAATAAATTGCCGGCTGACTCCCTCCGGCTGGGCCAGCATTTTTAAAAGGCTGGCTTTAACTTTTTTTGCTTGTCGCCATTCATTAGGGCAAAGCCTTTTTACTGGCGATGGGATAACATAAGGGCGGTTTTCTATAGGTGCTTTGCGGATCCAAAACTGAGGGTCTGTTTTGAGTATTCGTTCTCCTTGCCAAAAAATTTCCAGCTCTTTTTGATTTAAAATTTTTCCTAAAATGCAAATTTCCAGCCCATAATCTTCAAATAACTTTTTTAAATTTTCCCAATGGCGAGGAGGGCAAATAAAAAGCAGTCGCTCTTGACTCTCTGAAAGCAAAATATCCCCCGGTTGTAAGCTTTGATCTCTTAAAGGGACCCGATCCAAGTGCAAGCTCAGGCCAAGCCCTCCTTTATCCGCCATTTCAAAACTGGAGCAAGCCAGACCCGCGGCCCCCATATCTTGACAAGCTGTGATCCAAGCTCTCTTCATAGCCAAAAGGCTGGCCTCCATAAGTTGTTTGCCAAAAAAAGGATCTCCTATTTGAATTGTAGGTCGGAAAGATTTTTTCTCCCCCTCAAAAGAGCGACTGGCCATATCTGCCCCTAAAATCCCATCCCTTCCAGTGGAAGAGCCGGCGTAAACTACATAATTTCCCACACCTTTAGCCTTGGCACTCATAGCTTTGGTTTGAGAGCCTAAATAGCCTAAGGCCATGGCATTAACTAAAATGTTATGGTTGTAGGAGGGAGAAAACTCTGTTTGGCCTGTAATTGTGGGAATGCCCATACAGTTGCCGTAATCTCCAATACCACGGACCACGCCATCAACAAGGCCGGAGGAGATCTGAGCCTTAGGATCTCCAAAACAGAGATAATTTGCCAAAGCGATGGGTCGGGCATTCATGGCGAAAATATCCCTCAAAATGCCTCCTACACCTGTTGTCGCCCCATGATAAGGAGTAATAAAAGAGGGGTGGTTGTGGCTCTCCATTTTAAAGCAAACTCTCTCCCCTTGCCCAAGATCGACAATGCCAGCCTGCTCAGCTTTTCCTGAAACCTTTTTTCTTGTAGGGAAATCCAATTTTTTAAGATGAGGGCGGGAACTTTTATAAGAGCAATGCTCATTCCACAGGGCCAAAGCCAAAACGACCTCCAAATTTTTAGGGGGACGGCCTAAAAGGCTCTTTAGTTTTTGATGATCGGCAGGGGGAAGGCGGTATTTTTTCATCATTTTGAACCAATAATGACTGTTATATCGCTCAAACGGGAATTTTCAAGGCAGGAATCCACATTTTCACTTGCATTCCTTTAGATTTGAGCTTAAACTTCTAAAAATAGGAGTTTTTTATGGGGCCTTCTTTTTGGCAAATTCTCATTTTGGTTGTGATTGTCCTCTTTATTTTTGGCCCTAAGCGGATACCAGGCTTAGGCAAATCCCTTGGGGAAGCCATTAGAGGCTTTAGAAAGGGCATCAATGAAGACGACAAAACAGCTGAAAAAAAGGAGGATGACAAATCCTCTGATAAAAAAGCCTGAGTTTTTAACCTCTTTTACGGGTTTTTAATGCTTTTATAAGGTGATGAATGTAATCATAGATACCGGGATAGGAAAGCTCTCCGGCAGATTGCCTTAAAAGTTTAAAGGTGGGCAAAATATACTTTAAGTGAGAACTTTTTTGATTCAAGTTTTTAAAAGCGGCAAATCGGCCACAGGCTTTAAAGCCTCTTTGTAAAAACTGCAACTTGACCATCTGCTCCACACGAGATAAAGAACCCACTATTTTTTTTAAACCTGTGGGAAGATTTTCAAAATAAAAAAGAAGAAGTTGGTTTCTGCTATAAGAGCTGAGCGGGACATAACTATCATACAATAAACTGGCCAGATCATAAAACCAGGGACCCCTTCCAGCATCTTGAAAATCAATTAAAAAAACTTTTTTGTTTTTCAACATAAGATTTCGGCTGTGAAAATCCCTATGGCAGTAAACATAATCCTTTGTTGAGAATTTTAAAAGAATCTTTTCCATATCTTTTTTAAAAGGCAAGATAAGGGAGGGGTCCGGTTGAGGCTTTTTCAAAATATAGATTTGCAAATGATGGATAGCTTTATCTAATTCCTTTAAAAAAAATTTTTTATCAAATAGAGGATCAGAAAAAAGCAAGCGAACACTGCTTTGGATCCGTATCAGTTGACTTAAAGTCTGATGATAAAAAGGCCAGCTGTTTTTTTCCCCTTTTTGAAAAAAAAATTGCTGAAAACTTTGAGATCCCAGATCTTCTAAGAGAAGTAAGCCCAGTGCAGTGTCTTTATAATAAATTTTAGGGGTATTAGCAAAAATGCTCAGCCTTTTCCGGATATTTATAAATTTCTTTAGGCTAAGATCCTCTTTCCCGCAAGACATTAGCATAGCTGTTTTTTTTTTCGATTGGACACGAGTATAAAGCCTGTGCCCTCCATCTCCTTGGATTTTTTCTTTTTTTAAGTTTTGCGGAGAGGAAAAGCCTTTTTTTAAAAAATTATTCCGTTCCTGTCGGTTAGCAAAATGAAGTTTCATATCTGTCAATGCACCTTGTCCTATCAGTGTTTTACAAAGTATCTACCTCTTCAAACTCTTCTAACTCAGTATCTGGTTCTTCCTCATCATCTAATTTCCCCTCTAACTCCTCACCTAAGCCTTCATCTGAATTTTCATCCTCATTTGTGCTTTCAAAATCTTTCACTAAATCTTCATCTTCTTCCTTTCCTTTATCTTCTTCACCTTCTTCTTCCATTAGCTCATCCTCCTCTTCTGGCTCATTTTCTATTGGTTCATCATCTTCCATTTTTTGAAACTCATCTAATAACTCTTTATCTAATTCCTCTTCCTCATCTGTAGGCTCTTCGGAATCTTTATCTTCTATCTCTTCAAAATCCTCCCCTAAGCTCTCTTCTTCTATAGATTTTTCCTCTTCTTTTTCTTCTTCTTTCTCAGGGACCTCTTCAAAATCAATTAAAAGATCTTGGCCTTGTTTTAAACTTTCATCCTCTTCAATTGTTTCATGCTCCAGGGACTGGCTAAGATCTTCCATTCGACCTGATTCCCCAGTAAAGCTGTCTCCCACATAAATTTTGTCTTTAGATGAAATGATAATACCTGTAGAGGTATTTCCCGCACTATGGATAATTTTTAACTTTCCAAGAAGAGGGCTATCATAATGATATGGCCTTCTAAAAAGTTGGGAGGGGTTGGCCTCTCCTCGGATGTAAAAAATATCTTCTTTCTGAAGGCCATCGTTTATCCCTCTATTAAGATAGACAATGGAGCCGAGGCTAAGCAAAACTTGCTGTTTATAAAATGAACCTACAATTGAGCCTTTAGCAGAACCTATTTGCCCTTTTTGAGAAAAGTTATAAACCTGAGGTGGGCCTTCAAAAAGCAAATCACCTGGAGAGATGCTTTCCATAGCAAAAACCACATGAGCTGAATATAAAGAATCTTCTCCTTGGATATAGGATAAAATTTTAATTTTCCCTTTGATTACTATTTCATCTTCATTTAAGCCGGTAAAAAATTTCAAAAGGCTGGCAACACGCCCTCTGTTTTCAAATACAGTGTATACAGATCCTATGGAGATTTGGCTGTCTATTTTGACAATAATTGGTTCTCCCCCTAAGCCTATAAACTCTCCATAGCCATCTTTGCTAATCACTTCTCCCGCCACGGTAGGAGGGCTATCCGTTAAATAGGAGGGGATAATATGCTCCTTTGTGATTTCCACAGTTTGAAGTTTGCTGATGTCTATACTACTGTGAAAGGGTTTAAATTCCTCCAGTTGAGGAAGAGATGAGGGAATTTCCTCTGCTGGGAGGGCACCTCGTGAAAAGGGATTTTCCGGGATATTAAGGCCAGGGAATTGAGATTGAATATCCACACTGTATTTTGAAACAGCCACTTGAGACAGTGCCTGAATATCAAATTTGATCTTGTTCCCTTGATAAATTAAATGAGGATTTTCCACATCAGGGTTGGCCACCCACATTTTTGACCAGTAAAGAGGATTTTTAAAAAAAGAACGGCTCAAATCCCAAAAGTTGTCACGCCATTTCAGCTTATATCTTGATGGCAAAGTCTGAATCCTCTGACTCCAATCGCTGTGAGAGATAGGCTCTTTATAATGTTTTAAATAAATTTTGTGCAAACGGTCTTCATAAGCCAGATCATCCTCTGAAACATTCTTTAAAATATCTTCTGAAGTATCTTCTGAAATATCTTCTGAAACGGCTAAGCTCAATCTCACCAAAGCCAAACTAAAAAAAATAAGAATATAAAACTGCTTGTTCATCAAGAAATCCGACTATAAAAGAACCTTTAATCTTATTTTCTATGTTTTACGCTAATAGTCAAAATTCATAATCCTAAAAAAATTGTTTAAACAGACGAAAGTCCAAGTAAAAACGCTCCATTGGGAATCTTTTTTGCATGAGAAATAGGTATGGCATTTTGGGCATTTTTTGGGATCCTGTTTGTTTGCCTCTCCGGTGGGCTGGCTTTTTGGGATCTGTCATCGATGGCTGAGGAGTTGCATTTTCTTTGCTTAAAAAAGCTGAGTTGGGAAAGCTCTATGACTGATATTTATAAATCCCTTGTTTGTGGAAAAAGACTGCCTGAGGGCCAACTCAAAGGGCTTTTTATTCAAGGAGGCTTGATTCATCTGACTGTGGTTTCCGGGGCCCACTTGCTTTTTTTAGAAAAATTTTGGAAAAAACTCCCCTTGCCTGTGTTTTTAAAAACTTATGGGGTTTTTGTTATTTTGATTTTATATGCTTTGATTAGCCGGATGTATCCACCGGTGACTCGTGCTTTGTTTTCTTTTTTTCTGTTCCGCTTATCTCAATCTTTAAAGCTGTTTTGGAGTGCCGGTGGGATCACTTTGCTGAGTGGTATTTTATGCCTTATTTATCAACCCCGTTGGGCTGATTCCTTCTCTCTACAGCTCAGCTTGTTAGCCAGCCTCCTTTACAGCTTGCCCACAAATTCCATAAAAAAATGTTTTTTTATTTATGTGTTCATTCTTCCTGTAGTTAATCGCTGGCAGGCTTTGCACCCTTTAACAGTGTTGCTGAATTGGACTTTAGCCCCCTTGATTGCCAGTTTGCTTTTCCCTTTGTCCTTTTTAAGCCCTATGATCCCCATCCTATATCCTGTGACAGATTTTTTATGGGCCTTCCCTATTCAAGTTTTAAAAATAGCTAAACTTTTCCCTTCTGAATCGCCTTTAATGCAATGGTTTATCCCTAAGGAGTGGATCTGGCCCTATATTGGCTTTGTTTGTTTTGTGATTTTTATTTTTGGCTTTTTCCAAAAAAAACGGCAATTTCATAATGCTGAAAAGAATGGCTTAGCCAAGCCCGCTACTATCAAATAGCCAAAAAACAGTTCTTGAGTTTTTGTCCGTATTTCGTCACTTTAGGACGAACTTAGCCGAAAGCCCTATAGGCTTTGGCTTTTTTTAATTTTTTTTGTCCGTATTTCGTCACTATTGAGTTCGCTCTTTCATCAGTTTTGAAAGGCTTAAAACCCATAACCCTTTATGAATATATCAAAAACTGCTGGAAAAAAGAACCAGAAAGAGTAATATCAAATCATTATACTATAATACGAAACCTAACACAGTATAATTTATTTTGGAGATGGACATGATTGATCGCTACAGCCTTAAAGAAATGTCGGAAATATGGGAGCCAGAAAATCGCTTTCGTTTCATGTTGAAGGTGGAGCAAACTACAGCCTCAGTTCAAGGGGATATGGGCATTATTCCCAAGGCTTTTGCCCAAGTTATTTTAAAAAAAGCAAAATTTTCCTATAAAAACATATTAAAAAGAGAGCAAACCACCAAGCATGATGTGACTGCTTTTGTGGATGAAGTGTCTTCGCATTTGGGCCCGGCGGGGGCTTATTTTCATTATGGCCTCACTTCTTCTGATGTGTTGGATACAGCCCTCAGTTTGCAAATCAGAGAATCCGCTCAGCAGTTAAACTCTGTTATTCATCTTTTAAAAAAAGTTTTAAAAGGTTTGGCTAAAAAGCATAAAA
This sequence comes from Bdellovibrionales bacterium, assembly GCA_965203095.1. Lineage (GTDB taxonomy): Bacteria > Bdellovibrionota > Bdellovibrionia > Bdellovibrionales > UBA1609 > JACOND01. The sequence continues at coordinate 1,217,316 of OZ241877.1, forward strand.
AAGATATTTGCACTGGCAGGACCCATGGCATTCATGCCGAACCCACCACTTTTGGCTTTAAACTTTTAGGTCATTTATCAGAATTAAAAAGGGCAGAAGAAAGTTTTAAACAAGCAGTAGAAATATGCTCTGTGGGGAAGATGAGCGGTGCTGTGGGGGCTTACTCTTCTCTTCCTCCTCAAGTGGAAAGTCGAGTTTGCAAGCAACTCTATTTAAAACCGGAAACTTTAGCCACTCAGACAGTCCCCAGGGATCGCTTGGCTCGTTTGGTTTTTTCCCTATCCCTTATAGGTGCTTTTATCCAAAGGCTCTCAGTGGAGTTGAGGCATCTTCAAAGGACAGAGGTAGGGGAGGTGGAAGAGGGTTTTTACAAAGGGCAGGCTGGCTCCAGTGCCATGCCTCATAAAAAAAATCCCATTTCGGCAGAAAACTTAACAGGCATATCTCGCATTTTACGATCTTATGTCTCTCCGGCTTTAGAAAACATTATTTTATGGCATGAGAGGGACATTTCCCATTCCAGTGTGGAGCGGGTCATTTTGCCATCGAGCTTCATTTTGTCGCATTATGCCTTGGTCCGCCTGACAAATTTGTTGAAAACTTTGCGAGTCAAAACAACAAAAATGAAAGAGAATTTAGAGTCTTCAAAAGGTTTAATATTCTCCTCACAAGTGCTTAATGCTTTAGTTCAAAAGTCCTGCCCTCGCAAAAAAGCTTACCCTTTAATTCAAAAAATAAGCCAGAATTTAAAAGAAGAGGGGGAGAGTTTTAAAAAAGCTCTTCAAAAACACCCTCAAATTAAAAAATACTTGAACCATGAGGAGATAGAGGAGATCTTTTCAGGTAAGGTGTTAACAGCCTTACTAAAGCATTTTGAGAAAACTATCAGACATTTTTAAATTGAGACAAGGAGAGATATTGGCCACTATTCAAAAAAAGATTTTGCTTTATGAAGGCAAAGGTAAAAAAGTTTATCAAGCTGAGGATCAGACAGACCAAGTGGTTTTATTTTTTAAGGATGATCTGACAGCTGAACAAGGGCGTCAAAAAGGATCTTTTTCTGGCAAAGGGGAGATTTGCAAAAATGTATCCTCTTTGATTTTTCAGTATTTAAAAAAGCAGGAGTTGCCTGTTCATTGGATTAAGGATTTAAGTTCCAGGGAAATGCTTTGTTTTAAAACAGAGATTTTGCCTTTAGAGGTTGTAGTGAGAAATCGCTTGGCTGGTAGCACAGCTAAAAGGCTGGGTTTTCCGGAGGGGAAAACCATCCTATCTCCACTTTTAGAATTTTATTATAAGAAAGATGAGCTGGATGATCCTTTTGTCAACGAAGAGCAAATCCGTTTGTTGAATCTCATCAAAGACAGTTCGATTTTGCCTGAGATAAAAGATAAGGCGTTTTTAATTAATGAGAAATTGAAAACTTTTTTTTGGGAATCGGATTTAGAGCTGATTGATTTTAAAATGGAGTTTGGTTTATTTAAGGGAAAGCTGTTTTTATCGGACGAGATAAGCCCTGATAGCTGTCGGATTTGGGATCCAAAAACAGCCTACCGTTTGGACAAGGATCGATTCCGAAGGGATTGGGGCCGGGTAAAAGAGTCTTATAAAAACATTGAGAACCGACTTTATAAAAGATGGGGCAAAGCCCGGTTTTGTTTAAATGAGGACCTCAACAGTTAATTTTTTATGAGGGCATAATGACAAAAGTGGCTATTAAGATTCAATTAAAAAAAGAGGTTTTAGATGTTAAAGGTCGTGCCATTTTAAAAATTTTGCAAAAAGAAAATCCCTTAGTTAAAGAGTGTCGCTATGGGAAATATATTGAATTGAGCTTGGATGAACCGGATCAGGAGACAGCCTTAAAAAAAGCTCGTCATATTGTTAAAAATATTTTGCATAATGATCTTATAGAGACTTTTGAGTTGGAGGTTTTAGGCGATCCTCCTAAAAAAAAGAATGTTTAACTACAGGAAGACAGCCTAAAAACACTGAGGGAAACTATGGATGGATTCTTAAAAGATATTTCCCACTATGCACAGGAGATACCAGAGCAAGAGTTGACTGCTGGCTTTTCCCGTTTTTGTGAAAAGATGGCCACTGTTTTTGAGGTTAAGGACTTCCTTCTCAGTTTGCATGCTTATATACCAAAAAAATTTAAAATCAGTGAGATAGCTCTTTTTTATGAATCTCCACAGTTGGGTTTAAGAAGAGCTTATGTCAACCGTTCTCGTTTTTATGAATCTGTGGCCAAAAAACCTTGGCCTAAAATTCATCAGAGTTGTCCTGGGTCTTTGGAGTTGAGTTTTTATTTAGCAGAAGAGTTGGGCCGGCCTTTTTCTAAAAGCCTTATGATCCCCTTATTTCATTCAAAAAGATCAGAGCCCGCCCTTCTTGTGGTGGAAACAGGCCAATGGAGAAAATCTTTTCAAGCCCTAATAGAGTTTTTTGAGCTGAGAAGACCTCTTATTCACATAGCTTTTAACAGGGTTTTGATGAACGCTTATTTTGAAAGGGTCTCTTATTTATGGAGCCAGCTTTTTGAATGTTGGGGAGAGCCTTTAGCTGTTTTGCAAAACTTCAAGGCGGTCCGTTGGAATGATTCGTTTAAAGAGGATATAACTTTACCTTTTGTTTTCCCTCATCCTCAAAAAGAAAAAAGCTGGATAGAAAAAAAAAATAAGATCTACCAAGCCCATTATTATCCTATCTCTAAAACGGAGACATCGATTCCCACAGGGATTTTATACTGTCAGGACATGACAAAGCATTTTCGTTTAAGGGAAGAGCTTTTTCAAAGTGAAAAAATGGCCAGCCTTTGCAAGTTAGGGAAAAACATGGCCCATCAGTTAAATAATCCTTTGACAGGTATTCAATCTATGGCTCAAATTTTATTAAAAAACTCTATAATGTCCAATTTTAAAGAGGAATGGGCTGAGGTGGAAAAAGCGACCCGGAGATCCCAAAAAATTATTGAGAGTCTTTTGTCTTTTTCTCAAACAGGAGGACAATCCACAGCTTGTGATTTGAATCAAGTTGTTGCAGATACTTTGCCTTTACTAAAAAACATGACACAAGGTTTGGAAATGAAGGTGGATTTTTGCCAGCAAGATATTAAAGTTCAAGGGGATTTTGCTTTGCTGAAACAAGTGGTTTATAACTTGGTTTTAAATAGTTGTCAGGCTTTAAAACAAGATAAGCAGAAAGCTCCCCCTCGTATTCAAATCAGTATTTATCAAAATTTAAAAGACCAAGCCTGTTTAAAAATTCAAGATAATGGACCAGGGATAGCCTCACAAAATTTAAAAAAGATTTTTCAGCCTTTTTGGACAAACAAAGACAAAGGCACAGGTTGGGGATTGGGTATTGTTCAGCGATTTGTTCAAAAGTTCCATGGGGAGATTTTAGTTTCCAGCAAGGAGAAAGAGTTGACCTGTTTTACAGTTCTTCTCCCTCTCATTAAGCCCCTGAGGACCAACCCCAGTGCCCCTTCAACTTATTGAAATCCCTCTTCTTTTTCAAAATATTAGGTTTCTGTTTTTTCTCCCAGCAGATCTTCCATCATGTCATTGAAGTCGTCGGTAGGGCATTCTTGTGTTTTTTCTTTATTTGCTGGCAGAAGGGCCAACAGTTCAGGCAGAGGGTTAAAGCAAGTAGCCAAATCCCCAGGCATCAAACCGTCTTTGTTTTTAGAGTGAATGTCAGCTCCTTTGTCCACTAAAACTTTCACTATTTCTATATCATTGAACCATGCGGCTAAGTGTAAGGGGGTATCGCCGTCTTTATCTGTAGCCGAAATGTTGGCTCCAGCAGATAAAAGAATTTTCACAAAATCGGAGTTAGAGTTAAAAAATGTGGCTAAATGTAGAGGGGTCATGCCATTATCATCTTTGATCTCAATATTGGCTCCGGCAGATAAAAGAATTTTCATAAAATCAGGATCAGGGTTCATCCTGGTGGCTAAATGCAAAGGGGTTCGTCCGTCATCATTTTTGACATTAACTTTTGCTTTAAAAGATAGCAGGGTCCCTCCAATTTTTAAAGAAAATTTGATGACAGCCAAATGTAATGCGGTATCGCCATCTTCATCTTTAACCGAAATGTCGGCTCCTGAGTCCAACAGGGTGAGAATTACATCAAAAATTTCATTACGTAAAATAGCTATGTGCAGGGGAGTATTGCCATTTTCATCTTTGGCCTCAATATCAGCCCCTTCTGCTATAAGTGCTGAAATCACTTTGGGGTCGGGGTTTGCTGTGGCGGCTAAATGCAAAGGGGTTTGTCCGTCATTATTTTTGGCCTTCACATCAGCTCCTTCATTTAATAAATATTTTATGAGTTGCAGTTCGCCAAAATCAGCCATTAAATGTAAAGGGGTATTGCCATTTTCATCTCTAAAGTTGATATCTGTATTGGATCCTGCTGAGAGATGACAAAAAAATAAGAATATAAAACCGGATAAAAACTGCATAATAACTCTATAATACAAAAAAGCGGATATTGCAAATTTAAATTGGAAAAGTGAAAAAATTTCCGATTTAAAGCAAGACTCCCTTATCAACAGGCCAGGGGATGATGAAGAGGGATATTCGTCATTTCTGAAATTTTTTGGCTATAATAGCTTGTTTTTTTAGGAAAAGACAGGTTTTTAACAATGCTGAGAGATCGCAAAAAAGCAAACAGATGAAAATCATCTAAGCTCAGGTCCCCATTAAAAAAATCCTGGGAGCTATCAAAAAAAGACTCCAAAATCTGTAGTTCTTTACTCATTTCCTGAATAAGTTCAGGACTTTTGCTGAGGCAGTCTTTAAAAGGCCCGATATAAGCCTCTTTCTTTTTTTGAAAGTAATTTCTTGCCTGAAGGCTTTTAAATTCTTCTAAAGGGGCTTGGACCCATCGTGGCATGGCTAGCTCATAGCAAAGTGTGCTGTTTTTGTTCATCCATTTTGAAAGCTTGTTGTTTGTTTTTTCAGAAAGCAAAGGATGGCCATCTTCTTGATCTATATGGGATATTATATCTAAACTCTCTGGCATAAATTGGCCATCTTCCAGCTGTAATATAGGAACCATTTTGACCCCTATCATGGATTGAGGGGTTTTTTCATCATCGTTAGGGAGGCATACCAACTCCAACCCCACTTTTTTAAAGCCAAAAATCATACGGGCCTTCACACAGTAAGGGCAATGATCATAAATATAAAGCTTTTTTGTGGTTTGAGCCATTTTCGGCCTCCTATCCTTTTGTGTTCAAAAGTTTATTCTTAAGTGAGTATATAAACAATGGTTTTGGAGTTTTCAAGCTATTTTAGTCCCTCGTGAAAAAGCTCGTCGCTTCCGCCAATCTTGCTAAAAAGCTCCCCAAGCTTTTTAACTCTCGTGAAAACGGGAATCCAGAAAAGCCTGTTCTCGTAAAAACAGGGGTTTTCCTACAAAAGCTTGTTATACTGATTACATTTGAGATTTCCGGTCAAAACAGAGTAGAAAAGGCAGGAATTTTCAAACAAAATCAGTATAAAAAGGCAAATATTTTTTAGTTTCTTTGCCCAAAGGCCACAGCATTTCGGGACGGCAATACCTTGGACCCTCACCACTAAATTTTGCTTGTGCGATAAAGAACAGAGATTTTTTATAGGCAATTTTTTAGTTTTTTTGCCTGATCTGGCCATTTTTTTCTAAAGTTTTTTAAACAAAAACCCGATAAGTCTTTACTATGAAGAAAAATATATTAAAAAATACCTTGAGAGAGTCTGTTAAAATGGGAATCCAGAAAACTTTATCTTCTTTACCTACAAAACCAACGGGAATCTTGCCCCCAGGGATCTCCGAGTCGCAGTTTCAAGGCAATTTCACCCCCCCCCCCCCCCCCGAAAAACGCTGTAAATTCAATAGTTTAAAGCATTTTAAACACAAAAAAGCTTTTCTTTTAAATAATAAAGGCTTTTCTATTACCGGTGTGGTGGTGGCCTCCACGATTGGGGTAATAGCCATGACGGGTATGGCTAAACACATGGCCTTGATAGCCCAACAGCAACAGAAAATAAATAAGGAAAGGGAACTGAATGCTTTTTGGGAACAGTTTGGGACTGAAACTAATTGTAAGGAAACAATAAAAGGCTGGCTCAATCAGAATACCCCTCCCGCAAATTCTAAAAAAGAAAAGTTAGCTTTGGGGACTGAAGGCAATGAGATAGAAATCAAAGTTTTAAAAAAGAAAAAAAACAATGTTGTCAGCAATTTTTTTGATGTAAGCACTGCAAATAATGTTTTTAGGCGACATGGTTTTACTCCCCGCTTTTTTGTTTTGAGATGTAATCCTGCTGACAATGGCGGGAGTTGTGATTGCAAGGCCAGCGGGACGACTTATCCCTGCAAAAAGACTTGGATGCTTATCCCTGGGGTTCAAAGGGGGATGACTTTTATTAGAGGAAGGGTTTTGAATTTAGATATTGAGTGGTCGTCTGCTCCTAATAGCACTTATACTAATTTTGATTGCACTAAGATAGGAATATCCGGCGGGAAAAACCGCTGTTATAAGGCGGAGGCTACTGGGAGCAAAAGAACCCTTGCTGGTTGTGGTAGCACACAATCACTTGGTGGCACAGGCACAACCGCTTTTGGTAATGATGTAGCAAGGTCGGCTACTATCACTGGGGCTGAAAATTATTTTTTTGGACACTGGGCGGGGCATAGTGCCAAAGTAAGCTCCACTGGCAATTCTTTTTTTGGGGATAGAGCGGGCTTAGGAGTAGAGATAAAAGCCAGAGGGACAAACAATGGGAATGCCAATGTTTTTGTGGGGCAGAGAGCGGGGGACAATGCCACAATAGATGGTGGCACACAAAACCATTTTTTTGGATTTCAATCGGGATATGATGCCACAGTGAGAGGGCATAGAAATCACTTTTTAGGTCCTTATTCTGGGTATAAAGTAAATATGACGTCGGGGAATAATAATACTTTTGTCGGCTCTAATGCTGGTAGAGAAACCACAATCTCAGCCGGTGGTAATCATTTTTTTGGGGACAATGCTGGGAAAAAAGCCACAGTGAGCGGAGGGCAGAACCATTTTATTGGCGATCATGCCGGCCAATCCGCCACAGTGGCCGGGGCGAGAAATACCTTCTTAGGGAACAGTGCGGGCTGGAATGCGGATGTAAGAAGCGGGGCCGATGGCAATGTCTTTATTGGGCAGAGTGCGGGAAAAAAAGATCATGGGACTACCACAGGCGGTTATATATCAGGGGATTTGAATGTCTTTTTAGGGCATGCCGCCGGCCGGACTGCTAAGGTGTCCGGGCATTATAATACCTTCATTGGAGCCGGTGCCGGGGACGGGCAACCTATCTCTGGCAATGGCGGGACTTATATCAAAGGGAGTAAAATAGAAATCAAAGCCAATGATGTTGTAATCAAATCGGGGGCGGGCGGTGTTAAGTGTGCTTGGAATGAATATCTTAGAGGATTTGATGGCAATGGAAAACTTTGCGGAGTGCGGGCCACTATAGGAACTTGTCCCAGTGGGCAAGTGCTTAGTGGATTTAATGCCGATGGAACTTTAAATTGTGTGGCCACTGGAGGCACAGGCTGGAAACAAACTTGTCCGGTGGGGGATGTTCTCAGAGGGTTTAACTCTGCCGGGAATAAAGTCTGTGCCCTTCAAGATAAATGCAATGCAGGTTATTATTGGAGTGGGAGTCGCTGTATAACCCGCTGTGGTAGCAGTCAGCGATGGAATCATGAAAGGGCGACATGTGTTGCTTATACCCCTCCCCCCTCCCCCCAGCAGGGGTGTAGTCCCGGCTGTTCCGCGGATTCTATTTGTAGGAGCGGAACTTGTGTCCCCCTCTCCCCCGGAGGACATGGTTCCTCCAAAGTTTATAAAAAGAATATTCGTCCTTTTAATGATATGGAAAAGGCTTTGAAGGATATTTTAGAGACTCCCCTATTCACTTATTATTTTAAGGATAAAAACAATTTTCCTAAAAAGAAAAGAATGGGAGTGATAGCGGAGGACTTGCCAAAAAACTTACAGCTTAAAGGAAAGCCTATTGCTCCGGACTGGCCCTCTATCTATGGGACATTGTGGGCCGGGATAAAAGCCCTTCATTCCAAGATAGAAAGTTTTAAAAAAGATGTGCTCTCAAAATTCAAAACTCTCAATTCCACAATAGAGGCAAAATTTAAAGCCCTCAGCAAAACAGACGATCAGTTTAAAAAAGAGCTGGCAGGAACAAATAAAGAGTTGGCCAATACTAAACAGGAACTAAAATCAGCCAATGAAAAAATAGACAGCCTCTCAAAAGAATTAAAAGAACTAAAGTCCAGCTTTGAGAAAAAAGGACTAAACAAAATAGACAATCAGCCGATAAGATAAACAGGAAACCTAAAACGGAGGGACTATGAAACAAATTATTTTAATCCTTTTATGGATTGCAATCCCAGCTCAGAGCATTGCAATCCCCTTTGATAAAAAAAATTTAAAATATAAAAAATCTTTAAAAAAAAGTGATCTCCACTATAAGAAATTAAGAGGTTCACTTCATGATAAGAAACAAACAAAAAAACCAGTTGATCCAACAAAACAAGCAGAGCTTATTAAGCAAATAAGGAAAGGCAAAAAAGATTTGGCGGGAGCAGACTTGAGAGGGGCAAACTTAGTGAGAACGAACTTACAGAATACAACCTTGAATTGGGCGGACTTTGAGGGGGCGATCTTAATAAGGGCGAACTTGAGAAGAGCATACATGGAACATGCAAACTTGAGAGGGGCAAAACTGCATGGGGCGGACTTTGAGGGGGCGATCTTGACAGGGGCGGACTTTAAGGGGGCGATCTTGACAGGGGCAAAATTTAAAGGAACAAACCTAATTTTTGCTTATATAGACTCAAAATATCGTGACATGATTATGGCCAGCGGAGCATTGAACACAGACAGGATTAACTGGTGGGATTAAGCTCCGCCCTTTGTGTGAAAAATTTACAAAAGGCTTTAAAAGACTTTGTTTTCCCGGACAATCCTGCTATAAACAAACTCTATGAAAATACTATTGAGCCTTATTCTTTTAATGAGCTTGCCGGCTTTTTCTGAAAACACGGAGCCAGTTGATCACACAAAACAAGCAGAATTGATTAACCAAATCAGACAAGGAAAAAAAAACTTGACAGGGGCGGACTTGAGAGGGGCTACTTGGATAGGAGCGAACTTAGCTGGAACTTATATAAACTCAAAATATCGTGACATGATTATGGCCAGCGGAGCATTGAACACAGACAAGATTAAATGGGTGGATTAAGCTTTTGCCCTTTGTGTGAAAAATTTACAAAATTCTATTTTTTTGGAGGATTATTATATAAGGCAAATATGAAAAATTTATTATTTATCTTTTCCTTTTATTCTTTTACCGCTGGAGCAGGTTTTTGGGACTCTTTGAATTTTTGGTCCGGTCCTGATTGGTATGCAGTGATTACAAACTTACATTTTGGACAACCTTTTAAAATATATGCTGATAATGTAGGGAATTGACTTTCATTATACTTGTGGTATAATAAACTCGCTATTTTACTGATAAAATTAGTCTAAAATCTGAGCTTTTAGGCAAAGAGAATAAATTCTGTCAGCAAAATACTGAAACATGGACAACCCCTTCCTTTTTTCCTATATTGAGTAGACAGTGAGTGTGCAGGCTTTTATAAAATATAGGGGTAGTAAAAAACCGGATGAATGCCAAAAAAACAGTTTTAATAGTCGCAGGGCCTTCTGGGGGACATATTTACCCCGCTTTGGCTGTGGCGGAAAAGTTGAAAGATCAATTTCAAGTTCATTTGGCCCATTCCGGTTCTCTTTTAGGAAGAAGTCTTTTAAATTCTACAAAATTCCCCATCCATGAAATTTCCATTGGTGGTTTAGCCCAAGGGCAGAGTTTTTTTAAAAAAATAAAAACAGTTTTTAACCTGCCACTGGCTTTTATTCATTCCCTAAGACTTATCCAAAAAATAAAAACTGGTCTTGTTTTTGGAACTGGAGGATCTGTCACCGGTCCCCTTTTATTAACTGCTGTTTTAATGTTTCGTAAAACTGCTTTATGGGAAGGGAATATTTCTGCAGGATTGGCCAACCGCTGGCTAGCTCCCTTTGTCTCAAAAGTGTTTACAGTTTTTCCTGAAGTGGAGGCTTTGCCTTTAAAAAAACAACAACTCTGTGGTTATCCTTTAAGGGATCCAAAACCGGGTTTTCAAAAAAAACCACCAACTGAGGGGCAAAAGGATTTTTCCCGACTTCCGCATTTTGTGATCAGGAATCCAGTATTATCAAGGGTTTGCGGGGAGGCTTGGGTCACTACATTCAAGACTTTAGTTTGTGATATTAGGACATAAATTTAATAGTTCGTGGGAAGGTTTTGTTAAAGGCTTTGTAGATATTCTTTTGTGTTTTGTTGATTGTAGAAGGTAGGAAGAATTTCTTTCCTGTGGATGTGTCCTCTATATAACTGATTTGGACAAGACTTAATTCTTGTTTAATGACTTCAAAACTAAGGTTTATATTTTTAGATTTCAAAACATGCCTCACAAAAACCGTCAGACCATAAGCTATAAAACATATTAACACATGAGCCTTTATCCTTCTCGGTGTCCAATGATAGATAGGTCTCATCTTCAAATCATGTTTGTTCATACGAAAAGCAGATTCTATTTGCCAAAGATTTTTGTATTTTTCCAATATGTTATGGGCCGTCTCTTTTTTGTTGTTTACAGCTACAGCACTAAATCCGTCCCATAAACGCTCCGCTTGTATCTTGTCTTCATTTAAAACAGCCCAACCCTTCTGTTTTAACTCCAAATACTTCTTAAGTCCGGTGTTTTTAACCAAATCCTTCACACGAACTCGACCACCTTTCATCTTTTCTTTTATCTTGGCCAAAAGCTTCTCCCTATCCCTTCTGTCTTTATCTGCTCTTTCCCGATCATAACGGACAATGAGACGAAAACCCTCCCACTCATATTCCCCCGTCCAGCTCCGAACCTTTCTAAAATCCCCTCTTTTAGAAAAAGCAGGAGCTTCCGACAACACCCTATCCTTCAAAGACTTCTTCATTGACTTCAGCCGGGCCCCAGCTATAAACTGAACCTTCCTTTTATCCATCTCAAAAAGATTTTTCTTGGAAAACATCCCACGATCAGCAACTAAAAACACATCCCGAATATCATAACTCTTTGATATATTATCTATCGTCTGGAGCAAAGTATTGCCCTCAAAAGTATTACCAGAAAAAAGCTCATAACCTATAGGCAAACCCCCTTTAGTCGTCATCAAAGACAAAACAACCTGTGTCTCTTTGATCTTATTGTCCTTGCTAAAACCACAACTCCTCAAATTATCCTCGATAAAACTCTCAAAATACAATGTCGTCACATCAAAAAACACAACATCAATACGCTCTTTAAACAAACTCAATGTCCTCTCGGTTAGCTTGCCTTTTAAAACCTCACTATTCTTATAAACCTTGTCCATCATCCGATAAACACGATCCAAAGGTATGGACTGAACACCAGCAGACCTTCTGCTTATGTCCAAAACACTACCCCGCTTACTCATCGGACTTTTTAAACGATGCAAAACCATTTCCTTCAATAGTTGGCTGGCCTCTCTATGCTTATATCCCTCATTAAAACAAGACGATAAACCCAGGTCATCGTAAACCTTGCCAAATATGTCTGAAATCCCCACAACTTGACGACTCTCCTCTTTCAGACTTGGTGCATGAACCATATCCCCAGGATAAAAATCCCTCTTCTTCTCTCTCGTAGAGTCCCCCTTGGAATCCCTCTTAGAATCCTCCTCAAAAAGCGAGAACTGATCTTTTCCTTTGAGGTCCTGAATGACTTTTCTGCCGATCTTGTAAAATAAAGCAATTTTCTCTTTATCGTTTTGATGGCAATGTCCTACACAGCCAATAGTCTCTTGTCTGACTTTTTTGCCTTCTCTACGGCTTCTGACCACACGGATGGAAACATGGCCATTGGCTTTTTTAACTTCACGAATAAACATACTGGCAGAATAAGAGAAGACAGAAGGCTTGTCAAGTAGATAAATTAAAAATATTGCTTTATTTTTATCAAGGGCCACTACACCCCAACACAACAATAAAAAGCCCATAAACTGGGCCTTTTAAACCCTTACAACTCTACAAAATGCGGAAGTCGGGAGTAAATATGACGTCGGGGAATAATAATACTTTTGTCGGCTCTAATGCTGGTAGAGAAACCACAATCTCAGCCGGTGGTAATCATTTTTTTGGGGACAATGCTGGGAAAAAAGCCACAGTGAGCGGAGGGCAGAACCATTTTATTGGCGATCATGCCGGCCAATCCGCCACAGTGGCCGGGGCGAGAAATACCTTCTTAGGGAACAGTGCGGGCTGGAATGCGGATGTAAGAAGCGGGGCCGATGGCAATGTCTTTATTGGGCAGAGTGCGGGAAAAAAAGATCATGGGACTACCACAGGCGGTTATATATCAGGGGATTTGAATGTCTTTTTAGGGCATGCCGCCGGCCGGACTGCTAAGGTGTCCGGGCATTATAATACCTTCATTGGAGCCGGTGCCGGGGACGGGCAACCTATCTCTGGCAATGGCGGGACTTATATCAAAGGGAGTAAAATAGAAATCAAAGCCAATGATGTTGTAATCAAATCGGGGGCGGGCGGTGTTAAGTGTGCTTGGAATGAATATCTTAGAGGATTTGATGGCAATGGAAAACTTTGCGGAGTGCGGGCCACTATAGGAACTTGTCCCAGTGGGCAAGTGCTTAGTGGATTTAATGCCGATGGAACTTTAAATTGTGTGGCCACTGGAGGCACAGGCTGGAAACAAACTTGTCCGGTGGGGGATGTTCTCAGAGGGTTTAACTCTGCCGGGAATAAAGTCTGTGCCCTTCAAGATAAATGCAATGCAGGTTATTATTGGAGTGGGAGTCGCTGTATAACCCGCTGTGGTAGCAGTCAGCGATGGAATCATGAAAGGGCGACATGTGTTGCTTATACCCCTCCCCCCTCCCCCCTCCCCCCAGCAGGGGTGTAGTCCCGGCTGTTCCGCGGATTCTATTTGTAGGAGCGGAACTTGTGTCCCCCTCTCCCCCGGAGGACATGGTTCCTCCAAAGTTTATAAAAAGAATATTCGTCCTTTTAATGATATGGAAAAGGCTTTGAAGGATATTTTAGAGACTCCCCTATTCACTTATTATTTTAAGGATAAAAACAATTTTCCTAAAAAGAAAAGAATGGGAGTGATAGCGGAGGACTTGCCAAAAAACTTACAGCTTAAAGGAAAGCCTATTGCTCCGGACTGGCCCTCTATCTATGGGACATTGTGGGCCGGGATAAAAGCCCTTCATTCCAAGATAGAAAGTTTTAAAAAAGATGTGCTCTCAAAATTCAAAACTCTCAATTCCACAATAGAGGCAAAATTTAAAGCCCTCAGCAAAACAGACGATCAGTTTAAAAAAGAGCTGGCAGGAACAAATAAAGAGTTGGCCAATACTAAACAGGAACTAAAATCAGCCAATGAAAAAATAGACAGCCTCTCAAAAGAATTAAAAGAACTAAAGTCCAGCTTTGAGAAAAAAGGACTAAACAAAATAGACAATCAGCCGATAAGATAAACAGGAAACCTAAAACGGAGGGACTATGAAACAAATTATTTTAATCCTTTTATGGATTGCAATCCCAGCTCAGAGCATTGCAATCCCCTTTGATAAAAAAAATTTAAAATATAAAAAATCTTTAAAAAAAAGTGATCTCCACTATAAGAAATTAAGAGGTTCACTTCATGATAAGAAACAAACAAAAAAACCAGTTGATCCAACAAAACAAGCAGAGCTTATTAAGCAAATAAGGAAAGGCAAAAAAGATTTGGCGGGAGCAGACTTGAGAGGGGCAAACTTAGTGAGAACGAACTTACAGAATACAACCTTGAATTGGGCGGACTTTGAGGGGGCGATCTTAATAAGGGCGAACTTGAGAAGAGCATACATGGAACATGCAAACTTGAGAGGGGCAAAACTGCATGGGGCGGACTTTGAGGGGGCGATCTTGACAGGGGCGGACTTTAAGGGGGCGATCTTGACAGGGGCAAAATTTAAAGGAACAAACCTAATTTTTGCTTATATAGACTCAAAATATCGTGACATGATTATGGCCAGCGGAGCATTGAACACAGACAGGATTAACTGGTGGGATTAAGCTCCGCCCTTTGTGTGAAAAATTTACAAAAGGCTTTAAAAGACTTTGTTTTCCCGGACAATCCTGCTATAAACAAACTCTATGAAAATACTATTGAGCCTTATTCTTTTAATGAGCTTGCCGGCTTTTTCTGAAAACACGGAGCCAGTTGATCACACAAAACAAGCAGAATTGATTAACCAAATCAGACAAGGAAAAAAAAACTTGACAGGGGCGGACTTGAGAGGGGCTACTTGGATAGGAGCGAACTTAGCTGGAACTTATATAAACTCAAAATATCGTGACATGATTATGGCCAGCGGAGCATTGAACACAGACAAGATTAAATGGGTGGATTAAGCTTTTGCCCTTTGTGTGAAAAATTTACAAAATTCTATTTTTTTGGAGGATTATTATATAAGGCAAATATGAAAAATTTATTATTTATCTTTTCCTTTTATTCTTTTACCGCTGGAGCAGGTTTTTGGGACTCTTTGAATTTTTGGTCCGGTCCTGATTGGTATGCAGTGATTACAAACTTACATTTTGGACAACCTTTTAAAATATATGCTGATAATGTAGGGAATTGACTTTCATTATACTTGTGGTATAATAAACTCGCTATTTTACTGATAAAATTAGTCTAAAATCTGAGCTTTTAGGCAAAGAGAATAAATTCTGTCAGCAAAATACTGAAACATGGACAACCCCTTCCTTTTTTCCTATATTGAGTAGACAGTGAGTGTGCAGGCTTTTATAAAATATAGGGGTAGTAAAAAACCGGATGAATGCCAAAAAAACAGTTTTAATAGTCGCAGGGCCTTCTGGGGGACATATTTACCCCGCTTTGGCTGTGGCGGAAAAGTTGAAAGATCAATTTCAAGTTCATTTGGCCCATTCCGGTTCTCTTTTAGGAAGAAGTCTTTTAAATTCTACAAAATTCCCCATCCATGAAATTTCCATTGGTGGTTTAGCCCAAGGGCAGAGTTTTTTTAAAAAAATAAAAACAGTTTTTAACCTGCCACTGGCTTTTATTCATTCCCTAAGACTTATCCAAAAAATAAAAACTGGTCTTGTTTTTGGAACTGGAGGATCTGTCACCGGTCCCCTTTTATTAACTGCTGTTTTAATGTTTCGTAAAACTGCTTTATGGGAAGGGAATATTTCTGCAGGATTGGCCAACCGCTGGCTAGCTCCCTTTGTCTCAAAAGTGTTTACAGTTTTTCCTGAAGTGGAGGCTTTGCCTTTAAAAAAACAACAACTCTGTGGTTATCCTTTAAGGGATCCAAAACCGGGTTTTCAAAAAAAACCACCAACTGAGGGGCAAAAGGATTTTTTTAAGCTTTTGATCTTGGGGGGGAGCCAAGGTTCTCAGTTCATCAATCAGGTTGTCAGCCAAGCTGTGGAGGAGGAGAGCTGGAGAGAGGGTATTTTTATCTATCATCAAACAGGCAAAATGTCTTTCCCTAAAATCAACAAGAAATACAAGAGTTTGAATAGGGTTCAGGCTTTTCCCTTCAGCTCAAATATAGATAAGTATTACAAAAACAGCGATCTGATTATTTCTCGTGCCGGCTCAGGTGCTATTTGGGAGGTGGCGGAACAAGGCAAAGCCCTTGTCCTCATCCCTTTAACTGCCTCTGCCGGAGGGCATCAGCTCAAAAATGCCCTTTGGCTCTCTTCAAGAAATTGTGTTGAAATGATCAAAGAGCCGGATTTTAATGTCAAGAGCTTGAAGGATATAGTCATTCAGCTGAAACAAAATGAGAAGAGAAGAAAGCAGTTGGCTCAATTTTTAAAAACCAGGAGCCAAGGAGACGGTGCTCAGTATATTGCTAAT
The DNA here is from genome assembly GCA_965203095.1 of Bdellovibrionales bacterium. Lineage (GTDB taxonomy): Bacteria > Bdellovibrionota > Bdellovibrionia > Bdellovibrionales > UBA1609 > JACOND01. Next base: position 1,233,372 of record OZ241877.1, read on the forward strand.
CAGTTGGCCGGACTGGCCTCTACTGCTTGAGTGAGGAGGGATTTTTTGGATTTTAGAAGGCACAAAGGCTTTTTAAAAAAATGAGAAGGCTTAGGAGTTTTTTCATAAAAACTCCAATACAATTTTGGGTATGAGTCATGCTGTATTTACAAAATAAAAATTTGCACTTTATAGGTATTGGCGGGATAGGCATGTGCGGTTTGGCCGAATTGCTCCATAATTCTGGCAGTTGTGTGACAGGAAGTGATTTGCAAGAAGGCCCAGAAGTTGAGCGTCTTAAAGCTTTAGGTATTCCCATTTTTATTGGTCATGCTCCTTCTCATATAAGTAAAAAAACAGATATTGTGGTTTATTCCAGTGCTGTCCGGAAAGACAATATCGAAGCTATAAAAGCTCAACAGATGGGGCTACCTTTAATCCATCGTGCAGAGGCATTGGCTGAAATGATGAGGCTTAAACAAGGGATCGTTGTGGCCGGATCTCATGGGAAAACCACCACCACTGCCTTTTTAGCCCATGTGTTTTTTGGAGCAGGGCAAAGCCCCACAGTGGTTGCGGGAGGGCGGTTGGATCTGTTTCAATCCACTGCCCATTTAGGAAAAAGCCAGTGGTTTATTGCGGAGTCGGATGAAAGCGACGGGAGTTTTCATCACCTGTTTCCGGAATTGGTTGTGCTGACTAACATTGATGACGACCATTTAGATTTTTATGGCAGTCTTTTGGAGATGAAAAAAAGCTTTTCCAAGTTTTTGAAAAAAATCCCCTTTTACGGTTCTGTAATTGCCTGTGGGGATTGCCCTAATGTCAGAGAAGTTTTAGACAGTGGATTTACTGGTCGGTTATGGCTTTATGGTTTGTCTAAGAAAAATGACTTTATCTTAAAAAAAGAGGAGAAGGCTTATAGTATCCGCCACAAAGGGGAAAAGTGGGGAGAGTTGGATATTCCCCTCAAGGGGGAATATAATGCTTTAAACGCTTTAGGAGCTTCAGTTTGCAGTTGGGTGGCCGGTTTAAATAAAAAGGAAATTTTTAAAGGACTAAAAAGTTTTAAAGGGGTCAAAAGGCGACGCGAGTTTAAGGGGGAGCAAAATGGTTGTCTTTTTTTTGATGATTATGCCCATCATCCTACAGAAATAAAAGCGGTTCTCCTTAGCCTTAAAGAGGAGTTTAAGGATCGTCGTATTGTGGTTTTGTTTCAACCCCATCGCTACAGCCGATTTAAAAATTGTTGGGATAGGTTTTTACAGTGTTTTCGCCTTGCGGATCGGCTTTTTGTTTTGCCGGTGTATCCTGCGGGGGAGAAGGCTTTAGCAGGCTTTGACTCTGTTCATTTTGTCCAAAAAATATCCCAGCCTGAAGCTTGTTTTTTAACTGAAAAGGCTTGCTCCTCTTTGGCTTTAGAGCTGAGAGACAAAGATGTTTTCATTACCCTGGGGGCAGGTTCAGTTTATCGTTATGGAGAGGAATTGTTGGCTCAGCTTAAAAAATCTTACTGATTTTGAGTCTTTAAGTGATTTGGGCTTAAAATCGGGAAGTCCTGCATAATTTTTATTTTTTCCCTTGTTTTTGATCTTTTTTCTCTATAGCCTATAAGCTGAAGTGCAAAAGGGCCTGAATCTGAGATGTTTGCCTGGTTTTTGCTCTTCAGTTCATTTTTATAAGGAGGACTTCCATGATAAAAAATATTACTTTCTTTTTGTTGATTTTATATATCCCTATTGGTTTTTCAGAGGAAAAGCAAAATAACACAGTCATTATAAAAAATGAGGCCAACTCTACTACTCAAAGTCCAACTGTTACAGCTCCGGCTTTAGTCCCCTCTCCGGCCAAAAAACTGAGAGATGTTCGGGAAAAGCAAGAAATCAAAACAGAGGACAGAATTCTTCGAGAGTTGGAAAAACAAAGATTGTTGGACGAGCAAAAGCGAATGGATGAACTGTTAGGGCGAAGTTCTGACCCTGCCCCTCCTATTGTTCGCCCTCAACCAACGGAAAGATGGTTTTTTGGGAACAAGGCTTTTATTTCTGTAGGAGCAGGGGCTGTTTTTTATCCTGGTGTGACCAATGTCAACTCCTCTAATGCTCCAGCCATTTTTGGTTCTTTTGGTGGCTATGGCATGGATAGCCGTTTGATTTTTGATTTGTCAGTTAGTTATTCCCGGCACTATTTAAGAACAGATAGAGAATGTTTTTTACCCACAGGGGTTGTTTCCTGTTCCTCATATAATGAACTCCAAGATGTTAATCGGCAAGAGGTAAAGCAACCAGCCCTTTCGATGTCTGTCAAGTATTCCTTCTTGAAGGGGAAGATAAAACCTTATGCGGGCCTTTCAAGTTCAATAATTGGACGAAAATGGCGATGGATACACAAGTCAGGGAAACCAACAAAAAACTTATTTTATGGAAAGGATGTGGCAGAAAAAGAATGGTATGTCTCTTTTGATGCCGGTTTGGCCGGTGGGGCCGATATTGTTTTAACCAAGCAGTTAGGGGTCAATGTAGAAGCTCGTTATCATTGGAACTTTTATACAGAGAATAAGAGAACAGCTACCTATTTTCATTATCAAGTTTTAGCAGGAAAAAAGGTTTTAGATAAGATGAACTCAATGATTCTTTCAGCTAACTTGAGATATTATTTTTAAGGGCAAATCAAAGGTTTTTTTTAGTAGCTTTCACCCGCTTTTTTAGCCGAGAGGATTTTCTTTTTCTCAGCTTTTTTCTTTTGCCCTTTTTTCTATAAAGAAGAAACAACCATATAAAAGCCAGCAAAAAAATGGGTAGAAAAATAACAAATAAAAGCACTTTAAATAGGCTTGGTTTTTTTTGTTTGCTCTGGTTTTTCATGTCTTCTTCTAAATCAGTTTCGCTCAAAATTTTTTCAATATAAGAAAGCATAGCTTGCCTTTGCTCCGCTGTCTGTTTCCGGATCTGATTGAGTGTTTCTGTAATGTCCTTAGTCAGACGAAGGCTTTTGATAATATGGAGAAATTCACTGGAGTAGTTTGCATAGTGCTCACTTGAGGAGTGGAGGCTCACCATCACATTAATTTTTCTCTTTTCATGTTTGCAACAGATGGCCATGGCATATCTATTGACCGATTTTTCCACAAAACCACTGTCATAAAAGCCTTCCAACCAAACATGGCGGTAGATCATTATTTGTTTGAGATGCTTTTTCGTTCCAAAATGGTGAGATGAGAGCTTATTGAGAGCAGACTGATACATATCTAAACGGACCGAAGGGTCTCCCTCAGTAGCTATAGTCAAGATGAGAGCGGGCCTGATTCCTTTAGAGAGAGAGTGATGGCAAACCCAATTTATACCAAAAATTTTGCAAGTCCATGGATAGTTCATCTGAAAATGAACATAAGGCGTGCGAAAAATTTTTCCATGAGAAGGAAGGCTCAAAAGCCCCCCCACTAAAGGGAAGAGGAATAAAAACCATCTCAGTGAAAAAGTCATAAAATGGTAAAAATCTATTCTACTGCTGTTGCATTTTTTAAACTCAATTCAAAATAAGGATTCTCATCCCCTGGAGTGAAGTGAATCAAAAGCTCCTTATCCTCCTGTCCTTCTTCAAAAAATCGGACATTTGTCAAAAGCCAGCTGGGGGTTAAGGAGATAGAGCTGTTATAAAACCGGACAAAAACCCCTTGATCTGACAAAACAAAAAAGTTTCTTTCCGGATGAGCTAACATTTCTTTATGAGGTAAATAAAAAGGGCCTATCCACTCCTCATCCTCCATTTTGCAGGGAGATTGCACAACCATCGCCCCCGGTTCGTTATTGAGAGCAAAGCCTATAGAGAAAAAAGAAAACTCCACTAAAGGATAAATTTGGCATATAAAATTCAGCTCTTTAAGTTGAGGATCATGGACAAGAAAATTCCCTAAATAAAAGGCCAAAAGAGAATCTTCCTCAATCACTTGATTTTTAGAAAATAGAGCTAAGCTGGCTTTTTGAGTCAACTGGTTGGTGGAAAGGTTTAAAATCTCTTTTGAAGAACCTTCACCGGCCAGTCCTCGCCACTCAGATGGCTTCCATTGCACATAAAGATTTTTATCCCAGGAGTTTAGGCCAAAAAACAGGCCCATAGCGAAAAAAAAGCCCAAAAGACCTAAAGCAATAAGGTTTTTTTTCCACCAGTTTTTTGTCCAAAAGCTTTTAAACTTTTTCATCATCCTAAGACTCAGAATAACATGAAAAATCTACTATTCAAAAAAAATCTTCAAATCAGGACTTCTCTAAAAGGGGATCTGCCTCAGCCTTCAATTTTTCAAACCCTCCCTCCACAAAATAGACATTGATAAAGCCTTGATCCCTTAGTTTTTGTGATATTTCCTGAGATAACTCCCCTCGATCACAAAGCAAAACTAAGGCTTTTTTAATATCCTGGCCCTTTAACCGAGAGAAAAGCTCACTAATTGTTATTTGTTCCGCCCTTTTCATCAACTTTTCCCTTTTTAGGAGCGGATTCTGGCCCAAGTAAAAAAAACCAAAAGGAATATTTTTGTCAATCAAGCTTTTTAATTGACTGTAGTTTAAAGAAAACAAATCTTCATCTATTTGTTTTGATTTCTTTTTTGAGCTGGTTTTTTTGCCCGCATTAGGAATGCTTTTTGGGAATCGAAAAGCCAGAAACAAAGCTATTAAAGTGAGGACCCCACCGGACAAAAAAGGACTTTCATGGGAAAAATTCTGATAGAGCCAGCCTCCCATAGCCGGACCTATAATTCGTGTGGCTGAAGAAAGGCTTTTGCCTACTCCAAAAATACTCCCCTGCTTTTGAGATGAGCTTGTCAAACTCAAAGCTCCGCTCAAACTGGTGTTGGACAAGCTATAACCTACAGAAAATAATGTGACTCCCACAAACAAAGCCAAAAAAGCTAAAGAAAAGAGCTGGACTGTGCCGGGCAAAAAACCAGATAAAGCTATAGACAACAGCCCTGCGGACATGGATAGCAAACCCACAGAGTGGGTTCGGCTTTCCCCCCACTTGGGGATGCATTTTCTCACAAAATAGCCCTGGCTGATTGCCATCAAAAAGCCCACATAAATAAAAGAACCGTAAGCGGATTTCTGACTCCAAAAAAAATCATCTTGAACAAAAAGAATGAGTGCCGGTTCTATTTGTGCCAGTGAGAGCCAAAGCATAAAAGACATAGTGAGAATAAGCCCTGTTTTTGGACTTCTTAGAGATTGGATTATTATGGGAACTGAGGGACGGACAAACAGAGGGTTTTTTCGCTTAAAAACTTCAAAAAAGGATTTTTTTGATTTGAGGCTTTCTCTTAAAAAGAAACAGGACATCAAAAAATTGATAAAACAAAAAAAGCTGGCTCCCATAGCCGAAAAATGAGCAGAATAAGGGGGCTGGCCCCCTAATTTTTCCCCTAAGAGGATAAATAAAAAGCCAAAAACTGGGCCTATGGCAAAACCCGCTCCAAAAGCCATGCCAATAAGACCAATGTTTTTGGATCGATTTTGTGCTGAAGTCACATCAGCAATATAAGCTGTGGCCACAGCAGGACGGCTGGTAAGAAGGCCAGCAATGGCCTGGGCTAAAAACATATCGGACACTTCAGTGGAAAAGGCAAAAATCGCGTAAGATAGAGCGGAACCAAAAAGCCCAATCAGAATAATAGGCTTTCTTCCAAAAGTGTCGCTCAAACGACCCCAAAAAGGGGCGAACAAGAATTGAGCTGTAGAATAACAGCTTATTAAAAGGCCAATGGTGAATCCTTCAGCCCCAAAGTCCCTACCTAAAATAGGGATGAGAGGGATAATCATCCCCCAGCTGACAATATCAAAGAAAATAACAGAAAAAATAGCCAAAAGGGCTCTTTTTTTTTGCTTTTCTCTCAATTTAACCTCTCAGTTTGCCGAATTTAAAAACAGGACGGCTTAAATAATTAAAGAGGCTTAAAGCTATAACCTGATCTATATTGAGAAAAAAGTTAAAAATGATAAAACTTAAAATTTTTCTTTTAGTTCTTTTTTGGTTTCATTTTAATGCTGTGGCTGTATCCAATTTGCGATTTCCGGAATGGCCCTCTAAAAGCCAACCCTTAAACATTAGCTTGCAAACAGAGTTTTTCCGGACTCAAGCCAATTACACTCAGTTGGGCTTGTATGATGATTTGCCTGATGAGAGTTATTTTCAATATACAGCTATTCATCCCCGTATCACTTACTCCCCCTTGAGCTGGACCCATTTTGAATTGTTTGCCAATAGTTTTTATGCCATGAGCAAAAAGCAAAATATTCAAAGAGATGTGTTTCGCGTGGCTCTTGTGGGTGGAGGATTTGCTTTTTACAAAAATCTTAACTTTTTGACTGCCGGACTGGAGCTGAGGGGGGGAGTTCCTCTGTTAGGCAATTTTCAAACTCCCGATGAATTGATTGTGGGTGATGGGGCTTACTTTGTGGAACCGGGGCTTTGGCTTTTGTTTCAGCCCACAAAGGTAGTTTATATTTATGGCCATACGGCTTTTCGTTATAGGATGTTTTCCCTTTCTGGCCTGCTGTGGGGCCGGTTAGGTGGGGTTTTGCAAACTCAATATATTGACGCCGGGTTGGGCTTGGATTCTTTTTACAGCCTAATCCCCGATCAATACAGCCTCCAACCGCAATTTCGTTGGGATCCCATTGAGAAAGTCAATGCAGGAAGTTATAAGTTTTACTCTGTAGATCCAGCGGTTCTTTCTTGGATAGCCTGGATGGAATTTAAATTTCAACCTCTGTTTGCAAAAATTTATTTTAATTTGGACAGCTTGGGGAAAAATTATGCTAAAGGCTTTAGCTTTGGCCTGGTGACAACATTGAGGTTTAACACCAGATCTTCCATTGCTGACAAACGGAGAGGATCCACTTTTGATCCTGAAGATTTTGAGGCTGAAGAAGATTTAGAAAAACGCCCGGCTAAGAAGGATAGCTCTTACTTTAAAGAGGAAGCCGATCCTTATGAAAAAAAAGGCATGAGTCAGGAGCTGAAAGAGGAGCTAAACACTTTAAGGCATTAAGCCATCCCTTTATAGGATTTTTATACTTGTCAAAAAAGCGGACTGAAAAATAGAGAAGATAGGACTTATTGCATTGCAACATTTTTCTATTCCAAAGGGCTTTTATAATTTAAAGCGGAATGGAGACGAAGGGTGTTGGACCAAGCCTCAATCCAGTCTTTAGTGCATGGTTCCACTAAAAAAAGACTCACTTATGAGAAGTTTATAAGATAAAATCTTAAAACTTTGAAAAAACATTTCTGTTTTTACATTTTTGAATTAAGTTAAAGTCGATGAAGTTTAAAGATTTTGCAACTGGAAAGTTTGTTAAGTCTTCTCCAGAGGAAAAGATAAGACAAGAGTATGAAAAAATCTTAGTAAATGATTATGGTTATAAAAAATTAGAATTAGATATTGAAGTTTCTATTCCAAGAGGAACAGGATATTTCCCAGATTCTGCTGATATTGTCGTATTTAATTCATCAACTAAAAGAGACCCAGCGGCTAATATATTAGGAATTGTAGAAACTAAACGCCCTGAGAGAAAAGATGGGCTAGCTCAGCTTAAGTCATACATGACAGCAACTTCTGCCATTTGGGGGGTGTGGACAAATGGTAGTGATATTGCTTATCTTTGCAAGCCTCCTGGAACAAACTCTATTTCAAAATATTATCTAAATAATATCCCTGCAAGAAGTCAATCTCTTCAAGATGTAGGAAGAATAAAGAAACAAGGTTTAAAACCTTTCGGAAGAGAAGAACTTAAAATAGCTTTTCGTAGGATTCTTCGCACTCTTTATACGAATACCAATATCAGTCGACGGGAAAAATTAGGTGGGGAAATGATAAAATTAATTTTTTCAAAGATTGAAGATGAAAAAACATATTTAAATCGTATTCCTGATTTTCGTTCAGAAGCAGGGGAAAATTCAGAAGTAGTAAAAAAACGAATTGACAAACTTTTTGAAAGAGTAAAAGAAGAATTAAAAAATGATGGAGTTTTTCATTCTCACGAAAAAATTAATCTGGAAGCCAGATCAGTGGCTTGGGTGGTTGGACAATTAGAGCGTGGAAGCTTACTGAAGACTGATACAGATGTGGTTGGAGATGCTTTTGAGATTTTTGCAGAATCTCCTTTAAAAGGGGAAAAGGGTGAGTTTTTTACACCTCGTGGAGTTATTAAACTTGCAGTAAAACTTATTGATCCAAAACCTGGAGAATCTATTTGTGATCCAGCCTGTGGATCAGGAGGATTTCTAATTTATTCCATGAAACATATATGGAATTTAATGGAAAGGGACCCTAAATGGAAAGGATCTCCAAAATTAAGTGAACATAAGCAAAGAGTAGCTTCACAATCTATATTTGGAATAGATAAAGAATCTGATTTGGTGAAAATTGCGAAAGCTTATATGGCTATTTCAGGAGATGGGAGAAGTAATATGGTTTATGAAAATACTTTACATGAAATCACAGAATTTTCACCTTTTGCCAAACAAAAATTTATAGAAGATAATCGATTTAGAAAGTTTGATGTGATTTTAACCAATCCACCTTTTGGGACTAAAACTAAGGTTATAAAGTCTGATTCTAAAAACTTTCAACTTGGATATCAATGGAAAGAAACAAAAGAAGGGAAATTTAATAAAACTAATAAAGTATGTGAAAGAGAACCACATATTTTATTTATTGAACGTTGTCTTGATATGCTTAAAGAAAATGGAAAACTTGCTATCGTTCTTCCAGAGACTATTTTTCACGCTCCAAAAACAGATTACATTAGGAATTTCGTAAAAAGTCAAAATAGTATAGAAGCTATAATTGATTTGCCACATAATACTTTTCGGCCTCACTGTAATGCAAAGACCTGTCTCCTGATTTTAAATAAGGGAAAAAATCAAAATGACAAAGTCATTATGGCTACTCCAAAAGAAATGGGGCATAACCATCAAGGGAAAACTCTTTTCAGAAGAGGTACTGAGGAAATATGGGATGATCTGAAAGTAGTAATGAAAGAGATAAATGAGCCTGATCTAAAAGACAATCAATTCACCTTTTTAGTGCCATGGTCTAAAATCAAAGAAGCTGGAAATCTGATGCCTATTTATTATCAAAGTCTTTTCAAACCTCCTAAAATGTTAAAAGGACGATTCGGAATCAAAATAAATGATCTGTTTAATCAAAAAATCTTAGGTGCCTGGGATGGTCATGGTTCTCCTGCTTCTACATCAAAGGGACAAGGAAAAATTCCTTATATTCGTGTAAGTGACATCGTTAATTGGGAGCTATACAGGAATCCTGTTACTGGTATTCCAGAGGAAATTTATAAAGAAATGACTCGGCATAAAACAAAACCTGAACCAAAAGATATTCTTTTTGTGCGACGAGGGAGTTATCGTATAGGAACAGTTGCTATGGTATCTCCTCAGGATAAAAAAGTGCTTTTAACAAGAGAACTACTTACTTTTAGAGTTTTGAATTTAGAAAACTCCTATGGTATCAATCCCTTTTACCTTCTTGGTTTATTATCTTCAGAGTTTGTGCAAAATCAAATACCTTCAAAGGTTTTTATTGATACAACACTACCAAATATCGGAAGTAGGTGGAAAGACATTATTCTTCCTATTCATAAGAATAAAAAGGAAATTGATGATTATACAGCTAAAGTTAAGTCTATTATTGATAATAAATGGAGAGCACAAAAAGAAATTCACCAAATGATAAACGATTTTGGGAATATCGTAACCTAAAAAAACATAATCAAATCTGAGGTTGGACAAGTTAAGCTTGAAAAGAAGATGGGCGGACTTGAGGCCAAGTTGAAGCCATACCGATTTCATTTTAAAATAAGGATTCAGTACAAATAGGCTATCACTGAGATGCATTTTGCATAGCTGGCTGGCCCACAGCCCGGATATATTGAATGGTTGGTCAACATAGTGACCAACTTATTGTGATTTTGTTATTAATTGTAAAAAATGCTGGTTCGGTATATAGGGCTTTTTAAAAATATACCTTAAGTAAAATCAATACCCAGCAATATAGAGACTTTATTTTTCAATCAAAGAATAGGATTTTTATAAAAAAGAAGATAGACAAGGCTTGTTAGCATTGTTCAGCAGTTTAACCACTTGGCTTTTAAATGTGGGCTGGATACCCTTTCGAGGAGTTCGACTCATCCACTCCTGCATAGCGGGATCTTTTTTATCAAGAGGAATGTCCGGCCTTCGAGAAAGATAATACTCTGGAATTTTGCCAAATTTGTTTTTTGCTTGAGGCTTTGCTCCCGCCTCTAATAGAATTTTAATGACTTGAATATTAGGATTGCTGGCTACGGCCAAATGCAAAGGGCTGTTGCCGTTTATATTTTTAGCATGAATATTTGCTCCTGCTTTTAAAAGGGCCAGTGTGACTTCTGGGTTAGGGTTATCCTGAGCAGAATAGTGAATAGGGGTGCTTTTATGGTGGTTTAAAACATTCACATTCGCTCCAGCAGAAGTAAGAGCAGTGATCATTTTTGGATTGAGGTTATTTTGAGCTGACAAGTGCAAAGGGCTTAGCCAATGGCGGTCTTTAATATCAACATAATGATCAGCCCCTGCTTTTAAAAGAGCCAGTGTCACATCTGGGTTATTGTATCGAGCAGACAAATGCAATGGGCTTTGCCATTGGCTATTTGTAGCATAAACATCCGCACCAGCAGATAAAAGAGCAATGCTCACTTCCGGATGAGGATTATATTGGGCCGAAACTCGCAATAGATAATTTATCGAAAAGTTATTTTTTAACGCTCCTTGTTCTATCAATTCCTGCACTTCTTTAGCAGAACCTGTTTGCACTGTTAAAAAACCATTTTCTAAGGTTTTATCACCCCAAGACAAAGAGGCTATAAGAAGAAGGTTAACTATAATCTTCAACATTCCCATCCACAACTCAACAAATCAGGATGAAGTAAAAATTCTTCGGCAGTGGGATATTACTCTTTGTGGAAAAGACTTTCTACTTTTTATTTCTTTTAAAACAGGAGGAACTAAACCGGGAAGTTCAGGAATAGTGAGGGAATCATCTTTAAGAGCTTTTAAAACTTGAGGGTTCATTTCTTCCATAGCATAATTTATTGGAGTGCGACCTTGAGTATCTTCAACATGTTTATCTGCTCCAGCGGATAATAAGGGAGGGATAGCTAAGGCATTATTATTTAAAATCGCGTGGTGTAAAGGGGTTCTTGATTCATAATCCATAGCATTCAGCTTTGCCCCTGCATTCAAAAGGGCAGTGATAACCTCAAGGGGTTTAGGGTTATTCCCGGTGGCTAAGTGCAAGGCGGTTCGGCCAGCTTTATCTCGACTATGAATATTCACACCGGCTTTTATGAGAATCTGAATAATGTTGGGCAGTAAATTCTCTTCAGCAGAAATATGCAGGAGGCTTAGCTTTTCTCTATCCACAAAATTGACATTTGACCCTCCCTGGATAAGAGTTTTAACAATTGAGGCAGAAGGGTTTTGGATAATAGCCAAATATATAGGGATCCGCCCCTCATGGTCCTGAGCTTGAACATCCGCCCCTCCTTTTATAAGTGCTTGAATCACTTTCGGGAAGGGATTGCTACTGGCGGCATAATGTAGGGCAGTGTAGCCCTTTTTATCCTGAGCTTGAACATCCACCCCCCCGGCGATAAGTGTTTGAATCACTTCCGAAAAGGGATTGCTTTTAGCGGCTAAGTGTAAAGCAGTTCGGCCCTCATGGTCTTGAGCTTTGACATCCACTCCTGCGTTGATAAGTGCTTGAATCACTCCTGGGAAAGGATTGCCTTTAGCGGCTAAGTGTAAAGGGTTTTGCCCCTTATCATCTACAATATCAACCTTTGCTCCTTTATTTAACAAAGCCTTAACATGTTGTGGGGCGATAGGCCCTTTTATAGGTGAGGTATTTTTTGCCCGAAACAAATCAGGTTTAGCCTTCTTAAGCTCATCATGTTGAAGGTGGGATGTAATTTCAGTATTTAAAAAAACTGTCAACAGTGCCTCTTCAGTTTGTTTCTGAGTGGCTTGAACATTTTCCCCTCCCATTGTGTTGAGAGAGAAAACCAACAAAACTACAGCTATATATTTATTCATTTTTTTTCTCCTTTTTATTTATTTGCTCATTTTTTTGCCATAATTTTTTCTATTTTTCAAATTTTTTAAACAAAAGTGAAAATTTTTCCTATAGAACCGGGTTAAGCTTTATAATGGAGAACAAACAGATTGTGGGGAGGCAAATTTAATTACACCTTGGCCACTATGGCCTTGATAAACTTCCGGTGCCTCTATTCCGGTATCAGCGGGTTCCACACAGCGATATACTGGAGCTTTTGCCCCTCTAAAATCTTCTATAAAATACTTGCCACCCATGCAATGGCAGGTATGGGCTTTTTTACATTTGACTGGAATATCAGGGTTTAATAACTGGCCAAATAAAGCAGAACCAGCCAATGCTTTCATCACATAATTTGCATATTCCTGACAGGTATTATAATGCCCAAGATAAATTCCTGAATCGGGGCCTGGTTCTGCAAGTTGCCCTGGAGGTAAATCCGCCGAAGTAGCCAACTTCTCCGGAGAGGCTTGATTTTTAGGCTTGCTGTCACAAGACAAAAAAACAGATAAAATCCAAAAGATTTTTATTGTCCTTATAACCATATAATTCTTCCTTTGTGGAAAAGTCTTAGTCAGTCTTTTCCACCCTTTGTTTGCATGGATAAGCTCTGCTGGATTTCCACCATCCGGTGGAAATGGCTTGCTTTTTCAAATCCTATTTTTACATTTTACATTAGATTCCCATTTTCCACAAGATAAATTTCAGGTCATAGTGTTCATTTTTGCCGGTATCCGGCAGATCACTTAGTTTTTTAGCTCAAAACTCAAAAAAAATTTACTCTTTAGGGACAGTTCTTTTGCTTATTACTTAAAAGAGAATCAAAAAAACCTTTTGTGAGAACAGGCCAAAGTTAAATATGGAAAAAAGAAAAGCTTGCTTATGAAATTTTTTTCTTTTGTTAAAGAGGGATTCCTTTTTATCCCTGTAGAAATCCAAGTGAGTCTTTTAGCAGGACTTCCAGAAGTCAAATTTACTGGGCTTGTGGATATGGCCATTAAAGAGAGTGCCACCCGGCTAAAATCCGCTTTTAAAAAATCCGGTTTTAAATGGCCTTTAAGGCAACAAATGATCATCAACCTTTCTCCAGCTTATATTAAAAAAAGCAGTCCGGGGATGGATTTGGCCTTGGCCGGGGCTATTTTGTGGAAAACGGGTCAGATAGATTTTTCCCATTACAATGATACTTCTCTTTATTTTTATGGAGAGGTGGATTTGAATGCTCAAGTCCAAACACCGGAAAATTGGAAGTCTCTTCCTCTGCCAAACAAGCCCCTGATTATTGGTTCTTTAAGTGAAAGCAATTATAAAAATAAAATTTACTCTGTCAGCTCTTTAGGGGATCTGTCCAAGGGTAAGAAACTACCTGTCACACATTGGAAAAACCGTTTGAAGCCCCCGGAAACCCCGGACATTTCCTTTTCAAAATCAGCAGGAGATCTGTTAAAAATCACTGCTGTAGGTGAGCACCCCCTCCTTTTGTGTGGTCCGGCGGGATCTGGCAAAACCACTTTGGCAGAAAATCTTTATTATCTCCTCCCAGCCCCCAGCCAAAAATCCTTTGAAGAGCTGGAACGAATTTTAGGCATTGCTCAAAAATGGCGATCTTTTATTAACCCTCATCATACAACAAGCCCTTTATCTATTATTGGGGGAGGCTCCCCTCTTTTTTTAGGAGAAATCTCAAAGGCCCATGGAGGAATGCTTTTAATGGATGAATATTTAGAGTTTCATCCCAAAGTGCAGGAAGCTTTAAGAGAACCTTTAGAGAGGGGGGAAATTCGTTTGGTTCGAAAAGGGCAATGCATGCTATTTCCTGCTCGTTTTTTGCTGGTGGCGACCAGCAACCTCTGCCCTTGTGGGGACTATGAGCCTAACCAGCCGACACAATGTGCTTATTCCCTCAGAAGATGCCAGTCTTATTTGGATCGCTTAAGTGGCCCTATGATGGATCGCTTTGATTTGTTGGCTTTTTCTAAAAATTGGAAGGGAGAAAAAACAGTTTCTTTAAAAAACCTTCAAGCAGAAGTCCAGCAGGCCATCGAGTTTCGCGAAATCAACAGGAAACAAGAAAAGCCCAACTCCCAACTGCAACTCAAATCATTAGAAGGCATGATAGGGGAGGACATAGCCCCTCTTTTGCCTCAAGATTGTTCTCATAGGAGAAAGCGAGCATTACTTCGTGTGGCTCGAACTCTCTCTGATTTAAAGCAAGAAGAAGAGATCAGTCTCCTCAGCATCCAAACCGCTTTAATTTTTACTGTTCGAAACTTTTTCTTTTTAAAAAACCGAATATTGGCTGGCTGATTGCAAATATCCTCCCTACAAACTTTGCTAAAAAGCGTGATCTCTTTAATTTCTTCTTCTAGAAAATTGACGGCTAATTTGAAGGGGAATTAAATGGGTTTATTGCTGTTTGGCTAAGAGTTTATCCAGCTTTTCATTGAGCTTAGCCTGTCCCGCCTCAAGCCCCTCTATTCTTTTCTCAAGTGGGTTTATTTTAGCATTCAAAAGAAAGTTCATAAAGAGAGCAAAAAAACCTAAAATCAGAGAGAATGAACCAGCAACAGCTATCACTATAGCGACTGTTATTTGTATTATTGTTAAAGTCTCCATATTATCTCCTTGTGGTTTTGTTCATATTCTTATCCATTATCGGCTCATTGCCCGGGAATGTCAAGCCTTTTATTTGAAGTGTTTGAAACCCCCTGCCTAAATAGTCGTCCGTGAAAAACCTCTATAATTCACAGGGGATTCTTCAGTTTCTTTGCCTAAAGGTCCGTCCCATTTCGGGACGGACCTTTAGGCAAAAGTCATTGAAAAGCCTGATCTTGTAAAAGCAGGGAATGAGAAGGTCTTACTGAGGCTTTTTCACGGGCGACTAAATAGGCTTTTTTAGGACAAGGGATTAACTGAGGGGGTTGTTGTTGTTGATATTTAATCCTTAATCAAAAATATTTTCAAAAAAATGAATTATATTAAAATTGGCCATCCCGCACATAACAGCTCCGAAAAAAGCTCCCGTTGTAAAATGAGCTACCGGAAAAGAATATCTGAGAGCACTCTCAGCCTCAAAAGGCACGAAACTAATCATTGTAGCAAGGCTAACTCCTCCGATAATCAAAGTTGGAGTCGGGTCTTCTTTTGTAAGGTTTCCTATAAGGCAACCGATGCCTCCGCCAGCTAAAGTCGGTCCTCCTATTCCAATAATAAGGGGGATGACAGCAGTTTGAGTTCCTTCCAAAACAAAATGATCTTTTAAGTAAGAGTAGTTTTCTTTTTCTATATCATTACAGGCCCGGAGATTATGAATAGAAATAGAAGACCTAAAATTTTCTGGAATTGATTTTGAAAAAGGAGGGAGTAAGACTTCTTGATTTTGCGAATCAGCAAAATCAATATAACAAACCGCTTGGCCGTTTTGAACAATAACGGCTTTGCTAATGACAGCTTGTTTTGGATTTAGCTGTTCCATTAGTTCTGTGTTCTGAGATTGAATAATGGGATCAGCGGAGTCGGGCAAGCTGGCAAAAGCCGGCAAGCTCATTATAAAGAAAAGGCTCAATAACAATTTCATTGTGTTGTTTTATAGCAGGCTTGTCCGGGAAAGTAAAGAAAATAAAGAGTCTTTTGTAAATTTTTCACACAAAGGGCAAAGATTAGGGCTTTTATCCCATTTTCCTAAATAATAATGGCCCGTGAAAAATTTACACTTTTTTTAAAAAAGCTGGTCAAAGCGGGTCTGATTAGATTTAATTGATTTTAAGATGTTCACTTTAATAGAGAGGGCAAGTAGCACCCTATAATGAAATGGAACCTTAACAAAATGGTTTTCCTAAAATGTCACAGCTTTTGCCTGCTTTTTATGCTTTTTCCCTGGTCAACTACAGCTGGTCGGCCAGTGTCCAAATGCCAAGAGGTAATGTCGGCTCTTTGGGAAAATGGGGGAGAGAAAAAGGCACAGAAGGCTCATCTGGAATCGGCCCTTCGTCAAGATGGTTCCACTTTGAGGTCCAACCCACCTCCTTTATCAGTAAAAAAAGCCCAGAAAGCTGTATGGAGGATAGGAACTTCCTTAGCAAAAAAAGGCAGTGGAACAGCTGTTTTTATAAGTCCAAACTTGGCTCTTACTAATTTCCATGTCTTGCAGGGGCTTTCATATCTTGGTGAGGAAAACATAAAATTAACACAAAAAAACAGCTGGCGAACTTTGCGTTTAAACAGGGTGGAGCATCTGTCCGCTCTTGAGGATCTGGCCCTTATCTCCATTACATCATCTGTTAAAAATTATTTAACTATAAAAGAGGATGAGATAGACCCTCAAGAGATAGCCTATATCCTCGGTTATCCTAAAGGGTTATTTAAAATCTCGCGAACAAGGGGTATGTTTTTTCCTTTACAGGGTGCTTTGCAATTCCCCATTGATAATTCTGTTCTTAAAGGAATTAGCGGTGCCCCTCTTACTAACCCCCATGGGGAAATCATAGGCTTGGTTTCTGCCGGAAACAGAAATATGCTTATTGCCAGATCTAATCACCGGTTAAAAAATTTTATTGAAGAAAGAAAGCTCTCAACAGATAAAACCGATTTAGACATGAAAATTATAGCAGAAATAGAAAGAATTAAGGGTTTGGCTATTGAAGGGGATTTTTCTGCACAATACGAATTAGCCTACATATATTTCTCATACATTTCTCATATAGAAAAATTTGCAGAAAAAGGCAGTGTTTTAGCTCAAAATATGCTGAAGAGCTTAAAAACTGAACAGAGTCCAAGTGTTTTTTATCTCTTCATTAAGAGTTCAGCAAAAAGTGGCCATGCTTTAGCACAATATTTTTTAGGGGAAATGTATTATAATGGTGAAAAGGTGGAGAAGGATCTCAAGCAAGCCTATTTTTGGATTAAAAAATCAGCAGAGCAGGGCCATATAATAGCTCAATCCTCTTTGGGAAAAATGTATTATTGGGGAGGGGAGGGTCGAGGAGTGGAAAAGGATTTAAACCAAGCTCGTTTTTGGGCAGAAAAAGCCAGCAAACAGGGCTATGCTCCGGCACAAGATTTCTTATCTAAATTGTATTTTAGAGAGGAAGGAGAGGGGCAGGAGCTCAACCAAGCTCGTTTTCGGGCAGAAAAAGCCGGCAAACAAGGCCCATATTAAGGGTTGAAATTTATTGATGAGGAATATTTTTATTACTTCTTTGTAATTTGATCTTGAATTTTTAAAATTCATCCGATATAAAAAGCATTTGTGAAACCTGCCGGATTGGTTTTTGAAACAGGAGAGATCTTTAAAGGTTTTTTGCTTGGTGGTTCCGCTAAAGCAGGGGAAGCTGTTTTTAATACCTCTCATGCTGGCTATGAGGAAATGGCCACAGACCCCTCTTATTACAATCACATTTTAATTATGACGGCCCCATTGCAGGGGAATTACGGTGCCAACCCTAATTTTTGGCAATCAGAAAATATATGGATCAAAGGTTTTGTCTGTTTAAGCTTACAAAAAAGCGAACGGGACAGGGGCTGGTTAAACCAACTCAGTGCCTGCGATGTTCCTGTTTTATCCTCTGTTGATACCAGGCAGGCTGTTCTTTGTTTGAGGGATAAAGGGACAGTTTGGTCAGCTATCGTCCCACTATCTAACAACAGCCGGGAGGAGGCTTTAAGCCTTATTGAAAAAGCCAAATCCGAACCCAAGGATTGGACACAGGCGGTTTGTGTTTCATCGCCTAAGGAGTTTAAAGGCCAACAAAAAAAAGGCCCCAAACTGGCTCTTATAGATTTTGGCTTTAAAAAAAATATTTTAACAGAATTGTTAAAGCGATCCAGTCAGATCTGTGTTTTCCCTTCAAACAGTTCCCAACTGGAGATCAGCCAATGGTCACCCGATGGCATAGTTTTATCTAATGGGCCTGGAGATCCAAAAGATGTGCTGGAAGGGGCAAAACTCGTTAAAGAGCTTTTAGGATACCGTCCTATTTTTGGAATCTGTATGGGCCATCAAATTTTAGCCCGTGCTATGGGAGCCAGCACTTATAGGTTGAAATTTGGCCACCGGGCCAGCAATCACCCCGTGAAGGACAAACTGCTCAATAAAATTTATATGTCCTCTCAAAACCACGGCTACGCGGTGAAAGCGGAGTCTTTACCTAAAGATATTCAAATAAGCCACATTAACTTAAATGATGGGACAGTGGCGGGTTTTTTTTCCTCAAAAAGAAAATGTTTAGGAACTCAATTTCACCCGGAAAATCACCCTGGCCCTAAAGAGGCGGAGGAGCTTTTTGATTTTTTTATAAACAAGATGATCCTTAAAAAAACATCAGGCAGTCAGGCCAAAGCGAAAAAAACCCGAAAGTCCACTTCTGTTTCAAAAAAGAGGGAAAATGCCACTTAAAAAAAATATAAAAAAGATCATGATTATTGGGAGTGGGCCTATTGTCATTGGGCAAGCTTGTGAGTTTGATTACTCCGGCGTTCAAGCTTGCAAAGCTTTAATGAGTTTGGGTTTAGAAGTGGTTTTAGTTAACTCCAATCCAGCAACTATTATGACAGATCCGGAAACAGCAACAAAAGTTTATATTGAGCCTTTACAATTTGATTATGTAAAAACCATTTTAGAAAAAGAAAAGCCTGATGGCCTGATCTCCACTTTGGGCGGGCAAACGGCTTTAAACCTTTCTGTCCAACTGGCGGAAAAGGGCATTCTTCAAAAACATGGTGTCCAACTTTTAGGTGCTAATTTAAAAGTGATTAAAAAAGTAGAGGATAGAGAGCAATTTATTAAAATTCTATCCCGTTTAAAGGCCAACTATGCCCCTAACTGTTTGATCACTAATTTAAAACAAGGCTTAAAATCAGCAGAAAAGTTAGGCTGGCCAGTGATCTTAAGGCCCAATTACACTTTGGGGGGAACAGGTGGTGGGGTGGCTTACTCTATGGAGGAATTGCGATCTTTGTTGGCTATTGCTCTTTCAGAAAGCCCCTCTTCTGAAGTGCTTATGGAAAAAAGCCTCTTAGGTTGGAAAGAGTTTGAACTGGAAGTCATGAGGGACTCTGAGGGGACCTCCGTTGTGGTTTGCTCTATTGAAAATATTGACCCCTGTGGAGTTCATACTGGCGACAGCATAACTGTTGCCCCTCAAATCACCCTTTCGGATAGAGCCTATCAGGAAATGCGAAAAGAAGCCCTTAACATTATTGAAGAAATTGGTTTAGAGACCGGAGGGGCGAATATTCAGTTTGCTGTTCATCCGCAAACGGGCCAGAGGATGGTGATTGAGGTCAATCCCCGGGTGAGTCGCTCCTCGGCTTTGGCCAGCAAAGCTACAGGATTTCCTATTGCTAAAATATCAGCTCTTTTATCTGTGGGTTGGACTTTAGATGAAATACAAAACGACATTACCAAAGTCACCCCCTCTTGCTACGAGCCGGCTTTAGATTATATTGTGACGAAGATCCCCCGTTTTGATTTTGAAAAATATCCTGGTGCTGAGGACATTTTGCGAACACAAATGCAAAGTGTGGGGGAAGTTATGGCCATTGGCCGAAGTTTCAAAGAGTCTTTTCAAAAAGCTTTGCAATCTTTAGAAAAACCAGAAGTCAACTGTTCCCTTAACTTTGATGAAAAAAAACTCACCTATCCTAATAGCGAAAGGATCTATTACATTTTTGAATCTCTTAGAAGAGGATACACTGTAGAGGCTTTAGGCTATCTTACTGGGATAGACCCTTGGTTTTTAGAGCAGTTTGAAAGCCTTGTTCAAACAGAAAATCAAATCCGGAAAGCAAAAGACAGGTGGGACACAAGGCTTATTTATCAAGCCAAACGGGATGGCTTTTCAGATAAACAACTGGCAAAATGGACAGACAAAACGGAAAAGGATATTTTTAAATTTCGTAAAAAGAAAGGCATTTTGCCCGCTTTTTACAAAGTGGATACTTGTGCCGGAGAATTTGAGTCAAAAACTCCTTATTATTACTCCACTTATTGGGGGAAAAGGGAATCTCACAAAAAATCCGGCAAAAAAATTATCGCCATAATAGGGAGTGGGCCTAACCGCATTGGCCAAGGTATTGAGTTTGATTACAGTTGTGTTCGTGGGGTGAAGGAGTTAAAAAGAATGGGATATGAAACAGCCCTTATCAACTCCAACCCAGAAACAGTTTCAACAGACTATGATATTTCCGATCAGCTGTTTTTTGAACCCATCACTTTAGAGCATGTTCGGGAAGTGCTGGATTTTATCAGCCCCTCTCATCTTATTGTTCAGTTAGGAGGGCAAAACCCCATTGACTTATCCAGTGAGCTATCTAAAGAAAGTTATAAAATTGCTGGTTCTTCTGCTAAGGCTATTGATTTGGCTGAAGACAGAGGTCGTTTTGTCCGAGTTTGCTCCCATTTGGGTTTTAAAACCCCTCGCTCCGCTTTGGCAATAGATATTCAAACAGCTCTGAAGGTGGGAAAAAAGTTAGGCTACCCCTTGCTGGCTCGGCCCAGTTATGTTCTGGGAGGTCGCCGGATGGAAATTATAGAAACAGAAGAAGAACTTAAATCTTATTTTACAAAATACAGTCAATTTTTCTCCAAAAATAAACCCTGTTTAATGGATCAATATTTGGAGAGTTTTTTAGAAGTGGATGTGGATATGGCCCGTGGAAAAGACTGGGCAATAATAGGAGGCATTGTGGAACATATAGAAGCCGTGGGCATTCATAGCGGAGACAGCATGGGGGCACTCCCTCCGCAAAGGCTAAAGCCTGAGATATGCGAAAGGATAGAGCAGTTGAGTTTGAGTTTAGCTAAAGAGTTAAAAATTCTTGGGTTTTTAAATTTACAGCTGGCCATTCAAGAGGATGAAATTTATATGTTGGAGGCCAACCCCAGAAGTTCCAGAAGTGTTCCTTTTATCAGCAAAGCCACTGGGATTCCCCTTGTGGATTTTGGAATATGGGCTATGATGAAAAAATCCAAAAAAGAGCTTAAAAGAGAGCTTAAATCTTGGAAAAACCAAAATTATTTTTCTGTTAAGGGTGTGGTTTTCCCTTTTAAAAAAATCAAAAAAACGGATTCCATTTTAGGTCCTGAAATGAAATCCATTGGTGAGGTTATGGGTAGGGGAGAGGATTACCCTACGGCTTTGACAAAAGCTTTAATGTCCAGCGGGTTTCAGTTTCCGGCAAAAGGAGAGGTGTTTTTATCTCTAAGGGATAAGGACAAAATGCCCCTGCTTTCAGACATTCAAAAACTGGTCTCAGTAGGCTACACTCTTTCGGCAACAAAAGGGACGGCAGACTTCCTTCAAAAGCATGGCCTCAAATGCGAATATGTAAAAAAGGTTTTGCAAGGTCGCCCCCACTGTGTGGATCGCATTCTTTCCGGCAAAGTGGCTTTGGTTTTTAATACCACTTCTAAAAGCTCTTCTGTTCAAGCCAGTTTTAGCATTAGAAGGAGTTGTATTGACTTCAACATCCCCTGCCTGACAGAGGCCCATGCCATTCAGGCTTTTGTAATGGCTTTAATTGGGCAGAGGGAAAGCCAACTCCCTATTTATCCTTTACAAAAATATGATTATCAGGAGGTAAAATGAAAAATGTTTTAGAGGTTAAAGATCTTAGGAAAAGCTTTAACCGGCCTTTTTTTAAAAAAGCAGAAGTTTTAAAAGGTTTAAGTTTTTCTATCCCTAAAGGTTCTGCTGTGGGCTTTCTTGGAGCTAATGGATCGGGAAAAACAACCACCTTCAAATGCCTTTTACAACTATTAAAAAAAGACAGTGGCGAGATTCATTTTTTTGGCCAGCCTTTATCTTCTGAAAGCCGATCCCGAATAGGCTTTTTGCCGGAACGGCCACAATTTTATGAAGAGCTAACAGCTCAGGAGTGCCTTCGTTTTTACAGTTCCCTTAGTCGGCCTCTGTCCTCTTCTTTAAAATCGCGAATAGCGGAAGGTTTAAAAAAGTTAGGGCTTTATGAGTATCGGGATAAGAGGCTAAAAACTTTTTCTAAAGGAATGTTGCAAAAAGTGGGTTTACTTCAGGCCATGGTTCATGATCCTGATCTTTTAATTTTAGATGAGCCTTTTTCTGGTTTGGATCCAGAAAGTCGGTTTACTGTTGCTGAACTTTTAGAGCAAGCTTTGCAAAAAGGCTGTTCTATTTTTTTAAGTAGTCATATTTTTCAAGATGTGGAGAGAATTTGCAATAAATTGCTTATCCTTAAAGATGGCCGGCTTTTATTTAAAGGGGATTCCAGCCATTTGCAAGCCACCTCTCAGGGCAAAAAAAGCATTTTATTCCTTTTAAACGGCCAGCAACAGCATAAAACTGTGCCCTCTCAAGAGGCATGCCAAAAAGAGTTAAAAAGGCTTTTATCGGAAGGAGCTATCATTATTGCTATTCATAGTCAGGGAGGAGATTTAGAGCAAAAATACAAAGACTTACTAAAAGAGGGAAAAGCAAAATGAGAGCCATCCTTATTGTTTCTGCCAATACTATTCGCAAGGGATTGAGAAAGAAGTTTTTAGCTATTCTCCTTTTGTCTTGCTTTTTGGTTTTGTGTTTGAGCCTGTTATTTGCTCAACTCAGTTTAGATGACAAAGGCCGTTTGACAGTGGATTTTGGATTAGCAACGGTTCAACTTTTGCTTGTGTCCCTATCTGTTTTTTTTGGGGCTGGTTTTATAAGTTCGGATATGGATAAAAAATTGTGGATGATTTTAACTCGTCCGATTCGTCCCTCTGTCTTTTTTTTAGGTCGTTATTTTGGGCTTACGGGACTTTTGTTTTTAGGATGGCTTAGCCTCTCCCTGCTCTTGGTTTTATTTTTTGTCTTTTTAAAAATCCCTATTCAGCTGATTCTTTTATACGCCCTTTTGGGCTTTTTAGTAGAGAGCCTTTTCCTTTTGGCTTTTGTTTTGTTTTTTGCCTCTTACTCTCAATCTTTTCTGGTTTCGTTTTATTGTTTATCTATTTTCATAATTGGCCATTTTTTGGAAACCCTATTTTATTTTATTGAAAAAATGCCGGGGGGCTTAAGCCTCATTTTATCTCAAATTTTAAGCTTTTTACCCAATTTAGAAAGAATCAACTGGAAGTCTGCTGTAGTTTATCAAGATCAGATCGCTTTTTCTGATTGGGCATTATCCTCTGTCCCCATTATTTTGTGGACGGGGCTTATTTTGAGTTGGGGCCTTTTGATTATGGAAAACAGGGAATACGGCTAACTCTACATACTCCTCCGTGAAAAAGCTGGACAAAAAGCCTCGTCCTCTTTTTCCTGCTTTTGTCCAAAGGCCATTCCATGAGGGTCCAAGGTATTGCCGTCCCGAAATGGAATGGTCCTTTGGACAAAAAAAGTTAAAAAACAAAGGTTTTTCACGGACAACTACATACTCCTTATCGCATAAGTTTCAACCATGGCCGGAGATCCTCCATAGGTCCTTACAATTTTTGCTTCACAGCTTCTTGTGATTCTTCCTCCACAGCGTCGTCTTGCGATTCCTCCTCACATTTTTCATCTATAATAGCTCCATCCCAGATTGCATGCTCTGAGTCTGTTTCCCGCAAGTCGGCCCTACACAAGTTCGCATTTTGAAAGTTTGCATATTCCAAGTCAGCTCCAAACAAAATTGCATTTTGCAATTTTGCTGATTCCAAGATTGCTGAATACAAATCAGCCTCCCACAAGTTCGCATTTTGCAAGTTCGCTTTAGTTAAGTCCGCTCCATCTAAGTCCGCAGACTGCAATTTTGCCCTCTGCAATTTTGCAAGCCTCAAGTTTGCCCCTGTCAAGTCCGCAGACTGTAATTTTGCCAATATCAAGCTCGCCTCCTGTAAGTCGGCATACTCCAAGTCCGTTCCTCTCAAGTCCGCCATATCCAATTTTGCTGATATTAAGCTCGCGAACTCCAATTCGGCATTCCGCAAGTCCGCCCCTGTCAAGTCAGCTGTATTCAAATTTGCATACTGTAATTTTGTTCCTCGCAAATCAGCATGTCGCAAGTCCGCTCCATCTAAGTTCGCTCCTCGCAAATCAGCATGTCGCAAGTCTGTATTCTGTAAGTCCTTTTTCCCTTGTTTAATTTGTTCAATCAACTCTTCTGGTTGGACGGTATCAACTGGGCTTAGCTCTGCTGGCTGGACGGGATCAACTGGCTGGACGGGATCAACTGGTTGGACGGGATCAGCTGGGATTGTTGAACCAAAAGCCGGCAAGCTTATTAAAAAAAGGCTCAATAATAATTTCATAGGTTCCTCCTAATTTTTATGTGTATGAACTGAAGATAGCACAGCCATAATGGGGAGTCAATTAAAGGCTGTGACTATAAGCAAACAGCCCACCGGAGCGGGCTGTAAGCTATATGCAACTTCCGATATTCTTATCGGCTGAATGGACCAAAACTTTAATCTTTTTTTCAAATTTTATGGAAAAAATGACTAAAATGACCCTTTTTTTTGGACAAAAGTGTTCATTTTTTGGTCTATCGGATCAGAATTTTTTTCAAAAAGCCTCAATTTCTCATTAAAAACTGGCATTTTTTGAGTTTTTTTGTTATATATTCTATAAAAGGTTCTATGGGCTTTTAGATATTTCATCCATCAAAAAACCAAAAGTCATATCTATTCTTTTAATAGAGATGAGAAAGGATAAAAAATGTATTTAAAAAAACTTTTATTTATTTTCTCTTTTATTATTTGCTTCCCTCCTGTGGCTCAAGCTTACCCCTGGATGTTTTTTCGGGAAGGAAAACCACTGGAAATATTGGAGTTAGACACTCATCTTTCCTATTTTGCAAAAAATAAGGCCACAGTTTTTTCCAGTGCTAAAGCCAACTACCACCGGCCGGAATTGGATATCAATGTAGGTTGGACTTACTCTTTTTTAGAAAAAATCCATTACTTCCGCCTGAGCGAGTTGGCTGTGGTCTTCCCTCTCATTTCTAAAAAATGGACTTTTAGCCTGGGCTTTAAAGATGTTTTATGGAGCACAGCAGACAGGTATTGGAACTATGGTTTATGGCAACCTCGCTATCTACTGGACGCTTTTCGCCCTGTTCAGATGGGTTTACCGGGGCTCCATATAAATTATAAGGGAGACACTTCTGTTTCGCTTTTGCTCTCTTATTTTTATCTGCCAGACATTATTATTTACCCTCAACTGAAAGATAAAAAAATCAGTTCTAAAAATCCTTTTTTTGTCGGTTCTTTCGGGAAATTTGAATGGGATATTAATGAAAAAGATCTCTTCCGGTTAACAAAATTTTTTGAGCCTGTAGCGGCTTTTCAAATCAAACACTCCATAAAAAAATCTCATGTGGCCTTTTCTTATGCCTATAAGCCTGTCAATCAATTAAACTATTCCATTTTAATGCAAGGGACTAACTTGTCTGACAGCTCCGATCAACTCACCGTTAAGGATTTTAATTACTCTGTCCTGTCTCATCATCTCACTGGTTTAGAGGGGGAAATAGCTTTAGCTGAAAATCTATCCGTATTTGCCAGTTTGTTTTATGAAAAGCCACAAAACCAGCCTACTCCAGGGGATTGGGTTAGTGATGAGTTTGAATCTCATACCACGCTTTCCCTCATAGCTTATTTTCAAGAGAATTGGGGAGAGGATCTAAAAACCTTATTCACATTAGGCTGGACAAAGACGATTGAAAATCGATCTCAAAAAGCCAAAAGCAATATATGGACAGAGGATGTGGAGAGGCTTTTTGGCAGAAGTTTTAATTGGAAGGAGGCCATCAGTGGGTCTGTAGAATATCAAAACAAAAACTGGCTGGAAGGTTTTTTAATGAGATTTCGTGCCAACTACGCTTTGGATAATGGCTTTTATGCCTTAGCTTGGGAAAATTATTTTTATTTGACCAAACATATTAGGATGTATTTATCAGGCGATGGGATTTTTCGCTCTTCTAAAGAAAAGTCTCCTGTTGGATCTTCTTCTATTGAGGATTATAAAGGTTTGTCTCGTTTGCTTGTAGGAGCACAATATGTTTTTTAAAAAACTTCTTCCCTCTTTTTTTATTTTTTGCCTCCCTTTGGCTTCTTATTCTTCTACGGTGACTTTTTTTTCAGACGCCACTTGCCAGGAAGTGTCTCATAAAAGAGCTAAAAGCGATTCTGACTTTTTCGGGCAATTCACCTGTGCTAAAGATATAAAAAATTATTACCCCGCTTTAATGAAGGGCCAGTTAGATTGGCCTCAACAAAAAAGATTTTTCCGTTGTTTGCATGACGGTTTGGAGCTGATTGTTGAAAAACATATTTTTATCCATGACTCTCATCGTGATTATTTTACAAAAAACGAAATTTTTAAAATGTTCCATTGGTATTTTAAATATGATTGCTCGCAGTCTGGCCGTATAACTGATCAGTTATTTGCCATAAAAAAACTTCTTATTGGAGGTTCAATAGATAGATTAAAAGATAAGGAGCTGGCCGATCTTTACAAGCTGATGTATGACTATCGAGACATATACTATATCTTGCATAGGGAAATTCCCATTTTTAAAAAAGCTCTTACAGGAGAAATAGGGAGCCTCACTATGGAGGAAACCGATCTGGCTATGGAACAGTTAAGGAAAGCTTTTATCCTTTTAGAACGAGCTTATCTTCGTGAAAAGATTGTTTATTCTGTAGAAGATTTAAATAAATACGATCAGTATTTACAGCAATCAGGTATGATAGGGCGAAAGGAGGCACAAAGTGTCCGGCCGGCAGGTGTGCTTTTAAAAAATTTATTTGAGGGGTTATTATTTCCTGAAAAAGCTATTTATGGGGACAGCTGGCCTGTGGCTATTCGCTCTTTTTATGAAGTCTTCCGTTTGCTTTTCCATTATAAAACTCATTTCTCTGATGATATGGAATCAGTTGTTTGGACTTACAGAGTTCTTGAAGGTGCTGTTTTTTTTCTATCTGCCTTAGGGCTTGAGGGAACTCAATTTTTAGGCGACAGGAGAGGTTTCCCTTTAAGAAATTTAGACAAAATGCTTTCGGTTTTATTTTCTTTTTTTGATTCCAGTAGAAAAGGAATTGGGCAAAATAGTTTTTGGACAAAAAATCTTCAAAGTTCAGCTTTACCCTTACTTACAAGAACTTTAACTTGCTTTTCCCTATCTTTCCATAGTGAAAAAAATTGTGACAGTCACTGGGGGGAGGGGCCATCAGATCCTGTTATCACCCTGACTTTTCCTGATATGTTTTTTAAGATTTTTCCCAATCGAGTCAAAACTCAAAGAATTTCCGGGGCCACAACATTCATTAACCAAAGAAAACTTAATTTTTTAAAAAATTGGCTTGTGGATTATAAAGATAGCCTTTGGCGGATTCATTATGGAGAGGGGTATGAGCTGGCTACTGAAAGAGGCTTTGCTCATTGGTTAAACTCTTTTTTTGGATGGGAGCCAAAAAGTGAAAGAATAGTGTTTGGCTCTTTTCATCGCCCAAAAACTCTTGACAAAATTTATCAATTATTTGGCTATCAAACTCTTTTGCCTCTTTTATTTTCCTCTTACTTGCCAAACAAATTTTTCTCACCTAATTCCAATGGAAAATTAGATTCCATTTCGTTAAAAACATGGCGAAAGATAGTTAAAGAGGTTATGCCTGCTTTGCTGATTTTTAGTGGAGGCAAAGGCTGGAAGTATTCTTTAGAGAAATCCTTTATCGATATGTTCCATTTCGCAGATTCTTTTTTGATCTCCTCTAACAGAGATGAAGAGCTGAACTCTCGTGAACTTATGGATCTCACAACATATCTTTTAGAAAGCATAAAAACTGTTCGGCTGGCGGAAAGTAAGATGCCGAACTGCCTGAGCACAAAGGGTTTAGCAATTCACTGTGTTGTTAAAAAAGTTTTAAATGATCCAGATGTGCTGTCTGTTTATCCTCGATTTCAAAAATATCTTTTTCCCTCTCAAATAAACTCTTATAGGGAAAAGATGACAGCTGTTCTCGGAGGAGATAAAAAAGACTGGACAGAGGTTTTTAGCCTTTTGCCATTGTTTATTTTGATACAAACAATGGAGACAAATTACAATCAGATAGATACCAACCAGTCTTTTAACTTGGAGTCGCATGAACTGGCTCAATTTGCAAAAAAATTTGAAGAGCAATTAGCTCATCAAATTCCATTTATCTTTAATAAAGAGCAAGCTCGCTCCTATTTAATGTATAGCTTTAAAACAGGAGATATGCCATTCTTTACAGGAGACAGATGGACTCCTCTTGATTTTTCTCATTGGCATTTGAATCCAAAAAATCAAAAAGATTTTTTTATCACAGCTAATAATTTTCATTTCCTTATCTTTGATTTTTATCAACTCTATCAAAATCTCTAAGGTTTTTTATGAACAGGAAATTTATTTTCTTGCTTTTTTTAGCACTGTTTTACCCAAAACTTTCTTTAACCAGCTCATTAGATATGGAATGGCAACATTTTATATCCCCCCCTGGCTTAAAAAACCAGTTAAAAGATTATGCTTTTTTAAAATGGAATCAAAAAAATAATTGGCAAGCAAAACCTTTTCGCTTTAATTCGCATATTCAGGCTGAATATGCTTTAGATCGAAGTCGAATCTTTTATTTTAATGTTTCTGAATTGTATTTTGCTTATAAATATAAGATGAAAAAGCCTCTTTATTTTATCAATTCCATTGAACTGAATGTAGGGCGAAAAATCAAAATATGGAGTTTAGCTGATGAATATTGGGATTTGGGTTTATGGAATCCTTTAAACCGATGGAATCCTCTTCACCCTCAAACTGATGGGTTGGTGGGTTCTTTATTAACATTAAAATCTCACCAGTGGTCTGTTGATTTTTTTCTGGGTGCTTTGCACTTGTCCGCTCAAGAAGCACAACTTGTTGAGGAAAATGGCGAACTCTATTCTCGGTCGCGATGGTTTTCCCCTTTGCCTAATCAAATAGACACATTAAATGTAGATATTAATTATTTTATCCGCACCCCTTTTGTTTTTGATGTTTTATTTCAACAAAGTTATTTGTTAAGTTTTAAAACTTGGTCATCCACACCGGAGACTTATTATTGGATGAAATGGGCTTTAGCAGATAAGCCAGTCAACCATTCCTTCACTGTGCTAAATGAAACTAACCTTTTAAGACTGGAGCAAAATGGGGATTCTTTAGGAAGTGTCAATCAAAAAATCACTACTCTTCCTGTTCGTCAGAGAATTTTATCAGCAGAATGGGGTTTGGATTACAATAACTTTTCTGCTGTTTTTACTTTGGAAAATACTAAAATGAGAGAAGTAGAGATTAGCCCAAAAGGTTGGAGTTTTTTTAACCGTCGAGAAAATTTCACTTACTTTTCCTCTTTATTAAAATATAATTTTCGGCCTAAGAGTTTTATTCAAGTGGCCTACATTCAATCATGGTTTAAAAATTATAACATTCAATCTAATAACGAGATAGGTAAAAAAACACCATCCATTTTACAGAGATATAAAGTTTTAAGAGGCATAGGTGTTGATTGGCAAACTGAGTTTTTATCCTCTAAGGGCCTAAAACGAGTTTTCACTTTAAACTACCGATATCATTTTTTAAATGAAGGGGCTTGGCTTTTTCTTCAGGCATTGTATTATATTACCCCACAAATTTACAGCTCTGTGGGTGTAGATATTTTAGGTGGTAAAACAGGGGAATCTCAAAAGAATTTTCTCTTGAGTAAATATCGGCACAATGATTTTTTTTCGTGGAGGTGGGGTTATGAATTTTAAATCTATATTCTTTTTTCCTCTTGTCATACTCTTACTCCCTCATTGTGGATTAAAAGTGGGGGAACCGGCCCCTTCTATTTTTAAATACAAACTGCCCCCCAGTGCGGGCTATTGTAAAGAAGTCAATTATAAATCCCTATTTGGTTCTTATTTTTTGGCAGAACAGGTGGAGGGTTCTCGCGATAGATCTCAAAACAACAAATTGGATAAAGCTTTAGAATGCCTTATTGCTAAAGTCCAGATGGCTGTGGATACGATTGATCATGAGTATTTGGAAAAATCGGAATTGATCCATATTTTAAATCAAGATTTTATCAAAACAAAAGAGATAACACCTATTATAGATCATATTCTGAAACCGGATCGTTTCAACCATTACATTTTAATTAAAGACGCTGTGGCAGATCTCATTGAGGAAAATCCTGATAGCCCTTTTGTTCGTGGTGAAAACATGTGCCAAAAAAGAACTGTGGGAAAAGTAATTATTTCAAAACAAGAGGCATTGGCTTTTATGGATTTTTTAAAAAGATTGTCAGACTTCCTTTTAATAGTTGATCGTAGTGCTTATGAAATTTTTGATCAATTTTTCAAAAACAAAAAAGCCAGCCCTACCTTGTTATCAAAAGAAAACTTAGGAGAATCTCATTATTTTAACAATCATTTTATTCCTTTTTTATCTGAGTATTTTCATGATGATTTTCCGGAATATAGCCAATTTTTATCCAAAAATTTTCTTATGGAAAACTGGAAGGCGAAATCAAAAGCAAAATATAGCCCTTTTAGCCGGGTGGGACATATAAGAAAACATATCAAAACAAAAAAAATGGAGGAAGTGGGACAGCCCTTAGCGAATATGGCCAAACTCCCTTTTTCATCCTCTGATGTTTTAACAGCTCAAAATATTAAATACATAGTGCTCAATATTTATATAATGAAAACATTTTTTTCTCTTTATGATGTGAATAAAGATTCTGTTTTAAGCCCAGAGGAGATAAAGCCTTTGTCCTGCCTTATGACTTTTTTGCTATCTGTTTTTATATCTCCTGAGGCACAAAGTGAGTGGGGCTGGATTCAAGATCTGTATGCTCCGGAAAGCATTGTCAATTATGCATTGAAACGGCAAACACTGCCATCAGATATATCGGGATATATTGATTATGGATTTTATTTTATTTTTTCTGACAAAGAATTAGAAGATTTATCTTATATGGATGTTTCACGCTTGATTTCTGTTCTGTTTCTGACTCTTTTTAATGAGATAAAACTTTAGGTTCATGGGTATTAAAATGGCCTTTTTTACGGAGGATTAAAAATAAAGGATAGCTTTCATGCCTGTTTTTTCTTTTCTTTTTTTTGCCTCTTTCGCCTTTCCTGAAGAGGCAAGAATCCCTAAAGCCTCTTTAAGTAAATCAAACCTTCAAGTGATAGGGCAAACTCAAAAAACTCTTAGCCAGTCATTCCCGCGAAAGCGAGAATCCATTCCCATTTTATTTTTCCAAAGCCAAAAAAAAAGAGAAAAAAAGCTTTATGCTCAGGCACAAAACCCCTCTGGCAGTTCACCTTTTTTTGAAAAAAGACTTCAGCACAGGAGACAAGGGCCAGAAAACCCTCCCTCTCCCCCCTGCCATATCAACAAAAAATGTTTGAACCAGCTACACAACAAGCTCTTAAACAAGAAGGATGAAGATAGCATACATTTTAACTGCCAATGGGCTTATAAGAACAATCACCTTTGTTGTAAAAACCCTACGGACTGTTTCCTCTCTTATGCTACAGATGAGATTAAAGAGGAGTTAGATGATAAGCTCAAGACTCTTGTTGTATCTCAAGCTTGCTCTCAGGAGGGGATTTCTTCTTTAAACTCTTTTTTGTCTGACTTTCAGGGGGATTTTTGTGAAAAGGGAGTTCGGCATTGTAAAGAGTTTTGTGAGCATACGCTTAGGGATTTTCAGCAAAGTTTTAGGGCTTGTTTTTCCATAAAAAAATCTGTTTCTATAGATGAGGCATTGAGGAGAGCCAGGCAAGATCCCTTATGTCACAGGGAAATGAGCAAAATATCTCAAATTTATAAAGAATTGAGTTTTGATTCTTTGAGTGGTTTTTATAAAAATTTGAAATGGGAGTCTTTGTTGAGTTTTCGTGAGGCTCTTTCTTTTGAGGATTTTGTGGATTGTGAGCGGGTGAGGGAGGGGAAGGGGGATGGGAGTTTTAAAAGCTCAGCTTTTTCTATGTGTCAGATGGCCAGCGCTATAAAATCAGGTGCGGATGTTCTTGCAGGTTCTAAGGCAAATAATCCAGAGGAGGAAAACACAGAGGAAAACTTAAATAACGAGGGATCAAAGAGTTCTGCGGGAGGAGGTTTTGTGGGCGAAGGTTATCAGCCCTCTGTTTCAAATTTTCCTCTAAACCCCTCTTTTCCTGATGAAGGAAAAGGCTTGCTGGAAGAGGACAAAAAGGATTTGAGCAAAAGAGAGCTTTCTTCCATAAAGACTCCTTCACTAAAAGAACCTTTACTTATACTGGTTTGATTTAAAAAATCAAGTTTTTTTGATAAAGGTTTAGTTTTTGGCATTATGAGTTTTCCAAATCTTTTGGATGTTCTATAATATGTTTCTATGAACTCATTTTTAACTGGCAAGCAAAAAGCAGAGCTTTTAACTTTTCTTCGTTTGGAAAGGAATCGTAGGCGAGCGGATCGTATCCGGGTTATTTTGTTGCTGGATAGTGGAGAGTCTGTCACCGATATTGCGAGATTTTTATTTTTTGATGAAGGAACTATCAGAAACTGCAAAAGGCGTTATGAAGAAGGAGGTTTGTCGAGGTTGGTTTATGACGATCATAGAGGTCGCATGTCGTATTTATCTGAGGAACAACGGAAGAAACTGGTTTTGGAGTTGGAGTCAAAGGTATATCCCACAACAAAGGCAGTTGTTTTATATGTTCAAAAGACATTTGGGGTTGTTTATACTGTGAATGGAATGACGGCTTTACTTCACAAGTTAGATTTTTCATATAAGAAGCCAAAGGGTGTGCCTGGGAAGGCTGATATTGAGAAGCAGAAGGTGTTTATTCAAAGATATCGCAGGATAAAAAAGAGAGGTGATTTAGTGTATTTTGCGGATTCAACTCATCCTATGCTCAATCCTGTAATATCATCGGGTTGGATTAAGAAGGGGGTGGAGTTTAAGGTTAAAACTAATTCAGGTCGTGAGCGGGTGAATATAAATGGTGCGATAGAGATAAATAGTTTAGATTTTGTCAGTAGAAGCTGTGAGAGGGTTAATAAAAATTCAATGCAGGAGTTATTGCGAGCTGTGAGGGCGAGACAGCCTATGAGGGATAAAAGGTTGTATTTGGTTTTAGACAATGCACCATATAACAGGGCCTTTCAGGTGAGGGATTTAGCGAAAAGTTTGGATATTACTTTGCTGTATTTGCCTCCATTTTCTCCTAATTTGAATCCTATTGAGAGGTTTTGGAAATTTGTAAAGAAGAAGACAATGGCTAATGTGTATTTTTCAGATCTTAAAACTTTTCGTAAAGAGTTGATGCTGTTTTTAAGAGGTGTTAGAAAATACAGGGCTGAATTGTCCATGCTTATTACTGATAATTTTCATGTCATCGAAACCTGAAAATTCAAACAAGACCAGTATAAAAGCCCAGAAAGTTCTATTTCAAAAAAAGCTTTATCTTCAAAAGCTATAGCGGGAAAAACCCAAGAAAACTCTCAATTAAATCCTCAATCTATTAACAAGGCCAAAACTTCTACTCCTCCTCAAGCCGTTAATCCACTGGGATCAGGGGCAAAAATTCCTGAAGGAGCTTATAAAGCTCCCTCTTATGAAGATTATTTAGGAGGGAGGTCCCCTTCTTCAAAAATATCTTCTTCAGAAAAGGCGTGGAGAGAATTGTTTGAAGACTCTCCCCTATCTAAAGAACCCCAAGGTTTTTTTGAAAAAACAGAGGATTTTTGGTTTCATTTTGTTGGGAAACCCCGTCAATACTTCAGTAAGTTGTGGTTTTCTAAGCTTAGGGGTGGCCCACAAGTGGTCTATCAGATGCTGTTTCAATCGGTATCAGCCCCTCAATTAGAGCCTTTGTTTGTTCAGGAACATCAAAAGTATCTTCCTCAACCTGTTTTTAAAAGCTATGATCTTCTGAGAGGAAAACCCGCTGGTCTTTTAGTTGAAATCAAATACAAATTGCCCAAGCTTTGTCTTCAGTTGAGAGGTCCTAAAAAATGTTTCCCAAAAAGAGAGTTTAAGTTAAAATTACAGGTTAAAGAGGATAAAAATATTCCTACCTTTTGCCATTCTGTAAGTAAAGAGGAAGGGAGGCTTGTAATAGAGGCGGATGATAAAAATGAAGAGCCTTGTTTTTTTAATAGTGAGGAGTTTTTTTCATCAAGGGATTCTCATAAGGTTCATAAAAATTCCTCTCAAGATTTTTTTGAAGGCTCAGTTTTTAAGTTGATAGAGTTTCCCACAAGATTTATAGAGCCTGTGGATTTGAAGGAGTATATTGATATTGGTGAGCTGACAAACATTAGTTATCCTTTCAATGTTTTGCTTTCTTTTTCTGGTTTTAATGATCGGGTAGTGAAGGATATTGATGGTGAAAATTCCCATGTTCCGGTTCGTATAAACATTGTGGAGTTGAAAAAGGCTTTTTTGCCAGATATGTCTATTCTTCGGTCGATGAGGAATGGGGAAAGAGCTACTCCGGGGAAGTCTATTTTAAAGCTATTTCGTGCAAGGGAGAAAGAAATCATTTTGCCCAATATGTCTGTTTTAGAAAACAGAGTATCTTGGAAGAAGGGCTTAGGGAATTGTGAGAAAAACATTAAAAATTATTTTAAAACCAGGCTCTCTTCTTCCAATGTTTTTTGCGTAAATGCTTTGGATCTTTGGTCATTGAATTTGGGTTGGACAAGGATTAAGGGGGCGGAAGGAGCAAGCGATATTGCGGGGGTTAAAAAAGGGACTGAGGAGGCTTTGAGAATCAAAAGGGCAGAGGCGGATAAGAAAAGATGCATTTTAAGTGAGGAGGAAGCCGAGATAAATGCTAAAATCCCAAACTGGGGGGAAAGCAGTAAAAATGGCTATAAAATGACAGATTTGGAAAAAGTTCAAGCCTTTGCTTCTTCAGAGGAGATAAGAATTTTTGTGCCCACAGTGTTTCCCATTGCGGAGATCAGCTCAGAGGTTTTAAGGACTACAGTAGGTAAAGATTTTGTTATTGGGAGTTGTGATACTTATACAACAGCTCAAGAATATTCGTCTTTTCAAAAAGATTCTGTTCCCGATTTAGATTTTTGCCGGGAGATTTATGTTCATCCTAAACTTTATCATCGTTATCAAACTTATGGTTTGTTAAATGACCTTCAACTTTTAGAGGATGAAAGATTTAAAGGCGATTTTAGCAAACTTATTGTTGTGGTTCCAAGGGATTATTTTGTCTACCATGGTATTCAAAGGGAGGGGGAGCATGAACCAGAAGTTTATGGCTGGACCCCTTTGCCTTATTTTAAACAGACGGCAGGGGGGTATTTAGCTGACCTGGGTTGGGGTTTTCTTGGAGGAATTACTTTTATTCGGGAGGATCAGTTGGATCGAGGGGTTTTAAGCCATGAGTTGGCTCATCTTTTAGGCCAGCGGAGGGATTTTTATGATCAAGAGGGAAAGCAACAGCAAAAGTGCCGCAGGTTTTCCGGGGATGAGTTGATTCCTTGTGATGGATACAAAATCCCAAGGGCTTTAGAGGTTAAATTAGATAAGGAGAACAAACAAATTTGGCAATTTATAAGAAATAGATTCAGCATTATGGACAATAAAAATGAGCCTGATATTGAAAATGTTTTAGAAATTTTATGGATAGATCGGGAGAGCCATCAGAGAGTGTTTTCACCTTACGCTAAAGTCAGTTCTGTTCTTTACGAGATTAAAAATTTTAGAAGCCATTTACCTAAAAAGAAGATTAAACCAAAAAAGCTTTTAGTTTCTGGTTTTTACGATAAGAAGAGGAATCGGTTTTTATCTCCTCAGTTGAGGGTTTTAGAGACGGACGGGATAACTCCTTCTTTATCTAAGGACTGGGATGTGAAGGAAGTGTCTTTAGTTTCATTTCATGTAAAAAACAGGGAGGGCTCTCCTTTGCAGACGATTCGTCGTCCTGCTTTTGATGTGGAGTCCCGATTTCTTTATGAGGAGGGGAAGAGTAGAGAATGTGGTTCCAAGTCTTTTGGTTTATCGATGGTTTCAGCTATTTTTAATTTATCAAAGTTGAAGACGGAGGCAAAGGATCTCAAACTTTCGGTTTTTGGCCCGGAGGGGGAGGAAATTTTTTCCTCCTTCTTGCCTGAGGATTGACAAAATCCCATAAAATAGTTTATAGTTTTTTCATTATGAAGTTCTTTTTTGTTTTATATTTATTATTTTTTTCTTCAAATGCTATGGCTTGGGAATGGCTTTGGGATTGGGCGACTCGTGGCCCTCTTCGTCAGATTGTGATGTGGGGCTTTTACACCTCTGTGGATGAGAGAGAACTGAAGGAATTAGAGAACAAGGTTATAAAAGACAAATCCCCTTATTCCAGGTATTCCATATATGGAGAGAAACACTTTTATCCTTATGATTCGATGTATTGCCATGAAGAAAAGGATATTGAATTTAAGAGATATAGAATTATTGTAAGTCCAAATTTAAGAGCCCGGCTTTATGATGAGGGAGGGAATTTGTTGGAGGATGTGCCTTTACATACCTATTCTACTGAAGCATATATTGGTAAAGGATGGAGGGTGGTAGCTTATATTCCCTACCATCCAGAAGCTCGAAGTAGAAAAATTGTGCGATTAGTAGATGGGGATAAGGAGATAATTATTTGGGAAAGAAGGCTTCTCGATTTAGAGGAATTGGAAACTCACAATAGTTTTCTTTATAATAAAGATTTAAACTGCTACCGGATTTCTCGCTTTCAAATTCCTATATAAATTAGAGAAAAATAGCCTCTTTTTTATCAAAAAGAGCTTTCCGTTTTGGATTCCCACTCTCAAAGGCATGACTTCTTTTTTGCCTGAGGATTGACAAAATCCCATAAAATAGACTATAGTTTTTAACATTATGAAGTTCTTTTTTATTTTTCTAATAATTATATGGGTTTAAGCCTTCCATATTTAAAAGGCCATTTTTACAGAGGATTAAAAATAATAGTCTGTAAAAAACCTTGAATCAAGAAACAAATACAAGTATAATTTATAAAAAATGCCTCCGATCAAACTTTACAGCTATTATCGATCCTCTTGCTCTTATCGGGTAAGGATTGGTTTGTATTTAAAAAAGCTGGAATTTAGCTATCAAGCTGTTCATCTTATAAAATCTGGAGGGGAGCAATTTAAGAGTGAGTTTCAAAAAATCAACCCTTTTGCTCAAGTCCCTGGATTGCAAGTGGGGAAAAGCTTTTTAAGCCAATCCTTACCCATCCTCCTTTACTTGGAATCACTTCAAGCAGAACCTCCATTTTTGCCAAAAGACTCATTTCAAAAAGCAAAAGTTTTGTCCTTTTGTGAAATGATCAACAGTGGGATTCAGCCTTTACAAAACCTATCAGTCTTAAACTATTTGGAAAGCCAAACTTCGCTCAATAAAAACCAATGGGCACAGTATTGGCTGGAAAAGGGCCTCAGCCAAGTAATGCACTTTTTAAAACCTCATGCTCAATCCTTTTGCTTTGGTGATCAGGTGAGTTTGGCCGATGTTTTTCTCATTCCTCAAATTCACAGTGCCCGCCGGTTTAAAGCACAGGTCCCTCCTCTGCTTGCAAAAATTGATAAGCTCTGCCTGAAACTCCCTGCTTTTCAAAAAGCCCACCCAGACAATCAGCCGGACAGTCCAAAAAGTAGCTGATCCTGCCAGAATTTTACTATCTCTTTAGAAAAGTAAAAACAAGGCTTGCAAAAATCAAAAATTTGAGTTTATATTTCTCTTGATGACTAAAAAAGATTTTTCCATCCCTTTAAACGGTATAGATTTTATAGAATATGCCAGCCCTCAACCGGACAAGTTAGAAAGGCAATTTGAGCAGTTGAATTTTATCTACCGGGCCAAACATTTAAAAAAAGATGTATTTTTATATCAACAAGGGGACTGCCAATTTGTCATCAACAAGCAAAAAAACAGCTTTTCTGATGAATTTATGAAAAAACGAGGGGGGCCTTGTGTTTGCTCAATAGGTTTTAGGGTAAATATCCCAGCAAAAAAGGCTTTAGACATTGTTTGCTCCTTAGGGGCAAAGCCTGCGGAAAAGGATCCTTTAAGCCATAGTTTTCCTGCTATTTATGGTGTGGGGGGTTCTTTAATTTATTTTGTGGAGGATTATCAAAAAGCCAGCAATCATTGGACAAAAAACTTTTCATTCCACAATAAAGCTGTGGCACAGTCTCAACTGCTATTGATTGATCACCTTACAAATAATGTTCCTGTAGGGAAAATGAACGAATGGTGTGATTTTTATTCCCGCCTTTTTGGTTTTACTGAAAGAAGATATTTTGACATTAAAGGGTTAAAAACAGGACTGATCTCCAAAGTAATGAAATCCCCTTGTGACAGCATAAGCATCCCCATCAATGAACCCTCCGCAGATGAATCTGGCAAAAAATCTCAAATTCAGGAATATTTAGATGAATACAAAGGTGCGGGCATTCAACATATTGCCCTTTTAACTAAAGAGATTGTTCCCACTATAAAGGATTTAAAAGCCAAAGGGGTTTGCTTTTTAGATATCCCCTCAAGCTATTATGATGTTTTAAAAGATCGCCTCCCTGTTCTTAAAGAGGATGTTCAAGATCTTAAAGCCATGCAAATTTTAGCTGATGGAGATCAAAAAACTTATCTCCTTCAAATTTTTACAAAGAATATGATTGGCCCGATTTTTTTTGAAGTGATAGAAAGGCATGGCCATGATGGTTTTGGCGAGGGTAATTTTCAAGCCCTTTTTGACGCTATGGAAAGGGATCAGATCCAAAGGGGATATTTGTGAAAAAATGGCGACCCCATAAAAACATTCCTAAAGGTCACTTTGAAGAGGAGCAAGGGCAAAAGGGTTTTTACGGCCCCGTCTCTCACTTGATAAGAAAGCAACCCAGCACAAGATGGTCTCACATTGAGGGGCCTTTAAAACCTCGTATGTTTGACCTCAACCCCTTAAGAGAAAAAGAATGCTGGCAAAAACTCTTGCACAATGACAATTTATGCATTCATTTCTATCATCTCCAATTTTCTCCACAAACAGCTTTTCGAAGTGCTGATGGGGATCTGCTGTTTTTTTGTCATGAAGGGGAAGGGCATTTGCTCACTGAGTATGGACTTTTAAATTACTCAGAGAGTCAATACATTTTGATCCCCAAGTGTTTTACTCATGTATTTATCCCTCAAAAAGCTTCCAGCTTTTTTGTTGTGGAAAGTTTAAAAGGTCATTTTCGCGAACCAGCAAGAGGGCTTTTAGGCCGGAACAGCCTTTATGATTCAGGCTCTCTTGTTCGCCCCGATCTGAAGGCTATGGATCGCTATTTAAAAGAAAACAAACTGGAATTTAAAAAAATTGCTGTTTATCGCCAAGATGAAGTGACGAACTTTCATTATAAAGAAAACATTTTTGATGTGGTGGAGTGGAAAGGAGATCTTTTCCCCTTTACTTTGAGTATGGAGGACATTATGCCGGTCATGAGCCACCGGGCCCATCTCCCTCCCAGTGCCCACACCACTTTTCTAACTGATGACTTTATTGTGTGTAGTTTTCTCCCTCGCCCTTTAGAACAAGATGAAGACGCATTAAAAGTTCCCTTTTATCATCAGAACACTGATTACGATGAAGTGATTTTTTATCACAAGGGGGATTTTTTTAGCCGAAGTGATTTGCGTTCTGGAGTGATGAGCCTTCATCCCGCAGGCTTTCCCCATGGCCCCCACCCCAAAGCTATAGAAAACATTAAAGGCAAAACTCACACTAACGAATATGCTGTGATGATTGATTCTCGCTCAGCTTTAAAAGCAGTTAAAGATCTCTCCTCTTTAGAATTAAGCTCTTATTGGAAGTCTTGGCAAGATTGAGATCAAACCTTTTCCACTGATAATAGAGATAGAAAAATCCACAAAGCATAAGCCATCATCAAATGTGTTATTTTCATCCATAAAGGGGATAAAGAGATCAAAGTGGCAAAGCCAAACAAAGCCACTGTGAGAATAAAAACTAAAGTGACCTGAGGCTTTGGCCATCGTTTAAAAAATAAAGAGGACTCTGCTTTTGCAGAAAATGCCCATACACTAAAAGTTATTATAAACAAAACAGCCAGTAAAGGGTGTAGTGGCCTCAGCTGGATACTGATATGAGCTGAAGGCAAAAAATCTAAAACCAAAGCTTGCCAAAGGGATACAGTGGGAAAAAGCTGTCCGGCTAAAGAGGCAATGTTTCCGGTTAAAGCGATTAAGGGGAAAAACAAAACAAAAAACAGCATTGGCTTTTTTACTTTTAAACCTTCCCACAAACTGACTCGCCAACATAGTGTTAGAGCTGAGGTCAAAAACAAACTGTTAACCGAGTGAAAGGCCAAAATCCCCACTCTGGTTTTATCTAAGTTTAAGCCCACAAAGCCTCCCATCACTAACAAGGCCCCTATAAGAGCCTCAATAAGAATGAGAGCAAAACTTAGCATTGAGAGTTTTCTCACAATATGATTTCTATGATAAATTTTTAAGGCCGAAAGCCACAAGACAAAAACAAAAATAAGGGATAGACCCGAACTCAACCGATGGGTCCACTCAATAAAACTAACTGAATCTTCTGGAAAAATTTTTTGCCGGCAAAGGGGCCAACTCGCCCCACAACCATCTCCGGAAAGGCTGAGCCTCACCCAAGTCCCCCAAAAAATAGTTATTAGTGTCCAAAAAAGTGTGAACAGACTGTAAGATTTAAAAAAATTCTTTTTATTTTCAATCACATTTGCCGTGCTCTTTTATGAAGGGCTAAACAGGCTTCTCGCAAAGCTTCGTTCAATGTGGGATGAGCGTGAAAACTCCTGGCCAGATCCTCAGCACTGGCTTGAAATTCCATAGCCACAACCGCCTCAGCAATCAGATCTCCTGCATGAGGCCCTAAGATATGAACCCCTAAAATTTTATCCGTTGTTTTGTGAGCCAGAACTTTAACAAAGCCCTCTGTTTGCCCTATAGAATGTGCCCGGCCGTTGGCCAAAAAAGGAAATGTGCCACTCAAGTAGGGGATTTTCCCTTCGGAAAGCTCTTGCTCTGTTTTCCCCACACTGGCCGACTCTGGCCAAGTGTAGATCACACTGGGAATGGTCTCATAGTTGACATGACTCCATTTGGTAGTAATAAACTCGGCCACAGCTACAGCTTCTTCCTCTGCTTTATGAGCCAGCTGAGGGCCGGGGATAAGATCACCTATGGCAAAAATGTTAGGGACAGTGGTTTGAAAGTGTTTATTTACCTCCACTTGCCCTAAGGAGTTGAGCGGAATGTTTACATTTTTTAAGCCCAAGTTTTCAGTAAAAGGTTTTCTTCCCACACAAACTAAAACTTTGTTGCTTTTTAGGCTTTGATCTTCTCCCTTTTCATTTGTGAATTGAACTTCTGCCTGTTTGTTTTTAGTATGAACTGAGGTCACTTTGGATTTTAAATAAAATTTTAAACCCTGTTTTTTTAAAAGGGCTAAAAGTTTATCCCGAATATCTTTATCCATAGAACCAGCTATGTTGGGGCTGGCCTCTATCACGGTGACTTCACTGCCTAAGCGATTCCAAACAGAACCTAACTCCAAACCAATATAACCACCTCCAATCACAATGAGTTTTTTTGGGACAGTGGAAAAGCTTAAAGCCTCTGTGGAGGAAAGCACAGTTTCGCCATCCCATTTTGCAAAAGAGGGCTGAAAGGTAGAACTTCCTGTAGCCAGCAAAATGTTTTTCCCAGTGATGATTTCTTTTTTACTTCCTGAAACCACTTCCACATCTGTTGAAGATTTGAGCCGGCCCCAAGACTTATAAGTTGTGATTTTATTTTTTTTAAGCAGAAATTTTATGCCTTCAGTGAGTTGGGAGACCACCTTGTTTTTCCGTTTCATCATTGTAGGTAAATCTAACTGAATGTTTTTGCAAACAATGCCATGCTCTTTAAGGGATTGCTTAGCGAACGCATAGTGCTCACTGGATTCCAACAGGGCCTTTGATGGGATGCAACCTATGTTCAGGCAAGTCCCTCCAAAGCTTTTGGATTTTTCCACAACAGCTGTTTTCAAGCCTAACTGACTCGCTCGGATAGCTCCAATATAGCCCCCTGGGCCGGAACCTATTACAATCAAATCAAATTTCATATATACCTCCTGATTTTATAGAGCGGGATCTCCTTGTAAAATTTATCCCCACAACATTGTCTTGTCCAAAGTTAGAACCAACAGGTTATTTTTATCTCAACAATAGCCTTTATTTTTTAAACATCCACTAAAAGCCGGGCCGGTTCTTCTAAAACTTCCTTGACCTTAACTAAAAAACCCACAGCCTCCTTCCCATCTACAATCCTGTGATCGTAAGATAAAGCGACATACATCATTTGGCTAATCTCCACCTGGCCTTTCCGGGCCACAGGGCGAGGTTCAATTTTATGCATTCCCAAAATACCACTTTGCGGAGGATTTAAAATAGGGGTGGATAGAAGGGAACCAAACACCCCTCCATTACTGATAGTGAAAGTCCCCCCTAAGAGATCAGAGGGGCTGAGTTTACGGGAGAGGGCTTTATCCCTAAGCTTGATAATTCTTTTTTCTATATCCGCAAGGCTTAAACTTTCTGCTTGAAAAATTACGGGGACAACTAAACCCGCCCCTGCACTAACAGCAACGCCAATATGTTGATGATCGTTAAATACAATGTCCTCTCCGTCGATAAAGGCATTAAGGCGAGGGCATTCTTTAAGCCCGGCCACAACAGCCTTAACAAAAAAACTCATAAAACCCAATTTACATCCATGTTTTTTGACAAAACTCTCTTGATAGTTTTTTCTGATCTCAATAATGCGAGACATATCCACTTCGTTAAAAGTGCTTAAAGTGGCTGTGGTATGTTGTGAATGCACTAACCTTTGGGCTGTTGTTTTGCGAAGCCTTGTCATGGCCTCCCTTCTTTGGCCTTCCCTAAGGGAGGGGCTTTTCTCTATTAAGGGGGTAGTAGGGGGAGGTTGAATCAAAGTTTCTTTTTCATTCAAAACTTTTAAAATGTCCGCTTTAGTTAATCTTCCTCCTTTACCCGTTCCCTGTAAATTTGAAGGTTTGAGTTTATGGCTT
Organism: Bdellovibrionales bacterium; assembly: GCA_965203095.1. GTDB lineage: Bacteria > Bdellovibrionota > Bdellovibrionia > Bdellovibrionales > UBA1609 > JACOND01. The sequence goes on from OZ241877.1 coordinate 1,276,593, forward strand.
TCCACTAACCGGCGGACGGCAGGGCTTAATGCCTCTTTTGCCACTTGAGGGGCAGGGGATGATGGCATTTTATTATTTTTTAGATCCGACACGGGTTGTTCCATCGGGCGAATATTAGAACTTATTATATGTTTTTCTGGATCTGCAGTATTTTTTTTTATTGGAGTGTTTTCCTTAGAAACAGAATGGGTATCTATAAAACCAATCACTTCTCCTATGGAAACGGATTTTCCCTGGCTCTGGACAATGTTGAGCTGGCCACTGCCGGGGGCGGGAATTTCCATAGAGGCTTTGTCCGTCCCTAAAATGGCTACGATATCCCCTTTTTTGACCGGATCGCCTGTGCTCCGCTCCCAGCTTTCAATATCAGCTGAACTGACGGACTCTCCAACAGAGGGGACTTTGATTTCTAACTTCATTGGTTCATGGCATTTTAAAGGCTTATTTTCTCACATTGTCAATATAAATTACTCCTGTTTATGGATTAAATTAAAATTCATATAAGTTAGGTTAAAACTTTGATTTTTTATGGACAAGTCTTTTTGTATGGGTTAAAAAACCCTCATGAAACTTTTTTTAGACACCGCTTTTATAGAGGAAATTCAGCAAGCGGATCAACAAGGGGGCTTAGATGGTGTCACTACCAATCCCTCTTTAGTGGCTCAAACAGGGAAAAAGCATGAAGTGCTTATCAAAGAGATTTGCGAGTTTTTAAAGGATCGGCCGGTTTCAGCAGAGGTGCTTTCTGTCACAGAGGAGGCTATGTATTCTGAAGCCCAGCAATTATCTCAAATTCACCCTCAAGTTGTGGTAAAAATTCCTTTAACTTCAGAGGGCCTAAAAGTGGTGAAGAGGTTGAGTCGGGAAGGCATATCTACCAATGTCACTTTGTGTTTTAGCCCCAATCAAGCTCTTTTAGCGGCTAAAGCGGGAGCCACTTTTATCTCTGTTTTTGTGGGCCGTTTAGATGATATAGGTCATGACGGCTGTAAAATCGCTACAGATTGCCATAAAATTTTACAAAATTATCAATTCCCCTCACAAATACTTTCAGCCAGTATCCGCCATCCCAAGCACATTGCCCAACTGAGCCGGAAAGGCTTGCCCCTTTGCACGGCACCCTATAAGGTATTTAAGCAACTGCTCCAACACCCTTTAACAGGAACAGGGTTAGAAAAGTTTTTAGCTGATGCCAAAAAGACTTAAGCTCCCTCTTTTTTATCCAAGCCATACTCTTTACTTTTTAAGACAACAGAAGTCCGGCTGGCCCCTAACTGTTTTGCCACTTGGCTTTTATTCCAATTGTTTTTTCTCAAAGATTCTAAAAGGATTCGCTTTTCAACAGAACGAAGAGCATCTTTAAGATTTTTTTGCTGACCTAATTGAAGAGCTTGGTTTAAGGAGTATGAAAAATTTCTAATATGAGGAGAGAGATCTCGATCAGTCACAATCATTTGATCTTTGGGGATTAAAGACATGATTTTTTCAATTTCGCTTTTCAATTCCCGGACATTTCCCGGCCAAGAATAATTGTAAAAAGAAGTCATAGCTTTAGAAGAGAACTGTGTTTTTTTTAAAGGGTTTTTCATTTTCATAAAGTGCTGGATGAGCAAGGGGATGTCTTCTTTTCTCTGTTTCAAAGGAGGGACTTTTATAGTTAAAGCACTGAGATGCAAGTAAAGCCCTTTATTGAATCTTCCCTCTTTAACCAAAGTGGACAAATGGCTACTTGTCCCGATAATAATTTTCACATTAGATTTTTTTGGTTTTGTGTCTCCTTCAACAAAAAACATTCCTTTTTTTAAAAAATGTAAAAGTTTTTCTTGAAACTCTAAACTAGTATTTTCAATACCATTGAGGAATAAGGCCCCTCCGTTGATTTTTTCTACTAAAGGAACAGGTCTTTTCCGCCTTTTTTGCTTTTTTTTGGGAAAAATCTTAGGGTTATATCCAAAAAATTCCATCTCTAAAAGTTTTCCATTAAAAGTGGAAAAGTTTTGCAAATGAAAAGGTTTTTTTGCCCTCGGAGATTGGGCATGAATGATTTTAGCAAGTAGACTTTTTCCCACTCCATTAGCTCCCATAATTAAGAGTCCAGATGGCCAATCATTTTTTAGTTTTTTGAGAAGGCTAAAAATATACTGCATGGATGGGGATTGCCCTAACATTAGGCCATAGCGAGGGCGAGCATTGGTATGGTTTAGCTTTTCGATCAGACGAGCCTGCCTTGTTTTTTCCTGAAGTAAGATAAAAAACTCCTCTGCCAATATTTTTAGCATTTTTTGAACATAAACCTCATCCGTTGAAGAAAGTTTTTTTAAATTATTTATTTTTTGTTTGATTGCTGTTTTTGACAAACCTAAGTATAAAAGGGATTGGAAAAGCCTCTCTCCTTTTTGTGGAGCAAATCCTGTAGCCACTAAAAAAGCCTCTAAAGGAGCATTCCTTAATAACAAAGGGACAACAAAAAGGTTGAGACCTGTTTGTTTCCAAGGTAGCAACTTGGCCCCTTGCCTTGGGTTTGTTTTTCTGCTTGTGGCAATATTTAAAGAACCAAGAAAATGATTTTTAAATAGAGAGGATTTTAAAAGACTTTGGACTATGGGATTATTCAGTTGCTGAATATTGTCATAAAAAAACCTTTTGTTGTTTTTAACAACAACCAAAATATCTATACCCCACCAGTCTCTAAGAAGATATTTGAATCTCTTAAAGATATGAAAATCGCGAAACTGATTATAAATGTCTAACATAAGAGCTTTTTCCTTTTTAAAGAACCTCTATAAGATTTATCGTAAAAAAAGAGGAATATCTTAAGTAAAATTCACAAAAATATATGTTATAGAGTGAAAATATAGGTTTTTTTAAAAAATTAGCTGGTTTTGCTTATTAAACAGGACTAAAGTAATCGCCCGTGAAAAAGGCTACATTTGACAGATCGCATAAGCAAAAGTCCATCTTGGCTGTAGCGAACACATACAATTCCCGCGAAACAAGTCATTCCCGCGAAAGCGGGAATCCATAAAATCCAGTTTTTGTGAAAACAGGGGGTCTTCCTGTAAAGCAAGGTTTCTGGATTCCTGCTTTCGCAGGAGCCAAAAAAATTAGGGGACTTTTTGGCAAATTAGCCGGGGGCAAGCTTTAAATCCACCCTCACTATCCAGCTCTTTACAAACCTTAATCCTCTTTTCTGAGTGAAATCAGATTATAAAAAGCAAAGCCTAAAGTTGATTTTATAGATAAAATTTAAAGTTTAATATTGAAATATTTAAAATTGAATTTTAAAATTTACCATTATGTGGATTGAGAGAGAAATCTCAAAAAAAATTTTAAATTTGCGAAAAGCAAAAAAAGTTATTCTGCTTACAGGCCCCAGGCAAACAGGAAAGTCCAGTTTGTTTAAAAGGCTGTTTCCAAAAATGAGATATATTAGTTTGGATCGGCCCTCCACTGCTTATAGGGCGGAGCACTCTGGAGAAGATTTTTTAAAAAGTATAGGTGCCCCAGCAATTATAGATGAAGTTCAGTATGCTCCCTCTTTGTTCCGGCACATAAAGCACTTTGTAGATCAAAACGAGCGAAAAGCTCTGTTTATTCTAACAGGCTCTCAAAAATTTAACCTGATGGCCAATGTTTCTGATTCTCTCGCGGGCCGAGTGGCCTTATTGGATTTGCATTCCCTCTCTGTTGAAGAGCTTAAAAGCCATTTTAAATGGAGGATAGATCAAAAAAAGATAATGGAGCTGATATTTAAAGGTGGATACCCGGAAATCTGGAGCACAAAAAGTGCTGTGGATGAGTTTTTTTTAAATTATATAAGCTCTTATATTCAAAGGGATATTCGGCAAATTGTTCAAGTTAAAAATCTTCATGACTTTGAGACTTTTATGGGCCTTTTGGCCAGCCGAGTAGGGCAGTTGTTAAATTATAACAAGATAGCCTGTGATGTAGGGGTGAGTTGCCCTACCATAAAATCCTGGGTGAGTGCTTTAGAGACAGGCAATGTGTTATTTCTCCTAAAACCTTTTTACAACAATTTGGGCAAACGATTAGTAAAAAGCCCCAAGCTTTATTTTACGGATACAGGCTTGCTTTGTCATCTTATCGGTTTTAGGCACCAGCAAGAGATTAAAAACTCAAATCTCCTTGGCAAACTTTTTGAAAATTTTGTTTTAGGACAAATTCTTAGAAAAGAGGCTAATCAGGGGAAAAAGGCCAATTTATTTTTTTACAGGGATCAAAAAGGGCTGGAAATAGATTTTGTTCGGCCTGTGGGAGAAAAACTTCATCTTTATGAATGCAAATGGAGTAGCGAACCAAAGACACAACTAAAGGGATTTTTAAAAATTCAACAACTGGCTGGCAAAAAAAATATTCTGTCAAAAAATATTTTTTCCACTTCAACCGAATCTTATTTAAATGAAGGTTGTAATGTCATTTCCCTTAATGACAAAAAGTGAGTGAGGCAAGTCACAGCTTGAGACTCCAAGAAAATTGTATGGAGCATTGAACACAGACAAGATTAACTGGGTGGATAGCGAGAGCAAATAAGTCTCAAACCCTCTATTTTTCTCTCTAATCTCTTCTTTATCCAGCATTCAAGACACAAAAAAGCCATATTCTGGCTGATATTTGAGCACTTAAAAAAAAGGCTTGACATTCCCAAACAATGGACTGATAATGGATATATAAACTAATAACCACAAGGAGGTTGATATGATTGAAGGTTTATCTCAATTTACTCCATTCTTTACAGCTGGAATTTTTTTTATTGGTTTTTTAGCTGTTTTGTTGGGAGTTATTTATTTTCTTTTGAATGCAATGATAGAGCCAGTTAAAAAAGATATGGCTAAGATTGAGAAAAGGATAGAAGGGCTTGAGACTGGACAAGCTAATCTTGAGACTGGACAAGCTAATCTTGAGAAAAGGATAGACGGCATTGAAGTTAAGCTGGATACTCTTTTAGAGCTAATCAAAAAGCAATAGTTTAAGGATATTTCAAACCGAATGCCTAAAGTCTTAGTGCCATAAAAATTGTAAAGGAACAGCATAAAGGCTATTCCCAAAACTAAGACTCCTATCTCCATTATAAAAAACCACCCCACAAATAAACCGCTTTCCCAAAGTCTCTTTAATTTTGCGTAAGCCTTTAAAATCTGACATATAGACCGTAGCAGAAGATTTAACTTCCAAGCCTGCTGTCATATAATCCCTTTCTATCACAATATCCACCTCAGTTCCTTTTTTATCCCGATAGTGAAAAAAACTGTGATGATGCTTATTATAACTGGCTTGCCTTTTTAGTTCTTGAAACACAAAAGTCTCCGTCAATTGTCCTAACAAAGCTGGGGTTTTTCCCAAAGATGAACGACTCAAATTAAGCAAAGCACAAGCTAAACCTGTGTCACTGATATGAATTTTAGGAGTTTTAACAAGTCTTTTTAAATAGCGACTGTGCCAAGGAGGCAGTCTTTCCAAAAAAAACATTTGCTCAAGCAAAGCCACATAATCACAAATTGTAGGGCGACTCACTTGAAAAGCACTTGCCAAATTAGAAAAATTTACAAGCTGAGCAGTTTGGCCAGCAGATAAAGCCAAAAGCCTTGGCAGTATATCGATGGATCGTGCTTTGGATATATCCCTTATATCTCTCTGAATAAGAGTTTCTATATAATCTCTATGCCAATCAGCTCTTCGCCTTCCCACTGGACGACTAAGTGCTGGAGGATAGCCACCGGAAACAATTTGATCCATCAAAAAACTCTTTACCGGCGATTTCGCTTTTTTAGCTTTAAATTTACAGTTAAAAAGATCATCCAAGAAATAAGACTGCCGGCGATTCAGCTCTTCTTGGGATAAAGGATGAAGCCTCAAAATTTTCATCCGCCCTGCCAATGAATCTGAAAGTTTTTTCATGCGTAAAATATTTGCAGAACCGGTCAATATGAAGCGACCGTATACATGGCGTTTTTTATCAATAGCTGTTTTAAGAGCAGAAAAAATTTGAGGTGCTTTTTGAGCCTCATCTAAAATGACTTTTTTGGGCAGATTTCTTACAAAACCAACAGGATCCGCTTTAGCCGAGGAAACTATCTCATCGTTGTCAAAACTGATATAATCATATTTCTTAAGCTTTCCCACCATAAGAGCTAATGTTGTTTTTCCACATTGGCGAGGGCCATGAATAAGCGTTAGAGGAGAATCTCTCAAGCCTTCCAAAAAGAGAGCCTTTATGTGACGAGGATAAAAAGCTATTTTTTTAGCCATACATCCACTTTACTTGATAGGAACAAAAATGTCAAACGAAAACAGGGGCCAATTGAAAGATTATACAGGGGCCAATTGAAAGATTGCATGGGGGCTAATTGAAAGGTAAAAATACAAAAAAAGCCCCTTATTCTTTAGGATATAGCTTATTTCTTTTTTTGTAAGTTTGAATTTATGAGTAATATAGTTATCCAATTCCTGAATTTTATTTTTATTTTGCAAGATTTTATCTACCAATCTAACCATTTTTGAAAAAGTTTTTTTATCCCACAAAGGTAAAGGCAAAGCTGAAATATGGCTTCGCAAAACTTTTATACTGGAAAATTTTTTTTGAAATAAAAACTGATATAAAGAAGAGTTAAAAAGGGCTAAAATAACCTTAATGGGATAATCAGGGATTTTAGGAATCAGTATATTGGCACTGTTTAAAGTCAATCTTTTTTGATTGTCATAAGCAAAGATTAATTTATTTGAAATAAATTTGTAAATTAGCTTTTCTTTAGCCCGATACTTATATTCTGGAGCTGTTTGCTGGAATTTTTTAGGCTGGAATCGAATATAATGAGAAGGCTCAGCTAAAACAAACTTTTTAATGTCTTTTCCTAAATAAATAGGCTCAAAACCCGATTTATTTTTGGGAATAATAAATTTTTTATTATTCCCCGTCACAATTCCTAAAGCCCAACTGGCATTATTTTTTAAAGTCATGTGTTTTGTTTTATATATTTTATCAATAATTTTAGAGTCCAATTTATTGGAATGAATATCAAAAATAAAATCATGATTGCTCATCCATTTTATTTGCCTCACTTTATATTTTTTATCTATATTCTGAATAACTGTTTGTTTTGCATTTTTGTTAGTTTTTTCCAAATCTAACCGGATTACAGGGGTAAAAACATATTTAAAAACACGGTGAAGATAAACGATTTTTTTGATTTGAGCTGTTTTTAAAATAAATTCTCTTATATCCTTATGTAGGCAAACATTTAAAATAGATTCAGGAAGTAAAAATGAAATTACCCCATCAGTGCCCAGCAAACTAAAGCTTTTCTTGAGAAAATAAGAAAAAGACTCAAAAGAGGAAATTTGAGGATAAAGGCTTTTAAGCTGTTTTATCTCTGCTCTTGAAAAACTTGCACCCCAAGGTGGATTTGTGGCTATAACATCAAAGTTTTTTATATCTTTATCCTTATGAAAGCTGAATAAGTCATTGTTTCTCACATCAAAAAGAGTATTTTTACAAAAGATATTTGGCTCAAAATTTTTATTTTTATACTGGTTTGATTTAAAAAATCAAGTTTTTTTGATAAAGGTTTAGTTTTTGGCATTATGAGTTTTCCAAATCTTTTGGATGTTCTATAATATGTTTCTATGAACTCATTTTTAACTGGCAAGCAAAAAGCAGAGCTTTTAACTTTTCTTCGTTTGGAAAGGAATCGTAGGCGAGCGGATCGTATCCGGGTTATTTTGTTGCTGGATAGTGGAGAGTCTGTCACCGATATTGCGAGATTTTTATTTTTTGATGAAGGAACTATCAGAAACTGCAAAAGGCGTTATGAAGAAGGAGGTTTGTCGAGGTTGGTTTATGACGATCATAGAGGTCGCATGTCGTATTTATCTGAGGAACAACGGAAGAAACTGGTTTTGGAGTTGGAGTCAAAGGTATATCCCACAACAAAGGCAGTTGTTTTATATGTTCAAAAGACATTTGGGGTTGTTTATACTGTGAATGGAATGACGGCTTTACTTCACAAGTTAGATTTTTCATATAAGAAGCCAAAGGGTGTGCCTGGGAAGGCTGATATTGAGAAGCAGAAGGTGTTTATTCAAAGATATCGCAGGATAAAAAAGAGAGGTGATTTAGTGTATTTTGCGGATTCAACTCATCCTATGCTCAATCCTGTAATATCATCGGGTTGGATTAAGAAGGGGGTGGAGTTTAAGGTTAAAACTAATTCAGGTCGTGAGCGGGTGAATATAAATGGTGCGATAGAGATAAATAGTTTAGATTTTGTCAGTAGAAGCTGTGAGAGGGTTAATAAAAATTCAATGCAGGAGTTATTGCGAGCTGTGAGGGCGAGACAGCCTATGAGGGATAAAAGGTTGTATTTGGTTTTAGACAATGCACCATATAACAGGGCCTTTCAGGTGAGGGATTTAGCGAAAAGTTTGGATATTACTTTGCTGTATTTGCCTCCATTTTCTCCTAATTTGAATCCTATTGAGAGGTTTTGGAAATTTGTAAAGAAGAAGACAATGGCTAATGTGTATTTTTCAGATCTTAAAACTTTTCGTAAAGAGTTGATGCTGTTTTTAAGAGGTGTTAGAAAATACAGGGCTGAATTGTCCATGCTTATTACTGATAATTTTCATGTCATCGAAACCTGAAAATTCAAACAAGACCAGTATAAATTTTGTTAAAATATTAATTCTGGCAATTCGGACGGCGGTTTTATCACAATCCATGCCATAGATATTTAATGGATTTTCCACAATATCAGCATAAGCCAACAAAAACTGGCCTGTTCCACAACAAGGGTCTAAAACTTTGGAATCTTTTTTTACATAATCTGTTATTATATCATTAACTATATTTGAAGGACTGTAATAAGATCCATTTTGAGATTTTTCTCCCTCAAATAAGAGGGATTGATAGAATATTCCTAAAATATCCCTTTGTTCCGGAAGATCGCAATCCAACAAAAAAGAAAAATAAGGCAGAATGTCTTGGTTTTTAAGTCCTAAAAGCCATGCTTTTATCTCTTTTTGAATTTTTTGATTGGCAAAAAGCCCGTTTTTGTTTTCTATAATGTCTTTAATACTTGTTTTTAAAAGTATTCTTTCCTTTTTTAGAAAATTTAAACTGAGCAGGAAAAGAGCAGTTGTCGTTTTGATATTGTTTTTTTTGATAAAACTAATAATACGGTTAAACTCATTAAAATTGGCTTGGGTTTTCATAAGCTCTTTGGGGATAAATACCCTTCTGGCTTTGAGCTTATTGGCTCGTTTGTTTAATTTTTTTAACTCTCCAGTTGCAAGCTTTAGCTTGATCTTTTCAATATCAGATCTATAAAAAAAATGTTTATTTTTCTTTTTATGTGTAGGGATCTGTCTGCATTTTACCCAGTTGCGAACAGTGGCTGTTGAAATCCCCAGCAATTCAGCTGTTTCCTCTATATTTAGAATTTTCTCGGGGCTGGCCAATCCAAAATCAGAGACATTGTTGATCATTACTTAGCTCCTCTTGTTATTAAAACCTGTTTAATAACACTTTGCAAGCTCAAAATTTTAATTGATAAATGTCCTTACATTATGTTTGATTCTATGGTGACTGTCTCAATATGAGACATTTTTTTTGCAGATACAGTAAAGTTCATCAAAAAAGCTTGCATTTTACTCATTACATTGAGTAAAATTACTCAATGTAATGAGTAAATTAAAATTTATTCGTCCTCAAGCCCAAATCCTTTTATCTCGCCTTATGAAGCCACGCCAATTCCTTCAAGTGATTTCCGGTGCAAGGCAGGTAGGCAAAACTACTTTAATCACTCAAATAATTCCTAAACTTAAAGGACCTTGCCATTTTGTTAGTGCAGATGAGCCAGGCTTACACCAAAGTGAAAAGGCTTTTTTGCCACTAAAACCTTAGTTTTGAACTGTGTTTCGTGGGCAGAGCTTATAAAGTGAACAGAGGGAGCAAAGGGCTTTTCTGGCTCTGCAAATTTTTCGGCCATGGGCTATCATCAGATGGGAGAGCATGATCCAGTTTTTTTTGTGGCTCAATTTTTCCAACTGCTTTTCAATTGTGCGAACATTGTCTGTTTGAACCAACCCCATCCTGTTAGATAATCTTTTAACATGGGTATCTACCACTACACCAGAGGGGATTTGAAAGCCGTTTCCCATAACTACATGAGCTGTCTTCCTCCCCACACCTGCAAGCTCTGTAAGCTGATCAAAATTTTTGGGAACTTTCCCCTGGTAAAACTTTTCCAAAGTTTGGCAAGATTTTTTTAAATTGCGAGCTTTGTTCCTGAAAAAGCCGGTGGATTGAATGTCTTTTTCTAAACTCTTAATAGGGGCTGTGGCATAAGCTTTAGCATTAGGGTATTTTTGAAAAAGTTTTTTAGTGACCTCATTGACTCTTTTATCTGTGCATTGAGCACTCAACTGAGTAGCAACCAACAATTCTAAAGGATTTTTAAAGTTCAAAGAGCAAGAGGCAGAGGGATAAGTCCTCCTCAATAAAGTTATAATTTGCTGGAATCGCTTTTGTTTTTTTTTTAAAGATTCTAAAGGCATTTATCCCACTATGCCTTAAGATCGGTCACTTAAGGCGGGCCAGTTTTTGTTTTTCTCGCCTTTATAGTGACTGGCAGGGCGATAAATCCGATTACCAGAATACTGTTCTTGAATATGGGCCAACCAGCCGGGCATGCGGGACATGGCAAAAATAGGGGTAAAAAGATCAGTAGGGATGCTCAAACAATGATAGACAGAGGCAGAGTAAAAATCCACATTGGCACAAAGACCTTTTTTCTCCTTAACCCTTTGCTCTATTGTTTGACTGATTAAAAAAAGTTTTTCTTTGTTTTTGCTTTTAGTGATCTTTTCGCTTACTGATTTTAGTAAAAGAGCACGAGGGTCCTGGTTTTTATAAACCCTATGGCCAAAACCCATAATCTTTTCTTTTTTAGATAGAGCCTCATCCACAAATTCTTTGGCTTGACTCTCAGAATCTATTTGGTTGAGCATTCGCATGACTTGCTCGTTAGCTCCACCGTGAAGAGGCCCTTTTAAAGCACCTATCGCACTTACAATCGCTGAGTAAAGATCACTCAATGAGGAACTGACCACTCTGGCGGAAAAAGTAGAGCAGTTAAGCCCGTGCTCTGCATGGAGGATGAGGGCACGGTCTAAAATTTTGCTATCTTCCAAAGAAGGCTCTACCCCTGTTAAAGTGTAAAGAAAGTTCCATGCCAAACTTTTGTCTTTTTTAGGAGGGATAAAATGCAAATTTTGCCTTTGCCGATGGAAAAATGCTATCAATAAAGGAGTTTTTGCTATGAGCCTTAAACTGGCTTTCTCCACAAGGGAAGGATTTTGATAAAAAGAGGTTTGGCCCTCACCCATTTTTAAAGACAGGAGGGAGATTGCCGTCCTCAACCATGCCATAGGATGAACATTTTTTGTGGGCAATTTAGCCCAAGCCAAATCAGAATCCAAAACAAGCTGAAGGCTTAGGGCCTCATTCCAACTTTTTAGTTGAGCAGAAGAGGGGAGATGGCCCTTGAGTAAAAGATAAGCTGTTTCAGAAAAGCTGGAATGTTGAAATAGATCTTCCAGACGATAACCCCTCAAACAGATGCCAGACTCATGAACATCCGAAAGAGCGGTGGAGCAAGCTTTAACCCCTTCTAAGCCTCTATCAATAGCCCCTTCATAAATAGTTGAAGACATTTAAGTTTCCCTCTTTAGTTTGTGTTATTTGCCAGATTCCATTCTTGCGTGATTTTAAAAACTCACAAAAACAGATTTTTTTGCCGGCTTTTTTTAAAGCAAAGCTTTTTCCCATTATGAAACAAAAAAACTGGTTTGTCCATTTTATTTTTAGCTTGAACAAAAGCGATTCAAAAGATAGTTTTCTACAGGTTTTTTAAACTCCTGCCTTTAGCAAGAATCCAGAAATCTCTCTTCTTCCTCTATAGATATAACTCAGTGCATTATAAAATCTAAGAGCTGAGAGCTTTGATAATGCTGAAAACCCTAATTTTAAAGGTTTTGAAAAAACTGGACTCTTTACCAGCTATTAAATATTAAATAGCCATTCCGCTCAATTTACTTATATATTGTAGATAATTGGTTTTTGGGGAATCATTAGTAGATTTCCCCAAAAGCTATCATCAATCAAGGGGTTGTCTTGAGATTTGGCGGGCATCAAAGTTTTCATTTAAGGGATCACTGGCTTTATAAAGGTAGCCAAGGTGTGAAAAAATCTCCTTCCCTCCTTTTTAAGCCTCATAAAGCTATGGAACAAATAGGAGTTGGCAAAAACATGATGGAATCCATCAGATATTGGCTTACAGCCACTCGACTGATAAAAGAGGAGTCTGCGGGTATTTCCCTAACAGACACTGCAAAAAAGATTTTAGAAAAAGATCCTTACTTTGAGTTGGACGGCACTCTTTTTTTAATCCATTATCTTCTATCCACAAACAAGGAATCAGCCACAACATGGCATTGGTTTTTTAATCATTTTTCAGCTATGGAATTTGACAAAGAATCCTTAACTAACAGCTATCTTTCTTACATATCCATCCAATCAAGAAAAAAAATTAAAGACACAACATTAGAAAAAGATTTGAATTGCCTTTTAAGAATGTATCAATCTATAGAATATACTGGCAAAAAAAATCCTGAGACAGAAACCCCCTCTCCCTTTGTCAAGTATGGCTGGATAGAAAAGAAGGGGGATCGCTGGATCAGGCAAAAATTAAACATTGTGGATTTTGCTCCCGATATATTTGCTCATATTTTTTATATATTTTGGAAAAAAGATCTCAAGCAACCAGAGTCAGTTAAATTGGACGAACTGGCAAATAAGGAAAATTCTATAGGGCGAATCTTTCTCTTCACTTTAGAGGAGTTAGGTAGTTTTATAGAAGATCAATCTCAAAAAACAAATTATTTCCAATACTCCCGAACGGGTGGCTATCTTATTGTTTTGCCTAATGAGAGAGGTTTAAAAAAAGCTTTAGATAATTATTATAAGAAGGTCAATATTCAGTGAGGCCATATATCCAATTATCAGACAGCTATTACCGATCTACAAATTTAGATCTGGACTTTAAAGATCCTTCCAAACTAAAGCCAATTTATTTTTCCTCTAAATTTCAAACCGGCTATCAAGAGATTTTGGTAACCATTTTAGAATCTAACTCTAAACATAGGGTCAAAGTGTTAAGCGGATCGCCAGGGCTTGGAAAATCTACTTTTGCCCTATTTATAGCTCAAGCGGTATCAAAAAAACATCCACAAATTGTCAAAAACTTAATTGCAAAAAGTAGAGCAAAATTAAAAAAAGAACATAAGCGATTTGCAAAAAGCAAAACAACAAAACTCCTTCCGGTTTTCATCAATGGCTATGAGGGAGAAATAGAAACAGCTTTTAAAAACAAGTTAAAAAAATCTTTAACCGAGATAGGTATAGATCTAAAACAGCCCCCTAAAAGTGCTTTAGCTACTTATAAAAAAGCTTTGGATCTTTTAAAAACAAAAGGTTATGGGGGAATTTTTGTAATATATGATGAGTTTGGTAAATATCTTGAAAAAGGAATACACAACCCAACCAATATGAACATTCAATTTTTGCAAGATTTTGCAGAGTTTTGCGACAGATCAGGTGCAAAACAATGCCACCTCATGCTTATTACTCATTTGTCTATTTCCCAATATGCCAGCCAACTCCCTATCAATATTCAACAAGAATGGGCCAAAATAGAAGGGCGGTTTCAAGAATCTGCTTTTTATGACAAAAACACAGATTACTATAAGATGATATCTTTTGTTTTTAAAAAAAATATTTCTCAAACCAACAAAAAATTGAGCACAAAATATCAATCTTTTATAAAAAAATATTTAAAAGGATTTAAAGCTAAAGGTTTTGAGGCGTTTATTGATCAAAAAAATTTAAAAGCCTTTCTTTTAAATTGTTATCCCTTGCATCCTGTTGTTTTGGGCCTTTTGCCTCATCTATCAAAAAAAATCTCTCAAAACGAGAGAACTATGTATACTTTTTTAACTCGCGATGAAAATCACTCCTTGAAAAGATTTTTATCTACCAACCTACAAGAAGACATTGCTTTATTAAAACCTTTTGATTTGTATAAATATTTTAGCCCTCTTATCGGAAAAGATGTAGGCATTGGTGGAACTTATAAAATCCAGCTCATAGCAGAGGAGGCTTTTAACCTTATTGATAAAAAAGACGAAGTCTCTAAACAAATTATAAGTTTAATGGCTTTGTGTGGGGCTATCCGGGATTTCTATTTCACACCTTTAACGGAGGATTTTATATCCTCCTGTTTCAATCAAAGTTGGAGCAAAGTTCAAATTAAAAAAGCCATAAAAAACTTAAAAAACAAAAAACTTATTTTTTATAATAAAAATATCAAACAGTATTTATTGCAGGAGGGCTCCCCTATAGACATTGATGAAGAAATCTCTAAAATAAAAAATGTTTCTTTAACCAGTAAAGCTTTAGTGCAAATTTTAAAAAGACATTTTAAAACTGATTTTATCACTCCCAAAAAATATAACTTTGATCATGCCATTACTCGCTTTTATAGGACAGAAATGATCTCTGTTGAAGAGCTAAAAAGCTTAAAATCGAGAAAAACTGTGGATTTTTACCGGGAGGACGGAGCTGTTTTTTATGTTATTCCCTTCAGCCATGACGAGCTAATTTACGCGAAAAAATTTATAAAAAATTTTTCATCCCCTTTAACCGTTTTTGTCCTCCCCCATCAGTTTGTGGAATGCCGAAAAGACATTGAGGAGCTAAACGCTGTCCATTGCTTATCCAACAACAAAGAAATTGTATCCACTACCCCTTTAGTTAAAAAAGAGTTGGATCGCTATAAGGATATTTTGCTTCATTCTATAAGCTCCCTCTTAAAACCTCTTATTGGCAGTATGAGAATGAGTGCAACAGTTCATTATCCTTTAAAAGGCAAAAACAAAAAAATTAAGTGCTTTAATGATTTACAAAGGTTTTTAGGCGATTTGTTTGTAAAGGAATACAGCAAATACATAAAATTTAATTTAGAATATATGAACCGCCACTCAGTTTCAGGAAGTATCACCTTAGGCCGGAAAAATTTTATTGATAAATTAAGGGCTTATAAAAAAGATTTAAAAGACATTCGGCAAAGCTACACAGGCAAAGGGCCTGATTACGCGATATTTGATACTATGTGTAGATTCTCTAACTTTAAATACAACTCTAATCAAAGCATTTATGAAATTCCAAAAAAATCAGATTTTTATAGATTTTTTAAAGAATATAAGGCGATTCTAAATAAATATTCTAATGGAATCTCCGTTGATAAACTTTTAGATCTGCTTATTGCACCCCCTTTTGGCTTTCGTTTGGGAACTATTCCTGTCTTTATTGCTCTATCGGATTTATGCCTTAAACAACCAGTCAATCATTATTTTGATTCGGCTTATGTTAAAGATTTAGACGGAGATCATTATGATCTGTTGATGAAATATCCTAAAAAAACTGTTATTCACTACATGGCTATAGATAACAAGCAACAAAGTTTTTTAGATGAAATAGGTAGTATTTTTAACACTAAAAATTCATCTATAAGAGGAGTTATTGAAGGGCTTTTAAAATGGAGAAAAACTGTTCCGGAATCTACAAAACTTTCTCAAAATTTATCTAAGGCGGGGAGAAAACTACTTATTCAAATCGACTCCTCTATAAAACCTGATCAACTTCTATTTGATGGAATCCCTAAAGCTTTTGAAAAGTCAAAAATAAATAGTCAAACAACAAATACGGAAATCAAGGATACTTTAAAAAAAATATCTCAAACAAAAAAAGAAATTGACGGAGTTTATAAAAAGCTGTTATTAAAAATAAAATTTGATCTTATAAGCTTTGCTAATTACATAACCAAGCAATGTTTTAACAACTCCTCTAAACTCATTAACAACAAACTCAATTTGTCTAATTTGGATTTTGTAAAAACTATGCCTGAAAATGCTCTACCTGAAACAACAGAAAACCTTAAACCGTCCAATAAGATTAAATTTGTTCAAAATACTCTTAAGCAGGTAAAAGATTATCCTTTAAGTTCTGGCACTAATCATTTTATAGGCCGGGTTTTAAACTTTGATCCTTCTAATTATGAGCAGTATTTTTTAGAAACTTCAGCTGATGTATTAACGGGTTCTTCCCCTCGGCATTGGAACAGCAAAACTTATTCTCAGTTTAAATTTGCTTTAAAGAAGATTACAACAGAAATAGAACTGGCTTGTGAGATAGCTCAGCCCAATTTTAATGGACAAACTGTATTGGCTTTTATAGATAAAGGGAAAAATAAAAAAACTTTTATAAAGCTTAGCACTTATTCCGGTATAGATAGAGGTCTTAACTCTGCTACTAAAGAGATACAAAACCAGCTCAAAAATTTTGATGAGATAGATAAAAGAAAAATCATTCTATCTGTTTTAGAGGCAATGAACAAACAATCTTTAGAAAAAGACGATGAGGAAAATAGGGAAAGCGAAACCTATAATGAGGGGGTAGATGCCAATGTCTAAAATGTCTCATTTTAATTATGATAAAAAAAGACGGCAAGTTTGCCCGCTTTCTGGAGGTAAAGATTCTACGGCTTTGGCTATTTTTCTTAAAAGTAAAATTAAAAATTTAGAATATGTTTTTTGTGACACAGGGAGTGAGCTACCGGAAACATACCAATATTTAGATAAATTAGAAGCTTTTTTAGGTCAAAAAATCGTCCGGTTGAATAGTGAAAAAAATTTTGATTATTTATTAAAGCAACATTCAGATTATTTACCTTCCCCAAGAGCCCGCTGGTGCACTTTGGAAATGAAGATCAAATCTTTTGAAAAATATATCGGGAATGATCCTATAGAGAGTTATATTGGGATAAGGGCGGATGAACAGAGAGGGGGTTATATTTCTCAAAAAAACACAATTTTGCCTCGCTACCCTTTTAAAGAGGAGGGAATTGGTTTGGAGGGGGTAAATCAAATTTTAGAAGAATCGGGCATTGGCCTCCCAAAATATTATGAATGGAGATCCCGATCGGGTTGTTATTTTTGCTTTTTTCAGAGGAAAATTGAATGGGTGGGTCTGTTGGAAAAACACCCCAAGCTTTTTGAAAAAGCCAAATGGTATGAAAAGCAAAATTATAAAGGGGACCATGTCTCTTTTACATGGGTTGAAGGCATGCCTTTAGAAGAAGTAGAAAAAAACAAAGAAAAAATCAAACAAAACTATAAAACTCGTATGGAAAAGGCCCAACGGAATCAAAAAGGGAAACACATTACAGATGTTTTTAAGGATGTTGTAAATGATGACGATCAAGAGGACGCCTGCTTGATATGCGATTTGTGACACATAGTGGTTTTTAAAATACATGAAAACTGTTGAAATTTTTAAAAAATTTATAGAGAAAGTTTTTAAAACGACTTTGGAAGTATTTTTCCAAGCTTTAAAGATGAGTCCAAATGCTCAAGGGTATGTAGGGGGTTCAATTACTGAAATTCTGCTATGGAAAAAACTAAAAAGTCATGGTCTTGAAACTTTGCGTATTCGTGAAAAATGGGAAGGTACTAAACATAGAAATCATCGAGGGGATTTTTACTTTAAATACCAGTCAAGTTGGTATGTTGTTGAAGCTAAAGGAATCAAGTCCAATGCAGAGATATGGCATAAATTATATAATAAAAAAAATCTAAAAGATTTTTTAGTTAGGCATTCTAGCCTTCTTCCCTGGGTAAAAAATAAAAAATCTTCTGAAGACCAAGTTGAGAAATGGATGCTCTCTCACCTTCCTTATTTTTACAGCAATTATTCTGAGAATCTTTACAGCTTTGAAGAAGTTAAAAGATACAGTTTAAAGGGAGTCGGGACAAAGAAAGCACATTCTATTTCAAAACTAAAGAACAAATCTCAAGATGAAATAAATAAACTTATTTCCGAGAGAGTCAATTATATCAGATCAAAAATATCTGTATTGGAAACACATTTTGTTTCCGGAGTATCTGGTGGAGGATATAGAAGACAAGCCACACCCTGTTTTGATGAATTTAACCTTTTAGCAGTAGATATTTATCTTCAATATCCAAAACATTATTTTTTATTTGCAAATCCAAATAATTTATCTTCATCTGAGAAAGACAGCGATCATTTAAGACAAAATTATATTATGGGTTTTGTTTTAAATGATAAAAAAGGGAGAGCTTATTTATCATTAGATGAAGAGTGGATTCCTGATTTAGACACAGTATTAAAAAGGCTTGATCCTAAAAAATCTATATTGGAAAAAGATATGCAAGTAGATAATCGTTATAATGATTTTAATAATATAAAGAAATAGAAGGTAAAATGGAACAAATGCCACTAATAAAAAATCTATCTGATTTTTCTCAAAAAGAAAAATTAAGTCAAAAAACAATAATTTTATCTGCTCTTGAAGACTGTCATAACTATATTTATGCTAATGAGGGAATTTTAAAAGAAAAAGCTTTTCGAGAAATAATAAAAATTCTTTTTATGAAAATTTACTCTGAAAAGGCAGAAAATAGTTTGTTTCAAATTACTGAAAAAGAATATAAAAACATTTTTTTAGATATTTCATGCGAAAGCTTTAAGAAAAGAGTTAAAAAATTATATTGTAAGATTTCTGAAAGATCCTCGTTGAATGTTTGGAATGAGGGACTTCTTCTTAGTGTAAAAACTATAGCTTATATAATAGATCGCCTTCAATCTATTTCTTTAAAAAAAACTGTAGGAGATATATCTGGTCAAGCGTTTCAAACCTTTATTCATTCCCATCAGCGTGGAGAGAGGGGGGAGTTTTTTACCCCATCCCCTGTTGTGGAATTAGCTGTTAATATAATTAACCCTCGATTTGGCGAGAGGATAATTGATCCTGCTTGTGGAAGTGGTGGCTTTCTCTTGAGTGCTATTAAGTATGTTGGTGGGCAAGTTTCAAATAAGAAACTGTCTCACTATATAAAACATAATATTCATGGTATTGAATTTAATCCTGATGTGGCCTTAACTGCTAAATTACTGATTGAAATGGAAGGAGGGAGGGAATCCAATATCATTTGTGCCAATTCTCTCAGTATAGAAGAGCAACATGGCTCATTTGATATTACTCTTGCTAATCCACCCTTTGGCCGGAGAGGAAAAGTTGTAGATCCATCCATCCTTAATAAATATGACTTAGGTAAAAAATGGAGGCTTTCCGGCAAGAACCTTTGGTGTGCAAACAAATCTGTTTTGCATAACCAACCGCCAGAAATTTTGTTTATTGAAAAGTGTTTAAAACTTTTAAGGCCAGAGGGACGAATGGCTATTGTGGTTCCGGATGGCTTGTTGCAAAATTCTTCTTTAGCTTTTGTCAGGCATTGGATAAAATCACGAACCAGTGTTATAGGAATCATATCTCTTCCACAAGAAACTTTTATGCCTTTTGGAACAGGGGTAAAAACCTCTTTGATTTTTTTAAGAAAAAACTTTCAAAAAAAGAATGTATTTTTCTCAAAAATAAAAAATATTGGTTATGATGTTAAAGGAAATATACATTATAAACAACCTGTTCCTCTTTTGAACAATAAAAAAAATATCAAAACTGGCAACTTTTCTATCTTACAGAATATAAACAGTGACATTGATCAAGTAGTAAAAGCATTTCACAACAAAAAAAGAAAGAGAGCGTCATCTATTGCTTGGGAATTAAAACACTCTTTACTTAAAGATAGGTGGGATGCTGAACATTACTCTTTAAATGACTTAGAGATGATTAGCCATTTGGATCCTAATAATATTCTTTCAAATTTTGTGGAAATTGTCCGGAAAAAAGAGGATTTTTCCAAAATCAACCAAGATAAACTTAAATATATAGCTATATCTGACATAGACCGCTATGGGATGAGAATTGCCAATCATCAAAAACTATGCACTAAGGAATTGCCTTCAAGAGCTTCTTATAAAATAATTGAGGGGGATATCTTGTTGGCTGTATCAGGAGCTAATACAGGAACAGAAAAGCAAGCTGTGGCTATTGTCACAAAAGATTATAATGGGGCTATATGTTCCAACGGTTTTGCAGTATTGAGAAATACAAAAAACATAAACAAATATTACCTTTTAGCGTTTTTTAAAACAGGAATTTTTATAAAACAAGTTCGCCGGATGATGACAGGCCATGCTATTCCTTGTATATCTTTAACCAATTTAGGAAATATTATTATCCCTATTCCTAAAAAAAATGTTCAAAACAAAATTGCTGAGAAAACAAAACGAATTATTAAACTCAGTCAAATTCAGAATAAAGAATTGGATTATTTAAAAAAAGAAGCCATTTTTAACCTGTGAAAAAACTTTTGAAATACCCGCTCAGCCTGCCAAAAAGTCCCTCAGACTTTTTTATTCCACTGCAAAAAGGAATCCACATCTTCTCTCAGAAAAGCCTCACCACAGGAATTTTGCTTATGCCAATGAGAGGATTAAAAAAATAGCTTTTCCTAATTTCCAGTCTTGACAGCATAAAGATAGCTGATATATCGTCTATTTTATAGGAGCTTATTTAAAACCAATAAGGAGATTAAAAAATGTCTGAAAAACTAAAAGTTCAAGTTTTAGAAGGAGCTGATAATAAGCTGGATCTGGCAAAATTGGAAGATATTTTAAAAAGAAAGCTTATTATCCCCTCTTATCAGCGACCTTATTCTTGGAAAACTGAAGATATAAAAGAGATATTTGAAACAATTAAAACAGCAAGAGAAAATGAAGAGAACCTTTACTTTTTTGGATCCATAATTTTATCTCAAAAAAGCAATGCTACTTATGGACAAGAGGAATACTATATTATTGACGGACAACAAAGGCTCTCTTCATTTCTTCTTATATTGAAGGTTATTTTAATTGAGTTAAAACATCTTCTCAAAGAATTAGAGGGAAAGGGGAACCAATCAAAAGAGCAAATAAAAAAGGAAACTGAACTGGAATCTAAAAAAGAGGAACTGTCAAAAATAATTGATACTGTAAGTTTAACAAGAGAACAGTCTGATGATAGTGAGGAAAAATCTATACTCCATTTCATTAAAAAGGGCAAAGATTATGAGAATCTTCCAGATCATTTAGACAAAAAAATAAAAGAAATATATGAGCATTCTATAGTTCCCTTTCAAAAGGAATGGCCAGATCCAGCTGACGAGAAGTTTTTAAATAAATACATTGATGAAACTCTAAGTTTTTTAGATCAAATTTTAAATCAAATTAAATTTTGTTTGATCAACATTACAGGGCAAAATTCAGAAGATTTTGCCATTAACCTGTTCAATACATTAAACACAACAGGTCAACCTTTGACTGCTTTTGAGGTTTTAAAATCAGAACTGTATAAGATTGATCCAAAATTATCAAAAACCATTGATGAGATACAAAAAGATATCATAAAAAAATATACTTTTCAGAGAAAAAAAATTATCAGCCATACAGGAAAACTCCTTCTTTACCTTCCTCTTTACAGAGGGGATTTTAAAGAAGATAGCTACACCCTATCGGACAGAAAATTTAAAGATCAAAGAGGCTATTTAAAAGAGGTTTTAGATTCAAAAACAGCCTCTCAACTGGTAGAAGATATTAAAACTGTTGATGAGTTTTATTCCCAATTTTGGCTGGATCCGGACTCTATAAAAAAATTGCTGAAAAAAGATGACGAGCGAGTCTGTTTTCATTTTTTATCAGAGTTAACACATGATCGCGTTTTGCCTATAATGATCCGCTTTCATAAAAACCAAAGAGAATCCTTGGGCAAGTGTGTAAAAGTTTGCACAGCCTTTTCCAGCCTTTGGCGTGCATTTTCTGATGGAGGCACTTCTGGAGTGGATAAAGCTTATAAAGATATTTCATTAGATCTAAAAGAGGATCATAGTATTGAAAATCTGAATAAGAAGTTAAAGGAGCTTTTTCTAAAAAAATTATCATCTAAACCATCCAGTAGTATTAATATTGAGGAAGCTAAAGATACATGGTTGAAAAAATTAAAAATAAGCACTGTATATAAAAATCAAAAACTCTCTAAGTTTTTGCTTTTCATAGCTTATAATAAATTACATTTTAATTCTAACACAAAACTTTTGCAAAAAAGCAAGGGGATAGACATTCTAAAATTACATTATTGGAAAGATGAAGATTATAAAACCATAGAACATATAATCCCTAAGACTAATAGAACATTCTTTAGTCATATTCATACTTTAGGCAATCTTACTCTTTTGCCTCAAAAATTAAATTCCTCTGTAGGAGATAAGCCTTTCTCAGAAAAACTTAAACAATACAAAAAATTTTGCTCAACAGAAAACGAAGATAAATATCCCTACCTTCCCCTAATAAAGCATATTGCCCATTGTAATCAGTTTAAGCAAGAAGAGATAGAAGATCGATCAAAAATTCTATCTGAATTTGTTTGGAAGACATTGGCTGAGGATTGGTTGGGTTGGAGAGAATGATTTATTTTGATTATAATTCCACAGCTCCTTATTCCCCTTTGGTGAGGGAGTATTTGCAGGCAAATATATTGGAGGATTGGCAAAACCCTTCCTCTGTTTATCCACAAGCACAAGTTTTGGATCAAAGGCTTAAGGAATGCCGAAAAGCTATTGCAGAGCATTTGAACTGTTCTCCTAAAAATATGTTTTTCACAAGTGGTGGAACAGAATCCATTAACACCATCTTATCACCGGAAACATTGAGATTGAACCAGCTATCCGGTTTTATCACTTCCCCCTTAGAACACCATGCAAGCTTAAAAAGATTGGAATATTTATCTCAAAACAGGAGCTTTTACCAAAAAATTAAAAGTGAAAAGTATAGTGGAGGGGGGCACGATCCACAAACCAAAATTCATTGGGTAGGACATAATAGCCAAGGGGAGATGGATCTTAACAGTTTGGAGAAAATTTGTTCTCAAAACCCTTGTTCTTTGCTTTCCTTTCTGAGTGCTAATAATGAAACTGGGGTAATCAACAATATTCAGGAAATAAGCAAAATTGCCAGAAAATATAAATGCCTTGTTCATATAGACATGGCTCAATCCCTTGGAAAAATTTTTATAGATTTAGAGGATGTGGATTTTGCCAGTTTCTCAGGCCATAAAGTGGGAGCTATGAAGGGCATTGGCCTGCTTTATGCTAAAAAAGCCTTTGCCCCTTTAATGCAGGGCGGAGGGCAAGAGCAAGGTTTTAGGCCGGGGACTTATAATTTCCCAGCCATTTACTCTTTAAAATTAGCTGTTCAAGATATTGATTTTTCAAAATGGGAATTTATCAGAAAATTAAGAAATTATTTTGAAAATTCTTTATTGGGCAAAAAAGAAGATGAAACAACGCTCTCCGCCCATAAAACCCATTTAACTCCTTTTAAAATTAATTGCCAGGGGGCTAATCGCTTGCCAAACACTACCAATCTTTATTGTGGTCCCGGTATAAGCAATCAAGCCGTTTTACTGTTTTTAGCTCAAAGAGGGATATGTGTTTCTACTGGATCAGCTTGCAATGCCGGATCCCCTGAGCCTTCCCATGTTCTTACAAACTTAGCAAGATTAGAAACTTTAGATGATCCTTTGTATGATCCAAGGGGATATGCAAGATCCTGCATTAGAGTTTCTTTTTCCCCTAATAACACAAAACAGGAAGTGGATAATTTGATAGGAGCTTTATATGATTTTCATTCTAAAAACCACCGATTAGATATACCCGCCATAACACTTTAAGTTCAGTGACGGTTGTGGCAGGAAATATTTAATTTGTGACTGATGAAAATAGTTTAGTCCTGGGTATTAAAGGGAGGGTTGTTTTTCAGCTTTTCTTTTTTTCAGAAAAATAGTTTAAAGCCAAAAAGCCAAAAAAAGCAGATGTGGCATAAAAAATAAAAATCAGCTTTTCTTCTGAAAGAACAAAAAAATCCGTTTTAGGTTCCGTTTTAGATAAGGGGTAAATGGCATAAAGACTGGTTAAAAGCAAGGCGGAGACAAAAGCCATAGTCTCATCAAAATGATTTTTCAAAAAATAATTCATCCACCGGGCCATAAAAAAGATCCCTAACAGTGCTCCCACAAAAAAACAAAAAATAATAGGGAGATCTCCTGCCTTTAAAGCTAAAAGTGTTTTTTCATACAAACCCAAAATGAGCAGAATATAAGATCCGGAAAGCCCAGGAATAATCAAAGTGCCCGCCACCACAAAACCGGCGGGGAAAAAAAGAAAAGGGGAAGGGTTTTTGGCAGGAAAAGAAAAAAGATTTTCCCCAAAAACAAAAACTCCACCACTAAGCAGGAAGAACATACAAAACAAAGTGAGGGTCCGGCGGGTCTTTTTCATTTCCCTAAAAGGTTTAAAGAGGCTGGCCAAAACCAAACCCACCAGAGCAGAATAAAATGGCAAAGCCCATCGCTCAATAAGCTCTGGAGCCAGGGCCACAAAAAGGAAAACTGCCAATAAAAGCCCCAACAATAAAGGGCTTAAAAAAGCCCAGTCATAGTTATTCCAAAAAAAAGGGCTTTTTGGCTTTTTTTTAAACAACAAGTAGGGCCTAATGCTTTTGAAATGCTTAGGCCCAGTTTTAGAAATCTCAAAAATAAGCTTTTTGTAAATGCCCAAAACAAAGGCCATAGTTCCGCCGGAAATGCCAGGGAGCATAATGGAAGTCCCTAAAACAAAGCCTTTTAAAATAAGAGTGAGGAGGATCTTTGTCCGGTGAGTGGGCTTCAAGGGCGGGCCTCTCTCATTGTGACGAACTCTTCAGCACTGGTGGGATGAATGCCTATGGTTTTGTCCCAATCCGATTTTTTTAATTGGTTTTGAACCGCCACAGCAAAACCTTGCAAAATCTCCCCAGCAGAGTCGCCTAAAATATGGCAACCTAAAACCCGATCGGTTTTAAGGCAAACAATCAATTTCATGTAAGTCTTTTCTTGAAATGGGGTCAAAGTGAGTTTTAAAGGTCGGAAATGGCTTTCATAAACTTTGATTTGAAAGCCTTTTTGCAAGGCCTGTTCCTCACTCAAGCCCACTGTCCCCACCTCTGGTTGAGTAAAAATAGCAGAAGGGATATTTTCATAATTAAAACCATCATTTTTTTTATTGGCTTTATCGGAAAATAATTTTTCACTAACAAAAATTCCCTCATTTAAGGCTACAGGGGTTAAATCATAAGGCCGATGGGCACAGTCCCCTATGGCCAACACATTAGGGCAAGAGGTTTGAAACTTTTTGTTCACAATAATTTGAGAAGAATCAGTTGAAATGCCCAAATCAGCTAAAGCCAATCCCTCAGTGTTGGCTTTTCGGCCTGTGGCCATTAAAACCTGATCTCCGGACCAAATATCTCCTTTGCTATCAGTCACATAAAGGCTTTGGCCTTTTTTTTCTATCAATATAGGAGTGCGATGGGCCAGCATTTTAATATTTTTTTGAGCCATCTCTTTTTGAAGATTTTTTCTTATATCTTTATCAAAACCAGACAAAACAAGCTGTTTTCTAAACATTACAGCTGTATCTGAGCCTAATCCTTTAAAAATACCGGCAAACTCCAAACCAATATAGCCTGCCCCTAAAACTAACAGAGATTGAGGAAGCTTTTTTAGTAAAAAAAGCTCATCCGAAGTAATGCAAAGCTCAGCCCCTTTCACTGGTAATTTGTGGGGTCGGCCCCCAACAGCAATCAGAATATATCGAGCAGTATAGGTTTTCCCTTGAACCTCCACAGTATGAGGCCCTTTTAAAACCCCTGAACCGGGAATATAATCCACATTATGCTTTTTTAAAATTTGCCTGTAGATGTTTTCTAACCGGCGAATTTCCCTATCTCTTGCACTGTAGAATTGAGACCAATTCAGTTTTGGGCTTTCCTTCAGTTCCCAGCCATAACTTTGAGCCACTTCAAAATCTTTTTTGAATGAGGAAGCATACAGCATGAGCTTTTTAGGGATACAGCCTCTGATGACACAAGTCCCGCCTAAGCGATCCTTTTCACACAAAGCGACCTTAGCCCCTAAGATAGAGGACCATCGTGCAGAACGGATACCCCCAGAGCCTCCGCCTATCACAAAAAGGTCATAATCATACATAGCTTGAAAAATAAAGGTTCAAAAAAAGGCCATTTGCCCCGCTGTTTGAGAATAAGGAAACTTCAAAGCCTGCCGACCGGAAAGCCGAATAAGCTCTTGAACATCATTTGTGGAGAGAGAGTTCTTTTTTAAAATATGCGTGAAAAGATAGCCACAGTGAAGGGCATCATTTTTCGCCCTGTGAAAACCACTCCCTTTAATTTTAAGATAACGACAAAGGGTTGAGAGTTTGTAATTGGCTAAACCGGGAAAGCTCTTTCTGGCCAGTTGGCAAGTATCTAAAACCGATCCTGTAGGGGCGGGGGCTTCCTGCTCTTCGATCGCCCGACGGAGAAATTGAAAATCAAAAGGGGCATTGTGAGCCACTAAAAGACTATTCCCGCAAAATTGAGCGAAAGAAGGCAAAACTTCTTTAATAGGAGGTTGCCCTTTAAGCATCTCATCTGTAATCCCGTTGACGGCAGAAGCCTGTTCGGGAATGGGAATATCAATAGAAACCAGTTGTTGGTAGGATTCTTTCAGCTCGCCGTTTTCAAACCGCACAGCCCCTAATTCCACAATCTGATCGGCATGACTTAAGGTGCCTGTAGTCTCTAAATCAAAACTGACAAAATCCATAAAAGCTCCTTTTTAACTTATACTCGATCACATTTGATTTAAAAAAGAAAATTCGCCCTGTGTCAAAGCCTTTAAAAAGCCCTCCGTGAAAAAGTTAGTTCAAAAGTGGCTGAGTTTTAAAAAATTTTTGAATTGACCTCATCCTATTTTCTCTATTTTAATAAAGAGGGCAAAAAAGCTCCCTGTTTGAACAGGAGCTGGCTTATTCTATGAAAATTCAAAACAGAGCCTAAGAGTTAAAAAATGATTTTAGAACCTTTAATAGATTTCAATTCAGAGGAATTTAAAACTAACCGATCGGCTATGTTGGCCCGTGTGGCAAAGTTTCATAAAAGCTCAGAGGAGGTTTTCTCAGAGGGGTATCAGTCTGTTGGTAAAAAACTTCCTGTTCGAAAAAGGATTGAGCTTTTAAAAGACCCTCAAACCGAATTTTTAGAATTTTCCCCTTTGGCCGGCTATAAAGTTTATGGGAAAAACTCTGCGGGTATAATTACTGGTGTGGCTCAGGTGTCCGGCCGAAAATGCGTGATTGTGGCCAACAACCCGGCAGTGAAAGGGGGAGCTTATTACCCCTTAACTGTTAAAAAACATTTACGAGCACAGGAAATAGCTTTAGAAAACCACTTACCCTGCATTTATTTAGTAGATAGTGGAGGGGCTTTTTTGCCTTTGCAGGCAGAGGTTTTTCCCGATAAGGATCATTTTGGAAGAATTTTTTACAATCAAGCTCAGCTCTCTGCTAAAGCCTGCCCTCAAATTTCTGTTGTGTTAGGGAGTTGCACTGCTGGCGGAGCTTATGTGCCCGCTATGTCAGACGAAAATATAATCGTTCAAAATCAGGGAACTGTTTTTTTAGGAGGCCCCCCTTTAGTGGAGGCCGCTACGGGGGAAAAAGTCAGTGCTGAGGACTTGGGCGGGGCTTCCCTCCACTGTAGAACTTCTGGAGTTTGTGATCATCTCTCTTTAACGGAAGAAAAGGCTTTGCAAAAAGCTCGGCAAATCATTTCTCGCTTAGGTGCCAGCCTCCAGGACAAAAATAATGGAAAGCCCCTTCGTGAACCTCTTTATCCTTTAAAAAATCTTTATGGGATGATGCCTCCTTCTTTAAAAAAACCAGTGAATATGAAAAACATTTTGGCTTTCATTTTAGATGGCAGTGAGATAGATGAGTTTAAACCAGAGTATGGCCAAAGCCTCTTGACCGGCTGGGCTTATATTTGCGGTTCTTTAGTTGGCATTGTGGCTAATAATGGGGTTTTATTTTCTGAAAGTGCTTTAAAAGCCTGCCATTTTATCGATCTTTGTGATCAACGGGGCATCCCTTTGGTTTTTTTTCAAAACATTACGGGCTTTATGGTGGGTAAGGAGTATGAAGAGCGGGGGATTGCTAAAGACGGAGCTAAAATGGTGACAGCAGTGAGTTTGGTTAGAGTGCCTAAATTCACTGTGATTGTGGGAGGTTCTTTTGGTGCAGGCAACTATGGTTTGTGTGGGAGGGCTTATCAGCCTCGGTTTTTGTGGATCTGGCCTTCAGCCCATATCTCTGTAATGGGGGGAGAGCAGGCCAGCAGTGTTCTGTGGGCATTAAAGAAAGGAACAGGGGCCAAAGAGGAAGAAGTTAAAAAGCCCATTTTGGAAAAATATGAAAAAGAAAGCTGTCCTTATTTTGCCACAGCTCGGCTTTGGGATGATGGCTTGATTGATCCTTTAGACACCAGAAAAGTTTTGGCTATGGGCTTAAACCTTGCTGGCAAAACTCCCGGAACTCTAAGGCAAAAAGCAGTTTATAGAATGTAAGCCTCCGGCTTTTTTGGCAGGCCCACAATTTAATTTCTATGGAAATAGCCCTGCCACTTTTATCTATTTTAACATAAGCCAGTAAAAATAACTTGATAAGGCGGGAATTTTCAAGCAAAACCAATATATGCCTACAGTTCTTGTTCATAAATTAAAAGAAGGCCGAGTTTGCCATCTGCAACTGAATCTTCCAGAAAAAAGAAATATTTTATCCTTAGAGGCCATTCAATCTTTAACAGCTCACTTAGAGGCTTTAAGCCAGGACCCTCATATTCATTTACTGCTTTTGTCTGGTAAGGGAGGGCATTTTTGTGCTGGAGGAGATCTGCGTTGGATGGTTCTCTCTCAAGAAAGCTCTGATTTGGAAAATATCAATCAAGTCAATTTACTGGCTAAAATGTTTTATACTCTTTCGGCTTTCCCCTTTCCTGTGATTGGGGAAATACAAGGTTCTGTTTTTGGAGGAGGGTTAGGCTTAATCGCACTTTGTGACATAGCTTTGGCCCATAAAGACTCTCAGTTTTGTTTTAGTGAGTTGAAGTTGGCCCTTGTGCCCGCACTGATTGCCCCTTTTGTTTTTAAAAAAATGCCTTTTTCCGCAGGGAGGGAGCTTATGCTGTCGGCCAGAGTTTTTAAAGCGGAGGAGGCTAAAAACTTAGGTTTGATTCACTTTGTGGGAGATAAAAAAGAATGTGATAGCTATTTAAATAAAACTATTGATCAGATTTTAAATAATGACAAGATCGCTTTGAAACAAACTAAAAAACTTTTTTCAGTTTTGCCAGGGCTTTCTGAATCGGAGATGAGGGAATACACTGTTCAAGCTCTGGCGGAGAGGAGAAAAAGCCCAGAGGTTTCTAAACGAATAACTCGATTTTTAAAATCCCGGAAAAAAATTTGAGATGTTTAATTTTTGCATAAGTCTGTCAAGTCTAAAAAAAGAATTGGCTTTTGAGAATGAGGTAAAACACTTTTAAAAAATATGGCTGTAATTAAAAAAGTAGCTGTGGCTAACCGAGGGGAAATCGCTAAAAGAATCCTTGGGGTTTGCCGGGAGATGGGCTTGCAAACGGTTTTACTTTATTCTGCCGGGGACAGGCAAAACGAAGCGTTTCGCTTAGCAGATGAGCGAATTTGCATCGGCCCTTCAGACCCTACTGAGTCTTATTTAAGTATTGAAAAGAATATCAATGGAGCTTTGTCCTCTGGGGCAGAGGCCCTTCATCCCGGCTATGGTTTTTTGTCTGAAAATTCGGAGTTGGCCCGGCAGTGTGAAAACAAGGGTCTTATTTTTATTGGTCCTCCTGCAGGGGCCATTTCGCTTTTAGGGAATAAAATTTCCAGCAAAAAACTGGCAGAAAAAGTGGGTGTGCCTACTCTCCCGGCCACAGGTGATTCTCACTCAGAGGAGTTTTTTGTTCAAAAAGCAAAGGAGATGTCTTACCCCGTCCTGATTAAAGCGGTTTGTGGCGGAGGAGGGCGAGCTTTAAGCTTGGTTCATAACGAAAAAGAATTAAAACAAGCCCTGCCCTTAGCCCGTTTGTCCGCTTTGCAGAATTTTGGCAGTGAAGATGTTTTTTTGGAAAAATATTTATCTCAAGCAAAACATATTGAAGTTCAATTTTTTGTTTCAGCTGATAAAGAATTTTTTATTTTAGGCGATAGGGATTGCTCTTTGCAAAGGAGGCGTCAAAAAGTTATTGAGACTGCCCCCTCAGGCTTATCTCAAAAAATAAAGCGAGAAATGGAAGAGGCTTGCCGTGCTCTATGCCTCTCTTTAGATTATCGGTCAGCAGGAACTGTAGAATTTTTAGTTCAGGATGAAAAATTTTATTTTATGGAAATAAATACAAGATTACAGGTGGAGCACACAGTGACAGAAATGATTTATGGTGTGGATTTAGTAAGGGCACAAATTTTAACTGCTATGGGGCAACCTGCTTTTTGGAATAATGATATGAAACCCAAGGGATACAGTCTCCAGTGCCGGATATGTGCTGAAGATCCTCATCAAAATTTTTTACCTTCTGCTGGGCCTTTATTGTTTTGCCAGTGGCCCCAAGGAAGAGCTGTCCGGGGGGATACAGCTTATCAAACTGGGGATCTGATCTCTGCTCTCTATGATTCTTTAATGGCCAAAATTATTGTTTGGGATGACTCGCGGGTGAGGGCTATAGAAAAAATGAAAAAGGCTTTAGAAGAGACAATTATTTTTGGAGTTCAAACAAATATTCCGTTTTTAAATTGGCTTTTATCACATGAAGAGTTTATTGCTGATAAAGCCCAAACTCACAGTTTGGAAAGTTGGCACTCTTCTAAATGGAGGGCGGAGGCTTTGCCTTTCCCTAAGGGCTTTCTTCAAGATTTTTTTAAAGAGTTGGAGGAACATCCTATTGATAACACAAAAAAGATTTCCTCTTTTAACCCTTGGTCTTATTTTTACAAACCCAACAAGAGTTAGCCATGATTTTTTTTGACAGAGAATGGAAAGGCAAAAACTACAGAT
The DNA here is from genome assembly GCA_965203095.1 of Bdellovibrionales bacterium. Classification (GTDB taxonomy): domain Bacteria; phylum Bdellovibrionota; class Bdellovibrionia; order Bdellovibrionales; family UBA1609; genus JACOND01. The sequence goes on from OZ241877.1 coordinate 1,307,688, forward strand.
TTTATGCACAAAAAGACGGGCAGTTTTTGTGGATACATTTCCAGGGGAGAACTTGGCTTTGGAATAGCAAAAAAACAGCTCCTAAGGCGGAAAAAGCGAGATTAAAAAAACAAAGCCTTATCAAGTCGGCTTTACCGGGGCAAATCCAAAAGATCAATGTCAAAAAAAATGAAATGATAAAAAAAGGGCAAAGCCTTTTGATAATGTCGGCTATGAAGATAGAATACGATTTTAAAGCGGAAGGGTCGGGCCAAGTGGAGGAGGTTTTTTGCACCCCTCATCAGGTTGTGCCTGTTGGTCAAAAGCTTATGAAAATAAAATATTTTTAGATAAATGGATTAAAAAATTGAAAGAAAAGGATGAGTTGGTATATAAAAAGGAAAGCGGGAGGTTTTTTTGATTTCTAATATATTTATAAAAGATCTGGCTGAGTTTGAGGGGAAGGAGGTCCGGCTGAAGGGCTGGCTTTGCCAATTCCGATCCAGCGGGAAAATCTCTTTTTTGGTTTTAAGGGATGGCACGGGGGAAATTCAATGCGTGTTTTCTGAAAAAACAAGTGAAAAAGAGAGTTTAAACCATCTCTCTAAAGTGAGTTTAGAGTGCTCAGTTCAAGTTGAGGGAAAAGTTAAAAAATGGAAACAAGGTTTTGAGATAGAGGCTCGCTATCTCAAAATTTTATCTCATAGCCACAACTACCCCATAGCCAAAAAATCTCATGGGGTGGATTTTCTCTTAAAGCATAGGCATCTTTGGTTGAGGTCTAAAAGGCAAAGGGCCATACTCTATATTCGTAATAAGGTAGGGCAAAATATTCATCGTTTTTTCCAAAAAGAGAATTTTGTTCAAATAGATACCCCTATCCTTATGCCCACAAGCAGTGAGGGGACTTCCTCTTTGTTTTCTGTCCGGTTTTTTGAGGAGGAAGATGTTTTTTTAAGCCAAAGTGGGCAGTTGCATGCTGAGGCGACGGTGCCTGCTTTTAGCCGAGTTTATTCCTTCGGCCCTACCTTTCGGGCGGAAAAATCCAGCACCCGGCGCCACCTGTTGGAGTTTTGGATGATAGAACCAGAAATGGCTTTTTGCACCTATCAAGAGGCCATGTCTATAGCAGAAAATTTGATAGAGTTTGTTGTTCAAAAAACCATTTCTTCTTGCAAAAGCCAGTTTGAAGTTTTAGGTAGGGATCTTAGCGGTTTAAAAAAAATTAAAGCTCCATTTCCTAAAATAAGTTATCAGTCGGCTTGTGAGATTTTAAAAGCTAAAAACCCGGATTTTCTCCCTGGAAAAGACTTTGGCGGGGCAGACGAAAGCATTTTGAGCCAAGAGTTTGATCGCCCGGTTTTTGTCCATCACTACCCTAAAAACATTAAGGCTTTTTATATGAAAGAAGATCCTGAAGATCCTCAGCTGTCCTTAAGTTTTGATCTTTTAGGCACAGAATCTTGCGGAGAGCTTATTGGGGGCAGTCAAAGGGAGGATGACTTGGAGCTTTTAAAACAAAACATAAAAACTTTTGGCCTGGATGAAAAACACTTGGATTGGTATTTGGATTTAAGACGCTATGGCAGTTTCCCGCATTCTGGTTTTGGTTTGGGTTTAGAGAGGTTGGTCAGTTGGCTTTGTGCTTTAGATCATGTCCGGGAGGCCATCCCCTTCCCCCGCTTGTATGGTCGCTCTTTTTTTGAAAAAGGCTGATATACTATAGGCTTTTTTTAAAACTGTCTTATTTTGAGACACTTTTTATAAAAAAGCTTCTTTTAAAAATTTCGCATAAAGGTTGACATATTGTTGGAAAAAATGACACAAAAGCAGTAAATAGATTTACACTTTAATTAAAAGGAGTAGAACATGAGTGAAACCCCTCGCCGGCTCATCATACCGGAGGACAACTACTACTACACAGCAACCCATGAGTGGATCTGTATGGACGATAAAAACTCCATCACTGTGGGGATTACCTATTATGCTCAAGATAGCTTAGGGGAAATTGTCAGCTGGAAACTGCCTCAAAAAGGCCAGTTTTTTGAAAAAGCTCAAGCTTTTGGTTGGGTGGAAAGCAATAAAAGTGTCAGTGATATTTATATGCCAGTCTCCGGCGAAGTTGTGGAGATAAATAATTCTCTCAGCCCCAGTCTCATTAGCGATCGGCCTATGGACGAAGGTTGGCTGATTCGGGTAGAGATCACTAAGGAGGGGGATTTGGTCTCTTTGCTCAACCCTTTAGCTTATCGAAAACTCATTGAACAGGAAATCAAAAACTTGAAATAAAACCAGCTGAAGTGCATTTTGATAGGCTGGTTTTTATATGGGTTCATGACATTTTAAGCTATGTTTGATATTATGCTGATCACAGTTGAATTTTCCGGTCAAAACAGAGTAGAAAAAGTAGGAATTTTCAAATAAAATCAGTATAGATAAAGTGTTGAAATGGTTTAAGCCCGCGTGGCGGAACTGGCAGACGTGCTGGACTTAGGATCCAGTGCCTTTTTAGGCGTGGGGGTTCGACTCCCTCCGCGGGCACCAATTTTTATGGATAAGCCTTCCCTATTTTTTTAATCAAAATGGTTAAGCTTTTCCACTTGTTAAAGCCTTATTTTTCAAGCCCGCTTTGTGAGCTTGCTAAAAATTCCCCCGGACTTGTTGGCTCTTGCAACAGCGGGAATCCAAAAAACCTTGCCATTTTGAAAACAGAGGGCAGGAGGGAGTCAAGGACATCCCTCTCAAAGCCTTATTTTTCAAGCCTTGTCTGGTTTTTTATAAAATAGCTTAAAGTTTTTTACAAAACCAACCGATAGATAAATTAGTTTAAAAAAATCTCTAAAACACACATTAGGAGGAATCAATGGAAGACATTTTTAAACCAGAAAGTTTAAGCATAAAAAATCTATTTAGCTCGCCTGATTCCTTATTTGAAGTCCCCATATACCAACGACCTTACAGTTGGGGAGAAGAAGAAGTGGAGCAACTTTGGGATGACTTATATACAGCTTGGATAGAACAAGAAGAAAATCAAAATTACTTTTTAGGTTCTATTATTACTATTTCTAAGGATAACAGTTATCAAGACATAGTGGATGGCCAACAAAGGCTTACAACCCTTATGATTCTTTTTTGTGTAATTAGAGACATCTATCCAAAGATCAATTCAAAAATTGACATCAATAAATATCCAGGAGTTATTAGAATCAATAGAATTAAAGGTTTTATTTGTGATACAGATGACAGGAAAAGATTAAAATTATTTACTCATGCCTCCCATCAAAATGATTTTGAAACATGTATTTTGAAAGAAGGGGCTACAAATAAAACACAACAAAAAAACAGAGATCAAGGACATGTAAGAGATAGATTTATACAGGTTTCTGATTTTTTTAGAGAAAAGTTATGTGAGATGGGGGAAGAAGAAACAGGCAAATTACTAAATTATATTGGAAATCATGTAAAAATGATAAAAATCACATGCAAAGACAGATCTTTTGCTATAAAATTATTTCAAGTATTAAATGATAGAGGTAAAAATTTAGAACCTTCTGACTTAATAAAAAGTGCTTTAATTTCAAGACTTCCAGAGAACAAACATAAACAATTTATTGCAGATTGGGATAAAGCCAACAATATAATAGAAAGTTTTGATTGTGACACAAATATTGATGATATGTTCACTTTATATGTCTATTATAATCTTGCCTCTAATCCTAAAAGGAATAACTATGAAGAAGTTGAAGGTTTTTCTAAAAATAAAGATTCAAACGAAGTTATAAATGATTTTAAAAACTTTTGCAGTTTATATGAAAAACACATATCCAATTCAAATAATAAAATTATAAATAGTTTATGGTATTTGAGATGGAAATATCACTGGAAAGCTGTAATGATAACTGCTTTAAAACATGATTTTTCAGAATACAAAGAACTTCTATTTGAATTGAGAAGATTTTATTATCTCAACTGGATTGCGGGAAAAACTGTTAACACAATTAAACAAGCTTCGTTTAATCTTATAAAATTTATCAAAGAGGGAAAGCCCCTTTCTTTTATTAAAGAGGAACTAAATAAAAAATTAGAAGAGGATAATATTTTTCAACTTATTCTGTCCAACTTAAAATCAAATTCTGCAAAGCCTCGTTGGATTAGACCTGTTTTAATGATGATAGAATACAATCAAACAGACAATGAGGATAAAGACTTTATTCCTTTAAACAGCAAAATTCATTTAGAGCATGTTTTACCCATTCAATATAAAAAAATTTCAGGATGGGAGCATATTGAAGAAGATACAGCAAATAACTATCTAAATTCTATAGGGAATTTGACATTATTAGGAGGTAGCAAAAATGTTTCCGCCAGCAACAACCCATTTAAAACTAAACTTAATATTTATAATGGTAAAGGTAAATATAATAATAGTAAAAAAGGAGTGACAAGGTTCATGATTAGCCAAAAGATAGCTCAGGATGTAAATGAAGGAAATATAGAAAAATGGGATAAAAATGCTATGGAAAAAAGATGGAATTGGTTTTTAAATGAACTAAAAGATTTATTGCAAGTTGATGTTTCCTCTATTCTTATCAACGACAAAAATAAAATAGAAGATATAAAAAAACAAAAACCGGCGGATAACTTCAAAAAAAAAATAATAAAAATTGATAAAAAAATGAGAAGAGAGAAAAATAAAGAATTTTTTAATCAGTTTTTAGATGAGATGAAAAAAGAACATCCCGATTTTTATTTAAAGCACTCTGTTAATAATGCAATACATGCCACCCCTTCAAAATCTTTCAGTAAGATTACAGTTTTCCGGGCTGTTGACAATCCTCGTGTGGGAATATTCTGGCAAGCCAAAGAAAAAGAAGAGGACTGGAAACTTTTTGAATTGATGAAAGCGGATCCTGAATTTCCAAAATCTTTTAAAATTTATGAGGAAACTAAGGAACAAGAAGGAGAAATTTTGACTTCTGCCCAACTTTCAATAATTTTAAATTTTAATGACATATATGATCCTGCTACTTATTTGAAACAAAAGGAATTTTTAAAAACAAACCTTGTCCTAATTTATAATTACATGAGTCAAAAAATGTTAGAGCTTAAGAAAAAAGCTTCTTAAAATACCTATGAACCAAACTAAAATGAGAAATGAAACTTTAAAAAAATTACACAGCTCTATAGAAAGTCTGAATCATGAATGCGAAGAGGAAGGTTTTAGCACTGTTTCTGACCAAGCAAAGGAAAATGCTAAGCATATTTTAAATTTTGTATATAAAAATTTTCCAGATTATGAATATTATATATATCCCACTGAAGACCGTGAAATTGCCTTGGACTGCAATCTCCAAAAAGGAAAGGGGGTGCTAATTCTTTTTGATTCTAAAGGTGGGGTGGCCTATTTTTCTACCTTAGAGGGCAGGAACAGCAGACTTCGCTGTGATTGCATTACTGACTTCCCTTATGATTATTTACGGAAAATATTAAACAGCTTGATAGAAAGAGGATAAATATACCCATCCTTAGAGCTGTAGCTTAAGGTCAATCTAAAAAAAATTCCAATTATAAAAGCTTATCAGGAAGACAGCTCAACAGTTTTTTTGTTTTGATCTGTTGTTCATCCTCCTCAAAGTCTTATTTTTTAGACAAAGAATCTATTATGGGTTTTATCTGAATGCGAAAATCAACTCTCCTGTTTTTAACCCTACAATGAATGGTATTTTCTTCACATAATGGTCGGCTGGAAGACAACCCATTTGCTGTTAAATGTTTAATGGCCCATTCCCTTATCTTTGAATCTGATTTTTCTTTATTGATGCAATACTGTAGCACTGACCTTGTTCGTCCTTGTGAAAGTTCCATATTTTTAAAATATGCTTTCTGAGGTGGCAAGCCTATCCATTCATTTGAGGTATGACCTTCAATGCGGATTTCATCAACATCTTCTTTAAATTCATATAGCAACTTAAAATAACGAGGGCAAAAGTTTGATAAAATTTTCTGAAATTCTGACTTAATAGCAATTTTCCCATGATCAAACATAATTTGAGGAGATAAAAATCTAATAATAAGAGAATCTTTTATCAATTTTGCATTCCATTCTTTTAAATCTCTTTCAAATTCATCATGAAGACTTTGATAAATTAAATTTTTAATTTTGACATAATCCTTATAACTTTTATCAATAAATTCAACATCTTTAAGGGATTGTTCAATATAAACCACAGAAATAAATAAAAAAATCATCATAAGCCCTGTCATCATATCTGAAATGCTTATCCATTCTTTTGTAGATTTCATAGGTCATCTTCCTTCTTTTTCTTGATAAACTCCTTATATTCTGAGGTCTCTTTAATATGAGAATGATTGAACTCTTTTGCATGGCATTCAATACAAAGGACTTTCAGGTTCTCTTTAGTATTATTTGTTTTATTTCCATCTACATGATGTGTATGAAGGAATTTTTTGTGTTTTGAGAGGTCTATACGACATTTTTCACATTTGTAATTTTCTTGCTCTTTTCGTTTTTTTGATATTTCAGACCAGTTTTCTGAATATCGGTTGGGAAAAGAACAAATATCTAATTCTGCGTTTATTTTAGGGGCATCATCTTGAAAACTCTTTTCAATATAAGTTTTAATTTTAAAACTTTGTTTGGTTTTATTAGTTTTGAAATTCAAATTAAAAGTTGTAAGACAGTTGCCACATATCTCAAGAGATTCATACCACTTTTTATCATCTTTGATTAAAAAAAACTTTCCATCTTTTCTTCCAGATACTTTATATCTATGTCCTCTTTTGTTTTGTTTCATTTCCTTTATTGTTCTACAATTATAAATATGAAACTTTGGATGCTTCCCCCGATAATCTTCCTTCCAATTCGAAATATCTACTATATGAATAACTGTTTTTCTTATAGAACCATCTTTTAAAACAGTAAACAACTCTTCTTTATTTGTATGAAATACATCTGAAAGATCTGAGTCCAGGCCTTTTCCTTCTTTAAACTGTTCAATTTCTTTTTGAATATCTGTTTTTGAAAAATCAGAGACCCCATATTTTTTTATAGAGGAAATCAGTTCTTCAAATTGAGTCAGACGAACAGACATTTTTATTTATGAGGTGGCAGTTGTTTCAAGAGTTGAGCAAACTCTTTTAAATAACCTTCATAATCATTTCTAAACTTATTGGTCAAACCAGTTAAAGCTTCGTTTAATTTGCCTAAAGAAGTTTCAAGTTGTTTAATAAGACTATCGTTCAACCTTTCCAGCCCTTTGGATTGTCCTGATAAAGAGTTTTGTATTTTATTTGAGAAATCATCGATTGAAGATACTATCAGTTGAGCCTTATCACCAATCTTTTTTAAACTATTTAGGTGAGTTTCAAGGTTTTTTATTTGATTTTCGTTCGTTTGGATAATGCTTGATAAATCTTGGCTTGTTTTAGATATTTTTTCAAAATTTGTGATTAATTTTATGGAGTGTTCTGCATTCATTTCCAGGGTTGTTAGTATCACTTGAAGGTTTTTTTCTGCTTGCTCTATAGTCACCTTGTAGGTTTCCTGCCAGACAATCATATTTTTTACAGACTTGTTCAGTTGTTTAAAATTGTCTCCAAACTGCTCTGTCAGGTTTTTATTAAAATCTGAAATAACATTTTCTAAAGCAGTTATAATTTCCTCTTTAGCTCCTTTAGATAAAACATTTAAAATTTCTTTAACAGATTTGTTTATTATGTTAAAATGAGAATTGATGTTTTTATTTGATTCAGCCATAAAATAAAGAATTCTGTCTTTTGTGAACTGATTGGCTTTTTTTTCTTCTGACAATATGGATTTCAAAAGAGATTCTGTTGAATTTTCTTGGAGATTTTTTTGAAAAATAAAATCTTTAACTGTAAGGATTATTGAAAAAAACATACCTAAAATAGAAGTTGCAAAAGCTAATTTTAACCCTTCCAATAATTTAGGCACACTTTCTGTAATTTTTGATGTGTCAAAATAATAAAGACCTAAAAAAATCCCTGCAAAAGTGCCAAGAACTCCAATACTGATGATGGTAGCTTTTAAGTCTTTGGAAAAAATTATGTCTGCGACAAAAAAACACAACATAATCCAAAAGAACACACGAATTAAAGGATCGTTATAAGCTCTTTCTAAAAGTGGTAAAATTTCTGAATACTCCATTTTTTTGGACTACAGCTCTAAAGTTGAACACTTGCCCTTGAACCTTATTATTGATTCTAAACTTTTAACAAACCCACATACCTAACTATAAGTCAATATCGGTATTTTCCTGCCAGAACTTTAGGCTATGCCTGTTTTCTGGCAAAAAAAAGATACGAATAGAGGTTAAAAGTAAGATAATACTACAGGCGTCCTGAAAAATATTTGATGAAATGTCTCAAAATAAGTCAATATTGCCATTATTTTTACATATTTTTGAGTTTTTTATCCTTGACTTATTTTGAAAAATGTTGATACTGAAAAATGACATCCCCACTCGTTATCGACTGGTGGGTACGAGGCGACCTTAGTGTCGCTTTCGTTTTTTTTTAGATATGAAAAAAACAGTTGTTTATGTTGATGGATTTAATCTTTATTATCGGTTAAAGAATACGCCTTATAAATGGCTTGATCTTCAGAAATTATCTAAATTTTATTTGAATCCAAAACAACATAACATAATAAAAATCAAGTATTTTACAGCACGAGTAAAAAGAGTATCAAACGATACCTCAAATATTATTAAACAAAACATATATTTTCGTGCTCTTAAAACCATTTCGAATTTGGAAATTATTTTTGGACAATTTAAAAAAAGACAAGTAAAGGGAAGGATAATCCATAAGCACAGTGGTAAATATACGAGAGATTCTAATATTGTGACTATTAGCAAATGGGAAGAAAAAGAATCTGATGTAAATATAGCAACTCATCTTATTGAAGATGGATATGAAGATCGATTTGAATGTGCCATTTTAATATCTAATGATACAGATTTAAAAACTCCATTACTGTGTATAAAAAGAAAATTAAAGAAAACTGTTGGTATTATAAGTCCATATACAATCACACATATAGAATTGCAAAAATCCTCCCATTTCCATAAAACCATATCTGTTAAAGCACTTCAAACCTGCCAGTTCCCGGATAAAATGAAAGATTTCAAAGGAGATTTTTTTTGTCCTACCAAATGGAGGTAAAACTAAAAAAAGGGGACTAATCTCAGAGGCTATTCTAAAAAAATATGATGAAATGTCTCAAAATAAGTCAATATTGCCTTTTTTTTAGTTGACAAGGTTGTTTTTTGTTTTTATTGATAGTGCTATGTTTACTTCTCGTGTTTTCTTTTCTCTAAAGTTGTTTTTAAGCCTAATTTTGTCTTTGAGCTTAATTTCCTGCCAGACGATAACTGTTAAGCCAAAAGGAGGGGATAGCCAACGAGCTGATTCTCCCGACTATGAGAAGTCCCAAGATTTTTTCCTGTTTGGTCTAATTGGGGAGGCTACTGTTCCCGCAGGGGAAATTTGCGGGGATAAGGGAGTGGCTCAACTGCAATCTCAAACCACTTTTTTGGATGGGCTTTGGCCGGTTCTTATTGCTGGTGGTGCTGTTGTGGCTGTTGGAATAGTGGGGCTTGGCTTGTTTGCAAATTTGTTGTCAGAAGAGGAGGAACCGGACCCTGGCACTCTTATTCCAGCTTTGGGGGGGATGGCTATAGCTTCTATACTTGCCGCCTTGGCAGGTGGCATCTGGACACCTAAAACAGCAAAGGTATGGTGTGCTAAAGATTCTGCTACAGTTAAAGAGGCTGAGGAGGCCATTTAAATGAAAAATTTTTTTCTTGTTGTTAGTAGCCTTTTGCTTTTTTCCACATCTTGCCAGACGATTCATTACACGAATAAAGCCCAAGTGCCACAAGATTACACTTATTCTAAATGGCATCATATTGGCCTTTTTGGCTTGATGGAGTTTAGCGATCCGGTTGATGTTCAATCTATATGTAATGATAAAAGCTGGAAGGCTGTCCGAACACAGAAAGGCTTTTTGCAAGGTTTAATTCCTGTTCTTTCTAATGTTATTTTATCCTATATGGGTCTTCCCGCTATAGGAAGATCTATTTATACTCCTGAGGAAGTAGCTGTGGCTTGTTCCGCACCTTAACCCCGGCGGAGTGTGTTTTTTTAAAATTCGCTTTACAGTGCTAAAAAAAGAAAGCGGGTGGGGACATTGTGTATTAAAAAAGTTTTAACTTTGTTCCAAAGATTTAAGATAAAACCTTATAGCTGATTTAAAAAGCTCTGAATGTAAAGATAGTCTACTGGAATTAGCATCTTCTTTCACAGCTTCTGTTTGTATCAGTTGGGGTAAAGCCGTTTTTTGATATATTTTTACCTAAAGCTTTGCCTAAATCTGTTTTTTTTATAACTACTCCATTAGAAAGAGCTAAATGATTCATTATTTTCTCTCTTAATGTAGGTTTTCCTTTAAATGAATAAAAATCTGAAAAATCTTTGCTCTGCAACTCATTAGCAGATGAAATAATTGCCTTATTCCAGTCTTCATTTGAAATATTATTATCACTATCTATCTCGATAAGTTGATGACCTAAAATTTGTAATGAATGAGGATAACCTCCAGCAACAGTCACATATTTATTCAAACTGGGTTTATCATATTTTATTTTTTTTATTTCATTAAAGCCTTTAATTAAAAGCTCTTTAGCTTCACTGTCCGGCATAACATCAAGATGAAGCAAATCAAAACTTCTTCTGGCTGATGGATATCCTTGAAATATTTTATCAATACTATCACTATATCCTATCAGTAAAAAAGAGAAAAATCCTTTTTCATTAACATCAAGTGTATTGATAATATTTCTAAATATCTGACCTGTTCCTTTCAAATCTTGAATGTTATGGATTTCATCAATAACGATTAAAATCCCATCAAATTTATAGGATTCATCATTTCCAACGGAACTTTGAATAAGATTGGTCAAGCTGGAAACAATTTGATCTTTAAAAAATTGTTTTTCTCTATTTTCTGTTGTTTCAACACCTACATTCATTCCGAAAGCTCCAAAAGAAAACTTTCCGTTTTTAAACAGTCCTCCAAGCCGATCAGTTAATTTTTTTAAAGACGAATCATGTAGCCCATCTGTAATATTATTAAGAGAAGATTCCATCACAGTTTTTAAACTTTGCCCTCTCTCAACAGAGTAATAACTGGTAGCAAAATTCAAATCAAACAGCTTTGGATCTTTAGAAGAAGAGATATGCCTGATAAGCTTGGCTAAAGCCGTTTTACCAATTCCTCTTTCTCCATGTAAAATAAAACTGGCATGTTGCCCCATTCTCACATTGGATAGCTTTTTTAAAACACTCCGCATTTGCTGGTCCCTCCCAGCAAATAATGTAGGTGTCACTATTGAATTAGGATTAAAAGGGTTGCTTGGTTTATTTATTTTTTCCATGTTTTAGTTTTTAGATTATCCTCTATCTTTTATAGAAAATACTCGAAATTTTGTAGAAAGGGTATAGAAAAGGCTTAAATTTTGTAGAAAGGGTATAGAAAAGGCTTAAATTTTGTAGAAAGGGTATAGAAAAGGCTTAAATTTTATAGAAAGGGTATAGAAAAGGCTTAAATTTTGTAGAAAGGGTATAGAAAAGGCTTAAATTTTATAGAAAGGGCATAGAAAAGGCTTAAATTTTGTAGAAAGGGTATAGAAAAGGCTTAAATAGTGGAGTCAAAAACAGCCCTGAGGAAGTGGCAGTGGCTTGCTCCGCCCCTTAAATTCTTATATAAACTTCATTTTTTCATAAATAAGGGGGCTATCGCCAAAGATCCTTCAAAAAGAAGATATAGGGGGATCATCATAAAAAGCATGCTAAAAATATCTGGAGGAGTGATCATAGCCGAAAGGAAAGCGATAAAAACCACTACATAGGGGCGAGCTTTTGCCAACTGCTCCGTCTTGACAATATTCATTTTTAAAAGAGCCAGCAAAATTAGAGGCAATTCAAACACTAAAGCAAAAACCAAAGCAGTTCTCAAAAAAAAGGATAAATAAGGTTTTAATGAGATATAAGGCATTTCATCTCCTCCAAAGCTCAACAAAAAGCGAAAAGAAAAAGGAGACACCACAAAATACACAAATAAAACCCCTGACAGAAAGAGAATAGCACTTATAGTCACAAGTAAAAGAGTCCACTTTTTTTCTTGTTTATAAAGCCCTGGGGAAATAAAACTCCAAACTTGATACAGCCAAAAGGGACAAGATAAAATGATGCCGGAAAACAAACTGACTCTAAGGTAAGAGAAAAACTTTTCAAAAGGAGTTATAAAAATCAAGTGGCCTTTTGTTGCAGTAAGATAAGGTTGCACTGGGGCACTGATTAGGGATAAAATTTCCGAACTAAAAAAATAGCTGAGAGCCATGCCACCGGCAATAAAAAGCAGGCTTTTTACTATCCGGCCCCTTAGCTCTGTAAGGTGCTCTGTAATGTGAGATATGTTGGCAAACATACAAAAAACTCTTTAGTTTAGGAGCAAACTTGTAGCTCTATTTACTGTTCCCACCTTAATTTTCACAAAAAACCAACTGTTTTTAGCTTTAATATCAAATATAATTTAAAATGTGGAGGCTTATTTTGGTTTATGGGTATTTAAAGTGTCATGAACCAAATAATTATTCAAAAAGCTTGAAACTTCCAAAAAAGAATTTTAATGTGAGGGTGAAATTATGAAATGGAATGAGCTTATAAGCCTTAGAATTTCAGAGTTAGTGGCCCGCCAGTTGGCCAAGTCCCATCAGGTCCAGATTAAAGGTGATGAGGAGAGCCTTCGCAAACGGGTGGAACAAACAGTTCGATCCCATTTTGAGCAGGAAAGGCAGTTGGTAGATGAAGTCTACCAAATGATGGAAGATTTAGAAAGCCAAGGCCATCGCTTTGAGAGACGAAAAATGTTTCCTCTATTAAAAGCCAAACTGGCCAAGCAGAAAGGCTTTATTTTATAATATGAAGTTATCCATAGATCGACAAAACTTTTTATCCAGTGTTATTTTAAAAGATATTTTGCAGGCGGATTCAGTTCAGGCGGATTCTAAAGAGATTTTGCTGGATCAGATCAAAAAAGCTTTATCCTTATTTGTTCAAGAATGGGCAGAGATAGAGCATTCTGCTGAAAGCAAGGTCGCGGGGATTAAAAGAGGCATTACCCCCGGTTCTGCAGAATGGGACACATTATACGATCGCTTTTTTGAAGAAATCTTTAGGAAAAAAAGCTCTCTCTTCACTAAAAAATAAAAAAATAATAAAAAAACCTTGCTCTTTTTTAAATTTGCCTTAGACTTTTTAAAAAGACAGACCTAACAGCAGGTTGTCGCTTTTAATCTTTTAATAAAGAGATGGAGGATAAAATGAACTCATTAGATCTCACAATTTGGCAAGCCAGTTTAAAGGCTTCTGCTGAGGCTTTATGGACAAAACTTGCAGAGTATGTGCCTAACATTTTTGGGACTATTCTCTTACTTCTTGTTGGATATTTTGTTTCAAAAATAATAGCCGGCACTTGCCGAAGGATCTTAAAAACAGCTGGTTTAGATAAAATCAGCCAAAAAGTCGGCCTGCACAGTGGGCTGGAAAAGATGGGCATTCAGCTCAAATCCTCTGAGCTTTTTTCAAAAGCTCTTTTTTGGCTCATTATGTTAATTTTTATCATCTCCGCCTCAGAGGCTTTAAAACTGACAAAAATCACAGCCACCATTGACGCTTTTGTCCGTTATTTCCCCAACATATTGGGGGCCGGGCTGATTTTTATTTTGGGTCTTATGTTTGCCCATTTTATCAAAAACATTATTGAGAACTACAGCCAAAAGGCCAATTTAAGTTATGGGAAAGCTTTGTCGGCAGTCATCCACCCCATCTTGGTTGTGGTTATTACAGTGTTTGCCATCGATCAACTGAAGATAGAAACAGAGCTGTTAAACCGAATCATTGAGATCACTTTGATTTCTGCCGGTGCGGCATTAGCTCTAAGTTTTGGCTTTGGGGCAAAAGATCTGGCCCGAAACATTATCTCCGGAGCTTACCTCAAAGGGCAATTAAAACCTGGAGATTTTGTTGAACTAAAAGATATTAAGGGGCAGATAAAACAAATCGGTTCTATTAACACCACCTTGTCTGCCGAAAGTGGGGAAAAGTATCATATCCCCAACTCCTCTTTTACAGAAAATACAGTGAAATCAAAGTCAGGATAAAAGGATCCTCCCTTTTGATTTGTTTTCGGCCCCCCATGCTATGTGGAAAAGCTTGGGATTTTGTGGAAAAGTAATGTTGATATATGGCAACATACATTACTATTGACAGCTTTTTTTAGCCCCTGATAAGATACAGCTCATGTTAAGGGCTTTGCCTCTGGTTTTCTGCGTTTTCAGTTTTTCTTCATGGCCTTTAAGCCTGGACTGGTCTGGAGGGGGCCGTTGGGAGGGCTACTATCAAAATTCCCCTGATTCCAGCTGGTATGGCAATTATCATTTTATTTTACAACCTAAAATTCATGTTGTAGACGGCCTCAATGTCATTGCTCGGTTGAATATGGATTCTGTTGGAGAATCTCGCCTCTCCTCCTTCTCTTCTTTTGATAGGCAAACGGGCTTTGTTTTTATTTACGGTGGGGATTCTCCAACAAAGCTGAATTTTGAGCCACTGTATTTAAGGCTCTCTCAATTTTATGTGGATTATCAAGATGAGTTTTTTAGATTACGGTTAGGCCGAGCTGGCTATCATTTTGGATTGGGGACTTCTTATTCAGCAGATAATGATCCTTTTAAGCATTGGATTAGCTCTCATTATCAGCTGGCTCTTCGTTTAGAGTATGGGCGATTTTATCTCCAGCCGGTGCTTTTTCATAAAAACCAAAGTGCTGTGGCTTTGGCTCAAGCTGGGTGGTTAAAGGAGCGTTGGGGGGTAGAGGCATTTTTTCAATACGACTTTTCTGCCAGCTCTTTTGTTGAGATTTTTGGCCAGTATAATTCAGACAGTTGGGAGGCTCAAAGCTCTATATCTTACGGTTTTGGGAAAGAAAAAAACATGGCCTTAGCCATAGAGGCTATAGCTCAAATTCCTGCAAACTGGCCGATTCACTTAGAGATAAAAAGCGGAGGGGCCTTGGGTCACTTTGCCTTTCACCCCAACTATGATCTGGCCTTGCTGTTTTGGAATCGGTTGATGAGTGCTCCTGAGGGAGAGGCTCAAGATCCTTCTCCTTCTCAAGTGGCTGAAGGCCGGGTGCAAAAGGGGCTTTACTTTTCCCCTCGCCTGATTTTTTCCTTTTTTGAGGATCATTTAAAAATAAAACCTTTATTTTTGTTAGTTAGAGATTGGGACAAAAAGAAATTCAACTATGAATTGGATTTGGAAGGGCTTTATCATTGGAATGAGCAACTCTTCTTTTCCCTAAAGGGGGGAGCACTTTATGAAACGAAACTGAATTTTGCTTTACTGGCTCAGGCCGCCGTCAGCTTCTGAATCTTAGGGCATCATCTCAGAGCTGACATCTTGTAAGACATCTTGTGAGACGGCGGCCTTTTTTTTTATAATCCATACTCTTACTTGGTGTTTATAAGTCTCCCAGCCCCTCTCTCACTTTGTCGTAATCCACTGCGGGAACAGGTGATCCTACAGCCGGAGTGGTTTTTTTAATACTATCTTGCAAGCGATCAATTCTTGCCAGCAGGCCATCAAAGCCTCTATTCAAATAAAATCTGTCTTTTTGAGCTTGTTCTTGGCTCATAAAATTAGTGATCTGATCCACTTCGCTTTTTATCTTGCGAACAAATGCTATTTTTTCTCTTTGAGAATCCAAAACTTCAAAATCATCCTTCCAATGCATATAATTTTTTAAAAGGTTAGCAGAAGCCCGAACAGAGAAAGAATATCTATAAGGGTCATTCAATTCCTCTAACAAGCCACCATCCTCTAAGATATAAGAGTCATCTGAAAATGCCGTTTTCCATAGTTCATTTTTTAAATCACGGTGATAAAACTCTTCAACTTCCACTGGCAATCCCATTTCAGACATTCGGCTCATTTTACAGTCCAAACGTTCTTCTAAATCAAACTCTCTAAACTCTTGATCTTCCTTGTCCCACTTTCCCTCACAATGCCTTTCTCTGAGTTGAGCCAGTCTTTTTTCTCTATCCTTTTTATTGTATTCTTTTCGTGCTGTTTCTGTAGAAACTTCAGCCATATCGTAAATTTTGTGAGCTATATCTAAAACTTGTGACATGACCTCTTCTAAGCCCCCTTCAGCTGAAACTTCAGAGCTTTCTGAAGAGCAATCATTACAAAAATCGGCCTCTGTGGCATGTCGCTTTCTCTCTCTCATAGCTCCTTTCCCTTCAATTTGTAATACTCCACTTTGGTTTCTGGTCACTGTGACTTGAGTTCTTAAAGTGTAAGAAGCTCCACCGGCTTTTCTTTGTTTCACTTTTACATTGCAGATAAAAGATGTTCTCTCTTTTTTTAAAATTTGATCTAAACCGTTTTGACAGTTTTTTTGAATTTTTTCTTGAAGATCTTCTGAAGATTCAGAAGAGGATGCCAAAAATAGCATTCCTTGTTGGCTTTCAAAATAAGCATAAAAAACCATGCCCAAAACCGCCATATTGGAAATACTGAGTGAAAGAATTAAAAACTTTTTCCAAAACCTCATAATTCTAATATCGGCAGTTTGTTCTTTTTAATAAAGTTTTTTTGCCCTATATTTTGTAAAAACATATATTTTGATAGGTGAATCACTCAATTTTTAGTTCTTTTGTCCAGTTTTTGGGCCATATTAGCCTAACAAATAAAATATTTTTCAAAATGGCAGGCGAGTAAACTTAAGCCTTAGTGGGATTTTTCCGATAAAAAGATTGAGAACTGAATGATTTTTGCTTTACCGCAAAACCAGTTCCAAAGTTTTTATAACTTAAGGAGTAAAAATGAATAAAAATGAAACCTTAACTCTTTGGATATCCGTAGCGGCTGGGCTTTTTGCTACAGTTTTGATTTACAATTACATACAGGACCAAAATGAAGAAACTTCAAAAAAATTTGGTGCTCAAACCACTGTTATTGTGGCCAGGCAATTCATCAGTGATATGGAAACTGTTCAGGAGGATATGATAGAAATCAAATCTATTCCTGAAGCTTTTGTTCAACCCGGCCATGCCCGACAAGAGGAAGATGTGGTGGGTTTAGTGGCACTGGCTCCTATAGGAAAAGGGGAGCAAATTTTAAGCAATAAAGTGATTATGCCCGGGCCAGAGACAGGTCTCTCCCTTCAGGTTTCTCCAGGGAAAAGAGCTGTCACTATCCCCATTAGCGAACACAGAGCAGTGGCTCGCCTTTTAAAACCAGGAGATCGTGTGGATATGCTTGTAGCTGTTGACCTGAGTGTGGGGACTTCTCAAAAAAGATATATTAAAACCCTTCTTCAAGATATAGTGATTTTGGCCACAGGTTTGAAAGTGGTCAATGAGCTACCTCGCATTCACGAAGAAGTAGGTGGTGAGCCTTACATTACAAATTTGAGAATGGCAAATGATTTTTCCACCATCACTATTGAGGCCTCTCCAGAAAACACTCAAAAAATTATCTATTTGCTGTCCACAAACCCAGAGAGCATATTTTTTACCCTTCGGCACCCTTCAGATAACAGCTTTCTTTCCGCTTTAAAACAAACAGAGATGGCAGATATTCTTGGAGGAGGCTTGACCCCGCGGAAACCAGCTGGTGGTGCTCCTCCTAAGCTGAAATATTAAGTCTTTATGGCAAATATGAAAACAAATAAAAAAATTATAAATATCCTGTGTGCACTTTTATTTATCGCTTGGCTGAGTGGCCCTGTAGCCCTCGCCAATAAAGTGGTTAAGAACATAGATTACCTTTACATGCATATTGGCTTGCAGATGGATTACCCTCTGCCAGAAGAGTTTAGAAAAGAGCAGTTGAAGTTTGAAGGTAATTATAAAAGATGGACCTCTGCTGTTTATAGAAAAGATAAAAATGAAATTCGCTTTACACCTAAAAGGGTAGGTTCTGCCATGTTGATTATAAAAAACAAAAAAAACAAAATCATTGGGCGACTGAGCATTGATATTCAAAAAGATAATCTACATAAAATTGCCGCAGAACTAAGAGACCTGCTTGTTGCCGTAGATGGAATAGAAATAAAAATTTATAACAAAAAAGTAGTGATTGACGGCCAGATTCTTTTCCCTAAGGAGATGGCCCGGATCCAAGCCGTTAAAGCACAGTATGGGGATATTGTGCAAGTTTTAGTCACTTACAGCCCCTTAGCTCAGAAAAAAATCGCCAGCACTATTGAAAAGGAGATTGGCTACCCGGAAATGACAGTGAGATATGCTTACAACCGCTTTCTTTTAGAGGGCTGTGTAAGCAGTCAAGAGGAATATAAAAGAGCCCAAAGTATTGCCAACCTCTATACTCAATTTGATTTGTCTCCTGTAGGTGATCAGGCTTCCCGCCGGCCAGTTTATATAGTAAAAAACGATTTGACCATCCCCTGTGAGTCCGACAAGAAGGACGAGGAGGAAAAGGCACAAAAAAGCGAAATTAAAAAGCTCATTCAAATTGTGGTTCATTTTGTAGAAATGAATAAGAGCTTTGGGCGAGGCTTTTCATTTCAGTGGTCCCCAGCCATCAATACTGGAGGAACTCAAATCAATGCTTCAATAGGGAATCAACCTGGTATTCCCAGAGGAATTACATCGGTTTTAACAGCCACAGTGGCTAACTTTTTTCCAAAATTGAATTGGGCAAAAAAATTTAATTTTGCCAGAGTTCTGCACAACTCCAGTGTATTAGTTCAGAATGAAGAGACAGGAACAATCTCTATGGTGACCACTGTCCCCGATAAGGTCTCTTCCAGCGGAGACAAGGTTTCCGGTGGGGCCCAGTCCGCCGTCACCACAGCCATAAAACCCAGAATTACTGGCGAGAGGGATAATTTGGTCCAGATGGGAGTCAATGTTACAGTGTCTGCTCCTGATGGCAAAGG
This sequence comes from Bdellovibrionales bacterium, assembly GCA_965203095.1. Taxonomy (GTDB): domain Bacteria; phylum Bdellovibrionota; class Bdellovibrionia; order Bdellovibrionales; family UBA1609; genus JACOND01. Next base: position 1,326,742 of record OZ241877.1, read on the forward strand.
GGGCGTGACTCAAAAAAGCATTAACACGACCATTCATGTTCAGGACAGCTACAGTGCAGTGCTTGGTGGAATCATCAGCTCTCATCTTATCAGAAGTTATAATGACCCTCCCCGTGGAGGAGTTGAAGCTGGACTCCCCCTCTTAGATTTGATCTCTGCAAAAAATTACTCTACTCAAAAATCTCAGTTTGTTGTGTTCATTACTCCTTTAATTAAAAGCTCCTCCAGCTTAGGTGTTGAACGGATCAAGCGTAAATTTAGGTTAGATGAATAAATCAGGAGACAGCTAAAAATGAATTTATCTGAAAAATGTCATATTGTGGCCGTCACCGGCGGAAAAGGCGGAGTGGGGAAAAGTGTTTTGGCGGCGAATTTGGCCTTATCCTTCCAAACAGAGTTTAAAATCCCCGTCTTGCTTATGGACTTAGACAGCAAGAGTTGTGGGGATCAAAATGTGATCCTTGGGCTCAGCTCCCGTTTAAATGTGGAGCAGTTTAGTGTTTACAAACAGGCCATTAATCCACAGAGTTTGAAAAAAATTTTAGCCTACCACCCTTCCGGTATGGCCTACTTGAGTGCTGTTTTGGGCATAGATCAAAAACTCAACAGTGATTTGCAAATGTTTAAAAAGCAAATGTTTCATCTGTCTCAGTTTTTCAATTATATAATTGTAGATGTGGGCTGTGATATAGGCCCTTTGCAAGAAGAAATTTTAAATGCGAGCAGTGGGATTTTGCTTGTGACCGCTCCGGAAATTTTAGCCCTTAACCAAAGTAAAAGAGTCCTTGCCAATTTATCTTACCTGCCCTCCTCTTTGTTTTATGTAGTCATTAACAAAGAGAGCCGGAGGGGCTTAAATTCCTCTTTAGTGGCGAGAAATTTGGCCCGCACTTTGTTAAGTGCTTTGCCAGAAGATCCGGCACTGGCGGAGAGCCTGCATTCCTCTAAGCCTTTTGTTTTGTCACAACCTCATTCTGCTTGGACTAAAGCTTGTTATGAGCTGGCTCGAAAGTTAGGTGGAGGTCTCCTTCAAAAGGGAAAACAAGTGGGGAGAAAAGCCCTCCCAAAAAAGCCCTCCCCTTCAACTGTGGCAGGTGAAAAAGCCTCCCCTGAACCCACTTCAGAACAAGACAAATTGGACCCTATGACACTTTTTAAACTTCAAATTCACTCTGAGCTGATTAAAGAAATGGATTTAAAAAAAGACTTAACTAAGGCCAAAGACCCCGCCTCTAAAAGGGAGCTAAGGCAAAAAACCCAAACCACTATTGCCCGGTTGGTGGATCTCAGAGGGCAAAACTTTTCCAGAGATGAAAGGAACACAGTTATTACTCATGTTTTAAATGAGGCTTTAGGCTTAGGGGTTTTAGAGCAGTTGTTAGCGGATTCAGCTGTTTCTGAAGTTATGGTCAATGGCTGTAATCAAATATTTTGTGAAAAAGGAGGGAGACTTCAGCTGAGTCGTCTGACAGTCACTTCTAACCGGCATTTGAGAAACATTATTGAGAGAATTGTCACCCCCTTAGGCCGAAGGATTGATGAAAAAACCCCTTATGTGGACGCTCGGCTGGAGGACGGGAGCCGTGTAAATGCTGTAATAGAACCTTTGGCAATGGATGGCCCTGCCCTTACTATTAGAAAATTTCCCTCAGAGAGAATAGTAATGAATGACTTGGTTGCCCGCTTTAAATCTTTAACTGAAGAGATGGGAGGTTTTTTACAGATCTGTGTGGAGCAGGGTTTAAATGTAGTGATTTCCGGCGGGACCGGGTCGGGAAAAACCACCTTTTTAAATGTTTTATCCAGCTTTATCCCCTCTGGGGAGAGAATCATTACTATTGAAGACGCCGCAGAACTTCAGCTCAAACAAGATCATGTGGTCCGTTTAGAAACTCGTCCCGCCAATATAGAAGGAGAGGGAGAAGTCAGCATTCGTGATCTGATAAAAAACTCCCTCAGAATGCGACCCGACCGTATCGTGGTTGGGGAGTGCCGTGACGGGGCGGCTTTAGACATGCTCTCCGCTATGAATACAGGGCACGATGGCTCCTTAACCACAGTTCATGCCAACAACCCCAGAGAGGCTGTGGCCCGTTTAGAAACTTTATGCCTTATGGCTGGAATGGAACTGCCCGCAAAAGCCATTCGGGAGCAAATTGCCTCAGCAGTAAATATGATCATTCAAATTGGAAGGCTAAGTGACGGAAGCCGAAAAGTAAAAAGCATTACTGAAGTTGTGGGTATGCAAGGGGATGTTGTCACTTTGCAGGAGGTTTTTCGCTTTAAAGAGGAAGGCTTTACAAAAGATGGAAAAATTTTAGGGCAGTTTCAAGCTGTGGGAATTATACCTACCTGTATTGAAAAATTTGAACGAAAAGGAGTCAAAATCCCCCGCTCTCTTTTCACAACAAAGTCCTCTAAGGAGATGAAATCTCCCTCCTTAAGTTTAAAGCCGGGCTTTAAACGACCACCCTCCTTTACCCCCACCCCTAAGAAGGAAGGGCCAACTCCAGCCTCTTCACCAAAAAAACCTATTCGTCCAGTAATAAAAAAGAGAATGATCTGATGAGCCTATTTCACAACACTTGGATTTTAAGTTTAACCATAGGAGCTATAGCTTTTGTGATTTTTTATTTGCAGTCCCATCGCATGCTGGTATTTCTTTCTGAAAGAACATTAGGGACACAAGAAGAAATACTGAAAATCATGGACAAACTTTTAATCTCTCAAAACAAGAAAAAATTTAAACGAAATGGCTGGATCCTGTCCATTAGTTTAAGTTTAATTGTTTTTTTACTTTTGTGGCCCAATGTTATTGTTAGTGTTTTAGCGGGAGCTATAATGTTTATAGGCTCTTGGTATATGTTAAAAAAACTATTCCAAACCATGTGGAGTAGGCACTGTAATAAAGTGGTGGATCAGTTAGTGGAGGCTTTAACTATCATGTGCAATAGCCTAAAGGTGGGTTTGAGCTTGGGGCAAGCTATGGAGCGGGTGATTAAAGGCTACCCCGGCCCTTTAGCCAAAGAGTTTGGTTTAGTTTTAAATAAAATGCAGTTGGGGCAAAATTTAGAGGAATCCTTAGAAGAGATGGCAGAGAGGCTGAAAAAAACAGAGATCGACATGCTGGTAAGCACAGTCAATATTTTAAAAGAAACAGGAGGCAACTTGGCGGAAACTTTTTTCGTAATGTCAGAAACTTTAAGGGAAAGACAGAAAATGGAAAAAAAGATAAAAGCTTTAACCGCTCAGGGAATGATGCAAGCCAAAATAATTTCCGCCATCCCTTTTTTGTTGATAGGCATGTTTTATGTAATGGATAGACCATACATTTCTCCACTGCTTTTTAAGCCTTTGGGCTGGGTCTGTTTGGCGGTGGTGTTCGCCTTGGTTTTGATTGGTGGTTTTTTAATGAAAAAAATGGTTGAAATTAAGGTTTAAGACTTCACAAAGCCAATATTCTTGTTGTAAAATGGCTTTGTTTTATAAAAGGGGGAGGTTTTTTTATGAGGAACTCACTTTTTTTAATCATTCTTTTCCCTCTAATCAGTTGGGGGATTGTGGATACCCGGAGTGCCGGATATTCCAAAGCTTTTGTGGATTTTAAATCCCAAGGGACAGGCTATCCTTTTGAAATTAAAAGAACTTACAATAGTCGATCTCTTTACAACGGCCTTTTTGGCTTTGGTTGGTGTTCCAATTTAGAGACTCGGCTGAGTGTTCTGCCCGATAACAGCCTAAAGGTGACCGAATGTGGTGGGGGTATGGAGGTTTTATATCATCCTAAGGGCCAAGTTCCGGACATTGCCTCCCATGTCCAGCACATTTTAACTGAGTTGAAAAAACGAAAAATCAAAATTTCAAAAGAAAAATTAAATGCACTTAAGAAAGACCTTTTAAGAAGTCAAAATTTAAGAAGTAGCTTTTTAGAAGATCTCGGCATTAAAGGCAAAGTCCGTTCCGGTGGGAAATACTATGCTAAAGGTCGTGTTAAGGAGTATATTGTTGTATCGGGGTCCGGCTATGTCCGCCATCTCCCTAATGGTTTGAAAGAGAGGTTTGATCGCCAGGGACGACTCATTTCGTCTTCTGGTTCCAAAGGGCGAGTGGAGATTTCATGGGGAAACAACAAAATTCAAGTTATGGACGAAAGGGGTCGCCGGCTCAGTTTTCATTTAGACAAAAAAAGCGGGAAAATTGAAAAGGCTCTATTCCAGGGAAAAGTTGTGGCAAGATACAATTACGAGGGTGAAAATTTAGTAAAAATCAAAAATAGCTATAATGAGGAGTTTTCGCACCGTTACGATAGCCTTCACAATTTAAGACAAACCACTTACCCGGACAACAGCACAGAGAAATTAACTTATAATGTAAAAAAAGATTGGGTAGTGGGCTTTAAGGATCGGAGGGGTTGTGAAGAATCTTACGGCTATGGGGTGAACAAAAAAAATTCCAATCATTATTGGGCTACAGTGGAGAAAAAATGTGGCACTCGCATTGTCAACAAAAGCAAGTATGAGTTTTGGCACAGAACTGGGCCTGAAGGGGGGAGATATCTTCATCGGGCAAGGGCCAAAACCAATGGTCGCCTAAAAACGGATGTGATCTATCACCCGGTTTTTGGAACTCCTGTATCCTTCTTCAAAAATGGAATGAGGACGAAACGAAGTTATTATGCCAACGGCTTTTTAAAAGAGAAAGACAACAGGCTTCAAACTGTTAAGTATTCCAAATACCATCAAAAATGCCGGAAACCTGAATGGCTTAAAGTGGCTTATAAAGGTCCCTCAGCTGATGGCAAGAAGATAAGAGTTGTTCGAAATGAAAATGTCCAGTTTGTGTTTAACAATAAATGCCTGCTCACTCAGGTTAAAAAATCCGATGATGAGTGGATTAAAGTGGGCCGTAATTCTAAAGGGCAAATTGTCTCTATGGAAGATCAATCCCGGAAAAAAGTCACTTTGGCTTGGCACAAAGTATGGAATAAGCCTTCAGTGATTACCCGTGAGGGGATGGGATCTGTGCGTATTCAGTATGATAAAAATGGCAATGTGAGTGGTTTTAAAGGGCTGGCTAAGGGGCCTACCGTGATAGCACAGGTGACTTCTGTATTTAACAGTTTTTTAAGTGCTGTGGCACCTGTGGCTGGGGAGATGGCCATATTGTAAAAAGTAATCATCCTTGCGAAAGCAGGAATCCAGTAATGAGCCACATTGTAGGAGTTGTTATTTTAAAAAAGTGAGTAATGTAATGAAAAGCATATTGGTTTTTGGTTTTTTCCTTATTTCTCCTATTTGTTGGGGGGAAGGAGATTTTAAAGGGGTAGAAGTGACGGATGAAAGCTCTACCGAAGCCGGGCTAAATGATCCGCTACAATCCGGAGAATTTTGTTGTGATAGGGAGCACACTGGTGGTTGGGCACAGGAAATGTCCCCACAGGAAAGCCAAAAAATTGTTCGACAAGTTTTAAATACTGTTCCTCGGCCAGCTACCCGGCCCTCTACTCGAAAAAGAGGCACTGGCCCTTCTTCCGGCCAAAGATAATTCCCTCAACCTTAACCCTTAGATCCGAAGGCTGAGCCAGATGGCTTGTTGGTAAGCTCTTTGATCTTTTTGAATGCTGTATTCTAAAGAGAGTTTAGGGCTGAAAAAGGCCAAGCCTCCGGAGATAATGCCCTCTTGATCTTTGTTTCGCCAAAGCCCACCTAACCGGACAGAAAGAAAGGATCGAAAAGAGCTTTCCAGCCCGCCCTTAAAAATCCAACTCTGATGAGCTGTTTTAGAAACATCTAAATAGGTTGAAAAAAAATTTTTCCAATCATAATAAAAAGCCAGAGATAATGCTCTTTGATTTTTGTTTTCTTTTTTGAGGATAGGGCTAAAAAGCAAAGATAAACTCAGCTCCCCCATCCGCAAAACAGAACCTAAGGCTCCGTTCCATTCAGAAGGTTTTAAACCTTTCTCCACAGTTAGGCCAAGGGATAAATAAGGGAGAACTTTAAACCCGGAGCTGAAGAGCATTTTGTCCCTATCTCTTTTTTTAAAAGAGTCAGACCAAGCTCTTTGATAGCTGATAGCTACAGGAATTTTGGTTTGATTGTCCAACAAAGACAGCAAAGCCAGTTTTTTGTTTTTTTTAAAAGAGTAGGCTAAAGCCCCTTTGCTTTGTTGTTGAAAGCCAATAGTTGCCGGATTGATAAGGTAGGAAAAATCTTCTTTTAAAGAGGCCCCTCCTGCCCCCGCTCGCCCTAAGAAAACCGGAGAGGAAAGCTCCTCCGCATAGCCACTCATAGAGCTGATAAAAAGCCAGAAGATGAATATAAGTTTTTTTTGGGGATCCACAATATCTCGTTTCTCAATAGTTATACCCATTTTGTTTTGAAAATTCCTGCCCTTTCTACTCTGTTTTGAACTGTATCAGCCCAAAACCGTTAAAAACACAATGGGAATTTGTGGAATAATAACTTAAAAGAGATGACTTGTCTATATTCGAACCAGTCATTCCTGTAAGTTTTCAGTCATCTCTTCTGATGCAAACGGACAGATAGGGTGGGCATAGTTTATAAAATTTTTCGTCAGCAACATTTTGAATATCATTTGGATGGGAGGTGCAGTCATCTTGTTTCTCTGGGTCATATTCAAACCGTGGCATCATATCGGCTGTTCCAATAATATGAGAGATTGTATGACATTGATTATCATTTGGGACGACACAGAGTTGATTGGTGGATTTACCAGGCACTACTACTGTTCCTACTTTAAGAGGCCAACTGCTTCTCTGGAATGTTTTATCAAAAACCCATCTAATGTTACCAGGGAGGTCTCTTGGGTTTTTGATGTGACAATAACCTTCTTCTGCTATTTCAAGGTTGCTTTGACTTATCACTTCTGCTTGTTTAAACCGAGGGTTCCCGGCAGAGTCAGGACGCATCATTTTGTTAAAAGGGTTATCCTCAAAACTTTTAGAACGAAGAATCATAAATCGGAAGTCATCCCGGCACTCCCAAGCTCCTTGAGATTCAGTAGTGGCCAGATCTTCTTCGTGAATATCCACTAAATAGTCACCTTTATAGGGGTCATTGAATTGTAGTTTGTAGCCTCTTCCATAAGGTCGTCGTTCTCCAGAGTATATTGTTTTTCCATTTAAGACATATTTTAGAGCCAGAAGGTAGTCTCCTATACTGCTTTTTTCCAGTTGTAAAGCCCTCCTCCGCAATTCCCAACCACTTGGGTAGGGCAGGAAGGCCTGCCATATTCCACCACCTTGAGTTTGGTCTCTGTGTGTACTTCTTGTGGTGAACACTCCTTCTGGGTATGCCCTGCTGAGGTTCTCTAAAGTGTTTGGGTTGGACAAAATTGGAAACCAGCTAAAAATATCCCTCCTTATTTTTACCGTGCGAGACGGATCAGTTTCATCCTGTAGTCCTATACGAACCACAGTGTTTTTAAAAGGGGATCGGTTGAGCTTTTCCAGGATTTCCCCAGGCTTACTATCATCCGATAAATTGTTGTTGCTTATAAAATCTCTGTTCAGTGTGAGGCCCTTCTGGTGAACAGCAGAAACTTCTAAAGTCCAATGTTTACCGTCGACCAACCGCCATAGGCCATAGCAAGTTGCCACTGATATTTTGTCTATTACTAAGTCATAAGGCAAATCACTTTTGCTTCGAGCAGTGATAGCTCCTGCTGAGCTACTATAAGCCCCGCCCACTCCGGAGGGGTAGCCATTAGAACCACCTGCACCTACTGGACCGCCAGCCCCAGCATTGCCTGCCGAGTTATTGGAAAGGCCATTATTATTTCCTAAAGCATTATTACCGTAAGGATTATTGCCTCGGTTTTGAGCATTACTGCCGTAATAGTTACCGTTATTGTAGGGGGAACTCCTTGAGGGAAAAGTGGAAGGGCCGAACGAGCAGGCCGGAAATAATAAAGGTCCACTCAGTAGGAATATAGAAATTTTAATGTTTCTCATATAAGGAATATCGGCAGGTTGGAGCCATTTCTTTAGAGTTTTTTTGAGCATATCGAGAAAAAATTTGCTAAAATGCCTCAAAAAGCCCATATACTATGTTTTTTTATTTCAAAATCGCCACTAAAGCCCCTTTATTCAAAAATCTGACCTACAAATTTACAAAAGATCTGGATATAGGACAAAGGGTTAAAGTCCCCTTAGGCCAAAGAGTGGTTAATGCTTTGGTTGTTGAAAAGCTCCCCAGCCCGCCCTCTTCAAAAAGGCTGATAAAAGAGGTTTTAGAAGTAGACGAAGGCTCTCCCCCTCTTGGCTGGCACAGGGTCCAGTGGCTGAAATGGATGAGCAATTACTATCATTATTCTTTAGGGATGGTTGCTGATATGTGCTTTCTCCCTCAAAAAAAGTTTAAAAAAACAGTCCCTCTACAAAAAGCAGATGCTATTTTATTAAATAAAAGAAAAGCCTTTATAAATTTAAACCCTGAACAAAGCCTTTGCTTGGCACAAATTGAGAAAAGCACTGGTTTTAAAGTCCATTTAATTCATGGGGTGACGGGTAGTGGCAAAACCGAAATTTATAAAGAGCTGATTTACAGCACATTGAACCGAGGTCAGCAGGCTTTGGTTTTGCTTCCAGAAATATTTTTAACACCTCAAATCCTGCAAAGGCTTTCCGAAAGCTTTTCCGGGCAAATTGCCCTTTTGCACTCACAAATTACTACCCGGCAAAAAAAATCAGCCTGGCAATCCCTGCTTTCTGCCAAAAAAAATCTTTTGGTGGGCACTCGATCGGCTCTGTTTTGCCCTTTGCCACACCTTGGGCTTATAATTATAGATGAAGAGCATGATTCCAGTTTTAAGCAGGAAGAGAAGTTTCGCTATCATGCCAGGGACTCGGCCAGTGTTTTGGCTAAGGAGTTAGGCATTCCCCTTGTTTTAGGCTCGGCCACTCCTGATTTTTCCTCCTATCAAAAAGCTTTGAGTAAAAAATACCAACTCCATGAGCTAAAAAAACGAGCCCTCACACAAAACTTGCCCTCTGTAACCGTGGTGGATCTGAAACAAAGATCAACAGGGAATCGGCCTTTTTGGTTGAGTGATACCCTGTTTGAAAAAATGAACCAAACATTGCAAAGGGGCCAGCAGGTGGCTTTATTTTTGAACCGAAGGGGGCAGGCCAGGGCCTTAATTTGCCCGCAATGTGGCCACACTCAAAAGTGTTTGAACTGTGACATCAGCTTGACCCTGCATCAGGAAATCTATTTGCTTTGCCATTATTGCTCTTATATGGAGCAAAAAGCCTCTCACTGCCCCTCTTGCAAAGGCTCTCGTTGGTTAGAGCGAGGGATAGGCACACAAAAGGCACAAAAAGAGTTGGAACGGCTTTTCCCTCAATTTAAAACTTTTCGGGTGGATAGAGACAACATTCAATCCAAAGAGGATATGGAGAATTTTATTAAAATTATGGAAAAGGAAGAGGCTCAAATCATCTTAGGCACTCAAATGCTTTCTAAGGGGCTTAACTTTCCCTCTATTTATTTAGTGGGTTTGATTTTAGCGGATATGGATTTTCATTTTCCGGATTTTAGAGCTGAGGAGCGAACCTTCCAAACCCTGCTCCAGATGGCGGGCCGGGCGGGGCGGATGGCTAAGGGAGAGGTGGTGCTTCAAACCTTTAACCCCAAGCATGCCAGCATTTTTTTTGCTAAAAATCATGATTATAAAGGTTTTTTTTATGAAGGAATCCAAAGCCGGAAAAAATGGCTTTACCCACCTTTTGCTCGCCTTTGCCTTTTAAAAATGGACAGCTTAAAGGAGAACGCGGGGAGGGAGCTATCTGAAGACATAGCCAACAAAGCCAAAAAACTTGCGGGAAGGGGAATAGTGGTTTTAGGCCCCAGTCCGGCCCCTTTGAGCAAGATCAAAAATCGCTATCGTTTTCAAATTTTAATTAAAGGCTTAAGCCATAAGCTTTTATCTGATTTTTTAAAAACTCTTTGGCCTCAAATTAAGAAGAAGTCTTTTGTTCAATTTAAGGTGGATCGAGATCCCCTCTCTATGCTTTAAGAAGCATTTAAAACCGATCTCTTAGCTTTCTGATTTTAGCCAATTCTGCTGGGGACTGGGCCTCAAAAAAGGGGTTGGTTAAAAGCTCCTCTTCTAAACGAAAGGGCACAGTGGGCTGGCCCTGTTTTCTTAAAGCAGATATTTTTTTAAATCTTTTGTTCAGCTCCAAGTGAGAAGGATTCAGGCTTAAGGCAAAATGGGCGTTTTTCAAGCTGTATTCATGAGCACAATAGATTTGGCTGTCCTGAGGTAGTTTTTTTATCTTGTTTAGGCTGGAGAACATTTGCTCTGGAGATCCCTCAAAAAGCCTCCCGCAACCCATGGCAAAAACCGTGTCCCCACAAAATAAAATTTTATTCTCTTTATTCCAAAAAGCAATATGCCCCAAGGTATGGCCAGGGACAAATAAAACATCAAACCGCAAAGCCCCTACAGATAAACTATCCCCTTCCTCTAAGGCAAAGTCTATACCGGGGATCCGGTCCTGATCTCCTTTAAAACCGTAAATGGGGCAACTCCAAAATTCTTTTAGCTTTAAATTCCCCCCTGTGTGATCAAAATGATGGTGGGTAGTTAAAATACAGTTTAATTTTAAGTTTTGTTTTTTTAAAAAACTTTGAACAGCCTCTGCGGAACCGGGGTCAATTACAGCTGTTTTATTGCCAGTAGATTCATGAAGAATATAAATGTAATTGTCTTCCCATATTGGAATTTGATGGATTTTAAAGCTCATAAGGCTCAATCTAAAAATTTAAGAGCATTTTAAGAGAGACCTCATTTTATACTGATTTTGTTTGAAAATTCCTGCTCCCTCTACTCTGTTTTGACCGGAAATCTTAACTGTAATCATTATAACAGAGAATCAACATAAAAAACAACTTTTTTTTGGTTCATGACTTCGCTGACAGAATTGAGTTGAGTTTCTTTATCCAAAGGCGACTAAATAATTGCCCGTGAAAAAACTCTATAATTTACGAGGGACTCTTCAGTTTCTTTGCCTAAAGGTCCGTCCCATTTCGAGACGGCAATACCTTGGACCCTCATGGAACGGCCCTTTAGGCAAAAGTCATTGAAAAGCCTGCCCCTGTAAAAGCAGGGAATGAGAGAGGCTTACTGAGGATTTTTCACAGGCGACTAATAGGGAGTCTAAACTTTTGACCTGTTAATAAGCCTCAAAAAAATCAAGTTTTTTTGATAAAAAAGCTGAAAAATTATATTATAAAGAGCATGTTTTGGATTAGTGCTTTTTTCAAGGGGCTTGTTCGGCATAAATGGGTTTTAGTTTTAAAGTCCGGATTTTTTTTGATTGGCTTTGGCTTGGCCGATTTTTCTAAAGCAGGCGAAGAGGAAAAAGCCCATATTTGTTTTTTTGAATTGAACAACACCACCACCAGCAAAAATCTTAAAAAAAAATTTGGTGAGCAGGATCCAAAATGCCCTCGCCGAAAGGAATACTCTAACAATAACACAGTCATTCACTGCTATCAGCCTCAACAGGGAAACACAGGCAATTATGCTTTTGAGCGAATGATCCAAACTATGAGTAGTGAAGGAGAACATTGTGATGGCTTAGTTATATCCGGGCATCACACAGGGGATTGGTATGGTGAAACAGGCAAAATGTATTTAAAATCTATAGAAGCCCTTTCCTGTAAAAAAGAATATGAGGATTGGTTTAAAAATGTTAAAGCCCTTTGGTTGGATGGCTGTAATACAGTTACAGATAATTTTATTGAATCTACAGGCATTATCAAAACAGCAGATTCAGAGTCTGTTAGGGTGGCCGGTAAAGAGCTTACTGAACAAAAATTAAAAAAAATTACACCGAGGATACAAAACCTTCAACAATCTTATACTGCCTCCTTAGACGAAAACACTCCCCTTAGCTCTCGATATTTAAGAATGTTCCCTAACACACAAATTTATGGCTTTAATGGGGCCGCCCCTGAAGGCGATCCACGAAAAAACAATCAAGTGGGTTCGCAAAGTTTTATTTTTCAGCATTTGAGCCTTTTAGGGCAAGCCATAGATGCAGAAAGTGAAAACTCTAAAAATCTGTCGGATTTTAGGAAAGGTTTAAATGCTTTGTTTTTTGAAGACCCTTGCGATGGCACAGAGGAGTGGGAACAAGTGAGCCAGCAGGCCGAGTTTTCTGGTGTAGAGAATCAAGATTACGACGAGGCTCGCCGTTTAGGTTGTGACTTGACCTTGGCTCAACAGGTTTTAGATAAACCAAAAAAATCAAAATCCTCTGTTAAAAATTTAGCCGAGAGAATCCAAAAAGATCCCAGGTATGATAATAATACAGAGGCTAAACACTTGGCCAATAAACTTGTCAAAAACCCTTCTGACTCTGAAGGGGCTGTCCGTTTGGCCCAGCTGGCCATTATTCAGACATTAAAAGATGTGGGCCAAGCGGATCAAGATGTGGGTGAAGTAGACAAGAGCTACTCTCATATCCTGTTCAACAGCATTTATGATACTTGGAATACGGCTAAAAAATCTAAAGATTCTCGTTTTTTAGATCAAGTGAAATTGGAATTAAAAAAAGAAAGCTGGACAAAATCTCTTACAGAAAGAATTACATCCCCGCACACTGCCTCTTTAAGAAAGGGAGATTATATAAAATTTTATTCTGAAATTTATGGGATAAAAAACCCTAATAACTTGCCGAGGTTTGCTCAAAAAGGCATTCAAGATCTGCTCACAAAGGTAGAAGGGGTTTTCCCGGATTTACAATCTCCTAAAAATCTCAATTTAGATATTCGGGCAAAAAGGGCCTTAGCTGTTTCTGTTGTGGATCAGCTCAGGCAATATGGCTTACTATCGGAGGACCAGATGACAAATTTAGTTAAAAATAAAAAGCTGTTTCCAGAAGAGACTAAAAACCCCTTTGTGGCTGACAATTCTATCCGACTCCAGTTTGCTGTGGATGAAAGCCAAATCCTCCCTATAATTCAACAGGAAACAAATTCTGCTTATAGGATAGGAGCTGTTAGGGTGGGGACAGAGATCTACTTACGACAGAATAAAAAGCCTGAGTTAGAGGAGATAGCTCAAGCCATAAAACTTGCCGAGGGCCAGAGTATCGAACCGGGGGATCCTGCTTATGAATTGTGGATGAAATTACACAAGCACCTTAAGAACAAAGGGATGATCCACTACAGCAGAAAACAAGAGAAATGGCAGGCCAACTCGGCTGGGGAAAATTTTATATATGAACTGACTGAAAACTCTCGTCACTTAGGGAGGATAGTTTTAGGTTATGTGGATAGTAATTTTAGTACACAAACAAAGGAAAGCCTTAAAAACAAAATGGATGAAAGGACACATCCTGCCAAGAAGTTTTTATAAGATCTGGAATAAAGCAACACATACTTTTAAGCAAAGAGCTTTTCACAGGCATTTGTTAAGGCTTAGAAATCTAAAACAGCTTGAGTGATAGAGTCTCTATCCAAACCAAAAAGTTTATACAGATCTAAAGCTTTGTAAGCACTTCGCCCAAAAGTCCCTCTAACAGCCAAACATTTGATTTGAGAAATATTGGCTCCCGCCTCAGTTAAAGACAGAATCAAAGTGGAGGCCATCCCCCCTTTGATTTGATGTTCCTCCACTGTTAAAAGTCTTCCCCCACAAATATTCAACCAATGAGCTATGTTTTTTGTATCGGGATGGCTCACACAGGGGCTATTTATTACCACAACGCCTTGGCCCCTTTGGCTTAAATTTTTTCCGGCCAGCAAAGCCTCTTGAACTAAAGGCCCACAGGTGACGATTAAAACAGGCTTTGTTTGCTTTGAGTTGTTGAGTAAAACTTGTGCTCGATTCAAGCTATAAGATGAGGCAGAAAAAGATTCAGGAAAAGTTTCCCGACCTAAGAAGAAGATTTGGCTTTCAGGCACAGTGCCGGCTTTTCTCTCTTGATAAAAAATCTTCACGGCTTGAGACAAAAGATGATAAGCCTCCTCCGCACAACTCAAAGCATAAACTCTGGTTTTAGGAAGGGATATAGTGTTTGCAAAATAAGAAAGAGCTTGATGAGAGGCACCGTCTGCCGCATCTTGAAAACCCCCGTGAGAGAAAACCCCTATCACCGGGGCTTGAGACAAAGCACTCATAATCAAAGGCAAACTGCCTTTAGTGACTGCAAACTGGGCGAATGTATCCACCACAGGCAAAAAACCCTGTTTAGAAAAGCCCACAGCAGAGCTTATCATATTGGCCTCCGCCACCCCAACATCAAAGGAATATTCAGGAAACTCTTTTCTAAAACCAGCCAGCCCTGTAGATCCTTGAAGATCAGAGCTTATGGACACAATGGGAACTCCTTTTTGTTTTTGCTCTATCAAAGCTTTTGAAATGCCAGCTTGTGTTTTTTTAAGAGGGAGCGGAGAGGGAGGATTTTTTTTATATCGAGATTGAATGTCCTCAACCCATTTATAAATTTCATGTGGTGGATTTTTCCCCTCATAAATTTCCTGAATAAAATCTAAAAGTTTTTCTGGAGTTTTTAAGGGGAAACCATGCCCTCCTGAAGAATCCTCTACAGTTTGTTTAACACCAAAGCCTTTTTGAGTTTTAAAAATTAAAGCCATAGGATTTTGCGGATTTTTTTGAGCCTTTTCCAAAGATTCTTTAAGAGAAAAAAACACTGTCTCTAAATGATTCCCTTTAGAGATCCAAGAGCTGTCCCAACCCATAGCCTGCAAGCTTTTTAAAAAAGGTTGGAGGGAAAAGCTGTCTTCATCAATCCGGCCGGTCAGTTTGGTATTGTTGTCACTGATAAGCAATAAAAAAGGGTTCAACTGATTTTTTTGGGCAAAACCAGGGATAGCACTTAAGGCTTCTTTAGTTTCTCCCTCCATACAAGCCCCATCACTTAAAGTGGTAATTGTCATCCGGCTGTTGCCTAAAAGTTTGTCTGCCATACACAATCCTTGAGCTTGAGCCACAGTGGAACCCAAAGGCCCATTACTCAAATAAACTCCTTTAGGAAACAGATGGGCTTCTCCATGACCTGTGAGAAAGCTCTCAACAGATCGAAATTTTTTTAAATGTTCTATATTCAGCCCCGCACAACCATAGTTGGCTTTTAATGCATAGAGGCCGTTTTCACAGTGGCCGGCATCATTGATGAGATGAAATAAATCAAACCAGTTTTGTTTTTTTTGCTTTGCTGTCCAAAATAAAAGGCTGTGAAGGGAGGACATGATCTCTGCAAAAGCGGATGGTCCCCCCCAGTGGCTGGCCGCTCCGCCTAAGCCTGCCTCCATATCCATACAAGCTAATAAGGCCCGTGTGGCCTTAGGATCTGGTAAATGAAAAACATTTCCAGAAGAATCCTTAATGGGCACAGCAAATTTTGGAAGAGAGGAGGGCTGAGTAAAAAGCGGAACTAAAGAAGAGGATGGATGAGACATAATTCCCTATATGGCTTATGCAAGCTATTAAATACAGAACTAAGTAAAAACATGATTTTTTAAAAAAAACCAGTCTAAAAAAAATCAATTCTTAACAAAATCTTAAAACTTTTTTGATTGCCTCTTATTTTGCTTGTGGAGCTATTATATCTTAACAAAATCTTAACATAAGCTAAAAAAAGCCCGACTAAAATTTGTGTTTCTCTTTGTTAAGATTAGGTCAATTGCCTTTTCAGGTCTTTAAGCAAGTGGGCAACTATGCTAATATAAGAATATGAAAACAAGCTTAAAAATTATTCTTATTTCAGTTTTTCTTTTCTTAAGTGCTCAAGGCTTTGCTTTGACCGCTGAATATGTGCCTGCATTTAAACCCATTAAGAAAAACCATAGTTTTTCAGATATGCAACAAGGCATTAAAAGGGACTTTTTTCAAATTCAATCCTTAATGAGCCGTCAAAAAAATAAAATGATTGGTTTAATGAAAGATAGGAAAAACAAAAACACGAGAAATCAAACTCCTACTGAAATTTAAAAAATTTCTCTCGACTCATTTTCGCCCAAAAAGCCCTGATAGGGCTTTTTTTATTAGCCCCTTGTGAGTTTGTATAAGCCCTTAAGAAAAAAGAACCATGAACTGTGGCCACCGACAAAATCAAATAAAGGGAATAAATAGACTATTGCTTTTTGATTAGTGCTAAGAGAGTATCCAGCTTGGCTTCTATGTTATCCATTCTTACCTCAAGTTTACCCATTCTTACCTCGAGTTTATCCAGTCTTATCTCAATCTTAGCTATATCCTGTTTCACTGGTTCTATTTTGGAATTTAGAAGAAAATAAATAACTCCAAACTGAATCCCTATAACAGAACAAACAGCTATAACCGTTCCCACAACAACACTTAAAACCGCCCATATTGTTTTCATATTGTCCATTATATGGACATTGGCCGGGAATGTCAAGGTTTTTTTGAAAGTGCTATAAAACCTGCCAGATATAGGCTTAAAAGCCCCTCCCTTTCCGGCCATATCCAAGGGACAATCTATTTTGAGCCTTTTACCAAAGATTATTGGCAGATAGCAATGGTTTTAATATTAGTAAATTCTCTAATACCCTCAACGGATAGCTCTCTTCCGTGGCCACTGTGGTTAATCCCTCCAAAAGGCAAAGAGGGGTTGGACTTCAACATGCCATTGACAAAACAAGTGCCGACATTCAAACGATCTTTGGCCCATCTTTCCCCCAACTCTTTATTTTCTGTCCATATCACAGCACCTAAGCCAAAAGAGCTTTTATTGGCCATTGCCAAAGCTTTTTGGCTGTTTTCTACTTGAAAAACCGGTAGTAAAGGCCCAAATAGCTCTTTGCGGGCACATTCCATAAGTGAAGAGCAGTTGTCCATTAAAGTGATAGGGAAGTAATAGCCTTTTTCTTGATCTTCCTTTCCCGCCGGCTTTTCAAAAAGAATTTTTGCTCCTTCAGACAGGTCTTTATCTCTAAGGGCTTGAAGTTTTTGGACAAATTCTTTTTTTGCCAATGGGCCTACATCGGGGTTGTAAAGGGGATTAGATATGCTTTTGTAATTTAAATTATGGATGAGCTTTTGGATCAGTTCTTCATGAACAGAGCTTTCCACAATGACTCTTTTAGCAGAAATACAGCTTTGGCCAGAATTATTTAAACGGCTGTCTATAATTTGCTCAGCAGTTTTGGAGAGATTGGCGTCTTCTAAAACAATATGGGGGTCACTGCCCCCAAGTTCCATAACGGTTTTTTTCAAATAGTGGCCACAAATAGAAGAGATGTGCCGACCCGTCTCTACACTCCCAGTAAAAGAGATCATTTTAATAAAAGGATCAGCTATCAAAGCAGGTGTTTGAGAGCGAAGGCTTAGAAAAGTAGTAAAAATGCCTTTAGGCCATCCACTTTCGTGAAAAATCCGCTCTATGGCCAAAGCACATCCGGTCACATTTTCTGAATGTTTTAAAAATACAGCATTTCCAGCAAAAAGGGAGGGAACGGCAAAGCGAAACACTTGCCAAAAAGGAAAATTCCAGGGCATGATGCCCAAAGTCCCGCCTAAAGGGGCATAATGAACATAGCTTTTTTTGTAGTGAAGGAACTCCTCTCTGGAGGATAAAAAGTGCCTTCCATGTTCTTTATAGTATCTACAGAGGAGAGCACATTTTTCAATCTCTCGGACGGATTGGTTTAAAGGTTTGCCCATTTCCCTGGTAATGATTTCAGAAAGGGCCTCTTTTTGTTGGAGGAGATGGGCGGATAGCTTTTCCAGCAAATCCTCTCTTTTTGAAAAACCTTTTTGTCGCCAATCAGGCCAGATGGCCTCACTGCCTCGGATTTTTAAATCCAGCTCTTTGAGGCTCAGGGCGGGCCATTCATTTATTTTCTCCCCTGTTGCTGGATTAATAGATTCCAGCTTGACATCAGTCTTTTTGTTGTGGTTTAACATTATGAAAATTATAACTTCCTTAAAACGAATAAGACAGGAATTTTTTAAAATGTTGCCTTTTTTCCACTATTTTTTAGAGCTTTTTTCGCTTATCTGACAAAATCAAGCCTATTTGAAAATCTATAAACTATGCGTTCAAAATCTTTAAATTTATTAAAAGGAACTGTCAAAAGGCATCCTGACGGTTTTGGCTTTCTCATTCCTGATGACAATAGCTTTCCTGATGTTTACATTCCTTCCAGCCAGATGGGAACCGCTTTAACAAATGATCGGGTTCAAGTGGCTGTTCAAAAGAAGAAAAAAAAAGGAAGAAAATCTTGTGTCGGTTCCGTGCACTCTATTTTACATAGGAACAAAGAGTTTGCCATAGGGACTTGGACAAACAAAGACTCTCAGGGGCGGATCCAAAATCATAACTTAGGATTTAAAGAGGATATTTTCGTAAACAACAGCAAAGCCATTCCTGTTCGTGAAGGGGACTTTGTGAAAGCCAAAATTTTTTATCCGGATAAAGATTCTTTTTTAAAAGGGGAGCTTGTGGATAGTTTTGGCCTTGTCAGCTCATCGGCTAAAGATGATGTGAAAAGAACAATGGCAGAGTATGAAATCCCTTTTGACTTTCCTAAAGAGGCACTGCAAGAGGCAGAGGCTTTGCCAGACGAAGTCACAAAGGAGGATAGCCTCCATCGAGAAGATTTACGGGATAGGGCTTTTGTGACTATTGATGGGGCTACAGCTCAGGATTTTGATGATGCTATTTTTGTTCAAAAACATTCTCGTTTTTATCGCCTCTATGTGGCTATCGCTGATGTGAGCCATTATGTAAAGGAAGATTCTTTTTTGGACAAAGAGGCTTTTGAGAGGGGGAACAGCTCTTATTTCCCCAATTTTTGCTCCCCTATGTTGCCGGAAAAATTAAGCAATGATCTGTGTTCTCTTAAGCCTCATAAAGATCGGTTGGCTATGGTTCAAGAAATGGATTTTGATTTTAAGGGCCAGCGGATCAGGGAGAGGCTTTATCCCTCTGTTATCCAGAGTCGCCAACGGCTTACTTATGGGCAGGTTCAAGATATTTTAGATGGCTTATCCCCGCGAGAAGGGGAATATGGGGAGTCTTTAAAAGTGAGTCAGGAGTTAGCAAACATTTTGATAGAAAGGCATATTCGGGAACAGGCTTTACATTTAGATATTCCTGAAACTTTAATTCTTGTGGATGGGCAGGGGGAAACTCAGGACATTGGGCGAGAGCAAAGGCTTTTCTCCCACATAATGATTGAGCAATTTATGCTTTCAGCCAATAAGGCCGTGGCTGGTTTTTTAAAAAAACATAAAATTCATTTATTGTATCGGATCCATGAGAAACCAGAGGAGGAAAAACTAAAAAGCCTGCAAAATTTTTCTAAAATTTTTGGTTATTCCGATTCTTTTAAGTCTCGCAAAAATTTGTTGCACTTTTTGGATAAGTATAGAGAGCACAGCCGGTTTGCCTTAATTCATAAACTGACTTTAAGGGCACTCCCACAGGCTCGATACAGTGTTTTTAATAAGGGACATTATGGCTTAAACTTTCCGTCTTATACTCATTTTACATCTCCTATCCGCCGTTATTGTGATCTGGTAATTCACCGGCAGGTCAAACAGGCCTTATCCAAAAACTTTAAATCCGGCCCTGTTTCTCAAAAAGCAATGGAAAAAATAGCTCAGTTTATCAGTCAAAAAGAGCAAAACTCTGTTAAAGCGGAAAGGCGGGTTCGGGACATTAAAACAGCTCGGTTTTTAAAAAAACATGTGGGGGAAAGTTTTTCTGGTTATGTGTCCTCTATTAGTTCTTTTGGTTTATTCGTGACATTAAAGCCTTTTTTTGTAGAGGCTCTTGTTCGGTTTCAAGATATTCGGGGTTTTTGGGAGACAGATGAGTTTTATCTCAGTGCGAGAAATAAAAAAACATCTTATCGTATTCAATTTGGCGATGAAGTTAAAGTTCTCATCACTGCCAGTAATGTTTTAACGGGAAAGGTGGATGGCAAGCTCTTGACCCACAAAAAACGGGCCTTGGACTAAACCTTCGTGAAAACAGTCATTCCTGTATGTGTTCGCTATTTCGCTGACAAAATTTAGTTTATTTGAGAACCTTTAGTAGGTCAAAAACTAAAAAAAGGAGGTGAAAAATGAGGGATAATACACAGGACAAGACGATACATAGGAATTAAAAAAAGCCCATGAGAAAACAGACAACCTTTCAAAAGAATTAAACGAATTGAAATTCAGCTTAAAAGACAAAGCCAAAGAGCTTTTTAAAAGCTTTTAGGGAAAGAACTCTTGTTTTCACGAAGTCCAGCTGTTCTGGATTCCTGCTGTCACAGGAACAACGGTTCCCTGTTTTTGTTCAAAGTCTAAGGGGCTTTTTAAACAAGCCCATCTCTAAAGTGACAAAACACAGACAAACAAACTGAACAAAAATCAAGAACCGTTTTTAAGCTTTTTGATCTCTCGAACAGGTAGGCCCGTCACCTTGGCAATGACAGCCAAATCTACCTTTTCTCTCAACATATTCCGGATAACTTCCTCCCGTCCCTCTTGCCGACCTTCCTGTCGTCCTTCCCAGCGACCTTCCAACCGAATTTCCTCTTTTATATCCATATAGCCTCCTTTCTTTAATAGAGCCTTCTCAATAGCTTCTTTCTCCAACTTATCCCACAACTCAAAACTCAGCCAAAAAAATAGTATAAAGTGCTTTTTGTGGAAAAGCAAGCTATGGCTTAAAGAAATTGAAGAATAATGCAATGCTTTTTAACAAGGCTTTTCACAGGCGATTTAGTAGTAGAGAGAGTCGTTGTCCCCGTGAAAAATCTCTTTTTTGCCTAAAAAAAAGTTGGCTGATATCGAGCAGTTTCAAAAAAAAGCTTGACTTTCCCTGCTAATGTCCTATAGTGGATGAGGATAAACCACTAAACCATAAGGAGTTAATATGGCTTTATTTTCTTTTTTAGAGTCTTTTGTTTCCAGTGGCAATGTTATGCTTTTAGTTGGAGTTGTTTTTTTAGTTTCAATGTATAAAGACATTGCTTACATTAAGAAGGATATAGCTAAGCTTGAGTCTGGACAAAAAGAGCTTAAAGATATTTTGCTCAAAAAAGCTTGACATTGTTTTTTGGTTGTTTTAAAATAGCTTCATAAAGAAAACTGAAGACGGTAGTTTAGATCTTCCCTGAAGGTCTTTTTTTATGCTTTCCCGGTGGCCACATTTACGGTTCTTTTTTTCTCTTTAGTTTCCCGCCCCATCAGCCGATAAGATAGATGTCTTAAACTGTGTATTCATTGCTCATACCCGTCTTGTTCCGGGCTGTTTGCTTAAACTGGCCTAAGTATTAAGTCGGGGATAATCTTACAAAATAGGGCTATTCTATGGTTGTTTTAAAATAACAATGCCAGAATGCTCAGACGAAAACGATCCCTCACTTCAAAACTTATCCGGAGTGACGGTTGTTATTGATTGCTGACTGTGTGGCCACGCTTTTGGACAAGATTTATGGGGAGAACCCTCAGTTTCACGAGAGCTGGTTATTTTGGATTCCCGCTTTCGTGGGAACTAAAAAGTCCTCCAGATTTTTTCCACTGGACTTTTTCACTAAGGACTGTTATAGTTTGGAGAGCAAAAGTTCAAGAGACTGATGTTCTCAATTTTTGCGAAACTAAAGTTGGTAATAGGGGGCGTAGCTCAGCTGGGAGAGCACCTGATTTGCATTCAGAAGGTCGCAGGTTCGATCCCTGTCGCCTCCACCATTATATTTTACAACTGCTTTAAAAAAATCAGTAAAGGTTCTAATTTTTCTGAATCCAAATCCCAATAATCTTTTTCAGCCGCTACTCCTAATGAGGGAGTATCCTCTTCCATAGCTGAGAGAAAAGCCCTACACCGTGCTTTATAGGTATTTTTTGGAAAATTATAATTGCTATTATTTGAATTTTGTTTTATGCAATCTATAAAAGAATCAATACATTTAATCATATCCTTTGACTTCACAGTGGATAAACATAAAGATTCCAAATTCCCTTTACTTTTCCCATCAGGGACAATAAATACTCCCACTTTAGGAGAACTCAAAACAAATCCTCCCATTTTATCAGGACTTTTCATATCATTATTTTTCAATACTGATTGTATACTTTGAAATGCTTGTTCCGCAGACTCATCCGCATCCTGAATTACAGCTAATGATCTTACTTTGTCAAAACCCGGAGTTATCTTTATAACTGGAAACTGGTTTTTAAATCGCTGTTTTCCACCACTGGATATAATTTGAATGCCATCAATTTGTTTTCTTTTTAACAAGATTTTAAAAAAAACCTCTTCATCTTTACCTTCTACAAGCAACAGTTTTTGACTTTTAATTTCTTTAGAATCTTTCATTTAAACAAATTGTATTTAACGGATTTCCAATTCAGCAGATAAAGCCATTTTTAAATCCTCAAAATTATAATTTTTGGTTTTAAATTCGTCTTTTTCTCTCTCTATCCGCATATATCTAAAATCATCTCTAAAGTTTTCGGGTATGCCTTTAACAGCACTGGAGGTAAGCTCTAAGCTGTGAGTAGTAGCTATAATTTGTGTCTCATTGGCTTGGGCATAACTGGTAATGGCTTTCCATATACGGGGCAAAACAGAATGATGAAATCCATTTTCCAACTCATCTATCAAAACAATATTTACTTCAGAGATTGCTAAAAGAATACTTGCAAGACGTGCCATACCTTGCCCCATTAAAGCTAAAGGGATTTTTGCTCCCATACCAGTATCTCCATAAATAATGGGTTTCCCCCCCATAGGGATCAAACTCAAAGATCGAAGTTCAGGCTCTAAAACCCGGAGTCCATTTAAAATCTCTTCGGTTTTATTTACTCTATCCAATTCCCCATATTTTCTGGCATTCTCATCGGGAAGGCCAGGGTGAGTTCCAGCTAAAAAACAGGCTCTCACCCTTTCATTATATTTTAATAAAAACTGTGTGTTGGTTAGGGCCATCCCATTGGTTTCAAGTTTTAAAAAAGCTTTTTGCTTGCCTGTTCCATAAGAGATCTCCACTTTACCAAGTTCACTATCTAATTTTTCCTTAAGTTCAATATTTTTACCGCTGACCTCAAAAGGTTGGTCAATTAAGGGGAGAAATTTATAACTCAATTTCTTTTTAGAAGAACGGATAAAATATTCAAAAACTATCGGTTCCTCTAAATTAAAATTATGAAATGCGGGGGCAAATAAAGATTCCGCATTATTATTAAAACTCCTCAAACCTCTCCAACTAAGATGTTTCATAAACATAGTCGGATCCCCACAGTCTAAAGACATAAATAAAGATTCCAGAACACTTGTTTTCCCGCAGTTGTTTTTTCCGCCAATAAGAACAATGCCCGGCAGATCCTCAAGTGAAAAAGATTTAAAAAGCTTATAATTTTGAATTTTTATACTTTTTATCATCAGAAACTCCTTTTTTTAGGAAACCAGCATAAATATCGGCACAATAACTTGAAAATCAAGCGATATATTCATAAAATACATATTTTTTATGTTGTTTTATGAATATAGCTGTGTTAAAATACATAGAATACATAATTTAACCTGTTTTGGAGGCCATTTTGAAAGCCAATCATCCTTTATTAAAAATAGCTCAAGCTCAGTCGGGCCTTTTTACCAGCCACCAAGCCATAGGAGCTGGCATCGATTCAAGAAACCACTCTTATCACTTAAAGGTAGGAAATTGGTCAAAGGTAGGCAAAGGCATATATCATCTTAATTTTATCCCAGCTGATTCAAAAAGAGATTTTTTTCTCTTCCAGCTTTGGGCCAGAAACCGCAAAGGGGAACAAGTAGGAGTTTTCTCTTATGAAACTGCACTTTATTTAATGGATTTAAGAATGGATTATCCAAAAAAAATTCATATTACTGTTCCGCATTATTTTCGTCGTAATGTTCCAAGGGATCAGATCATTTTACATTATGAAGATTTAAATATTTCAGAAAAAACAAATATCAATAATTTATATATAACTTCTGCAAAAAAAACATTTCAAGATTTAATTTCATATAGCACTTATCGCCCGGAGTGGATAAAACAAAAATTGAAGATGGCTATTGACAAACAAATAATCTCCTTAGAAGAAGTAAAAAAGATTTCTGTCCATAAAGAGGTTAAACCAATATTCAATGCCATTTTATTTGAAATCATTTGATTAATCGCCCATGAAAAAGCAAGATTTTTCTATTCAGCTTGGCTATCGCGAACACCCGACTTCCGCATTTTGTGATCAGGAATCCAGTATTATCAAGGGTTTGCGGGGAGGCTTGGGTCACTACATTCAAGACTTTAGTTTGTGATATTAGGACATAAATTTAATAGTTCGTGGGAAGGTTTTGTTAAAGGCTTTGTAGATATTCTTTTGTGTTTTGTTGATTGTAGAAGGTAGGAAGAATTTCTTTCCTGTGGATGTGTCCTCTATATAACTGATTTGGACAAGACTTAATTCTTGTTTAATGACTTCAAAACTAAGGTTTATATTTTTAGATTTCAAAACATGCCTCACAAAAACCGTCAGACCATAAGCTATAAAACATATTAACACATGAGCCTTTATCCTTCTCGGTGTCCAATGATAGATAGGTCTCATCTTCAAATCATGTTTGTTCATACGAAAAGCAGATTCTATTTGCCAAAGATTTTTGTATTTTTCCAATATGTTATGGGCCGTCTCTTTTTTGTTGTTTACAGCTACAGCACTAAATCCGTCCCATAAACGCTCCGCTTGTATCTTGTCTTCATTTAAAACAGCCCAACCCTTCTGTTTTAACTCCAAATACTTCTTAAGTCCGGTGTTTTTAACCAAATCCTTCACACGAACTCGACCACCTTTCATCTTTTCTTTTATCTTGGCCAAAAGCTTCTCCCTATCCCTTCTGTCTTTATCTGCTCTTTCCCGATCATAACGGACAATGAGACGAAAACCCTCCCACTCATATTCCCCCGTCCAGCTCCGAACCTTTCTAAAATCCCCTCTTTTAGAAAAAGCAGGAGCTTCCGACAACACCCTATCCTTCAAAGACTTCTTCATTGACTTCAGCCGGGCCCCAGCTATAAACTGAACCTTCCTTTTATCCATCTCAAAAAGATTTTTCTTGGAAAACATCCCACGATCAGCAACTAAAAACACATCCCGAATATCATAACTCTTTGATATATTATCTATCGTCTGGAGCAAAGTATTGCCCTCAAAAGTATTACCAGAAAAAAGCTCATAACCTATAGGCAAACCCCCTTTAGTCGTCATCAAAGACAAAACAACCTGTGTCTCTTTGATCTTATTGTCCTTGCTAAAACCACAACTCCTCAAATTATCCTCGATAAAACTCTCAAAATACAATGTCGTCACATCAAAAAACACAACATCAATACGCTCTTTAAACAAACTCAATGTCCTCTCGGTTAGCTTGCCTTTTAAAACCTCACTATTCTTATAAACCTTGTCCATCATCCGATAAACACGATCCAAAGGTATGGACTGAACACCAGCAGACCTTCTGCTTATGTCCAAAACACTACCCCGCTTACTCATCGGACTTTTTAAACGATGCAAAACCATTTCCTTCAATAGTTGGCTGGCCTCTCTATGCTTATATCCCTCATTAAAACAAGACGATAAACCCAGGTCATCGTAAACCTTGCCAAATATGTCTGAAATCCCCACAACTTGACGACTCTCCTCTTTCAGACTTGGTGCATGAACCATATCCCCAGGATAAAAATCCCTCTTCTTCTCTCTCGTAGAGTCCCCCTTGGAATCCCTCTTAGAATCCTCCTCAAAAAGCGAGAACTGATCTTTTCCTTTGAGGTCCTGAATGACTTTTCTGCCGATCTTGTAAAATAAAGCAATTTTCTCTTTATCGTTTTGATGGCAATGTCCTACACAGCCAATAGTCTCTTGTCTGACTTTTTTGCCTTCTCTACGGCTTCTGACCACACGGATGGAAACATGGCCATTGGCTTTTTTAACTTCACGAATAAACATACTGGCAGAATAAGAGAAGACAGAAGGCTTGTCAAGTAGATAAATTAAAAATATTGCTTTATTTTTATCAAGGGCCACTACACCCCAACACAACAATAAAAAGCCCATAAACTGGGCCTTTTAAACCCTTACAACTCTACAAAATGCGGAAGTCGGGTTCAATGCCATTTTATTTGAAATCATTTGATTAATCGCCCATGAAAAAGCAAGATTTTTCTATTCAGCTTGGCTATCGCGAACACATACAATTCCCGCCGAGCTTGCTAAAAAGGCCAATCTTCAGAAGAAGGCCCCTTTATGAACCCTACACCAAAGTCTTTAACATTGTTCCAAAGGGTAGGATCCTTTGGTTTCATGCGAAAAGACACTCTTCAAAGATCAAAAACATTAAACTTTAATTTTTTTGTATATGGACAGGAGGTTTTACAAGAACACCTTGAAACTTTGCCCATGTTTTATTTGCAGATCTTATCATTTTAACTCCTGTTGTGTTCTCAAAAAATAATGTTATCAGATGATATGCTGTTAATACAGATTCTTGTAATTCGCTATCATCTTCCAGAGCTTTCACCTTAAAGTTATATTTATTCAATTTATTTTTTATTTGTGTAAGACCAATTGGACGACCATGGTTCAAGTGTTTCACATTTATAAAAAAATCGGCGACCTGTTGAGCTTTTTTCTCATCTTTCAACATATATTTTGTTAACCATTCTTGAACCATTATTTTTGAGTAATTTAATGATTTTTTAGCTTCTTCAAGTAGACCTAAACCTAAGGATGATAAAATCGGTATCCATATTTGCATGTTGTTTGGATTTTGCTCAAAATCTTTCTTAGCTGTTTCAAACTGACTTACAATAGAATGAGCTGATATTTGACGATTTTCTGAAAGAACAAATTGGGGATCAATGGGGCCTAAAAAAGAATGTTTGCCCATTATAATTTGATCTGATCCAAGAGCTATCATTGTTCCTGCTGACATAGCATAGGTAGGCACAATGACTTCTATATAATCAAATTTTCCTCTTAAATATTTTACAATAGATTCCGTAGCGGTTGGAAGACCTCCTGGTGTGTGCAAAATCAGAGTTAACCCTTTAGAACAATCTAATTCTCGTATGATGCTCATAAAACCATTTATGTCCTCTTTATTGATGAGAGTAAGTGTAGGAATATTCCTTGGAGCATTTTTTTGCAAAAAAGCTGATGAGTATATAATAACAGCCCTGTTATTACAGAGCTTTGAAATTTGATTTATATAATCCTTAAATTTAGACTCGAACCAGATCTGTTTAGAGTTTTGATTAACAGATGTAAATTCATTCAATAATTCTCCCCAAGATGGCATAAATTAGTAGTCAGTTAAGATTTGTGTTGTTGGAATATCTTTGGAGAGGTGTTGAGCTAATTCTGTTAAGTTAGATATTTTTGTTGTTTCAATATATTTTATATATTTTTTTTCTTCAGATTTATACAATTCTTTCCAATCTGAGACTTTTTTTGAAGATTTTTTTTCTTTATTTGTTTCCATAGAAAAGTTTACCTATGCCTTTATAATCTTTTTTGAATAATCGGTCAACTTGTATAATTAAAATTATTTATTCTTCTAAAAAATAACTTAAAATCCAAAAAAACTCACCATAACTGTCTCTTTTTTTTAGAATTTACAAGTTTTTTACAAAAAATGAGAGAAACAGAGGAGGGCAAAGATAGGTTCCCCACTACTGGCAAGAGGTTAGATCAAATTAATGCAGTCCTCCATGAAAAATCAGATTGAAAACCTTGTCTTTAGCACAGAAAAACAGTCTGGTTTTACTTTTTCCCTTAAATAGTTCAAGGATTTGACGCATTGTCCTGACAAGTTTTAAAATAATACTGGCCAGCTGATTTTTTGGTTGTGATGAATAAATAAAATCGCTTAAATCCTTATGAAAGGAGACTACTTTTAATCGGGAAGTTTTTTGTTTGTCAATTAGCCAACGAATATCACGGGCCAGAGTAGTATGGCCTCTATGAGCCTCATAAGCCGCAAGTTGCAAGGCCGTTGTTAAAAACCTTTCACTATCATCCTGAAGGTGGGAGTTTATTAGGGATTTGATTTGTTCTGCAGTAGCCATATCTCCTCCTAAGTGTTATTTTGTTGTATTAGTTTACTTTTGTCAAATTTATTTATATATCTCATTAGCAGGCCAGACTGATAAATGAGAAATTCATTTTCCGATTCCTCTATATTGCCGTCTTGATGCTTGCTGTTTTCATTAAAATACTCATCCAAGTAATTAAAAGTTTGAAAAATGATATTTCTCACTTCACTTTTGTTGTTATTCTGTTTCAGTTTTTTTTGCAAGCTGTTTATGTTTTCTTTAAGCCCTTTTTGATTTTTCAATTTATATCGTAAAAACTCTTCAAGAGAACGCCTTAAGCTTTCAGCAGATTTTACCGGATTTTTATCTTGATAAAATTTAAGAGCCTCTTCAAAGTGTTGATTGCTTTGGTGATTTAAAAAAGAAAGAGTTTTATTGACAAGTTCTTCATCTAACTTTTTTTCTCCTTTTGGATAAAGAATGAGGCCATTTTTAAAGTCTGTAGCGACTACATCCATATCAGACATTTCAATAGCTTCTTTAACTCTTTTTATAAGGTATTGTTTTGTTTCTTTTCCACGCTTAGCAAAGCTTTTTTTCATATCTAAAGAGAGAATGACTTCAATTAACCTGTAAAATTCCTTTTCATTACATTCTGTCTCCACTCGATCAATTATCGTGATTTTATCATTCTGCTCATTTAATTTCTCACTAATTCCATAATGTTGGCAAAAATCAAGAAAGCTTTCTTCTTTAACAATATTATCAATGCCTTTCAAGTAATAAGTCCTATATGCATCTCCCATCGTGAGGCTTATACCTTTAAAGATGTTAACTATTCTTTGTTGGAATTGTTGAAAAGCCTCTTGTGGCGTATAGGATAAAGTGATGTTCCATCTTTTATTAAAATTTTCTTTATGTTCCTTAACATTCCTCATTATTCCTCCAGTTTTGAAAAGATTCTTTAATTAATACGCTATATCAGTTCCAGCATTTGTTTTGAAATATCAGTTTTATACTGATTTTGTTTGAAAATTCCTGCCTTTCTTACTCTATTTTGACCGGAAAATTCAATTGTGATCAGTATATTTCTTTTGGCCAAAATTGTTGATTCATATTTTAAAAATTTCCTAAATTTATTTTTGTTTTTTAATAGCCTATAATCAGTAAAGATAAGGATTTTTGAAACTTTGTCAAAGCTATAAGTATTTTTTTTAAATTTTTCTCTCACTCCAGCTGTGTATCAGCCTTAGCCATTGCTGATTTAGAATAAACACTTTTAGCTCTCGCCATCTCCCCTGCGGGAGTCTCGATCTTAGATTGGGTATTGTGATTGAGTTTCCAATCCTTTAAAACCTCTATAAAAAGTCGTGACTTGGCAATCCAAAAACACACCTGACCGCGTTGACTTGACGACCTGTTAATATAGTGCCTCCAGTAGCATTGCTTTTATACATTATGTTTTTTATATCCTTTAGAGTATGTTTATACCCTAAAGCATGCCCTAATTCATGAATCATTGTTTTTAAAGTATCTCTATAAATATTTTTTTTCCAACCGTCAAAAAGATCATCAAACTTGTCTTCATAATCGTCAAGCAAATCTTCCCGCTCTCTTTTCCTTTCCCTCACCTTTTCATAGCATGATTGGGGAGGGTTCAGCCCCCATACCTGCTGACAAATCTCGTGTTCGTCCACATCTTCAAGCCTGTCTCTTTTTGAGTCCATAATGTCATTTGTCCTTCTCTTTGCTTGTTTGTATTCCGCTCTTTTCTTATCATAAATTATAGGGTTAAAAACAATGTCCGAATAATACATCTCCCCTGTTTCTATATTATATTTTTGTCTTGTTTTACAATAAGCTAAGTAGTCCCCTGGTTCTAAGCTGTTTTTCATTTTCTCATAATGAGACTCGTCTGATTCAATATAAATTATTGAGCCATCGTTTAAACTTTGATCTTCATAATCTCTGGCGTCCCTCATCTCAAACAAGTCAATTCCTATATGATCGGATAACAACTCAGAGGCTTCCTTTGCTATTTTTAATAACTCCGGGCTAACATAAAAAATAGCTTTTTCTCTTCTGTGGAGGTATAAATCTCCTGCAATTTTTATAAAAGGACTAAAATCACATTGTGTTTGTGGGGAGGATTGACTTTGCATAATAAAACTTGATGGATGTTCTCGAGCACAACTCAAACAAACCAGCCCCATAAAGACAAAAAAGATTTTTATGAGAGTTTGCATTGATAATACCTATCCCTATAATATATTTTACAGCTCCATAAAAAGTCGTGACTTAAGCAATAGCACATCTTGTCTACATTTGTGGTATTTTTGTCGACAATAAGTGTTGCAACTCCCATTGTTAAAAGCTTGTCTTGCCCAACATTGCTCATAGTCTCTATCTAAGTCAGGCCCCATTGTGTGCGAATACCGATTAGCCTGTCTTCGCCGGATCGCCTCATTAAGCCTTTGTTGGCATTGGTATCTTTGGTCGCAATCAGTTTGGCAATTCATGCGAAAAGAATCGCAGGTTTTCATACGGCTGGCTATTGCCCTCTCAATCTCTCTTTTGTTTCTCTCTCTGGCTTCCCTTCGTTGTTCTGCTTCTCTCTCTGCCCGGTCATTCGCTCTTCTTATTGCATCTGTTGCCTCTGCTATTGCATTTCTTTCCCTCTCTCTGGCTTCCCTTCGCCGTTCAGCCTCTCTCTCCTCCGCCTCCTCCTCTTCTCGTTTCTGCCTTCGCAGATCCCCTTTTATTATCTCTGATCTGTCATCATCAGGGACATACATATCACTATTGCTTTGTTGATCTGTGTCTCTATTAGGGATAGCTAAACTTGCTTGATTAAACGCTGTGGCTATAGCATTTTGTCCGGCTTTCTTACATTCATTAGTAGAAACAAAGTTATAAAACTTATAATAAGAACAAAGCTTATCTATTCGGCTTGTAGCATTACTCTCAAAACATTCTTTTTCAAAACTACACTCTTTGTTAATATAGCGAAAGTCTTTTTGAGTTTGTTCAACCCAGTCTTTGTTGGCAGGCCCCTGATTAAGAGACTGAAAACAGCTGGAAAGTATAAATAAGGATAAGAGCAAAAAATACATGGCCTAAAGCCTTATCGTCTAAATTTGGTCAAAAACTTAAAGTTTTTTTATGAAAAAGCTTAAAAAGTGTCTCATTTTGGCTTGAAATTAGGTAATTTTAAGTATTAGAAGGGAAAATGGGGTATTTGTTGGGAAACATGGCAAAAACCGCAAAAATATGGTTGATTTTTCTTATTTTTTTGAGAGTTTTTTGAGGGAAGCCAGTTTTTTTGTTTTCATTTTTCTAAAAAATTTTGGTTATACTGATCATATTTAAAATTTCCGGTCAAGACAGAGTAAGTAAAGCAGATCTTTCAAACAAAATTGATATAAATAAATTCAGCCCCACTGACTTTGACTTTTCAAGGTCTTCAGTTGGGTTTTTATATGGAAAAGTGTATTAGCCTCTATTTCTCTACATTTTCTGAAAAAAATTATTTAAACCATCTTGACTCTTTTAAAAAAAGCCACATAGTTAGTTATGTGAACCCAGATAGTCAAAGTAGGTTTTATTTATAAAATTAGGAAAACAACATGTCCCATGAAAGAAAAAAGAAAGGTCAAAAAATAGATTGGAAGACATGGCTTAAAAAATGGAAAATGGACTCTTTAAAAATTTCTTTGCCTTATCTTCAAATGGAATGGAAACCAAATAATGCAGATAAAAATGCCTCTTGGGATCTTTATATTGAACTGCTGACCAGAATAACTACACAACCTCTGCCAGTTAAGCATGGAGACGAAAAAACAGCTTTAGACAGTATATATTCCCTTTTTAGCCTTACCAGATCTATCATCAAGTCCCATAAAAGAGATTGTATTGAATTTACAAAGATAGCTATTATTATTCTCAACCAGATTATTAGGCCGTTTACAGCAAAATGGCATAAGATCTCTATTGAAAAAGGATTTAAGGATACAAATAACTGTAAAAAATTTCGTAAAGAGTTGCTTCAACTCCAAAAACAGCTTTGTATTTATACAAAAATGCTTGCTGACATGGCCGGAGTGGAAGACTTGACAGAACTTGAGGGTAAGAGTTTATTAAACTAAGAAGGAGAAAAACAATGCACAAAGTATTTATTAGTTATCATCATCAAAAAGATCAGTATTATAAAGGAGAGCTTTTAGAAATAAATAACTACTACAAGCAAATGTATGGCAATCCTATATTTATTGATAGGTCTGTAGATACAGGAGATATATCAGAAAATCTGTCTGATGAGAATATTCGGCAAAAAATCAGAGATGAATATTTACGGGATTCCACAGTGACAATTCTTCTTTTGGGAACTGAGACAAAATACAGAAAACATATTGATTGGGAGATATATTCCAGCATGTATGATGGAACAGTGAACAAAAAATCAGGAGTTTTAATCATTAACTTGCCAACTATAAGTGATTCAGTTCGAGCAGGACATAGAGAACAAAAAAATGTTTATCCAGAAATAACTGATTGGACATCTTTTAAAACAAGAAAAGAATATGAAGATAATCACCCTAATATGCCTGAAAGAATCATTGATAACTTAGTTCATCCCGGAGCAAAAATATCTGTCACTAACTGGGATAAGATTACTGATCCAAAAGTATTAAAATTCTTGATTGATGCTACATTTGAAGACAGAGTGAACTGTGAATATGATTTAAGTAGGCCAATGAGACGGCAAAATACTAACTCATTTAAATCTCATGATATTTCTTTTTCACCAGATCTATAATGAAAAAAATTATAATTGATTTTTGTTTGAATTGTGGCACTTCTTAAAAAGCTCATGTTTTTTGGAAACTGAATTATTAGGAAGCTTCCTTAAATTTTTTGGTTCATGACACTTTAAGCTATTTGTGATATTGAGATAAGAGAAATTAGCAGAAAATTAATTTTAAATTTGAGAAAATTTATAAAAAAATCAACTCCTGACTTCCGCATTTTGTGATCAAGAATCCAGTATGATCAAGGCTTTGCGTGGAGGCTTGGGTCACTACATTCAAGACTTTAGTTTGTGATATTGGACATAAGTTGAAATTTGTCCGTCCTCAAGCCAAAATCCTTTTATGAAATATCGATCAGTCCCTAAAACAAGTCACCAACAGCGAAAAGGCACTTCCTTCACATTTCACAAACAAAAAAAGCCATCCAATCGTAAAAAAAAACTTGAAGTGGTTTTTTCCTTTACTGTGGTCATTATTTGTATTGCCCTTTATATAGGATTAGAAGTTTATGAAAGCGACAAATATCCAAAACTATCTCAGTTTGGCCTCAATGAGTGGTCTGTCATCTGTAAAAATGAGAATCGATCCTATTATTTGCTCTCTGATATTAATTGGAATCAGGCTGAGCTAAGTAGTCGGTATCTAAAATTTTTAAATAAAAAAAAAGAGGAACTTTATTACACATCTTGGTTTGAAAAAAAATCTTTAGATAAAGATGGAGTTTGGCGTTTCACTTATAATCCAAAGGATATTAGAATGTTTGTTGAGAAAGATCAGAGTCAGGTTTTAAAAGGAGATGAAAAGATCTTTGAAATAGCCGAAGATTTTAACTCAATGACTGTAATCACCACAACAGAAGAAAAATTGACATTATCCTGCCAAAGGATCCAGTGACTATTTCGGTAGAAAACCAAAAATCAAAGGCTTTTGAGCGGATTTTTTCACGAACGACTAAAAAGATAGAGGTATTTAAAACAAAACAATTACCTGTATTTTACAAGTGAGTTCTTTAACCAAGCGAGAGCAGATTGTTCGTCTTTTTCAATAGCCATTTCCACTGCTTTTTTACTGCTCTCTAACAATCTTTTTGATTTTTTATGCAAATTCAGAGATTCAACAATTATTTTTTGGATATGATCTTGGTTTTCTTTTGATAAAATAGGAATCAATGTTTGTTTTATTTGTTCCGGCTTCCAATGCAGGATTACAAAACCACTAACATCTCGATTCATTTGCTCTTTTGTCATAATTGAATTGAGAATTAAAGTTAAACAGGCACTATTGATTTTGTTTGACTTGTTCTGTAATCGGAGTATTCCACTTGAAATAATCATTTTCTCAGGCTGTTCTTTTAAATAATATGCTATGCCGGGAGAAGCATCTTTTGTTAAAAGTATTTCCTCTGTTTGTGGTTGGTGTTTTCTTATTTTAGAATATAATTGATAAGAAATATGTTTTCCTTTTATAATTTCTTTTACTTGTAAATTGCTTACACGGACATAAGGGATACCTTCTTCAGAATATTCTGCTTTTCCCACTTCAATGCCTTTAGTCATACTCACCAAATTTCCCAAACTGTCCCAACCTCCTTTATAATTTTTGATGGCTTTAATAATCTCCTCATACTTTGGTTGAAAATACTCTGCATCTAAGCGATCAGCTCGCTTTATATCAGAATATGGTTTGATAAAAGTTAGCTGGTGCTTAGGCTGGTAATCTGTTAAAGCCAATTCAGAAAGCAGAATAGATTGGGCTTCTTCAAACATGGTTTTGGATTTTTTTACATAAGAAATAGCTGTTTGTATACATTGTTTTATTTTTTCTCTAAAATTTTTAGAGGGGATAAATAAAGGCATATCTAAAATGTCTCTATTGGAAATTGCCGGATACATAGTGGCTTTATTTGCCCGCAATAAATACTGAATAAAATAATTGGTTTTACAAAAAGTAAAAAGATATTCTGGTTCTATATCTTTTGCTCTTAAAATTGAAAGACCGCTACTTCCAACAAGATCATCTCTATCAATAAAAGCCACAGCATTTCTGTTAGGCCGAACAGTGGAAATGGCAACATCACTCTTTTTTAAAATATAATGTGCTCTGTCAGGCTCTTCCCCTTGTTGAACTTGCACAGTTTCATATCCAAAACTATTGAGAGGGATTTTAGAGATTTCCAAATACTCAAAATCTCTTTCTATAGGATTTGATTTAATGTTAGATATATTCCAAAAAACAAAATCTTTTATCCTGTTTTTATCAGGAACTAACTTGCTGTTTCTGATAAAAAGAGGGTGCCAATACTCTGCATCCATTCTCCAATCAAAAGTTTGCTGGACTTCAGATAAACAAACTATAGAATATTGCATGTTTTATCCCCTCTGTTTTTAAAACCTGTTGTATTTCTGTTTTCCTAATTACAATTTTCTTTGTTGTTTTACTGATCCTATTAAAACAGAATAGAAAAAGCAAAACTTTTTCAAACAAAGTCAATAGTTAGTCGTCCGTGAAAAATCTGGACAAAAAATCTCATCCTCTTTTTCCTGCTTTTGTCCAAAGGCCATTCGGTGATGGTCCAAGGTATTCCCGTCCCGAAATGGAATGGTCCTTTGGACAAAAAAAGTTAAAAAACAAAGGTTTTTCACGGGCGATTAGTTAATGCCAAAAAGACAGTTTCTCTTTTTTTGCCCATTTTATAAAAGCTTCAGCAATTCCTTCCGGTAGCTCCCCACTATGGCTGTGCAAATCATGCTGAACAATCATAAGCCCGTTTTTATCTAATTTGTATTGGCCATTATGGCCGTTTTTAAGATAGATATAATCCCCGGAATTGTCCTTCCCCCCAGAGTCAGACACAGCAAAAAATATTGGGTAATCCTCTTTTCTTGGGCAAAGAGGCCCCACCTTGGGATCCTCATTCCATTTTTGCACAAAAAGAACACTGGTTTTTGTGCCTGTATGAGGTTTAAAAGTATTACTATGTAGGCCCACAACGGCCAAAATACGAGCCTGTTGGGAAATAAATTTTCGGACATATTTATCCGATACATTATTAAACCTTCCTTGAGGCAAAACTATAGCCATCCTACCACCGGGCTTTAAAAAATTAAGATTTCTCTCAATAAACAAAATATCACGACCCACTTGAGTTTGGCTTTTGTTGTTTTTAAAAGCCAATTCATACTGATGCAAAATACGGCTCTCCTTAATGTCTCCAGCAAAAGGCGGATTGGCCATGAGAAGATCAAATTTAAATTTTTTGTCATCTCCCTTTTCCAGCCTCAGTTTTGCCAGCCTCTCAAAGCCTCTCCCATAAGTGTTAATCCAATTTTTGTCTTTTTCCGTTCGGTCCTTCCATCGCTCATAATCCAGGGTGTTTAAATGCAGTATGTTGGTTTCCCCATCTCCGGCAATAAGATTTAAAGTTCTGGAAACACGAACTGCCCTTTCATCAAAATCAATGCCAAAAACTTTAAGGATATGATTTTTATCTCTTTCGGAAATGACTGTATTGGTAAACAGACGATCTGTTGATTGGAAAATAGTATGCACCGGAAAACCACAACTTCCAGAAGCCGTGTCAATCATATACTCCTCCCTTTTTGGGTTGAGCATTAAAACGCACATATCAATTACATGACGAGGGGTAAAGTATTGGCCTTTATCCCCCTTAGCTGTTTTTATAACAAGGTATTCAAAAGCTTCATCTATCACTAAAAGGTTGGAGTTAAAAAGCTTAATGTCCTGCAAACTGGACACACATACCGCTAAGTGGCTGTCAGAAAGCTCAAACTGGGAATCTTCCGGAAAAACTCCTTTCCACTTCTCTTTTGCCTGATCAAATAAATTTTGTATTTTCTTTTTCAGATCGACATCAGTTTGCCCAGTGTTCCTAAATTCCATAATACGGAATTTTTTATCGTTCAAACCCTCAAGGCATTTTTTCAATTTGTCATAATCCCCTTTGTCCGTCTCTTTTAGATTTTGATCAATATAATGATCTATTATCGTTTTGTTTTTTTGACTACAAAATTCATCATAGAGTTTTGTAAATATAAGCTTAAAAACCTCTTCAAAAACATCCACCCCGGCATTGGCTAAAACTTCATCCTCCATTTCTAAAATAATGTCCTTCAATGATTTTTGCTCATTAAGGATTTTATCTTTAATCATTAAGTTTTTTAAAGTGAATCGCTCGCTCAATATGTTTTGAAGGCTTTGATTGGCTTTGGGAATATCCGTAATGTTTTCAAAATAGTTAGGGTCTTTCCGGTGGTAATAGGATATTTGCTCACCATTTGTCCATACCCCTATTGGTGCTCCCGTAGCATTGCAGTAAGATTTTAACTGAGCCTTACCTTCTGTCAGCTTGGGCTTTTTTAACTCAATAATAATATAAGGGCTGTCCGGGCGATCTTTGTCAAAAATCACAATGTCAGCACTTTTTTTCTCTCTCCCAAAATTCACAGCCTGCTCAAAAGCCAATCTCTTTTTGGGATAGCCATATTGCTCAATAAGGCGAATAGCAAACATTTGCCGGATAGCTTCTTCTGGCTTTAATTGAATGTTTTTATCCCTGATAATGCACCGGACAAATGGCACTGGATTTTTACTTATAGTTTTGACAGTGAGCATTTTATGCAAGCGGTCAATATCCTTTTTTTTAAATAAGGATAGACGATAGCTCTTATCTTTCAAAATGTTTTGAATCCTGTTGGCCTGTTTCATGTTATGCTCTCACAAGTTGAAATCACCTAAAGGCTGTTTAATATACTGTCTCACTATGAAACTAATTGTCAATATTTAACATTATCATAGTCGTCCGTGAAAAAATATTTTCTTAATGACTTTTGCCTAAAGCCAGCCCATGAGGGTCCAAGGTATTCCCGTCCCGAAATGGGCTGGCCTTTGGGCAAAGAAACTTAAAAATAGGCTTTCCTGGATTCCTGCTTTCTCAGGAGACTGGCAGGAGACTGGGGGGGCTTTTGGTCACAGGCTTTTTCACGGGTGATTATCGTAATAAGATTTACTTGCCAAAGCTTTTTTCCATTTGCTAAAAACTCTAAAACTTGTATATATTGAGTGGGAGGCATTAAACCCCTTAAGCCAGATATAAAAACCAAAGCAGGCCATCTTTGGTATTTGTTGGTTTTTTGGCATTAAAGCCCTCAGGACAGATTATGAAAACCAAATCCATTCCAATAGGAAATGTATCAGTAGGAGGAAACTTTTTTCATGTTTGGGCCGGCCCCTGTGCCATAGAATCGGAAGAGCAGTTTTCAAAAACCGCTTATTTTGTTCAAAAACAAGGGGGGACGGGCTTAAGAGGGGGAATTTTTAAACTGAGGACCGACCCTCAAAGTTTCCAAGGCTTAGGCCAATCCGCTTTAAACATGGCCCGCCAAGTGAAAAATCAGGCTCAGCTTTTGTTTGTGAGCGAAATCACAGATCCTCGTCATATTGAGTTTTTAGAACCAGTAGTAGATGTTTTTCAAGTGGGGACAAGAAATATGTTTAACTACGAACTTTTAAAGGAGTTAGGGAAAAGCCCTCGCCCGGTCCTTTTAAAAAGGGCCTTTTCCGCCAAAATTGCAGAATGGTTAAAAGCTGTGGAATATCTTATTCAAGGAGGGAACGAAAACATTATTTTGTGCGAAAGGGGTATTAGAACTTTTGAACCCCAAACCCGAAACACTTTGGACCTCAATGCAGTAGCTTGGTTAAAAAGAGAGGTCAATTTTCCGGTTTTTGTTGATCCCTCTCATGGGACGGGGCAGGCGGGTTTAGTAGCTCCTATGAGTCGGGCGGCTTTGTCTGCTGGTGCGGATGGGCTTTTGATTGAAGTGCATCCAGAACCAGAAAAAGCCCTCTCCGACCCCCAACAAGCTTTAACTTTTAATCAATTCGCCCAACTGATTGTGGAATTACGCAAAATGCTCCCGCTTTTTAACAAACAGTGGGGATCAGGAGAAAACTGAGTTTTTTTGCTTGACGAGCAGGCATTTCATCCCCTTTGTTAAAAAGGCTGGCTTTAATACTGCTTTTGTGGGAAAATGCATTAGAGGAGTAGTTTGTGCTGAGTGCTGAATCTAAAATCAGAAAAAGTTTTTTCATCTCCACTTATGGTTGTCAGATGAATGTCCATGACAGCGAGCGGATGGCCTGCCTTTTAGAAATGGCGGGATGGGCTTTAGCCCCTCAGCCGGAAATGTCCGATCTGATTCTTATCAACTCTTGCAGTATTCGGGAAAAGCCAGTTCATAAAGTCCGTTCGGAGATAGGTCGCTACAAAAAACTCAAAAACCAAAACCCTCACTTAAAAATTGGGGTGGCAGGTTGTGTGGCTCAGCAAGAGCGTGCTCGCCTTTTAAAACAAATCCCATTAGTGGATTTTGTTTTAGGGACAGATGCCATTGATGAGTTGCCGGAGGTGGTTTCCCAGTTGGAGACAAAAAAGAAAGTGGTCTCCGTCCGGCAAACACCAAAACAAGCCTATCATATTCAAACCTTGATTGGAGATCCTGGAGTTTCCACTTTTGTAAATATTTCAAAAGGCTGTAATAATTTTTGCAGTTTTTGTGTGGTCCCTTTCACCCGTGGGCGGGAAGTGAGTCGCCCTAAAGCTCATTTAGTAAAGGATATTCAATCCCTTGTGCAAAGAGGGGTTCGGGAAGTGACATTATTAGGGCAGAATGTCAATTCCTATCGCTCCCCTTGTGGGGCCAATTTTGCCCAACTCCTTCAGACTCTGGCGGAAAAAACAGATATAAAAAGAATCCGCTGGACAACGCCTCATCCCAAAGACTTCAATGAGGAGCTATTGGATATTTTACAGGAGTATAGGGATAAAATTATGGATTTTATCCATTTACCGGCCCAATCGGGAAATACAGAAATTTTAAGACGAATGAACCGCTGTTATTCCCGTGAGGAGTATATTGCCAAAGCCCATCTCATTTTGAAAAAATTACCCGGTGCGGTTTTATCTACCGATTTGATAGTGGGTTTCCCCGGTGAGAGTGAAAAAGCCTTTAAAGACACTTTGACTTTATTAGATGAAGTGCCTTATGAGGCTATGTTTTCCTTCAAATACTCCCCTCGCCCTTTCACTAAGGCTATGGGTTTTAAAGAGGCTGTTCCGGAGGAGGTCAAATCCCGCCGTCTTGCAGAACTCAAAAAAAAGCATGAAAAGATTGCATTTTCCCTTGCCCGAAAATATAAAGATGTTGTAATGGATGTTTTGGTGGAAAAGCAAGATTTAAAAACAGGGCTTTTTATGGGCCGTTCCACAAACAATAAACTGGTTTATTTTTCCGGTGATGTGGAGGATATTGGGGAAGTTCGCCCTATAAAAATTAACCGGCCCCAGGCCCTAACCTTTTATGGAGAAAAAGTTTTATGACAAAAAAAATCAACATTGATAAAAAGAAATGGATTGAAATTGTCCCTTATGGGATTGTGGGAGGCTTGATCCCTGACGCCTCCACTATGTTATTCAAAAAAAAGGAGGGGGAGGATCACTTTGTGGTTTGGTTTTCTGAATTGCAGAGCCGGATAGCCATTGATCAGAACTTAAATAAGGAAAAAATTTTTAGTTTTGTCCAAAAAATTCTTAAAGCCAATAACTGCCAGCCCAAATACTGTTTTTTTGTGAAAACGGAACAAGGGCGAGATGTGGTTCAGCTCTCTTTTGGCAACTCAGGCGATTGTGTAGGGCCTCTTCAATTTTATGCTGATGAAGTGGTCTCTTTTTGTATGATGAGCAATTGTCGGTTTTTTTGCACTGCTGATTTTTTTAAACAACAGACAAGAGGAGAGATCCCCAAGCGTTTTCGCAAACAATCTTTAACAGGGGATAAGCCCCTTTACCTGAACTGAAAAATCCCGCTCTATATGGCGAGGAGAGCAAAAAAGAAAAAATCCTTAAGTAGTAAATCCACCTCGGAAGGGACAGCCATAGTAAAAAGTCCGGTTTTACTGCCAACAGCCTTACCTCCTGTCTCTGAAGGGGGGAGTGCTTTGCAAAATTATATGGCGGGCATTTCTAAAATCCCCCTTCTGGCTAAAGAAGAGGAATATGAACTGACAAAAATTTATTTTAAAACCAAAGATCCTGCTGTGGGAAGAGAGCTTATTCAGTCCAATTTGAGATTTGTTGTCAAAGTGGCTTTAGAATACAGCCACTTCAGCTCCAAAATAATGGATCTGATTCAAGAGGGAAATATTGGTCTCATTCGGGCGGTTCGGGAGTTTAATCCTTATAAAGGGGCCCGTTTGATCACTTATGCAGTGTGGTGGATACGGGGCTATATTCAAGAATATTTGATGAAACATCATTCTATTGTTCGTATAGGCACTAATAAAAGGCAACAGAGGCTTTTTTATTTACTGACAAAAGAAAAGCAAAAACTGGATGAATACCCTCAGAGCCGATTACTCCCTGATCTGGCTCGACAGACCAAAAATTCCCCTCAGGAAGTGGAAAAAATGAAAGAAGTGATTTTAAAAAAAGATCTCAGTTTGGATCAGTTTATAGGCAAAACTCCTGGTAAGACTTTTTTAGATCTTCAGCCGGATGGTTCGCCTGCTATGGATGATACTTTGTCTTTAAAACAATTGGGCTTGCTTTTAAAACATTATTTAAAAAATATGGAAAAAAACTTTAATAAAAAAGAGAAAACAATCATTAAAGATCGTTTGTTAAGAGATCCTCCAAAAACCCTTCAGGAAATAGCTGATGACTTTCATGTGACGAGGGAGGCCATCCGGCAAGTTGAAGAGCGATTGATGAAAAAGCTCAAAAAAGAGCTTGTCCCTCTTCTCAAAAAGTCCTATTGAGTTTATATTTCTCCTAATGACTGTCATTTTAACTGGAGGGACGGGCCTTATAGGGCAAGCTTTAACAAAAAAACTTGTCAAAAACCAATACAATGTCCATTGGCTCAGCCGGCGGTTGGCACCTTCGCTTTCTTCTTCTCATAAAGTGTTTTTATGGCCGGATATGACTAAAGACACCCCTCCCCTTGAGGCTTTTCCTCAAAAATATGGCTTGATTCATTTGGCTGGAGAACCCCTGTTCCAATTCCCTTGGACAAGACAAAAGAAAAAACGATTTTTTGATTCTCGTATAAAAAGCACTCAAAGGCTTGTCCAGTTTATAAGCCAGATGGCTCATCCCCCTCAGTTTTTTTTATCGGCAAGTGCTATAGGCATTTACGG
This sequence comes from Bdellovibrionales bacterium, assembly GCA_965203095.1. Classification (GTDB taxonomy): domain Bacteria; phylum Bdellovibrionota; class Bdellovibrionia; order Bdellovibrionales; family UBA1609; genus JACOND01. The sequence continues at coordinate 1,368,839 of OZ241877.1, forward strand.
TGAAAGAGGGGATGAGAGTTTGACAGAAAATAGCCCCTCCTTAACCCCACAAAAATTATTTTTGCAAAAAGTGTGTCAAAGTTGGGAAGAGGAGGTTTTGAAGGCAAAAAATGTATGCAGAACTTTAATTTTCCGGATAGGGGTTGTTTTGTCGTATAAAAAAGGTTTTTTGTTTGAGCAAAAAAAACTCCCTTTTGCCCCTGCGGTTTTTAGTGGAGGTAGAGCTTGTTGGCTGAGTTGGATTGCTTTAGAGGATTTAGTGGATATGATTTTATGGGTTGTGGAAGATAAACAAACTTGTGGAATTTATAATGCGACAAGCCCTCATCCAGTGCTTTTAAAGGATTTTTATACTGCTATGACTACTCAATCAAAAAGTAAAAAAATTAGTATTCCCATCCCCTTGTTTTTATTGAGAAGAGTTGGTGGGGAGATGACTAAAAATCTTTTAGTCAGTGTTAAAGCTTTTCCTGAAAAGGCTTTGTCTGAAGGCTTTGTTTTTAAGCTGGCTCAATTAGAGGAGGCTTTACAGCAAAAATCCCTTTAAAAGTCATTCCTGTATGTGTTCGCTATTTCGCTGACAAAATTTATTTGAGTTTCTTTGTCCAAAGACCCGCCTCATTTCGGGACGGCAATACCTTGGATCCTCATGGGGCGGGCTTTGGACAAAAACACATAGACTTTGTTAAAAAAACATTCATTTCTGCTTTTGCGGGAGCCCAAAAGTTTGGGGGACTTTTGGGCAAGGTTTTTCATAGGCGACTACTTAATAGATCAAGAGGCTTCTAATGGAGAAAAACTTTCCGGCAAGAATCTTTTTCTGATTTTTTTTGATCCTTTTGAGGGAATTGTTTTAAAGTTTCTTCCTCTATCTTATCGTTTAAATAGTTGGCCAAGTGGATAAAGCCTTGCCTCTCTGCCCATGAGGACAGCTCTATTTTATTGGGAAAGGAGGAAAAACCAATATGAGTGTTCAATTGGATTGTTTTTTGTTCATAAAGAAACTTCACTTCATCCAATAAACCTAAAAATATGGCCCAATCCAAAGGGCTAAAATTGATAAAAAAAGTGTTTTCCCCCTTTGGACCAATAAAATCTTTTTCCGCCACTAACTTTATGATTCGTTTGGCTGGTTTTTTAAGAGGGCTTTTTTCATCTAATGAGGCATAAGTGACAATAGCCAATGACAAGGGGTCTAAACTGTAAGTGGACATTTGTCCATTTTCCAATCCCACTCTTTCAGAAAGTTGTTTAATACTTTGAACTGCCGGTAAAAAACTGTGCCTTATGGCTTCTAAAAGAATATTGCTTACAAATACCGATTGAGGCCCCTCGCTCACTTGGTGCAGGAAGTTGGTATGGCCAAGAGTATGCTTCATCTCTAAAGAGAGGTTTTTGAAAAAACTTTTATCCCTATTGAGAATAGCTTTTAAAAGGACAGCTGACTCCTGATTCTGTTGATTGAAATTGAGAATATAATTTAAAACATGTATTCTTATGGTTTCATATTCTGTCAGAGTCTCTTTTAAACTTTCATAAATTTGAGTAAAATATTGTTGAGGAACTCCAGGGTTAAAGTGGCTCAGTGCTTGGATTAGATTTTTCAAAAAAGGTTCAAAGTTAAAATAAGTTAACTCTTCATTGATGGTTTTTTTGCCTTTTAGTGTTTCTCCTTTTTGTTGAGATGTATCAGGAGGAATTTCTTTTTGTCGGTTTGTTATTTCTTCTGTTATTGGGTCTTCAGGATGATCTATCCCTTCGGGAAGAGCACCCAACTCGTTTAAGATTTGGACGATGGTTGTATTATTAAATTTACCAGCCAAAGAGACAGGGTCCCATCCTAAAAGATCCTTTTCCTTCAGCAGAGGGTAGGCTTGTTCTGCAAGGGTGCGAAAAGCTTTTTGATAGTCAGAATGCATGGGGACTTTGTATTCTTGGCGAAAATAGTTTAACAAAATAAACGAATGCAAAACAGTCATCCCTGTTAAAGTTTTTTTATTGATATCGAAGTCTCTTTTTAATAGTTTTTTTATAATGCGAGGGTCCCCAGTGCCTGCCAAGTGATGGGATAAGACAACCACCATCTCATCAGAGTTTTTAAAATCATCTTGAATAAACTGGCTGGTTATATTTTTATAAGGTAAGCTCTCATTTACAGAGAGACCTAAAGAATCCATTAGCACAAACACTTCTTCCCCTATCCAATTATTGAAGAGGGATAGTGTGAGGCTAAGGATTTGATCTGATTTTGTAAATTTCTGCTCTGTCATAAAGTTTTTGATTTCTTGTATCTGGCCATTTTTAAAAAGATTCAGGAACTGGGCAATGACCTGCATGGTTGGGATGTGCCTTTCAAAAAATTTATTGTTTGAATTTTGAAATTTGTTAGAGAAGTGATCATGAAAAAGAGTTTGCCTCATTAAGTGGCTGATAGTGTATAGATAATGGTTAGCTTTAAGATTGAGCACAAAACTCTCTTGCACTTCTGGGCTGATTTGAAAAATTTGACGCATCCTTGTCCAAAAAAAATTTGGAGGTTGGTCGTCTTGATTAGAGGGAGCTGGCAGTTGTTGTGAAAAGCCAATGGTGGAATAAAGGAGGATCAAGCAAAAACTGACTTTTTTAAGTAGAGAAAGCATACTGGTTTATTTTTAACATAGGAGTTGGATATAACCAATGGCTTTGAAAAAATTTCATAAAATTGTGGCATGAAGGCTCAAAGTGGACCAAATTAAGGGGTATTTTCCATTATTTCCTCAAACTCCAGAGGGCTTTTATAGTCCAGGAGGTGGTAGAGAGTATATCCACCAAACCATCAATCCGTTCAAAAAAAGGGCTGAAGGCAAGCTGTGGCTCAAATTTTCCATTACAGCCAAGCAACAAGCCTTTTCCTGATACCCCTTATCCTTAAAAACAGCCACCTTGAATAATACAGTGTAGTATGTCCTGACCTTTTACCCATCTTGAAAACCCAACAAATCCAACACTTACTAACTGCGTCAAATTCCTAATGGCGAACTCAGGCCATAAAACAGGGTATCATCAAGTAGTGCAATCCTCATAATTTTTTGATTACTCTTTACCTTGACCAGAATAATCGTTTAAAAAACAGGGAGGCTAAAGCTTTCTTGTTCAAGTGAAGCTTTAGTTTTAGACAACTTTAAAAGAGGATCATTTTCCCGAATCTCTTTGTAATCTTTATCCCTTATAGTTCTAATCCGTCCCAAATAAATGGATACAAAATATTTATTATTTATTTTAGTTTGTTGGACGGATTGAACATTCTTTTTAGCAATATTAACATAATTGGGGTCTATTTCTATGCCAATGTATTTTCTACCCAGCTGTTTTGCGGCAACAGCGGTTGTTCCTGTTCCCATAAAAGGATCTAACACAATATCTCCTTCATCTGTAGTCATCAATATCAATCTTTCTAAAAGCGGTATGGATAGTTGACAAGGATGCTCATTCCTTCTTTTTTTATGTCTTATCCTATGAATATCATTCCATACATCAGAAAGAAGAGGGCCAAACCCATGAGCTTGATCTTTTTTCCCGCCATAATCTTTTAAAAATTCATTACAAGTTCTGCATTTTGGATGCGGATATCTAATATCATAGAATTTAAAATCCGTATAAGACAAAGATTTTGTATAATATAAAATGCCATAATGGTTAGGTAGTAAAGTTTTTCCTATTGGAGCTCCTCCTGAATCCCAAACAATCCAATGTCTAAAATAAGCAATTTGATTCAAACACTCTGTATAATGGACAAGCCAACGAGGAATATTATGAACAAAAATTGATCCTTTTGGTTTAGTGACTCGCACCATTTCACTTATCCAATCATTACACCAATTGAGATAATCTCTTTTTTCTTTTGAATCTTTATAATGCCCATACTTTTTTTTTAAATTAAAAGGAGGGTCGGCAAAAGTTATATCAACGGACTGATCCGGTATTTTCTTTAATATGGATAAACAATCACCTTGAATAATTTTATCACAAAATTTATCTATCATAGTCCTCCTCCAAAAGTTTTAACTTTTTTTTGTTTTTTTAAGGCTCGCTCCATTCGTCTTTCCGCCTGCTTTTTTTTGAGAGATTGCCTTTTATCAATCTTGGCTTTCCCTATACCCAAAGCAATCTCCACTTTAGCCCTCCCCCTTTTAAAATAAATACGGAGGGGCACACAACTCCTGTTTTTTTGCTCTGTCAGCCCGCGAATTTTTTTTATTTCTCCTTTATGTAAAAGCAATTTGCGAGGACGTTCCGGCAGATGGCCACCATTTCGGGCTTTTTTGTAAGGGCTGATATAAGCTCTGCGTAAAAAAGCCTCTTCTGAAGAAAAAGAAATATAAGAATCTTTAAGCTGGCACTGCCCCGCTCGCAAGGATTTGACCTCACTACCTAATAGGACCAGCCCCGCCTCAAATTTTTCCTTCAACTCATATTGAAAACTGGCTTTTTTATTTATGGCAATCAGCTGGATAGGCATTATAGGCTTAAAATAAAACCTTTTTCGGGAAAAGGGCAAGACCTTAAGCTCTAAAAGAGTGCGGGAATCAGGGCTGGTGGAGGCACTCAAAATATTTTTTTAGCTTTTTTTGCTTAAAAAATAAACACTTTTAAAGCCTATAACCCCGCAAACAGGCCAAAATAAAGACAAGACTAAAAAAAGATTCAATCTTTTTTTTAGAAAAACCGAAAAGATAAATACAATATCAGGAGATCGCTTTGTCTTTAATTCCTATTGTTATAGAACAGACCCCCAGAGGAGAGAGGAGTTATGATATTTACTCTCGCCTTTTAAAAGACCGAATCATCATGCTGGGGACAGCTATTGACGACAATGTGGCCAATAGCGTCATTGCTCAGATGTTTTTCTTAGAGATGCAATCTTCCACCCAGGACATTAACCTTTATATCAATTCCCCAGGGGGAAGTGTGCATGCGGGATTGGCTGTTTACGATATTATGCAGTTTGTCCGTTGCGATGTGGCAACTTATTGTATTGGACTCTCGGCCAGTATGGGCTCTTTATTGCTTTGTGCTGGAGCTGAAAAGAAGCGATATATTCTCCCTAATGCTCGAGTTATGGTCCATCAGCCCTTGATTTCTGGTTCAGGAATATCCGGGCAGGTGAGTGATATTGAGATTCACGCTAAGGAAATGTCTTACACAAAAAAGCAGTTGACCCAAATTTACGCAAAGCATACAGGTCATGATGTGGAAAAACTGACAAAAATGATGGATAGGGATCGCTACATGGGGGCGGAAGAGGCAAAATCGCTCAAATTAGTGGATCATATTGTGGAAAATAGAAAAAATCAGAAGAAAACTTAAAAAATGGATTCTACAAAAAATATTTTTTGCCTTATAGAGAAAAATGGATCATAGTTGGTTATTATTATGTTTAATTTTAGACAAAACTTTGTTTTTTACTTTTTGCTTTTCTCAAAAAAAGGAGGAAGTCCACAGTATTTTGATATGTGTCAACCAATAAATAAAACCGGGTATTTTTAACGGAGGCGAGGGCAGTTATGGTTAGTAAAGTTTGCAGTTTTTGCGATAAAAGTCAAAAAGAGGTTTCTAAACTGATTTCAGGGCCTCAAGTTTATATTTGTAATGAGTGTGTTGACCTCTGTAACGAAATTCTTATTGAAGCCGAAAAGAAGGAGGCTATTTCCTCAAAGAAAAAACTAAAAGTGGCCACACCGGCGGAAATCAAAACTCGTTTAGACGAATATATTATAGGTCAGGACAAAGCCAAAAAATCTATGGCAGTTGCCGTTCATAACCATTATAAACGGATCAATATGTCCGGCCAAGCCCAAAAAGATGGGGTGGAGTTAGCAAAAAGTAATCTTCTGTTAATAGGTCCTACAGGTTCTGGTAAAACCCTTTTGGCTCAAACTATTGCCAGGATTTTAAATGTTCCTTTTTCTGTAGCGGATGCCACCACTTTAACGGAAGCGGGTTATGTGGGGGAGGATGTGGAAAATGTGGTTTTAAACTTACTTCAGGCGGCGGATTATGATGTGAAGAAGGCAGAAAAAGGGGTTATTTATATTGATGAGATTGATAAAATCACCCGTAAAGGGGAAAATGTCTCCATCACCAGAGATGTGAGTGGGGAGGGGGTTCAACAGGCTCTTTTAAAAATTTTGGAAGGGACAGTGGCCAATGTGCCTCCAAAGGGAGGGCGTAAGCATCCCCAACAGGAATTTATTTCTGTCAACACTTCGGATATTTTATTTATTGTGGGAGGGGCTTTTGTCGGGTTGGAAAATTTAGTTCAAAATCGCATATCCAACCGATCTCTTGGCTTTTCTGCCAATGTGGATGATCCGGAAGAGGTCAGCCGATCGGAGATTTTGTCTCAGTTGGAACCATCGGACTTGGTTCGCTATGGTTTGATTCCAGAATTTATTGGCCGTTTGCCGGGGATAGCTATTTTGGATTCTTTGGATAAAAAGGCATTGATTCAAATTTTACAAGAGCCTAAAAATGCTTTGCTCAAACAGTATCAAAAGCTTTTTAGTTATAATGGTGTTCAGCTGGAGTTTGAAAAATCAGCCATCAATTTAGTGGCGGAAATAGCCCTTAAAAATAAAACGGGGGCACGGGGCTTGAGAAAGGTTTTAGAAGACAGCATGTTGGAGATCATGTATGAAGTTCCCTCCCATGATAATATTAAATCCTGCCTTATTACTAAAGATGTGATTCAAAAAAAAGGGAAACCAAAATTTGGTTATAAATCCAAAAAACGATCCTCTTCATCTTCTAAAACACAAAAAGCCAGTGCTTAAGTAATGGATAAGGGAGTATCTTTTAAAGAACAGACCCTTGAAAAAGCCTTGTCATGAGATCCAGTTTGGAAAAGCCAAAAAGAACTATTACAAAAAAAACAGCAGAACCAAAAACCACCCAGTAAATTTTATCATCATATTTAAGGTGCATAAAATAAAGCAAGACCAAACCGGCTTTAACAGTGGCAATCAGAAAAGCCAGAAAAACATTAAAAATCCCAAAATCGATTTGTGCGACAACAACAGTGAGAACTGTCAAAATGAGAAGACTCATCAAGACATTAAAATAAATCTTGAAAGGGACAATATGATTTTTTGACATGTTTAACCTTTGGTTTTAAAATTTAAGGGCCTGAGCCTCTCACTCCCTCTAAAACACAAAAACCACAACTCATAATCACTCCACCAAATATAACAAAGGGAAAAGATAAATCCAAATCAGATCCACTAAATGCCAAAAAAGCCCCACATACTCTAAAGCATTGTAGCGATCCGGCCCAACTTGCCCTCTATAAGCCCGTATCAACATCCATAAAATCAAAGACAAACCTATAATCACATGGCTGGCGTGCAAACCCGTCATCAAATAATAAAAAGAAAAATAAAGTGGCAAGCCCTCCACAAAGCCCTCTCCTGTGTAAGAAAAAAATCCCCCTGGAAAAATCCCTACATGAAATTTATGAGAATATTCCACATATTTTATAAACATAAACAAAAGCCCACAAACCAAAGTTGCTAAAAGCATATACCGGCACTGAGGCAATTTGTTTTTTTGAGCAAAAAAGATGCTCATAGCCATTGTGAAAGAGCTGACTAAAAGAACAACGGTATTGATAGCCCCCTTTTTCCAATCTAAAAAATGAGAACCAGCTTTAAAAACCTCTGGATATTCCCCATGGTAGATAACATAGCCCACAAATAACCCGCCAAACATTAAGATCTCTGTTGCCAAAAAAAGCCACATGCCCAATTTTTCAGCTGAAAGCTGTTGCTTATAATTATCAAAATGATGGGCCTTGTTTTCCGAGGGATTCATAATGCTTTACTCATAAGCCTCTTTGCTCACATGAGGAGTTTGCTCAAAATTTTCATGAGGGGGAGGAGAAGAGGTTTGCCATTCCAAAGTTTTTGCCCCCCATGGGTTGGAGCTGGCCTTCTTCCCTTTTAACATTCCATGAACTAAAGTCCAAAGAGCCACAATAAAGCCTGTGGCAATAAGCCAAGATCCCACAGTAGAAACTTGATTTAAAGCCTCATAAGGGGGGATATAGTCCGCATAGCGCCGGGGCATTCCCTCAACGCCTAAAATAAATTGAGGGAAAAAAGTCACATTAAAGCCAATAAAAATAAAAGCAAAACTAATTTGCCCCGCCAGCTCATTATAAAGTCGCCCAAACATTTTAGGGAACCAGTAATAAAAACCACCCATAATCCCCATAATCGTCCCCCCCACCATGACATAATGAAAATGAGCCACAACAAAATAAGTGTCGTGGACATGAATATCAAAAGGGAGCACAGCTAACATAATGCCTGTGACTCCTCCTATCAAAAACAAAAATAAAAAACCCAAAGCGTAAAGGAAGGGAGTATCAAAACTAAGAGAACCTTTAACCATAGTGGCCACCCAGTTAAAAATTTTAACTGCTGTAGGAACACCCACTAAAACCGTGAGGAAAGAAAATATAATTCCCGCCCAAGCTGATTGTCCACTAACAAACATGTGATGCCCCCAAACAAAAAAACTCACCCCCGCAATACCTAAGCTGGCAAAAACAACGGCCTTGTATCCAAAAATTTTCTGCCGGGAAAAGGCGGACATCAATTCGCTAATCACCCCCATAGCTGGCAAAATCATAATATAAACCGCTGGATGAGAATAAAACCAAAAAAAATGTTGAAACAATACAGGGTCGCCTCCTTTTTCTGGATTAAAAATCCCCACATCCAGTAGTCTTTCCCCAATGAGAAGTAAAAGAGTAATGGCCAAAACAGGTGTAGCCAAAATTTGAATGATAGCCGTAGAGTAAAGAGACCAAACAAAAAGAGGCATGCGAAAAAAAGACATCCCCGGTGCCCTCAGTTTGTGAATTGTCACGATAAAATTCAAACCTGTTAAAATAGAGGAAAAGCCAATAATAAAAGCTCCAAGGACTACAGGGATAACCGCAGTGTTTGTTTCAATGCTATAAGGGGTGTAAAATGTCCAGCCGGTATCCACTCCTCCAAGGAATAAAGACAGCACAGCCACAAAAGATCCTATCAGCAAACAATACCAGCTGAGAAGATTGATCTTGGGGAAGGCCACATCTTTTGCTCCAATTTGAAGTGGCAAAACAAAGTTCCCCAGGAAGGCAGGGATGCCGGGAATAATGACCATAAAAACCATAATGGCCCCATGGTAGGTCATTATCTGATTGTAAAGGGCGGAGTTTACGATGGTTTCGCCCACTTTAAAAAGCTCTAAGCGAATCAAAAGGGCAAAAATCCCACCCACCAAAAAGAAAGAAAAAACAGTGATCATATAAAGGATACCAATCCGCTTATGATCCACTGTAAAAAGCCATGAACCGATGCCTTTTTTCCAGTTGAGATAGTTTTTTCCTTCAGGCATATTTCCTCTCATTTTAGGGTTTTGATATATTCCACCAAACCCGCGAGTTCCTCTTCCGACAGCAGTCCGGCAAAGGGGGTCATTTGGTTGGAATAACCTTGGACCAACTGGGCCCCAGGGTTCAGTATAGATTCTCTAATATAATTTTCATCTGCCATAATAGATTGCCCATTTTGTAAGAGTCTTGTCTTTTTATAAAGACCTGCAAGCCCTGGCCCAATCAGTTTTTCCGTTGTCACATGATGGCAAACCGCACAACGGCCCTGATAGGCTTTCTCCCCAACCTCTGACAAAGACAGCCCTTTATAAGGATCTGTTTTAAGCCAATTTTCCCAATCCTTCAAGGGAAGAACATGAAGTTTAGCAATCATTTGTGAATGGCCCGTGCCACAAAGCTCCGCACAAAAAACATGAAAGCTCCCCTCTCTTTTTGCATGAAACCAAAGGGCTGTGTATCGGCCAGGAACCGCATCCTGTTTGATTTTGAAAGCGGGGATAAAAAAACTATGGATGACATCTCTGGAAGTGAGAATCAGCCGGACCGGGCGATCAGAGGGAACATAAAGCTCATTTGTGGTTTTTCGCCCATTTTTATAGACAAACTCCCAACTCCACATTTGCCCAAAAACATGAATTTCTAAACTATTTGATGGTGTCCGGTTAAAATCTTTATAGAGAACCCACCCCCAAGCAAAGGCGACAATAAAAATCACAAAGGGAATAAAGCTCCACACTATCTCCAAAGGGAGATGGTGGTGTTGCTGGGCATGGCCCTCTTCGTCAATGGTTTTCCTTCTATAACGAAAGGCAAAATACACAAAAGCAAAAATAATGAGGACACAAGAGATCAGGCTGGAATAGATCAAAAAATCCTCCAACCGGCCCAAGTGGGCCACATAATCCGTAGGAGCTGAATCTTTTTTCTCAGCTAAAGATTTCGCTAAAGATTTTCCAGGGCAATAAAAAAAAAATAAAATGTTAAGAATTTTTCCTCCCTTCTTTAATCCAAGTGGGGATTAAAAGAAAAAGTAAAGCCAATATGATCAACACCCCGCCAGCCTTCATGATGTTGCCCGCATAAAGGCTGTATTTGTTCTCCTCTGGATTAAAGCGATAGCAAAAAAGCACAATTCGATCAATCATATTTCCTATTTTACCCGCCCCTCCCTCTAAAAGGGATAGTTTTAAAGTTTTGGCTGAAAATTGCACCCCATAGAGATAGCGGGATAGCTTTCCTTTAGGGCTGAGGACATAAGCCACAGGGCTGTGGGCAAACTGCAAAGTCTCCTCATCCCAGCGAAAAGCAAAACCTAAGCTTTTAGAGAGCTTTTTAATGTCCGGCTCTCTGCCTGTTAAAAAGTGAACTCTATCCTTTTTCAGTTGAGGAAATTTTTTAAGATAATTGGCTTTTTTCTCCTGGGCTAAAGGGGGCTTTTCTTTATGATCCATACTCACAATCACCAACTGATAGGGTATTCTTTGAGAGAGCTGGTTTAAGCCCTCAAACAGGCCGTTGAGATGAAAGTTGCAGAGGCTGGGGCAGTTGTAATAGACAATACTCATCAAAACCGGTTCTTTACCGAACCAACTTTTTAGAGCACGGCTTTGGCCCTGCTCATCCACAAAAGAGAGCTGAAGATCAATAAAAGTGCCCAACTGCTCTTTAACAGCCAAGTTTTGTAGGGCTTGTGGGGCTTCGTCTGCCCGGTAAGCCTTTTCCGCTAAAGAGGGCAAAGCCAAAAGCAGGCCACTATAAAGCTTGAGAGGCAAACTCTTCCAATTCCTTTTCATTATCCGGAACCTTATTTTTTGTGAGAGATCGAACATAATGAACCAAAGCCCAGCGATCCAGCTTGGGCAAGTGTTTAAACGAAAGCATAGATGAACCAGTGATGCCTTTTTGCAAAGTAATAAACAGGTTTTTAGAAGAGCCTCCTTTTGTCCATTTCCCCTCCACTAAATCCCTGGGAGGGGGGATGAGGCCGGGGGTGCCATCCCCTAAACCATTAGGGCCATGGCAGAGGGCACATTGAGCTTTATAAACCTTGCTCCCATAAGCAATTAGATTGTCTGAAGGGTGCCAGGGCCGGGCCTCCTCCTCTGGACTCAAGTTGAGAGCTGGAGAAGAGGCTTGAGCACTATCTTTATATTCTCCTAAGTCAATAGAGTTTTTTACTGTCAGAAAATAAATGGCCCATAAGCAACTCAAACCCATAGTGCTTAGAAAAAAGAAAAATCCCAACCTGTTGTAAAAGTTTTTAGATTGTCTTTGGTTCATTGTGATGGAATCCATATAGTCGCCCATTGGCATTTTTGTCAAGCTTTAGCTTTTGTGGAAAAAGAAGTTTTTTAGCCAATTCCATTTTATCGCCTATGAAAAATCTCTATAATTCACAGGGGATTCTTCAGCTTCTTTGCCTAAAGGTCCGTCCCATTTCGGGACGGCAATACCTTGGACCATCACCGGACGGCCTTTAAGCAAAAGTGATTGAAAAGCCTGACCCTGTAAAAACAGGGGACGAGAGGGACTAACTGAGGATTTTTCACAGGCGATTATTTAATTCTCTAAGTTCATCTTTCCCGTGAAATCCCAGTCATCCCCGTGAAAGCGGGAATCCAGGAATCTTTGCCTTTGGGCAAAGCCTGCTAACAAAACTATTGACAAGCTCTTAAATCAGCGGATAGCTATTTAAAATAAGGGTATGAATTTTAAAATCTTTTTCATTAGTTTTTGTCTTTTTTTGAGTGCTTGCCATACTCATTCTGTTATTCGTGATCTCCCTCATCGTGCCACCAAATCAAAAATTTTAAAAGTATTGGGCCAACCCTTTAAAATAAAAAGAAAAGATGGTAATGACCATTGGATATATAAAATGGTCATTGATGGAAGGCATTACACCAGAACTTTGGTAATAAAACAGGGGCGACTTTACAAAAAGGGACCGCTCAAGCCTTTCTCTTTAAAAAAATTTTAGGGGCTGGCCGATCCAGCGTCTTCCACAGGGCTTTGCTCCCAAGAAATTTTTAAAGGACAACCCATTAAAGAGAGCACAATAACATAAGCTTGAACAGGGGAGATTTTTGCTATTTTGATTTTTCCCTCTTTTATGAGGTCCTTCTCACTTGCTTCTTCAAATAAAGGGAGATTTAAGTGCTCATCTTTTAAAACTGCCAGAACCTTCTCCTTTGTATCTTGAGAATTGATTTCGCTCAAAATCAAATCATACACAAAAGGGCCTTGTTCTGTAGATGAAGTGCCAGCAAATTGAGCCACTTCAGAAAAATCTTCTTTTTCCTTGTTTTCTGCCTCTGCCGAGCTTTCTACAGCAGGACCTTCTTCCTGAAAGGGGAAATCCTTCTCTTCATTATTTGATGAGGGTTCAGCCCCTTCAGCCGATTCGTTTTCTGACTCTGAGGAGGAGGGCACAGGCTCTTCCGGAGTTGGGGCTTCTTCCTCCTCTTTAACAGATGAAATTTCATCTGTTTTTGAGAGGGGGGACTCCTTTTCTATATCCGATTCTATATCAGCTTCTTCTGGCATTTTAAGCTCTGGAACTTTTGTGACTTCATCAGGAAAATCCTCCTCTTCTGGAAGAGGTTCTATGGAGGAGGGAGGCTTTTCTCCCTCCTCTGAGGGGTCCGGAATTTGGCCTTGGCTTAAAACTTCACATTGGCCTTTTTTTAATAGAAGGGAAGAGCCACAGTGAGGGCAATCATAATAAACTTCCTCCTGTGTGGGGGCAGGAGATTCCCATTCATTGGCACAAACAGGGCATTCCATAAAAAAACCTCTTTTTTATAAATGGCATATATTTTTATAATATAACATAAAAATTCTATCAAACTTTACATAGCTTCCCAGAAAAACCAGAAAAAACTATTTTCCCGACTTTTTCGTCTTATTTTGTAGGAAAAGTTTTGAGCTTATGAAAAGAGGCTTTTTTTCCGATAAACTTATTAGGATGGTTTTTTTTAAAAAAAAATTCATAAAGCTCTCTAAAAGTAGGGGCCAAGCCACAATGGAATACATTTTGCTTATTGCTGTGGTTGTGGCCATTTTTGTTGTTTTTAAAAAATATGGAGAGGGATTGATGGGTTTTTCTGCAAGGATGGTTGGTCCAGATGGCTATTACGGTTGCTTGCTAAAGAAGGGGCAGTTGCCCGGAAACCCTTGTGGTTCCCAAAACCTCGATCCACAGGCACTTTTTGACCAACATGTATCAGGAGCTCTCAGCAGTTATGACTCTTCCCAGCAGGGTCCTGGTTCCAGATCGGGGCCGGGATCCCAACCTGGCAGTCTCAACGGGGGACCAAATTCTTCCACAGATTCGGGGGAAAATGCTTTCAGCAGTGCTAATTCTTCTTCAGCTGGCAATAATTCTCGAAATAGGAGATCCCATAGGCATAAGATAGGCAAGGCTCGCTCTTTGTCCAGTAAAAGTAAAGTGGGAGGAGAAGGCAGTGGAGGGAGCACAGATGGAGAATCGGCCAGCTCAGATGATGGGAGTTTTGCTGGAAGTTCCTCCTTCCCCGCCATTTCATCTGATGAAAAAAGAAGGGCAAAAAGAAAGAAAAAGCGAAAAAAAAGAAGTCGAGCCAGAAGAGGTGACGGGAATATTGCCGGAGGCTTTAAAAAGAAAAAAAAGCAGAGAAGAGCCTCTGCCCGGTTCCCGGTGGCCAGAGGAGAGGGCTACTTAGGCGATCAGTTTTATGAAGAGGATATGGAAGAAAGAGAAGATAAAGGCTTTAAAGGGGGGACAACAAGCCAAAAAAAAGGTTCTGATGGCATAGAAGAAAAACAAGATAAACAATTAATTTCAGATAAAAAAGCCTCAGCCACAAACCAAGGGCTAAAAGATGATGAATATGGCTTTAAATTCAATAAATTTTTAAAATATTTGGTGATCGCGGCTATGATTATCGCTGTAATTATTGTGGTTTTCTCTCAAATAATGGAATATCAGAGTCGGGATTGATCTGTTAACAAAACTTCAGGTGTTATACAGCTCCAAAAAAGCGAACTGATAGGGGCTTTTAACCCGCAACTGACTTTTAAAGATTGACGGGAAAAAACTCCCGCCAATCTTACATAAATGACTTCGTCATTAAAATTCAGGTTTTGATCATAGCTATTACTAAGCAAAACAGCACAAGGGACTCAATCATAGCCAAAGCGACCATAAAAGGAACAAACATGCTTTTCCCCGCTTGGGGATTTCGAGCAATACCCTCCATTGCTGAAGCGGCCACTCTCCCTTGGGCCAAAGCTCCACCCAGTGCACCAAGAGAAATGGCCAGTGCAGAGGCCAGGGCCTTCATGCCAACATCTCCCCCGCTGGCAGATGATACATCCGCCGCATAAACACTGAATGGTAAAAGGCTAAAAACAGCCCATATCCAAAATCTCATTTTTCCTCCTTTTTTTAAAGGTTTTGCCACTTAATGATCATGAGAGATCGCCAAAGCCACATAAACCATAGAGAGAATAGTAAAAACAAAAGCCTGCAAAGTGCAAACAAAAAGTCCAAGAAAATAAAATATTATAGGGACGAGAAAGGGGGCCATATCCAAAAAAATGCTGATCACAACATGATCTCCCATCATATTGCCAAAAAGGCGAAAACCCAAACTGACAGAGCGAAACACATGGGATAACACTTCAATAAAGACAAATAGAGGAGCTAAAAAAAGAACAGGACCCAAAAACTGCTTAAAATAAGCCCAGCCATGCTCTTTTAAGCCATAATAATTGTAAGCTAAAAAGGAGAACAAGCCCAAAGCCAAAGTGGTATTGAGGTTTTGGCTGGGAGGCAAAAATCCAGGAACAAGCCCTAAAAGGTTTTGGACCCAAACAAACAAAAAGAAAAAGCAAAATAAAGGAATCATTTTCTGGCCATAAGGCCCGATTATGGAATCAGAAAGCTGGCTTATTTGCTCTACAAAAAGCTCAAAAAAGCCTTTAAGGTTAAATTTTCCTTCAGGGATATATCCTTTTTTTTTGTTTTTTAAAGCTCTGCTCGCAAAAAAAACCAAACAGAGTAAAAAAATGGCACAAAGCAGGCTGTAAATCCAATGATAAGAATCATGGGGAATCCAAGAAATCAAATCCACCCAAGTAAAATGGGACATATATAGACAGCTCCTTTTAACTGAGGGGGCCTCTTATAGAGACACCTTTGTTAATAACTATTCCCCCATGAAAAAGTCCACTTTTTATAGATCGCATAAGCAAAAGTCCAGCTTGTTCGCGGGAAAAATACCTTGGACCCTCACCGCTGGCTTTTGCTTATGCGATAAAAGGCAGAGGCTTTTCACAGGCAACTAACTCTTGTTTATAGAAAAAAATTTTTTAAGCCAAGAAAAAACAGAGGCAAAAAGATTTTTTCAAAAAAGCAGGTCTTTCCCTCCTCTGGATTTTCAGCCTTTTATGGAATAGGCTCATTTATTACACGAGAAAATTCCGATTTAATTTGCTTAAGTTTTTTTTGATCAGAAGCAGAAAACCGCATGGACAAAAGGGGCTGAGTTTTCGAGACTCTAAAAAGAGCATAACTTGAACTTCTGGAGAGGCGAACACCATCAATGGCGACAAAACTCTCTCCTCTTTGTTGAAGATAGGATTGAATTTGAGACAATTTTTTTTTTGCCTCAGCCCAGGACATGTTTATGCGGATCTCCCTCGTCCCTACCCCAACAGTTTGAGGCATTAAAGCTTTTAAAGGTTGATTTTTTAAAGATAAAAGCTCTAAAAGCCTTAAACTGGCATAAAGGGCATCATCTGATTCCCCTTGAGAGCCTTTTCGGTCATTAAAAAAAATATGCCCGCTAAACTCTATCGCCAACTGGGCCTGAGTCCTCTCCATCTCTGCCCTTATCCTTGCATGCCCACTGGGGATCATTAAAATTTTAAAACCCTCTTTTTTTGCCAAGTTAAAAAACCAGTCAGAACATTTAACATCGGCTAAAATTAAAGCTCCTCTTTTTTTATCAAGACTTTTCAAAAATAAATAACCTAACTCATCTCCAAAAAGAAGTCGCCCTGCTTTATCCATCACAGACAAACGATCCCCGTCTCCGTCAAAACCTATACCTAACTCAAAACTCCCTTTTTTGATTTCCTTTTTGAGTTGAGAGAGATTTTCTTCCAAAGTGGGATCGGGATGGTGATAAGGGAATCGGCCATCGGGCTGGTCAAAAAGAATTTTGGGATTTAACTGCAAAGCGGAAAATACTTTTTTAGCTAAAGGGCCTAAAGCCCCGCTACCGGTATCTATAACAAAGGGAGGAAATTTTTTTGCAGAAAATTCTTTTTTAATCCATTCAATATAAGCCTTTTCTTTTTCCAAGTTTAAATAAGTTCCCGATCTTTTTAAGGCTTTTTGCCTAACTGATTTTTTATTGAGCAGGAGATTTTTAATCCTTTTTATAGGATAAGGAATTTTATAGTTATGATGGAAAAGTATTTTAAAGCCGTTGTCTTCTGGAGGGTTATGGCTGGCTGTCACCACAACACAAGCAGTCAAATTGTAATGGTTCAGCAAAAAATAGCAGAGGGGGGAGGGGGCAAGCCCTATAAAAGCGACTTGAGCACCTTGGGCTACCAAATTCTTTGTGAGAGCTTGACTGATCTCCGGGCTGGAGAGGCGAGCGTCATGCCCCACTAAAAATTGAGGAGGCGAGGCCCCTTTTTGAAAAGACAGCTGGAAAAGGGCTAAGCTCAGATCTTTTGTAAAAGAGAGATCAAAATCTTTGTTATAGACACCGCGAATATCGTTGGCCCGAAAAATATGAGAAGAAAACATAAAAATTTTAAACCTGCTCTTTAGTTAAGTTAAGCCAGCCTATAGTCTGTAAAACAGGACTTAAGCTGATTTATACCCCCCTTTAGTCTAAAATGATAGCACTAAAAAAACCTCATTCCAAAAGGTTAAAGGAGATAAAATAAAAAACTCTTAATAATTAAAGAGTTTAAGAAACAGATCTCTTAAAGCATTTTTTTGAAAGCAGGTTTTTGCCATTTTATTTTATGAAAAAACATATCATTCGGCTTTTTAAAAATCTTCTTCCACCGAGCTTTTTATTATGGATAAAAAATGGCATTCGTAAATTGCTCTTTTTAACTCAAAAGCACGGGCAAATTATACTTATTGTTGGGATTGCTTTTTTGATTTCTGATTTGCTGGTAATAAAAAGCCACAATTTTTTGCTGGCAGACAATAACTTGCCTCCTATTCGCCTGTCCCGTCAAAGCTCTGTTTCCGGCTCATCGGTTTCCGATTACAACAACTTATGGGAAAACAATATTTTTCACACAGGGCCTATCCCTCAGCAGTTGGAAGAACCCCCAAGCAATGCGGAACCGGAAAAAAGCTCTTTGCCCTTTAAATTGAAAGGGACTATCATTCACGCCAACCCTAACCGATCCGTGGCCACTATAGACGGAGGGCTAAAAAATAAAACTTCCTCCTATCAAGTGGGAGATGTGATAGAAAATCAGGCAGAAATCCGTCATATTCAAAGAGGTAAAGTGATTATTTTTAATCAAAACAACAATCGATTAGAATATATTGAGCTACCTGAAGAAAAATACTCCCTGGACATTTCCTACCAAGAGGACAAGCCTCAAGTTGAGGACAGAGGCATTGTTAAAAAAACTGGTGGCAATAGCTTTCAAGTGAATCGATCAGATGTTTACTCGCATTTACAAAAACTTCCTGAGATTTTAAATCAAGCAAAAGTTGTCCCTCACTATGAAGATGGAAAGATTATTGGTTGGCGATTTTCATCTGTAGATAAAGGCAGTGTGATTGAGAGTTTGGGCTTTTCCAAAGGGCATATTATTAGAGAGGTGGATGGAGAGACCATCACATCGCCTGAGAAAGCTATTGAGCTTTATGAAAGGCTGAAGTCCAGAAGTGCTGTAAAAATACTTGTCGAAAAAAACGGTAAGGAAGTATATTATGAATACAATGTCAATGAGGATGCTCCTATAAATTGAGGAAAAACATGTTGTATAAGGGACAACTGCTTATTTTTTGTTTTGGTCTTCTCTGCTATGTGGGGCCAGCCTTTTCTGATACTAAAGGAAAAGCTGTTTCCCCAATTCCCACAAAATCGATTCCTTTAGGGGGACCCCCTCCTTCAGTTCCAAAAGGAAAAACAGCTCCTCCGATTCAAAAAAAATCGCTATCTTCAAAAGAGCCTTCCTCAGCTCCAAAAGGGAAAACAACTTTCCCCATCCGGACAAAATCGTTTTCTTCAAAAGAATCTTCCTCCCCACTGAAAGGGAAAATCACTAAAGTGACTTTTGATAAAGCTTTGCCGGAGGATATTTCCAATGAGAACTTTCCGGATCGGATTGATAGTTTTGATTTCCCCAATGCCAATCTTCTTGATTTGGTTAAAGCCATAAGCAAACTGACAGGGATCAATTTTATTGTTGATCCCAATTTAAAAAGCAAAAAAATTTCCATCATCTCTCCCTCCTCCATCACAGTGGCTGAGGCTTATAAAGCCTTTTTGTCTGCTTTAGCGGCTAATAATTACACTGTGGTTAAATCCGGAGCTTTTTGGAAAATCAAAAAATCCGAAGATGCCCACAGTGACAATATAGAGGTTTATAGCGGAGATTATTTCCCCAACACCGATCAGCTGATCACGCGAATTATCAAATTAAAACATATCAATGCAAAAAACTTTTCCACTTCTATTAAATGGCTTTTATCAAAAGAAAATAAAGATCGAATCTCTGCTTATGAGGGTTCTAACAGTATTATTCTCTCTGACTATGGTTCAGTGATAGAGCGAATTATGAAAATCGTCTATGAAATGGATGTTCCCGGTTCTGAAGAAACTGTTGAAATTATCCCCATCCAACATGCCTCTGCCGAAGAGTTATCTGGTCTTTTGATAGAGCTTCTCTCCATTAACCGCCCATCCTCTCGATCTGCTTATAACCGGCCCAGGGGGAAATCTCGCATGGCTCTTTCTCCTAATGTCAAAAAATCTTCTTCAGGAAATGTAAAAATATCCACAATTGTATCGGATTCGCGAACCAACTCTCTTGTGGTTTCTGCTAATGAAAGCGGTTTAGAAAGGGTCTATACGTTAGTCAAAAAATTAGACACCCCAGTAGACGCAGGGAGGACTGGAGGGGTTTATGTCTACAATGTCCTGTATGGAACAGCGGAAGAAATTTATAATACCCTTATGGGGATCAAACCCTCTTCAAAACAAAGCAATAAACAAAACCGGCAGGATGTTTTTTCCCAACCAAAAAGTTCTCGCCCTCGCTCCTTTTCCTCCTTTGGCCGGAGAACTAACAACTCTCCACTATTTGATGAAAGTGTGGGCATCCTTTCAGATACTAATACCAATAGCTTAATTATTAGTGCAAAAAGCAAATACGATTATGAGAGAGTCTTGTCTGTTTTAAAAAAAATTGATGTTCCAAGGGATCAGGTTTTTATACAAGCCATTATTATTGAAATGTTAGTTAGTAAGGGGAATAGTAGGGAATTTAATTTGGCAGGAGCTGTGGGCAATCTTTTTGAAAACAGTTTTCTGGCAGAAATTGGTTTTAAAAACATTTTAGGTTCTTCTATAGCTGGTTTTTTAAGTCAGTCTTTTGGTTTAGATAATCTGAAACCTGCTGGCATAGGGCCGGGCCTTATTTTGAGTGCTCCTTTAAGCAGTTTTTTATCGGATTCTCAAGGGACGGCTTTTCCTCCAATAGATTCTGTAGTCTCCAGTGAAAGGGCGGCAACAATTCAAAGTCGAAGAGATGATATGTATCTTAAAGAAAATCGCCTTCTTCGGTATTCTCAAATTCCTTTATTAAAAATGTTAAAAACAGCTACCAATATCAATATTCTCTCCACTCCACAATTAACCACCTTAGACAATGTGAAAGCCTTTATCGAAGTAGGGGAAAATGCCCCTGTGGGATTAACCAGCACAGCTACAGCGGGGGCCTTGGCTCAAAATTCTGTAGATAGAGAGGACATTACATTGCGGTTAGATATACTCCCCCGAATCAATCCTGAATCGGGAACTGTGCAAATGGATATTACTCAAAAATTTGACGATTTTTCCGATAGAAATCCCACAGCCAGTGAGTTGGCCGCTCGTAGTGTGAACATTGTAAAAAGACAAATAAAGACTAAAATGGTTTTAAACGACGGGGAAACAGCAGTTTTAGGAGGGCTTTTAACCGATAAAGAAATTCAAAAAGACAATAAAGTGCCTTTGTTAGGTGATCTTCCGGTTATAGGTTGGCTGTTTAAAGGTTCATCAGTTCAAAAAGAAAAACGGAATCTGATGGTTTTTATTACTCCTACTATTATCAAAGGGGAAATACATAAGGAAAAAACAAAAGAAATTTTAGGTAAAAAACTGGAAGAGAGAATACAATTCATCAAACAGAATGCAAAGGGAACAGACCCTCACGGGATAACTTTAAAAAAATTAATTTCTGAACCTGAGTCTTTTTTAAACAGTAATAAAAAGAGTGAGATGGAACAAAACTCCTCTTTTGAAAAAACTCCTGAGCAACAAGATCAAACCTTGCCTATTGATGAATTTGATTTTCAAGAAATAGTGCCTGATGAATCCGAGGAGTTAAGGCCGGAAGATTATTCGCCAGCTCTTCCGGAAGAAGATCCCTCTCCAGGGACAGACAATGAGTTTTTAGAGGAATCGGAAGTTGAAGATTCTGATTATAATCCTATTCCTTCATCTCCAGAAAATTTTTAGTTTTTAAAAGGAGGCACTTTTACCGTGGCAATGGAGCAGGAAAAAATTGAGCAAATCTTTCTTAAGTCCACCTCCTTAACAGCAACTCAAATCCAGCAAATTTTGGAAATGAAAAATCAAAAAGGGACCAGCTTGCGGAAATCTTTAGAAAACAAAAAAACAGCCAACAGTGCATTGATGGAGCTGTGCCGAAGGTTAGATATTGTTTTTTTGCCGGACATTCCTTTTTCTGAAATCCCTTTAGATCTTATTTCCGGTATCCCCATTCAATACGCAAAAAGCCATAACATTTTACCTTATAAAGCCAGTGAAAAAAGCATTCAAATTTTAACCAGCAATCCTTTAAACTTTGAAGTTTTTAATAGTTTAAAAGTAAAATTTAAAAAACCTATAGAACCAGTAATGAGTTTTAATTATAAAATTCAAGAAGCCATAAACAGGGTTTATGAAAAAAGTGCACAAGATTTTGATGAGTTTGAAGACATACAAGCAGAAGAATACAGCTTGCAAGATCCTGTGATTGACCTTTTAGATGCACACGATGAGGCCCCTATTATTAAGTTAGTGAATACCATATTGGTTCGTGCTGTAAAGGAAAGAGCCTCAGACATTCACTTAGAGCCTTATGAAAAGGAGTTTTTGATTCGATTTCGTGTGGACGGGAATCTTTACTCTGTTTTAAAACTCAAAAAACGACTTCAAAGTGCTATTAGCTCTCGAATCAAAATTATGGGAAAACTCAATATTGCAGAAAAGCGACTCCCTCAAGATGGAAGCATCCCTTTAAGGTTGGCGGGAAAAGATATTGACATTCGTTTAAACACCATCCCCACAGCTTTTGGAGAAAGATTAGTGTTGCGACTGCAAGATCGCTCTCAAACTTTTTTGCAAATCGATCAGTTAGGTTTTTCTCAAAAAAACAGAGAGCAGTTGGAAGGGCTTTTAGGGAAAAGCTACGGGATCATTTTAGCTACCGGCCCTACGGGAAGTGGTAAATCTTCAACTCTTTATGCTTGCCTTTCGCGTATCAATTCTAATGACATAAATATTATCACTATTGAAGATCCTGTAGAGCAAAGGATCCAGGGCTTAGGGCAAATTCAAGTGAACTCCAAAATTGGTTTAACTTTTGCTAAAGGCTTGAGATCCATTTTAAGGCAAGACCCTGATGTAATTATGGTTGGTGAGATTAGAGATCTGGAGACTATGAAAATATCTATAAACGCCTCTTTAACAGGGCATTTGGTGCTTTCTACATTGCACACTAACGATTCTGCTGGAGTATTTCCTCGGCTGATAGATATGGGTTGTGAACCGTTTTTAATTGCCACTTCCCTTTTAGGGGTGATCTCACAAAGGTTAGTGAGACTGCTTTGCTCGCACTGTAAAATCCCTCATCAACCAACAAAAAATGAACTGAATGCTCTTGCCGGATATGGGATCAAAAAAACATTTTATAAAACAAAAGGTTGTGCCAAATGCAATTATAAAGGCTATCTTGGCAGGACCGCCATATCTGAAATTCTTATTGTTAATGATGAAATTCGCTCTTTAATTTTGCAAAACTCTACTGGAAACGATATAAAAAAGAAAGCCATTGAGCAGGGGATGATCACTTTTAGAGAGCATGGTTTTGAAAAGGCAGTAGAGGGCTTAACAACTATTGAAGAAGTTTTATCCAACACACAGTTAGATATTTAAAAATCTATTTTCCCATGTCTGTATTTGAATATAAAGGGTTAAATTCATCAGGTCGCTTGATCAAAGGGCGATGGGAGGCAGAAAACCTATCGACAGCCAAAAGAGAATTAAAAAGCCAGGGGATTTTTCTTCAAGAAATCAAAAGCCAAAGTCATGAGGAGCGAGGGGTTGTTCTCCCTTTTGGATCAAAAAAAATTAAGACAAAAGAGTTAGCTATTTTCACTCGTCTTTTATCTTCTCTGTTAAGGGCTGGTGTCCCTTTAGTGGAAGCATTAGATTCCATATCGCAACAGTTGCCCAATGCTCGCTTTCGTTTAACTGTGGCCCGATTGAAAGATCAGGTCAATGAGGGAAAGCCCTTTCACTTGGCTTTAAAAGAATACCCTTTGATTTTTGATATGATTTATGTCTCTTTATGCGAATCGGGAGAGGCCAGCGGTTCTTTAGACAATATTTTAGAGCAAATTGCCGATTTAATGGAAAAGCGATCGGCTGTTCAAAATAAAGTTTTAATGGCTTTATTTTATCCAGGAATACTGCTGACTATTGCTCTGTCTGTGATGATTATCCTTTGTGTTTATGTAATACCTAACTTAATGGATCTGTTTGAAAGTGCTGAAGATCTTCCTTGGATGACTAAAGTGACATTAAGCTTAAGTCATTTTCTTGTTAATTATTGGTTGGTTCTCATTATAACAAGTTTTGCTTTTTTTTATGCCTTTCTCAAATGGAAAAAATCTTTAAGAGGGAGAAAATCTTGGGATCGTTTAATTTTATCTTTCCCTGTAATAGGGCGATTGATTAGAGCCGCGGATATTGCTATGTTTTCAAAAACTTTATCCACTTTGCTTAAAGGGGGAGTGCCTGTTTTAAAGTCTATGGAAATTGTTCAAAATGTATTGAGCAATAGCCTCATTCAACAAGCTGTTCAAAAAGCAAGAGAAAACATTAAAGAGGGAGAACCAGTGGTTGAGCCTTTAGCCCGATCGGGCCAGTTCCCGCCAGTGGTTTTGCAAATGATACGAGTAGGGGAAAAAACAGGGGAATTAGAAAGCATGTTGGAGCAGATCAGCCAATCTTATGATCGGCAAGTGGAGGTGGAAGTCTCTGCTCTAACAGCACTTTTAGGCCCTGTGATGATCCTCTTTATGGCTTTAATAATTGCTTTTATTTTAATGTCTGTTCTTATGCCTATGATGAGCAGTTTTGATGCTATTGGAGGCTGAGCTTTATTTATAATATCTTGATAATTAGTCTTGACTTTTTATCAATAGGCTGAATAATAATTATATATGAAAATCCGCTACTTGAACTCTGTAATATGTGATGATGCTTTTAAAAGCCGGAAAATAGCCTTTGTCAGTGGCCCTCGACAAGTGGGCAAAACCACTTTGGGCCAACAATTATTGAAAGATAAAAATAATTATTTTTCATGGGATCAAACAGAGTTTAGAAGGCTATGGGCAAAAAATCCTGAAAAGATATTAGAACAAATAGGCTCTGGTCCGGTCTTATTTGATGAAATTCATAAAGACCGATTTTGGAAATTAAAAATTAAGAGTATTTATGATAGTCATTCCGATCAGCTTTCTATTTTAGTGACAGGAAGTGCTCGTCTTGATATATACCGTAAAGGAAGTGATAGCCTTTTGGGGAGATATATCCCTTATCGCTTGCATCCTTTTTCTGTTTCGGAAAGTTTAACTCCTCCGGCTCCAAGTGAAGTTTTAAAAAAATTTAAAGTCTCTTATCCATGGAAAGATCTGATAGTTTTAGGGGGTTATCCTGAGCCTTTATTATCCGGTCGGGAACAAAAAGCAAGAAGATGGTCTCGCCTTCGTTTAGATCGCTTGGCTTATGAAGACACAAGAGACATTAAAGTCATTTCTAATTTAAACGCTTTTAGAACTCTTTTAGATTTAGTTCCTGAAAAAGTAGGTTCTCTTTTCTCTTTTCACTCTTTGAGAGAGGATATAGGAACAGCTTATGCCACTGTGAGAGATTGGATTTTGCTGTCGGAAATGCTTTATTACGGTTTTTTTATAAAACCTTATTCTAAAAAATTTAAAAGATCAATTAAAGCTCTACCAAAATTTTATCTTTATGATATTTTACAAATTCCAAAAACAGAAAATTCTAAACGGTTGGAAAATTTAACAGCACTTCATCTTTTGAAGGCTTGTCATTTTTGGACAGACATTGGAGAGGATTTTTTTGAATTGTCTTTTGTAAGAGATAAAGAAAAAAGAGAGGTGGATTTTTTAATCATTAAAGACAAAAAACCTTGGATGTTGATAGAATGCAAATCCAATTCAAAAAAGCCGACTCCTAATCTGCTTTATTACTCAAAAAAGCTAAAAACAGCTTTAAACTTTCAGCTCATTGACTGCAAAAACTATGATAGAAAATATCGGCTACCCAATGTGCGAGTGATGGACTATGAAAAGTTTTTCTCTGGATTCTTATAAGACAGGTTTCACCTCAAAGAAGGCGAATTTGAGCTATTCATAGTTTAGGTAAAGGCTTTGGGTTTAAAGTCTGGCTTATTGATCAAACTGGCACTATCTCCCACAGCCTTTATCACAAATAAACCCTCTGCTTCCGATAAAACATGAGCCTTGCCTTCGCTCTTTAAATAAGCCACAGCTCCATACAAAGTGTCAGCCTTAAATTTTGGAAAATAAGATTTAAAATCTTGTAAATTGGATAAAAAATGATGAAGGTCTTTTGGAGATAAAACTGTTTTCACCTCCACAATCACTACTTCCTTCCCATTGGCTACAATAATGTCAAACTCTGTCCTTTTTTGAACAGTGCCATCTTTATTTGTTAACTGTGCCTCCACATTGGGTAAGGTTTGATTTACTTGGATACCCCTTTCCCTTAATAAATGAACCAGCTTGCCCTTAACCAAGGATTCCACTAAGTGACCCCATCGTTTATTAAAACGACCACCCACTTTTTGTATCATACGATCTGTCCTTTCCTGTTGGGCTTGAAATCTTTTCATCTCTTTTTCAGCTTTTTCAGCTCTTTTTTCCCAAGCTTCTTGATAGGCTTTCTGACTGGCTTGAAACTCTTTTTGCCGAGCTTCTCGCTCTTTTTCAGCTTTTTCAGCTCTTTTTTCCCAAGCTTCTTGATAGGCTTTCTGACTGGCTTGAAACTCTTTTTGGCGGACTGAGATGTCTTTTAAGTTTTTTTGTGTCTCTCGGACAAGTTTCCAGACTTCATCTAAATCAGGAAAAGTGGGTTTATTGTTCATTATATTTCTCCTTTTGGCATTATTATACTGAAAAACTTTAAAAAAGCTATCCTCAATTTATTTTTTTGATTTATTAGAGGCAGGAAATCTCTGATAGTGGCTTTTCTGCCCATGAGCTTATCAAAATAAAAGTCTTTTAAAACTATTCCAACAGGAATCCTTATGGTTTCAGCTGATTGATATGGGATATTTTGGACACAATGTCTCCAAGATAGAGTTCGAGTTCATAGCCAAGCTTGGCCACACTAATACCTACATAAACACCTATAACTTCTCCTCTATCATTCATTGCTGGACCGCCACTCATTCCCTCAGTTTCTTTTCTGAATCCATTAAAATTTGGATTTTTTTTAAGTTCTTCAATGATCAGATCAGATTTTGCAAATTGTGTAAGTTCAGCTAAAGAAAATCTCAAAGGAATTCTAATTACTTTAAAGTGCCTCTCCCTATATGTAGTAGATTCAATTTCACTCTTAAGACTTGTAAAAGATCCATCAGCATAACCTAAAATGTAAATAATATCTCCTTCTTGGGCTGGTCTTGAGCTGAGTTTTAGAAAAGGAATTTCCACTTCTCCCTTGTCAATCCTTTCCACCTCAATTAAGGCTATATCATGCTCTTTTGAAAAAGCTATAATTTTTTTAAAACGAAAATGACCTATTGCCCCAAGAATCCACATTTCGGACAACCCGTTTTCCAAACCTTCTATAACATGATGGGCCGTGACTAAAGTTGTAGGACTGATAAAAAAACCTGTCCCTTGCCTTCGTTCTTCATTGGATGTGATGGTAAGAGAACGGATAGCATTTTGTTGTTGTTGAATTGAAATAGGTGTTTTTGAGTAAGAGTAAAAAATTCTATTTTGACCAAAATTAGTATCAAGCTCCTCTGGCTTCACAGATTGCAAGCCAGAAGATTGCAAGCCAGAATACTCAAACTCAATTTCATTAGAAAAGGCAAGGCTTGTAATAAAGCAAGAAAAAATAAGAATTGTCCAAATAAAGATTTTTTTCATTATGAAATAATAACTAAAACAAAAAAGTTGAAAAATCAAGATCAAAATCCAAAAATGGAAAAATTTACAATTTTCATCTAAATTTTAGAAAAAATATGGTAGGGGCTGAAGGACTCGAACCTTCGATCCTCCGGTTATGAGCCGGATGCTTTAACCAACTAAGCTAAGCCCCCAAAAAATCAAAAATGTTTGAACTGTGTTTATATTCTTTTTATAATTTGCATAAGCATTCTCAGCCCACCGAATATTTTAAATCGACAATTCTTGTAATGATAATCTGGTTTTTTTAAAAAAACATGGTTTATTTTTTTAACATCCTTCCATTCTTTTTCCGGCATGTAAGACCATTCCTCATACCCTGTGTTGTCAGTATATCTAATAATATAATGATTTTCCACAATTTTATGCCCCTTACAAGCCAAATGGATATTTTTTTTCATCTCCTCACGGTTGTCACAATGAACAGTTTTTTGAGAATACACAATTAAAAAACCATCCCCTTTGACAATCATTTTTTTGACCCAGTCATATTTTTCGTGAAAGGTGGGGTAAGCCCCT
Organism: Bdellovibrionales bacterium; assembly: GCA_965203095.1. GTDB lineage: Bacteria > Bdellovibrionota > Bdellovibrionia > Bdellovibrionales > UBA1609 > JACOND01. The sequence continues at coordinate 1,396,555 of OZ241877.1, forward strand.
ATATCCACTGTTTTTAATATGGGATCAAAGTCAAAAAAAACTCCTTGCTGGCTGTCCTCCTTAGTGCACAGCATGGAGCTACAACCTAACAAAGGAAAAGAAAACAAAAAAAGAATAATACTTTTTGGTAAGCCTTGTAGGAAAGACAGAGATTTCTGGATTCCCGTTTTCATGGGATTGAGGATTGCCGGGGGCCATCCGAAAAGGTTCGCGGGAAAGATAGATTTCTCTGGATTCCCGTTTTCATGGGATTGAGGATTGCCGGGGGCCATCCGAAAAACTAAGTGGGATTGACTTGGTTCACGGGAGCCAAAAAGTTTGGGGATTTTTTTGGCAAACTTGCTGGGGTCCAGCCGAAAAGGTTCGCGGGATCGATTAAATGTAGACTTTTTCACGGAGGACTATTTACTTATCCATAAAGTTTTTTAATTTATCTGATCGGCTGGAATGTTGGAGTTTTTTCAAAGCCTTGGCTTCAATTTGCCGGATCCTTTCTCTGGTGACATTAAAATCTTGCCCCACTTCCTCTAAAGTGTGATGGCTTTCCTCCCCAATACCAAAACGCATCCTTAAAACCTTTTCCTCTCTGGGAGTCAATGTGGCCAAAACTTTTCGTGTCTGATTAACTAAATTCAAATTGGACATAGCAAAAGAGGGATTGATGACATTAACATCCTCAAGAAAATCTCCTAAATGCGAATCGTCCTCCTCCCCTACAGGAGTTTCCAGGCTGATGGGCTCTTTTGCGATTTTCATAACTTTTCGCACTTTATCTGGGGAGGTATCCATCTTGTCTGCAATTTCCTCCGGTGTGGGATCTCTTCCTAACTCTTGCACAAGATAGCGGGACGCACGAACCAGCTTGTTGATAGTTTCAATCATGTGAACGGGAACTCGAATGGTTCGTGCCTGATCAGCAATAGCCCTTGTAATGGCCTGACGGATCCACCAAGTGGCATAAGTAGAAAACTTATACCCTCTCCGATACTCAAATTTATCTACTGCTTTCATAAGGCCAATGTTGCCCTCCTGAATCAGATCTAAAAACTGAAGACCACGATTGGTGTATTTTTTCGCTATAGACACAACCAACCTCAAATTGGCTTGAACTAATTTTGATTTTGCTTTGTCCGCCTCTTGCTCACTTCTCCAAATCTCTGTGGAAATATGCCTCAAATAAAATTTACTCATCTCCGTTTGCTCTGCCAATTTTTTTAACCTTAGTCTTGCATCTCTCCCTCCAATGTAAAGTTCGCTAATTTTTTGAAATGAAAGACCTGTGTCTTTTTCCATTTTCTCCAAAGCAGATTCACTATCAATAATCTTAAAATAGCTTTGCTCCGCCTGTTGGAAATTTTCAGAAAAAGTTCTCTCAATGGCTTTTCTTACCCGATTCTCCAACTCATTGATGCGATTTAAAGTGTTACGAAATTTTGTGATAATACGATTGATGATTTTTCTGTTAAAATTAACTTTATTGAGCTTTTTCATCAGCTCTTCATTAAGGGTTTCAACAGCTTGCATGGCTTGTTTGCTTTTTTCACTACCCCATTCGTTCTCATTGATAGCTTTAAAAAACTCTTTCGTTTTGTCGTAATATTTTTGAACATATTGAACGGTCTGATTGATGGATTCTAAAAAAACCTCTTCTTTAGCTCTTTCTTCATCTTGTTCGTCTAAACCTCGAATCATATTTTTGACCTTAAACCTTGACTTTTGCAAATGTTCTTTAAACCGAATCACCTCTCTTGCACCTAAGGGACACATTAAAATAGCTTTCATTATCTTTTTTTCGCCCTTTTCAATGTTTTTAGAAATTTGCACTTCGCCTTTGCGATCCAAAAGGGAAACACTTCCGATTTTTCTAAGGTAAAGCCTCACTGGATCATGAACACGAGGGAGGCCCTTCCTCTCACTCATGTCAGGTTGAAAAAGATTTCGCTCTGTCTCTCCCTTATCTTTCTTTTTCTTGAGTTGAACACTAACACCTTTTTTTATAAGCATATCCATGAGTCTGTTGAGAATTGCTGGATGAGTGATTTCCGGTGAAAAAGCCTCATTCAATTCTCTGGCGTAAATTACATCTTTTTTAAAAAAGCCCTTTTTTTCCAAATTTTGAAATTCTAAAGAAAACAGCTTTTTTTGAGATGATAATTTTAATTTTTTAATTTCTGTTTTGTTTTGCATAAAAAACTCCTTATTTTTAATAGGCTATTTTTTATTTGAGCCTTTGTTTGGTTAATTGAAAAACCCTTTCTAAACCGTGCATGTCCTCTTTAGTCTCCATTTTCATTTTTGCCAACAAAATATTGGCTTCAGATTGTTTTTGCCTCCTCTTTAAAAAATCCATACAGTTCTGAAATATCTTTTCCTGGCCTTCCTGACTAACTGAATTAAATATCGGATAACTGGACTTAAAAGCTGAGTGAGGATCAGATATTTCATCCATTACTAAGTGAACGAGTTTATCAAAGCCTGTATGGCTTTGTCTATAGTGATCTTCTATTTTTTTAAAAAGGTCTTGCATTCCCTGAGTGTTCAGGAGAGAAAGCCCATTTTGATCCCTAAAAGAATTTAAAAAAACCTCAGACTCCATGCACAAAATGAGAAGGAGTCGCTCAGCCTCTAAAGCTGTTGAAAGGCAAAAGCCTTTTTTTAGTGGTGGTGCTAACTCTAAACTTTTTTTTAGAGGAGGTTGTTTTAAAGGGGCTTTGAGTTTTGCTTTTAGGGCCTTTTCAGCTAAGCCTCTGTCACTTCCAAAAAGATCCAAAAGCCTTTGCTTATAAATAGCCTGTAAGGTTTTGTTTTGAGTAATGGCCAAAAGAGGGGCTATTTCCTGAATGAGAGACAGCAAATCCCGCCCTTTGCTTTTTATCTCCTCATGCTTTTTTTGAAGGACAAAAAAGAAAAGATCTTTTGCGGAAAGCAAGAGGGACTGAAAAGCCTCTTTTCCATTAGAGCGGATAAACTCATCAGGATCTTGCCCTTTGGGAATCTCCAAAAACTTCACCCTTAAACCTGCGGAAAGCAAAATGGGTAAACTTCGCTCACTGGCCCGAAGTCCCGCTGGGTCTCCATCAAAAACAAGGATGGCCCTTTCCGCATATCGCTTTATGAGCTGAGCCTGATGGTTTGTAAGGGCGGTCCCTAATGTGGCTGTAAGATTTTTAAAGCCTTCCTTATAAAGGGATAAAAAATCAGTATAACCCTCCACAATAATAGCAGAAGACTCTTGCCTTAAATAGCGAGCGGACTCGCTCAAACCATAAAGAATTTGCCCTTTATGAAAAATGGCTGAATCTTTAGAGTTAATGTATTTTGGAAAGGCATTGTCCAAAGTTCTGGCTCCAAAACCCACTATTTGACGACGAACAGAGATAATGGGAAAGATTAACCTATGGCGAAAATTATCATAAAATTCCATAGAGGAAGAGTGATTAAGCAAACCCAGTTCAAGAGCCTGTTGTTTTTTTTCTGATGTTTTTAAAAAAGAGAGAAGGGCATTTTTGTTGGGAGCGTATCCTAAACGAAATTGCTGAACCAGCTCCTTAGTCCAGCCCCGTTTTTGCAAATAGGATAAAACTGAGGCTGGGGCCTGTTTTAACTTTTGCTCGTAGAATTGGCCCACTTCCTCACTTAATTTTAAAAAATCAGGAACAGGGGAAGAGGTTTTGAATGAATAAGAGCTTTTTTTAGGAATGGAGATCCCTTTTTGCCGGGCCAGCTCTTCCACAGCGTCACTAAAACTCATCCCTCTTTGTTTTTGGAGATAAGTAAAAATATTTCCAGAATTTTGACAGCCAAAACAATAGTAAACCTGTTTGCTGGCAGATACGGAAAAGCTGGGAGTTTTTTCATTATGTTCTGGAAATGGGCAAAGGCCCATAAATTGATCGCCCCGACCTTTAAGCAAGGTGTCTTCACTGATCAGAGCCACAATATCGCTGGCAAAAAGCACCTGATCCAAAAAAGCCCTGGAGTAATTACTCATAATTTGGAAAGCTCTTCACGAACGATTTGAGCCAGCTTTTTCCCCTCAACAGAGCCTTTGGCCTGGCCCATTGTGGCTTTAACCACCTGAGCCATGTCTTTAAGAGATGAGGCTTTGAGCTGTTTTATATTCTGCCGGACTATAGAAGTTATCTCTTCTTCAGACAAAGCGGGAGGTAAATAGGACTTCCAAACAGAGATTTGGCTTTTTTCCTCCTGAACCGACTCTTCACGACCTGCTTTTTCATAATATTGCAAAGCCTCTTCCGCTTGTTTGATTTGCTTTCTCAAAATCCCGAAAAAGTGATTTTCGGTTAAGGGTTTGGGCCTCAGCTCTATCTCTTTGTTTTTGATAGCGGAGCCCAGAAGGCGTAAAGCTTTGAGGCGGGGTTTGTCCTTAGCCTTTAAGGCTTTTGCCGTATCTTTTATAATTTGTTTTTGTAAAGACATTATAGTCTTCCTCATCAGGCTAAAAGCTTTTTTATCGTGAAAATTGTGAAAATCGGCCTTTTTTACGAGTTCTTTTACGGGCGGCTATAGATTTCTTTTTTTTAGCCACACTGGGCTTTTCAAAATACTCTCTTTTTTTGATTTCTGACAAAATGCCTAACTTTTCACAAGATTTTTTAAAACGGCGAAGGGCCTGTTCTAAGTGATCACCCTCTCTAATTTTTATTTGTGGCACAGAGCTTCACCTCCTTATATTGACAGCCTATAACAAACTCTTTAAAAGAAGTCCAGCCGGCTTGGGAGTTTATGTCATTATCATTGAGAAGGCTATTTTTTGAGCTTTTTTGTCAAATTTTGGGGCAAAAATCAAGTCTATCGGTTGACTTTAAGGGCAAAAATCAAACATGGTGCTTGATATGTCAGGGGTTTTTACAAAAATTATCAATAAAGAGATACCGGCGGATATTGTTTATGAGGATGAGAAATGCCTGGCTTTTAAAGACATTAATCCACAGGCTCCAGTGCATATTCTGCTGATTCCTAAAAAAGAGATTCCCTCCACCCAGGAGATTCTACTGGAAGATCAGGCTCTTATGGGGCATTTGATGGTCAAAATCCCTGAAATTGCAAAAAAAGTGGGGTTATCCGATTACCGTTTGGTGGTGAATACTGGTGAAGGGGCAGGGCAAACGGTTTTTCATCTTCATATTCATATTATAGGTGGGAGAAAACTCAGCTGGCCCCCGGGCTAAAAATATCGGGTTAAAAATATCCCTGATGAGACAAGCTCAGGTGGGACCGGGTAAGCTGTTAAATGTCAATTTGGTTTTGAGTTAGCTAAAAGCTGGTCCAGTTTGGATTTAATATCGTCCATTTTAATATCTATACCGTCCATTCTGCTCTCTATACCGTCCATTCTGCTCTCTATACCATCCATCCTACTCTCTATACCATCCATCCTACTCTCTATCTTAGCTTGCCCTACTTTTAAGTGCTCTATGTCTTTAGATAATGGGCTTAATTGCCAACTAACAAAAAAACCTAAAGCCGCAAAACTGCCTAAAACGGCAATAACCGTTGTGACAATAAGCTGTAAACCTTCTTTTTCTTTCATCCTGCCCATACTATAACACAGGCACAATTATAAATCAATCTATATTGAGAAAAAAATATCGATTTTTCATAAAAGCTCAAGCTTTTTCACGGAGGACTAAACAAGCCCTTAATTCTTACTGAAATGCAGTGTTTTTCCTTCTTAAGCCTTTAAAAAAGCTCTGTAAAAGCTTTTGGCTTGCTTCCTCGCCTATTCCTCTACTGATTTTTATTTTGCCTAAGGAGCTTGTTTTGTGATCCAGCCCATATTTAGAGGAAAAACCTGTTTTTGGATCCGGACAGGCATAAATTATACGAGATATGCGAGATTGTAAAATGGCCCCAAAGCACATCAAACAAGGCTCTAAACTCACATAAAGAGAGCAAGAAGAAAGTCGCCAGGAGTTCAGTTTTTTAGCTGTCTCTTCAATAGCTAAAAGCTCTGCATGACCCAAAGGATTTTGAGCCTTTTCCCTGAGATTATGAGTCCGACTTAAAATCACATCCCCTTTAACCAGCAAGGCACCTACAGGGACTTCTGCCTTCTGAAAAGCTTTTTTTGCCTCATCTATGGCCAAGCTCATAAAAAAATCATCTGTCCCGCTCATGAGTATTTAAGGCTTTGTCCTAACTTAATCCCTATAAAAATTTTAGCCAATGGAGAGGCCAAGGCTTTTTCGCATAGTGATCACAGAGTTTTCAAAACAAAGTGAAGGATCAGCCCCCGCTTGCAGATCCCTTTCCATTTCCAAAACTTTTTGAATCCATAAATCCAACACAGTATTGGGAAAGCGAGAAAGTTTTTGAACCTCCTCTACTTCCGGGCCATGGATCAGTTGATCCTCACAAGCCCATTTTAACAAACGAGCGTCCCTTAAAATCTCTTGCCAAAACCGAACCACTGTCAGAGCCTCTTTTCTATTAGAAATCCTTTTGGAAAAATCTCCGGCTAAGGTGGAAAAAGAGCTTTTCAATATGTCAGACCACAAAACTAAAGCCAGCTTTCGGGCTGTGCCTACCTCCTTCAACTCCTCTAAAAGATCCAAACGACCTTTGGCCGATCGAATCATCCATTGTGGGAGATCACCACTTATTTCCCTTATCACTTCCTCTGGCAGAGCTTGAAAGCGTAAATTTTGAAGGCGAGATTTAAGAGTTAAAGGGAGTTTAGAGGGAGATGAAGATATAAAAAAGAAATAAGACTTAGGGGGAGGTTCCTCCACAATTTTTAAAAGAAAGTTTCCGGCCTGGCGATTAAGCTTTTCCGCCGAGTCCAGGACAACCACTTTGGCTCGGGCGAAAGACTGAAGGGCTAAAAAAGGCGGAATGGGCTGAACATCCTGAAGGCGAATTTGCAAAGTTTTATGAGTCACGGCCCAAACATGTTCACTTTGCCTGTTAAAAACTCTTTTGCAGTGGGAACAAGCCCCACAAGGGGGATCTTCCCCCTCACAGAGTAGGATTTGAGCCACAGCATAAGCCATCATTTTTTTGCCCACTCCAGAAGGGCCAGAAAACAAAAGAGCCGAGTTGAGCCGGCCCTTTTTTAAAATGGGCCGGAGCCGGGCTTTTAACATGTCATGCCCTTTGATTTGCTCTATGATTTTGATAAGCATTACTCCCCCTTTTTATGTCCTGCAACTGATCCGACCCTTTGCCAAGCCTTTAAAGCCCATTTTACCATCCAAGGCAGTCCGGCCAGCAATATAAACGATAAAATAATTGAAGGGCTGAGTATATCAGAAAAGGATTTTATGTTAGCCAATTGCCGTCCGGCATGAACATAGACAAAGGTTCCTGGCAACATCCCTAAAAAGCTGGCCAAAAGGAACTGCCTTGAGGAAATAGGGCTAACCCCCATCATCACATTGACTGCTAAAAAAGGCAAAATAGGGACAAGCCTTAAGGAAAACAAATAAAAAGCCCCATCTTTTTTTAATCCTTTGTTTATGACTTTTAGACGTTTGTGGAATTTTTTTTGCACAAACTCCCTTAACAAAAATCGGGAAATTAAAAAACAAAAAAAAGCCCCTGTGAGACCTCCTATAGAGACCACAAAACTGGCCAAAACAAAATTAAACAAAGAGCCGGCAATTAAAGTCAGAACAGCCGCTCCGGGAATGCTGAGAGTGGCACAAAATACATAAAAGGCCAAAAAACATAAAACAAAAATAATTGTGGCGTTTTTGTAAAGAGAGAGCAGATCTTCTTGTCTGTTTATAAAAAACTCTAACTGAAACCATCGATCGAGATCAAAATAAAAAAACAAAACTAAAGACAAAATAAGGCCAACAAAAATAGCAACCTTTGTTTTGGGCAGGGCCTTTAAAAAATCCCGCCCCCGCTTTAAAATGGAGATGGAAGTTTTTAGCATTATCAAGAGGGTTTTATTATCTTACTTTTCCTCTGTTTCCATTGTTTTAAAGCCTGTTCTCGCAAGTCGGCCACAGAGTCCAACTCATCTACAATCTCAGTGCCTAAGATAGTCTCCACAACATCTTCCATAGAGACCAAACCGGACAAAGATCCATATTCATCCACAACTAAAAAAATATGCTCCTTTCTGTTAATAAACTGATGGAGTGCGGCTGTGACAGAAATGCTCTCCGGCACAGTGTGAATGGGCTTTAAATAATTGTCTACAGTAATATTTTCATAAGATTGGGAACGAGCCTCTAAAATTTTATAGCGATGGACTAAGCCAATAATATGGTCTAAATCATCTTCATAAACAGGGATCCGGGCAAAACGGAGAGGCTGATATTTGTCTAAAATCTTTTTGACTGTCATTTTCCTCTCAAAAGCAGTGATCACTGTTCGCGGAGTCATAATTTCAGAAACTTTTTTGCTTTTCAGCTTTAATATGTTTTGCACCAATTCCCCTTCATTTTTGTAAATAGCCCCTTCATTAACTCCCATTTTAGCGGCACCAATAATATCCTCTCTGGTAATATGGCGGGAGCGAACACGAAAAACCTTTTGCGTGAGCCGGGAGAGCCGGACAAAAGGATAACAAAGCACAATAAAAACCTGAATGATATAAACAGAGGGGAATAAGAGATTTCGCCAGTAAGATGCCCCAAGGGTTTTGGGCAAAATTTCAGAAAAAATCAAAATCACAAGAGTCAAAATAATGGAAAACACTGTCACAAAATGGCTACCGTAAAGCTTGTGGGCCTGAGCACCCACCCCCACAGCCCCTAAAGTGTTGGCTATGGTGTTGACTGTCAAAATGGCAGAAAGTGGGCGGGATATTTGATACTTCATCTTCTTCAGCAAAAGGGCTGAGCGAGTGCCTTGGCGGGAGAGATTTTCAATATGAGTGTAGCTGGCAGATAAAATTACAGACTCTAAAAGGCTACAGAGGAAGGATATAAAAACCGCCAGAGCAAAGAAAAATATAAGCAAAAACACTAAAACTCCCTATACTGCCCGCTGACTTTTGAAAAAAGGCTTCTTCCTCTTAAAGTGGAAGACTTTAAAGGAGAGCTTAATGTGCCGACCCTTGCTTTTTCCCTAAAGATAGACGTTGCATAAAAACCAGTGGAATGAAAAATAAAAGGCTGGATAAAAAAATACAGTGAATTTTCAAACATAAAGCTATAGAGGGCCTTTCTCAGGCCATTTTCATCTGCTCCCTTGTGAAAATAAATAAAATAGAACTCAGGGGCTGAATCCCCGACGACTCTTCAGAACTTTCTTGAAACATATTTCTTTTATTAGATATAGCATAAAGAAAAAGGATTTTATAGACTTTTTTTGTTTTTTTTAAAAAAATTGCTAAAAAAACAGGATTTTATGATTTTTTAAGGCTTTAAACTCCTAAAACTACAGAATAATGCCTTTTGATAGGCTTTTTCACAGGCGACTAACTCAAACTATCCTTTTAACTTCTTTTGCCTTTGGGCAAAGAAACTAAAGAATTGTCTATGAAAAAGCTCTGCCAAAAAGCATATTCTAAAATTCAAGAAAAGAGGTTCTTAAAAAAACTTAAACCATCCTTTCCCCCCATATCCTCTGCAATGGCCCGCTCTGGATGAGGCATAAGCCCTGTCACATTTCCTTCCTCATTCATAAGCCCTGCAATATGAGCTGTGGATCCGTTGGGGTTTTCCTTATAAGAAAGCCATATTTGCCCTTTATCTTGAAGTTTTTTTAAAATCGGCTCAGAGGCATAATATCGGCCCTCTCCATGGGCTATGGGGAGATGGATTTCTCCTTGGGGGGCTGGCCAAAAGGGGTTTAAACTTTCCACCCGCAAGGCCGACCATTCATCTATAAATCGCCCGGAGGCATTGGGCAAAAGAGCACCCTCAAGCAGGCGAGCGGAACACAAAATTTGAAAGCCATTGCATATACCTAACACCGGCCAGCCTTTTCGGCCCGCTCGAATCAAATCTCTCATCGCAGGGGAAAAACAAGCTAAAGCCCCAGCCCTTAAATAATCCCCATAAGAAAAGCCCCCAGGAATAACAAAAGCTTTATAATTTTTGACATCAATAGCCTCTGAACTATGTAAAATCTCAGGATGAGCATTTTTTAAAGCCTTAAAAACATCCCGTTCACAGTTGCTTCCAGGGAATCGTAATATACCTACTTTTTTCATCATTATTTTTTAATAACTAATTAACTGTGAAAAAGTCTACATTTAATAGATCGCATAAGCAAAAATCCATCTGGTTTGTGGGAAAAACACCTTGGACCATCACCGGACGGCTTTTAGGCAAAAGCGATTGAAAAGCTTGTCCCCTGTGAAAGAAAATGTCTGTTTTATTTCGTGGGGAGATACCTTCCATCAAGTTTTTTATGTAATTCCTCCAATGACTGTTCGGATAAAAAACTCCTTTATTTTAAAAGACCAATGCTTGAAATAGGATATGTTGTAGCATTGCCAGCGGGTTTTGTCCCAACCTATTCGGACATAGCCCTCTGGCGGTTCTTTTTCAATCAGTGCAAAAAGAAAGGGGAAATTGTAAGGGACAAACATATCATTGTTAAAATTTTTATTAAAATCTTCAGGATGAAGGTAATAAACATAAGAATGAGTTAAAACCCTGGTTTTTATATGAAAGCGAAAAACATCAAAAATCTCCCTATAAAAACCCCTCTGCTTTCTTGCAGTGGTAAGATAGCTGTTGGATATAATCCCTTCTTCTTTATTGAATTTTAAACCTATAGCTTTACCAAAATGAGAAAAGCCCGCCCTATATCCTTGGCTTGTTTTTTCATAATAAAAAGGCCGATCAAAATAATTAAACTTCCCGTCAAAAGGACGGTGAGGGTCAATGGCTTTATTTATATCACCTTTTATCATATCACAAAAAAAGTATTTTTTGTCATAATCTTCCTCTGCATAAGAGAAGAAAGTAAAAAATAAAAAAAATATTTTTACCATTACTTGTTTTTTTAAAATCATTTTTAGACAATGTCAATTTCTTTATTTTTTAGAGGAGTTAGAAAAATGTTTCCGGATCCGTTGGGCTAAAGTTTTTGAGATAAAACTTAATTTAGAAAGTTCTTTTTCACTCTGTTTTTTTAAGGCTGAAAGAGAACCAAATTGCCTTAACAAACTCGCTTTGATATTGGGACTTAAGCCTTTAATGGAATCCAAACCTCCTTTTAAAAACATTTTCCTCCTTCTTTTTCTATGAGTTTTTATGGCCATGCGATGGGCCTCATCCCTTAAATGCAAGAGGATAGAAAAGGCTTTAGATTGAGGGGGGAACAGCACAGGGTTTTTTCGCCCCAATAAATAAAACCTCTCTCCGGAAGACAAAGCTTTAGTATGGTAAGTGCCTTTGTTTTTTATTTTGTCCTTAGCTAAAGAGGCCAAGGCAATGCCTTTTCGCCCCACTTCCCTTAAAACTTTTTTTGCCACTTGAAGTTGCCCCTTCCCGCCGTCAATAAGAATTAGATCCGGATCTTCGTCCTCTTTATGGTTCAGCCGGCGGGAGAGAGCCTCCCTTAGGGCGGAGTAATCATCCTCTCTCCTTGCAGATTTTAACTTATAGAGCCGATACTCTTTTTTAGCTGGTTGCCCCTTTTCAAAAACCACTTTTGCACCAAAAGCCTCACTGCCTCGCCAATGGGAAATGTCAAAGCATTCCATTCTTAAAGGGATTTTTGGAAGGGATAAGCGTTTTTTTATTTCCATAAGAGCGTCTTGAAGGCTTTGCTCCTTTTGAATTTCACTTTGTAAGTGGCTTTGAGCGTTTTTTTCAGCAATATGAATGAGAGCCTTATCCTCATCATTAAAAACATGTAGGATCCGGCAAGGCTCGCCTTTTCTGGACTGTAAAGCCTGTTCTAAAATTTTTAATTTGGAAACAGAAACCGGCATTTTAAGCAATAACTCATCGGGAATTAAATTTTCTGAATAGTATTGATTGAGGAAAGAGAGCAATATCTCCTCCTCCACAAAAGAGGATTTAAAAAAGTGGAAGCGATTCCCAATAAGGCGACCTTTCCTAAAGTGCAGAACTTCCATTAGTGAGCCTTCAGGTCCTGGTTGAAAGGCCAAAACATCTTTATCTTTTACACTTTTTTGAACCACAGATTGGCTTTGCTCTATCATCTCAATCGCCTTTAAGCGATCCCTTAAGCGACCCGCCTCTTCAAACCTCAGTTGCTTGGCACGAAGTCGCATTTGGGATTTTAATTGTTGAGCTAAGTTTTTTGGATTCCCTTTTAAAAAACTTAAGGCTTTTTTGCAATTTTTTTTGTATTCCTTTGAGCTGATTTTTTTTACACAGGGGGCGGGGCATACTCCCATATCCCAGGAAAGGCAGGGCCTTTTGCGAGATCGAAACTCTGAATCCGAACAGTCCCTTAAATGAAAATTCTGATTTAAAAAATCCAAAAGGGAACGAACTGTCCAACCCTCTGTGTAAGGGCCAAAATAAACACTGCGGGAGTCTTTAACTCTTCTTTCAAAATAAAGCCGGGGAAAATCGTCTTGAAGGCTAAAGCGAATATAAGGATAAGCTTTATCGTCTTTAAGACGAATGTTGTAACGGGGTTTGTGTTTTTTTATAAGAGAGGCTTCCAGTAAAAAAGCCTCCACTTCATTTTTTGTGACAATGTAATCTATATCCTCTGCTTGACGAAGCAAAAACTCTGTTTTTAAGCCTGTAAGCTTTTTGTTAAAGTAAGAGCTGGCCCTATGCCTTAGGGATTTGGCTTTGCCCACATAGAGGATCTGATCCTCAGCTTTTTTTATCAAATAGACCCCAGGAAGAGGGGGGAATTTTCTGGCTTTGGCCTTAAGTGATTTTGTTTTGTCCTCCATGTTGGAAAGTATAGCTCAGTAGGGGAGGGTTTGTCATGTTAAGTAAAAACTTTAAGGTGGGTTAGGCAAAAACCTCTGCAAAAAAACAGGGGCTATGCCAAGATTTTTAGGGAAAGATTTTTTAAAAATCCCTCTTGTGTTTTTCAAAAAAGTAAAATACAGTGCTTTGATGATGGAAAAACATCAGCTGGCAAAAAAAATATATTCTAAATGTTATCTTAAAGGGGATTTTTTGTTGAGGTCGGGCCTTCGCTCTTCAGAGTATTTTGACAAATACTGTATGGAGTCGGACCCTGCCCTTCTGTCAGCCACAGTAGAGCTTATGGCCCCTCTCATTCCTAAAGGGACAGAAGTTTTAGCTGGTTTGGAAATGGGAGGTATCCCCTTAGGGACAGCTCTTTCCTTAAAAACACATATCCCGATTTGTTTCGTCCGGAAAAAGGCCAAAGCCTACGGCACTATGAGGATTTGTGAGGGGGGATCTGTTAAGGGGAAAAGGCTTTGTATTATAGAAGATGTTATCAGCACAGGGGGGCAGGTTTTGCAATCCGCTCAAGCACTGAGGGCTGAGGGAGCTATAGTCTCTTCTGTTTTATGTGTGATCTTTAGGGGGGAGAGTTTAAAATTGATAGAAGATGAGAGCCTTAAACTTTTTTATCTCTTCAGTAAAGAGGAACTGACTGGTTTTCAAACTAAAAAACCTTAGGCGACCGTCGTTTTTTTTGAGAACGAGAATCCACTCCATAAAACCAATAAGGAAATTATTTTTAGTCGCCTGTGAAAAAGCTTACATTTAATGGATCGCCCAAGCAAAAAGTCCAGCTTGTTCGCGGGAAAAATACCTTGGACCATCACCGGACAGCCTGTAGGCAAAAGAAGTATGGGCAAGCGGTCAGGTAAAAGGGGTTAAAAAGCATAGGCTTTGCAGGGCTTTGGTATAGATAGAGATTAGAGAGAAAAATAGAGAGTTCTGAGGCTTAATCCACCCATTTAATCTTGTCTGTGTTCAATGCTCCTGGCAATTTGCCACGATATCTTGATTTCATGATTGCTCCTTGAAAGTCTGCTCCCCGCACATCCGCTCCCCGCATTTCCGCTCCCCGCAAGTCTGCTCCTTGCAACTTTGCGCCCTGGAATATAACATGTCGCAAGTCGGTTCCCCGCAAATTTTGCCTCCGCAAGTCGGCTCCCCAAAAATTCGCCACTTTATACTTCTTGACTTTTGAGGTAAATGCTCCCCCTGCCCACACTCTGGCTATATATTCAAGAGAAATTTTTGCTCCCTGTAAGTCTGCTCCCCGCAAGTCTGCATTATGGAATTGCCCAAACCATAGTTTTGCTCCTCGCATTTTTGCTCCCCGCAAGTTCGCTTTTGATAAGTTTGCATGATGAAAAACCGCAAGTCTCAAGTCCGCCCCTTGCAAGTTTGCTCCCTGCATTTTAGCATGTTGCAAGTCTGCCCCTCTCAAGTCTGCTCCCTGTAAGTTTGCTCCCTGTAAGTTTGCTTCCCTCAAGTCCGCATTTAGCAACATTGCTTTTTGTAAATTCACTTTTTCCAAGTTTGCTTTCCATAACTCTCCATTTCGCAAGTTCGCCTCTTGCAAGTTTGCTCCCCGGAAGTCCATCATCCATAATTTAGTTCCTAACAGGTCGGCTTTTTGTAAGTCGGCTCTCTGTAAGTTTGCTTGTCGTCTGACAGCCGGCTTGACTTTGCTACCTAACATGGCATTAAATTCAATCTTACTATTTTCAATCACAAAATAGAATCTTACACCCCTTAAGTTTGTTTTTTGTAAGTTTGCTCCCCGCAAGTCTGCTCCCAGAAAGTCTGCTCCCGATAAGTTTGCATCTCGCAAATTCGCATTCCGCAAATCCGCCTCCTGGAATTTCGCCCCCCGCAAGTCTGCTCCCCGCAAGTTCGCCCCCCGCAACTTTGCATGCCAAAAATCTACTCCTCGCAAGTTTGCCCCCGATAGGTTTGCTCCCGACAAGTTCTTTTTCCCTTGTTTGATTTTTTTTATCAGCTCTGCTTGATTTTGAGCCTGAGCTGGGATTGCAAAACATAAGAGGATTAAAAACAGACCTTTCATACTTATCTTATCGGGTTATTGTCCGGGAAAATAAAGGCTTTTGTAAATTTTTCACACAAAGGGCAGAGCTTATAGCAAAAAACTCAAAAGCCTTGCTGGTAAAGGCTTTAACATCCGTTATCCCTGGGTGCTATGTTTATCTTCTCTGGGTCAAAATTTTGAGGCAAAGTCCGTCTGGGGGTCTGGCTTAGTATTGCTCCAATAAAATTTTTTCTCTTATCAAAAAAAACTTCACACTCTGTTTTAGATATTTCCCTCCCCAAAAAAGAATTGATAATGGCATGTTTTGTTTTATGATTGTTTTCTGAGTCTTCTAATAAGAAAGGGATTTTAAATCTTATCGCTCTGCTATAATCAAAAACAACTCCCACACCATAAAACAAGTTTTTGTTTGGGTGTTCGTCTTCTCTGGTATACTTCTCATTGCTCCCTTTTGGCCCTACCCGCTGGGGGTCCCATGTGTTTGTGCTCTCAATATAATATCGGCTGGCACAAATAGTAAACATATCATCAGGATTGGATTCGCATTCTGTAGGATTAGGGCTTTTAAAACTATCCTTAAAAAATTTAGAATGAAGTTTTTGATAATGATTTGTTAGGACAATGTTTTCAATAAAATCTTGAGATTTGTTCTCTGCCCCCAAAGCCAGTTTCCGGGAAGTGGAATAAGCCATGTATTGAGCCACACTGGCATGAACCAAAGTAATGGTTAATCTAAAAAAAGAGAGAATTAAAAATAAAATAATGATTGAAACCAAAAGAAAAGGGATAGTCACAAAAGCTTTTGAATTTAAAGTCATTGTTAAGGCTATGTCTTTAAGTCTACTGACTACAGTAAAATCTATCTCTGCCGGGGAAGCTCCCCAAAACATTGCATGAGATCAACTTAACAGAATAACCGCTCCGCCCCCCAGCAATACAGCCAGAAGTGTTGGAGCGATCTTTTTTTCTTACTGGGGCATGGCATCTCATAAATAGTTTTCCTGGGTCGTTTTTTTTATACTCTAAGTTATAATCTGAATAATCCATTTGTTCGCCTTTAGGGATAGCCGGTGCCCATGAGCTTAAAATGCTAAAAATCGTTTCTGGGCCTTTTAGGTCTTGAATGTTGGGAGGGGGAAAAGTTGCCAACCAATTATATCCAAAATGATTTCCCCTTGTTAAGCCGGCCTGTCCTGTGGGGGGGGATGGATTAGATGACATTGAAGGGCCTATTGTTTTAAACCTTTGTCCCATGGAATGGGGAAAATGTTGGGGATTATAGGCAAGAACTTTAATTTCATTTTGGTTTATTTGATCGGAAGGGCTGTTTTTTCTTAAAAAAATAGGAGCAATAGATATAGCCAATTTATTATCATTCTTTTCTAAGACATCAGGATAGGGCCAGCCCAAATCCCCCCGAATATAATATCCGCCCCCCTGAGCTTTATTGTTTTTGTAGGGATCGCAATTCTGCCCACTTAATAGTTTGCAAATCCTGGGGAAAAAAGTCTCCATATAATTCCCAGCAATGGAGTAATGGGATAAATCAAAAACATCGGGATAAATGGCCACAAGCTCCATCATCCTCATAAAAGATTGGCTGGGGTCACTTGAAGGACTTCGAGCAAAAGGCCAGGCTAAAGGGTCCCTTGGCTTACTATCATCAGGGTATAAATTCCATAAGAAAAAGGCGTCCATAGAGTAGGCTCTTTTATATTTATATTGACTGGATATTTTGTTTAAAAAACTATCTGGCCCATCATGCAGGGAGTATTCCACAAGCCCCCACGGATCCCCAGGATAGCGGGAATAGTTTGGTTGATTAAAAAAAGGATTAAATTCGCTTAGGTCTATATCTCCCGGCCTGTTAGGGATTTCAGGGATAAATCTATCTGCATTGAGGCCGGGGCCAAAAACTCCCCCAAAAGGCTTAGCCAAAGCACTGGCCTTAAACCAAACCCCATTAGGCAAGTCAAACAATGAGTTGGGAGCATAATCAAATTGTTTTGTTAGCCCATAATAAATTATTTTATCTGGTATTTTTCTATAACCCAAAAGCAATTCATTGTCTTTATGAAAAAAAGCCCCTGGGTCATTGGAAAAAAGAGCCATCCTGTCCTTTACATATTGGCTATCTCTTAGATGTTGCCCTAAAGGATGGCCAGTCAATCTGGTTATAATCTTCTGATAATTTATATTATTGTCATAATGCAGTCTTACTTTGTCGGAGCAGGATGTGGGGGTGGGGTCGTTATTTCCGTTTGATTCAAAATCTAAAACCTGTAAAACAGGGAGCACCCGGATAGGCTCAAAAAATTGATCAAACTTTTTATCGTCTTGTTTACCTTTTATAGTATTGAAACTGAACTCTATTGGTTCTTTTTTGCCTTCTTTTTCAATACTCTTTTGATTCCTTCTGCTTAAATTATGCCAAAAAACTTTATGTGCCCCATCCAAAATAGGATTCCCATCCAAGTCATTCATTTTATCTCTTTTATTTAAAGTTTTGTTCCAAATCCCTTCCATCATTTCTTTTCTATCTAACTGATCCTCCATAAAACTGATTAAAAAAAGATGGGCCAACAATGCATTTAAAGCCCCTTCCATAGGACAACTGGAATTCATTTGATTTCTCAATTCTATTATAGCCCTGCTGGCAAGTTGGGGGACTCCCAAAGGCCCTCCGGGGATAGCAGGATCGGGAATGGGCGGAATATCAACCCCTTCAGTTTTACATAAGTTTTGATCGTCTTTTTTGTTAATCCCTCTAATCCATGCATTGCTTGAAATACAAACAAAATATCTATAGTCACAGTAATTTTTAGAGTCGGACCTTCTGGGGTTAAAATAAATTTTATGGTTTTGATCTTTATTGTAAAGGCGGTCAGCTTCTGAACACTTGGTTTTTAGTGCCCGCTTAGTTATCCTTTGAAAATCACAAGTGACTGTTTTTTGCCTATTTTGAGGACACCAATAATCTTTTTGCCCCTGATCTTTATGATAGCCTTCATTTTGGGTCAAATTCCCTAAAATGCGGTATCGCCAGGAAAGGAGTTTCCAGTTTTGTCGCATCTGATAATTAATGTGGGCCATAGCGTTTAAAACTTCTGCCTGTTGTTTTGCCCCATAATAAGTCGCAAAATCTAAGGCATTTTGAAAATTGATTTTATCATAAACCGTCATGGCAACATTAAGGGTCATGCCAAACAGAATAAAAAGAACTGAAAAAATCAAAACTATAAAAATAGCTATCTGGCCCTTACTATTCTCTATAATTCTCTTAATCATAAGGTCACTTTGTTTGAGCTATCTTTTTTTGGCCCATATCCCTGATTGCAATTCAGTTGAAAGGGAATAAGCTTTAGACAAAACTGAAGAAGAACAATTGATTTTTTTTAAGGCCGACTTTTCTGGATTCCCGTTTTCACGGGATTGTAAATGCTCTAAACTATTGAATTTACAGCATTTTCGGGGGGGGGGGGGGGGGGATTTTCTGTGGGTGATTTGAGAGTCTGGATGACTGCTTTCGCGGGAGTTGACTTTTTTCGCAAGAGCTAAAAAGTCCGGGGGACTTTTAGGCAAAGTCTGACTGCTTTTGGGCAGGATTTGTAAAAAAACTCTCATACCAGTTATTTATATCCATTTTTTATCCTAAATAAAATCTTTTTTTGAAAAAAATATAGATATTCTTCCTTTTATAAGGTATAAACTAAAAGTGTTATGAACCGCAATTTAAAAAAACTTTAAAAAATGAACAAAGCTTTATATTTAATACCTGTTTTGTTTTTTCTTTCTCTCTTTTTCCAGCCTCTATGGGGCCTGAATGAAGAGAGCTTTCGTTCAAAAATCATCGAAGATCTCTATCCCTCTGTAGAGGAATGGTCGTGGACGGGTTTTTTTAAAGGGGTCTCTAATCTTCAAATTCACTATCGCATTTATGGGACTGCCCAGCCACAAAGTCGCCCCGTAGTGATCTCTCCAGGTTGGACAGAGTTTTCCCTAAAATATATGGAACTGGCCCATGATTTGATCTCGCAGTCTTTTTCACCGGTTTATGTTTTGGATCATAGAGGGCAGGGGGCCTCTGGCCGTCGCTTAAGTGACCCGGAAAAAGGCTATGTGGAGGATTTTGGCTTTTATGTTCAAGATTTTAAAACTTTTTTAGATAAGGTGGTGATCCCCCGCCATCCCGAAAAAAACTTGCACTTGATAGCCCATTCCATGGGAGGGGCTGTAAGCTTGCTCTATATGTTGGAGGAGCCTAACACTTTTCGTTCAGCCGCTATGACTTCCCCTATGTTGCAAGTGGCCATTCACTCCTGCCTTGAGTTTATAGCCTCCCTTTTATCTCCTCCGGTGGATTTTTTAATGCCTCATCAGCCCTTTCTTGTGAGCAGTCGCAAAAAGGAGATAACCTTTGACCCTAATAATAAAGTCAGCCACAGCCCGGCCCGTTATGAGTTCAACAAATTTCTTGAAAACGAACATTCGTTTTATATCAAGGGGGCCACTTTAAAATGGTTGAACGAGGCCACTGGCCAGCCCAAACAGTTGGTGGAACAAGCGGAAGGCTTTGCTGTCCCTCTTTTAATTTTGAGCGGAGGGCAAGATCAGGTGGTAGATAACAGTGCCATTTATTCCTTTTGTGAAAGAGCAAAAAATTGCTCTCATATCCCTTTTGCAGGAGCAAAACATGAGATTCTTATGGAAAAAGACGAAATCCGAACCCCGGCCCTGCAAAAGATTTTGCAGTTTTTTAACAGCCATTAAAAGATCTTGACTTTTCCCTTTTTTTTGAACCTGTGTTTGAACCTGAAATTTCAAAACAAAACAGTATAAAAACAGTTTTTGAAATTCCCGCAGAAGGTTAGGGAAAGTTTAAAGCCCCGCTTTGATTCGCTCTTTATCATCCACCACACTTAAAACACCGGAAGAACCCAGCTCTTTCCGGTAAGCCAATTTTTTAATGTCGTAGACTGTATCTTCACCGGAAAGTGCGGGGGTTTGCCACTGAGGCCCCATGCGGATAGCATCCACAGGGCAAGCCTCCTCACAAAAACCACAAAAAACACAGCGAAGCATATCAATTTCATAAGAGATAGGATATTTTTCCACTTCTGGATCAGAGCTTTCCCCCGCTGTAATTTTAATGCAATGGGCGGGGCAGTTGGTTGCACAAAGCATACAGGCAGTGCATCTTAAGGAACCGTCTTTTTTTACAGTGAGAACATGATTGCCTTTAAACCTCGGGCCATAAGAGTAATATTCTTCCGGGTAGTTTAAAGTGATTCTTTGTTTTTTATTAAACCAGTTTAAAAAAAACTTTTTAAGTGTCAGCCCCATCCCTTTTAAAATGGCAGGGAGGTAATGAGTTTGGCTGGCCTCTTTCCTTTGGACTTGCATTAAAAAACCCCCTTCTGATTATAAAAACTTCCTCTTTTACTCTTAAAAGTCAAGTTCTTCCTTCAAAAATCTTAAATTTTTTAAAAAATGAAAAAAATCTATTTTTAAAAAAAACAATGCATATCGATTGAGTTTTCAAAAAAAATGATTAAAAAAAAATGATTAAAAAATGAGCAATAAAAAAGTATTGACAGAAGTCTTTTGTTTAAAATAGGATGAGGTCCTTCAAGCTAAAAGGTTAAAAAGGCACTTCAGGGACGAATTCCTTATAGACAACTCGGCAGGAAGCCTAACAAAACAAAAAGGAAGGTGAATCGTGAATACAGCAGATGTCCCTGGTGATAAAAAGCACAAACCCAAAGTCATTAAAAAATATGGTAATAGAAAGCTTTATGATACAGAGTTAAGCTCTTATATTGTTCTAAAGGATATTGAAAAAATGATCCGCAAAGGGTTAGAGATTCAAATTATTGATAATGAGACCAATGAGGATATCACCATAGCCACCCTTACACAGATCATTTTCAGTTCTGAAAGAAAATCCAAGCTGAACCCTCCTGTCAATATTTTAAGATCCATCATTAGGGAAGGGGATGGCAGTTTATCCTCATTTTTGGCCAAGTTGGGGCTTTTTTCTATTACAGGAGGAAAAAGAAGGAACTTTAATGCCCGGGGCGAAAAAGAACAAGTGCTAACAGCTGAAATGTTAAATCAAAACATTGCTCGTTGGCTCAGCTCAGGTGATGAGTCCAGGGTGAACCGAGTAGAAGATTCTATTCCGGAATTGCCCGGTAGCCATAACAATTTGTGAGTTAAAATTCAAGGCAAGAAAAGCGGACCTCAGTTAAGGTCGTTCAACTGGGCGAAGTATCTAAAATTTCTGCCTTCATCACCATAGTCTACACCATAGCCCACAACAAAAGCCGATTGATCCACCTCAAAACCTTTAAAATCAATAGTGGTTTTTTTAAGAGCCATTGGCTTTACAAGTAAGGCTGTTGTTTTTATGGAGTGAGGTTCCCTTTGTTGTAAATGCTTTTTAACATAATCAATGCTCAGCCCTTGATCTGCGATGCAGTCCACCAGCAAAATCTTTTTTCCCTGGACAGAGCTTTTGACATCTAAAGATAAGACGGCCTCTTTTGAGGCACTTTTAGAACCCCCATAAAAGGAGACAGAACAAAAATCACATGTCAGCTCCATATCTAACTGCCTGAGCAATTTTGTATAAAACATAAAAGCTCCTTTTAAGATCCCAATGGCCAATACCTCCTCTTTGCCATAAGTTTTGTTGATCTGCTGGGCCAGCTCAGTGATTTTTTCTTGAATCTGCTTTTCAGAAAATAAAATAGATGTGTTCACATTTTCCCCTTTTTACCTAATGGCCCCGGAAAGCTCACAAAAGCTTTAAAATGTCCAAAGCGAAAAGGACTTCTAAAAAATGAGTTAAAATAATAAAAACCCATACCTCAACGGATTAGTTTTTTGCTCAAGCCCAAAGTTTCTTTTTAAAAGAATTCCATTTTTCATGAGGTTTGTCAATAACTAAAATCTTTGATAAAAATAAGTAATTTTTATACACTTTAGAATAAATCCATTTTTAAATACTCGCTTGTGAAAAAACCCCTAAAAAGCATTATTCTTAAATTTCTTTATCCAAAGGCCACAGCATTTCGGGACGGCAATACCTTGGACCCTCATGCTGTGGCCTTTAGATAAAAGCAGTTAAAAGGATGGTTTTCCATAAATTTGCCACTGAGAAATCAGGAAGTGGAGATGAATGGCTAAGGGCTTTTTTCACGAATGAGTAAATAGTGGACTTTTTTCATTGAGAGATCACTTTTCTTGATTTTTTCTCCTTATTTAGCTATTTTTTTGTTATGAAGTATTTTTTGAATTTTTTTTGTTTGAGCCTT
Organism: Bdellovibrionales bacterium; assembly: GCA_965203095.1. Lineage (GTDB taxonomy): Bacteria > Bdellovibrionota > Bdellovibrionia > Bdellovibrionales > UBA1609 > JACOND01. The sequence goes on from OZ241877.1 coordinate 1,418,766, forward strand.
TTTTACAGTCCTCCATCTTTTTCTTATATCCCAAAAGATCCTTTTTTAGAAAACCCCTTAGAGAGACCATATTCAGTTGTTCCGATTATGGGCACTGAGGAGGATCTTTCCCCTAATCAGCTTTTTTTTATGGGGCAAAAATACCTGTATGGGGATGATGGAGCACCTCAAAACTATAACAGGGCGGCGGAATGGTTCCTCAAAGCTACAAAAAGAGGACATGTAAAAGCTCAAACTCAACTTGGGCTTTTGTTTCTTAATGGTATGGGGGTTCATTTGGATTACTCTTTGGCCAGGGAATTGTTTTTAAAATCTGCTGAGCGAGGCGACATAATCGCCTATTTTAACCTTGGATATATGCAGTTCAAAGGGTTTTTAGGCCCTCAGAATTATAAGCAAGCTGAGCTATGGCTCAGTAAGGCCGCTCGCCAGGGCCATGTTCCAGCTCAAACCCTGTTAGGCTGGATATATTATGAAGGTCAAGAAGGTTTGTTCCCCAAGGATTATGAACGGGCTATGATGTGGATGGAAAAGGCAGGAAATCAAGGGGACAAGCTCGCTCAAAGTTATATGGCCACTGCTTTTTACTACGGATCATGGGGGGTGACTTTAAATCATGAGCAAGCCAGAAAATGGTATAAGAAAGTGGCAGAACAAGGGGATCAGACGGCCCAATCCAATCTGGCTCATATGTATTTTACAGGTCAAGGAGGACCGGTGGATATTGATCAGGCTTTCAAATGGTATAAAAAATCAGCAGAGCAGGGTTTTAGCCGGGCACAAAATGACCTCGCCGGCATGTATTTGTATGGCTTAGGCATTCCTCAGGACTATGAAAAGGCAGTGGAGTGGTATGAAAAAGCGGCAGAACAAGGGGACTCCAAGGCCGCCTACAGACTGGGGGACATATATAGCCAAGAACCTCTTTATGATCTTGTTCTTGCTTTTTACTGGTCCACTATTTCTATATCCCTTGGGCGAAAAGAAGAAGGCTTAAGCTTAAGGGACTATGTTTTGAGCCTGATGTCACCGGCAGAAAAAGAGATGGCCCTTCAACTCTTTACCCCTCCTACCAGATCCCATTTTTTGATGGATTCCCAAAAAAAGTTTTAGCACTCAATTTAATAGTTGCATTTTCTTTTTTTCCCTCTTAGGCTGATTTCATAAACCTTAAGGAACTTCTTTAATGAATAAAATGATTAAAAAAAAAGCCCCCAATTTAACACTTCCGGCCACAAGCGGGAAGACAGTGAACCTTCAACAGACCCAAGGTAAAAATATAATTTTATATTTTTACCCTAAAGATGCCACTCCCGGTTGCACTCAAGAGGGAGGGGATTTTCGAGATCTGTATAAACAAATACAAGAGATAGGGGGGGAAGTTTTTGGAGTATCCCAAGACTCCCTTTCGTCCCATGAAAAATTTAAAAAAAAGCAAAATTATCCGTTTGAATTGATCAGTGATGGGGCCGGGGTGCTGTGCAGGGCTTTTGATGTTTTAACTGAAAAGTCCATAGCGGGGAAGATATTTAAAGGCATTTCCCGAAGCACTTTTGTTATTTCTAAAGAGGCTTTTATTGAAAAAGAGTGGAGAGAGGTTAAAGTCCAGGGGCATGCTCAGGAAGTGTTTGACTTCCTAAAAAGCCTCTCTATTATGTAGGTAATGGATGAAAAAAAATCTCTCCCAAAAAAATCCAAAAATGGAAAAAAAGAAATGTCTCTAAATGATAATCTCATCATTCATGGGGACAACCTTCCAAAATTTATTTTGGAATGGAGCTTGTTTCAGAAAAGGAACAAAAAATGATCTTTAAAATCCTTATGGAAAAAACATGGAAGGAAGATTTAGGTCATTTGATGAGGAAATAATAAAATAAACTTTTTACTTAAGGACATGGATTAAAAAAACTTTTGTTTATTATGGAATTGGAGATTCAACAAAACTTTTCCCATAAGCCTGTTTTGACAGAGGAGCTGTTGTCTTTGTTTTCCAAAAAAAATCCACCACAAAAAATTTTGGACTGCTCTTTTGGAAGAGGAGGGCACAGCCTGGCCTTTTTAAAAGAATTTCCCTTTATGGGAGTCATGGCTTTAGACTGTGATGAACAGGCCATTCAAAGTGGGCTTTCCCTAAAAGAAACAAAGGAGGGAAAAATAACATTGTTGAAAAAGAATTTTCATAACTTCCCCTCCTCAGCACAAAAAGAGGAATATGATATTATCATTATGGACTTAGGCCCCAGCTCTCCTCAAATAGATGATAAAAACAGAGGTTTTAGTTTTTATCAGGACGGCCCCTTAGATATGAGAATGGACAGGTCACAAAAATTTAAAGCCAGCGATATTGTGAATTTTTATAGCAAAAAAGAGCTGGTCCGGCTCTTTCAATCTTATGGAGAGATCAAAAGTCCCTATAAAATTACAGAAAAGCTTTTGCGAAGACGGCGGGAGAAAAAGTTTGAGCGGACTTTAGAGCTTTCCCAATGGATTCAAAAACATTGGCCTCGGAGGTTTAGCAAAAAACACCCCGCTACTCCTTGGTTTTTGGCTTTAAGAATAGAAGTCAACCGGGAGTTAGAGGGCCTTCAAAACTCTCTTCCTCAATTTGTGCCTCTGCTAAAACCCGGAGGTTATTTGGCTGTGATATCCTTTCATTCCCTTGAAGATCGCATTGTGAAAAAGGCTTTTCGCCAATTTGTGACTGCTGGGCAGGGGAGGCTTTTTAATAAAAAAGTGATCCGCCCTCAGCTTGAGGAAAAACAAAAAAACTATAGAAGCCGTAGTGCCCGGCTGAGGGTTTTTCAAAAATAAAAAACTATGCCTAATAGAATTTTTAAAAACACAGATTTTAAACCTTTGCTGAGTCTTCTCATCATTTTGAGCACTCTTTTTGCGACTGCTTTTTTAAAAATCACTGGACTTCGCCTGAGCTATTCCCTCTATCAAGAAAACCAGACATTTGATCAGATTCAGGATAAGCACTACTCCCAACTCAAAATTTATGGGAAAATGACAAAGCCCAGCAGATTGGAGAGCCTGGCCAAACAACAGGCACTGAGCAAAAAGAAAAAGGGGCAGGTCATACAGGTTATTGATGGCAAAGCACTTATAGTGGATTGAATGCCCTTGTAATTTATGGGAAACTTTAAGGGGTAAAAAACCTAAAGATTTTATGTAAAACTAATCCCCCTTAGTTTTTTTAAAAAATCCAAGGAGGGTGGGCAAAAAATGCTTAAAGGGAAGTCCATTTCCGACAGAATCTCCGTAGTGATTTTAGTTTTTGCTCTTTTATGGGTGGGGCTGATTTTAAAAAGTGCTTCTCTCCAAATGGGAGGGCATAAAAAGCTTTCGCAACTTAAAAATAAACTTTTTGAACGGACAGTCACCTTAAAACCCCGGCGAGGGAGCATTTATGATCGATATGGCCGGGAGCTGGCCATATCCATTCCCTCACTTTCTTTATTTGCTGATCCTTATAAAATGAGTGAGCCTTATTGGGCTGGCAAAAAACTGGCCCCGCTTTTAGATATTCCAAAAAAAAAATTGATAAAAAAATTAATTGATAAAAAAAGACGATTTGTTTGGCTAAAAAGGCATTTGAGCCAGAGGCAGGCTCAGCAAATCAAATCATGGGGGATTAAGGGGCTTTATTTTATTAAGGAAAGCCAACGGTTTTATCCTAATGAAAGCTCTCTTTCCCAAGTTTTAGGCTTTACCGGAGTTGAGGGGCAGGGTTTAGAGGGTGTTGAGAAGCAATATGACTCAGCCCTTAAAGGGGAGACACAAAAAATTTTAATTCAAAGAGATGCCAGAGGTCGCCCTCTGTTTATGGATTTTTCGCCCTTCATTTCAAAAGTCAGTGGCTTTGATGTGCATTTGACTATAGATAGCGACTTGCAGTTTTATGTGGAAAAGGGCCTCCAGCGGGCTGTGGCCAGGTCCCAAGCCGAATCGGCTGTGGCCATTGTTCTTTTAGCTAAAAATTCAGAGGTTTTGGCTATGGCTAATATTCCCAACTACAACCCCAATCAGCCTAAAAAAAGCCCTCTCTCTTACCGGAGGAATCGAGCCGTTACAGATATGTTTGAGCCGGGGAGTGCTCTTAAAACTTTTACTGTGATTTCTGCCTTGCAAAAAGGTTTGAGTCCTACAGAGCTTTACTCCAGCCATCAGGGGCGGTTAAAAATTGGACAGTCGGTTATCACTGAGGCGGATGAGAAAAAAAAGTTCAAAGCTCAACTGAATATGTCAGAAATTTTAGCTCTCTCATCCAATGTGGGGGCCGGATCTATAGCCTTGAAGGTAGGCCCAGAGGCTTTGAGGAAAACCTTGAGTCGTTTTGGTTTTGGAGAAAAAACAGGTTTGGATTTTCCCGGAGAGGCCAAGGGGATTTTAAGGCCCCTGCCTTGGCGAAAGATAGAGACAGCCACCATTGGTTTTGGCCATGGTATTGCCGGAACGGCTTTGCAAGTGGCCAATGCTTATGCCACTATAGCCAGGGGTGGGGAGTTGAAAAAACCTTTTTTGGTTAAAAAAATCAGAAACCCTTATACTAATGAAGAAAAACATTTTAAAGGCCAAAGCCTTCGCCGAGTCCTTACTCCGGAAACCGCTCGCTCTATTGCCCTGTTATTACTGCCCGTCACAGAGGAGAAAGGCACCGGCTCCAAAGCCGCTGTTCCGGGATATTTTGTGGCTGGCAAAACAGGGACAGCTCAAAAAGTGGACTTCAAAAATAAAGGTTATAAAAAAGGGGAATATATAAGTAGTTTTGCCGGCTTTATTCCTGCTCATAAGCCCCAGTTTGTAATTTATTTAATGATTGATGGGGCAAAAGACAATTTTTATGCCTCCTCTTTAGCGGCCCCTTTGTTTTCTCAAATAGCCTCTTATGCTGTCAGAAGGGCAGGGCTTTCCCCTGCGGTTTTAGATAAAAAGCTTGTGCTCAACAATAGGGAAAAGGATTTGCCCTTAAAATCTGCCCAGAGGGAAACGGCTGGATTAAAACCGATTCCTAAAGCCGGAGGACCAGCTTTAAATTCACTTTTAAAAAACAGTGGGGAAAGATCACTTGTTCCCAACCTTATTGGTCTCAGCTTGAGAGAAGTTTTAAACCAAACGCAAGGCCAGGGCTGGAAGTTAAAAATTTATGGATCGGGCTGGCTCACTCAAACAAAGCCTTCTGTAGGAGAACCTCTTTTAGAAGGCAAAACCCTTCACTTGATTTTTAATTAGTCCTTTGTGAAAAAGTCTTCTTATGGAAAAACATAGATCAGATTCTTAAGTAAATTTTTCTTTGTCTTTAAATAAAGGATCATACCTTGACAGCCATAATCCTAAAGAGTATCAGTCAAAATATGGCTTTTTATTGGCAGGAGTTCAGCATAATGTTAAAATTCCAAGGGAATCCTTACAGGGCTTTCCTCATCCTTCAAAATCTTGAGACTCAACACAAGTTTTTGCGAAAGTAGAGGGCTATATTTCCATGATTTACAAATGGCTTTTTGAGCTTTCCTCTTCTTTTCCCGCTTTTAATCTCTTCCAATACATTACTTTTCGGTCTTTTTTGGCTTTTTTCACCTCTTTTTTTGTCTGTCTGATTTTAGCTCACTTCTTTATTCGCAAAAGTGCGAAAAAAGGGATAGGGGAGAAGATCAATGCGGAAGGCCCCAGCTCTCACCACAAAAAAAAAGGCACGCCCACAATGGGAGGGAGTTTTATTTTGTTGGGCCTACTCCCTGTCTGTTTGCTGTGGGTAGATATCTCCGAACCTCTGATACAGGCCACAATGATTTTGGTTTATGGCTTTGCAGGTATTGGCCTTTGGGATGATCTTTTAAAATTCAGAAGGGAAAACAGCCGGGGGATTAAAATCCGATGGAGGCTCTTAATGGAGTTCAGCCTGTCGTTTGCTGTTTTAGCTGGAATGGCTTATGAAGGCCATATTTCCACAAACTTGTTTTTGCCTTTTTTTAAAGACTTGAGCCTAAATATGGGTTGGGCCTACTTGCTATTTGGTTCTTTAGTTATTACTGGTTCTGCCAATGCTGTAAATTTGACAGATGGTTTGGATGGTTTGGCTATTTTCCCCGTAATGATTTGTGCCTCCACACTGTTTGTTTTATCTTATTTGGCAGGCCACCATGAGCTGGCCGGATATTTGCATATTCCCTTTGTTGCGGGAGCTGGTGAGTTAAGCCCGCTCGCGGCCTCTGTAGTGGCATGTTGCTTGGGCTTTTTGTGGTATAACTCTTACCCTGCACAGGTCTTTATGGGAGATGTGGGATCTTTAGGGCTGGGGAGTTTTTTAGGTATTACTGCTGTTTTAACAAAAAATGAAATTTTATTGTCTATTTTTGGAGGAGTTTTTACAGCAGAGGCCCTTTCTGTTATTTTTCAAGTTTTTTCTTACAAATTGACGGGGAAAAGAATTTTCAAAATGGCCCCTTTGCACCACCACTTTGAGCTGAAGGGGATGGAGGAGTCCAAAATTATTGTCCGGTTTTGGATTATCTCCATTTTATTGGCTGTTTTTAGCCTGGCGGCTTTAAAGATCCGCTAAGTTGAAAGCTTGCAAAGTTTTTTTTTATATGATAGGAAGTTGATCATAATGCCCGCTCCACTCAGTGATCTTGCAGGAAAAAAGGTAGCCGTTATCGGTTTAGGGAAAACGGGTAGGGCCCTTTCGCGTTTTTTGTTAAAACATGGAGCAGAGGTCTTAATCAGTGACCATAAATCCGAGGCGGAGCTTTCTTCCAGTTTAGAGGCCGTTCAGGATTTGCCTCTCAAGTTTGAATTGGAGGGGCACAACCCTAAAAGCCTCATTCAACAAGACTATGTTATCCTCAGTCCGGGGATCCCACTCCATCTCAAACTTTTTGATTATATAAAAAGCCATGGGGTTCAGGTCACAGGAGAATTTGAGTTTGCCTCTCGCTTTATTGAAGAGCCGATGGTGGTGATTACAGGCACTAATGGGAAAACCACTGTTTTAGAGTTGGCTCAGCTGTTTTTAAAAAAATCCGGTGTGAATGTTTGGTGTGGGGGGAATTATAAAACCCCGCTCAGCCAATACCTCTATGAAGGGGAAAAGGCAGATGTTCTTCTGGTGGAAGCCTCCAGTTTTATGCTGGAACATGTCCAACAGATGGCCCCCACTAACATTGTATTTACCAACTTGGCACAAAGCCACTTGGACCGATACGCCAGTATGCAGGATTATATGCAGGCTAAAAGAAAGGTTTTTACAAATACTCATGAAAAAACCACCAGTATTTTGAATGCAGACAGCAATGCCATAATAGAGATGGCCCGGGATCCTTTGGTTCAAAGAGGAAAAATTTTTTACTTCTCCACCAGAAAAATTTTAAAACCGCAAATTATGAATATTGGGGGGGCTGTGGCCATTGATGGCGAAGTGCATGCACGAACCCGCCCGGAAATAGAGTTTTATAACTTAAAAAACACTCCTCTTAAGGGAAGGCACTCTCAGGAAAACATTATGGCGGCCATCCTTATTGCCAAAGAGCACGGAGGGACATGGATGCATATTCAAAGAGGAATTGATGAGTATAAGGGAAGTGCTCACCGCATGGAGTATGTTCGCCGTGTGGGCGGGGTGAATTTTTATAATGATTCCAAAGCCACTAATGTTCATGCTGTTAGCCGAGCCTTAGAATCTTTTGAGGACAATGTAATTTTAATCATGGGGGGGAAGGACATTGGCTTAAACTACAAGCCCTTAGCAGAAAGTATTCGCCGGAAAGTCAAAAGCCTGATTCTTGTGGGCGAAGCTAAAGAGAGCATCAACCGCCATATTGGAGATTATAGCGAAACTTTTTTGATTGGGACTTTTGACGAGGCCATTTTTATCAGTTATCAAAAATCTCGTATTAAGGACATTGTGCTTTTGTCCCCTGGTTGCCCCAGTTTTGACACCTTTAGCTCTTATGAGGAGCGAGGTAATTATTTTAAAAATTTAGTTCAAAAATTTAAATAATTCTGTTATCTTTATTTTATGAGATTTTTCTGTCTTTTATCGTTATCTCTTTTTTTGTTGGCTTGCGATGATCTTTATAGTTCCCCACCCTCTACAGTTTCTCCATATCAAACAACTCCATTTCAACAAGCTGAAGAAGATAAGGCCAGCTTAAAGAAAGCCCCTGCCGAAGAGAGGTTTGGGGTGGTCCGATGCAATAAGAGTCAATATTCCCACTTTAATAATGAATTGTTGGGTTTTTTATCCACTACAAAAAAACCTGAGGAGATACAAGGTCCTGTGAATTGTTTAAAAGACAGAAAAGATATTAAAGGGGGCATGTTGCTTACCGGTGAGATCTTTTTTGAAGGTAATGAGCTTTTTGATCTTGAAAATCCCCCTTCTAATTTAGAACTTACTAAAAGTTCTTACTTAGAGATTCATATTGTAAATACACACAATAAGGCCATTGCGGTTTTGAAAATGCCTGCTGTTCCCACGGCCAGCACAGTTTCCGGAAACAGTGCGGTTTTGACTTTTGAAGACAAAAAAGGCCGGGTGTCCTTAGACGGAGTTGTTAATGAGAAGGATGTTTTCACAGGGCCTTTTAAATATGAAAACTTTGTGAATTGGCAGGGGGGAGCAGGAGCCAGCGGGACCATTGGTTATTTTTATATTCCCGTTTGCCGTCTTTTTAAATGCCAGGTAGGGGATGAAGACTGACAATCCTCAGAAGGGAGGGCTGGCCTATTCAATTCCCTCGCTCTCTATAAGCATGGGCTTTTAGGGCGGTTAAAATTAAGGTATTGATAATATCTTCCACGGTGCAGGTCCTTTGGACAATATTCACAGGCTTTTTAACACCCATTAAAAGAGGCCCTAAAACTTCACCTGCCCCTAACTGTTGAACCAGTTTATAGGCAATGTTCCCTGAATCCAAGTTGGGGAAAATCAACACATTAGCTCCTTTTTTAAAAGTTTTATGAGGAAAAAGCTCTTGTGACAGCTCTTCGTTAACGGCAATGTCTGCCTGTATTTCCCCTTCCACTTTGAGCTTTGGTTTCCATTTTTGAATCAGCCGGACAGCCTTTTTTATTTTGAGAGGGGATGAAGGAGGGCTTTTTCTGTCAGTAAAATTTAAAAAACTAAGCAAAGCTATCCGAGGTTCGATATGGAAATACTGAGCCATTCTGGCTGTGTAAATGGCTATATGGGCCAACTCTTTTGCTGTGGGATCAATGTTGACCGCAGTGTCAGCAAAAAACAAGATCCGATCCCTTAGCAAAACAATATTTACTCCGGCCACAGTTCCCCTCTTTCCAGTCCCTAAAACCCTTAACAGGGGCAAGATGCTGTTTAAGAAGCTGTCTGTAGCCCCAGTCACTAAACCATCTCCTAAGCCTTTTTGGACAGCCATGCTGGCAAAATAATTGTTTTGCCTCATAAGCTTTTTTGCTTGTTTTGAGCTTACTCCTTTAGCCTTTTTCATCTGAAAAAACTCCTCAGCAAAGGCATTAAAAGAACTGTGCTTTGAGGGCTGAATGATGGGAATATTTTTTAACTGCCTCCAACGATTTTTAGTAATGAGTTTTTGAATTTTATCTGTCCGGCCCAATAAAACAGGTTCTAAAATTTTTTCTGGAAGGACTGTGTTTAAGGCATTCAGCACTTTTTCACTTTCTCCTTCTGGCAAAAAAATCACTGGTTTTTTAAAACGGCTGTTATAAGCTGTGACTCTGTGGATGACATTTTTTACAAAAACTCGGCCTTCGCTTTGAAAAGCCTCCAACTGTTGAATGTATTTTTTAAAATTTTTTATAGGCTTTCTGGCCGATCCGCTTTTCATAGCGGCACGGGCCACTGCTGGGGCCACTGTGGTTAAAACTCTGAGGTCAAAAGGCTTAGGAATAATGTAATCAGGGCCAAAATGAAAGATCTCTCCAGAATAAGCCTTAGAAACACTGTGGGGAACGGTTTTTTTGGCCAAATCGGCTAAAGCTTGAACGGCGGCCAGTTTCATTTCCTTATTAATGTATCGGGCCTGAACATCTAAGGCCCCGCGAAACAAAAAGGGAAAGCCCAAAACATTGTTCACCTGATTAGGAAAATCACTTCGCCCTGTAGCAACAATCACATCGGGTCTGATTTTTTTGGCCTTTTCTGGATGAATCTCTGGATCCGGGTTGGCCATAGCAAACACAATGGGCCGGGGGGCCATGGATTTGAGCATGTCCGGCTTTAAGATCCCCCGGACACTGAGGCCAATAAAAACATCTGCCCCCTTCAGGGCCTCTTTTAATGTCATGCCGGTTGTGGCTTTAGCCCATTTTTTTTTGTATTTGTTCATCCCTTGTTTTCGCCCTTTATAAATGAGTCCCAGAGAATCACAGAGGCTAATATGAGCCTTAGGCACACCCAGCTCAGTGAGCAGTTGGGCACAAGATAGGGCCGCGGCCCCCGCACCGCTAAAAACCACTTTAATTTTTTTTATATGTTTTTTTTGAAGATAACAGGCGTTTAAAAGAGCTGATGAGGTGATAATGGCTGTCCCGTGCTGATCGTCATGAAAAACCGGTATGTCCATTTCTTTTTCTAAAATTCTCTCAATTTCAAAACATTCTGGTGCCGCAATGTCCTCTAAGTTGATGCCACCAAAAGAAGGTTCAAGATTTTTGCAAACGGCCACAAATTCCTTAACGGATTGGGCTTTAATTTCAATATCAAAAACATTGATGCCAGCAAATTTTTTAAATAAAACGGCCTTGCCCTCCATGACCGGCTTGGCCGACAGAGGGCCTATTCGGCCCAAACCCAAAACGGCACTCCCATTGCTAATCACAGCAACAAGATTGCCTTTGCCGGTATAGTTAAAAACCTCTTCTGGATGGCGAGCTATCTCCTTACAAGGCTCAGCCACTCCGGGGCTATAAGCCAAAGATAATTGTCGCTCGGAATCCACTTTTTTAGTGGGCCGGATTTCCAACTTGCCGGGGGGCTTTTTCCGATGATAGTGTAAAGCTTCTTTCTTCATGATATGCCTTAAATCAGCATAAATCTTATAGAATTTATTTTCAAGTGGTGAAAGGGCGGAGTGTCTACTCTATTTTAGTTGCTCGTGAAAAAGCTCTATAATTTACAGGGGATTCTTCAGTTTCTTTGCCTAAAGGTCCGTCCCATTTCGGGACGGCAATACCTTGGACCCTTATGGGACGGCCTTTAGGCAAAAGTGATTGAAAAGTCTGCCCCTGTAAAAGTAGAGAATGAGAAGGGCTAAGTGAGACTTTTTTACGGGCGACTAATATGTAGTGAGATAAAGAAAACATAGTATGTCTAAATTTTCTGTCCGATTTTAAAAAAGGCTTGTTTCCAAGGGTTTCAAGCTTTTTTCCCTCCTCCAATAGGCGAACTCAAGGCAGAGATATTTTTTCATCTCTTTAAAAAAGCTCCTTTTTGAAGAGAACTTTTTCTGATTGTCCCGATTTTGACGCTTTGCAAGTTAATATTTGAGCTAATTAGTTGTCCGTGAAAAACCTTTGTTTTTTAACTTTTTTTGTCCAAAGGACCATTCCATTTCGGGACGGCAATACCTTGGACCCTCATGGAATGGCCTTTGGACAAAAGCAGGAAAAAGAGGACGAGGCTTTTTGTCCAGCTTTTTCACGGACGACTAATTAGCTCCGATTCAAAGGAAAAAGCCCATAAATGCTGTGTTTGTGAGGATTCTGTAGGCTTTTTCTCTTATTTTTCTGCTTGGGGATTAAAAAAAAGTTATTTATTCCTATATTTAGGGCTTGCTCCCACATAAAAATCTTGATAGGTTAAAAATATCTTTTACATAGGAGGTCTAAAATGAAAAAATATTTCTCAATACTTTTACTGGCCTGTTTTGCAATATTGTGGACAGGTTGCGATAAGACAGACGAACCAGAGGGTGGTTCAGCAGATGAACAATCGGCAGAAGAGTCAACATCAGGTGCTGATTCAGCAGAGGAAACAGTGGCAGAAGAGCCAACATCACTGGCTGGAAGGGTCCAAGTCGCATTAACAAAAGCTACGGAACTTATCAGTGCCAACTCAGATTGTGCATATAAGCTTGAAGTTTTCACGGCTACGGCACCTGGCAGTGTTACGCAAGCAACTGTTTCAACTCTTCAACAGGAAGCTCAAACTAAAGGATTTGCCTATAGAGTTTCAAAAGATGGCACCAACGAATGTAGCACAAAAGTCATCAATAGCCAAGTTTGTCATAATAAGTTTAAGAAATTATGTACTGAGGCCAGTTAGATCCTGACTTAAGTTTGCCGTTTAGAGAAGTGATTTGAAGAAGACTTAGATTATAAATTTTAGAGGATTCATAGTCAAAAAAGGACAGGTAAAATCTGTCCTTTTAATAGAGCTTTTTGATAAATGAAAAGAGGTTTTTTTTAATTCAGCTCTGCCATGTGTCTTTATGTTGAATATTCTTATCGGGCACAGAGGGACAGGCAAAAGCCACTTTTTAAAGCTTTTGCAAGTGGCTTATGGCAATAAAGCCCTGGTTTTTGACTTAGATAAGGAAATCGAAAAATCAGAAGGCCAAAGCCTTTCCCTTTTATTTCAACAAAGTGAAAATAAATTCCGTAAAATAGAAAGCCAAACTTTTAAAAAGCTCATCAGCTCTATTCCAAAAAACAAAATTTGTTTTGTGGCTGTGGGTGCAGGTTTTATTTTTAAAAAAGATTTTTCTTGGAATATAATCCACCTTTGCCGTAACAGTGACGAATCAGGAAGAGTGTTTTTTAATCGCCCACGGCTGAAACCCCATAAAGATCCTTTTAAGGAATACCATTTTTTTTATAAAAAAAGAGTGGGCTATTACTTCCGACAAGCAGACGAACAGTGGTTCCGGCGAGAGCATTTTCCCGATCTGGAGGATTCTGATAAACTTTTTCTTTCTCTTAAAAAAAACATAAAACCTCATTTTGCTCTCCGGTTAGACCCTCAATTGTGCCCTAAAAATAAAAACCAACTCCGGCTTTTTTTGCAAAAAAGGCTGAACTGGGGGATAAGGTTTTTTGAGTTGAATGACCAAACCGCAAACAATGAGTTTGTTCAAGCGGTTCGATCTTTTGTCCCGGAGAGAAAAATTTTATTCTCTGCACAAGTTTCCAAAAAATTTTTATATATAAAAAACAAACAAAACTTCAGTTGGGATTTGAGTTTGGGCCGGCCCCCAAAATCAGCTCAATTTTTGAGCTGGCACAATAGGAACAAAAAAAGTTTGAAAGCCATTTTGCTGGAATTTTCCACTTACAAAAACCGTCATTTAAAATTAGCTGTGGAAATTTTTAACCTCAGAGAACTAAAAATGGCTTATGACTGGCAAAAAGAAGATCCCAGGAACCGGAGTTTTTTGCCTCGTTCAAAAAAGGGCCGATGGCTTTGGTTTCGGCAAGTTTTTGGCCCTAAAATGCGACTTCACTTTATTAGGGAACGAGCATGTCATTTTAAAAAACCAGAAAAAGGCTCAAAGGATATTTTGGATCAGCCCTTCTTGTCCGAAGCTCTTCCTTATATAAAACCCTGGAAAGCTCTGGCCGGAGTTTTAGGCGATCCGGTCAGCCTTTCGGCCACACCGGCAGAGCAAAATCACTTTTTTTATGAAAAGAGATCAGTTCCCGTTTTGTCCCTCCCTCTCAAGCTGAAAGAGATGACAAAAGAGAATTTAAAAATTTTAAGTGATCTTCATTTTATTTTTTTTGCTGTCACATCCCCTTTAAAAAAGAAAGCTTTTTTATGTGTAAGTGCTACTGACAAAATCTCCCAGCAAGTGCAATCAGTTAACACCTTGATCTGGAATCAAAAAAAATGGTTGGCTTTTAATACAGACTTTGATGGCTCAAAAAAGTTAATCCCTTACTCTTCAAACACAACAGCTGTTTGGGGCGGAGGCGGTTTAAGGCCCGTTTTGCAAAAAAGATTGCCATTCGCTCGATTTTATTCTGCAAGGACTGGGCGAGAACTGCCCCGGCCAAAGCCCTCCAAAAGCTTTTCCCCAAAAACTGTGATTTGGGCTGTAGGGCGAGGGAGGATGAAAAAAGCCCTTATGCCACCTCAGCATTGGATGCCCACTCAAGTAATAGATATGAATTACACTGAAGACTCCCCTGGCCGTGATTACGCCTTGAAAACTGGTGCCAATTACACTAATGGCTGGGCTTTTTTTAAGGAGCAAGCGAAAAAACAAAGGGATATATTTTTGCGAATAGAACGACAAAAGGATATACTCAAAAGATGAATGCCAACAGTTCCGGTCATATTTTTAAATTTCACAGTTTTGGGGAGAGTCATGGCCCAGCTATGGGGGCAGTGATTGAGGGTTGTCCCGCAGACTTGCAGGTATCCACAAAGCTTTTGCAAGAAGAACTGAACCGCCGGCGACCCGGACGCCATCCTTGGGAGTCTTCCAGAAAAGAACCCGATCAGGCAGAAATTTTGAGCGGGGTTTTTAAAGGAAAAACCTTGGGAACTCCTATAGCTGTCTTAGTTTTTAATAAAAATCAAAAAAGCAGAGATTATCACTGGGCTGAAAAAAAACCTCGTGCAGGCCACAGCGAAGATCTTTGGAAAGCCAAGTTTTCGCATTATGATCCAAGGGGCGGGGGTCGCTCCTCTGGAAGAGAGACTGTGGCCCGTGTGATTGCCGGAGCCTTTGCACGAATGGCACTTCAAAAACTTTGCCCTGAGTTCAAAGTGATGGCTTTTGTCCGTCAGATCGGAAATATAAAGATCCTTCCCAAAGAGATGGCCACAGCGGAAATGCTCTTCCAAAAACAAGCCCTTTCAGAAACATTTAAAGCCTGTATCCCTCATAAGGAAAAATCAGAACAGGCGGTTCAACAGTTAATGAAAGCCAAAAAAGAGGGGAATAGCTTAGGTTCTCTTGTCCAGCTTTGGATAGGCAATTTGCCCAAAGGCTTGGGCCAGCCCCTATTTTGTAAGTTCAAATCGGATTTGGCTCAAAGGATTATGAGCCTTCCGGCCAGTATGGGCTTTGAGTTGGCTTTGGGCATGGATTCGGCTTCAGCTGAAGGAAAAGACTTTCACCGTTTTAAAGAAAATTATGGCGGTTTGAGAGGGGGTCTCACTACAGGAGAGAGGCTTTGCTTGAAAGTGGCTTTTAAGCCTCCTTCTTCTATAGGAGATATTTCTAAAAAAGGGCGACATGACCCTTGCATTGGCCCCAGAGCGGTCCCCGTTATAGAGGCCATTGCTCGCCTTGTCACAGTGGATCATCTTCTTTGGAAGCGATTGGACCGGATGGAAAAGCCTGTTTTTTAAAGATCGCCTAAGTAAAAACAAGCAATGAGGTCCAAGAGTGCTGGATTTCCGCAAAAGCAGGAATCCAGAAAAGCCTGGAGATTTTTTCATTATGAACCTCATAGCTGTTTGACTTACAGACACAAAATGATAAACTTGCAACATCCATTGTTGGTTTATCATTTTGTGTTCTTATGTTGCTGGCCTCATTCCCTGAATGGGGCTTTTGACTATCCGAGTCCATAAGTGAAGTTTTTTTGTCAAGCTGACTGTCCCCTATGTCAAACTGGATTTTTCAGTAGGCAGAGTAGGATTATTTAAGTTTAGGATTTTGTTAAAAAAACTTAAAGCCTCCCGGCAAAAAAAGAGCCGTAAACTGTGGCCACCCCCTTTTGCTTGGGACTCCACACTTGTTTTTAAGGCTTATTTGCGTCTTGAAGGGCTGGATGTGGATGTGTTTTCAGAGGGATAAAGAACATATCGGCCACTGCCAATTCTGGTTTCGTCCCATTTCAATGTTTCCTTTGTCAAGTCTCTGCCTCTATCAAGCCATTTTTCCTTTGTCCAACTATCAGCCAGAATAGGCTTTTTTCCACAGCTGAGGCTTTTTGATAGAAGATTAGAGAGAAAAATAGAGGGGTCTTAGGCTTAATTCCCCCAGTTAATCTTGTCTGTGTTCAATGCTCCGCTGGCCATAATCATGTCACGATATGTTGAGTCTATAAAAACCCCCGCTAAGTCTGCTCCAGTCAGGGTTGCTTCTGTTAAGTTTGTTCCTGTTAAAGTCGCTCCCTCCAAGTTTGCCTCTGTCAAGTTTGCCTCTGTTAAGTTTGCTTTTTTTAAATTTGCCCTTGTCAAGTTTGCCTTTGTTAAGTCTGCCTTTGTCAGGTTTGCCTTTGTTAAGATCGCCTTAAACAAGTCTGCCCTAAACAAGTTTGCCTCTGTTAAGTTTGCTTTTTTTAAATTTGCCCTTGTCAAGTTTGCCTTTGTTAAGTCTGCCTTTGTCAGGTTTGCCTTTGTTAAGTTCGCTTTTATCAAGTTCGCCCCTTTCAAGTTCGCATTTATCAAGTTCGCCCTTTTCAAGTTCGCTGTCAGCAAGATCGCTTCCGCTAAATCTTTTTTCCCTTGTTTTATTTTTTTTATCAGCTCTGCTTGTTTTTTTCTCTCTTCTAAAGTGAGTTGTGGAATAGTCATATAAGTCCCCTTTTCAGTCTCTTCTAAGGTGATTTGATTAAGCTCTACCTTCCGTTGGTTTTGCCCCTGAGCTGGGATTGCAAACATAAAAAGAATTAAAATCAGACCTTTCATACTTATCTTATCGGGTTATTGTCCGGGAATATAAAGAAAAAAGAACCGTAAACTTTTGCGTTCATACTTTTCCCCATAGTTTTTTATAGCGTTCAAGTTCTTTTTGTGAGAGTTCTGCGTCTTCACTGTTGTTGGGTTGATTTTGTTGCAGTTTTTTGGCTTTGATTTTTAGTGCTTGCATTTCTGGGGAAACACCTAAGAAGTGGGAGGCCATAGTTAAAGCGTGATTGGGGTCAATATCGCCTTCTAATGATCTTTGTTTGCCTTTTGGTTTTCTGGCTGTCCGGGATTTTCTTAGTATTTTTTTCTCATAATGTGCTATTATAGGCCATTTTAGATTGTTTTTTGTGAGTCTAAAGTCTTGGGTTTAAAGAGGGATAGAGCCGTATACTGTGGCCACCGGGAAAAAGCAAATAAAGGGAATAAAGAGGCTATTTGTTTTTGTGTGCTTGCTTTGACGGATTGTGAGAATGATTTTTAAACTCATAAAACAGCTGTTTAAGCTCCGCTTGCCCCTCTTTTATGCTATCTATATCACTTGATAGCTTGGCTTGGCCAGCCTCAATCCTGTCTATCCTCTTATCAAGATTAACCTGATTAGCCTTAACCGGAGCTAAAAGGAGATTAAAGACAATTCCTAAGCCAGTTAAAATAGCCACAAAAGCAATAACAGCTTGAAATAAAGGAGTAAAGATTTTCATACATCCATTATATGGACATTGGCCGGGAATGTCAAGTTTTTATTTCAAGTGCTCAAATATCAGCCAGAATAGGTTTTTTTCCCAGCTGAGGCTTTTGATATAGATAAAAATTAGAGAGAAAAATAGAGGGGTCTGAGGCTTAATCCACCCAGTTAATCTTGTCTGTGTTCAATGCTCCGCTGGCCATAATCATGTCACGATATTTTGAGTCTATAAAAGCATACAATAAGTTAGCCCCTTTAAAATCTGCTCCTTCCAATTTCGCCCCATGCAATTTTGTCGCATTCAAGTTAGCTTTTATTAAGACTGCCTCTGTTAGGTCTGCCTCTGTTAGGTCTGCTCCTACCAAGTTAGCCTTTGTTAAGTTTGCCTCATACATGGTCACCCATCTTAAGTCTGCCTCTGTTAAGATAGCCTTTGTCAAGGTTGTTGCGGGTATTCTTATCAGTTCCATTATTGCCCTTGTTAAGTTTGCCATTGTCAAGTTTGCCTTATAATAAGTCTGCCTCTCTCAAGTCTGCCTTCGTTAAGTTAGCCCTTGTTAGGTCTGCCCATCTCAATTTTGCCTTTGTTAAGTCCGCATTTGTCAAGTCCGCCTCTCTCAAGATTGCCCCTCTCAAATCAGCCCCTCTCAAGATTGCCTTTGTTAAGTCCGCATTCGTTAAGTCTGCCCTTCTCAAGTTTTCCCCTTCTAAGTCTTTACATTCCCCTTGTCTAATTTCGTCAATCAGGTCTGAGTCTAAGGCCAACCCCGGCAAGTTCATTAAAAGGATAAGGCTTAATAGTATTTTCATTGTGTAGGGTTATAGCAGGATGGATCGGGAAGATAAAGTTTTTTTTAGTCTTTTGTAAAATTTTCACACAAAAGGGCAGACTTTATTGTGGGGCTTTGTCCTTTAAGCTGGTCTTTTGCTTATGCGATAACGGACAGAGCTTTTTCACGAGCGACTTAATCGCCTGTGAAAAGCCTTGTTAAAAAGATTGCATTATTCTTCAATTTCTTTAAAAGCCATAGCTTGCTTTTCCATAAAAAGCACTTTATACTATTTTTTTGGATTCTCAGTAAGTTAAACACCAACTAATAAGGAGAATATACCAATGAAAATCAAAACTCAAAAAACCAGAAAAGAACTTGGGGAGTTTTCGGTATTAAAGCCCGGAAACCATCACGACAAATTTTTTAAAAGATTCTATTCTCAGCCTCAATTTGCTGAGGAGATTGTGAGATTGATATTGTCTAAAGAGGAGTTAAAAGCCTGTAATCTATCAAAACTCAAAGTAGAAAAAAGCCTTTTTAAAGATAAGCAAATGGACTTGGTTTTGTCTTTTCCCCTAAAAAACTTTCCTAAAAGCCAGATCAGGATAGTCGTCCTGTTTGAGCACAAGTCCAAATATGACAAAAATCTCTTTAAGCAGGTTTTAAGGTATCAGACAAAGCTTTATGAGCAGTCCCAACAGAGGATAGTAGTAATTCCTGTTTTGTTTTATCACGGAAAAGTCCCTTGGAGTTGGAAGTTGTCTTTTCAGGAGGCTGTTTTAGGAGAGTTTTTTTTAAAAATTCCTCGATCTTTTAGAAAAAACATGTTAAATTATGGTTTGAGGTTATTGAATACAGGGGATAGGAGGGTTCAGAGGGTTTTTGATGATCGGAGTTTTAAGACGGGTCGGGTTTTACAGTTGTTGGACCGTGTGTGGTTTTTAAAGGATAATGAGCGGGAGTTGCGGGAGGTATTATTTGCTTTTTTTAGGGTTTTTAAGCGTGATGAGTGGATATTGGCTGTGGCCAAGTATTTGAGGTCGGCGGGGGTGAGTTTTAAACTTTGGAACAAGTTGGAGGAAGAGGCTATTAAGAAGGCTTTATTAAAGAAAGGAGGCTATATGGACATAAAAGAGGAAATTCGGCTGGAAGGTCGCTGGGAAGGCGAAAAAAAAGGCTTTAGAAAAGGCCGGCAAGAGGGACGGGAGGAAGTTATCCGGAATATGTTGAGAGAAAAGGTAGATTTGGCTTTCATCTCTAAAGTGACGGGCCTACCTGTTCGAGAGATTAAAAAGCTTAAAAACGGTTCTTGATTCTTTTTTAGTTTGTTTGTCCGTGTTTTGTCACTTTAGAGATGGGCTTGTTTAAAAAGCCCCTTATAAAAAGCTCTTTGGCTTTGTCTTTTAAGCTGAATTTTTCGAGGTTTATTTTGTTGCCCTTCTGAGGGGAAGGAGTATAGATAAAGATCAGAGAGAAAAATAGAGGGTTTTGAGGCTTAATCCACCCAGTTAATCTTGTCTGCTTTCAATGCTCCTTTTAATGATCCAAGATATTGATATTTTGAGTCTATATAAGCTCCTTCCAAGTTTGCCTTTCTAAAGGTTGCCCCCCTCAAGATTGCCTCTCTCAAGTCTGCCCCTTTTAAGTTTGCCTTTGTCAAGTTTGCCTTTATCAAGCTTGCCCCTGTCAAGTTCGCCCTTGTCAAGTTCGCCTTTGTCAAGTTCGCCTTAAACAAGTTTGCCCTTCTCAAGTCTGCATTTGTCAAGTCTGCCTTATACAGGTTAGCCCATACCAAATCTGCATTTGCAAGTTAGCCCTTCTCAAGGTTGTCTTATACAAGTTAGCCTTATACAACTTAGCCCCTTGCAAATTTGCCCCGGTTAAGTTTGCCTTATACAAGTTTGCTTGCCTCAAGTCTGCTCCTGTCAAGTCTGCCTCATTCAACATCGCCCTCCGCAAGTCCGCTCCCGCCAAATCTTTTTTTCCTTGTTTTATTTTTTGTATCAAAATCCCTTGTTTTTTTTGCTCTTCTGAAGTGAGGGGGGGCAAAACAAAAGCAGGGGATCCCCCACTATTTATCAAGTTAGCCCCTCTCAAGTCTGCTCCCGCCAAATCTTTTTCCCCTTTCTTTATTTGTGCAATAAGACTCCCTTGTTTTATTGGATCAACTGGTTTAAGCGACTCCCCCTGAGCTGGGATTGCAAAAAATAAAAGAATTAAAATGATTTGTTTCATGTTCCCTCCGTTTAAGGATTGTTTCATGTTTACTTTATCGGCTGGTTGTCCGTGTTTTTAAAGTCCTGTTTTTTAAAACTTGACTTTAGTTCTTTAAGTTCTTTTGAGAGGCTGTCTATTTTTTCATTGGCTGATTTTAATTCCTGTTTTAGCTGATCGTCCGTTTTGCTGAGGGCTTTTAGCTCTGAGTTTTGGACTTTAAACTTTGCCTCTATTGTGGATTTGTTTAAAAAACTTTAGAAAAAAATGGCCAGATCAGGCAAAAAAACTAAAAAATTGCCTATAAAAAATCTCTGTTCTTTATCGCACAAGCAAAAGCCAGCGGTGAGGGTCCAAGGTATTTTTCCCGCGAACAAGCTGGACTTTTTGCTTGTGCGATCCATTAAATGTAGATTTTTTGCGAGAAAAACCCCTGTTTTTACGAGAACAGGCTTTTCTGGATTCCCGTTTTCACGGGAATGACTGGTTTTGCGGGAGCCAGAAAGCCTGGGGAGCTTTCTGGCAAGGTTCGGCGGGAAATGACTGTTTTTGCGGGAGCTAAAAAGCCCAGTGGGCTTTCGGGCAAACTCGGCAAGAACTAAAAAGCCTGGGGAGCTTTCTGGCCAGCTCGGCGGGAACGACTTGCTTTTTCACGGAGGATCGTATTAGAATAAAAGCTACATATCAGAAATAAGGCTTTTACTTGAAAAAGCTTTACTGTCTTTAAGACTGAAAATTCCTTAAAGGAGGGTAAATGGGTTTAAATGCTATTGTTTTAGCGGCAGGTCGTGGAGAGAGAATGGCCAGCCCACTGCCTAAAGTCATTCACCCTGTAGCGGGTGAGCCTATGCTGGCTCGAATTTTAAAAGCCATTTCTGCCATTCGTCCTCAACAGATTCGTGTTGTGGCCGGGCCAGCAAGCCATATTGTCAGCTCCATTGCAGGAAGATTTAATGCTCTTTGTTTTCAACAAAATGAAGAAAAATGGGGAACGGCAGGGGCCGTTTTGGCCGCACGGCCAGAAGAAATGGAAGGAGATGTTTTAATTGTCAACGGAGATCATCCTTTAATTCAACCTGTTGATTTGTCTCAATTTATCCGCTCTTACAGGGAGCATTCTGCTGACTGTGCTGTGGCCTCTTTTAAAAATTCCCAAACATCTGAATACGGCCGTTTGATTTTTGAGGGAGAACAATTAAAAGATATTGTGGAATCTTATGAAGTGGAAAAAACAAAAACTCTCAGTCCCTTCGTTAATGCAGGCTTTTATTTGGTTAAAGCGGATTTACTAAAGCAGAATTTAAAAGAAATTAAAAAAAATGTTAAAGAGGAATACAACTTTACTGATCTCATTTCCATATTGCATAAAAAGAATTACAAAATAAAAGCCATAGAGATCTCTTGGAGTGCGGCTTTTGGAGTCAATAACCAAAGAGAGCTTTCCCTGGCCTCAGCCATTGCTTTTGAAAATAGTGCCTACCGGCACATGGAAAATGGGGTTATGATCATGGATTTAAAAAACACCTATATTGAAGAAAATGTTTTAATAGGAAAAGGTTCTTTAATTTACCCTGGAGTTCACTTAAGGGGAAAAACAAGAATTGGGGCTTTTTGTGCTATTGAATCCAATGTTTGTATTTTTGACTCCCTTATAAAAAATTATGTAAATGTTAAAGCCGGCTCTTATATTGATGGGGCTATCGTGGGGGAAAAATCAGTGATTGGGCCTTACGCTCACTTAAGGCCGGAGACAGAAATTGGCAACAACTGTCGAGTAGGAAACTTTGTGGAGACTAAAAAAATCAAAATGGGAGATGGCTCAAAAACAGCTCATCTTTCTTACTTAGGCGATGCAGAAATAGGAGATAATGTCAACATTGGTTGTGGGGTCGTCACATGCAATTATGGAGTAGATAAAAAAAAGCGAAAGACAAAAATTGGTAGTCATGCTTTTATTGGGAGCGGTGCTCAGTTGATTGCTCCTGTGGAAATTGGCGAATCGGCTGTAGTGGGTGCAGGTTCTACTGTAGCTAAAAATGTTCCGGAAGGGCATCTGGCTATAGAACGGGCAGAGCAAAAAAACATTAAAGACTACCATAAAAAGAAAGACAAAAAATAAATGTGTGGGATCTTAGCTTATTCCGGACCTCGCAATGTGACGGAGGTTTTAATCGATGGGTTAAAAAAGCTGGAGTATCGCGGTTATGACAGTGCGGGGCTGGCTTTTTTTGGTAAAAAAAATATTCAGCACTTTCGGGTTTGTGGTGGGGTGAATGATTTAGAAAAAAAGGTTCGCAAACTCTCCTATAAAAACTCTTCAGGTATAGGGCACACTCGCTGGGCCACTCAGGGTGCCCCTTCGGAAAAGAATGCTCATCCCCATCGCTCTCACTCTATTTATGTAGTCCATAACGGAGTGATAGAAAACACTGAGGAGATCCGGCAGATCCTTGGCCCCAACCCCCTTTTGTTGTCGGACACTGATACTGAACTCATCCCCCACTTGATAAATCACTTCTGCAAGAAAAAGAGTTTCCTTAAAAGCACTTTAAAATGTGCCGGCCTTTTAAAAGGTTCTTATGCTGTTGTGGCCATACATGCAAAACATCCGGGGGAAATGATTGCCTTTAAATCCGGTCCTCCTCTTCTTTTTTGTAAAAAGAAAAATGAATTTTTTATCTGTAGCGATTCACAAGCTGTTGGGAAAGGGCCTCTTTCAGCTCTTTTTTTAGAGGATGAAGAACTGTTATTTTTTAAAAACAATCAAGCTCAAATTTTTAACTTTAAAGGGGAAAAGCTTTCCCGCCGTTTTAAAAAACTCTCCCCTAAAAAAAAGAGCAATGGGAAAGGCCCTCACCCTCACTTTATGATTAAAGAGATTTTAGAACAACCTCAAGCCATTTCCCGTTTAATAAATCGGCATATTGACAAAAAGAAGAAAGCTATAGCTTTAAAGCTTTCAAAAGGAAGCGAAAACGGGTGGAACTCTCTTTTGAAAAACTCTTCTGACTTGCTCATTTTAGCTTGTGGAAGCAGTTATTACTCCGCCCTATTTGCCAAATATATATTGGAGGAGATAGGAGGGATTAAAGTTCATGCAGAAATGGCCAGTGAGTTTATTTATAAAAAATCCATCACAACTCCAGGTGCCCCTGCTTTATTGATATCACAAAGTGGTGAGACAGCTGACATTTTAACAGCTCTCAAGCAGACAAAAAAAAAGGCTTTGAAAAGCTTTAGCTTATGCAATGTCGCTAACTCTACTTTGGAACGAAAAGCCTGTTGGGCTTTAGACATGGAGGCCGGCCCGGAAATAGCTGTAGCCAGCACTAAAAGCTTTTCCTCCTCTATTATGTCACTAATACTGTTGGCCTTCCATATTGCAAAACTTAAAGGTTGGCCGGTTAAAGAAAGGTTTTTTGTCCGATCCCTTTTGGCTTTTCCTTCAGATATGGAGAAGGCTTTAAACTGCCGATCAATATTTTTAAAAATTATGAATAAGCTCAAAAAAGGCCAATCTTTTTTTTACTTGGGGAGAGGGTCTTATTACCCCATAGCTTTAGAGGGGGCTTTAAAGTTAAAGGAGGTGGCTTACCTTCACGCAGAGGGATACCCCTCTGGGGAAATGAAACACGGCCCCTTGGCTTTGATAGACAAAAACTCTATAATTGTCGCTTTACTACCGTATAAAGGAGAGCTTTACAAAAAAAGCCTTATCAATTTAAAAGAGGCTAAAACTCGTGGTGCTCGTATCCTCTCTATAGGAGGCCCTAAAAAAGACAGAGAGTTAAAAGGGCTGAGTGATTATATTTTGCCTTTGCCGGAAAGCCACAAACTCCTTCATCCTTTACTCTCCCTCATCCCTTGCCAACTTATGGCTTACTCTATCTCCATAAGTAATAGCTTGAATCCGGACCGACCTCGCAACTTGGCCAAATCGGTGACAGTGGAGTGAGAGGCAAAAATCTTTCATATCCTTAAAAATTTGCTAAAAAGTTCATATCTTAAATTTTATGTCTTAAACCTTAAACCTTAAACCTTAAACATGAAAATTTTACATTTTTTTAAAAAAACTGTTGAAAAAAGTCTAACAGGTATGACATAACAACATGGTTTTTTAAATAAAATTAAAAGGAGGCTAAACATGAAAATCATAAGTTTTTTTATGTCATTTTTATTTAGTGTATCTGCTTTTTCAGCAGAGAGACCCCCTTGCAATGGGCAAAAAGGGGCTGAGCACAGCAATGGTGGTGGCTTTGTAGCCAGAACGGCTAATGTGGATGAGTCGGCTTATATCGGGCCTTATGCTATGGTTTGTGATGACGCCAGAGTGGCTGATTTTGCCAGTATTGTTGACCAAGCAATGGTGGCTGGTTATGCGAAAGTGGCAGACAGTGCAATAGTGGCTGGCACCTCGATAGTTGATGACTTCGCCATGGTTTTAGGCAATGCAATAGTTGATGATAATGCCATGGTCCTTGGCAATGCAATAGTTGATGACAATGCCATGGTTCTTGACAATGCAGTAATCACTGATGATGTCATAGTTTCTGATTTTGCAAAAGTTTATGGTTCTGCCGAAGTTGATCATTCTGCACGAGTAGCTGACTCTGCCAAAGTTTTTGGTTCTGCCAAAGTTTTTGGTTCTTCCGGAATTTTTGATTATGCCAGAGTTTATGGCAATGCCGAAGTTTTTGATACCAGAGTGGTTGACTATGCAGAAGTTTATGGTTCTGCCAAAGTTTCTAGTTTGTTTTTCTTGGCCGAAATTTCTGACTATGCAGAGGTTTCTGGTAATGCAAATGTCTTGGGTTCAAAAATTTCCGGTAGTGCTAAAGTTTCTGATAATGCCAAAGTTTATGGTTCTGCTTATGGTTCTGCAAAAGTTTATGGTAATGCAGAAGTTTATGGTAATGCAAGAGTTAAGGATTCTGCAAAAGTTTCTGATTTTGCAAAAGTTTATGGTTCTGCCGAAGTTACGGGTAATGCAGAAGTTTATGGTAATGCAAGAGTTAAGGATTCTGCAAAAGTTAAGGACTATGCAGAAGTTTCTTACCGTGCCGGAGTTTCTGGTAATGCAAAAGTTTCTGGTTCTGCAAGAGTCACTGGCCATGCCAGAGTTTCTGGTAATGTAAGTTCTGGAACAATTAATAAATAGGTTTTGACAAATTTTGATATAGAGGGATAAGGGGGAGATAATATCTCCCCCTTATTTTATTTGGCTCGTGAAAAAGCGAACACATACAGGAATGACTATTTTTAGGATCGTGGGTCAAAGCGTTCTCTTAAAAACTCTCCCAAGTAATTTAAGCTCAACAAGAAAAAAAACAGGGTCAACCCCGGAAACAAAATAATATGAGGGGCTGAAAAGATATAAGCTCTTCCCATACCTAAGAGACTTCCCCAAGAGGGATTTTCCAAAGAAACTCCTAAACCTAAAAAACTTAAACCCGATTCAGCAATTAAAACAGCTGAGGATTGAAAAATCGCATGCACAGCCATTAAGCCAAAAAGGCTGGGCCATAAGTGTTTCCAAATTAAAAAAGCTGGAGAGGCTCCGGAGCCAAGAGCTTGCAAAACAAATTCTTTTTTCTTTAAATGTTTTATCTCTCCCCTTACCAATCGAGCAAAGCCCGCCCAAGTTGAAAAACTTAAAGCAAAAATCAAATTGAGTGCAGATCCCCCCCACATAGCCATTAAAGCCAAAGCCATTAAAAATTTTGGAAAAGCCAAAACTCCATCGGCTAAAGCCATGATGAGCCTTTCCAGCCACCCCCCCCAATAACCCGCCCAAGTCCCTAAAAACAAGCCAGACAAAAGGCTCAAAAACAGCACACTAAAAGTCACAGTGAGACTCACCCTTGATCCATAAATTATTTCTGAGAGAAGATCCCTTCCATCTTCATCCAAACCCAAAGGATGAGATAAAGACGGGCGAGATAAACTTTTTGAGAGATCAATATGATAAGGATCATAGTTAACAATTAAAGGAGCTAACAGGGCTGAAAAAACAACAACTAAAAGAAAAAACACAGAAAAATATTTCATCATTATACCTTTAAAAACTTATTCTTCCTTCATGAAAGGGTTAAAAACAGAGTAAAGCCAGTCGGTCCAGCGGTTGATAAAAACATAAATTAAAGCAATAAATAAAACTAAAGCTTGAACTAAGGGGTAATCTCGGCTCACAATTGATTGATAAAGTAAGTGGCCAATGCCCGGACGATCAAAAAGGCTTTCCACAATTACTGTTCCAGTAAGCAAAGCCCCCATCTGCAAACCTAAAACCGTTATTATGGGAATAACAGCGTTTTTTAAAACATGACGAAAGTAAACTTTTGTTTGAGAAAGCCCTTTGGCCTGAGCTGTGCGAACAAAATCTGAAGACGAAACCTCTAAAATAGAAGCTCTTCCCACCTTCATTAAAACAGCTCCTAAAGGCAAGGCCAAACTGAGAGAGGGCAAAAACAGGTGAGAAAAACCACCATAACCACTGACGGGAAACCAAGCCAGCCTCTCGGCAAAAAACCAAATCAAGAGTGGGGCAGAGACAAAAACAGGAATGGAGAAAAAAACAAGAGGGAAAAAATCAAAAACTTTCTCCCAACTTTTAAAAAAAGGATGGGAAGACACAAGAGCCAAAGGCAAAGCCCAAGCCAAGGCCATAAATAAAGATAACAGGCTTAAAGAAAGTGTCCAAGGGAACTGCTGAGCAATGGTTAGCACCACGAGATCTCCAGTATGAATGGACTGGCCTAAATCTAAATGAAGGGCACGCCATAAAAAACTCGCATACTGGCTAATAAAGCTTTTGTTTAGGCCCAACTCCTGCCTTAACTGCTCCTTATCCTCAAGGTTAGCTCCATCTTGCAAAATAAAATCTACAGGATCCCCCGGTATCAAAAACATAAGAAAAAACACAGCAGAGACAATAGCAAAAACAACCAGAACATTGGCTATTGTTTTTTTAAAAAAGCTTTGTATCTTTTTCATATTTTTAATCTTTATTTTTATGGCTTTTGCTTATGCGATCTATCAAATGTAGACTTTTTCACAAACAACTAAATATAAAGAGTAAATATAAAGTATCAAAGCAGTTTCCGGGAATCTGGCTTTTGATAAGGGTGAACAGCTGGTTTAGAAAAACCCGCTCTTTTAGGCCATGTTTTGTGTAGAGTTTTAAAAATTTTATCTGCTGAATCCATTTCCAAAGCCGACATTAAAACTTTATCCACTTGTTCCACAGGAAGAATTTGAATATCTTTTAAAACTTTTTGAGGAATATCTTTTAAATCTTTTTCGTTATCCTTAGGAATAAGAACAGTTTTAATTTTTGCCCGATGGGCCGCTAAAATCTTTTCCTTCAAACCTCCAATAGGTAAAACTCGGCCCCTTAAAGTGATCTCTCCGGTCATGGCCACATCGTTTCGCACCGGAATACGCAAAACAGCAGATACTAAACTGGTAATAATGGCCACACCAGCAGAGGGGCCATCTTTGGGAATAGCCCCTTCCGGCACATGAATGTGAAAATCATGACTTTTAAAATATTTGCTTTCCAAATGAAACAGAGGGGAAAGGGAGCGGACAAAACTCAAAGAAGCAGAACAAGATTCCTTCATGACATCCCCTAATTGGCCGGTCAAATTGTATTTTCCAGTCCCTGGAACAACTAAAGCCTCTACGGCTAAGGTGTCTCCGCCAGTTTCTGTCCAGGCCAAGCCATTGGAAAGGCCAATAAGGCTATCGCTTTCTAACTCAGTGAAACGGTATTTTTTTGGCCCCAGCATTTTTTCCAGCTGTTTTTTGTCAGTCAATTTTATAGTTTTTGATTGAGTGGTAGAAGACTCAGTTGCATTTTCCTTTTCTACAACAATTTTTTTGGCAAACTTGCGGAAAATTCTGGCCAAAGTTCGCTCCAACTGACGGACCCCAGCCTCTTTAGTCCAGTAAGCAATAATCTCTTTTAATATACTGTCTGGCAGTTCTAATTTATAATCTGTTAAACCATGTCTTTTTATTTGGCGAGGGATAAGATGCCTTTTGGCAATGTTTATTTTTTCCTCCTCAATATAGCCCTCGATAGGGATTTGCTCCATTCGATCCAACAAAGGCCCTTTTAAAGCTTGGGTAATATTGGCCGTGCAAATAAAAAGCACAGGGGAGAGATCATAATCTAACTCTAAATAATGATCCTGAAAAGTGTGATTTTGTTCCGGATCCAAAACCTCTAAAAGAGCAGAAGAAGGATCCCCTCTAAAAGAACCAAAGCCCATTTTATCCACTTCATCTAAAAGAATGACAGGATTTCCCTTTTTCACTTTTTTTAGAGCTTGAATGATTTTGCCGGGGAGCGAACCTACATAAGTTTTCCTGTGGCCCCTCAATTCCGCTTCATCTTGAATCCCTCCAAGAGAAATGCGAGCAAAAGGCCGATGGAGGGCACGGGCAATGGATTGAGCCAGGGAGGTTTTACCTACACCCGGAGGGCCTACAAAACAAATTACTGGGCTTTTTGCATTTTTGCTGAGACGGCGGACAGCCAAATACTCTATAATCCGCTCCTTTACTTTTTTTAAGCCCCAGTGATCAGTCTCCAGTATCTTATGAGCCTCTTTTATACTGTTTTTCTCCTTAGCTAAGTCCCCCCAAGGCAGATCCAAAAGCCAATCCACATAATTTCTTACCACAGTGGCCTCAGCACTCATTGGCGACATCATTTTTAGTTTTTGAATTTCCTTTTTAAACTTTTGATTCACCACCGCACTCCACTTCTTTTTAGCCCCCTTTGCAGACAGGCTTTTGATCTCAGTGTGAAAATCATCTTTATCCCCTAACTCCCTTTGAATGGCCTGAAGTTGCTCATTCAAGTAGTATTCTTTTTGAGAGCGTTCCATCTGCTCTTTAACTCGTGTGCGGATCTTTTTCTCCACTTTGAGAATTTGTATCTCTCTGGTAATGAGTTTTAAAACCTCTTTGAGCCGAGGGACAGGATCGATAATTTCCAAAATTTTTTGTTTATCTTCAAACCGTAAATTGAGCTGAGAGGCAATAACATCGGCCAACTCCCCACAGTCGTCAATAGTGGAGATTTTGGCCATAGCCTCTGAAGGGATATGCTTGTTGAGTTTTACATAATTTTCTACAGAAGTGTAGACAGTGCGTAAAAGGGCTTCTGACTCCATACCCTCCTTTAGGGAAGATTCATCTAAAAGCTCTACTTCCACCATTAGACATTGGCTGGCCTCCACATATTTTTTTATGAGGACTCTTTGCTTCCCCTCCAAAATGGTTTTTACTGTCCCATCGGGAAGTCTCAAATGCTGGACAATAGAGGCTAAAGTCCCGATATCATAAATTTGATCGGGAGAGGGATCATTAATTTTAGCCTCTCTTTGAGAAGCCAAAACAATATCTGTTTTGTTGGATATGGTTTCTTCCAAAGCGTTAATGCTTTTTTCCCTACCGATAAAAACAGGTATCATCATATAGGGGAAAATCACCAAATCCCGAAGAGGTAAAAGCGGTAGTGTTAATTTTGAAGTTTTATCCATATTATGTATTTTATAACCTTTAGGGAAACAGTTGTCAAATTTTTGAATTTATTTATTTATTTTTTGAGCTGGCTTTATGGTATTTTCTCAGTTTCATGATATTTAAGAGGCTTTTCTCAATATTTTGAGCTATTTTTCTTGTAAGGCCATCCTGAACAAGCTGGACTTTTGCTTATGCGATCTATCATAATGTAGACTTTTCCCAGTCGACTACATAGTAAATAAAGGTTTTTAGATATTATCTCCTTGATAAAACACGAAAGGCTATGGGAATGCCGGACAAATCCCATTTTTTTTTCAAACTATTGATAATAAAACGGCGATAAGAAGTGGTCACTCCTTGGGGATAATTAGCAAAAGCAATAAACTCCGGAGGTGCTTTAGAACTTTGGCTAACATAATAAAACTTGACATCACTTGTGCCATAAACTGGGGCAGGGGCTTTTCTTATTGTCTTCATAAAAAAATCATTTAATTTGTGAGTAGAAATCCGAAAATAGATTTTTTTCTTAAGATTCTCAATCATATAAAGCAATTTGTTTTTATTATAACCTGTTTTTGCACTCACAAACACTGTGGGCAGGTCAGGATAAAAATGAAACACTTTTTGAATTTCCTCTTGTTTTTTCTTTTTTTCCTCTACAGGTAAAGGCTTTAACAGATCCATTTTGTTTAAGACTAAAAGAACTGTTTTATGCTTGTCTAAACAGAGTTGGACTAAACGAGCTTCCCCTCGCCCCGGACTTAAATCCGCTGAGGCCACTAAAAGAACAATGTCTGCCTTTTCTAGTTCCGATCGGCTTTTGGCAAAAGATATTTTTTCTCTCTCTCTACGGTGACCCCTTCGGGAACCGGGATTGTCAGAGATAGAATACTCTTTTTTGTTGTAGGAAAAAAAATCCGTCACTGTATCCAAAGTGGTTCCCGGAAGAGAAGAGACAATCATTCTGTCTTTTTTTAAAATTTGATTGCAAAGCCGACTTTTCCCGCTGTTGGCTCGGCCGATTACAAAAAGCCTTGTGGGTTTATTTTGCAAAACAGGCTGGGGCTTATTCAAAAAATCCATCCGATCTGTGAGGGAAGAATCGTCCTCAGCTGATTTTTGTGAATTTTTTTGAGGTTCTGCCAAAACTCTCGGTTTTTTAAAAGAAGTGGGAACTGCTGGTTCTTTAGCCTTTGTTTTCTTTTTTTGAGAGATAATCCATTCTACAACATCGTCCACACCGTAATTGTGTTCAAAAGAACCATGCAATAACTTATGATTTAAGCCAAAAAAATCAGCTGTTAAAATATCCGCCTGCCGGGGGTGGTCAATTTTATTGACAAAAATAATAAAAGGCTTACTGGTTTCGCGAGCCATTTGAACAGCTTGAAAATCTCCAGGGTGCCGGCCGGTAGAACCATCCACAACAACAACAAATACATCCGCCCAAAGAAGAGCTTGCTTTATTTTTTCCAAAACTTTAAAAGAGATTTCATCAAGAACAGGTTTTTCCATAAGCCCTCCAGAATCCATCACTTCAAATTCATGTCCCCACCAGTTCACTTTTTCTTTTAAAAGATCTCTTGTAATTCCCGGCTCATTGATGACTAAAGATTTTTTCCTCCCAACCAAACGGTTGAAAAGAGATGACTTTCCCACATTAGCTCGTCCAAGGATAAGCACTTTCATTTTTTTAACTCCTTAAATTTAGTCCCCCGTGAAAAACCTCTATAATTTACAAGGGACTCTTCAGTTTCTTTGCCTAAAGGCCCGTCCCATTTCGGGACGGCAATACCTTGGACCCTCATGTGACGGCCCTTTAGGCAAAAGTCATTGAAAAACCTGTCCCTGTAAAAACAGGGAATGAGAGGGTCTTACTGAGGCCTTTTCACGAGGGATTATTTATCCCTAAAAGCAATTTATAGCATAAACTATTCCCACTCAAGACATCAGCAAAAAAAGCCGAGAGCTTTTTAGTAAGAGTTTTTTCACAGGTGAGCAATTGTTGGCTTGAGAGTTTACTTGTTCATCATAAACCAGCTAACGGTTGATCCGGCGGGAACGGGATTGAATAGCACGAAGGCTTTTCTTTCTTTTATTTCGTTTTTTAAGCCTTAACCGGCGAATTTTTTGAAATTCTTTACTGGCTCTGTATTTTTCTCTCTCTTCTTTTGTGGGCTTAGGGACAAATTGATAATCTACAAATTCAATCAAAGCCTTTTGAGCTTGATCTCCTTTGCGATAACCCAGTTTAACAATACGAGTGTATCCCCCAGGGCGATCCTTAAACCGCAAAGCCAAATCATTTATTATTTTGGCTACTGTTTTTTTGTCAGGGTATTTTGCCAAAAGGGTCCGGCGAGCAGAGAGAGATCCTTTTCGCCCTAAAGTGACTGCTTTTTCCACCATCGGACGAAGGTTTTTGGCCTTAGGCAAAGTGGTTTTAATTCGTTCTTTTTCCACTAAAGAGCGAACTAAACCTCGAAAAAGGGCCTGGCGAGGGCCTGATTTTAAACCAAAAGAGCTGGTGTGTATTTTGCGGTGTCTCATTATTCCTAAGAGGAAAAATCAATTTTCCGAATCCTTTTTGGAGTCATCATTTGAATCTTTTGGAGAATCATCTCCTGAATCTTTTGGAGAATCATCTCCTGAATCTTTTTGGGAGTCATCTCCTGAATCTTTTTGGGAGTCATCTCCTGAATCTTTTGGAGAATCATCTCCTGAATCTTTTGGAGAATCATCTCCTGAATCTTTTGGAGAATCATCTCCTGAATCTTTTGGAGAATCATCTGAATCCCTTGAAGGATCTTCTGCCGAAGATTCCTTCACATCATCACGAGGGGCCTCTTGATTTTCCTTTTGAGCCTTTTCTTCTTCAGGCGAAGTGGTGGATGGTGAAGACGACTCTTCATTCAAAATTGAGGATTTTGGATCAAAAGAGGCCGTCACCTCATCAGGAAAGTGTTTAACAGAAGTGTCCTCAGAGTCATCAAAATCGTTATCAGACTCACTTGCAGGGGCAGGTGGTTTATCAGAGGCTTTAACATCTTCTCTACGAGGGCTTTTTCCCTCTCCCTCTATTGAAGACTGAAACTCTTTTCTATAAAGGTCTTTAGGTGGCCAGCCCTCTACTTCCATACCCAAACTCAAACCCATAGTTTTTAAAATCCCTTTAATTTCATTTAGCGATTTTTTACCAAAGTTTTTTGTCCGCAACATTTCTTGCTCTGTTTTTGTGACCAGATCTCCTATATAGCGGATCCTTGCATTTTTTAAACAGTTGGCACTACGGACAGAAAGCTCT
This sequence comes from Bdellovibrionales bacterium, assembly GCA_965203095.1. Taxonomy (GTDB): domain Bacteria; phylum Bdellovibrionota; class Bdellovibrionia; order Bdellovibrionales; family UBA1609; genus JACOND01. The sequence goes on from OZ241877.1 coordinate 1,451,864, forward strand.
AAATCATCTGCTGGACGGAAAAGATTTTCATCAAAAATCTCGCTTTCTTCATCTTGATCATCTTTTACAGGCTCAATATTTTCATCAAAATTCATGAAAACTTCCAACTGTTCTTTTAAAATTTTATAACCTAAAGGAACAGCCTCCTCAGGTTTTAAAGAAGCATCTGTCCAAACTTCTAAAACTAAAGAATCATAATCTGTCCTCTGGCCAATACTGGCACTGTTGACCGTATAATTTACACGGCGAATAGGACTATGGACAGAATCTATAGGAATAAAACCTGCGGGGAGATTTTTTGCCCTCTGCTCGGCCTCCACATAACCTCTGTCAAAAGAGACTATCATTTCTGCCTCTAACTGGGCTTCATGGTTTAAAGTGGCGATATGGGCTGAAGGGTTTAAAATCTCAATCCCATCGGGGAGTTGAATGTCACTGGCTCTCACTTCACCAGGACCTTTTTTTAAAATACTAAGATTTTTATTGTTTTCATCACTTTGGCGGAAACATACAGCCTTTAGATTTAAGATAATATCTGTCACATCCTCTAAAACACCCTCAATACTTGTGAACTCATGAAGCACACCTTTAAAACGAATAGCACTGATAGCAGAGCCCATCATAGAGCTTAAAAGGACTCTTCTGATAGAATTCCCCAAAGTGAGGCCAAAGCCCCTTTCTAAAGGACGAACATAAAATTTACCGTAAGTGCTGGTTAAAGAATCTTTATCCACCTCAAAGCCTTTCGGGCGAATGAGATCTTTCCAGTATTTATAATAATGTTTTGGTAATTCTATTTTGTTTTCCATATTGATTTTCCCTTTTTATGAGTAGTTTGAGTTAAACCCGCCTTTTCTTTGGAGGACGACAACCATTATGGGGCAAAGGGGTAATGTCTTTAAGTAAAGTCACCTTTAAACCGACATGGGAGATGGCCCGAACAGCTATTTCCCGACCGGCCCCCGGCCCTTTGATAAAAACCTCTACATTTTTCACCCCCTGCTCTTTAGCTTTTTTAGCGGCATCCTCTGCAACCGATTGTGCCACAAAGGGAGTTCCCTTCCGGCTCCCTTTAAACCCCAATAAACCAGAAGAGGACCAACAAAGAGTATTCCCCGCCGGATCCGTAAAAGACACCATAGTGTTCCCAAAGCCGGAGTTAATGTAACAGTGCCCAGAGGGAACATTTTTTTTTGCTTTTTTTTTGAGTTTTTTTTTCTTTTTCTTTTCTTCAGCCATTTTTAACCTGTCCTCATTAAAAATTAAACCGCTTTCTTTTTATTGGCCACAGTTTTTCGAGGGCCTTTTCGAGTTCTGGCGTTTTGACGAGAGCTTTGCCCTCTAACAGGAAGCCCTTTCCGGTGGCGGATCCCCCTCCAACAGGACAGATCCATCAACCGTTTGATGGCCATAGCCTTTTCCCTGCGTTTGTCGCCTTCCACTTTATAATTTTTTTCAATAATGGAGCGAAGGCTGACCACATCATCGTCCTTCAATTCACGAACTCTGAGAGAATCTTTAAACCCTGCACTTTTACAAATCTGCCGGGCTGTTTGAGGCCCTAAGCCATAAATTTTCGTTAAGGCAACGACAAGCCTTTTGTCCTTTGGTAAATCCACTCCAGCCACACGAGCCATAATTTAACCCTGCCTTTGCTTGTGTTTAGGGTTTTTACAAATCACCCTCAAAGCCCCTTTTCTCTGAATGACACGGCAATCCTTGCAAATTTTTTTTACAGAAGCCCTTACCTTCATAATTCCGCCTTAAAGGTTGGAAACTTAACACCATTTGAAGGGCAAGTCTATAGTATTTTTAAAATTTATTTTAATTTTTTTTATTCTTTCCTGGATTCTTGCTTTCGCGGGAACGACTGAGCTTTTGGGCAAGATGGCTCAAAATATGGCTAAAAACCTCATTTTCAGGCCGTCCGGCAGGAATCACTTTTAAAAGATTTCTGTTTTTGTAATGTTCTAAAAGAGGTTGAACGGTCTTATAAAAGACCTTTAAGCGAGCACGCAAAATCTCTTCTTTGTCATCCGATCGGGCAATTAAGGCTTCACCAGACTTATCACAAACCCCCGCCTTTTTTGGGGGCCGGCTTTTGATATGATAGACTAAACCACTTTGAGGAGCAAAGCGACGGCCGGAAAGCCTCTCCACAACCTGATCTTCGGGGATTTCCAAAAAAAACACTTTGTCTAAAAGCCAATGCTTTGGCTGTAATATCTTACTTAAGGCCTCCGCTTGAGATATATTCCTGGGGTATCCATCAAACACAAAGCCTTTTCCCGGCAAGGCATTTTGTAAAAAAGCCTCAACCATTTCATTAGTAATGGCATCGGGAACTAACTGGCCTTTGTCGATATACAGTTGAGCTTGCTGGCCCAGGGGGCTTTTTTCTTTTAAATTTTGCCGAAACAGATGGCCTGTGCTCAAGTGCTGAAGGCCCTTTTCCTCCACTAACTTTTCCGCTTGGGTCCCTTTGCCAGAACCTGGAGCACCAATTAAAAGAATATTCATTAAAAACGAACCCGCCGGCTTTTAATGCGAACACCTTTAACCATGCCCTCATAGCGAGCCGTCAAAAGATGAGACTGTATTTGCTGGGCCGTGTCCAAAGCCACACCAACCAAAATGAGCAAACTGGTCCCACCAAAATAAAAAGGGACTTTAAACTGATCAATCAAAAGATTGGGCATGACACACACAGCAGAAAGGTAAATCGCACCGGCCACAGTCAGACGATCCAAAATCTTTTTTACATACTCTGAAGTGGATGGCCCGGCCCGGATACCGGGGATAAAGCCCCCATGTTTTTTTAAATTGTCAGCCATTTCATTGGGGTTAAATACGGCCTCCGTGTAAAAAAAGCAGAGAAAGATAATCAACACAACAAATAAAATGTTAAAAAGGGATCCTGTGAGCGAAAAGGACTCCTGAAGCTTTTGTGCCCATTCCGCTTGTGTGAATTGGGCGATTGTTGAGGGGAACAACAGCAAACTGGAGGCAAAAATAGGGGGGATCACACCTGCAAAATTGAGTTTTAGGGGGAGATGGCTCATCTGGGCAGAAGGCTGTTTATTGCCTAAAGCCCTTTGGGAATATTGAACGGGAATTCGCCTTTGGCCTGTTTCTAAAAAAATAATCACCCCCACCATGAGAATCATAAATAAAACCAAGGCGATGGAAAACCCACCACTCATTTCCCCTTTTTGAACAATAGACCATAAGTTGGCAGTTCCTTGGGGAATACCTGCCGCAATACCTGCAAAAATCAAAAGGCTGGCCCCATTGCCAACGCCTTTCTCATTGATTTGCTCCCCAAGCCACATGAGCAGGCAACTTCCTGCTGTTAAAGTCATAATGGTAAAAAGCTGAAAAGGGATAAAACCAAAGTGGGTGATGGCAATAATGGATTCACTTCCGAAAAAACCACGAGAGAGGCCATAAGCTTGAAATATAGCCAGCAGGACTGTTGCGTAGCGGGTGTATTGGTTGATCTTTTTTCTCCCCGATTCTCCTTCTTTTTTTAACTGCTCAAGGTAGGGGACTCCCGTTTGCAAGAGCTGGAAAATAATGGATGCAGTGATATAGGGGATAATGCCTAAAGCCAAAATGCTAAACTGCTCCAAAGCTCCGCCGGTAAAGGTATTTAAGAGGCCAAAAACCCCTCCGCCCCTTTGGGCAAAAGCCTCCATAACGGCCTCCCGATCCACTCCGGGAGTGGGAATTTGTGCACCCACACGGTAAATTACCAAAACTCCTATAGTGAACAGGATTTTGTTTTTTAGCTCTTTCGGAAAAGAAAAATTGGAGGGAAGTCGTGGTTCCATAATTTTTTACACTATTTTTTCTGCAAAGTGATAGCTTGACCACCTGCTTTTTGGATCTGTTCTTTGGCTTTTTGGCTAAACTTATGTGCCCGGATCTGAAGAGGCTTAGTAATTTTCCCTTTAGCTAAAATTTTGATTTTTTTGTTTTCCCTCACATAGCCTTTTTGCACTAAAACTTCTGGAGTCACTTCCCCCTCCATTGAGTTGAGCTGAGCTAAGTTTATAATTTCATACTCTTTTTTAAAGGGAGCATTGGTCCAACCCATCTTAGGGAGCCGTCGCGATAAAGGCATAGCCCCTCCCTCAAAACCAGCTGGCAAGTTCCCGCTCTTTCTGGCTCTCTGGCCTTTATGACCTCTTCCCGAAGTCCCACCTTTGCCAGAACCTTTTCCCCGTCCCACTCGCTTTTTCTGTTTTTTAGATCCTGGATAAAAACTCAATTCCGAAAGCAAACTCATGTTTCCTCTTTTTTGTTAGGTTGAGCCTCTTCCTCAGAATTTTTATCAGGAAGAGCTGACAGTTGAGAAAGACCAGCAAAAGCCGCCTTGACCACATTGTGAGGATTGCGACTCCCCACCCTTTTAGACAAAATATCCTTCACACCCAAACACTCTAAAACAGCTCTCACCGGGCCTCCGGCAATCAGTCCAGTTCCCGGTCCTGCTGGTTTTAAAATCACTTTTGCCGCCCCAAAAACGCCCGTCACCTGATGAGGAATAGTCCGGCCATCCAATAAATTATAACAAGATAAAGCCTTTTTAGCCGACCGGCTGGCTTTGCCAATGGATTCAGGAACTTCCCCAGCTTTACCCATCCCTACGCCGGCCTTGCCCTTCCCATCTCCTGCCACAACTAAGGCGGAAAAGGAAAAGTGACGGCCCCCTTTAACCACTTTAGTCACGCGGTTAATGGCCACCACTCGTTCATTCAATTCTTGTTCATATTGATCCTTCATGTTTTTCCTTTCGTAAATTTTTTTACAGTTTGCCCTTAAAATTTAAGGCCAGCAGATCGTGCTCCCTCTGCCAGGGCCTTTACCCGCCCATGATAAATAAAACCTCCACGGTCAAAAACCACTTGAGTTATTTTTTTATCTAAAGCTTTTTTTGCCAAAACTTGACCTGTTTTTTTTGCCTGATCCATCGGAGACTTCTTCTTCCCCTTTAAACTTAAAGAGGAGGAAGAACAAAGAGTAATTTCCTTTGTGTCATCAATAATTTGCCCGTAAATATGTTTTCCACTTCGGAACACATTGAGGCGAGGGGCTGAAGGGGTTCCAAAAACCTTTTTCCTCACCCGTGCTTTATTTCTCAAACGTTTTTGAATTTTTAAAGCCTGCTTTTTTTTAAATTGGATCCGTATCATTTCTTTTTATCTCCTCCACCAGATTTTCCGGCCTTCCGGCGAACCCGCTCATCAGAATAACGAACCCCTTTAGCCAAATAAGGCTCAACGGGCCTGTAGCTTCTTATCTGATGAGCCGTTAGGCCCACAAGCTCTTTATCCACTCCATGGATATGGAGTCGAGTTTGCTTTTCCACTTTAATTTCAATCCCCTGAGGAATGTTATAGACTATGGGATGAGAAAAGCCAAGATTTAACTCTAACTTAGTGCCGGATAAACTGGCTTTATAACCCACACCGTTTAACTCTAAAGACTTTTTCCAACCTTTAGAAAGCCCTGTGACCGCATTTTGGATTAAAGCTCTACTCAAACCGTGAAGAGAGCGAGTCCTCCTATCCTCTTGAGAACGAACAATAAAAGCTGTGCCTCCTTCCTGCTTTAACTTCAAATTTTGTGGCAAAGGGATTTTAAGAGATTTCCCGTTCCCTTGAATGAGGACTTGCTGGTCTCCTTCCATACTCAACTGGATTCCCTTTTCTATTTTAATGGCCTGATTCCCTATTCTGGACATAGTTCCCTCTGTAAAAAATGTTTTATTGACGAACTTCCCATTGCATTTTTAAGTTCTCTCCAAAAAGATCCTATTTGTAAAAATTTAAAAAAATCACCAAACCTCACACAAAAGCTCTCCACCTACTTTTTTCTTCCGGGCTTCTCTCCCGCTCAAAATTCCCTGATGAGTGCTCAAGATAGTCAAGCCATAGCCAGAGCGAACATCTTGAATATCCTTAGCTTTAACATAGCATCGGAGAGAGGGCCGGCTGAGCCTTCGGATGGACTTAATGGCTGAGACTTGCTTTTCATCATATTTCAAATAAACCCTCATTGTCCCCTGTTTGCCATCCTCCACAAAGCTATAACCACGAATATAACCATATTGCTTAAGCTTGCCAGCAATATTTTTCCTGATATTTGAGCTGGGAATATCCACTTTTTGTTTGCCAGCAGAAATACCGTTTCTAATACAGGTTAAAAAATCTCCAATACTATCCATAAAAATCCCCCTCCTTCATCCTCTAAAAGGAAAAGTTAAAAAAGAAAGCAAATCTTTGGCCGGCTCGTCCGTAGTGGCCGAAGTGTTGATGGAAATATTCATCCCACGGATGGACTCCACTTTGTCGTAATTGATTTCTGGAAACACGATATGCTCCTTCAAGCCCATATTGTAATTGCCTCGCCCATCAAAACCCTTAGGGGAAAGCCCCCTAAAATCACGAACCTTAGGCAAAGCAAAGTGAGTTAAACGATCAAAAAAAGACCACATAAGAGCCCTTCTTAAAGTCACCATCGCACCAATAGGCATCCCCTCCCGCAATTTAAAATTGGAGATGGCTTTTTTAGCCTTTGTGATTACAGCTTTTTGCCCGGCAATCAAACTTAAGTCTTCTTGAACTGCATTTAAAATTTTAGGATTTTTTACCGCCTGGCTAACACACATACTTAAAACAATTTTTGTGATTTTAGGGATCTGCATATCACTTTTGTATTTCCATTTCTCCTTCAACTGGGAACGGGCCTTTTTTTCATAAAGATCTCTTGAGATAGACATTTACACAAGCTCCGGTGCCATGGAAATAATTTTTACAAAATTTTTATGCCTCAACTCACGAGCTACGGGACCAAAAATTCTTGTCCCCACAGGTTCTTTGTTGGCACTAATCAAAACCGCTGAGTTTTCATCAAAGCGAAGGGCTGTGCCATCCGGCCGGCGGATCTGATGAGTTGTCCGGATAATCACCGCACGGGCCTTGTCCCCCTTTTTCATCTTGGAGTTGGGCATAGCACTTTTGACAGAAACCACCACAATATCACCCACACCGGCTGTCCGGCGACGGGTTCCTCCTAAAACTTTAATACATTGCACCCATCGGGCTCCTGAATTATCCGCCACTTTTAATTGACTCTGCATTTGAATCATTATTTCTCCTTAGTTTAAATCTTTGTCTGGATCCCATTATGACTTCCCTTTTTGAGATGAAATAATATTCTTTAGTTTCCATCTTTTGGTTTTACTTAAAGCTCTACTCTCAAAGATTTGAACAATATCCCCTGTTTGAGCCTGGTTCTTTTCATCATGAACCTTAAAGACAGAAGTCTTTTTTATATATTTTTTATATTTGGGATGCTTAACAAAATGATGAATTAAAACAGAGATGGTTTTATCCATTTTTGAGGATAAAGCTCTGCCTGTAAAAATTCTTTTCCGGCCCCTGAGTTGGTTCATTTTGACCCTCCGGACATATTATTTCTTTTTAAAGAAAGAACGGTTTGAACACGGGCTATATCTCTCCTTAAAGAGCGAAGGATTAAGGGGTTGCTCAGCCTTTGCATTTTGAGTTGCATGCGGGAGTCAAAAAGCTCTTTCCTCAGTTGAGAGAGGCGGATCCTCAGTTCTTTTTCCTCTAAATGGGCTATTTCTGAAAACTTCATTTATATTACCCTCAAATATTCCTTTCCACAAACCGGCACTTAAATGGCAATTTGTGACTGGCTAAACGAAAGGCCTCTTTGGCCTGCTTTAGTGTGACACCACTAATTTCAAATAAAATTCTTCCAGGGTGAATGGTGGCTGTCCAAAACTCCACATCTCCTTTTCCCGAACCCATACGAGTTTCCAAAGGCTTTTTAGTGATAGGGCGATCGGGAAAAACGCGAATCCAAAGCTTCCCCCCCCTTTTGACATGGCGGGAGATAGCGATCCGGCCAGCTTCAATTTGGCGATCGGTCATCCGGCCCGGGCTGAGACTCGCCAGGCCATAGTCTCCAAAAGAGAGGCTTGTCCCCCCTTTGGCCAAACCTTTGAATTTTGCACGGTGTTGCCTTCTCCATTTGATTTTCTTAGGGCTGAGCAATGTTCTCCTCCTTTTTTATCTCTTTACTTCTATAAAAATCCGCATGATAGATCCAAACCTTTACCCCTGTAGTTCCATAAGTTGTAAAAGCGGTAGCTGAGCCATAATCAATGTTGGCCCTCAAAGTGTGTAAGGGCACTTGCTTTTCATTATACCATTCGGCCCGGGCAATTTCCGCCCCGTCCAAACGGCCCGCCACCCGTGCTTTAATACCTCGGACACCTCGCCGGGTCGCTCCCGCTATGGCTTTTTTTACAGCTCTCCTCCAGGAGACTCGCTTTTCCAACTGAAGAGCAATATTTTCTGCCACTAACTGGGCATCTATATCGGGTTTTCTCACTTCATGAACATCCACTATCACCTTATTAGGGGTTTGTTTCTGAATGTCTTCTGTAAGCAAGTCAATACCTGCCCCCTTTTTTCCAATCACAATGCCCGGGCGGGATGTATAAATGAGCAATTTGACATGATTGACTGTCCTTTCAATTTCTATCCTGGAGACCCCGGCTCCTTTGAGCTTTTTTTTCACATAAGCCCTTAAGAGATAATCCTCTTTAATGTTAGCAGAAAACTTTCTGCCTTTCACGAACCATCGGGATCGCCAAGTAAAAATCACCCCCAGCCTCAATCCAATAGGATTTACTTTTTGACCCACAACTCACCTCTCCGCTAAAACCAGTTCAATATGGCTTTGTTTTCTTTTATAAGGGGAGGAAGCTCCCTTAGCCCGCGGGCGATATCTCCTCAAGTGTGGCCCCTGATTGACAACTATGGACTTAACATAAAGCTGATCCACATCAATCACTTTTTTTTGCTCTGCCAAAGCCACAGCCGATTTTAAAAGTCGCTCCATCAAAACACTCACCTTCCTCCGGCCAAAGGAAAGGATACTTAAGGCACTGTTAATGTCTTTCCCAGAGATGAGCCGAGCCGTCTCTCTGGCTTTCAAAACCCCTGTGCGGGCATATCTTAATTGAGCTTTAATCTCCATTATAAAACTCCTACCTTTTATTTTTTAACAGGGGCTTTTTTATCCCCTGAGTGAGCTTTAAATTGCCTTGTGGGTGCAAATTCGCCCAACTTGTGCCCTATCATATTTTCAGAAATAAAAACAGGGATAAACTTTTTGCCATTATGAACGGCAAAAGTCAAGCCCACAGATTCTGGAGTGACTGTGGATCGGCGGGACCATGTTTTTATAACTTTTTTGTCGCCCGATTGTTTGGCTTTTTCAATTTTTTCCATTAAGTGATAATCCACAAAAGGGCCTTTTTTTACTGATCGAGACATTTTTCACTTCCTTTTTTTACTGCGACTGAGGATCCATCGCTCAGTTCGCTTGTTATTTCTGGTTTTTAAACCTTTACAATATTTCCCCCAAGGTGTCATGGGGTGATTCCCTTTACTCACGCCTTCTCCCCCACCCAAGGGGTGATCAACGGGGTTCATGGCCATACCTCGGACACTGGGCCTTTTACCCCTCCAGCGGTTCCGCCCGGCCTTCCCCCATCGAATGTTTTCTTGATCTTCATTCCCTAATTGGCCAATAGAAGCCCGGCAGGAAGATAAAATCAAGCGGTTTTCCCCCGATGGCATTTTGACTTGGCAATATTTCCCTAACTGTGCCGCAATGACTGCCTGTGCCCCTGCACTTCGGACCAACTGGCCTCCTTTTCCCGGACGCAACTCAATATTATGAATGGCAAGCCCTGTAGGGATTAAGGATAGAGGGAAGGCATTTCCCGGTTGAATGTCCGCTTTTTTATCGCTGGATATCACCTGATCTCCTTTTTTTAACCCGATTGGGGACAAAATATAAGCCTTTTCCCCATCCGCGTAATGAACCAAAGCGATACGGCAAGTTCTGTTAGGGTCATATTCTATGGAAAAAATCTTTCCCGGAACAGAGAGCTTTTTTCTTTTAAAATCAATTAGGCGATAGAGCCTTTTGTGTCGCCCACCATGGTGGCGAACAGTGATTCGTCCACGGTTGTTTCTGGCAGAGGCCCGCTTGAGACCTTTTGTGAGAGATTTTTCCGGTCGCGATCGAGTGAGAGCTGAAAAGTCAGAAACAGAGCGATGCTTAGAAGAGTTTTTTCCTCCTTTGTAGGGACGAACAGGCATATCAATTCCCCTCAAACACAGTGATTTGCTCGCCCGAATGGAGACGGACGAAAGCCTTTTTCCAATACTTCACTCGGCCCGGTCGCCCTCTGACTTTTCGGGACCGTTTCCGGCATATTGCGGTTTTTACACTATGCACCTTAACCTTAAAATATCTCTCCACATGGTCTTTTATGGCCAATTTATTGGCCTGGCGACTCACTTTAAAAACATAAATGCCCTTTTCTGCCTTGAGATTGTTTTTCTCTGTCACTAAGGGTTTTTTTATTACATAAGACATCAAGATAACCCACATTTTTGATAAACTGTCTTTAACAGATGAGGAGTTAAAACCACAAGATCAAATTTCAAAATATCATAAACATTTAAAGCTTTAGCGGGAAGAAATTTAAAGTTTCTTAAATTGGAACAAGCTCTCTTAAATTGATCTTGCAAGCTCTCATCCACTAAGAGGGCCTTATTCCAGCCCATTTTTTTAAACCGAAGGCTCAGCTCTTTAGTTTTTCCTTCCGGAGATTTCATATCTTCAACAAAAAGCAGTTTTTTTTGTTGAAAAAGGTAGGACAGTGCATTTCTCAAAGCCTTTTGCCGGATTTTTTTGGGCAAGTTGTATTTATAGGATCGGTTTTTTGGGCCATGAGCTGTTCCTCCACCTCTTAAAAGAGGAGAGCGGATAGAACCTTGCCGGGCACTCCCAGTCCCTTTTTGCCGAAAGGGCTTTTTGCCTCCGCCACGGACTTCTCCGCGGGTTTTGGCCTTATGGCTCCCTTTCCGCCGGCAGGCCAACTGCCAAACCACTACTGAATGCAAGAGGGGGCGATTGAGTTTTTCACTCAACAAAGAAGGCTCAAGCTGAATCTCAGAGATCTTTTTCCCCTCCCAATTTAAAACTTCAACGGGTGTCACTTTTTAATTCTCCTTTTGAATTGAAGTGGCCGGCATTTTTTTGAGAGAAACTAAAGTGTTTCTCGCCCCCGGCACAGGCCCTTTGACAAAAATAATGCCCTCTTCAGGTAGGACATCCACAATAGGAACTTTTAAACGGCTATTTCTTTTAAAACCGTATTGGCCCGGCATCCGGCGGCCCGGAAAAACACGGGAAGGCTCTGTGTGTTGGCCAATAGCACCAGTGCGTCTGTGGCTTTTAGAGCCATGGGAGGCTTTTCCGCCGGCAAAATTCCATCGTTTCATCACACCGGAGAAGCCACGACCTTTTGAAAAAGAGGATATTTTGACCTGATCCCCTTTTTTTAAGCTGTTAATGGAAAGCTCCTGACCCAGCTTGATCCCTTCAGGAATTTTTTGACGAATCTCTCTTAAAAAACTCATAGAACCTTCCTTTAAATCAGCAGGCTTTAAATGCCCTTTTAAGGCTTTGGATCCTTTTTTTCGAGGTTTAAAAGCCACTTGAATAGCAGAATAGGATTCCTTTTTGTCTGGATTTTTAATTTGAGAGACAATGGCTGGTTCGTATTTGAGAGCCGTCACCGGGAGACTCTTCCCCGACTCATCATAAAAAGTGGCCATGGACATTTTGAAAGCAAAAAGCCCCTCTAAAAGGACCGGCTCTCTTTTTGGGAGTGTTTTATCCGTGGCTTTTTTTGACTTCACTGGGGATGGGCTGGAAAGTTTTTTGTCCGGTTTTTCCTTTTTTATATCTGGTGGGACTGTTTTTTCCTTCAAAGCTTTTTCCCCTTCTTTAGGAGGCGAAGTAGTGGCTATTTTTGAGGAAGGCTCAGGTTTTTTATCAGGAGTTTTAGGAGTAGTTGTTTTTGAGGAAGGCTCAGTTTTTTTATCAGGGGTTTTAGGAGTAGTTGTTTTTGTTGAGGAAGACTCAGTTTTTTTATCAGGAGTTTTAGCACTGCTTGTTTTTGAGGAAGGTTCAGCTTTTTTATCAGGAGTTTTGGTGGTAGTTGTTTTTGGGGAAGGCTCAGCTTTTTTATCAGGAGTTTTGGTGGTAGTTGTTTTTGGGGAAGGCTCAGCTTTTTTATCAGGGACTGTCTCTTTTTTTGTGTCTTGTGCTAAAGTTTTTTTGTCCGGTGCTGGCTTTTTTTTAGAAAAAGCTTTCTTAACCGACCGAGCACCAAATAAAGACTTTATTTTAGAAAAAGCTTTTTTTCCCGACGGGCCAGAAGAAGGCTTCTGCTCTTTTGTGGATTGGCTTTTTTGATCTTTAAGAGATTTTTTTTGTTTTTTATCTTCAGCCATTTTATCATTTCCTGAAAGCTCAAGCTTTTTCCTCTTCTTTGTGTTGTGTAGCGATAGAGACATCCACTCCAGCAGGAAGATCTAACTTCATCAGTTGGGATATGGTTTGGGCACTGGGTTCAGAAATCTCTAACAACCTTTTAAAACTGCGGATCTCAAACTGTTCTCTGGATTTTTTATTGACATGAGGTGACCGTAAAACAGTGTAACGGCTGATTTTCACCGGAAGAGGAATGGGGCCGATAATGTTAGCTCCTGTTCTTTTAGCTGTGTCCACAATGCCTCTGGCCGATTGATCCAAAAGCCTGTGGTCATAAGCAGTTAACCGTATTCTTATCCTTTGATTTTCTGTATTCATTACCTCACCTAAAATTTAAACCCCGCTTGGCCTGGCCAACAAAACCCCAGCGGGCCTTTTTTGACAGGAAAAGAAGTCAAGTTTTGCGATTATCTTCAAGAGATTTGCTTTTGTCAAAATAAAAAAAGGTTTTTTTTAAATCCTTCCCACAAACTCAGTCCTTCCACAAAGATTTTCGGCTGGATCCTGGCAAATGTGCCAAAAAGCTCCCCAAGCTTTTTGCCTGCCTTGAGCGGGAATCCAAATTTGACGGGTATTTTACGATGAGGTGGCCCCCAAAGCTTTTGGAGTAAAAGGTCTTTTAATTCTTTTTGTCCAAAACCTCTGTCATTTCAACCCCGTCCATTCCTTTTTTTCAAAAATGATCCATTTTTTTTTGCGGGCGAATGCCTTGAGCTTTTCCTCTATAGGAAATAAAAAAGACTCTTTTCCGGCAGAATGAACTACAAACGGGATCTGTGCCATTTCTAATAAGGGGAGGTCGGTTTTTGTATTTCCTCCAGCTAAAAGGCAATTTTCCTCTAAATAGTATTTTAAAAAAACCTTTTTTTTATTGTGTATTGGAGATGGCCTTAAAAGCTGTGGGCTGATCTTGCCATTTTTAAGAAGGGTCTCCGCCCCTAACACCTGATCTACAGGAAGATTATTGAACTGGATGGCTATTTCCACAAGCCATTTTATAGAGGCCGTCACCACACAAATTTTTAATCCTTTTTGCTTTAAATATAGCAAAAGCTTTTTTTGAAAAGGAAAAACATGAAGAGGGTTTTCCTTTAAAGCCTGCTGGGAGTGGAGTTTAAACTCTTCCAAACTAAAACCCGCTTGCCGGAGAGTAAAAAGCTCACAATATTTTTCCCTCTGCCTTCTATAGTAAGGCTTAAAGAGATCACTGAGATCCCTTAAACCTTTTTGTGTTAAATAGTTTAGAAAAACATCATTTATATCCTCTGGCCAGAGTGTCCCGTCCGCATCAAAAACAACGATCTTTTTTTTAAAAGGAGTGGCTTTGTCTATCCGGCCTTTCAGTTGTTGTAATAATTCGTCTTCCCGATAAAAACTCAAAATCAAATCCTTATTTAGATGATTTTAAAGCCTTCATATACTCTTTCATTGATTTTTTAACTTTCCCACTCAGTATTAGAGCACCCAATAGATTGGGCAAAGACATGGATAAAATCATTAGATCGCAAAAATTCATAATGGCTGTGCTGGTGGCCACAGCTCCAAGAAATATTAAAAGGAGGACGGAGAGTTTGTAAATAATGGCTCGTTTTTCCCCAAACACAAAAGACCAACATCTCTCCCCATAATAAGACCATGAAATAATAGTGGAAAAAGCAAACAGAAAAACAGAGATGCTCAAAATATAGGGGAAAATCTCATGGGCTTGAAACAGAGCTTGTGAAGTGAGAGCCGCCCCTTTTTGTTGCTGAACCAGATCGGCATATTCTGGAAGAGTATGAACCCCTGTCACCAAAATCACAAGAGCTGTGGTGGAACATATAATCACTGTATCTAAAAAAGGTTCTAAAAGGGCTACAGCCCCTTCCTCCACTGGGTGATTCACTTTGGCCGCTGAGTGGGCAATGGGGGAAGATCCCAAACCCGCTTCATTTGAAAAGGCCGCCCTTTGCAAACCAGTCACTAAAACCCCAATAAAACCTCCGTATCCCGCATCAAGGGAAAAGGCACTCTGCCATATCAATAATAAAGCATTAGGAATCTGATCATAATGAATGATTAAAACAGCAAAGGCCATCATCATATAAATAAAAAACATTAGGGGGACTATCCGGCCAGAAACTTCAGCAATCCTCTTAATTCCACCAATAATCACAATGGCCACTAAGACAATTAAAAGCACTCCGTAAAGCCATTTAAAATTCTGCAAAAAGGGCAGGCTGACCGATATAGCATGTAGGGATTGATTGACTTGGAAAGCCACCCCCCCGCCAAAACTCCCGCCAATACAGAAGATAGAAAAAACAATGGCTAAAATTTTCCCCAACTGGGGCCAGCCCATCTGAGATAGACCCTTTTGCAAATACTCCATAGGGCCACCCATAATTCGCCCATCTGCTCGCTTTTCCCGAAACATAAGAGCTAAAGAGCATTCTGTAAATTTTGTGCTCATCCCTAAAAAACCCATAACCAACATCCAAAAAACCGCCCCTGGCCCTCCTACAGAGACAGCAATGGCCACGCCGGCAATATTGCCCAAACCCACAGTGGCAGAAAGAGCGGTAGTTAAAGCCTTAAAATGAGAGATTTCCCCAGACTTGTTTTTGCCTTTATCTAACAGGCCCAAAGTCATTTTAATAGAATGAGTAAAAAGGCGAATGTTTACAAAACCCATTTTAAAAGTGAAAAAAATGCCACAGGCAAAAAGGGCAAAAATCACTAAGGGGAATTGGATGCCTTTTATGAAAAAGAAAACATCAAAAAAGAAAAATTGGGCCAAGAAGCCGTTGATAACTTCAAAAAAAACATTAACAGAGTGAGTGATCTTGTCAAAAAAACTCATATTCCACTCTTTATAACGGCCCAACTATGAGCTGTCTACAAAAAACCAACCTTATGCCTGTATTCTATTATGCAAAGGCCCTCTCTATAGTATTCAAATACTTTGCTATAGCCTGACTTAAACCTTCCTCTAAAGCTAAAGCGATTAAAGCCTGCCCAATGGAGACCTCTTTAATTTCCGGCAAGCTTTTTAAAAGATCAAAAAGATTTTTATGATTGAGGTCATGTCCGGCATTAACTTGAATACCTAAAGATCTCAAGTGGGCGGAGCTTTTTTTATAAATGGATAAAACATTTTTTTGCTCAGGAAGGCCCCAGCTGTTGGCATAACTTTCAGTGTAAAACTCAATGCGATGGGGCTGAACTGCCTTTAATGCGGAGTATTGCTCTTCGTTCATAGAGAGAGGATCTAAAAACAAACTCAGGCGAATGTTTTGAGATTTCAGATTTTTCACAACCTCCTTGAGCCTTGTTTTGTGTTTTTTGAAGTCCCAACCAGCATTGGAGGTGAGCACATCTGGAGGGTCGGGAACTAAGGTGCACTGCTGAGGCTGAATTTGTGTGACAAGATCTAAAAACTGCACTGAAGGATAGCCTTCAATGTTAAACTCTTTTTCAGGATATTTTTTAAAAAGGTTTTTGAGTTGTCGGACATCCTCATAGCGGATATGCCTTTCATCTGGACGGGGATGAACAGTCAAGCCATGGACTGGAGTTTGCAGGACAATATTAGCTATATGAAGGAGATCAGGGGTGTTTTTGCCTCTGGCATTCCTTAAAGTGGCCACTTTATTTATATTCGCACTCAGTTTTGTTTTTTCTAAATTCATTATGAGTTTTTTTCTTCATAAAGCCATATTTTTTGCCTTTTGTCCAAAAGCTTGTTGTTCCTGCTCATTTTTTGGCTGACTTTTGCTTATGCGATACATTTACAGAGGTTTTTCATGGGAAAAATACCTTGGATCCTTATGGCAGGGCCTTTAGGCAAAAACAGCTAAACAGTCGTTCCCGCCTTGAGCGGGAATCCAGAAATCTTTTTCCTTTCTGCAAAGCTTGTTAAAAAGGCAAAATTCTTTAGTTTATTTGCTCAAAGGCCACAGCATTTCGGGACGGCAATACCTTGGACCCTCATGCTGTGGTTTTGGGCAAAAGCAGTTAAACAGTCATCCCCTTATTATTGGAACGGGATCGGTTTTAGCTGGCGGAGGCATTGGTTGCCTTATAGGAAACCTTACAAGAGAAGGCTCGGTTCTTCCAACTGTGCTTCTCGGAGGAACTACCATTATTATACTTACGAGCAGTGCTCTCAGACATTTTTTCCCGCTACCACTTTTTACAACGGGAGCTTTTTTCGGATCCTTGTTTTGCATGGGGAAAAATTTTGATATAATCCATTTTTTTGAAAACATTTTTTAATTAAGCCTCAAAACCCTCTATTTTTCTCTCTTCTATCTATACAAAAGCCCTCAGCTATCAAATAATCCTTAAAAACAAGTGTGGAGTCCCAGAGAAAAGGGGGGGGTCTGTTCTCTAAGGGTGCCCCATCATCTTTTTCCAAGAATCAGGGAAAAATCGCCTATAAGCCTTGTCTATATTGCCTTTCAGCTGATTTTTTTTAGGTTTTTTTTTGCTTTTTTTGTTAAAAACAGGCTCCGGGGGGAAAATGTCCTGCCCCCCATTGTGATTATCATGCCACCCCCTTTCCTTTGGGACTCCGCTGTGTGAAAAATTTACAAAATGCTTTTAAAGACTTTACTTTCCCGGACAATCCTGCTACAACCAAACACAATGAAAATACTATTAAGCCTTATTCTTTTTATGAGCTTGCCCGCTTTTGCTAATAACTGCCATGATGCTTTTGATCCTGAAACTGAAAAGGAGGCAGAATGGAACGAAAAAGAATTTAAGAGAGGATATTTGTCTGGAGTTAAGAAGACTAAGAAGACATTATTGAGAGATTTTTTGATATTCGGAGCGATAGGATCGATAGGAGCGATAGGGATGGGAGCAGGGTATTTAGTAGGTCAAGAGATGATCGATGTTTTGGATAAAAAAACAGAACTGATGATACTGGAAAGCCAACAAAAAAATTAACTGAAGCATTGAACAAAGACAAGATTAACTGGGTGGATTAAGCCTAAGAACCCTCTATTTTTCTCTCTAATCTCTATCTATATTCCTTCCCCTCAGAAGGGCAACAAAATAAACCTCAAAAAATTCAGCTTAAAAGGCAAAGCCTAAAAACTTTTAGGGAAAGAAACCTTGGTTTCACGAGGTCCAGCTGTTCTGGATTCCTGCTGTCACAGGAACAACGGTTCCCTGTGTCTAAGAAGCTTTTTAAACAAGCCCACCTCAAAATGACAAAATACAGACAAACCAACTAAAAAAGAATCAAGAACCGTTTTTAAGCTTTTTAATCTCTCGAACAGGTAGGCCCGTCACTTTGACGATGACAGCCAAATCTACCTTTTCTCTCAACATATTCCGGATAACTTCCTCTCGTCCTTCCTCTCGTCCCTCTTGCCGGCCTTTTCTAAAGCCTTTTTTTTCGCCTTCCCAGCGACCTTCCAACCGAATTTCCTCTTTTATGTCCATATAGCCTCCTTTCTTTAATAAAGCCTTCTTAATAGCCTCTTCCTCCAACTTGTTCCAAAGCTTAATATTTACCCCCGCCGACCTCAAATACTTGGCCACAGCCAATATCCACTCATCACGCTTAAAAACCCTAAAAAAAGCAAATAATACCTCCCGCAACTCCCGCTCATTATCCTTTAAAAACCACACACGGTCCAACAACTGTAAAACCCGACCCGTCTTAAAACTCCGATCATCAAAAACCCTCTGAACCCTCCTATCCCCTGTATTCAATAACCTCAAACCATAATTTAACATGTTTTTTCTAAAAGATCGAGGAATTTTTAAAAAAAACTCTCCTAAAACAGCCTCCTGAAAAGACAACTTCCAACTCCAAGGGACTTTTCCGTGATAAAACAAAACAGGAATTACTACTATCCTCTGTTGGGACTGCTCATAAAGCTTTGTCTGATACCTTAAAACCTGCTTAAAGAGATTTTTGTCATATTTAGACTTATGCTCAAACAAGACGACTATCCTGATCTGGCTTTTAGGAAAGTTTTTTAGGGGAAAAGACAAAACCAAGTCCATTTGCTTATCTTTAAAAAGGCTTTTTTCTACTTTGAGTTTTGATAGATTACAGGCTTTTAACTCCTCTTTAGACAATATCAATCTCACAATCTCCTCAGCAAATTGAGGCTGAGAATAGAATCTTTTAAAAAATTTGTCGTGATGGTTTCCGGGCTTTAATACCGAAAATTCCCCAAGTTCTTTTCTGGTTTTTTGAGTTTTGATTTTCATTGGTATATTCTCCTTATTAGTTGGTGTTTAACTTACTGAGAATCCAAAAAAATAGTATAAAGTGCTTTTTATGGAAAAGCAAGCTATGGCTTAAAGAAATTGAAGAATAATGCAATCTTTTTAACAAGGCTTTTCACAGGCGATTAAGTCGCTCGTGAAAAAGCTCTGTCCGTTATCGCATAAGCAAAAGACCAGCTTAAAGGACAAAGCCCCACAATAAAGCTCTGCCCTTTTTGTGAAAAATTTACAAAATGCTTTAAAAGAGTTTGTTTTCCCGGACAATCCTGCTATAAACAAACACAATGAAAATACTATTGAGCCTTATCCTTTTAATGAACTTGCCGGCTTTTGCTAACTGCCGGGATGTTTTTGATCCTAAAAAAGAACAACTGGCAGACCTGATCACCCCAGCGAATTATAAAGACTTTAAGAGGGGATATAATCGGGGAGGATTAGAGATTGGGATTGTGATGGCGATAGGAATTGTGATAGGGACGGTAGTGGCGGATTTTTTTCCGCCGATGGAGGTATTCTTTGAAGACAAGGAGAGCATTGAACACAGACAAGATTAACTGGGTGGATTGAGCCCTCAAAATCTCTATTATTACATAGCGTTGTGCGAAGTCAGGATAAATCTTGTATGGCCATAAGCAAACAGCCCGGAGACCGGGCTGAATGCAAAAACAAAGGAATTAATATGTCCGTCATAGAAACAGACATAAGCATTATCGGCCAGCGATCAACAAAAGTCAATTTTTTTTATGATTGAGGCTAATTTAACGGGGAATCTTATTTTTTTTCAGAATCTTTAATCTTTCCCATAATAAACCAGGTTCATGGTATTTTAATGGTTTTTTTCAGGCTGTTTCACTTTCCCTTGGCACTATCAAAGTTTGATTGTAAAGCTCAACTTAGCTTATTGGGGCAATGGCAGGTATTTTTAGCAGAAGGGAAAAACAAGGCATTTTTTTGGGAAACATACTTGTCTTGCTCGAATATAAAACCGCCTGGCCCTCTCAAAAGCACTTAAGCCGGGGTGCAATTTACAGGCAAGAGCAAATTCTTCTCTGGAAAATGGAGTAAGGCCAATAGCCTCAATTAGCTTTTCTTTTTTGTTTCTGAGAACTTTAAAAAAGTTAACTACTTCCCCGTCTAAGTCATTGTAGGTTTCCACCGGAGAAGGTTTCCGATTGAGTAAAACTGCTCCAGAACCGGCAAAAGGTTCGCAGTAATGGTGGCATTCTGGCAATAATGGGAGGAGCCAGTCTAAATGGCTGAATTTCCCCCCATACCAACCAAAGGGGATAAGTTTTTTCCCTTGAAGAATCTTTATTGGAGAAGGTTTATTTTTACCCATAAGTGATCTTTTTCAACAAAAAAGGATACCTGTCAAGTATAGTAAAAAAATTTAAAAGTCTTCAATGGTTTTTAAAGGGAGGTTTAAAGCTGTAGCTACAGGGGGGCAAACCACTTGGCCCTTATAAACATTTAAGCCTTTTTTAAGAAAAGGATTTTCCCTCAGAGCCTTTTTAAAACCTTTTGTAGCTATCTCCAGGATATAGGGGAAGCTCACATTTGTAAGAGCATGAGTAGAAGTGATGGGGACAGCACTGGGAATATTGGGCACACAGTAATGAATCACATCATAAAGGTTGTAAATAGGTTTTTCGTGAGAAGTGGGGCGAGCAGTTTCCACACAGCCCCCCTGATCGATGGAAATATCTGCCACAACACTTTTTTTAGGCATAGCTTGAATCATCTCTTTAGTGATGAGCTTAGGGGCTTTTCGCCCTTTAAGTAAAACCGCCCCAATTAATAGATCGGTTTTTTTAAGAGAGGACAAAATGTTTTCCTTATTAGAGATTAAAAGTTGAACATTCTGACCTTTAAAAATTTGAGAAAGCTTTTTTAAACGATTTTTGTCAATGTCTAAAATAGTGACTCTTGCGGATAAAGCCAAGGCTGTTTTTGCAGAGTGAACACCAGCAGTCCCTCCCCCAAGGACAGTGACTTGCACTGGCTCTGCCCCCGCTACAGGTCCAGCTAAAATGCCTTTCCCCCCAACAAATTTTTGCAAATAATAAAGACCATTTTGAAGAGCCACACAGCCAGCCACCTGGCTCATAGGGGTTAAAAGTGGCAAAGCCCCTTCATGATTTTCAATCGTTTCGTAAGCTATGGCCACAGTTTTTTTAGAACAAAGGGCAGAGGTGAGTTGAGGTTCTGCCGCCAAGTGCAAAAAAGTAAAGATAATTTGATCCTCCTTAAAAAAATTATATTCTTCAGGAAGAGGCTCTTTAACTTTGACGATCATTTCTGATCGGCGGTAAACTTCTTCTAAACTCGTGACAAGCTCTGCTCCAGCTTTTAAATAAGCGGAGTCGGGGATCCCGCTCTCTAAACCTGCCTTTTTTTGGACTATGAGCTTATGCCCTTTTTGACAGAGTTGGCGGGCATTTTTATCCGTCAATCCCACCCGGAACTCTGAGTTCTTGATTTCTTTAGGAAGACCAATAATCAAAACAATACTCCTTATTTTTTAAATTCCTGAGAGATAAAATTCTCTCCTTTAGAAGTTAAGACTCGGCCTCTGGGGGTTTTCCTTATAAAACCCTGCCGAATCAAATAAGGTTCGTAAAAATCCTCTAAGGTGTCGGCCTCTTCGCTTAAAGCGGAGGAGAGGGTATCTATACCCACAGGTTTTCCAGAAAAATTAAAATGAAGGCTTTTTAAAATTTCCATATCTAAACGGTTCAAACCCAATTTGTTTATCCCTAATTCTGTTAAAGCATGATGAGCCAGCTCTTTATCAATCCGATCCTTTTTAGCTACTTGTGCATAATCCCTTATTCGCCTTAAAAGGCGATTGACAATTCGAGGTGTCCCGCGACTTCTTTCAGATATCTCTTTAGCACCAGAGGGGCTGAGCTGTATTTTAAGAAGCTTAGCCGATCGCTTGGCAATAGCACAAAGAGAATCCCTGTTATAATAATCCAGCCTCTCCATAATGCCAAAGCGATCTCGGAAAGGAGCTTTTAAAAGTCCAGTTCTGGTTGTGGCACCAATCAAAGTGAAAGGGGAGAGTTGGAAACGAACAGAATGGGCCCCCAGCCCTTCACCGGTCACAATGTCAATAAAAAAATCCTCCATAGCACTGTAAAGGTATTCTTCCAAATCAGAGCTGAGGCGATGAATTTCATCAATAAAAAAAACCGATCGAGGTGTTAATGTTGTAAGGAGAGAGGCCAGATCCCCCTTTCTCCTTATAGCTGGTCCTGAAGTGCTTACATAATCCACTTTCATACTGTCGGCAATAATGCGAGCTAAAGTGGTTTTACCCAACCCCGGAGGGCCGGAGAGCAGGGTGTGATCTAAAGGCTCTTTTCGCTCTAAGGTCGCAGATACAAAAACCTTCAGCTGTTTTTTGATAAAATCCTGACCCGGAAACTCATCAAAGTTTTTTGGCCGAAGGGCCCTTTCCATCTGCCGGTCCTCTGATTGCCGATTCAAGCCCAAAAGGGATTTTGTGGTCATAACCTATCCTTGCAAGAAGTGAATGCTCAACTAAAATAATATAGTGCTTTTATATAGAAAAACCTTTAAAAATTCAAATCAAAATCTTGCATTCAGTCCATAAGAGGAGTTTGTCAAGTTTTTTTTAGCCATATCATAGGGACTGAGCAGAAGTTCAGTTCGCTAAGAGGCTTTTTTCGGGTTTTTTCTCAAGATTAAGGAAAGTCATTGGTTTTTTATCCAAAATCGCTTTTAATAGGGGAAATTATGAAAAAGCTTTTTTCTGCCTTATTGGACATTTTATTAAAGGCTTTGCGTGTCAAATCCGCATTTCAGTTCTTAAAAAAACATAAGCCTTTTCTTATCACCCTTTTAGTCGCCTTGGCTATTGTTTTCATAGAATGGTTTAAAAGCTTTGATACTGCTGAACTTATGGAAAACAAAAAACTCCTTTTGTCCTGGGTCGAAGGGCGACCTTTAATTTCCAGCCTGTCCTTTTTTCTTGTTTATTTTTTTATTTCTGTTTTGAGCTTTCCGGGGACAGCTGTTTTGAGCATAATTAGTGGCTTTTTGTTTGGCTTTTTTAAAGGAACTTTGCTTTCCCTTTTGGCTGTCAGTATAGGTTCAGGCACTGCTTTTTTGCTCACTCGGTTTTTTCTAAAAGATTTTTTTATTAAAAAGGGTGGGGCCAAAATGCAAAAAATCTATAAAATTTTAGAAAAAGATGAAATGTATTATTTGTTTGCACTGAGGCTTTTCCCTTTCATCCCTCTTTTTTTTACCAATATTGCTATGGCTTTGTCCTCTATGAGCTGGGGGGCTTTTTTTGCTGTCAGTTTTTTATCTTTACTTCCCTCAATGGCCATTTATGCCAATATGGGCACCCAGCTTTCTTATTTGGAGGATTGGCGAGGGCTTTCTGACCCTGGCCTTTTAACGGCTTTTGCACTTATAGGCTTATTCCCTTTATTTGTTCGGCTGGGATTACGGTTCTTTAAAAAACTCAAAAAATCTAAAGAGGGTTTGTCAATAGATATGGTAGCGGGAAAGGGATTTGAACCCCCGACACATGGATTATGATTCCACTGCTCTAACCACCTGAGCTATCCCGCCACTATTTAATGTTTATAGGATGAAGTTCAAAATTTCAATAAAATCCTTTGGAAAAAACTGGACTCTATTGAGATCTGGTATTACTGTCTTTAAATTGAAAGGGATGGGCTATGTTAAAAAGAGCTATAATTGTTTTGTTCCTGCTAATATTGGGGACTTCTTGCACCCATACAGAGGAGGGTCTGAATAGTCGGTCTTTCCCAGTGCATAAGGATAAGGTTTGGGAGGTTTTAGTTGCTGTTTTAAAATCTTACCCTTTAAAGACTATTGATGAGCAGAGTGGCTATATTGAGACAAAAAGGCTGAGATCCCAGCAATTTTGGAAAGCACCTCATCAAAAAGACCAGGATCTGACCGGATACAGCTCTGTTATCACTATCACTTTAAATTATGAAGAACCTATATCCACTGTCTCTATTGATAAAAAGGTTTATAAGCAAGAAGGTTTTATTTCCCGTGAGGAGGAGATTCCCTCTGATTTGTTGGAAGAGAGCATTTTACTTTATCGAGTGGAGCGGGAGTTAAGCATTAGATCCCGTTTGAGCCGATGGCATTAGGTTTTTTATAAGTCTTTGTCGTAGGGGGATTTGATCCCTTTTTTCTTTATTTTTTCAATTAAAGTGGTCCGATTTAAGTTTAAAAGCCGGGCCGCTCTTCTCTTGTTCCAGTTGGTTTTTTGAAGAGCCTTTGTGAGGAGGGAGTCTTCACAAGCGGTTATTGCACTGTTAAAATCCATACCTTCATTAGGTATTTCAATGGTTTTCAAAGGGTTAATTTGTGTCTCTTTCTTAATGTATTTTTTAGGCAGTTCTTGAACACTTATTTCTCCCTCTTCTTTAAATACACAAAGCCTTTCAATTAAATTTTCCAGCTCCCGGATATTCCCCGGCCAAGGGCAACTGCACAAGCAGTTTAAAGCCGAGTCGGATAAAGTGATTTTCCCCTTCCCCATTTTTTTTAAAAAGCACTGGATCAAGAGGGGAATGTCTTGCCTCCTCTCTCTAAGAGGAGAGATAAATAAAGGGATAATGTTGAGCCGATAGTAAAGGTCTTCTCTAAATTCTCCTTTTTCCACTGCTTTTTCTAAATCCACATTTGTAGCCGCAATGATTCGAGCTTTTACAGGGAGATCTTCCGATCCTCCTACAGGACGAAAGGCCCTTTCCTGAAGGACTCTTAAAAGTTTGACCTGCAAGCTTAAGTCCATAGCTCCAATTTCATCTAAAAATAAAGAGCCGTCCTCTGCTGTGGAAAAATAACCTCTGTGATGCTGGACAGCACCTGTAAAAGAACCTTTTCGATGGCCAAAAAATTCACTTTCTAAAAGATCTTTAGGGATAGCCCCGCAATTTACACTCACAAAAGGCTTATCACTGTTTTTGCAAGAATGGATGCTCCGGGCCACCAGCTCTTTTCCCGTTCCGCTTTCCCCTGTAATTAAGACATTGGACGAGCTTTTTGCTATTTTGCGAAGGGACTCTGTGAGTTGCAAAATGGCCTGGCTTTGGCCAATGATCTGATCAAAATGAAATTGTTTTTTGATGTTGGCCTTAAGATTTTTGTTTTGATCCATAAGGTCCTTTTGCTGAAAAACTTTTTTGACAAGATGGAGCATGGCTGGTGGCTCAAAGGGTTTGGGTATAAAGTAAAAAATGCCTTTGTGAATGGCTGTGACAATGGTAATATGGATGGAGTGCTCTCCAGTGATTAAAATGGATTGTAATAGTGGTTGCTCTTTTTTTAGGGAAGAGATCAGATCCACACCACTTCCGTCTCTTAAGTTGAGATCCACGATAGCGAGATCCAATTTTAAAGAGGGGGCCATAAGCTGGGCTGATTTAAGCCCGCTGGCCACGGTAATACTATAATAGGGCTTATTTAAAAGGCTTTTTAAAGCCAGCCGTAAAGAGGGATCATCATCAACAATTAAAATATTCCTTAACATTTTTTTAGAATACTTAAAAAAATCCTTTTTTAGTGCCAACTTTCTTTAAAAACTGGACGAATTTTTTTAAAACTCAAAAAAAAGAAGGTTCTGCTCCTTCTTTCAGAAAAGCTTTATTTAGCAAAACAAAGCTTGATCTTTTTCAGGGCTGGTTTTATAGAGTTTTTTATGCCTTCTTGTTCTCGTTTTTGGCTTATGAAGTCGGAGCCTAACTCTTACTCCATACAGGATTTAAAAAGGGATAAAAAAGCCTTTTGGGATGGCGTGAGGAACTATCAGGCCCGGAATTTCATGATGCAGGATATGCAAGTGGGGGATAAGGTTTTGTTTTATCATTCCAACGCTCGTCCTCCTGGGGTGGCGGGCTTGGCTTTTGTCTGTGAACCGGCAAAAGCCGATCCCACATCTTGGGACAAAAACTCTCAGTATTATGATCCTCGATCTTCAAAAGTCTGCCCCCGATGGTTTGCTGTAACAGTTCAGTTTGTAAGGGCTTTCCCAAAAATTATATCCATAGGGAGTTTGAGGGCGGAGAAGGCTTTAAAAAATTTACTTCTTTTAAAAAAAGGCCAGAGGCTTTCCGTTTTGCCGGTGAGCCCAAGGGAATATGATCATATAGTTAAGATGGCTTTATAGGCTGTCTCACAAAAATATATAATGGAAGAAAACGGTAAAAAAACACAACTCAGCTGGATCACTTCTGCAGGAATTGTAGGGGCAGATATTGGCACTTCGGTATTTTACAGCACAGGGATACTGTTCCCCATTGTGGGTTATTTTGCCCCTCTTTTTGTTTTGATTGTTTGCCTTTCCATGTGGATTTTTAAGAAAACTTATGAGGAAGGCTTAGCTATGTCCCCCAGGAATGGGGGGGCTTACTCCATGATTTTGAGAACTATGGGGCGAAGGGCGGCGGTGGCCGCTGGAGCTTTAACTTTTGTCTCTTACTTGGCCACTTCAGCAGTCAGCTCCCTTGCGGGGAGTTATTATATATGCTCCCTGTTTGGTTCAGATATATCTTTAACTGCTGTGGTTTTGTTGTCTTTTGTTCCGATTTTATTTTTTGGTTTTTTAAACACCAAAGGCATTAAAGAGCCGGCAAAAATCGTCACAGGCATTGCTGGTTTTCATTTTGTTTTTCTTTTTGTGATAGGGATATGGGGCTTGATTTATCTTTTATTTCATTTTCAAGACTTGAATTTGTCCAAATTTTTCACTGTTTTACCAGGGGGGCAGTCCTTCAGTTGGCCACTTTTAGCTTATGGTTTTTCCGCGGCTTTTTTAGGTATTACTGGATTTGAATCCGCGGCACAAATTATCGAGTCTATGAAACAGCCTCAAATCAAAACTTTGGAAAAGCTTTATCGCACTGTCATTTTGGCAGTATCTTTTACAGCACCACTAATCTCTTTTATGTGTTTAGCCCTTTTGACACCGGAGGAAGTGGATCAAAACATCAACCATCTTTTGTCTGGTTTGACTTATAAAATAGGTGGGAACCCTTTAAAAACGGTTTTAGTTATAAACGCCGGACTCACCCTTTTTGCCGCCAGCAATACAGCCCTTGTGGGCTTTGTGGGTTTGGCCGCTACAATGGCAAAAAACGGGAATCTCCCTCAATTTTTTTTAAAAAGGATCTCTCATAAATATCCCTCCATGGAGG
The DNA here is from genome assembly GCA_965203095.1 of Bdellovibrionales bacterium. Taxonomy (GTDB): domain Bacteria; phylum Bdellovibrionota; class Bdellovibrionia; order Bdellovibrionales; family UBA1609; genus JACOND01. Next base: position 1,478,776 of record OZ241877.1, read on the forward strand.
GTTATCCTTATATCATTTTGCCTTTTATGCTGATCACAATGGGAATGTCGGCTTTAGTGGCGGGCGAAGTTCAAATCGCCGCGAAAGTTTATGGTATGGCCTTTCTTGGGGTTATGGTCAGCTTTGCTATAGGTGCTCTTTTAATGCGGAACAAGGGTTTTAGAAAATCCACTCCAATGGAATATTTATCTAAAAGACATATTGTTTATAGGGGGAAAATTTTGCCTTTGCCCTCCCTTTTAACAGCTTTCATATTGGGTTTTTCTTTTTTGGTTTTAATTGTGTATGCTAACTCTCAAGAGCTTTTTATGTTGACTTTTTTGTTGGCTGTCACTTCTCTTTTAATGGCTTTTTACCGATGGACTATTTTAGAAAAACGGCTGATGAGCCATTCTGATTTAAGGTTGGGCTTAGGCAAATATGCCCGGCAGTCCATATCAGAACTGCCGGACAATTTAGAAAAATATATCTTGTGTGTGGGGGCCGCTAAAACCCGAAGGCTGATTTTTAACACCTTGCAGAGGATTAAAAGAACACGAAAAGGCCAGCCTTTTGAGTTGATTTTGTTTTATGCTGAAGATGAGGACATGGACGATAGTGAGATTTTTTATGAGCTTTTACAAAGGGTGGTTTCTCAACAGATTGCCCCCATTATAAAAAATGATCTGATTTTAACAGTAAAAATTTTACCGGGAAGTCTGATCGATGGTTTAAGTGCTCTTAAAAAAAGCATCCCATTTAATGAATTATTTTTTGGTGTAGGGCATGATCCCGCACACACTTACGAATTGAAAGAGGATATTTCTAAAGAGTTGGAAATATCCATTACCAGCATCTATTGACGATTGTAAAATGGGCTTGAGACTTGTTTTTTTTAAAACTTAAGTTTCCAGTGCTTATAGCTTTTTTTCAAGAGAGGATTTCATGAGTAGAGGTTGAACTTGATGAAAAAAGCTGGTTAAACTCTGGTTAAGCTCAAAAACAATAGAATAGATCAAATAGGGCCAAGGTTGTTCATTTTTATCAAACATAGTGAGATTGTTTTCTAAAAAAGAAATCGCCCCATAGTGATCCCATGAGGGGATAGAGTGGGATAAAACATAAGACAAAATAGCATCCGGAGGCATTAAAACAGGCAAGCCAGAACTCTGGTTTTTCAAGATGAGAAAGCGATCTCCGTTTTCTCCAAACTGATTTTTTAAAAACTCTTTTCCCTCTTCTTGATAGCCTCTATCTAATTCCTTAAGTAAAGATTCATCGAGGGAATAAAAATAAGATTTTTTATCTTCCTTAAAGCTGTTGTGGTAAGACTGCAAAAGGGACAGGACTTCCCACTGCATTTTCTCAAAACCTGCAAGATCAAAGCCTTCCCAATCATAAAAAGATATCTGGTTTAAGGTCTTGCCACTACTCACCTCAACCTGCCCATTTAGACCTTCTAATCCCAAAGGTAGAGGATTATCACCTAAAGGAAGAATAGTTTTGAGCACATTCAGCCAATAATTCATTTGAAATAGAGCTATCTCCAAACCGGAAACTTCCCCTGAAAAGGAGGACAGATCAAAAAATATTCTGTTCCAACTGTAATAAGAACCAAAATCGGAAAGAGAGCTGTTTAAATTTAAAGGATTGTCTTTATTGATTATATTTTTATAATAATTATTGGTAAGAAGTTCTAAACTGTTGGCAAGTTTATGACCTGTATTCTGGATCTGATCTTGAGAAAGTTTTTTAAAATGAGACAACAGTTGTTTGACAGAAGAGTAATTTGTTTTTAAAAAATCCTCTATGGCGAGATAAAGATTTTCATAACTTTTTCTCTGCTTTTTGACCGGCCGGTGGAAAAGTATGTTGTGAAACTCCTCTTGGCTCTCTTCCACAAGATAAGACTCGTTAGAAGAACTTTCACAAAATTCTGAGAGAGCTTCAAACTGATGGCTTGTAAAGTTATAAATTGACATTTCTGATAAAGGGAAAAACTTTGGTGTCACAAAAGAGGCAGAGTGGGGGCCTCCGCACAAAAGATTTCTAAAAAACAAATAGTAGTTGGAAGAAAGATTCAAATGCTCCTGTAGGCCATTGATCTCATCCGAATCCAAATAGGCTTTATTGGCGTCTAAGGCTTTTTTTGGGGAAAGGAAATAAGCCTCCCCTTTTTTATGAGTCTCTATCAGGGCGATTAAAGGCAAAATGGGTTGAAGAGCTGTCTGCATGAAAAGCTTATCTTCGTTTTCCTCTAATGAATGATGAGTGGAGATCATTTCCGGCACAAAAGGCTCTTTTAAGGTAGGAAGGGGAACTGTTTGAGGGCCATTAGATAGGCTTTTCAAAAGGTAAATACCAGTGCTCAAAAGTTTAATAGTTGAAATCTGTTGTAATTGTTGTTCGGAGTCAAAAAAGTGGAGGCAGGACTGGTATTCCTCTGACTGCTGAGGGTAGTGAAAGGTGCATAACTCTTCTATCTCAGAGGGGGTCGGCTCAAAGCAGTGATTGAACAACAAAGCCTGATCCTCATTATTTTTATGATCAGGAAAGCTACTGGAGCAATAATCCGTTTTAAATTTTAAAATTTCCTCTTTTGTCCAGTAAGATAAGCTGTCCTCATTCAATCCGGCCTTTATCAAACTTTTAGCTATCTGAAACCTCTCCATATCAGACAAATTTTGAATAGAGTAATTGGGATCGGGGGAAAAGACTTCATCCAGATCCTTTCCCACATAGAGCATAAAATTTTTACTTGGAGCTTGTCCTCTCCTTAAAGAGATTTCTATCCAGTTTTTATCTATTAACCGAGCTGTTTCATAAATGAGTTGGTGATTAAATTCTTGTAAAATATAAAAATTTTCGTTTTGGCAAAAATCACTGTAAATAATGAGATTCTTTTTCACTTGAGGGCAATATTTTTCTTTAAAAAGAGCTGGTTTTGAGATGAGTTGGCTGAGGGAGAAACTGGCGGGCCTGTTCAACTCATCCCAAGGCTTCATTTCGCGATCAGCTTTACTTTCCGGATCCCAGGGCCAAAGGCTTTGCATGTCGGTCTCTATTCCATAGTTAAAGTGGGAAAGGGTGAAAAGATCAGTTAACAGCTGGATAGAACCCTCGTAAGGAAGAAAGAGTTGATTTAACTGCCGAGTCCACAAATAAGCCGACTGAATATGAGATTGGCCCTTAACCTGGATCCACTGTTGAAATTGATGGCCAATTCTCTTAGCTTTGTTGACAAAATTTAATATCCCTTCTTCAGAAGGCAAAAGCCATTCAGAACTGTCCTGATCCAGGCTATGCATATAGGTCATTAAGTCATTTTTTAAACCTACAGCAGTCAGATGCTCCTTAATGGGCTGGCCGATCCACTCATCTAACACCTTGTGCAACTCCATAAACAAAAACAGATGGGCAAAAAAACCAATATAACCGCTGGCCCTTAAGCCTATAATTTTGGCCACTCGAATAAGAGCATTGGAACCCAAAGCTGTCCAACGGATCGCAGTTAAAACATAATTTAAAATTTTGTGGGATAGCACTCCTGATCCTACCAATGTAGCAATATCCACTGCATAATGTTTCCATTTGCCTGAGCTGGTCCATTGGAGATAAGAGCTTTCACAAGGGTCAATATGAAGGGGTATAGAGCTTTTTTTATTAGAGTAAAGTTCTTTAATGCACTGGTGTAAGTCTTTATCCTGAAAAAGCTCTTCAAAAAGGGTGACGATAAAAAAGGCTGTTCCTAATGCCACTCCTGGCGCCAATGATTTGCTATATTTGCCGTTAAAGTGGATAGGGCCTAATGCTCGGCCATCCATCCATCGCCCCAAGCCATATAAACGATAATGAGTTTTTTGGATGATGGATACAAATATAAAGAAACTTATAGCCCCTGAAGGTGTAAGTGTGTGGCTGAGTGTTTCTGAAAGCAGGCCCGGATTCCTGTCCGCCCCATAAAAATGAGGGTCGGTAAGGGACTCTCTGTAAATAGAAGCCCCTATAGCTGTTTGAAAGATAATAAACTGAGCAGGAAAGCTCTTTAAAAAAGCCATACTGAAAGGGTGGCTGGCTCTTTCTAAGTTCCTGTAGTGTTGATCGTCAAAAATTTGTTTAATTTCCCTCAAGGCTTTTAAAATTTTGTTGTCTTTCATATAGATAGGGCCTGTTCCGGAGCGAAATTCTAAAAGAAGATCTCCCACAGGATGGCTTTCGCGTCCTGAAAGAGATAGCTTAAGACCATCTAAATAACCCCTTAAAAGGAAGTCATGGTGGGCCCGTTCCGGAAGACCTAAGGCAGAGAGTATTTTCCTCAAAAGGCGAATGTCTTTTCGCTCTTGTTTTTTAAAAGCTCTCAGCTCTTTTATCTCCTCTAAGCTCAAAGTCTCTTTATCATTTTGTTTTTGCAAAAGCTCTGTGTATCTTTTTTGTTGTTTGATGAAGAGGCTCCGGTTTTGATTGAAAAAGGAAAAATTGTGAAACAACTCAATGGCTCGTCTCTCCGCAGGGGAACTGTCTTCCGTTAGGTATCTCTCTCGAATATTCTCTATAAAATCCTGAAGGGCCGTTTGCAAAAACTCTTGGTTTTTAAAGTTTTTATCTTCCCAAAAATCTTTTCCGCCTAAAGATTCAATGTAAAAGCTCTGTAGGATTCTTATATGGGTGGAGCTGTTCATTTTTTTTGGGATTTTTACCTCTTTAAAAAGCTCTCTTAAAGCCGATTCAGCCAGTTTTTTTGATTGTTTCACAGAGGCTGGTGGAAGAGATGAGTTTTGCAAAATAAGAATTTGGCGGATCAAGGTTTGAAAAAGATGAACCGCTTTTGTGGAATAGAGGGGCCTGTTCCCCTGACTTTCCCCTCGGCCATAGATGTCTTTAAACACTTCAGAGAAACTGTTGTCGTGGTTTTTAGTTCCGCCGGTTTCTGTCCAGTTGTCATGGCCAAAATCGTCATATTGCCTTCTTTTAACAGGATCTCTTAGCACACTGTAGGCTTCGTTGATTTTTGTTGTCATTTCGTGAGCCCCTGGCTCTTTATTGTGATCAGGATGATATTTAAAAATCAGCCGGCGATGGGCTTTTTTAATTTCCTCTAAAGTGGCTTTTTTGTTCACTCCTAAAATTTCATAATAATTTTTAGGATCTTTTTCAGTTAGGCCCTGGGGAGCGAACAAAATTCCTGAAAAAAGCAAAAAACAAATTTTAAACAAAGCGATTCCTTTTTGTTTGTTGAAAAAAACTTTAATTAATCCTCCGTGAAAAACATCTGTCCCTTTATCGCATAAGCAAAAGTCAGCGGTGAGGGGCCGAGGTATTTTTACCGCGAACAAGCTGGATTTTTGCTTATGCGATCCATTAAATGTAGCCTTTTTCACAGGCGACTAATTTAAAGTGCTTATATGAAAGCTTATGATTTTTGAAAGCAATCATAATGAGGCTGTTATAAATTAAGGGATTTTGTCTTTTTTTTCAATAAAGACGGGGTATTAAAGAGCTGTTAAGGAATGGATTTTACAAAAGCTTAAAAAAACTGTTTAAAAAATAAACAGGTTAAATAAAAATATTTCAAAAAAACACTTGACTTTTAGTGGCCACCGGCCAATAATAGCTATGAATTATCTACTAATTGGTAGGTAAAACTTCTTTTGTTTGGTTTATTCATTCAGCCCGATCCTTCCGGGCTGTTTGTTTATGCGATCTATTAAGGTGGTTTTTTTATGTAAAGAAGACGACGGCGGTCGTAGCTTAGTTGGTAGAGCGCCAGATTGTGGTTCTGGATGTCGCGGGTTCAAGTCCCGTCGATCGCCCCATTTTTTCAAGTTTATCAAAAAGTTTTTGGCTTAAAATGGGCCTTGTTGATTAAACTGGCACTATCTCCCACAGCTTTTATTACAAATAAGCCCTTTTCCTCCGATAAAACATGAGCTTTGCCTTCACTTTTTAAATAAGCTACAGCTCCATATAGAGATCTGTCCTTATATTCTGGGAAATAAGTCTTAAAAATGTCATGAACCTAAGTTTTTTTGTGTTTCTCGGACAAGCTTCCATACTTTCTCTAAAGAGGGAACAGTGGATTTATTGCTCTTTTTTATGAGATTATCGGCAGGATTCAAAATATTTTTTTAAAAATAGGGTTTTAAGCTTAAGTTTGTCTTCATAATAGACGATAAATTTTTTGGATGATGTTTTTTTGCTGTGGTAGGCCATTGCCTAAAAAAAGTGGTTTTAGTGGCCTTATTTTTTAAGAGTAAAGGATCAAAAATAAATTTTTAAGGATCAATGTTATAATGAAAGAAGAAAAGACCAATCCCTCCTTCCCCATTCCTAAGGAAAAGCCCAAAAGCATTATAGAAGATTTTTTGTCGCATGCACGGCAACTGTCCCTCCTCAAAAAAGATTCCGCAGAGAAGATCACCCTCCTTCAAAACCATGACAAAAAAACTCTTTCATTTTACGAATCAGATATTGACAAAATTTTAGATAGAAAAGACGGCAAAGGAGAGGCTTTTTTGCAAGTGAATTTTAAAAATGGCAAAAAAATTCTTTTAACTAATGAGTTTATTGGCTTTTCTCCTGTTGAATGTGGGGAGATCCCCAAAGGCAAGCTACCAAAGGTGGTCACTACAGCTGATCTTTTAAGTGTGATAGAGGCTATTGAAAGCTCTCTTTATGGGACAGATCAGTATCAAGAGAGCTTACAAGATGTTCAGCTTTTTTTTGAAGCCATAGCCAGTGGGGCTGAGGCCATTGGTTTTAGCCTAACGGGGGAGCGGCTTTGGGTAGAAAGGCTTTTCCCTAAAACCTAACATTGTGAAATCGATACCTATCATTGATCTCCATGGACGAGAGGAAGACGAGGTTTTTGATCTCTTAGATCGCTTTATCCGTCATAATAAAAATCAGAAAAGAATCAAAATCATCACAGGCAAAGGTCAAGGTGTTATTCAAAAAAAAACTCTGGAATATTTAAAAATGGCCCATTGCACTTGGAAATACGAAAATGCCATAGGAGTAATTAACAAAGGGGCTATTCTTGTAGATATTTTATAAAACTGAGCTTGATTTTTATTTAGACATAATCTACTTTACAACCTGCCGGAAAAGTTATTTAAATAAAAAGCCAATCCATCTATGGGTTTCCTCTCAGAGAGCTGATTAGGAAAAAGCCCAGAGGGAAAGAGATGAGCACATAATGAATAAAAAAGCCAGTCCCATTTTTCAAATGGAAAAAATTTTTTGGATCGATATGGAAATGACAGGTTTATCCCCTGAAACGGATGTCATTATTGAGGTGGCCTGCATTATCACAGACAAAAACTTAAAGGAGTTGGAAAGCTATAGCAATGTAGTCAAACAGGATCCCAAGCATCTATTGGCTATGGATAAATGGAATCAAAAATGCCATCGGAAATCTGGACTTTATGAATTGGTGCCAAAGGGAAAGCTTTTGCGAGTAGTGGAGGAGGATCTTTTAAGTTTGCTGGAATCCCATTTTCGAATAGAGGAAAAAGCGGTGCCTGCTGGAAATTGCATCTATCAAGATCGGAACTTTATCCGAAAACACATGCCTCAGTTAGACAAAAAGCTTTATTACCGCATGTTGGATGTGACCGCATGGAAGCTCTTTTTTGAAAGGGAAGGTTTTGTGTTTGAAAAATCCAACCAGCACCGTGCTTTAGAGGACATAAGGGAAAGCATCAAAGAATTTCAATATTACCTCAATAGCTTTTCCCTCAAAAATTCCCCCTTAAAACAACCATGAACCTAAAATATTTTAGTCAAAAAAAGGATAAAAGTCCTATTATTTGGGCTTTTTATAAAATGGATTTTATTTTAACCTTTCTTTATTTATAATTCAGGAAGTATGGCTAAAGGCTATAGTGCAACTCATGTGGGCCACAAAAGGGCCAATAATCAGGATTCCCTTTTAGTGGATGAAGAGCTATCTCTTTATGCGGTGGCTGACGGTATGGGTGGTCATAGTGGGGGCGAGGTGGCTTCGGCTCTGGCTATTGAAAGCCTTCAAAAATTCTTAAAAGAGGCTGTCCAAAAAGATGACTTTATGCCAGAAAATTATTTAACAGAGGCTTTTCAAGAGGCCAATTCCCATGTTTTCAACAAAAGTCAGGAAAATAATAAAGAGCTTATCGGTATGGGGACCACCTTAGTTGTCTGTATGATATGGAAAAATAAGGCTTTTTTTGGAAATGTGGGAGATTCCAGAGCTTATCTGTTTAGGCAGTCCTACCTTTGGAGAATCACAGAGGATCACTCTGTGCTCAACAACCAGCTAAAAAGAGGGCTAATCGATCAGGAACAAATGCCTTTTTTAGTCAATTCCAATGTGATTACGCGAAGTATTGGTTTTTTTCCTGATATTCAGGCCGATATTTTCCAAAAAGAATTGCAGGTGGGAGATATGTTTTTGCTTTGTTCTGACGGACTTAATGAAATTTCCGATCAGGAAATCTGCGATCTGGCCAAAAAATACTCTCCAGAGGTTTTGCCCCAAAGATGTCTTGATAAAGTGCTTGACGGCAAAGGCTTAGATAATATATCCGTAGTGGTGATTGATCCTTAATAAAAGCGAGATCATTATGAAAAGAAAGGCATATTGGACATTTATAATTGCTAAAGGCCATTCCTCCCAGTTGAGGAAAATCACTGTGGGGCAAAATCATATCCGTTGGGCCTTAGGGTTTTTATGCATCGTGTTAGGTTTGATGGTTCTTTTTCTTACAGATTATGCCTCTCTTTATGTGGATAAATGGGAGCTGGCCCGTTTAAAAAAAGACAATAGAGCTTGGGAGCAAAAATGGACTCAGGCCAGCAGGCAACTCGAAGATTTGGAGAAAAAAGTCCATCAGATCAGTGATTTTTCTAAAAAAATTCAACTCATTACCAGTGGGCCTTTAGAGCCGAAGGAAGGGCATAAAGGTTTTGGGAAGGTTCATTTTAGCCCGGAACTTATGGCTCTTTCCAGCCATAAGTTCAATACCGCACATGATTTAGAAACAGAAAAACAAGAAGAAAGCCCCTATAGGGTATTGTCTTCCTCTTCATCTCAAGATCTGGAAATGCGGATAGAGGATTTGAAGGGCAAAAGTGAGTGGGTTAAGCAGTCCTCTTGGGCCCTTTACACCGATCTGTTGGAAAAACAGGATGTTTTTAACAACACCCCTAATATTTTGCCAGTCAAAGGTTGGATATCCTCTCCTTTTGGCTACAGGAATGAGACCATATATGCCGATCATGAGCCTTATTTTCACCATGGAATGGATATTGCCGCTACAGAGGGCAGTCCGGTAGTGGCCACTGCTGATGGAAAAGTCTCTTATACCGGATATGACGAGTATGGTTATGGCAATCTCATTGTGATTGACCATGGTTATGGGCTAAAAACCTATTATGCCCATCTTGCAGAGATCAAAACCCACCTTGGCCAGGCTGTTGAGCGAGGGGATGTAATTGGTGCTGTAGGGAATACGGGGAAAAGCACTGGTGCTCACTTGCACTATGAGATTCGCTTTAATGGGACGGCACTCAATCCGGAAAATTATATCTTGACTCAAAATGATCTTTTCATTTACTAAGTTTTTTTATAGGGAAAAGGGCCTGAAAAAAGCCACAAAGCCCTCGGCCCACTCTTTCAAAAAAATATAAAGCAAGGCAGAAAAGGCCAAATAGGGGCCAAAAGGAAAGGGGCTTTGCAAAACTTTTTTATTTTTGTGCAGGAGCAGTCCTACATTTATCAAACTGCCCACAAAGCAAGCCATCAATATTACAAAAGGCAGAGGGGACCAAGTTAAAACAGCACCAATCCAGGCCATCATTTTTATATCTCCTCCTCCTAATCCCTCCTTTTTTCTCAACCAATAATAGATGTAGGCAATTACAAATAAAAAACCTCCACCAAAAACAACTCCTAAAAAAGAATCTAAAAATAAACGATCGGGGTTGAGCCATGCCCCTACAAGACCAAATACTATGCCAGACAAGGTGAGGGAATCGGGCAAAATCATTTGATCCCCATCAATAAAGCTGGCCACAGTTAAAGCAAAGGCAAAAACAAGGGCCTCCAATAAAAACCAGTTCCAGCCTATAGCTAAAAACAAGGCAGAAAAAAGCCCTGCCATTAAAAACTCCACCACAGGGTAGCGAAAAGAAAAGCTCTTCCCGCAGTTTCTACAAGTTCCTTTCAAAATGAACCAGGAAAGAATGGGGATATTTAAATAAAAAGGAATGGCATAAAAACATTGAGGGCAGTGGCTTTTTTTAAAAAGATTTAAAGGCTCTGGCCTTTGCATTCTATAAATTAGAACATTGGCAAAACTCCCCATACAGGAGCCATATATAAAAAACGTAACCACCATAAACCACTGGGGGGTGAGCAAAATGCCTTCAAACAAGAATAGCTCCTTTTTTACAGGGCCACAAAAGGGAACCCAGAAAAACAAGACGGACAAAAAATATTTTTTCTATTCATTTCAACATGTCAGCTCATATCAAACATAGCTTAAAGTGTCATGGAAATTATTTAATACATTGATGATCGGCACAGAATTGTTGGATCCTTTGGCTGGCCAGATGAAAAATACTGCCCTCATTTGATGTTTCTTCCTCTTCATCGGGGAAGTCTTCGGTATCTGAAAAAGCCATATCTTGAGGCTCTCCATCCCCTTCAGCTGAGTCCCGATCGTAAGAGGGAGAGTCAGATGAACTTCCTCCTGGGGCACCGGGGAAAAAATCACCTCCTGAAAAAGAACCAGTGATATCTCCACTCCCTCTGGAATAAGGATAATCATAATCTGAATCCTCAGATGGGAGGCTGGGGCCTCCTCCACTGGGGAGACCTCCTCCTGGCCCTCCGCCAGGTCCATTATTGCTACCGGTGCTGGCCGCCCAACGAGGAGGATTATTATTCAGTTTGGGTTTATTGGGATCATCAGGAAGATCATCAGTATCAATTACTCCTAAAGGACCATCATCAGGAGGTAGTAGTAAAAGATTGGGCTTTTTTGTCGACCCTAGAGTACTTCGGCCAGTAGCAAAACCAGCAGTAGTATCGGGGCCAGGGATAGTAGGATTAGGTAGGGGTGGAGGATTTTTGGGCAACTGATCCACAATGGGTTCACAAAGTTTAAGTGCGGGGTTGGAGACGGGGGGGCCTGGGCCCGTTCTTGTAGAGGCTGTCCTGCCCACTTGTTTAGAGCAGGCGACCACTTCGCTTTCATCCGACCTACTGGAGAGATCCAGTTTTTGATCCTTTATAGCTGAGGAGTTGGCATAAGCCTTTGTCAATAAAAGAATATGCTCCACAACATGGTGGGAATTGTTTATGTTTTGTTTATCAACATTAACAATAGAACCGTCATCTTGTAAATGACAGGTATAAGGTTCTGTTGATTTAGTATCTGTCAATTTAATATCTATCTCTATATCATCTATTTCCTTCTGACTTGCACATTCTTTTGCAAAAGTGATGATCCGGCCCAAACCGGTTTTGTTTGGGTTATATTTTTCAGGGATAGCCCTGTTAAAACAGTTGAAAAAATCCTTTTCAAAACGGTTGATGTAGTCATTACATTCCTCTTTGCAATCATCGATATCATCCCCACAAGAGCTTTCTACTAAAGGAGTCAGTTGTGAGAGCAAACTTCCCAAATAGCCCCCCATAGCTGTTTTATTGTGAATATCGCAAGTTTTGGCCCTGGCCTCCTCATGAGTCAACTCACCAGAACCCAGCTTATCGCTGGTTTTATAGCCCTTATAGGCACTGTAAAGGGAGGGGAGAACTGGGGTTGCATGTTTAAAAATATCTAAAATCAAACCCGAACAGGACTTAGGGTTAGAGCAACATTCCGCGGCATCTGCTTTGCTTTCTTGACAGTCTGTTTTTATGGACAAATAAAGTTCTTCTTGATCAGTATCAACCATTTTTTTGCCCTTAGGCCGGAGGTATTTTTTCACTAAATAATTCATACAACCTTTTTGAGGGTTCAGGGTTATTTTTTTTGTCTGTCCATTCATCGGTAGATAAAAAAAACATGAACCAAATATCAACAGGATTTTAGGCCGAAAAACATATTTGAAAGCTGTTTGAAAAGTTTTTAAAAACATGAAAACTCCACTTTAAAACAGTATCGGCAAAAGATCCTGATTTCTTAAGCAAATTTTTAAAAAATATTCACTTGTTTTCAGGGAGCTTAAGGGCTTGACTCGGCCCATTCTTTTTCATTATGTTCTTTATTGTTGTTTACTCATAATGGAATAATGGAAAAATCTAAAAAATGACAAAAGCCGTTCAAAATATTCTTAAAAATTATGCTGGGGATAACCCTGGCGTGCTATCCCATCTTTACAGAATATTGAGCCATGGCCAACTGGGCGGGACAGGCAAATTACTGATTCTCCCAGTGGATCAAGGTTTTGAGCATGGCCCAGCCAACAGTTTTGCAAAAAACCCATCGGCTTATGATCCGGCTTATCACTTCCAGCTGGCCTGTTCAGCCGGCTTAAGTGCTTATTCGGCCCCCTTTGGTTTTTTAGACAGTTGTGCGAGGGAGTTTGCAGGTCAAATTCCTCTCATACTGAAGGCCAACAGCTCGGACAGCCTATTTAAAGACCAGAAAAAGCCTTTACCAGCCATCACCTCTGGCGTGGAGGAGGCTCTCAGGCTGGGTTGTTCAGCTATAGGCTGGACCATTTATCCGGGCAGTGGGGATAGAAACTCCATGTATGAAGACGCCTTTCGCTTAGGGCGATCTGCCAGAAAGGCGGGCCTGCCTCTTGTGATTTGGGCCTATCCCAGAGGGGGGGATCTTTCTAAAAAAGGAGAAACCGCTTTAGATGTTGTGGCCTATTCCGCTCATATTGCCTGTCAGTTAGGTGCTCATATTATAAAGGTCAAACCCCCAGAGGATTTTTTTGAAAAATGGGAAAGTGCTTATAAAAGCAGTAAAACTCCCTCTGCCCAATTGAGTGAGAGGGTATCCCATGTCATACAGTCCGCTTTTAACGGCCGGCGAATTGTGATTTTTAGCGGAGGGCCAGCTAAGGAGGAAAAATCCCTTTTAAGCGAGATCAATGCCATGGCTCAAGGAGGGGCCTTTGGGAGTATTGTGGGGAGAAATGTATTTCAAAGGCCAAAAACTCAGGCCTTAAGCCTGTTGAGGAAAATTATGGATATTTATAAAAAATCCCCTTCCGTTTTGCCATTAAAAAATCCCAGCTCATGAAAGAAGAAAATACCCATCCCATTCAACAGGAAAAAATCAGGAAATTGCAAGATCTGCGGAGCCGGGGGGTGGAACCTTACCCCCACATTTGGAATAGGGAAAAAACCTCCATCCTTTATTTAAACAAAAAGTTTGAGGCTCTATCTGTAGGGGAGAAGTCTGAAAAGACTTTCCACATTGCGGGTCGCCTTATGAGAAAAAGAGACATGGGGAAAACCGCTTTTTTTAACATTCTTGACGAGAACGAGGAGATCCAATGCTATATCCGGAGGGATGATTTTGTTAAGAATAAACTCTCTCCGGAAAACCCCTTAAAGGATAGCAATCAAACGGCCATTACCGCTTGGGAGTTGTGGAAGCTTTGTGATATTGGGGATATTTTAGGGCTCAGTGGTTTGATTTTTAAAACTAAAAAGGGGGAACTCTCCCTTCGCATCCAGAGTTTGGCCATGCTTTGCAAAACAATAGGTGCTCTTCCAGAAAAATATCATGGCTTACAGGATAAAGAGATAAAATATCGTTATCGCCATTTGGATCTGATTATGGATACCAAAGCCCGAAAAGTTTTTAAAACACGCTCAAAAATTATTTATGAGATCCGCAAGTTTCTTACAGAAAAAGGATTTATAGAGGTAGAAACCCCTATCCTCCAGCCCCTTTACGGTGGGGCTGTGGCCTTCCCTTTTGAAACTCATTTCCGCCGGCTCAACCAAAAAATGTATTTAAAAATTTCGCCGGAGATTTATTTAAAAAAACTCATTGTGGGTGGTTTTGAGAAGGTTTTTGAAATAGGCAAAAATTTTAGAAATGAGGGGATCGATCGCTCCCACAGCCCGGAATTTACAATGCTGGAATATTATGAGGCTTATACGGATTATAATTATCAGATGCAGGAGTTAGAAAAGTTAGTGAGTCATGTGGCTCAAAAAATCAAAGGGCAGTTTAAGTTTAAATATCAGGGAAGAGAATTAGATATTTCCCCTCCTTGGGCAAAAATCAGTTTAAAAGAATTTAAAGATCAAGTTTTTGTTATTATGGGGATTAAAGAGATCCATAAGCAACAAAAAGGAATGCTGTTAGAGGGATTTAAAAAAGGATTTTTGGAATTTTTGGCTCTTTTTTGGAACATTATGAATGAAAAAATCTCTCCTCAAAGGCTTAAAGAAAAACAGGTTCAGTTCCTTTTAAAAGCTTTGCCCCCGAAAGAGCGACCTGAGGGGGATATTACATTTTCTCAACTGAAAGAAATAACAGAAAAATTAAGAGCGGAGGGGGTTAAGGGGGCTGAGGGGCAAAAATCCCCCAACTCAGCAAATGATCTTTTAGAATATGTCCAAAGCATAGATCCTCAAAATGATTTGAGAGCTTTTATCCATTCTGAAAAACAAAATCTTCGGGAGGACTTGAGGCTCAATTTGGCCTTATTGGCTTTGGAGCTGACTGCTGAAAAGTATTTTTGGAATCCTGTTTTTTTAACTGATTTTCCAAAAGAAAACTCTCCTTTAACAAAAAAACACCGGAAAGATCCTCAGTTTGTGGAACGGTTTGAGCCTTATATCGCCGGGATGGAAATAGGCAATGCCTATACAGAACTGAATGACCCCATAGATCAAAGAGAGAGGCTGGAGAAACAGCGAGGGAAAGCCTCCGATTTTTTAAAAAATAAGGCGGAAAGTCCAGCCACAGCTTTTCATCCTGTGGATGAAAACTTCCTCCATGCCATTGAGACGGGAATGCCCCCCACAGGCGGAGTGGGCTTAGGCATAGAGCGATTGGTGATGATACTCACAGATCAAAGAAATCTTAAGGACTCCACCTTATTTCCTGTTCTGAGGGACAAAGGGGACAAAGGGGAAAAAAAAGGAAGATAAAACCACTTGAAAGGTTTTTAGAGAGGCTTATTTTATGTTTAAGGTGGCTTTGGTGGAACCAGAGATCCCCTCTAATACAGGGAATATTGGGCGAACCTGTGTGGCGACTCAATCGGAGTTAGAGCTTATCGGCCCTTTAGCTTTTGAAATCACTGATAAAAAACTCAAAAGGGCGGGTTTGGACTATTGGCCCCATCTCAAATACAAAATTTACAAAAATTTACAAGAATGGGAGAGCCAAAGCCCTTTAGAGCGAGCTTGGTTTTTTAGTGTCAGAGGGAAAATACCCCTCTATGACTGCAAAATAAAAAAAGGGGATATTTTGGTTTTTGGGAAAGAGACCAAAGGCTTGGGGCAGGATCTCCTCCGCCGTTTTGAAAAACAAACCGTCCGGCTCCCTTTTGCAGGTCCGGTCCGTTCTCTCAACTTGTCTAACACTGTGGCCATTGCTTTATTTGAGGCCCTAAGGCAAAATCGAGATAGCCCTCCCTCTTTTTCACAGCTTTAAAAAATCACTCTTTTTCACCAATCATTGCTATTGAGAAAGATAATTTTTTATAAAGCTAAAAAAGGAGAGGATTTCTTCCGATTATTTAAGTATGAAGAAACTTTCAAAAATCTTTTTTTTGATTTTATTCACAGGATTTTTGCCGGCCTGCCTTGTTCAGGACAATTCTGGAAACTTTTTATTAGGGCAACAAGATTCTTGCGACTTCCCCATTCATCCATTGACTGGAGAGGGTATTCATTGGGATAGGGAGGATTTTCCCATTCCCTTATATGTTCATGACTCTGTGCCCCCTTTGGCCCATCGTATTTTTGTCTCTGTTGTGGATCAATGGAATATGACTTGGGAGGACTTCCTCTTAAACGAGGGACTGGAGCCTTTTGATTTGTTTGTCTTGAAGAGCCAGAATCAACAGTATTCCGGTTCTCCCGCAGTGGATCAAAATAACATGCTTTTTTTTGAAGAAGATCTCAGCCGATACAATCAACCTTTGTCTGCTCAGGCCATTACAACTGTATTTCCTGATAGACAGGGTAGGATAAAAGATGCAGATATTCTTGCAAGTCGACATATAGTCACAGACTATATAAAAACCCCATTCTTTTATGATGAAAGTTATGCTGAGGAGACCCGCTTGGCCAGAAAAAGAGTTCAGGAGAACAGGCGATTGGCCAGCCTTCAACCTCAAAATCTTTGGTTTCGGATAGGTAGTGTTATGCAACAATGGCTGAAATTCTTTTTAAAGCCATTTCAAAAACAAAAACCTATTCGTCAAACAGCCAGCTCAAGGCTGAGAATCCCTCAAAATCGAGCGGATTATGTGAGTGTGATGATACATGAATTGGGTCATGTGCTGGGCCTAGGCCATAAAGATAAAGAGGAGGAGTTGGCTCAAGCTTTGTCTTCTTATGGAGATTTACAAAATAGAGTGCCAGCCTCTCGCCGGCAGAGGAGAGCGGGAAAAAAAGTTTATGTTTCCATAATGGAGCCACGTTTAGAAAATGGCACTACAAGGCGACATATCTATCGTTATGATTTGGAAAATTTGTTATGTGGTTATTTTGGTTATTAGTTATTTAAACCCTTTTAGGAGGAAGTTGGCTTTTTTAGAGTTTGTGCTTTCAGTTGGCTTTTTTTCTTAAGAGGAGGTTTTTTTAAAAGGCGGACGATTTTTTAAAAACCGTGAGCTTGAGAATTTTCAAGTAAATTCACTTTAAGGGGCTTTTTGATTTGATTATGGATAAGGGCAAGAAATCTTTGAAATTCATAAAAAACTCTAAAGAGAGCTTTTTGGCCTCTCCTCTAATTGAGGGCGACTTGGCTTTAGGGGTTAAAAGTGATTTGCCCAAGTTTCATCCCTCTTTTGTGGAGGAAGAGGGTCTCTGTCAGATTCTTGACAAGAGTCTTTTTCAGTTAGAGCAAAATATGGCTTTTTTTGGCATGGCCATTCAAGAAGTTCAAGACATTATTTCCGCAGTAAAATGAATTTATGTATGGTATCCAGCAGAGGGATTGCCTAATTCGTGTATGCGATCTAATAAATATAGATTTTTTTACAAGCTATAGCTTGAGATGAAGGCCCAAACCATAGCCCAAGTGACTATCATAAAGGCCCATAAGGGAAATGTATTGGCTCAGCCGGTATTCTAAACCCAGGTGATACTCTATTTCTACCTCATCACTTTGCCCTTGTTTTAATAAATCAGCAAGCTTCCAAGCGGTATATCCTTCCGCTAAAAAATGAAAACGAGGGAAGATCATCAGCTCATAATCTAAACCGAGGCGAATATTTGTCCCTTGGGCCAAAACATCAAAGCCATTTAAAACATTCATCCTGTGGCCCAAGCTGAGTTCCATATCCACAAGATAAGGTAGGAAATATTTAAAGCCTATACGGGTCTCCCATCCCCAATCGCTTAAAAGATCTTTTTTGTGATTTTTTATATCCACAGCCCCATAAAGCCGGAAAAAATCACTAATGAATCTTTCATAAGAGCTTGTGACTTCAAAATTACCTTTAAAGCGAAAGTTGTAATCCAAATAAGACATCGCCCCATCAATGGCCAATCTATTTTTGAAGTTGGAAAAAACCCCCTCCAGCTCTACAATCCTGCCTAAAAGGGAAAGCTCTCCCCAAGAGAACCACTGCCTGTCCCCATTTAAAACTTTGGACAGAGGGTAATCTTTCAACCGGTTGTCCCTATAATTTCCTTGGCTGAAAATGCGGGACATTCCCGCCTTCATGTGGTAAAGGATATGGCAGTGGAAAAACCAATCCCCCGGCACATCGGCTTGAAACTCTATAACCGTTGTCTCCATAGGTGGAACATCCACAGTGTGTTTCCAAGGGGAGTGATCTCCATTTTTATTTAAAACCCTGAAAAAATGCCCGTGCAGGTGCAAAGGATGATGCATCATGGTTTTGTTGTTGAGGATAAGCCTTGTGATCTCTTTGCTTTTGATGGGGATTTTGTCGGATTCAGAGAGGTTTTTCCCGTTAAAACTCCAAACATATCTCCACATATTCCCTGTTAGATCCAGTTTAATTTCCCGAACGGGCATTTTGTTTGAAAAGTTGGATTTTTTTACTGATTTTAAATGGCTATAAGATTTTGAAGGGGGATGAGGAGAGGCTTTATCCTTCATCAAAGAGTTTTCTTCTTTTTTTGCACTATGAGAAGATAAGTTTTGATGATGAATAGCCCTATGCCCTTTGTGGTAAGAATCACTATGCCCTTTGTGGGAAGAATCACTATGTGCTTTGTGAGAGGAATCACCATGTGCTTTGTGAGAGGAATCACCATGTGCTTTGTGAGAGGAATCACTATGCCCTTTGTGGGAAGAGTCGCTATGCCCTTTGTGGGAAGAGTCGCTATGCCCTTTGTGGAGCTGGCTCATCCGTTTCATTTCCTCAATATAATCTAAGGGGGGAATGTCAGGAGCTTTTAAAAGCGGACCTCTTCCTATTACAGCTACAGCTCCCCCCGATCCGTCCTGAGCTGTGGCTTTAAACTCTATGGATTTTCCCTTAGGGATATCAATGATAAAATCATAAGTCTCCGCAACAGCCTGCAAAAGTTTATTGGCCAAAACCGGCTGAACATTCACACCATCGGCAGAAATTAAAAGAGGTTTCGCCCCCCCAAAAGAGAGCCAAAAATAAGTGGAGGCTGAAGCATTGATAAGCCTGAGTCGGACTTTTTTTCCTGAAGAGATATTTTCATAATTTTGTATGGGCTTTCCGTTAATGAGAAAAAGCGGGTAATAGACATCCGAAATGTCAGCCCCATGCATCCTCATTTTCCAAAAATCAAGTTGTGCCCTAAAAGCCCCCTTCATCAAAACATCAAGAAGACTGGGCAAAGCCTTTTTTTTAATCGCCGGCCACTCATCCCCTCTTTTTAAAGAGCGAAGGATCTCTTTTGGATTTTTATCTGTCCAGTCAGATAACAGCAAAACCAACTCTTGTGGCTGAGTTTTTCTCTCAGTAGGAGTGTCGCCTTTTCGTTCCTTAATGATAAAAGCTCCAAAAAGCCCCCTTTGCTCTTGAAGCCCTGTATGAGAATGATACCAATAAGTCCCTGGAGCCTGCTTTATTATAAATTCAAACTTATGAGTTTGGCCAGGGCGAATGGGTGGGCTGGTTAAATAGGGAACGCCATCTTCAAAATTGGGCAAAAGGATACCGTGCCAGTGGATGGAGGTCTCCACATCCATTTTGTTTTGAACATGAATAATCGCTTTTTCTCCCTGATAGAAGTAAAGTGTTGGGGCGGGAATAGAGTTATTGATGGCCATGGCCTTTTGTGGTTGGCCTGTGAAATGGACTGTTTTATAATCCACAGTCAGATGATAGGATCTTTTAAGAGTGGCCTTTCCCGCCAAGGGCTTATCAGCACTTGTTAAAAAACAGGAGAAGGAAATAAAAAAGGTCAAAATCAGCATGAGCCTAAAAAAACTTAAATTTTCAGATTTTTCACGGAGGAATAAATAAACTATTTGCTTTTGATTAGTGCTAAAAGAGTATCCAGCTTGGCTTCTATGTTATCCATTCTCTTTTCAAGTTTAGCTTGTCCAGCTTCAAGCCCCTCTATTCTTTTCTCAAGTGGATTGATCTTTAAGTTTAAAATAGCATTTACTCCTAAAAGCAAAAAAGACAGTGTCACCACAACACAAGATATAACAATCAGTAAAGGGACAAAATATTCTAAACTTTCCATATTAACTCCTTATGGTTAGGTTTTATATATCCATTATCCTCTATTTAAAATAAAAAGTAAAGATTTTTTTTTGAAAAAATCTCAATTTTCTCAATTGAAAGTGTCATTTGGCTCAAAAGGGGCCATTTTAAGCAAACACATGTTCTTTTCATTAGGAGTTATAGGGCACTTTTTAGCCAAAAACTGTAATGAAAAGGAGCTAATGAGATCTTGTCCTTACTCCGTGAAAGAGGGGAGAGCCTAAGAGCAGAGTTAAAAATAGGGTAATTTACAAATTCAAAAACATATTCTGCAGAAAGGCCCATCCTAACAAGAGTCTTTTCATTAAAACTCATCTCCCACTCCATCCCTGCAAAAGGGATGAGGAAGGCTCTACTTTTTTTCCCTTCCCTTTGTGTGAACAAAAAAGATCCGCCAGCTAAAGGTGCCCATCGCCGGATAGAAAAAGGCAGTTTTAAAGGGTAATAGGAGAGATTAAAAGCCTTGAGAAGTTGCGAATCCAATTTGTATAGATTTTGAAAGTCCTGCTTAAAACTGCTGTAATTTAAAATAGTGCCGTTTTCCATTTTTGAAAGAGGGAACTTAGGGGATCTATCCCACAAGTTTGTTTTCACTGTCCCGTTGAGAGACAAAAACCATTCCCCCCCCAAGGTTTCCATAATATGGCCCTCAGTTTTCCAGCTCAGGAAGGGCTGGGGACTGAGCTTTGTCCAAAGGCTGTTGAGGCTAAAGGAGGCCATTCTCTTTTGATAAAAGGAATAGCTATATTTGTATCTTTTTTTATAGCTGTATTTTAAACTGCCTGTGTGCTGAAAATAGTTTCTCCAGTTGTTGGCTTTGTTGGACAATATATAAAAATATTTACTATCATCATTAAACTGTTTTTGACCTATTTGGAGGCTGTTAGATAAAGACAAAGCCCAATAATGCCGTAAAATTAAAGGATAATCTAATGATATATTTAAAGCCCGACTTCTATAAAAAAGGAAGTTCTTTTTTTTCTGATCTTTTAAAGGCGATGAGTAAAACATATCCTCTTCTGTCAAAAAGCCAATATCTTTAAAGGTCTGAATGCGGTAGGTGTCACTTTTTTTTAAAAAATTCAGTTTCTCTTCACTATAAATAAAGGAGAGCGATAAAATGGGTCGGTATTTTTTATAGCTGTAGGATAATCCCATCCGTTTTTGTTTTGAGCCGAAGAGGCTAAAAAGACTCAGCTCACTCCATCGCAGGGGATCTGTCCATTGAAAGGTCCCGGCAAAATGAGGTGCTAAGGGGCTTATCACATCGGTATAGGCTGATAAAAACATGTTTTTTAATTGGAGGTTGGATAGTGAATTATAATTTTGTGTTGGTTTTTTTATTAGAGGATTTTTAAGTTTTGTGCTTTTATCTTTAGGCCAACCCTTTTCTTCTAACTCCAGTAAACGGGATAGCTCGTCTGGAGCTTCTTCCACCAATGAATGAGAGAGGTTTGAAAGAGCCAGCTCCTCCTCATTCGGAGTCTCTTCCGCTAATGAGATAGGGGGGGTGGGAAGGGCCAGTTTCTCTGTGTCAGCAAATGTATCCTCACAGAGGATATTTTTTTTAAAAGAATAGCTGTAAGAGACCGGCATTTCAGGAACTTCTTGAGTGGAAATGATTTTATACGCATAGTGATCAGGGCGAATCTCTGAAATTAAAAACTCATTCCCTTTGATTTTTCTGGCTGAATTGATGGTGTCAGACAAACTCAGGCGGAAGATTCCCTCCGACTCCCTAAAAACAAAAAGGCTGGATCCGTATTTTGTGGCCCCTATAAAATAAAGGCCCCCTTCATCCGCTTCCACTGGATAGCTGTAATGGGTTTTAAGGCTGAGCAGAGGTTTTTTATCCCTATAGAGGGTTCTGATATCTTTTTCCTGCTTAAAGTAATAGGCTCGGCCCTCATGATCCATCACTGCGGAGGAATGGCTGTTATCAAAAAAAACATTGTTTATATAAAGAGAGTTTTGAGTGAGGCTTTGCCTACTATCTAAGGCGATAAACTTGTTTTTATGAAAATCCATTACATATTGGGAGTTGTATTTTTTCACCGGTTGAAAGCCCTCTTTAAAAAGGGAGTATTCAATGGATGTAGAGCTTATTCTCTGTTTGCCAGCAGAATAATATTGGCCTTGTTTGTAAAAAATTTTACCCAAGGGGAGTGCGACTTTTCTTTTCCTGATTTTTCTTGTCTCTTTGTCAAAAACAATCAGTTGAGGGGGGGACTTCATGTCTGAAATCAAAAAGTGAATTTGTTTTTTGTCACTATTTATAGGTTCAGAGATTTTACTTTTTAAAATGGCTTTTTCCGGAGAGGATTTTTGCTGTTGAGCTAAGGGGTAATAATAAGCCTTGTATTGGGCAAATAAAGTTTCTAAACTTTGTTTGAAAGTTCTTTTAAGTGCCTCATTCAGGCCGTAAAAACCAATGGGCAAATACTTCCCACTTTTGGCAAAAAGCGGGCCTCTCGGCTGTAGTTGATTTTGAGAGAGCAAATAGGCGAAAAAATACCCACCATGCAAATACTTTTCCCGGATAGAAAAGGGATCATTATAAGGCTTTAACAATCTTTTTAAAGAGATCCCCTGTTGGATTTGTGACAATACAAAAGCTCTCACCCAGCCACTAAACAGCCTTCCTCCAGAGCCATAGATGGACTCGTTTAAGATGGCACTCCCTTCTAATATCCAGGAGCTGAGCAAAATGTTTCGATAAGATAAAGGCCCAAGGATACTCCAAAGCCGACGATCCAGCTGAGAGTTTTGAGCAAACTGATAAATATGAGTCATTTCATGGATTAAAGCCAGCTGAGGCCAATGGAAAATAGACAAATTATCCATAAAATGGACAGATAGGGAGGGGTGTATTTTTATAAAAGTCAGTGGATGAATTTGAGCTGAGGCAAAAGGGACCTGCCATCGTGAAGAGGGGAAAAACACAGAATTTTTTCTAAAATAAGGATGAGAGGGGAAGACATCCCTTAACTCCGAGTCAATTTGATGGGCACATTCTGATAGTTTTCCGGCAAAGCTTTCAAAATTTTTACTGTAAATCAGATCTAAATTCTCAAAAACAGGAATTTTGCGGTAATCCGAATCTTTTTTAAAAGGCCCTAAACTCTCTATAGGGGAAAAATCAGCTTTTTTGTGCAGATCCTCTCTATCAGGCCCCTCTTCAGCTCCGGCGAATAGGGATAAAATAAGAATCGAAATGCAACACAAAATAATGCCAAAAGGCTTTTTGTTTTTTTCATTAGGTTGTTTTTTTATAGGAGGGCACATACAAGCCTTATTATTTTCAAAAAATCACCTGCCCAGCAATAAAGAGCACATTGCTTTTTAAGCCATATTTTGTTATCGGGGATGGTTTTTTATATAGCCTGAAATATCTACCCCTTCTTTTTTAGATAGATAAAGTGCCGCTATGGAATCTCCCGTCACATTAACCACTGTTCGCCCCATATCTAAAAGGCGGTCCACACCCAAAATAAGGGCAATGCCCTCTGCCGGAAGGCCCAATATTACAATAGAGGACATTAAAACAGGGATAGATCCTCCGGGCACCCCAGCGATGCCTACAGAGGTAATAAACACAATAGCCACAAGCAAAATTAGTTGTGTGACGGAAAGGGGAACTCCCCATATTTGTGCTATAAACAAGGCGGCGGCCACTTCAAAAAGGGCTGTCCCGTCCATATTGACCACAGTGCCAATAGGTATGGAAAAGCTCACAACCTTTCGTGGGGCACCAAAGTTTTGCTCTAAAGTTCTCATCGTCACGGGCATTGTGGCACTACTGGAGCTTGTTCCAAAAGCTGTTGTGAAAACAGCCCCCAGTCTTAAGAAAAATTCTTTAATGGGAATTTTAACAAGAAATTTCAAAAACAGGCTGTAAGTTCCAAAAAGATGGCAGGCCATGGCCACAGTGATGGCCAACACATATTTTCCCAGACTATATATTAGATCTAAACCCATTTCAGAAAAGGCAATGGCGATAAGGGCCGCTACGGCAAAAGGGGCGGTTTTCATAATCCATTTGATAATGAGAATAGACATGCCGGACAGGGCCGACATAAAATGGGTGAAAGATTCTTTTGGAGGGCCATTCGGCAGGCAGAGCAGGCTGAAACCAAACAAAAGGGAGACAAAAATTACAGCCAGCATATTGTTTTCGCCAAACTGATTGATAATGTTTCGAGGGACAATTTTAGTTAAAATCCCCGGCCAAAGTGAAGAGCCTACCATGGAGCTTTTCTCCTTTATAGAGGACATCTTTTCCTGCATACTGATAGCCGCCTGATCGGCTTTGGTTTTAGGGATGCTATTGCCGGGGCGAATAGTGGACATAAAAATCTGCCCAATAAAAATAGCAATCAAAGTGCTAAAAGCGTAAAATAAAAACAACCTCTTGCTCAGCCTCCCGACACTGGCGGGATTACTCATATCGGCCACCCCCACTATTAAAGAGCTGAAAACTAAGGGCACAATGATCATAAACAGGGATTGCAAAAAGAGATTTCCAAAAGGGAAAAAGAGATTATCTGTGATCTGTTCCACAATGGGGCTGTATTGGGGGTAGGCTTTCAGGTAATTGAAGGCCAAACCTATCAAAACACCTACAAAAAAACCAATAAAAATACCCCAGCTATTGATAGTTTTTGAGGATTTTGTCATAACCAGCCTCCTTATATTTGCTCAATGTAGGTATTCTGCCCTCAGTAGGCAAGTAAAAAGTGGAGACAAGGGATTATGTAAATTAAAAAACAGCCGATAAGCCAGTTTTTTTGTGAGATAGTGCCCATTTTTAGCGATTTTTAAAGCTTCTGAACAGGCTCAAAGCCTTATTTTTAAAGCTTTTTTAAGCTTTATCCTCTTTTTTATGAAATTTTTGGCATAAATTTGACAAATTGGCTTTAAGTCCTGTATATTTTCTCTGTTTTTTTATTTAATAGGCTTTTAGCCTCAAAAACAAGGAGTAAAAATGAGCGATCCTTTAATTGAAAAACCTTCATCAGGACCTATCTCATCTATTTTGCCTCCAGCGGGGAAGTATGAGTCTGTGATGGAAGAAGAGGACATGATTCATCTCAACAATATGAAAAACATATTGGATGTGGAGGAGACTCAGCACCCAGAGTTTTCTCTGGCTAAAAACAAAGCTCGGTTTAAAAAAAAGTTGGGTTGGTATAAGAGCAAAAAAGATTGGTTAGATATTGCCCCTGTTCAAAAAATCAACAAGCTTTTCAAGCAACAGACTCGTGAATTGGAAGCGATACGATCCAACAAAATGGATTATGAAATGGAGTTGGAAACGGCCTCTTTAACCCCCAGCCAGAGATCTTATAGAAAAGACGAGCTAAAAATGTGCCGGGCCCATGAAAAGATGGCTATTCAGCTCATCAGTAAAATGAAACTTAAGTTTAAATCTCAATCTCATTTGAGCTGAAGTCTTTTTCATAAAACTTACTGTTCTCACAAAGCTCAAAGTCATTTTTCTATTCAGCTTGGCTATCGCGAACACATACAATTCCTTTGAGAGCGGGAATCCAGAAAAGCTTGTCCTTCTGCAAAGCTTATTAAAAAGCTTGCCCAAAAGCCTTTACAAGTTGTTCCCGTGACAGCGGGAATCCTAAAAATCCTTGTTTTTTAAAAAAAATCAGTTTTTTTAGCTTTAAAGCTCAATTTCCTCAAAAAAATTCCGATAATAAGGACAGGTAAAAGAATATAAATGGATTTTCTATAAGGAGTTTAATCTATGTCTAAATTTAAAAACAATGCCAATTTCAATGGGCGGACAGAAAAAGCCAAAATCATTTTTGTAGGCAGAAACAAGTTTCAAATGAAAAAGGCTCAAAGGTTGGCCAGAGAGAACCAGTGTGATTTTTTGGTTTATTCTGAGGAAGAGTGGGCCACCTTAGAGGAAATTGACCAATACATTCAAGAAGAAGAACTTTCAGAAAGGCTCATTAAACTGCCTATGGGTAGAAAAACAGGTTTAGCTTTAGATGAGATAGAAGAGGAGACCATCAAAAGAGCAGTTAAAAACTCTAATGGGAATATTTTGCAAGCCGCTAATGCCCTCAAAATAGCCAGAGCCACACTTTACAGGAAGATGGAGCGATACGGCTTGAGTTTAAAAAAGCAAAGGGAAGAACAAATTAAAAAACAAAAAAAGATTCTTAAAAGAGTAGCTTAAAACTTTTTATTCATGAGGAGGTGGCTTTCTTCTCCTCTTTTTTTTGTTTGGCCTCTTCATAGCATTGCCGTATGCCTTTTTGAAACTTCAAAACCAAATCTGGCTTTTGTCTACTTCTTAAAGTCCTACCGGCCAGCCGGAATTCCTTTAAAAACCTCCCCTCACTCAGTTGGCAGGCTTTTAAAAACCGATTGTATGATTTTTCTTCCTGTTTGTTGTCAAAAAAGAAGTGAGCCATAAGTTGATTGAGTTTTATATTGTCTGGCTGAATGGATAGGGCGGAGTCAAAAAGAGTAGCCGCTATTTTGCTGTCCTTTTTCATAAAATGAAGGGCGGTTTTGTATTGGATAAAAAAAGATTCTTTAAATTTTTTAGCTATTTTCAATAACCATTTGTCAGTATCTTTAGGATGAATTAAAGCCAGAATATAATGGCTTAAAGGGTCTTTTGGATTGTTTTTGACTGCTCGAACACAGGCCCTCCGGCTCTGTTTTAAAAAGTTGTTGTCGTAGTAGGCTTTGCACAGATGAATGTAATACTCCTTCTTTTTCAAAATTTTCATCATATCTCTAACTACAGATAAAGACTCCTTTGTGTGTATATCTTCATCAGTTTTAGGGTCTTTAATCATAAGCTGGTTCATCAAAGCCTCATAAGCCAGAGTGTATTTGGGATTTTTCTTTAAGGCTTTGTTGAGGCTTTCAATAGCCTGTTTTTTGAACATTTCTTTTTTAAAGGGAAGATGGCGACAAAGTTTTTTCCATTTTTCCTTAGCTTTTTTTTTGCATTTTTTCTCTTTTTTGCTTTCCTTTTCGTTTAAATAAAGACTGTGATAACTTAAAGCCAAGAGATAAAAAGATTCAGGATTATTAGGATGATTGGCAGAAAGGATCTTTAAAACATTGATTTGGTTTTGGAGGTCGTTTTTCTCACCATAGACTTTAGATAAAAGCTTTAAAGTGTCAAAATTGGCCTCATTATAAAGGGAATTTTCTAAAAACTTTACCGCTTTGGCATATTCTTCAGATTCTAAAGGTTCTGTTTCTAAAATTTCCAAAAAATCTTCAAAAACATCCTTAATTTTCTTTTGAATAGTGCTTAATTTTTCTGGTTTTGTGGGTTTTATGGAATCAGGAGAGGATTTTGAGGGCTTTTTTAGAAGATCTGAGGGGGATTCATCTTTCAGCCCTTGTGAGGGGGCTATGCTGGCCTTTTCCTCTTGTTTGGCCTCAGAAAAAGCGGACGAGGAGGGGAAACATAAAAGAAATAAAAGGATTTTCATACAGCTCGTCCCTCATTTTAGGATTTTTTTATAAAAAAGCAAAAAAAAATTTTAGTTTTGGGCTAAAAAAGCCGATTTTTATATATAAGCCAAGACATTGTGGAAGGCTTGCCATTTTTGCCGGTTTTTTTGGCTTTTGAAGGGCTATAAAACACCAGCAGGAGGGGCTTAAAGGACAGGGCTTTTTTCTAACAGGAGGATAAGGATTGTCCTAAATCTCAAGTGAGGGATTATGAGTAAAAAGAACCAGGTGATATCCTTAGTGAATTATCGCAAAAAAAAACAGCTATCTCAAAGGACAAGCAAAGCCGCTTCAGATAATGAGTTTTTTGTCTTAGACGAAAAACCCTCAGCTCCTACTACCTCCTCTGTCTATTATATGTCCAACTATTTGAAAACAAAAGAAAAACCTTTTTTAAATAAAGAAAGAGGGAAAATTTTAGATTTTTCAGCTCATAAATCAGAAGGAGCATCTCATCCCTCTCGTTTTAATATGAATGCTGAGGAGCCTATCTCTTTAAATGATTACCGTAAATCCAAGGAAGAGAAAACAAAACAACAGGTTTCCAGCCGGTCCCAGAGTTGGGCTCAATCCGCTCTGTCTGTATCGGCTGTGGCTGTTTTAGCTATGTTTTTGGCCTTTGGTGTTCTGTTTCAAAAACAGAAAGAGGGGGGGCTGGATAGGGCTCCCGCGTCCCCAGGTAAACCTTTGATGATTCCCGGAGAAAAACCTTCAGAAAAATATAAGGGCTATTAGTTAGAGGTGTTTTATGTTTTTGCACAAAAAAGGTTTTAGTTTGGTTGAGCTTTTAACTACAGTGTCCGTAGTGGGGACTTTATCTGTTGTGGGGATTAGGTCTCAGCAGGCTCAAGTCCATAAAGCCCGTAGTGTTGAGGCCAAACACTCCTTATCTTATGTTTATAATGCGGAAAAGGGCTTTTATGAAACATGGAACACCTATCACGAAAATTTAGTAGCGGTGGGGGCCACCCCTTCCGGAATTTATTATTATGATGTGGGTTTTGGAAATATTGCCTCAACAATTATAAAAAAAGATGAAGGGAATCTAAAGCAAAACCCTTTAGCCGATAGTTTAAATGTTGTTGAATGCACCAATTTTGATCGTATTTGCAAGGGCACAGCTACAGGTTCTTGTGCCGCGGCGATTCGAGCTGTTACGACAATCACCACAACATATTCTTCTTATTTTAGTGGTGTAAATTGCGAAATTAAAGGGGGACTTACTTCTGTAGCGGCGGCGACTGATATAGGCACAGTCATCACAGGCTCTACTGAGGGTGTCGATAAATTAGGAGCTAAAGATAATAAATTTTTAGCCGTGGCCACTGCTAAGCTAAAAAGTAATGATGTTTGGACTATCAATAATGAGCAAAAAATCAAACATGTAGTGGACGGCACAGAGTAAGCCTCTTTTCTCTTGCTTTTCTTACAAACAAAATCAAAACTTATCTAATAACTACTCTATTTTTGACTTTTCTTCATCCACACAGAATTTGCTAAAAAACCTATTATCTCTGTCCAGTGGAAGAGTTATCGGGTTCAAGCTCTTCTCCCTCTAAAGTGTTTTCCGGTAAAATCTCTATCGGTTTCTTATGGACTTTAAGAGTGCATTTGTTTTTACGACACTTGCTGGAATAAGTGAAAGAAGTATTATTTTTCGTCTTTGTAATTCTCTTTTTACCAGGACCACAACCACACTTTAGACGATCTCCACACATATTCCTCGTGCATTCTGTGGCATAATACATGTTTTTCGATTCCTGAGATATCGCTATAAACTGGTCCGGATTCTGACAATCAGAAACCAAAACACAATCCGCATCTCTTTTACAAAACTTGTCCCATTTATTACCTTTCCCCTCTAAAAGAGCTTTATAAGTCTTCTCCACTGCTTGACTGGCTGATAAAAAACCGTTGGATTTATAAATACAAGCCAAGTAAGCCCACAAATCCTTATCATTGGCTTGCAAAAGGGCCGATTGCCTCAATTTTTTAAAGACTGAAGCTTTATCTTGACAGGTGTTTTGATTAATTTCATCACAAGAAAAAAATCTACACTCCGGAAAAGCACTTTCTATCTCTTCTTCTAACCCAGGCTCTTTAGGAAAATCGTAAGTTTTAGGATCTTTAATCCTTTGCTTAAAACAAGAAAGATTTTTCCCACAAAGTTTTTTTAATTTTTGCCCCACCATTCCTAATTTGTAGGCATTGAGCATTCCGGCACCGTTTCTTCTGGGGAGATCATTAGAATATTTTGTGGGGACAGCAGTTTTTTCCAAAAGAAGTTTAGCTTCTTCAGCTTTAGGATGATAGCCGGATAGCCATTCAAAAGCTCCAAGACTTCCCGTCACCAATGGGGCTGAGGCACTGGTGCCACCAAATTTTATAGGCTGGCCTTTAGAATTGGCAGAGTAGATATTTTCTCCAGCTGGTGCCAGGATAACCAGTTCTTCATCTTCTTGGGAAAAGGAACTTTTGTCCCCATTAGGATCCATACTTCCTACAAGAATAGTTCCTAACTCCTTAGAGGCTTGGGCCTCTATGGGCCAGATGGATCTTTCTCCATAATTCCCAGAGGCTAAAATGACAATACTATGGGGAGCCAGGCTTTTAAAAACCTCATAATCTGTATCCTTTAAAACATGTTTTGCATTATCTATTTTTTCTCTTATTTTCTGTTTTTCCTGTTGTGAGAGTTTTCCATCTTCAAAAAAAGGGCAAACCTTTGCAATATAAGACCACCAAAAGTTTGTTTTGCAATCCTTCGTGCTTTTTGGAGGATTTTTTAAAAGCCTTTCTAAAGACTGTATTATTTGCTGGTTGTGTTTTCGCCAACTTGGTTTTGGTCCTGTCATTATCCGAGAGTAATTGATAAATGAGGGAAAAATACTGTTGCAGTCAAGATTTTGGCATTCCTTACTTAAGGGGAAGTTTTTGCATTTACGGGCAAAGGATTCGCAAGCTCTTTTTGCCAAAAGCCATTCATTTCTTTGTGATCGGATATTGTCTACATGATAAAAATTTACCCCTATAGGTGGGAGAACCGCTTGCTGGCCGGGGGCACTTATCAGATTTGTAGTGCACATGCCATGGCTATCAAAACAATTCCCCATATCATCATAGCCTCTATCAAAAGCTGTCACTAAATTTTGATTTTTTTTTTATTAGGCAAGATCTCTTTTAGCAGATCGACGCCAATCATATCCTGTGCCCAATATTGCCCAGGAAGACCATAAAATTTTGGAACTATTTTACATTGGTTCGACTTTTGGCTGAATTGTGGCCTTCGAGGAGGAGGTAGTAAAGGAATATTTTCAGCCCACAGTAAAGGCTTTTGAGCTTGATAGGAGGAAGAGACCATTTCCCTTCCTTTAGGACGAGAAGGGTTATTCATAACACAATGTTTTACAGAGGGAAACTGAGACCGAGGAAAATCAATGCAAATTAACATAGCAGTCATTGGATCTGTTGTCTTACGGCCTTCCCACCTAAAAGACCAAATTTGAGCTAAATAGAACTCTCTTGCCTTTATTAAAGATTTTTCTTTCATATACCGGATAATTCTTTCTTTCTCTTCCGGTTTTGGCCATTTATGAAATTCAAGGCTCACTCCCGAAGTTCGAAATTCGAGATGGTTTAAAACACTCTCCTTTTTATGGGGTGGAAGGGGTGGAATTTTTGAGGACCGCATAGACTTTGGATCTCTGGATTTGGCCTCTATAAAAGGGGCTGGAATTAAAATTAAGATAAAAAAAGCAATCCTAAAACTCATCCTTAACTCCTAATTTTATGTAATTTTTAGATTAAAAAATCATTATGAACAGATTTTTTCAATATGTCAAGATTTTATTAACAACTCGTGAGCTTGTGAAAAACCTTTTGTTTTTTATCGCAATGTCAAGATTTTATTAACAACTCGTGAGCTTGTGAAAAACCTTTTGTTTTTTATCGCATAAGCAAAAGCCACAGCATGAGGGGCTAAGGTATTGTTCCCGTGAACAAGCTTTTCTGGATTCCCGTTTTCACGGGAGTTAAAAAGCCCAGTGGGCTTTTTAACAAGCTTTTTCACGGAGGAATAAGTAGAGTTTTTTTCTTCCCTTGCAAAAGCGGACCGCAGTTGTTAAAGAAAGCCCTAAGTTATGATTCAAAAACTCATTTACAGTTTTTTATTTTTTGTTTTGCTATCCTGCCAAAGCCCGCCTGCTCATAAGGAGCTCTCCGAGGCCCAAAGGCTTTGGTCGGTTCTCCCCCTGCAAGACAGCGGGCGAGTTAAGCCTTTTGACAGCTTGGCTCGTGAAGTCTTGAGAGAGATTTATGGTAAAGAGAGCTACAAAGGGCGATCGGCTGTAGAGATCATTTTGTCTTGGCTTTTGGCCCCCGATCTTTGGGAAGAAACAGAGCTGATAAAAGTGGAGACAGCTATAAAAAAATCTCTCAAACTCCCTTTAAAACCTCAACATTTCCCACCCGCAATATTAAAAAGCCACCCCCGGTTGGCCCTTCAACTCACTGAATTAAAAAACTTAAGGCAAAGGGAAGAGCCTTTAGAGCCTTATTTTCAAAAATTGGAAAAGTTAGAGAGAAGGCTTATTCTTTATTCTGCCATTTTGTCCGGTGCTCTCATCCGTTTACAGGCTGAAAAAGAGGCCTGGCGAAGTCTTCCGGAAATGAGCCCCCCGGTGGAAGAGCAATTTAAAAAACTGCTTTCTGCCTACAGCCGGCTGGTTGTTCAAGCGGTTTCACATACTCTTTCAGATAAAAACTGGCCAAAACAAAAAATTCCCGAAGAACCGTCGGTTTCACTAATAGCCGGAGGAAAAAAGCCTTCCCCTCTTTTGTTGTCCTTTAAAAAAGAGATGGAGCATTTTCAAAAAATAAGCCTTAAGGGGCAAAGCTTTTCCCATAAAATTTCAGCAGAGTTATTTTATAATCGCTTTGATCCTTTTAAAAAGGCTTGGATATTTTATCTTCTTTTTTTGCTGACTTTACCAGTGCTTTTGATTTTCCAGCGGATGGATCTTTTTAAATGGACTCTCCCTTTAACAGCTATAGGCTTTGCCTCTCACAGTGGGGGCCTGATCCTTCGCTCTTATATTATGTCTCGCCCTCCCGTTTCCAATATGTATGAGACGGTGGTTTGGGTGCCTTGGGTGGCTTTTCTTGCCGGTGCTCTGTTTTATTTAAGAGGGGCAAGACTTCCTTTTATTGCTGGATCTTTTCTGGCCTTTTTTTGCCTTTTCCTCACTCATCTGTCTCCAGAAATTTTAGATGAAAGCCTGCAACCCTTAGAGGCTGTTTTGCGATCTTCTTTTTGGTTGGCGACTCATGTTTTAGTAATTACTATGAGCTATTCCTTCTTTTTTCTGGCTTTTGTTTTAGGGGATATGGTTTTAATATCTTCCCTTTTTAAAAATCAGCCCGATTGGTCTCAAAAAATATTTCCCTCCATTTATCGCTCTATCCAGTGGGGGGTGGTTTTTTTAGCTGGTGGGACTGTTCTGGGAGGGATATGGGCGGATTACTCCTGGGGGCGTTTTTGGGGCTGGGATCCTAAAGAATCTTGGGCTTTGGTCAGCCTTTTATCTTATTTGAGCCTACTCCATGGGAGGTTGGTGGCTTGGATAGGCCCTTTTGGTATGGCTGTGGGTGCGGTAATGATGTTTTTTACAGTGATTATGGCTTGGTATGGGGTGAACTTTGTTTTAGGGGCAGGTTTGCACTCTTACGGCTTTGGTTCTGGAGGGCTGGAATGGGTTGCGGGTTTTCTTGTTTTGCACTTGCTTTTATGCGGAACGGCTGTTTTAAAAAAATCCGGGATAGGGAGTTTTATGCAAAGCTTCAAGTCTTTTAAAAAGAATTTTTTATGATACAAGGTTTTTTATGCAATGGTTTAAATTTTCCCCAATAACTTTTCCCTCTGTTTCTTACCGGTCTATGGCCTATTTGGCCACAGTTTTAACTGGCCTGGCCTCCCTTTGTGCTCAAGTGGTTTGGCAAAAATATTTGACTATTTTAGTGGGAAGTGACACCCTCTCCATAAGCCTTGTGATTGCTGTTTTTTTATTGGGTTTGGCTGTGGGCTACTATGTGTTTGGGAAAATTACGGAAAAGCCATGGACCCGCCATCGCCTTTTAAAAGTTTATGGTTTTTTAGAATTAGTCACTGCTCTTTATATTTCTGTTTTTTATATCTATTTTGAACCTTTAAAAAGTTTGAGCTTTCATTCCCCCCCTCATCTTTTAATGGATGTTTTTGTATCCTTTTTGGCTTTGTTTTTGCCTACATTTCTTATGGGGGCTTCTCTCCCGGTTTTAACAGCCACTTTGCCGGGGAAACATGAGGAGATCAATCCCACTCATGTTCAAATCTATGGTTGGAACAGTTTGGGGGCTTTTCTTGGAGTCCTGCTTTCGGGTTTTTTCCTTCTTCCCCTCATAGGTTTGGAGTTGACTTTAATTTTCTCTGGAGGGATCAACCTGATCGCCAGTTTGATATTTATGGCCAACAATTTGAAGGGGCCGGTGCTCAGGCAAAAAATTTCTTCCCTTCCTTCACGGATCCCCAACTGGTTTTATATTTTCTTTGGTTTTGCTTGTGGGGCTATTGTTATCTCTTTTGAGCTTTTGTTTGTCCGTTTATTGAACTTGAGTGGTGGGCCGGGGGTTTATAATTTCCCCATTATTTTGTCTCTGTTTGTGGGGGGCTTGGCCCTTGGAAGTTTAACGGTCAAAAGTCATAAAATTTCAACAAGTTTTTTTATAAGGCAAATTTTAATCAGCTTGGTTCTCTTGGGTTTGACTTATGTTTTTTCTCCTTACTGGTCAATATGGATCAGCCATATTCGGGTGAGTTTGCTCTCTATCCCTTCTAACTATTTTGTTTTTAAGGTTTTTCTTTATCTCTTTTCGGCTTTAGCCCTTTTTCCGGCCATTTTTTTTATGGGGCGACTTCTCCCTTTATGCTATGCTCTGTTAAAAAAGGATGAGCGAACTTTTGGTTCGATTTGTGGTTTCTTGTATTTTTCCAACACATTAGGGACTGTTTTTGGAACGATTGGCATTGGTTATTTGGCTTTTTATATTTTTGATTTAGACGATCTGTTTAAAATCAATCTTGTTTTTTTGTCAGCTTTAGCTTTGTTCTCTGCTCTTTACGAAAAAAGACTATGGGCTGGTGGTCTTGCTTTTATTTTGGCCATCTCTTTTCTTTTACTTCCGGGCTGGGATCGCTCAGGCCATGAGTTAGGCTATTTTAGGATCAGAAGTCCTATGAATTTTCATTTCAAAAAACTTTTTTCCCTTCCAAGTAATCATCAAAGCTCTGTTCTTTATTTTAATGATGGGCCTAATGTTTCCGTCACTTTGTTGGGGCGAAAAAATGAAAAAACTCGTCCGGAGTTAAAAGCTCTTTTCCCCTCATCAGAGTATAGCGGGGCTTCTTATGTGGTGAATGGGAAAGCCATTGCCGACACTGTGGGAGATTTTTCTACCATGTTTTTGCTGGCTGGTTTGGGCTACCTTTATGCACCGGAAAGGGCGGAGGGGCTTTCCTCAGCTGTGATTGGTTTGGGCACAGGGGGAACAGCAGGAGTTTTGGCTCACTTAGAGGATAGCCGGGATGTGACTGTTTTAGAGATTGCTCCTGAAGTGGTAGACAATGTGCGACGCGAGCCTTCCTATAGTTTTGGCCTGTTGGAAAATCCTAAAGCCAAAGTTATAGCACAGGATGGTTTTAAGTATTTTACAAAAACCAGAAAAAAGTTTGATCTGATCGTTTCAGAACCTTCTAATCCTTGGGTGATTGGTGTGGAAAATGTATTTTCTCTGGAATTTTATGAGCTGGTAAAAAACTCTTTGGCTGAAGATGGGGTGTTGGTCCAGTGGGCCCAACTTTACAGTATTGATATAGACACTTTACGAATTATGATAGATACCCTTAACAAAGTATTTCCTCATGCTCGGCTTTACAGGATAGGAGGGCAGGATCTGGCTATTGTCGCAAGCCTTTCCCCCTTGCCACAAAGTTTTTTAGAGAAAAGATTTTTTAATTCTTTTCTCCAGCCTTATTTTAAGGCTTTGGGTTTTCATCATTTAGAGGATATAGATATGATTCAGATCTTTTCTGAAAAAATGATGTCCAAAATTGCCAAAACCAATCAGTTAGGGCCTCACACTCTCACTTTGCCTAAGTTGGCTTATAGGGGGGATAAAACTTTTTTCCTTGGTAGTATAATGACTCCTGAAAACTTAGCCCCAAATTATTTGTTTGAAACAGGAAAAAAGAGTCGAGTGTTTAAAAAATATTCTGGATTTTCTGATAAAAAACTCAAAGAAACCTGCATTCCAGAAGTTGGCTTTTTTTGCAATATTCTTAATCGGGCTATCCAAAACAAAACGGCTTTTGAAAATAAAAAAGATAAAGCCTCTTTTCGCCTCAATAGTTATGTTTTTTTGAGGAGTCATGGTTTGATAGAGCATTCGGCTTCATTCCTAAAGGAACTGAGGGAAGATATTGTGGAAAATAAAATTCAAAGTGATAGCCTAATTCATATTTATTTAAATCATATTTTAAGCCAAAAGCTGTATGAGCAAGCCCGGAAGGACTTAGCTCTTTTTCAGGAAAAAGACATTTTAAAAGAAGATTCAAAAAAACGAATGATGGATTACATTGAGACAGTTAAAAAAGAGCAATCTTTATAAAAAAGGGGGCCATGTTTTTTAGCTCCTGCCAACTTTTTCCGGTTGCTTCCCGGCAAGCCTCAATCCTCTAAAACAAGCCCTTCCCATGAAACCAGTCCTCTCATAAAAACAGAGGTTCTTTTCATAAATCTTGTTAAAAAACACATATAGACTTTGCCCAAAAGCCCCCCAAGCTTTTGGGCTCTCGTGAAAACGGGAATCCAGGAAAATTTTTCTCCCTGAAAACAAGGATTCTTTTCAAAAAAACTTATTAAAAAGCACTTTTCTTTAGTTTTTTTGCGGAACTATAGGCTGAGATTTAAAGTAAAGAGATAACTCAAAACCAATCCACACAACAAAAGAACCGTGGCCAGCAAAGATCCAATATAACCTTGCTCATTAAAAACTTTACTGCAATAAAATTTTTCTAAAATAAGTTTATAGTAAAGTTTTACTAAGTAAAGCAAAAAACTTTTTGTAGTAAAATCTTATTTACTTAACAAAGTTTCATTTACTTAAGTAAAAGCAAAAAAATAAAAAGTTTTAATTTTCAAAAAAAAGGTTTTTTTTACACATGCTCATGGTTCATAAGGGGGTATGACTTTTTTTGTTTCATTTTTTAAAACTCCTTTTTTTCTAATTTATGTTCTGTTTTTAGTGGTGATTTGGGGGCTGATTATTGTTCTCTTTTTAGCTTTTGGATTTGTTGTCTTTTTTTTTGCAATGAGATTTATAAAAAGACTTTAGTTTCTTGGCCAATCAGCTGATAAGAACAATATAAAACTGCTGATTTTAATCCTTTTATGTTTCTCAACCCCTGCATGGGCAAATACAAAAGCTTTGATTGAAAGGCAACGAGTCTTAGTTGAAAAATCCAGCCAAGCTCTTAAAGATTTGACGGATATAACTTTGGAATTACTTTTTCCCCAACCTCCAAATAAGCCTCAAAAACCCTATTCTGGCTGAATATTTGGGCATTTTCACGAAAAGCTTGACATTCAACCCGGTGTTCATATAATGGGGGTATGGCAAACTTTTTATCGGTTTTAGTTTCTTTAGGTTTTAGTGTTGAGAGCATTCTCTTATTTGGTGTTTTGTTTTTCTTTTTTATAAGGTTTGGCCATAAGTTTGAGCTTTTAAATAAAGAGATAAGTCACATAAAAGAGACTTTAGGTAAAGACATAGGTCACATAAAAGAGACTTTAAGCAATCATATAACAGATACAAACAAAAAGATTGATCAGCTGAATAGCAAGTTTGACAAAGTTATGGACTATCTTTTAAAGAAAAAATCCTAATACAGTTTCTATTGAGATCAACTCAGGAGAAGTGACTGATTCCAAACTTTTAGAAGTTCAGCTAATAAAATTCAGTAGGAGGACTGTTCGTTGGCTTTTAAAAAGAGTAAAGATTTATGGTAAGGGTATTGGTTTAACGCTCGCTTGCTGAATATATCTGCTGTGGATTTATCCTTCAGTTTATAACTGCAAATAGCCACTCCAGCCAAGCCTGACAAATGATCTGGGAAGAGGGCAAGCAGTTCCCGCCATGTGGCCAAAGCTCTCAGCCAATCCTCTTTTTGCTCAAAAAGATGAGCCTTTAAAATCAAAGGCAAGCTTTGTGTTTGATCCAAACTGTCATAATCTATGAGGGAAAAAACCTGTTCCGCCTGCAAGCTCTTTTCTTGCAAAATCAAAAGATAAGCATAAAGAGAAAGAAACAGAGCTGTCGGCCTCCTGTTTTTTGCCTGTTCAATGTATTTGGCCCCTCGCTCAAAATGACCAGTTTTTAAATAACAAAAACCATTTAAAGCATTGAGCTGGCTGTTTTGTGGATCCCAATTAAAAAGGCTTTGGCAATAGGGGTAAAGCTCCTGCCAAGCCAAACTTTTAATAGCTGTAAAAGAGCTGTATTTATACTCCCTCTCAAAAAAAGGATCTTCATTTAAAAGGCTATGAATGGCTCGCCCCATATCCTCCTGCCTTTGCTCTCTCATATAGGAATAGGCCAAAATGAGATAAAGCTCCTGCGTATACTCACTGAGTATTTTCACACTTTGGCCTAAAAGCAAGCTATCATTGATATAGGAAATCAAAGCTTGAGTTTGATTTTGTTGGAGGAGATTCAATGCCTTAAGATAAAAAACAATAGATCTTTCATAACCTGTGCTCATTAAAAGTTCTAAATAAGAAAGAGACCTGGAGCTGTTTTCCCTCTTCAACTCCAACACAGATAAATTGAGCAAAGCCAAAGGATCTTTCATCTTATCCCAAGCTATCTGAAAATGCTTTTCTGCCAAAGAAAAATCAGATTGGAAAAAGGCCAACAAACCCCTCAGTAAAAAACCTTCAGAGCGATCAGTTAAAACAGTTTCTGAAATTTCATTAGCCATCAAAGTGGCTTTTTGCAGTTGGCCATCTTGAAGCAATAGGCTGGAAAGAATGATCTTTTCCTCATCTGTCAAAATGTCTTCAGAGTGAGCTTTCTCAAAGTAAGGCAAGGCTTTTTTATAATCCCCCGCAGAATAAAAACTTAAGCCTTTGGATTTAAAATCTTCTCTAATAGTTTGTTTTTCTCGTAAAGGAGAGAGAAATTCTTTATAGGCAATATAAGCTGTTAAAGACAAAGCTAAAAATATAATGATTTTCCAGCTGATTTTGACAATAGCTCTTACTTTTTTCCTGACAATTAGCTCCCCCTGTTCCGATGGTTGATAAGGGGAGTCACCAGTTAGCAGATCCTTATTTGTGGCCTGCACTTCATACACAACTTTTTGGGCCGATTGCCTTTCTTCTATAGAAAGCTCCTTTTTCCCACCTTCAGTAGTTTCTCCTATCTTTGCTGTATCAGTTTTTGTTCTGCTTTTTTGTGTTTGAGAAAAGGTTTGGATCCGCCGGGCGGTTTTAGTAATAAAATTGGTCAGTCGGTCAGAAACATCCATAGAGCGAATGGCCTCTTTAAAATCAGAATGATCTCGCAAATAGTGATAAATGCTGAAAGGTTCTGCCACTTCACTAAAAGTGGAGATCTGGCCATTTTTGATGAGCCGAATCACTTCCTCTTTGTCAAAAGGTCCTAAAATTTGCCCATCGGAGCGGATAAGAAAAAGTTTTTTTGATTCAGACATATCCTTCTCTCTTTCCTGTTGGAATTTTCAAACCACAAAAAACTCCTCGGCAGGAATTAACATTTAATGCTTAAAATGCCTCTGGCCTGTTAAAACCATATTAATATTCCACTCCTTTGCTTTTTTTAAAACCTCTTTATCTCGAAGAGAACCTCCTGGCTGGATGATCCAAGACAGCCCCCCTTGGCCTGCCAAATCTATAGAATCGGGAAAAGGGAAAAAACCATCACTGGCCAAAGTCAGATCTTCTGCTCTGCCAGGGTGAAACTCCTTTAAATTTTGAAGTGCTAAACGCACAGCCGAAACACGGCTCACCTGCCCCATACCTAAACCTAAGGACTGCCCTCCCTTCACAATGGCAATGGCATTGCTTTTTAAATGGGCAGAAATTTTCCAAGCCAAAAGCAAATCTTTTTTTTGCTCTTCCGATGGCGGATTCCCTATCAACTTCCAATTTTCAGACCAAGAGTAGGGCACAAAATCCCTTGTTTGACTTAAAAATCCCCCCATGATTTCAGTAAAAGAGTTTTTATCCCCGGAGAAAGAAAACATCTCTGGCCATTTTAACACTATCAGCTTTTTTTTGTTTTTTAAATTTTCCAAAGCGGATGAGGAAAAGTCCGGAGCTATTAAACCCTCTAAGAAAACCTTAGAGAGCTTTTCGACAGCTAAAAGATCCAAAGGGCGGTTAAAAGCCAAAATGCCTCCAAAAACACTTAGAGGGTCGGCTTTTAAAACTTGCTCTACAGCCATAGAAATAGAATGAGATAAGGCCATTCCACAAGGATTGTTGTGCTTGACTGCCACAGCACAAGGCTCTTTAAAACCTTTAATTGATGAAACAGCAGTTTGAAAGTCCAAAAGATTGTTATAAGATAGATCTTTCCCCATAAGCTGGATAGCGGAATGAAGGCCCTGCTGAGAGCGAGTAAACCAATGAGCCTGTTGATGAGGGTTTTCCCCATATCTTAAACTTTTGAAAAAACTTCCCTTAATGGTTATAGAAGCTGGTGGGGCCTCTATAGCGGGATCTCTTTTTTGATAGAGTTCTTTTTGTTTGAGCCGATTTGCAATAGTGGCGTCATAACGGGAAAGCCTTTCAAAAACTTTACTGGCTAAAAGCTTTCTCCCTTGCAAATCTGTTCCTTTTTGAGCTTTAGAATAATCCTCTGGACAGCAAAGCACTGTGACACTGAAATAATTTTTAGCCGCCGCTCTCAAAAAGGCCGGCCCGCCCACATCAATCCATTCTGCAAGCTCTTTTTCATCTTGATAAGGATCTTGCTCTTCAAAGGGATAAACCTGCCCCACAACCAAATCAAAAGGCTCCAGGCCATACTGTTTTAAAAGATCCTGATCCTCTTTTTTCCAATGGCGGGCTAAAAGGCAAATATGAATATGAGGATGAAGGCTTTTGACTCGCCCTGAGAGAACTTCTGGAAAACCCGTCAAGCCCTCAACATCCTGAACAGCAAAACCCTTTGATTTTAAAAACTGCCCTGTGCCACCTGTAGAAACTATCTTTAAACCTTGCTGAACGAGAGGTTTTAAAAATTCCTTTAGTCCTCTCTTGTTAGAAACACTGATTAGAGCTTTTTTATACATCCCACACCGCCTAAGGCTTATTTTAACAAAAGACCTCTCGCCTTCATAAAAGAGAAAAGTCGGTCTGCTTTCCTGATTCTAACATATTTTAACAAAAACAACAGGGACTAATATGAATTTCAAGCCAAACAAAGGTTATATTTATCCATTTTTGTAGATTCGCTCAACCCTTGGGCCGATCCGGCACAACAGCTCATAAGGGATTGTGCCCAAAACTTCAGCCTGTTTTTCCAGGGACAAAACTTGTTTTTTTTGCCGTCCAAAAATAACCACCTCTTCGCCCAACTTTACCGGAGGGCCTTTGCAATCCGTCAGATCCATCATAAAAAAATCCATACAAATAGCTCCTCTCACCGGCCTTTTTTCCCCTCTAAACAGGACTTTTTTTACTGTTCCCGCATTTCTTATAAAACCGTCCCCATAGCCTACAGACACTGTGGCTATTTGTGAGGGGCGGGTGGCTCTCCAAGTCTCTCCGTAAGAGACCACAGCCCCCTTCCGGACAGTCCGTAGGGCCACAACATAGCTTTTCCAACAGGATACAGGAGAAAGTGAGAGATCTTTCCATCTTTTTTCTGCTTTTTCGTTTTGGAAAGAAATTTTTGGCTTCAACCCATACAAACTGAGCCCCGGACGAGCCCCCCCCATTTTTAAGTTATGAGCATAAGAGGCTATCAAAGCCGAACTGTTTAAAAAGTGAATGTTAGACTCAGAAAATTTTTTTTGCAAAAGGGAAAATGGCAGAGTTTGATTAAAAGAACAGTTTTTTTTATCCCCTAAGTCCTCACCGGAAGAGAGTTGCCCCGCCAAGCCCTCTAACTGAATTTGCGGGTGTTTTTTTAAAAAATCCTTAATTTTTTCTTTTTCATTCCAATTAAAGCCCAAACGGGAAAAGCCGGTGTCAAATTTCAAGTGGATGCGGGATGGCTTTTTTATCTGAGAAAGGCCCTTTAAATCTTGCCAGTTGTTGCAAACCAAAACCAGCCCTTCCTCTACAATCCAATGCAATTCCTCTACCTCTAAAACCGGCCCGAAAATCAAAATGTCCATCTCTTCCACAAACTCTCTGATGGACCATGCCTCACTAACGCTAATCACCCCCACTTGTTGAACCCCTGCTTGTAAAAGGGCTTGAGCCACTTTTACTGAGCCATGTCCATAGCCATCGGCTTTCAGCATGGGGCAAAAAAAAGCCCCTTCAGTTAAGCTCTTTAACAACAAACTATTCTGCTGGAGAAGATTCAAATGGATTTCTAAAACCGATCGATTTTTCATTTTGATCCTTTCCTTTTAATAGCGATTTTTTAAAAATCCCTTCAAAGGCAAACGAAAGCCTATTTTTAAACCCCCTCCTTCAGGGGAGGAGAAAAAGATCTCCCCCTCATTGGCTTGAATAAGGGACTGGGCCAAATTTAAACCCGTGCCCACTTGATTTTTTGTAGAGTAATAGAGGCGAAAAAGCTTATCATAATCCCCATCAGGAACCCCCCTACCATAATCTCTAACAGAAAACAGCACATGCTCTCCATCCTTTTTAAGGGAGAGGTCGATTTTTGGCCTTTCCATCCCTCCCATAGCCTCTATGGCGTTTTTGAGCAATTCACGAATAATGAGTCGCAAAAACTTTTCAAAACCAAAAAGTTTTATATCAAAATCAAAATCTTCTTTAGATTCTATTTGAGGGAACTTAAGCTTGAGCCGATCCCACTCTCGCTGGATCAGATCCTGAAAGCTCAAATCATCCCTATTGACATCTGCCTCAGCCTCTACTTTTAAAAAGGGCCGGCGATTGTTGTAAAAATAAAGCCAGGGGTTTTTTAGGGACTGTGCAGAGGGAAATATTCTTTCAGAACTGAAAGACAAAAAAGCTTTTTTTAAAAACTGATAAGCTGACACTAATGGGAAAAGCTTAAAACAAGAAAGAACCAGGGACAGACAAACCAGAGCAAAACAGATAAAAAAAGCCTTAAAGGCCCGCCTCTCTTCTAACCACAATATTGAGGGAGCTTGCTTTTTGACCACTAAAAACAAGTTCCCCTCTTCCCATTTTTTCAGCTGGTGCAGGTCCCCTGTTTTTTTCGAAAACAAATAGAGCCGGCCATTTGAAGAGCTTTTTTTGGAGTTCGGCTTTAAATAATCCCTCAAAGGAGATTTTTTGGGAATTATTTTAAAAATTTGAGAGCTATTGCTATGGAAAAGGTATTGCCCCTTGGCATTAATAGCGGAAAAACCTTTGGGAAGAACAAAAAAACTTTTGTCCGGCCTGAGGAAGGCCATTTTAAGTTCTCCCTCACTTATAGAATAGGCAAAAAAAGCTATGGGAGCTTTTAACTCCTCCCTTTTAATTGTTCCAAAATAAAATGGAAAGTCCGGCGGAGGGCTCTCAGTTAAAGAATCAAGATGGTTTTGAGAAACAAAAGCACGAGTTTTCTGGATTAAAAAAGCCTTTCTTTTCTTAAGCTTTTTTGCTCTCCTTTTAGAATTTTTCATTTTTTGAGAGGCTTTTTCCTCTATCTGTTCTGGAAAATGCGAAGGCCAAAAATCTCCTGCTATATAGGCTCGCTCTTTTCGTGAAGAGTGAGATATCAAGAGGGCAAAAAAGGGGCTGTTTTTGCCTATCTTTCTTTCTTTTTGGATTTTTTGTGCTTCAGCTATTAAAAAATTTTTCTTTTTATTTAACAAAATGGAGAGGGAAAGACTTTGAGATTTAACAGATTGTTTTAATAGGGAGTGCT
This sequence comes from Bdellovibrionales bacterium, assembly GCA_965203095.1. Taxonomy (GTDB): domain Bacteria; phylum Bdellovibrionota; class Bdellovibrionia; order Bdellovibrionales; family UBA1609; genus JACOND01. The sequence goes on from OZ241877.1 coordinate 1,522,264, forward strand.
GTAGACGGGCCTTCTCAGGTTTTGCCAAAAAAAAGCCGGCAAAAAACATCGAGAACAAGCCGATCCCGGTGAAAACAAAAAAGGGGAAATAAAACCGCCACCTCATAGAACTTACTGAATAGAGGAGTTTTTAATTACTCACCTGTAAAAAAGCCTTAGACTTTTTCGGCTGGATCCCGGCAAGTTGCCAAATATGTCATAAATTACAAAGCTTTTACTTCTCATAGGATTGAGCCAATTCCACAAAGGTTCTCACCATCACCCCTCCAGCCATTTTGTTGGAGCAGTATTCTAAGCGGTTATGAACATTCCAAGCGGTTCCCGCAATATCAAAATGGGCCCAAGGGATATCCTTGTCCACAAAATGCTCTAAAAAAGCCGCCGCTGTAGAGCTGGACGCCCCTTTGTGGGAGGAAATGTTGGCCACATCCGCAAAATGGCTTTTCATATCTTTGGCATGTTCTTTAGTTAAAGGAAGTTGCCAAAGCCTCTCTCCTGATTTTTGGCCCGCCTGATGGATCTTCTTCACTAACTTTTCATTTTTGGTAAAAAAACCTGTAAAAATATTCCCCAAACTGACAATAATGGCACCGGTTAAAGTGGCTGTATCAAAAATAGCCAGAGGCTTTTGCTCACTGGCATAACTTAAGGCATCAGCTAAAATGAGCCGGCCTTCAGCATCTGTATTTAAAACCTCCATACTTTTGCCATTTCTGGCTGTCAGTATGTCCCCGGGTTTGTTGGCATTCCCCCCCGGCATATTTTCAGAAGAGGGAACAAGGCCCATAACATTCACTTTTAAAGAGAGCTTTTCAATAGCCAGCAAAGCCCCTATTACAGCGGAGGCCCCACACATATCAAATTTCATTTCATCCATAGAGAGTGAGGGTTTAAGGCTGATCCCTCCAGAGTCAAAAGTCAGGCCCTTACCCACAAAAATCACTGGAGGCTGGGCCTCTCCGGCCCCTTTATATTCCATAATGATAAATCGAGGTTCTTCTGGACTTCCTAAGGAGACACCTAAAAGCCCTCCCATTTTTTCCTTTTTGATTCTTTCCCTATTCCAAATACTGAGCTTGATTTTAGTATTTTGAACTTGCTTTTGAACTGAGCGAGCCAAAATGGAAGGGGTCATTAAGTTCCCCGGTGTATTGGCAAGCTCTTTGGCACAGTTGGTGGCTCTTCCTAAAATGGTTCCCCTTTTCAAACCCTTCTCCAACATAGGGAGGGCCTCTTTTTTAGGTAGGCAGAGAAAACACTCCTTCAGTTCCCGTTTTTCCTTTTTCGGCTTTTTCTTAAATTTATCACACTTATAGCTGGTAAGGATCAAGCCTTCAGTGAGGGCCTGCCCAGCTCGTTCCCAGTCCTTTGTTTGGGCTGTGATCAGGCTTTCAACTAAAATATCTGCTGTAATTTGGGAGTGGGCTTTTAAGCCTTTATAAGCCTTGGCCCCGGCCTGCCGGATACCCTCATAGTCAAAATCTTTCTCCTCTCCAAGGCCCACAAGCAAAAGATATTTTTTATTTGGTAAAGGGAGAAAAAAGCTGGTTCTGGATTCGGCCTTAAAAATGCCATCTTTTAAAAGAGGCTGAATGGAATCCTCATACAAACTCAAACTTTTTGGAACTGAGCCTTTGGATTTAAAAATAAAGGCCACCGCCATTGCCCCGGCTTTATCGCTTTTTTTGATGGAAATCTTCATATTGGCTTCTTATAAACTGGTATTTTTAAAAAAGCAAATATTTTTTTCTGTTTATTTTCCCGCGAAAAACCTTAGCCTGCCTTTTCCCCTTCCTGCTTTTTCAGAGGTAAGTTTGTGGAAAACTATTCTTTTAACTTCTTTTGCCTAAAGCTTGTCCCATGAGGGTCCAAGTATTGCCGTCCCGAAATGGGACAAGCTTTAGGCAAAGAAACTTAAATAGTCGTCCCTTTCACAGAGGTTAGCTGAGCGGGAACAGCTAACTTAAAGCTTTTGGAAAAATAAAGGATCTTTTTCCCTTAACCAGCCCTTTAATGCTGGAAAAAATATTTTTTTAGAAAACTTTCCTTGAGATAGTTTTTTAAGTTCTGCTTGTATTTGCCTTTGTCCCTTAGCTTTGATGTGGATACGGTGCAAAGCTTGGTTTTTGTATTCCCAAAAAACTTGAAAAGGCCCGGTTTGGCAAAATATAATCCTTTTCTTTTCTGTCTGACAGCTCCCCGGTTTTAAGGCTTGCCCTCTCAAAATAGCTATCAGATACTCCATTGAGAAAGAGGGAAAATCAGGAAAAAAAATTTGAGAGCTGAACTCTCCCACATAATATCGCCTTTTTAAAGGCTCTTGCAGGAGCATCCTCTTATCCCTCAAAATCAAGCGAAACACAGAGCCTATAAGAGCTTTATTGAGATCCATCCTCAACAGCTGATCTTCTCTGAGGAAAATTAAAGAAAAAAAAGAGTGAGTTCTCTCTCCCTTAGAGGATAGTAAAGTCCACTTGATATTGTATATTAAATCCTTTGAATGGAGGGGCACTGGTTTTGAAAGGGAAGCACAAGATAAAAAAAAGAAAAAGCAAAAGGCAAAAGCCAGAAGGCGGGTGAGGGGATTTTCTTTCATTATCTGTCTTGAGTGTTCCATAAAAACGGTTGATGGGCAAAAGACCAATGGGATTGGTGATTTGTCTCTACCCTGGTTTTTTGAAAAACAGAGAGCAGGGGATTCCTCTGCCTGTTAGGAAGGGAGTTCTCATCTTCTATAAGGGAGAGCAAAATTTGAGGCTTGGCCCCCTCGTATAAAATCCGATAAAGGTTCTCAATAAAAACGAAATTTTTGCCCTTTAGATAAAGATAAAGGGCTTTGAGTGTGGAAAGGCCCTCTACAGTTTTAGTATTTTCCCGAAGATAATCGTTTAGGTTTTGGCCTTTGCCAATAAATAAACCCATCCGGAAATTTCTGGAATTTTCATCTAAGGAAAGAAGTATATCTCCAAGGTAAGAGAGATCTAAAAAAGTGGCCGGATCAGCCCCTAAATCAATTCCTATTTGAACCAGCTCTTTGCTCAGTGCCACTAACAGGGCTGATCGAGTGTTAGGCCCTACACTTAAGCCTTTCAAAATTCCGCCAGAGATAGCCAGTAAATTTTTAACCGCCCCAGTAAAAGCCAGCCCTCTCATATCTTTGCTGAGCGAGAGCTTAAAACTCTCTGTGGAAAGCAGTTTCTTTAATTTTTGAAGATTTTTATACCCTGCAAGATTGACCACTGTCTTTTCCCCAAGAGCCATTTCCCTGGCAAAGGAGGGGCCACTGATAAGGTAAATATTGCTTTTTTTTAACTGAGGCCAATTTTTAAGCAAAAAATCTTCAACAAATAAAAGCCTCCCTTCTTCAAAATAAAGACCTTTAGAAAGAGAGAGCAGGGCTAAGCCTCTGTTTTTTTTTATTAACTCGGATAAAAACAAAGAATTTTCCCGAACGAAATGCACTATATCCCCTACGGGTAAAGCCAAAACCATTATATCTAAAGGCTGAACCAAAAGAGGCTCAAGTGAGAGGGTTGGCTGAATATTAGAAGACAGCTCAACATCTGGGAGAGAAGAGCTTTTCCCTTGGCGGATCTGATGGGCTACAGACTCATTTCTCACAAAAACATGGATATGTCGAAAATTGTTAGAGAGCACTTGGGCAAAAGAGAGGCCAAAAGCCCCAGCCCCTACAATCAAAACCTTTTTGGGCCTGTTATTATTTTTGGGCAAAAATAGAGCCTTGCAGAGGTCAGCGGGGGAATAAAGCGGTGCTATAAGCAACAAGACACAAAAGGCAAAACCCTTTGGCCAAAATCTAAACAAAAAAGAGGATAATTTTAGCATAAGCTTTTCTCTAACTTAAGATCAAAATTTTGTCCAATCAAAATATTATTTTTTTAAAAAAACTTATGATGGAAAAATTATTTTTCTTTTTTTCTCTTTTTTGCTAAAAAACCCAAGCTTATTCGTGTAAAAAAACCTTGGCCCCTTCCAACAGAGAGGTTTTGCTTATGCCATAAAAGTTATTCTTTATATATTGACATGGCTAAGGCAAAATTTTATCTTTCAGCAGGAAGTTTTGTATTTAGTCGTCTGTGAAAAAGCTGGACAAAAAACCTCGTCCTCTTTTTCCTGCTTTTGTCCAAAGGCCATTCGGTGATGGTCCAAGGTATTGCCGTCCCGAAATGGAATGGTCCTTTGGACAAAAAAAGTTAAAAAACAAGAGGTTTTTCACGGACGACTATTTTAAAACAGAATAGAAGGAAAACATGAATCAAGATTTAAAAAAACAACTTCTTCCACCTAAGGCTAAAAAGAAAAACCATTTTCATACCAAGTTTAATGATTCTATCCCCGACCCCTACCATTGGTTATCTCGCCGGGACTCATTAGAGGTTTTAAGCTATCTTAAGGAGGAAAATCAATATGCTGAAAAAAAATTAGAGCCTTTACAAGCCCTTAGAAAAGAGCTTTTTTTAGAGATGAAAAGTCGCTTTCCTGAGAGAGAAAATCAAGAGCCAGTTCCTAAAGGGGATTACTTGTATTATAGGGCATGGGAACAACAAAAGCCTTACCCTGTGCATAAAAGGCGAAAAAAGCTTAAAGGCTCAGAGGAGGAAGTTCTTTTAGACGAAAACTCTATAAAAACAGATAGTGGCTATAAAAGTGTGGCCGGGGTTTTAACAGCTCCTAATCATAATTTTTTGGCTTATGCCTTAGATAATTGCGGTAGAGAATTTTATAACATTTACTTTAAAGATCTAAAAACAGGTCGGCAAAAAAGCCATTTCATTTCATCAGCCACTTCTGATTTTGTTTGGGCTAATGACAACCGGACAGTGTTTTATGTTCAGCAAGATCCTAAAACTTTAAGGGCCTTTCAAGTTTATCGTTTTGATATTGAGACAGGCAAAAAGGATCTGATGTTTGAGGAGAGCGATTTAAAATTCTCTGTTTTTTTAAGTAAAAGCCTTTGCGAGAGTTGGATTTTTATTGTTTCGAGTAGCCCTCTCACTACAGAATATCACTGCCTGCCCGCTCATCAGCCGGCCAGGGATTTTGCTTTGTTTTGTGCGAGAGAGCTGGGGCATGAGTATTACTTGGGCTATGGTGATGGTTTGTTTTATATTTTGAGCAATAAAGATCAAGCATTTAATTTTAAACTTTTGCAGGCAAAGGCTTTACAGCCTTCTCATCATCAAGAGCTTTGCCCTCAATCAATGTGGCAGGAAGTCATCCCCCATCGTCCAGAAGTTTGTATTGAGGATTTAGAAGTTTTTAAAAAATTTATTGCTTTGCAGATTCGCCGTCAAGGTCGCCCAGGAATAGAAGTTTTTGATCGGGAAAGCCAAAAGCTTTCCGTTGTGGATTTTCCTGAAAAAATTTGTTCTGTCTATTTTAGTGATAATAAAGAATACAAGAGTCGTTTTATTCGTATAAAATTTCAATCCCCCACACAGCCGGAAACTGTTTATGATTATGAGCTATATAAAAATAAACTTCATTTTAAAAATCAGGAAAAGATCAAAGGCGGATTTAAGCCTCAAAATTATGTTTCCCAAGAGGAACTGGCCCTGGCGGAAGACGGCCGGGAGATCCCCATTTCCGTTGTTTACAAAAAGGGATTAAAATTGAGCCATGCCAGCCCTCTTTTGCTTTACGCTTATGGTTCTTATGGGAGGAGTATGGATATGGGTTTTAGCTCTATAAAGCTTTCTCTTTTAGATAGAGGTTTTGTTTATGCTGTGGCTCATGTTCGTGGAGGGGGTGAAAAGGGGAGGCAGTGGCATGATGAGGGACGGCTTTTAAATAAGAAAAACACTTTTTCAGATTTTATTGCTTGTGCAGAAGGGCTCATTAAAAAATCCTATAGCTCCCCCTCTCACCTTTATATTATGGGGGGAAGTGCTGGAGGTCTGCTTATAGGCAATGTTTTAAATGAACGGCCGGAGCTATTTCGTTCGGCTATAGCCTCTGTCCCCTTTGTGGATTGCTTGACCACTATGTTGGATGAAAATATCCCTCTCTCAACTCAAGAGTATGAGGAGTGGGGGAATCCCAATGAAAAGCCTTATTATGATTACATCAAATCCTACTCCCCTTATTATAATGTGAAAAGGGCGAACTACCCACACATTTTAATAGAGACAGGCTACCATGACCCCAGAGTGCAATATTGGGAACCGGCAAAATGGACAGCTCGACTGAGAGATTGCAAAAAAGATGATAATTTGCTGATTTTGCTAACCAATATGAAAAGTGGCCATTTTGGTTCCACAGGGAGGTTGGAGTTTTTAAAGCTCTTTTCCCTTTACTATGCTTTTTTTATAGGTATGGAACATTCTTTGTTATAAAGGTTCCAGGTATTTTCCCCAAACAGAGGGTATTACTCCTCTAAAAAAATCTCTGGAGCAAAACCCTTTCTCATACTGTTTTCTGTGACAATTTTTTTATGCAAAAACTGTTGGAGATAATCTGGACCTCCGGCCTTACTTCCTAAGCCCGATCTTTTTCTTCCGCCAAAGGGATGTCTCTCCACCACTGCTCCTGTGCAAGATCTGTTAATGTAGACATTCCCGGCCTCTGATAAAAGTTTAAACTCTTCTATATGCCCCGGATGGCGAGAGTAAAGGGCCATTGTCAAACCAAAACAGCTCTCATTGGCCTGCCGGATGGCTGAATTCCAATCCTTTGCTGTAGACAAAGCGAGCACAGGGGCAAAAAGCTCTTTTTGCATAAGGGCAGATGAGCCTTTTGTGTTAGATAAATACACCGTGGGAGGGCAAAACCAAGGGCCATTTTTAGAAAAACCTTCCACAAGCTTTTGGCTTTTTTCCCTTTGTTTAAAATTTTGAATCTTTTCAAAAGATTCTTTATCAATCAGAGGGCCTAAGCTAAAACGGGGATCTTCCGGCGGACCTACTTCCAAACTCTTTACTGCTGGCACAAACCTTTTCATAAAGCTTTCATAAATACTCTCTAACACAATCAGACGGCTACAGGCAGAGCATTTTTGCCCCTGAAATCCAAAGGCAGAAATCAAAACCCCACTGATGGCCGAATCCAAATCGGCTGAGCTATCAATTACAATGGCGTTTTTCCCCCCCATTTCTACAATACATTTTTTAAATTCTATTTGCTCATCCCTTATGTGCCCTCCAGCTTTTATAATTTGTGCCCCCACTTCAAAAGAACCAGTGAAAGACACAATGGGCACTTTAGAATGTTGAGCTAAATATTGTCCCACTTCCTCCCCCCTTCCCGGAAGAAAAGCAAAACTCTGCTTAGGGAAGCCACTTTTTATTAAAAGTTGGCTCAGCTCAAAAGCGGTTAGAGCACTTTGTTCTGCCGGCTTGATTAAAACCGTGTTCCCGCAAAGCAAAGGGGCTACAGTCATACCGGTTAAAATGGCCAAAGGGAAATTCCAAGGGGCAATCACCACTGTGGGGCCAATAGGCTCAAAACGAGACCAGCTATCCTCTCCGGAGACTTCTGCTGTTTTTTTGCTATTCATCATTTGCTCATAACGAAAGGCATAATAATTGCAAAAATCAATAGCTTCAGCCACATCCGCCTGAGCCTCTCCCCAAGTTTTACCTACCTCAAAAACCTGAAGGCCAGCCAGCTCAAACTCCTTTTCCTGCAAAAGCTGAGCCAACCTTCTCAAACAGGACACACGCTTTTGAGCCGGGCTGAGCCTCCACTCTGAAAAAAAAGAACTGGCTATTTGAACCGCTTTTTCCGCCTGTTCTGTTGAAACTAAAAAGCTCCGGCTAATGATCTGTTGAGGATGACTGGGGTTTTCCCTATTAAAAACTTGAGAGGAGGATAATTGCTCTCCCTCTATTATTGAGGGAACTTCTATTGGGAACTTCCTTTTCCAACCCTCAAGGGCTTTTTTAAAACGACTGATATTTTCCTTTTGGCTAAAATCTAAAAGAGGGTGATTTTTAAATTTAACATTTTTAAAAGAATCCGTTTTTAAGTGATCTCTCTTATCTTCCTGAGCTTGAGGTGGGGATAAAAGCTCTTTTGCGGATTTATTATGAACAAAAAAATTTAAAACAAAAGATTGGCTGTTGCTGTTTTCTAAAAGCCGCCTCACAAGGTAGGACATCCCCGGAATAAGCTCTCCCATGCCACAGTAAAGGCGGACCCGTTGCCCCTCATCCCTTAAGCTTTGAGCTAAGCCCTCCCCCATGCCATAAAGGGTTTGAAACTCCAAAGGCATTTCCGGACAGAGTTTATGCCATGCCAGAGCACAGGCAACCGATCGAATATTATGAGAACCTATAGCCAACTTTATTTTTGAGGGATTTTCAAAAAGCCATTGGAGGCATTTTTCAAAATTGGCCTCTGTCTCTTCTTTTTTGAGATAAACCGGAATGGGCCAGTTTTTTTGCCGGGCCAACAAAACCTCTGTGTCCCAATAAGCCCCTTTAACCAAACGCACAGTCAAGGGGGTGTTCCTGCTTTCTGCAAAGCGGGAAAGCTTTTGTAAATCCTCAAAACTTTCCTTTAAGTAAGCCTGAATCACAATGCCAAAATGAGGATAATGCTTTAAGTCCTCCTCCATAGTCAGTTCTTTAAAAATTTCCAAAAAAAGATCTTTGTAATGGTATTGCTCCATATCCATATAAATAAAAACAAAATTTTTAACTGCTTTTTGAAAAAGAGGGCGAAGTCGGCTTTTGATTCGCTCTTTAGAATATTCCCATGCCTCTGTTTTGATTTGAGAAAAAAGAGAGCTGGCCTTAACAGAAATATTTATTGAGGGAATTGGCCCCTGAGAGTCTTTTTGAAGAAGATCTCTTTTTGGCCAATTTTTTTGAGCGGAAATAAGGCTATCCATTAACTGAAGATACTGTTGGAGATAGCCTTCTGCCTCCTCTTCTGACAAAGCCACCTCTCCTAAAATATCTATAGAAAAAGCCAAATCCTGCTCCCAATTTTTAGAGATAATTTTTAAAGCCTCTTCTATGTTGGAGCCGATGATAAACATTTTAGCTACTTGGCGGATCTGTTTTTTTATATTTTTGACCATTAAAGAAGGGGCCAGCCGGCCCAAACCAGAAGAGATAAAGCCTATTTCCTGATCTTTAAAATATTCCTTAAAGTGAGACAAAAATTGCTGGTTGCCTGACAGGCTGGGTAAAACATCAATAAAACGCAAAAGTTGGGTTTTGAGTTTTTTGTCCCTCATGGCCCAGGACAACATTTTTTTATACCACCAGTTTTTCTTTAAAAAAGCAGAATTATGGCTTTGGCTTTTTGTTAAAAGCTCAGAGCCTTTTTGAAAAATGAGATTTTCTAATTTTTGATTATCTTTCATGTTTTGTGCTCAAAATTAAAAAGCCTTTGGTTTATAGTATTGTAAAGGGTCTTTTCTTTAATATTTTTAGTTCATAACCCATTTTTTATTTTTTTAGTATGACTGGTCTCACTTAAGGATTCAATCTTGAATCTGTTTTTTTTGCTTGAATAAATAGCTTAAAGTTTGTAATTTTATGAATAGACAAGGATTTTAAAAAACATGCTTTGCCGTATTCACTTGCCTGATGATTCTGTTAAGGAGTTTTCCTCTCCTCCCAATGGTTTGGACTTGGCCCAAAGTATTGGCCCGGGTCTTGCAAAAGGGGCTGTGGGGCTTTTGCTTAATAAAGAACCTTATGTTCAAGATCTGCGATCCATTTTAAAAAATGGGGATCGGGCGGAAATTGTGGCCATCCCCTCAGATAAAGCCTTAGAGGTGATCCGGCACTCTTCAGCTCATGTAATGGCTCAGGCCGTTCAAAACCTTTGGCCGGAAGTTAAAGTCAGCATAGGCCCTGTAATAGAAGATGGCTTTTACTATGATTTTGACACCGATCGATCCTTCAGCCCCGAAGATCTGGAGCGGATTGAAGAGGAGATGCACTCCATTTTGAAAAAAAAATATAAGCTTGAAAAAGAGCTGTGGCCCAAGGCCAAAGCTATCTCCCACTTTGAACAAAAAGGGGAGTTGTTAAAAAAAGAAATTATAGAGGAGATAGAAGGGGATATTAGCATTTACAGGCAAGGCTCTTGGTTGGACTTGTGCAAAGGGCCTCATGTTCAGCATCTTGGTCAAATTGGAGCGGTCAAAGTTTTGTCTCAATCAGGAGCTTATTGGCGAGGGGATCCTTCCAAAAAACAACTTACCAGGATTTACGGGACGGCTTTTCACACTAAAAAGCAACTCCAGCTTTTTTTGAAAAAACAAGAAGAGGCTAAAGAAAATGACCATCGGCAAATAGGAAAGAGGTTGGATTTATTTTGGTTTAGTGATCTCTCTCCCGGAAATCCTTTTTTTACCCCTTCAGGAACAGTGGTTTATCAAAAAATTCAGGAATTTTTGCGGGAAAAGTATAAAGAGTATGGCTATGAAGAGGTGATTAGCCCCCAGGTTTATCACTCTGATCTTTTTGAACGGTCGGGGCACTTAAAGCATTTTTCTGAAAACATGTATCCCGTTTTAGAAAAACCAAACCAATGGGCAGAAAGCTCTCTTGCTCATTTTTTGGGAGCAGGAAAACCACCGGATAAGGAAAAAACTAAAAAGCTTGCCCCTGCCTTATATAATGACAAAAATGTTTTTCCTAAAAACTTTTCTCCTAAGGAAATGGGTATGATAAGGGGATATGCCTTCCTCAAGCCCATGAACTGCCCTGGCCATTGCCTCTTGTTTAAGAGGAACCGATGGTCTTATAAAAACCTACCTTGGAGGGTGGCGGATTTTGGGCGATTACATCGCCGGGAACCGGCCGGTGCTCTTCAGGGGCTAACTCGAGTCAAAAGTTTTTGTCAAGATGACGCCCATGTTTTTTGCCGTTTGGACCAACTCTCCCAAGAAATTCAAAAAGGGGTAAAAATGTTGCAAGACATTTACCAAGTTTTTGGCCTCAGCCGTTATAATATCCAACTTTCCACCCGGCCTAAGGATCGCATGGGGGGAGAATTTCTTTGGGATCAGGCAGAATCCGCCTTAAGTCAGGCTCTGCATGATTTAAAAATTCCCTTTGAATATCAGTTTGGGGAAGGGGCTTTTTATGGTCCTAAATTAGACATCACTGTTCGGGACAGCTTTGGCCGCAACTGGCAGTTAGGGACTTTTCAATGTGATTTTAACTTGCCCCAATCTTTTAATCTGAGTTATGTGAGCCGGGAAGATAAAGAGGAAAGGCCCGTCCTGCTCCACAGGGCTATTTTGGGTTCTTTAGAAAGGTTTATAGGCATTTATTTAGAGCATTCTAAGGGGCGACTGCCCACTTGGCTCTCTCCGATTCAGGTAAAAATTTTGCCTTTGACAGAAAAGGAAAAAGTTTTTTCTCTCCATATCCAAAAAAAGCTTGAACAAAAAAAAATCATTTGTAAAATAGACAATAGAAATGAACAGTTGTCTTATAAAATTCGAGAGGCTCAAACTCAACAAATCCCCTATATGTTAGTTGTCGGCCCTAAAGAAGTGCAATCCGAAAGCCTTTCCGTTCGTTTGAGAACTGGCGAGTTGTTTTCAAAATGGAATCTTGAAGAGTTTGCCAATAAACTCTTTGAGGAGATCCAAAATCGGGACTCCAAAGCCTTCCTGCTCAAAAATCAGTCTAAAGGTATCTGCCATTAAATCCAAAAGACATTTTCGTGGCCGTTTTAAACGGGAGGAGAAACACCGCCGGAATGAAAGGGTGAAAGCTCCTGAAGTCCGCCTTATTGATGAAAATGGGCAACTTGTGGGGTTAATGTCCTCTTCTTCTGCATTGCAGAAAGCACGAGAGAAGGGGCTGGATCTGGTGGAAATTCACGATAAATCACAACCTCCGATATGCAAAATTATGGATTATGGGAAGTGGAGGTTTGAGACTAAAAAAAAGGAGAAACAAAACAGAAAAAAACAAAACAAAATTTTAGTTAAGGAAATACAACTAAGACCCCGCACCGATGAGGGCGATATTCGTATTAAACTGGAAAAAGCCAAAGAGTTTTTAAACCAAGGCCATAAGGTGAAAGTGAATTTAAGATTTTTTGGCCGAGAAATGGCTCATAAGGAATTAGGATTCAACTTGTTAAAAAAAGTGGAGAAGCGACTTTCTGATCTGGCGATTCCGGAAATGCCAGCCAAAATGGAAAGGCGAGCCTTGTTTGTCATTTTAGCCCCGCAAAGCCACTTTAGTAAAAAAAGCTCAAAAGCCTCTGCTCGTTCAGGAGCAAAGCTCAAAACTGTATCAGAATCTTCTAACAGCCCACCCACCGCTGAGCAAAAAGCTTCTTCTTCCTCTGTTATTGTGGAAAAGCAATTCATAAAAAACATCAATAACAGGTAGTTAGTCCTGAAAAAGCTTACTAAAAAACCTATTTTTTAAAGTTTTTTTGGGAAAAAATCTCATTATGTGATTGAGTTTAGTCCAGCATGGAATCTTTTTTGCTACACAAAAAAGGCAAAGGAGGAATTGAACTATGGACAAAAATAATCCTGAAAACATCCGATCGGTCCAAAAGAAAGACCAAAAAAAGGAATTTCTCTCCGGTCAAAATGAGTGCTATCTTTGTGGCCAGCCTTTAAGCACTCATATTGAGTATTTGCCACAAACTCATTTAGTGGTAGAGAGAGCCCAGTGCCATAGCTGTATGACAGTGGTTAGGGTAAAAAATCACTCTTTGCATTAGAAGGTTTTACTTTTTTTGGCTGGACCCTTGGCAAATTTTCTAAAAAGCTCTTCAGGCTTTTTAGTTCCCGCGAGAGCGGGAATCCATATCTGTTGAAAACAAGAATCCAGATTTTCTATAAAATTTGCTAAAGGAGGGGGTATTCCTTTCTCAACACGAAAAACAGGCACAAAAAGCCCGTATTTTAAGGCTAAATGGGTGGAATAATCCTGTTGTCATGAAAAAATCTTAAAAAATAAAAACTAAGTGATAGGATAAGATTAAATAATGAAAACTTGACATTTTGTCATTTTTTTGACAAAAAACAACAAAAAAAGGCATTTACACAGTGCAACATAAAGTTTATTTGGCTTTATCCGGTTTTTTACTGCTATTCTATTGGAGGAAAAGTATTAGTTCAGTTGTTTCCCACAGGAAAGGAGGTTTTAATGTTAGATAACTTTCAGTTTAATGGCTTTGTGCCCAATCAAAGCATAAAGAGGCAGAGCCGTTTTTTTTACAACCTTATTGAAAAGCGTGCTCCCAGTGATTCCAAAAAAACGGCGTCTTTAACTAAGAGGGGAAAGCTCTATGAGGCTCGCCTGAGGATCTCATCTGCCGGGGCCTGTTCTTTTGAGATTTTTTCCAGGGAAAATAGCATCTCAGGCTCTATGAATAGCCTTCGAAAACAGTTTTTTGACAAAATCATCAGATGGAACAAACAAAGAGATCAAAAAGTAGCTCTCTAAAGCCAGCTCAACCTTTTATCATAGTTTAAAAGCTCTATTACGGCTATCTTCCCTCACTTCATCTTGAAAACTCAAACAAAATGAGTGTAAAAACTAAGGGGAGTCATAATGCCCTGTAGGATAGATCTTGAATTTTTATTAAAAGCCATCCCCCATTCCTCTTGCTTGCAAAAGGCTGAAAGTATTTTTGATGGCCTCTCCACAGATTCTCGACAAGATCTTAAAGGCAAAGTGTTTTTTGCCCTTAAAGGGCCTCATTTTGATGGGCAGGATTTTTTGCAGGAGGCTATGGATAAAGGGGCTATAGCCTTTGTTGTGAGTGATAAAAACAAAGTCAGTAAATTTTTAAAAAATAAAAGGCTGACTGTTATCCATGTCCCGGACACTTTAAAGGCACTTCAAAAATTAGCCTATTTATGGAATCAGCGGATGAAAACAAAAGTTGTGGCCATCACTGGGAGCAATGGCAAAACCACCACTCGGTATTTTGCTCAAACTTTATTCCTCAGTGAAAAGCCTTTTTTTAGCCCAAAAAGCCATAATAATTTTGTAGGCGTCCCTCTCTCTCTTTTGCAAGTGAATCGTGAAGGGGCTTTCCTCATTCAAGAGATAGGGACCAACTCTCCTGGGGAGGTGGCTTTTCTCACTTCGCTTTGCCGGCCAGTGATTTCTACTGTGACAATGGTTGGGCCTTCTCACTTAGAGGGCTTAGGCTCAGAAGAGGCTGTAGCAAGGGAAAAACAACAAGTTTATTCCCACAGTGCTTCTTCAGCCCTTTGGATTTTTAACAGAGACAATTTTTGGACTGAAAACATGTTTCAAAAATCCTCTCGCTCGCAAAAATTGGTTTTGACTTTTTCTTCTATAAAACAAAATACTGATGTTTGTTTAAATTTTGTTGAAGAAAAAGCCATGTCCTCTTTAATCCAAGGGCGGATAGGCTCAGTTAAGGGGCAAAGTTTAGTTTTATTTTCCGGAAGTCCTCATTTAGAAAATCTTATGTGTGCCTGCTGTTTGGCCTTAGGGGCTGGAATTGACCCTAAAACTATATGGAATCAAATTTCTCAATGCCGTTTACCTCCGGGGAGGCAGGAGTTATTGCATATTAAAGACAAAAATATTTCTATCTTTTTTGACGGTTATAATGCCAATCCCTCCAGCATGAATTTTTTTCTTGATTTTATTGGAAGATTTTCAACCCCTCAGCAAAGGTTGTTAGCCCTTGGGGACATGAAAGAATTGGGCCCGGCCTCTTCCCACTTTCATAAGCAGTTGGCCACTCACTCGGCACTTTTAGAATCTCGCTTTATAATTTTTATGGGTCAGCATGGCCTTTTGTTGGAGGAGGAGCTAAAAAAACAGGGTTTTAAAGGGAGTTTTATTTGTTCTGACATATACAATTCAAAAATACTTTCTGTTTTAAGGGAAGAATTAAAACCGGGGGATTTTTTAGCTGTTAAAGCTTCACGAAGTTTCCGGCTGGAAAGGTTAGTGCGTGATTTGACCGGAAAAAAAATTTTTTAAAAAAAGTGGACAAGCTCTTTACTAATAAATATAATGGCTTTATTAAAATTTTTAACTTAAAGAGGGTATAAATCATGGGAGTGTTTTATATTTTTTTAAAAAAGGCTATGGGTAAAAGGGGCTTGAGCCTGATTGAAATGCTTGTAGTGGTAGGCATTTTGGCTTTTGTTATGTCTGTTGTGGCACGCTCTGTCTCTCAAAGGAAGAAAAAAAGCCAAGTCAGCCAAACTAAAATTTTAATTGGGGTGATTGAGCAGGCTATGGAGGAGTTTAATTATGATTGTGGGTATTACCCGGAGTCTTTGCAAGATCTGGTATCCTCACCGGGGGATTGTGAAGAGTGGGGGCCTCAGCCCTACTTAAAAAACGGGAAAATTCCAAAAGATCCTTGGGGTAAGGATTTTATTTATGAGTATGATGAAAGCAGTGGGAGCTTTGCCATTGTGAGTTGGGGGGCTGACAGGAAACCCGGTGGCAGTGGGCAATTCAATAAAGACATTTCCTCTTTAGATTGATGCCAGATTGTTGATATTTTTTAGAGCTTTTTATTTTTGCCTTTCTCTTAAGTTTTAAGGAAGGTTCTGCCCGGTGCAATAGAGGGCGTTTATGTTAGAGAAACAGCCTCAATAAAAATATGATTTTTGCAAAATGGGCTTTTCCCTTTAGCAAAACACAGTCAAAAGCTTTTTCACTTATAGAGCTATTACTGGTTTTATTTATTTTGGTTTTTGTGTTTGCCTTTGTTTCCAAAAGATTTTTCCGTAAGGAGGAAAAAGTCAGAACCGCTTTTGATAAACTGGCTCGCCTTAATCGCCGGTTGGTTTTGCAATCTCAGATGAATAATCAAACTTATCGTTGGGTTATTGATCTCAAAAGTGATGGGCCGGAACAATATTGGGTGGAAAAACAACAGATAAAATCTCCACAGGCAACTGAAGATGAGGAAAAGCCCTCTTCAGGTTTTGTTGTGGATCGTAGGTTTTTCCCTGAGCCGGAGATCATTACTCCTCTTTTAGATATTTCTCGTGTGGAAAGCACTTTATTAGAGGAGGCTCAAACTGAAGGGCAGGTTTACATTTATTATTATCCTAAGGGTTTAGCTCAAGAGACGGCTCTTCATTTTTATCGCCCGGACAATCAAGCTGTTTGGACTTTACATTTAAATCCGGCAACCAAAAGCCTTGAGCTATTTAAAGGTGAAAAAAATATTTCTCAATAAAAATAAAAATTGCACGGATTTTGTTTGAAAATGCCTGCTTTCTGGACTCTGCTTTGACCAGGATTTTCAACTATTATCAATATAAGCCATTTTCTTACTTGAAAAAACTTGGACAATACCTGAAAATAAAAAATACATTTTATGAATAAAAAAGATCTAACAGAACGAGATATTTGCACAAAATATATTACTCCTGCTATAGAACAGGCGGGTTGGGATAAAATTTTTCAAATAAGGGAAGAGCTTTACTTTACGGACGGAAGGATCCAAGTCCAGGGGCAAAAAAGCAAGAGGTTGAAGGGCAGGAAGGCAGACTATATTCTTTATAAAAATGACAAGCAAATTGCAGTTATTGAGGCTAAAGATAACAATCACTCTATATCTTCAGGTATACAACAGGCTTTAGAGTATGCGGATATTTTAGACATTCCCTTTGCTTTTTCCTCAAACGGCGATGGTTTTTTATTCCATGATAAAACATCCGGTAGAGAAACAGAGTTGCAACTACAAGACTTCCCCTCCCCCGGAAAACTTTGGTCCATTTATAAAAAACATAAAAACCTCAATGAGGAGCAGGAAAAAATCATTTTAGAGCCTTACCACAGTGGGGCTGAGGTAAAAGAGCCAAGATATTACCAAAGAATAGCCATTAACAGGGTGGTTGAGGCTATTTCTAAAGGTCAAAACAGACTTCTTTTAGTTATGGCCACGGGAACAGGAAAAACCTACACAGCTTTTCAAATCATGTGGAAACTTTGGAAAGCCAAAAAGAAAAAACGAATTTTATTTTTAGCAGACAGAAACATTTTAGTTGACCAAAGCCGAAACAATGACTTTGCCCCTTTTAGACATGTAATGACAAAAATCAAAGGGAGAGTGGCGGATCCCGCTTACGAAGTTTTTTTATCTTTGTATCAGGCCATTACTGGGGAAGAAGAGAGTAAGAAAATTTTTAAAAAATTCTCTAAGGATTTTTTTGATTTGATTGTGATTGATGAATGCCACAGAGGAAGTGCTAAAGAGGACTCCTCTTGGCGGGAAATTTTAGAGTATTTTAACTCTGCAACTCAAATCGGTTTGACAGCTACTCCAAGAGAGACCAAATATACTTCCAACATTCGTTATTTTGGTGATCCTGTTTATACTTATTCTTTAAAGCAGGGTATAGAAGACGGCTTTTTAGCTCCCTACAAGGTAATAAGAATTGACATAGATAAAGACATTTATGGCTGGAGGCCGAAAAAGGGCCAGATGGACAAATACGGCCAGCTTATTGAAGACAGAGAATTTAAACAAAAAGATATGGACAAAAGCCTTGTTCTTGAAAAAAGAACAGAGCTTGTAGCTGAGAAAGTGACTGAGTTTTTAGAGCAAACAGACCTTTTTCAAAAAACAATTGTTTTTTGTGATGACATAGATCATGCAGAAAGAATGAGGTTGGAGCTTATCCATCAAAACTCTCAAGAAGTTAAAAAAAACAATAAATACATTATGAAAATAACAGGTGATGATAAGATAGGAAAAGACGAGCTTGAAAATTTTATCAACCCCGAAAAAAGATATCCTGTAATCGTCACAAGCTCAAAACTGCTTACAACAGGAGTAGATGCAAGAACATGCAAGTTGATTGTTTTGGACAAAACCATCAACTCCATGTCTGAGTTTAAGCAAATTATAGGGAGAGGGACTCGTGTGGAAGAGGATTTTGGTAAAATGTTTTTTACAATTATGGACTTCAAGGGAGCTACAAGGCTTTTTAATGATCCTGATTTTGACGGTGAGCCGGTGGAATTTTACGAGTCAAGACCAGGGAAGCCTATCGTTCCTTCAGGGAATGAAGATAAGCCAGCAGAAAACCCGGATGATTTTGAACCAAGAAAAAAATATTATGTTAAAAACCAGCCTGTTGAAATTATAGGTGAGGAGATAAGATATATCGGAGCTAAGGGCCAACTTATCACTGAGTCTTTTATAGATTACACCAAAAAAATTGTTTGCAAAAAATATCCCACTTTAAATAAATTCATTACTCATTGGAAGGAGTCAAACAATAAAAAAAAGCTTATAGATGAATTACAGGAAGAGGGTTTATTGACAATCCCTCTTAAAGAAAAGATCAATCAAAATATAGATGTTTTTGATTTAATAAATTATTTTGTTTTTGGGAAAGAGTTTTTAACAAAAGAGCAGAGGATAGAAAAAGCTAAAAACTCTTCTGCCTTCTCCCTTTTAGAGATGGATTGCCGGAAAATAATAAGTGAGCTTTTAAAAAAATATTCTCATAATGGAGTGGATAGCTTAGAGAATTTGGAAATTCTAAAAACTCCCTCTATGGGCAAATTTGGAACTGCTATGGAAATACTTAATAAATTTAACGGAACAGAAAAATACATAGAGACCATAAGACAAATACTTAATGAGCTTTATTAAACTAAGTAATAAACAGAGTAAAAATATGTCACTACAAAACCTTGTAAAATCCATACAAAACATTATGAGAAAAGATGCAGGAGTTAATGGGGACGCTCAAAGGATTGAGCAGTTGGGTTGGATTTTTTTCTTAAAGATATTTAGTGATAAAGAGATTGAAAGCCAAACTCTAAAAAAAAACTATCGTCCCTCTATTCCAAAAAAATACTTATGGCAAAGTTGGGCCAGCAATCCTGAAGGCCGGACAGGAGATGAGTTATTGAGTTTTATCAATAATGATTTGTTTCCGCGGTTAAAAAACATGTCTTTGAATATTCAGACAAATCCAAAAGGGCTTATCATTAAGGAGGTTTTTCAGGATTCAAATAATTATATGAAAAACGGCACACTTTTAAGGCAAGTCATTAACAAAGTGAATGGAATTGATTTTAATAAAAAAGAGGATTTGCATATTTTTGGGGATATTTACGAAAATTTTTTAAAGGACTTACAAGGTGCTGGGAATGCGGGAGAATTTTACACACCAAGACCAGTCACTCAATTTATGACAGAAATGATTAGCCCTCAGTTAGGGGAAAAAGTTTTAGATCCTGCTTGCGGGACAGGAGGTTTTTTATCCTGTGCCACCCAATATATCAGAAAACATTATGTGGAGACAGTGAGAGACAGAAAAACACTTCAAAAACAAATTCATGGAGTTGAGAAAAAGCCTCTTCCTCATCTTCTTTGTATGACCAATATGCTTTTGCATGAGATTGAAATTCCAACACAGATTATCAGGGGGAATAAACTGGCAAAAAGGGTTACAGAATATAAAGTTAAGGACAGGGTGGATGTTATTTTAACAAATCCTCCTTTTGGCGGAAGTGAAGAGGAGGGGATTAAGGCTAATTTTCCAAAACCTTTTCAAACCAGCGAGACAGCGGATTTGTTTCTTGTATTGATTATAAATTTGCTAAAAGAAGGAGGCCGAGCGGGTGTTGTTTTGCCTAATGGTTGTTTATCTCAAGCAGGAGTCACGGCAAGAATTAGGCAAGAGCTTTTAGAGACTTGCAATCTTCATACAATAGTGAGACTGCCTCAGGGGGTTTTTAGCCCTTACTCTTCTATCCATACCAATCTTTTGTTTTTTAATAAAGGTCCTATCACAAAAAAAATATGGTATTATGAATTGCCTTTGCCTCAAGGTTTAAAATCATACAACAAAGGGAATCCCATTCAGCATAAAGAGTTTGAGCCAGTTAAAGAGTGGTTTAAATACAGAAAAGCCAACAAACATGCTTGGCAGGTTTCCATAGAGGAAATAAAGAAAAACGGTTATATTCTGGATATTAAAAACCCTATTATGGATAAAGAGGAATATGCCGACCCCGCAGTTCTTGAAAAAGAATATTTGCTTTTAAAAAAGAAAAACAAAAAACTGCTGAATGAAATAAAACAAAAAATAGAAAAAGCCTTACTTTGAACTAAAAAACGGCTAAAAAACTTTATTTTTTCCATTTTTAAGACAAAAAATCCTGTTTTTTTCTATTTTTACAAAAAAACCCAATGGACTTTGTTGGGTTTTTATATTAAAATCATCTTATGGATAAAATCAGCATTAAAAAACTGCAACAATATGCAAAAAAACAGCATATTAACATTACTCCTTATATTTTGGCACTTACAACATGAATAAACAGGCTTGAAAAATAGTGAGAATGCAATCAAGTAATGATATTTTATTTAGGAACTTTGATGTTTTTTCTCATTCAGAAAAAAATCTAAATAATTTTAAGTCTTTAATTTTTAAATTAGCCCTTCAGGGAAAGCTGAATTTTCAAAAACTATCAGAAGGCCGTATTAAAAAACCTTTACAAGCTCTTGTTGAGGAGCAAAAAGCTTATCTCAAAAGACAAGGCATCCTTTTTGAAGAACAACCAAACAGCCCCTGGCCTATAGTAGAGTTAGGAAAATTATTAGACTATGAACAACCCACAAATTATATTGTTAATTCTACTAATTATAAAGATGAATATAAAACCCCTGTTTTGACTGCTGGGAAAAGTTTTTTACTGGGTTGGACAAATGAAAAAACAGGCATTTTTCCAAAAGAAAAATTGCCAGTAATAATTTTTGATGATTTTACAACGGCGACAAAATTTGTGGATTTTCTGTTTAAAGTCAAATCTTCAGCTATGAAAATTTTGCATTTATCCAATATTTACAATTCTCATGAATCAAGTCATTCCCGCGAAAGCGGGAATCCACAGAACATAACAAAAGAAGATAAAAATACTTATATAAAATTTATTTTCTATATCATGCAAAGTATTGAATTTGATACTAAAACACATAAACGATATTGGATTTCTCAATACTCAAAAATAAAAATCCCACTTCCTCCATTAGCAATTCAAAAAGAAATTGTCGCTCTTATGGAGAAATGCACTTTGTTAGAAACTCAGATAAAGGAAAAATCCCAAAAGCAAAAGGAGTTTTCCAAATCCTCCATGCATTTCATTACTCAGGCTCAAGATAAAAAAGAGACAGCTTATCATTGGGAATTTTTGAAAAACAATTTTAAAGATATTTTATATTCTGAAAGCGGAGCAAAGCAGTTTAAGGCTATGGCCTTCCAGCTTTGCCTTAAAGGAAAGCTGAATTTTCAAAAACTATCAACAGGTCGTATCCAACAGCCCTTACAAACTCTTGTTGAGGAGCAAAAACAGTATCTCAAAAAACAAGGCAGACCTTTTGACAAACAGTTAGACAGCCCCTGGCCTATAGTGGAATTAGGCGAAAGCTTAGAAAAGATAAAGTATACAAATAAAATTAAAAAATCTAACTTTTTAAAAAAAGGAGTATTTCCAATTATCGACCAATCAGAGAACTTTATTTCTGGATATTGGAATAATCAAAAAGATGTGTTTAAAGTAAATAGTCCAATTATTATTTTTGGAGATCATACTTGTTGTTTTAAATATATTGATTTTGATTTTGTTCTTGGAGCTGACGGTGTAAAAATTATTCAACCTAAAAAACATTTTTTTCCATTTTTTTTATATTATTTATTATTGAATACTAAACTAACAAATTTAGGTTATTCAAGGCATTTTAAATCTTTAAAAAAAATAAAAATCCCACTTCCTCCTTTGGCAATTCAAAAAGAAATTGTCTCTCTTATGGAATATGCAGAAAACATAGAAAAGCAAATCCAAAAAGAAAAAAACCTAAGCCTTCAACTATCTCAATCTTTATCTTATCATCTATGAAAAAGATTTTATACTGATTCTTTTTGAAAATTCCTGCTTTCTCTACTCTGTTTTGACTGGAAATCAGAGGATTGTTTAAGAGTTTCTCTATATCTGTTTAAGTTTAGCGGATGATATTTAAAGAGAGGCTTGACACAACTTATCTGACAATTTTAAACTGATCTTAAATATCCACTTTTAGGGAGGTAATTCATGTCTTTGGAAACGATATTAAAAAATTTAGATCCATCTCTATTTCAAAGTGTCATCTTAGGAATATTGGCGATTTTTATTCCTTTTTCAATAGTTTTTTTAATGGACATTTTAGATCCCAAAAAACAAAGAAATGAGTTTGAAAAAATGGTTTTAGTTGAACAAGTTTTGAGTGTTAGAATGGTATTTTGGCTTTCAGTATTGGGACTTGGTTTTCTGGCTTTTTTTTCTGGCAAAAATGTATCAGATATCACAAAGTTAATTGTTGTTTTTATTTCAGCAGTTCTTATATTTTATCTTTGGATACCATTCAAAAGAGTCTTGAAATTCTCTGAAGGTTATAAGACAGAATTTGAAATTAAATTTTTAAAAGGATTACAATTATTTAAAATATTGCCCTTTTCTAATAGACAAAAAATAGAAAAAATACATAGGTCATGGAAGTCTCTATGGGCAGAAAAATCAAAAGATTACTCAATCCACAGTGAAAAAGAATTTACAAAGTTATTTATCCGTCATATTGATAATTTGATAGATCATGAACAGTGGAATGAGATTATTTCTCTAATTGATGCATATATAAAAAATCTTGATAAAAGGAGTATATTTTCAGTTAAATATGATATATTCCCAAAGCTTTTTGAATGGGATAGAAATTTTTTAATATTACAAAAAAAGCTTCAAAAAAAGAATAATATTAAAGAAAGGATTGAAAAATCAATTTCAAAAAAATATTTTCCTACATTAAAAAAATACACTTTAAGAATTCTTGAAAAATTTGTTATTAAATCTAACTCTTTTTATAGTGGAAAATATTTTCGTTTCAAGCTCTTTCCTGAATTGGTAAAATTCTTATTGTATAATCAATTTTTATCTCATCAATTATTTGAAGGTTTTAAAAATTTTATTGACAAAATTGAAGAAAAATTAGAAAAATGTAAAAATAAAATTAAAAAAAATAAACTAAAAAAAGATATGGAAAGTTGGTTTTCTAATTTTTGCCCTGTATTGTTTGAAAATATTTATAAATCACCTAATAAAGAGACCATTTGGAGTCTTAATTTTCCTAAAGAATGGAAAATAACACTTGAAAATTCAAATGCGAAGGTCCCACGAATTATTTTAAAATGTTTTTTGAAATGGACTCAGAATCGCAATATTTTTAAAACAGAATATTTAAAAGATAATGATGAAGCTCTAAATGAAGTCATAAAAGGCATTTTTCCAAATTATCATACAGAGACTTTTTTATCATTTTTGATGCTTCTCTTCTCTTATGAGATTAAAGATGCAATTCAGAAAATACCAAGATTTTCTATTATAAAAGTTGATCTTGTTTCTTCCTCTGGTGAAAAAAGTTGGGAGGAAATTTCTCACTTAATTGAATTGAAAGCAGAAGAGAAAAAGAGAGAAACAGTTGATCTGATTTTTACATATTTTAAAAATTTCCGACCTTTTAGAGTATATAAATCTGATCTTACAGAGGAACAATTAAAAAATTGGGGGGAGCATTCTGAAAATCAAAAAAATAAAATTCTTAACAAGCAGAGAAAAACAAAATTAGAAAATATTTTAAATGAATTAAATAGCAAAGATATAATAGATTTTTGTAAAAACTCTGAATATCGTAAAGTTCAAAGAAAGTATTTTATTGAATTGATTAAATTGTTTCTTGAGTCAATTCATAAACATTTTCCTTAAAGTGGCATAATGGCGAGAAAGCGGGCGAAAGTTGAGGTGTGTTTTCAGCTTTTTTCAAACTCTGGAGGGTTTTTATAGCCCAAAATGGAATGGAGGCAGGGTATAGAGCACTTGAAGAGGGACTGTTGTATTTGTTTGTCTGCAAGATCTTAAGTGGTGAGAGTTCAAGGTATTTTATCAGGAACAAGTTTTTCTGGATTCCCGCTTTCGCGAGAGCTAAAAAGCCCAGTGGAGTCCTAATAATATTTTAGGTTGCACATTATTTTGGTATTTATAACAAAAAAGATATTGACAAAGCTTAAATTTTCTTTCAATCTATCTTGGGAATAAAGCAAGAGGAAGTTTATCCACATGACAGGCAAACAAATC
Source organism: Bdellovibrionales bacterium (assembly GCA_965203095.1). GTDB lineage: Bacteria > Bdellovibrionota > Bdellovibrionia > Bdellovibrionales > UBA1609 > JACOND01. Next base: position 1,546,362 of record OZ241877.1, read on the forward strand.
AAAAATCTTATCTTAACAGGTGAAGGCTATCACATAGAATTTAAACAAGCTTTAGATAAAAGCCTTATTGATACGGTGTGTGCTTTTGCCAACTCTTCCGGTGGTTATATTTTAATGGGTGTTGCTGATGACAAAACTATCAAAGGCATTGACACCAGCAATCGCTTTCGCTCCAAAATTCAAGACCTATTGGGCCAGCTACAACCCAAATTGGATATATCCGTTGAGGTTAAAAAAAACCTTATGGTTATTCATGTTCCTGAAGGGCAGGAAAAGCCTTATGCTGGCTCCAGAGGATTTTTTATGAGAATAGGGGCAAATTCTCAAAAAATGACAAGGAATGAGATTATCAGTTTTTTTAAAAAAGAGGGACGAGTGAATTTTGAGGAGCTAATCAATGAGAAAGCTAATTTTGAAAAGGACTTTGATCCAAAAGCTTTTAAACATTTTTTAAAGCTTTCAGGTATTAGTCCAACTATTAAACGAGAAACACTTTTGCAGAATTTAGATTGCTTGAGCTATGATAAAAAACTTACAAATTTAGGGGTTTTATTTTTTGCTAAAGATATAGATTTTATTATGAACTATGCTCTTGTAGATTGTGTTTTATTTAGAGGAACAGAGAAAGTTAAAATTTTGGACAGAAAACAATACAAAGGCCATCTTATTGAAAATATTGAAAGTGCTTTGGCTTTTGTTCAAAGGCATACCAATACAGAATATGTAATTACCGGCCAACCTCGAAGAGAAGAAATCCCTGATTATCCTGAAACTGCTTTGCGGGAAGCGATTGTCAATGCCGTTTGCCATAGGGATTATTTTGAAAAACGATGCCATGTTGTTGTGGAGGTATTTGCTAACAGGGTGGAAATTTATAACCCCGGTGGTTTGCCTAATGGGCTTGATCCAAAAAAGTTTGGAACAAAAAGCGTGCCCCGCAATCTCTTAATTGCCTCAATGCTACATAGAGCAAATTACATAGAGCAAGCTGGGACAGGGATTAACCGTATTAAAGAAGCCTTAGCCAAACATAAAAAACAGCTGGATCTGGAAATCCAATACAGCGATGATAGTCTTTTTTACAGTGTTATTTTTAGGAAAAAAGACATGGCAAAAGCCACTTACAGGGGATTGGTAAAAAACCCTAACAAGAGGTTGGTAAAAATTACCCAGAAAACAACTCAGAAAAGGGGTCAAGATACTACCCAGAAAGTCTTGATTGGAACTTCCATAAATAGGGTAAAAATCCCTAAAAACAGGATAAAATCTGCTAAAAAAAACATAATCATTAGGAACACTACTCAGAGAACCACTCAAAAAAGTAAGTTTCGGTCTATTTTCGGTGTAAATGCCAATAAGTTTCGGTCTATTTTCGGTGTAAATGCCAGCAATTTTCAATCTATTTTCGGTGTAAATACTCTCAACACAGCTTGGTTAATTCATAAAAATCCAAATATAACAGCTAAAGAAATCTCAGAGAAATTATCTGTCACTAAACGAACTGCCGAAAATTATCTTTCTAAATTAAAAATGGCTAAACATATTGTAAGGCTTGGTTCTGATAAAACAGGGCATTGGGAGATTATAAAAAAATAAAAACCAGTCATTCCCGCCTTGAGCGGGAATCCAAACTAAAAGGAGGAAAAAATGACAGTTAAAGAATTTAAGGAACAATTAAAAAAATATCCCGATAATATGCGAGTTGTAGTTAGCGGATATGAATCCGGTTGGGACGATATAAAGATAGACAGTTTATCCATAAGAACAGTTTTTTTAAACTATGGAAAAAAGGATTATGAGGGACAGCATGAAGACGCAGACGGCTTTACCAAAAAGAAAGCTGGAAAATTAAAAACAGCCAAAGTTTTAGCCATTCCTCGATCTTCTAATTAGTTTTTCGTGAAACAGTATCCTCTTAGCTTTCTATCCAAAGGCTGTTCCATGAGGGGCCAAGGCATTTTTCCGCGAACAAGTTTTTATGGATTTCCGCTTTCGCGAAAATGACTTGCTTTTTCACGGAGGACTAATTAAACTGGAAATGGTTTTTAAACAAAAGGAGGAAAATAAAAATGTCAGATCAAAAAAATAATCATGAAGTATTCCCTTGTTGCCCTATATGGTGGTCAGAACTTAAATCACAAAGGCATATTCAAGGAGGTTTAGACCCTATATATGAGCTTGACAGTCCTCGAGCTGGCGGAAAATATACTGTTTTGTCTTCTTTTTCACAACTTCGTGAGACTAATAAATATAAAGAACTTTTTAATGACAAAGAAAAGATTGTTTTGTCAGCTTGGATAGCCAGAGAAAACTTAAAGGGCAATGTCCCTGATCTAACATCCATGATAGGAGATAATAGAAGAGATGCGGAGGATTATTTTTTAAATAGATTGCCCTCCAAACCCAATCCAACAGAGAGAGCTTATTTACTTTTAGAGGGACTTGTAAAAAAAAGCACTTTTATTGGAAAAACTTTTTTAAGCCATGATATGCCATATTTAGAAGGTCCTGAAATACTTTGTTCAGATGACGGTGAAAAATATGCTTTCTTTTATGCTCTTTCTTATTGTGATGATAATAAAGAAATGAATTATCTTTTAGATTACTTAAGGAAGGAGGAGTTCATCCATAATATAGGAAAATCTAAAGATTTTCAAGTCACAGTCAAAGGCTTTGAGCAAATCAATACAGTTTCAAATACCAACTCTAAAACCGCTTTTATTGCCATGTGGATTCACTCTTCTATGGACAAGCTTTATAGAAGTATTGAAACAGCAGTCAAACAGGCAGGATATAAATCTTTGAGAATTGACAAAAAAGAGCATATCCAGAAAATTGATGATGAGGTTTTAGCAGAAATCAAAAAAGCCCGATTTGTTATTTGTGATCTCACTTCAGAAGAGGGCAAACCCAGAGGAAGTGTTTATTTTGAGGCTGGCTATGCTTTAGGAAAAGACATTTCCATTATATGGACTTGTAAGGAAAGCCTAAAAGAAGAGTTAGCTTTTGACATTCGCCAATATAACTGTTTATTTTGGGAAGAGAATAAAATGGACGATTTTGTTAAAAAACTTCAACAAAGGATTGAGAATGCCATAGGCAAAGGGCCTTTAAAACAAAAATAACAAACAATCATTCCCGCCTTGAGCGGGAATCCAGAACAAACCAGAAGGAGGAAAAAATGAATCAAAAACAAGAAAAAATAACAGCAAAAGAAAAATGTCGTCAGAGGCTTTTAAGCCTTGAAAATGCTCTGGAATCTTTTAAAGAAGCTCATTCTTTTTACTTAAAAGATCCTGAAAATAAAATTTACAGTATGGCTTTAATCCAAAGTTTTGAGTTTTCTTTTGAGTTAAGCTGGGTGGCTTTAAAATATTTTATACAATATAAAGACCTTGCTACATTCAAATACGCAACGGATATTATTAAACAAGCTTTTAATAAGGATATAATTAAAGATGATAATCTTTGGATGGATATGTTAGAGTGTCGAAATAAATTATCTCATGTTTATGACGAGCAAATAGCTCGAAAATTTGTTAAAGAAATATCAAATAAGTATATAAAAGAGATAGATAATATTTATCATTTTTTAAAAAAGGAGCTTTAATGCCTTTTGGTCTTACTAAAAAAACTGTTAAACAGTTAAAAGATCTGTTTAAAAAATATCCTGAAATAAGCCAAGTAAAAATCTATGGTTCCAGGGCGAGAGGCGATTATAAAAGAGGTTCAGATATTGATTTGGTTTTTTTTTCTGAATCCACAAAGGAGCTGTCATTAAGGTTGTCATGGGAGTTAAAAGCACTTAACACACTTTATTTGTTTGATATTGTAAACTATAAAACCCTTAGCAATAACTATCTAAAAAAAGAAATAGATAAATATGGAAAAGTCTTTTATTTAAGAAATTCTAAAAATTCTATCTCACAAAAAACTCGCCATTCTCACCTTGAGCGGGAATCCAAAACAAACCAGAAGGAGGAAAATAAAAATGTCAGATCAAAAAAATAAGAAGAATATTGAATCCAACCAAAAATATACTCCCCCTGAGTATAAAAAAAAGGCTTTTCACTGCCCACATTGTGAAGTGTATGCGAATCAGAATTGGAAAAATATTGTTTCAGAGGACCGAGAGTATGTGTATATGAATATGGATGATTGGTTATTGAGAACAGCCAGAAGATACAATCTAAATACAATGAATGAGTCGATTTTACAAAAAATTATAAAGGTATATAGTTCGCTTTTTATTGGAGGAATTGAACTTGCCCTTTGTGCTCGCTGTAAAAAATATTCTATATGGGTAGATGGGCAAATGGTTTATCCCAATATGCTCACAGCTCCTTTACCTATTGAGGAGATGCCGGAATCTGTAAAAAAGCTTTATAATGAGGCCAGAGAAATTTCTGGCAAGTCACCAAGGGGAGCTTGTGCCTTGTTAAGGCTGGCAGTTCAGCAACTTGTTAAAGAGTTAGGCGAAGATGAAAATAATTTAAGTAAAGCCATTGGCAATTTAGTCCAAAAAGGTTTACCAAAGAGAATACAAGAAGCTTTGGATTCTGTTAGAGTTATTGGCAACAATGCTGTTCATCCCGGCAAGATAAATATAGAAGATAAACCAGAGATAACAGATACTCTTTTTATGCTTATCAATTTTATTTCAGAAAAAATGTTTAAAGATGAGCAAAAAGTTGAGAAAATTTTTAGCTCTTTGCCTAAAAATTCTAAAAAAGCAACAGAACAAAGAGATCAAAAATGAATCCAAAAAATCAGTTATTTAAAAAACAAAAAATCACTATTGAAGGTTTTTTTAAGACTATGCTAAATAAACTAATGACCGGAAAAATCCGAGTCCATAAACTGGGTATGAATACAAAACCTATGGAATAATAAAAAATGGAACAAGCTATACTTAAAGAATTATATAATATTTTAGATCAATACAAGAAGCCGAGTTTCTTAATAGAAAGAAAAATCCATAGATGCATAGAAAGCTTTATCAAAGAAAAATTTAAAGACAGTAAATTATCGGCAAATTCTCCATTAAACTATGAAACAAGAGCTTTTGCTTTTGGGGAAAGGGATAATTGCCCGGAGGAATGGGGAAATGTATCATATAGCCCGCTCATAGGGAATATAGATCCTATTACAAAAAAATATCAAACATCTTATCCAGGCATAAGTCAAATTACTCCTGAAGTATTAAATTATTGGGAAGAACGATCTTCTGAAGTAAGCAATCCTATTTTACAATGTCGTTATGCCGGGCTTGTATGGGATTTTTCGCCAAAAATAAGAGGTAAAAAAGCAGATATATTTATAGCTTATAAGTTTATTGATTCCATAATCAAAATGGCTGAGCTTGGAGGAGATAGGTTTTTAAAATATAAACTGGAAAGGGCTTTAAGGCTTGCTGTTTCCATCAACAACAGGGACAGAATTTCATCTCTAAAAGACACTATTATAAACTATGAGGACACTCACTCTGAAGATAATAAGTCAGGAACATGGGGTTATTCTTTTGACTTATTGATCGGTGATAAAGATTTATATAAAAAAATTGAATTAAAAAAAGAGCAAGAAAATAAAATCATAAAAAATCTTGAAAAAAGGCTGACATTGCTTTCTGACAAAGATTCGGATGTTTTTAGCCCGTATAATGTTGAACATATTATTTCAAAACTGGTTCCTTATTATAATAATAGAAATGATAAGAAAAATATGAAAAGGGTTTTATTGATATATCGGGATTCTTTTTTATCTATTCTTGAAAAAGGAATTGGAATACCAGGAAGCGTTTGGCTGGAAAAAGTCAGAAAAATTTTATTTCAATATGGTTTATCTCAAGAGGCAAAAGATATAGAAGAAAATCTAAGAAAAGCCCAAAAAGAAGATTTAAAACTTCTTAAAAAACATAAAATTCCTATTAACATCCCAGGAGAAAAAGTTGATGATTATATTAAAGGGCTTGATGAGCAAACCCTCTTTGAAGCATTGAATACAATAGCTATATCTTTTATCCCTGACAAAGATCAAAGTAAAGAGATAGTTCATGAAATTGCTCAGAAACATCCTCTCCAATTTATAATATCATCAAGCAATATTATGGATCATACTGGGAGAAAAGTTGCTGAAGTTGGACCTTTACAAGAGGATTTAGACGGTCGCATTATTTATCAAATGAAACAATCACTTCTATTAACTTGTTATATGATTGAATTGGGCTTAAATCACCTTGAGAAGACAAAACTTCTTAATGCGGACACACTTGCAAAGCATTTATTTGAGTCGCCATTTTTTTTAAAAGAGCAGTATCAAATAATAAAAGAAGGTTTGATTGCTTATTTCAATAAGAATTATATTGCAAGTTGCTCTGTGCTGATTCCTCAAGTTGAATCCGTCATTAGAGAAATTATGGTTGTTGCTGGAGGGGTGATATATCAACCCTCAAGATCATCAAATGAAAAAGGATTAAATTTAAGACCTTTAGGTTCTTTGTTGAGAGATGAGGTATTTATTAACATTTTTGAAGAATTTAATAAAAATATTCCTATTTATTTTCAGATTCTTTTAATTGATCCAATAGGTTTTAATTTTAGAAACAATATTTGTCATGGTCATTTTCCTGCTGATCATTTTAATAAAACCGTTGCAAATTATATTATTCACATATTATTGATTTTGTCCATATTCAAAAAAAGCGAAGAGAAAAAAGCTTAAGGATAATTTTTGTTTGTGAATTAATAAGTTTGTTTGGGTTTTTATCTTTTTGTTAAAGAAGGAGGTTTAGGGAATGAATGATTTTAGGAAAAGTGATTTTGATAAAATTATGGAATTATATAAAAGCTGGCGAGATTGTGAACCTTTGCCGGAGGAAAACCATAGGGCTTTATGGCAATGGATCCGTATGCGGTTTAATCATCTGTCCAATAAGTTTGAGGGCAATACTCTCACTTATAGCGAAACTCAACTGCTTTTAATTCATGGGCGGGCTTCCGGTGATCATGAACTGAGGGAATATGAAGAGATGAAAGCTCATGACCTGGCCTTTGAGTATATTCGCAAATTGGCTAAAGAGGCCAGGCTTATTGGTGAAGGGGATATTAGAGACCTCAATAAAATTTGCCTTAAAGAAACTTTTTATAAAGTGACTAAAACTCCAACTGGTGAGCTGAGTAGAAAAAAAATCATTCCGGGAAAATATAAAACTCAGCCCAACCATGTTTTAACAAAAACAGGGCAGATTTTTCAGTTTGCCTTGCCGGAGGAAACTCCTGCTCTTATGGCAGATTTGTCTATAAGGATTCAAAACTGGTTAAAGCAAAGCACAGAGGACAAACATAAAAATCTTGTCTCTTTTTTAGCAGATCTTCATAAAAGGTTTATCCTTATTCATCCTTTTGATGATGGCAATGGGCGGGTGGTTCGTCTTCTTCTGAATTATATCCTTATCCGCTTAGATTTTTTGCCTATGGTTTTAGACAATCGGGAGGAATATATTAAGTCCATTCAGTTTGCAGATACTGGCGATATAAGTAAGCTTGAAAAATTATTTGCTGACAATATAAGCCTTATGCTTGAAAGAGGCATTTATGCGAAAAACAACAAGCTGGATTTGTCTACATTCCCATTTTCAAAGGATTGAGGTTTGCCGAGGGCAAGCCAAAAGCTTTGAGGGATCAAAAAACTTATCTAATAACAAATGGATAAGCCCAGGGCTTTAATTTTGTTAAGGTGAGATTTTTTTGGATTTTGGTTTGCATGAAAAGGGCGGGGAGTATATAAAGAGGAAAAATGCAGGAGGCACTATGCCTTTGGAATCAGAATTTATGGAGATAAAAGAGAGCTTGCTGAGGCTCAACCAAAAAGCGGGAGAGCTGAGGAGGTGTCTTTGACTTAGACGGTCAACAGGAAAAGCTATTGAGCATTAACAAGCAAATAGAAAAGCCTCATATTTGGAAAGATTTAGAAAAAGCCCGTTCTCTTCAAAAGGAAAAATCTCATATTGAAAAAAGCTTAAGGGAATGGAAGCAGTTAGAAACCCGCTTGCAAGATAGCACCTTACTTTGTCAGTTAGCTAAAGATGAAAAAGATGAAAAAGCTTTTGCTCAAGTTAAAGAGGATGTAAAAACCATTTCCCTTAGTTTGAAGGAAAAGGAGATCCAAAGCCTGTTAAGTGAAGAAAGCGATATCAATGATTCTTATCTCTCTATTCACGCGGGAGCTGGAGGGACAGAGGCCGCAGATTGGGCACAAATTCTTTATAGAATGTATCTTCGCTGGGCGGAAAAGCAAAACTTCCAGCAAGAGCTTCTATCTTTGCATGAGGGGGAAGAGGCGGGCCTCAAATCGGTTTCTTTTTTAGTGAAAGGTTTTTATAGTTATGGCCTACTGAAGGGGGAATCCGGCGTGCACCGTTTAGTCCGCATTTCTCCTTTTGACTCCAATGCCAGAAGGCACACCAGCTTTGCCTCTGTTTTTGCCTGGCCATCGGTGGATCAAAAAATAGATCTAAAAATTAAACTCGATGACTTAAAAATAGATACTTATCGCTCCAGAGGGGCAGGAGGGCAACATGTCAACACCACAGATTCTGCTGTTCGGATAAAACATCTTCCCACAGGCATAACTGTTCAATGCCAAAACCAAAGAAGCCAGCATGCCAACAAAGACAAAGCTATGAAAATGCTCTCCTCCGCCCTTTACAAAAAAGAGTTGGAAAGGCAGAAGAGAGAAAAAGGCCAGAGGGAATCTTCTAAAAAAGCTAATGAATGGGGCAGTCAGATTCGATCTTATGTTTTGCATCCCTATCAGATGGTGAAGGATCACAGAACAGGCTTAGAGTTGGCCCGCCCTCAAGAAGTTTTAGATGGCCATATTCAGCCTTTTATAGAGTCTTTTTTGCAGTATTCTCTTCCCGACAGGGCGAGGGGCTAAGGGGTTTTTAATGAGTTTTTACTGGCTTTGGTTGAAGAGGGTTTTGTTTTCCCGCAAAACGGTCTTTCAATTTCATTTTTTATTTAGTTTATTGGCTTTAATCTTGTCCATAGCCTCTCTCACTGTGGCCATTATGGCTGTAAATAGTTTTTCTTCTGGTTTGGAAAAAACCCTCATCGATAAACAAGGCCATCTTCGTCTTCAAACTCAGACTCCTGTCTCAAGTGGAAAACTTCAGCAAGATCTATTGCCTTACCAAGATTTTTTAGTTCATCAAGCTCTGCTTTTGTCTTTTGAGGCTTTAATTTTGAAAGATGGCCAATTTAAAGGTGTTTTTTTTGAGGCCATTCAAGATGACAAACTAAGGCAAAGTTCTTTTTTAAAAAATAGAATAGTGAAAGGAGATTTAAAATCTGCAAAGCCTTTTATAATTGTAGGCTTAAGTTTAGCTGAAGAGCTGGATCTATCTCCCGGAGATAAGGCCACAGTGATTGTTCCTCAGCCAGAGGAGGGCCGATTTTCCCGCCGGCCCGCTCATTTTAAAGTGGGGGCTTTAGTGGATTTTGGCCAATACTCATTCAATTCCTCTTTGGCTATTATGCCACTATCTTTTACAAAGATTTTTGGGCAAGACTATGTCTCCGGTGCGGGCTTATGGCTTAAAAAAAAGGCTCAGGTCTCTTTTTTAAAGCAAAAAATGGAAGATGAAATGGAGGATATTTATAGCATCAGCTCATGGAAAGATATGGACAGAGCTTTTTTTGAGGTGATCGAGTCCGATAAGAAGATTATTTTTCTTGTCTTACTGATTTTAATTATCTCTTCGGGGTTTAATATCTCCAGCTCTCTTTTTATTCAGGTTTTTAAAAAAACAAAAGAGATCAGTATTTTAAAAGCTATGGGGGCTAAAAAAGGCTTAGTGAGAAATCTTTTTCTTTTACAGGGATTGTTTTTGGCCCTTGTAGGCTCAGTTATCGGCGTTTTGATTGGTCTTTTATTATGTCGTTTTTTAATTTTTGCTCAAAATCAATGGCATTTTATTCCTGTTAGTGTGTATAAAGTTAATGAGTTGGCTTGGGCTACTGACCCATCTGATCTTTTACTGATTTTTGTTGCCAGCTGGATTATTGTGATTTTATCTTCTCTTCTACCAGCTAAAAGGGCTTATCAGATGAATGTTCAAGCTGGCCTCGCAAATGATTGATGAAGGGTGACAATGAGCGAAGATCTGGTTTATGAAATAAAAAACCTGTCAAAAACTTATCAAACAGGTTCTCAAACCCTGCATATTTTACGGGGTTTGAACCTCAATATTCAAAGAGGTTCTGCTTTTTGTGTGACAGGGCCTTCTGGTTCTGGCAAAAGCACCCTTTTAAATATTATGGGGGCTTTGGATCGCCCCACATCCGGAAAAATTTTGTATTACAAAAGGGAGCTTAGCCAATGGACAGATGAGCAGTTGGCTTTTTTCCGGAGGGACAAAGTGGGATTTGTGTTTCAATTCCACCACTTATTGAAGGAGTTTACCGTTTTGGAAAACATTGCCCTTCCCGGCCTTATCGCTAAACAGCCCAAAAAGACTTGTCAGGAAAGAGCTGGTTTTTTAGCTGAAAGCCTGGGCCTAAAAGAGAGGTTATCCCATTATCCCTCACAACTCAGTGGGGGAGAGCGAGGGAGAACAGCCGTTGCACGAGCCTTAATGAATGAGCCAGAGATCATTTTAGCCGATGAGCCTGTGGGCAATTTAGACAAAAAAAACAGCTCAATTATTAGAGATCTGTTTTTCGAATTGCATGAAAAATTCCAGCTCACTTTAATTGCTGTAAGCCATTCCTCTGTTTTTGCCTCTGCCTTTCCCAAAGTGGGGAGGCTGGAAGACGGGAAAATTACATAAAATTTCACTTAGGCCAATAAAATCCAAAAAGCTTGAAAAGTGAGACAAAATGAGTATAAGACTGGCGGTTTGCGGGAAACAGCGGAGGCCCTTTTGACGAAAAATAAAAAATCCACCTTAAGCCTTACATTTAATAGAGTGGGCTTGGTTCTTTTTTCGGCCCTTATGTGGCCTTCTTTGTCATATTCTTCAAAAGTTTATCGTATTTCCATCCAAGGGAATAAAATTATAGAAAAAGGCTTGATTCAATCTCATATCCGCTTAAAGGAGGCTCACTCTTACAATTCTGCTGTGATTCAAAAAGATGTCCGCCGGCTTTTTGCTTTGGGTTTTTTTGATGATATTGAAGTTCATCGTTTTTACAGTAAAAAAGGCTGGAAAGTGCTTTATCGTGTGAAAGAGTCTGTTCCTGTCTCCGTTGTGGAGTTTGAGGGGAATGACAGCCTAAAAACAGAAGACTTAAAAGAGCTTTTGCTTATTGAGGAAAACAGTTTTTTAAATTTTGACCGTTTAAAAAAAACAATCTCAGCCATAAAGGAGAAGTATAGGGAAAAAGGTTATTACTTGGCAGAGGTATCTTACAAAACAAAAAAACAACCTGAAGATAAAAATCCCCGATTAATCATTAGCATAAAGGAAAACACAAAACTTCTTATCAGGGAAATTCATTTTATTGGGAATCGGAACATTTCTTCTGAAAAACTAAAATCTATTTTGTTAACTAAGGAAAAAGATATTTTAAGTTTTTTAAGCTCTTCTGGGATCTTTCAACCCCGGCATATAGAAAGGGATTTGCGGTTTATTGAATATTATTATCGTGATAAGGGCTATTTGAATGCTCGTGCTCATCCCCCGGAGATCACTATCACTCCAGATCAAAAATTTTTACAAATTTATTTTCCTGTTTCTGAAGGGGCCCGGTTTAAAGTGGGTCAAGTTGTTTTTCGTGGAGATGAAGTGGTTTTAGCTGATCAGGTAAAGGATCTTTTTGAAAGCCAAGAAGATGAATATTTTTCCCTTAGCCACTTGCAAAAAGACATTCAGACAGTTTCCCTTTTATATAAAAATAAGGGTTATGCTTTAGCTGAAGTGCATCCCCAGTTTTTTCCCGATCCTACAGAGGAGAATAAAGTCCACATTTTGTTTAAAGTAAAAAAAGGTTCTATTTACAAATTAGGAAGAGTTCACTTGTTGGGGAATAAAAACGCGAGGGATAAAGTGATTTTGCGTCGTCTTCGCCTTCAAGAGGGCCAAATTTACAATGAGAGCCGGAAAGAGCTGAGTCGCCAGCTGATTCAACAGTTAGGCTATTTTGAGAATGTGGAGATCCAGCCCCGTCCTTCGCAAGAGAACGAAGATGAATTGGATCTCATCGTTCGTGTTAAAGAGAGGGAAAATACTGGAGAGGCCCATTTTGCTGGAGGTTATAGGGGGGAGACTCGTTTGTTTATCCAAGGAGGACTTAAAAAACAAAACTTTTTAGGTTTGGATCAGAGTATAGCTGGCAATGTTATTTTTAATAAATATCAGGAGTTTTTTAATTTTAACTATCAAAGCCCTTATTTTTTGGATACCAACTGGAATTTTGCCTTTGATATTTTTAACATGAGCCACAGTGTATGGAATCAATCTCGCTCCGGCACCTTCCCTTTTTTCGGCTCTTCACAGGATTATTTTTCTTATTTTCAGCTGAACACCGGCTTTTCTATATCCTTAGGTCGTCATCTAACGGATTTTTCCACCTTGTTTTTAAAATACAGCTTGCAAAATCAAATCCTTAGAGACCGGCCCATTTATTTTTTAAGAAATCTTCCGGTGCTGTCCTCTGTATTTAGTTTTTTGTTTGGTGACAAGGATACGGGGCAAACAAGCACTGTCTTTAGTGATATTTACAATTTGGATTCAGCCAGTGGTTTAAACAGCTCTTTGTCCCTTATATGGGAGTATGACGGGAGAGATGATCGCTACTATGCCTCTAAGGGGATCTTCTCCCGCCTGTCAGCTAACTGGTCGGGTTTGGGTGGGGATTTTAATTACACTAAACTACAGTTAAATTTTCGTCATTATTACTCTCCTTTTTGGAAGTTAGTTATAAAAAACCGTTGGCTTTTAGGATGGGTGTTCTCTAACGACAATCGCCCCCCTCCTTTTACAGAGCTTTTTTTAATGGGAGGCTCTTATGATTTAAGAGGTTTTCCCATAAACTCTCAAGGCCCGCGAAAACGATCTCAAAAGGCTTTTGAATATGCCGAATCACAAGAACAATTTATAGAGGCCAGCCAAAAACTTTTGCAAAATATTGAAAACCAAAAAGAAGAGTCTCAAAAGGCTCAAGTTATCCGAGTTTTTTTGCAAAATAATAAAGACCGGTCCCAGGCCGTCCAAAAAATTCAAGAAGAGATATCTTCTAAAGATCAAAAAATCGATTCGCAAACCATAAAAGATCTTCAAGAACATTTACAGGAGGTTGTAGACTCTGCCAACTTGCCAGAGGCTCAGTTATTAAATAATAAAGAGCTTTTTGCCCAAAGGCCCTACGGAGGCCAGCAGATGTTGTTATATAGTTTAGAGCTTGAGTTTCCCATTTTAGAAAGAGCTGAGCTGAGAGGGGCTTTTTTTGTGGATATAGGGGAGGCTAATGATCGCTTAAGCTTTAATTTGGATGAGCAGTTGAGGATGAATGCTGGGGCTGGCATCCGTTGGAAATCTCCTTTTGGGCCTTTGAGTTTGGATTGGGCTTTCCCTTACCGCCCTCGGAAGGAATGGGGTGAAAGTGACTGGGAGTTTCAGTTCAATATGGGGGCAGAGCTTTAATTTCAGACTCCATAAAGTAGACTTTCTGGTTCCCACAAACCAAGTTATTCCTGTAAATGTTCAGTATTTCGCTGACAGAATCATTTTTCAATTTCCCGCCGAACCTTGCCAGAAATCCCTCCAGCTTTCTGGCTCCCGTGAAAACGGAAATCCACCGTCGTTCCCGCGAAAGCGGGAATCCACCGTCGTTCCCGCGAAAGCGGGAATCCACCGTCGTTCCCGCGAAAACGGGAATCCACCGTCGTTCCTGCAAAAGCGGGAATCCACCGTCGTTCCTGCAAAAGCGGGAATCCATAAATTACTTCTGGACTGGGGGGTATTTATCCTATTCTGGTTGGGGTTTTCTTGGAGGGATTACCTTTGTCCGGGAGGATCAGGTGGATCGAGGGGTTTTAAGCCATGAGTTGGCTCATCTTTTAGGCCAGCGGAAGGATTTTTATGATCAAGAGGGAAAGCAACAGCAAAAGTGCCGTAGGTTTTCCGGGGATGAGTTGATCCCTTGTGCAGGTTATAAAATTCCAAGGGCTTTAGATTCCTGGGTTGAAAATGGGCAAAGGCATTGGAATTTTGTCCAAGATAGATACAGTATTATGGACAACAAAAATGAACCTGATATTGAAGAGAATATTTTAGAAGAATTATGGATAGATCGGGAGAGCCATCAGAGGGTATTTTCACCTTACGCCAAAGTCAGTTCTGTTTTTGATCATCTTCAAAACAAAATCCATTTATCTGAAAAGAAGATTAAACCAAAGAAATTATTAGTTTCTGGTTTTTACGATAAGAAGAGGAATCGGTTTTTATCTCCTCAGTTAAGGGTTTTAGAGACGGACGGGGTCACTCCTTCTTTATCTAAGGACTGGGATGTAAAGGAAGTGCCTTTAGTTTCATTTCATGTAAAAAACAGGGAGGGATCTCCTTTGCAGACGATTCGTCGTCCTGCTTTTGATGTGGAGTCTCGATTTCTTTATGAGGGGGGAAAGAGTAGAGAATGTGGTTCCAAGTCTTTTGGTTTATCGATGGTTTCAGCTATTTTTAATTTATCGGAGTTGAGGACAAGTCCAAAGGATATTAAACTTTCTGTTTTTGGCCCGGAGGGGGAGGAAATTTTTTCCTCCTTATTACCTGAGGATTGACAAAATTCCATAAAAATTATAGGTTTTAACATTATGAAGTTATTTTTTGTTTTCTATTTATTGTTTTTGTCTTCAAATGCTACGGCTTGGACGGGGTATTGGGAGAGAGCCACTCGTGGTCCTCTTCGTCAGATTGTGTTTTATGGTTATTACTATGCTGAAGATGAAAAGGAGTTCGAGAAGTCGGAGGAGTATTACCGTAGAAGAGGCTACTTAGAAGAAGGAGAATCTTTTAAGGAAAGCTCACTTTATGGAGGAGAAGGAAAAGAGCGCTATGGGGGGGGGGGTAGATATTATTGTCACAAAGAGACAGATCCTGAGGATGAGGGCTATACGGTGATTTTTAATCCTAATTTAAGGGCAAGACTTTATGATGAGGAATGGAACCTTTTAACAGAGGATTATTTGAGGAGTTTTCAGCCGGAAACGGATATTCCATTTAAGTGGAGAGTTAGATCTTATGTTCCCTACCATCCGGAGGCTTATTATTTAAGGGTTGTAAGGCTTGTTGAAGACAAGGAGGTTGCTGTTCTTTTAGAGAAAAGAGTTGGCAATTTAGAGCGATTGAAAAGTAGAGGTAGTAGCTACTGGTATGATAAATATTTAGGTTGTTATCGTATCTACCACATCTAACTCTCCTTTTTACTCCTAAAAAATTGTAGGTTTTAACATTATGAAGTTAGCCATAATCCTTCCTAAACGACTCCAACACCTCTGACTTTTTAACAAACTTTGTCCGAAAGAGAGGTTTTTTCAAATATAAAAGCAGAGAAATGGATTTTTTTCTTGTTTTCTGCTTTTTTTTGGGATAAAAACTATTTTGTTTGAAAACTTTAAGAATATTCAAACAGGAATATTATAAATAAAAAGGAGGCTCTATTATGAAATGGTTTTTTATAGGAACTGTTATATTTTTCTCTTTTCAATCTTTAGCTAAAACAGGCTATGTCAATTTAATGTCGGCTTTTGAAAATACCCATCAAGGGCGTAGGGTGAAAAACCGGATAGAAAAATCAGCAGAAAAAGCGAAAGAGGAGTTTAAAGCGATAGAGCGTAAAATTCAAAAGGAAGAGGCAAAGTTAAAAAAAGAGGCCCCACTTTTGTCGGAATCGGCCCGATCGCAAAAAATTCAGCAACTTCAGCAAAAAATTTTAGACTTTCAAAAATCAGCTAAAGATAAAGATTTAGAATTGCAAAATCTCCAAAATCAGTTGATGAATCCAGTGATTGACAGGCTAAAAACAGTGATTGGGGAAGTGGCTCGAAAGGAATCTTACCTTGTGATTGAAAATATAGGTAACGATATTTTATGGGTGTCGCCACAGCTGGACCTGACAAAAAAAGTTTGGACTGCTTTCAATAAAAAATATAAAAAGTAGATCCCTCTCCTGATCTCTTTATAAGATCTATTGAAAACACAAATTATAGATTTTGATCAGTCCTCTTTGTCTCCTAAGGGATCTGTTTTGAGCTTAGGTGGCTTTGACGGGATCCATTTGGGCCATCAGGCTTTAATTGAGAGGCTATTGGCTGAGGCCAAAAAAAGGAAGGCCCCCTCCTGCCTGTGTCTGTTTGACCCATTGCCTTTTCAATTCCTCAGCGGGAAAAGGCCATTTAAAAGGCTTTTTACTATAGAGGAGACTCAAGAATTTTTAGAGCCTTTTGGTATTGATTTTTTTTGTATAATCCCTTTCACTCGCTCCTTTTCAAAACTCCGTCCGGAAGAGTTTATTCAATCCTTTATTGTCCGGCATTTTGACCCTCTTTTATTAGTGGTGGGCTATGACTTTTCCTTTGCACATCAAAGAGAGGGGAATTTCTCTGTTTTACAAAAATTAGCCCTCCGGTGGGGTTTTTCTACAAAAAGAATAGAGCCTTGCTTGTTAAAAAAACAACCGATCTCCAGTTCTCGCATCCGGCAATGCCTGTCTTTAGCTCAGATGAATGAGCTGAAGGTCCTTTTGGGTCGGCCTTTTTCTATTAAGGGCATTGTGGAGCGAGGGGCCGGACGGGGGAGGAAGATAGGCTTTCCCACAGCCAACCTTAAATTGAACCAAAAGGAACTTCCCCCCATGGGAGTTTATGGAGGAAGGGCACAAATTGCTGGCTCATGGTATAAGTCAGCTATTAATATTGGCCAATGCCCCACTTTTGCCTCTAAAAAGGGGGGAGGGGCAGTGGTTGTGGAGGTTCATCTTATCCCTTCACCTTTGTTTAGCCTCTATAATCGGCCTATCCGAGTGGAATTGGATTTTTTTATCCGGCCGGAAAGGGCCTTCCCTAACACTGAAGAGTTAAAAACAGCCATAAAAGAGGATATTCAAAGGCTGTTTTTATAAAAAATTTAAGATTTTTGAGAGAAATAGCCGATAATTTTAATATGAGATCATCTCAAGCGACTAAAAAAGTGGTTCGGCCTAAAAAGTCGATAAAAAGTTCAGCCTTAATCCGCCGGAAGGGGCCTTCTGATCTGGTGCATACTCAATCCATGAGCCAGCAGTTTATTGAGAGTCTAAAAAATAAAAGTGTTAATCAGTCAGAAATGATGCAGGCTCTTTTAGAAAAAGGCCATATCACAGAGGAGGAGCTGGCCAATATTTTTAGCCGGGAGCTGGGTTTAGAGGTGATCAACAATTTAAATGAATATAAAATTTCAAAGGAAGTGTTGGATCTGATTCCACAAAAAATCTGTGAAAGAAACCTCATTCTCCCTTTAGTCAAAATTGACAAGACATTAGTGGTTGTTTTTTCTGATCCATCAGATATGAACTTGAGGGACAATCTTTTCCTCATCACAGGGCATAAAATACAGCCGGTGGTGGCCACAAGAACAGCTGTCAAAAAGGCTTTCAGCAAGTATTTTGATAACCAAGTAGTTATGGACAACTTGGTTTATGATATGTCTTTTGAATTGGCTGGTTTTGAGGAAGAACTGGCCATTGACTTAAACAAAGAAAATGAAAATAAAGAAAAAGACCCTGTAGTGAGTTTTGTGAATTTGATGTTTTCAGACGCCATCCGCTTAAAATCCTCTGACATTCATATTGAGACTTATGAAAAGGATTTTCGTATCCGCTACCGTATTGATGGCATTCTTCAAGAAAAGCACAATTTATCTAAAGATATGTCAAGTGTGGTGATTTCCCGAATTAAAGTGATGAGCGGTATGGACATTAGCGAAAAGAGAAAGCCCCAAGACGCTCGTTTAAAAATCCTTCTCAACGGTATGGAGCTGAATATGCGGGTGAACTCCACACCCACTGTCAATGGGGAAAAGGTAGTTTTACGAATTTTAGATAACTCCTCTCTTCAAGAGGATATGTCCAAATTAGGTATGGAAAAGTTTCAAATGGAGGCTTTTATGGAGGCATTGTTTGCCCCTCAAGGTTTGATTTTAATGACAGGCCCCACTGGCTCAGGAAAAACCACAACCATTTATTCCGGTCTGATGAAATTAAATACTCCTCAAAGAAATATATCCACGGCAGAGGACCCTGTGGAATTTCGGATCTATGGTATCAATCAGGTGCAGATGAATCCTAAGGCGGGTTTAAATTTTTCAAGTGCCCTGAGAGCTTTTTTGCGACAAGATCCTGATGTAATACTTGTAGGGGAAATTCGAGATCTGGAAACAGCGGAAATTGCCTTCAAGGCTTCAGCCACAGGTCACTTGGTTTTAAGCACAGTGCATACCAACGACACGGCCTCCACTGTGACCCGACTGCTTTCCATGGGAGTTCCCTCTTACAGTGTGGCGGATAACACTTCTCTGATAGTTTCTCAAAGGCTTCTCCGGCAGTTGTGTGATCAGTGTCGCACACCGGACAACAGTGAGGCTTCTTTGAACAGCCTGTTGCAACTTGGGGTTTCTAAAAAAGATATAGATTCTTATGAAGGCAAGATCTTTAAAGAAAACCCTAAAGGTTGTGATTATTGCAACAATTTGGGCTATAAAGGCCGTGTTGCAGTTTATGAAATGATGAGTGTGACAAAAACAATTAAAAACGGTATTTTTGAAAAGCTAAGCCCTATTCAATTAAAAAAAATGGCTATAGAAAAAGACGGCTTGATCAGTTTGAGACACAGTGCCCTTCTCAAAGTGAAAGAGGGAAGGACTTCTTTAAGAGAAGTGATCCGGGGCACAGTATTTGATTAAGTAAGGAGTGTAAGTATGATTTCCATGTTAGAAGTTTTACAGTTGGCTTACAGTAAAAAAGCTTCAGATATTCATATTACAACGGGCAGTCCTCCCATTTTGCGTGTGCACGGGCAGTTGTTTAAACTGGATTCTCAGCCATTGGACTCTGAGCAGACAAAAACAATGTGTTATTCCTTAATCTCTAATGAGCAAAAAGCTCGTTTAGAAAATGAAAAGAATCTGGATTTTAGCTTTTTTGTTAAAAACATGACTCGTTTCCGGGGCACTTTGTTTTTTCAAAGATCAGCTGTTGTGGGAACTTTTCGTGTTTTGAATGCCATGCCCCCAGCAGTGGGGAATTTGGGCCTCCCCCCAGCAGTGGAAAACACCATTCGCTACCCTAACGGCTTAGTTTTGATTACAGGCCCTACTGGTGCGGGAAAAAGCACTACTTTAGCCGCCATCATCAACGCCATCAATGAAACCCGGCGAGGGCATATTTTAACTCTTGAAGATCCCATAGAGATACTTCATTCTCATAAAAATTGTATTGTCAACCAAAGGGAAATTGGGGTGGATTGTCACTCTTTTGCTGATGGGATGAAAAGTGCTTTAAGACTGGATCCCGATATATGTCTTGTGGGAGAGATGCGGGACTTGGAGACAATAGAAATGAGTCTTAAGTTAGCGGAGACAGGCCATCTGGTTTTTTCTACCCTTCATACCAATTCAGCGGCTAAAACTGTGGATCGGATTATTGGTTCTTTTCCAGCTGTAGATCGCTCTGTAATATGCACTCAGTTGAGCACTGTGCTTCAAGCGGTAATATCCCAAAAATTAGTGCGTTCAAAAACCGGAGGCAGAAAGGTGGCTGTAGAGATTATGTTTACTAATGCCGCAATTAGAAATCTTATCCGTGAAGAAAAGATTTTTCAAATTTACAGCGTAATACAAACCAACTATAGTGAGGGTATGACTACGATGAATAATAGCTTGCTTAGGCTGGTTAAAAACGGTGAAATAGATCCTAAAGAAGCTTTCCGGGTGAGTTCTGAAAAAGAGGAGCTTTATCAACTATTAAAGAAACAAAAAATTGCCGTTTAACTTTAAATAAATAAGGAGTTCGCTATGCCTGTTTTTATATACAATGTTAAGAAAGGTGACAAGCTGATCAAAGGCGAGATCAAAGCACAAAATTTGCAAATCGCTGAAATGAAGCTCAAAGCCAGAAAAATTGACTTTGTTTATATTAAGGAAAAACCCATTATTCCTTTTTTTGCTGGTGGTGGGAAAATCAAAAGATCTGTGGTGCTTTTTTTCACCCGTCAGCTCTCTTTTCTCTTAAGTGCAGGTGTGTCTTTAATTCAAGCTTTGGAAATGTGTATTTCTACAAGTGATAATAAAAACTTTCAATATGTTTTGCAGTCCATGTTAAGGCAGTTGGAGGGAGGTAAAAGTTTTTCCCGCAGTCTCCGCTCCCGGCCGGACATATTTGACGGCTTTTATGTCAATATGGTGGTTTGTGCTGAAGAGACCGGCCTCTTAGATCAAGTTTTAAAAGATCTGGCCAATTATATGGAAAAAGCAGAGGCCATTCGTTCCCGGGTGAAATCCGCTATGATGTATCCCGTGATTGTTTTAGTTATTTCTTTTACCATCATTATAGGCATTATACTGTTTGTGGTCCCTCAATTTGAGGCTCTTTATACGGATGCGGGAGGACTTCCGGCCCTCACTCAAGCCTTTGTCAACTTAAGTCATTTACTGAGGAGTAGTCCTATTATTTTATTGATATTTCTTGTTGGGATCCCTACAGCTATGTTTCAATATTCTAAAACCGAAGGAGGAAAAAAGCAGTTGAGAGCTTTAGTTAAAATGCTCCCTTTATTTGGAAAAATACAATATCAATCCGCTATGGTTCGGTTTTTCCGGTCTTTTCACTCCCTTTTAAAATCAGGTGTGAACTTTTTAGATGCTTTGGATGTGGCTTACAATATAGCGGGGCATGAGGACATTCAAAGGGGCATTTCTGTATCTAAGGATTTTGTCACAAAGGGAAAAAGCTTTTCCAAAGGTTTGGAGACCAGCAAAGTTTTCCCCCCTTTGGTTTATCACATGGCCAAAATTGGTGAGGAGAGTGGGAAGATAGAGCAAACTTTTGAAAAACTGACGGACTATTATGAAGAGCACTTGAACAATCTGATTGCGGGTTTAATCAAAATGATTGAACCTTTAATGATTGTAATATTGGGAGGCATTATCGGTATTATGGTTTTGGCACTTTATCTTCCTGTGTTCAATATGGGATCGGTTGTGGGTTAGATTCATTATGGTCTTTTCTGCTATTTGGCCTTACAGTTATTTGTCTTTTTATCTTGCCAGAGCCTTTACCCATCTGCTTATTTTATTTAGCTTAATAGCTCATCAGCTTTTATCCTATCCTTTTGTGGACCCTTTACTCTCTGTTGGAGTTTACAGCTTGTGTGGCCTTATTTTGTTTTTTGATGGCCTGT
This sequence comes from Bdellovibrionales bacterium, assembly GCA_965203095.1. GTDB lineage: Bacteria > Bdellovibrionota > Bdellovibrionia > Bdellovibrionales > UBA1609 > JACOND01. The sequence continues at coordinate 1,567,794 of OZ241877.1, forward strand.
TTTTGTTTTTTTATAAAGAGGAACAGCAAAAAGATCTTTTACTGCTTCTTCTTTTAGCAGAGGCTATTTTTTTGTCTGCTCTTATGGCTGTTTTAGGTTTTGTAGGGCTGTTTTTTATTTTGCCTTTGGTTTTTATCCAATCTCTTCCCTTGTTTTTGTCCGGAAAAACTTTTTCGGCCATATCATTTTTGCTTTATTTGGCCATTTTTTTGCCCTTGTCTCTTTTTTTAGGAGATGTCCAATCTTTAAATGATCGATGGTTCTCCTCAATTTATATTGGTTTGACTTTGTTTTTTATTTTTGGCTTTGGTTATTTGTTGAACTTTTTTTTACAGTTCACCAAAAAGGCTCAGCCTGCCGAAGGGCCAAAGGATACACTTGGGGGCATGGCCCTTTCCTCCGGCCTATCTTTGGCTTTGGTTAGAAAGCTAAAGCCGGTGGTCAACTCCCTACTCAAGTATTTTCCGGAAAATGTTAAGGCTAATGCCCCCTCACATTCTGTTCCGTCTCAAATTTTTCCTCCACAAAAGGGTCGGCAGGAGTTAAACAATATGCGAAAATTCCTATTGGATTTTATTGAATACGCTGAGCCAGAGACAGAATCTCTTTTAGAAGACAAGGTGGATTTAAACAGGCTTTTACAAGGGCTTTTAGATGAGTTGAACTCTCACCCCCATCGGCCGGAAAATTTAAAGCAAAAAATAAACTGCCCAGTGGATTTTAAAGTTAAAGGCTCTTCAGAACATTTAAAAAAAGGCTTTAAACATATTATTGTCAACTCTTTTGAAGCTTTAAAAAATCAGAATCAAGCCCATATTCATATCCGAGGCTATTGGACAAAAGATGGGGCGGTTGTGGAGTTTTTAGATAATGGCCATGGTATTGAACCAGAGGATATAAAAAAGCTTTTTGATCCTCTTTTTAGTAAAAGATTTGGTTTGAGGGGCTTGGGCCTGGCTTACACTCAAAAGATCCTTAAGGCCCATAAGGCGAGTTTGCATATTGAGAATTTGAAGAAAGGCTTAAAAGTTTCTGTCAAATTTCCTTTAATTTCTGGTTTTTATCCCACTCCTGCTGGTAAATCTCGAAAAAAAGTCACAGCGGCCTAATGAAGGTTAAACTCCAAAGGAGACACCGCAACCGCAAGTGTCTTTGGCATTGGGGTTGGAAAAAATAAAACCCTTCCCGTTAAGCCCGCCTTCATAGTCTAAAGTCATGCCCATAATGTAAAGGAGGCTTTTCCCTTCTATTACTATGGGGACGCCACCCGACTTAAAAAATTTATCCATTGGTGTTTTTTTGTCGTCAAAATCCAATTTGTAGGAAAAACCGGAACAGCCCCCCTCTTTTATAGATATCCTTAAGGCTTTTTCCGGTGCCTTTTCCTTTTTTTTGAGGTAATTGATATGCTCTATAGCTTGGCTTGAAATTTTTATCATAAGTTCATTTTAGCTTGTTTTTTTAAAAAATCAAGTTTTTTTACCAACCTTTTTTAGCAGGGGAAAAAAGGGCTATTTGAGGGCCTATGTGAACTTCAAGCTCCCCCCCCGGCATGCGGACAAAAACAGTTTTGAGTTTTTTGAGAGCTTTCCTTTTGTGGAGATAGACAAAAGCCACGGACAAAGCCCCTGTGCCACAGGCCATAGTGAAATCCTCAACCCCTCTCTCATAAGTGATGGCTTTTAACTGCCCTTGTTTTTCCACTTGAAAAAAAGAAACATTCATCCCCTGAGAACTCTTAGGATGTTGAAAACGAAGTTTTTGTGCCAGAGTTTTAAGTGTTTTTTTATCGAAGACAAGCTCCCCCTTTGTGGAGCATTCTATTACCCCATGAGGAGCACCAGGGGAGATCAAACTGAAAGTGATTTTTTGCCCTTGGAACTCATGTTGAAAGTCCCCCAGCACAAGAGGAATATTTTTGAGCCTTATCCCATAGTGCCCTTGTTGGTTTTTTATGGGTTGAACAATCTCTTTTCCCATCTGAAAAGTGTTTAAGGATAGGCCCAACTCAAAGGAATAGTTGGAAATGCAACAAGTGGCATTCCCGCACATTTCTGCCGAAGATCCGTCTTTGTTGTAAAAATCACAAATCCAAGAAAAAACTTTTTTTGTTGTGGGGCGAATCACAACAAGACCATCAGTTAGAAAAAGATCTTTTTTAGAAAGCAGAGTTTTTAAAAACTTTTTTTTAAATGAAAGGTTTTTTTGGGACAAACTCAAAAAATCCTTAAAACTTTTGTTTGTTTTAAAAGTATGATTTGACCAAGCCGAGGGGGGGCTGTTCCCAAACCATCTTTTGTCCACTAACAAAAAGCGATTGCCAGCTGAAGATATTTTTAAAATATGATTATTCATAACTTTCCCTTTTTAATAGATCATCCAAAGTTTTTTGCCCAAAGTCCGTCCCATTTCGGTATTACAATACCTTGGACCATCACCGGACAAACTTTGGGCAAAAGCCATTGAAAAGCCTGTCCGTAATAAAAGCAAAGGGCAATAATCCATACCCCAACCCTGGACTTCTTTATGTAATGATTCATAGGCCCTTTTTTAAAGTTGAGAAATTTCATTAAAATTCCGGCTCAGTTTTTGAACAGATCTCTTAGTTTTTCCCCTAAAATGTTCACACAAAAAATCAAAATCAAAATGCCAATGCCTGGGAAGCTGGCGAGCCACCAAGCACTTTCTAAGTGAGACCGGCCATCGGCAATCATCACCCCCCACTCGGCTAAGGGGGGTTTAGCCCCTAAGCCCAAAAAACTTAAAGCCGCCACACTTAAAATCCCTTCACTAAAAATCAAAAGGGATTGTGCCATAATTTCCCCAATACTGTTAGGCAAAATATGGCGAAAAAACAGTTGAAAAGGATGAGAACCAAAAAGCCTTCCGGCCTCCACATATTTTTTGTTTTGCCCCCTTAAAACCAAACTTCTAATAAGGCGAATCATTGAGGGCAGGCACATAATGCCCGCGGCGATACAGGCGTTTAAAAGCCCCGGACCAAAAATCGCTACAGCCACAATAGCTAAAAGAAGGCCGGGAAAAGACATTAAAATATCCACAGCCCCCACTACCCAAGGGTCCAGCCGAGGATAAAGGCCGGAAAGTGTGCCCAAAAGAAGTCCAAATACAAGAGCAAAACTCAAGACCAGCCCTCCGGCCAGGAAAGAGATTTTTCCTCCAAAAATCAAACGAGATAGAAAATCACGACCCAAATCATCAGTTCCTAAAGGAAACTGAGCTTGAGCACCTTCCATCCAAAAAGGGGGCAGATTTAAAAACTCCTCATAAACCTGTTCCGGGGGGTGAGTTAAAAACAAAGGGGCAAACAAGGAGCCAAATAACAAAACCAATAGGAGGCTTAGGCAAAACAAGGCTGTTTTGTCCCTTTTTATGAGTTGAAGTATTTTGATAGCCGTTTTCATAAGTCTCTTTATTAGATTTTTAAAACCCCCTCTCTTAAAAATCCCGATCGGATTTGTGGGTCCGCTTTAGCGTAAGCTATATCCACACAAATATTGATTCCTACAATAATAAAAGCCATAAGAAGAGAACCGCTGGTAATTACCGGGTAATCTCTGGCAAATAGCCCTTGGACAAACCATTGCCCAATCCCTGGCCAGGCGAAAATGCTTTCGGTTAAAATCGCCCCAGTAAGTAAAGAGCCAGCCAACCAGCCGATAATAGTGATAATGGGGATCAGGGCATTAGAGAACACATGGCGAAAAAACACCGTGTAAAGGCTCAAGCCTTTGGCCTTAGCTGTCCGAATAAAGTCTTTTCCTAAAACATCCCCGGCACTGACTCTTGTAATGCGGACAATAAAAGCCAGAGGAATAGTGCCCAAAGTGAGACCGGGGAGGATAAGATGCCTCAAACTGCTTAAAAAAACTTTAATAGGTTCTTCAGAAAACCAGGCATCTATAAGATAAAAGCCTGTAATGGAGTTTATATCGTATAAGGGGCTTAAGCGACCGGAAACAGGAGTCCATCCCAAGGTCACAGAAAACAAAAGAATAAGCATAAGTGCCCACCAAAAAATAGACATGGAAAAGCCAAAAAGTGAAAAACCAATGATCAGTTTGTCAAAAAAACGATTGCGGGTTAAAGCGGAAAACAAGCCCAAAGGAATACCTAAAAGGCTGGCCCATAGTATTGCTATAAGCGAAAGCTCCACTGTAGCCGGAAAGTAGGAAAAAAACTCTTTAAGCACCGGCTCAGTTGTGACGATGGAGTGCCCTAAATCCCCCCGGCTCAAAGATTTCAAGAATAATAAGTATTGTAAATAAAGGGGTTTATCTAAACCTAATGATCGATTCAGCTCTTCGACAGCAGTTTTATCTGCCCCTCTTTCGCCTAAAAGCTGTTGGACGGGGTCGCCCGGGATCAGCCTTAGGGCAAAAAATGAAATGAGGCTGACACCAATCAATGTTGGCAAAGCCTGAATGCATCTTCGTCCAATAAAAAAAATCATGCTCTTAAATCATAATGAGAGAGTGAGTTTTTAAAGTTTTCCCGCTTTAAATTCTATTTGTCAATAGCGGAAGTGAGGGTTATGAGCTTTGAATGGGCTATTGGGGAGGCTTTGCTAAAAGATCTTCTAAACTTTTTCGCTCTCGTCTTGAGCGGGAATGGCTTGGGTTATAATTTCAGGGATAGTTATTTTTTCTTCCATGAGTTGAGGGGCTGACTTTGTAATTTAAGAAAAAAGGTGATACACTTTTTTGATATTGGTTTGATTTGAGGTTTCAGGTTCAAATAGAGGGGAAAAGCATATTTTTCAAACAAAACCAGTATAACTTTTAAAATGCAGTTTAAAGACAAAATCAGAAATATTGGGATTATGGCCCATATTGACGCGGGGAAAACCACCTTGAGCGAAAGGATCTTGTTTTACACTGGCCTTAGCCGGAAAATGGGTGAAGTGCATGAGGGCACAACTGTAATGGATTGGATGGAGCAAGAGCAGGAAAGAGGTATTACCATTAGCTCTGCGGCCACTGCTTGTTTTTGGGAAGATGTTTATATCAATCTGATCGACACTCCTGGCCATGTGGATTTCACTATTGAAGTGGAGCGATCTTTAAGGGTTTTGGATGGGGCGGTGGCAGTTTTTGATTCGGCTCACGGTGTGGAGCCTCAATCGGAAACCGTGTGGAGGCAGGCAGATAACTATAATGTCCCTCGGATTTGTTTTTTAAATAAAATGGATCGGGTGGGGGCGGATTTTTCATTTAGTTTAAAGGACATTAGTAAAAAACTCAGCATGATTCCAGTAGCTGTTCAATGGCCTGTTTACATAAAGGAGGAGTTTAAAGGGGTTTTGGATTTAGTTCAACAAAAAATGTTGCTTTGGGATCAAGATGAGATGGGCGAAAAATTTTCTACTCAGGATATTCCTCCGGAGCGGATGGATACAGCTCTCCAGCAGAGGGAACTTTTAATTAGCCAGTTGGCTGAGGGAGATCCTGCACTTATGGAAAAATATCTTCGGAATGAGGATTTATCTGTGAGGGATATCCGCACCTCCCTTAGAAGTCAAACTTTGAGCCGGCGAATCACCCCTGTATTATGTGGTTCTGCTTTTAAAAATAAGGCGGTTCAACCTCTTTTATCCGCCATTCAGTATTATTTGCCTTCCCCCTTAGATATTCCTCCGGCAATAGCCAGAGACTTTAAAGGCCGGACAAAACTTTGTGAGGCTAAGGACGAAGAGCCTTTATCAGCACTGGTTTTTAAAATTGCTTTTGATGCTTTTGCTGGGGCTTTAACTTATATCCGAGTGTATTCTGGTGTCTTAAAAACAGGTCAGACTGTTTATAATTCAAGGCAAAAAAAGATAGAGAGAATCCATAAAATTTTAAAAATGCATTCCAATTCCAAAAGGGAACTGTCGGAGTTGCGGGCAGGGGATATATGTGCTGTGCCAGGCCTTAAATGGACACAAACAGGGGATAGCCTCTGTTTTAAAGAGCAGAATTTATCTTTAGAAAGGCTGACTTTTCCTGAGCCGGTTTTGTCCGTTGCGATAGAGCCGAAATCGGCACAAGATCAAGCAAAAATTGAGGAAGCCTTAATTAAGTTAAAAAGGGAGGATCCCTCTTGCCAGACAAAAAAAGATCCTGAAACAGGGCAAATCCTTTTAATGGGCATGGGGGAGCTTCACATTGAGATTTTATTGGACCGGTTGTTAAAGGATTATAAACTATCGGCCCGTGTGGGTAAGCCTCAGGTTTCTTTTAGGGAGACTCCTAAGGCCTCTTGGCAAGGATCTGGAGTTTTTGATCAGGAGATACAAAACCGCCGTCATTTTGCTAAAATATCTATAAAGATAGAGCCTTTAGAGCAGGGAAAAGGCTTTATTTTAGACAAAGGCCCTTTAAGCCTCTCTTCTCCCGAAATTCTCTCCGCCATTGAAGAGGGTTTCCAGCAGGGGCTTTCCTCCGGTCCCCTTATGGCCTATCCTATGAGGGATTTAAAGCTTTCTCTATTAAGTTTAGAGTATAAGGAGGAGGACATAAGCCTTTTGGCCATTCGCTCTTGCTGTTATCAGACTTTTTACAAAGGAATCAGGGAAGTGGGAAGTGAGCTTTTAGAGCCGGTTTTCCGCTTAAAATTGACCAGTCCAGAGGAGTTTGCGGGGGCCATTGTGAATGACTTGAATGCTCGCCGGGGTCAGGTGGAGGCTATGGAAAAACAAGAAAATTTAAAAATAATTTCTGCCATTGTGCCTTTGACAGAGCTTTTTGGCTATGCGACAAAGATGAGATCTTTAAGTCAGGGTCGGGCCAGTTTGTCTATGGAAATGCAAGGCTATAGCCTTTTGCCAGACAAGGAAAAGCAAAAACTTCTCATTTAGCCCTTTGTGAAAAAGCCCACATGATAAGGGGTTTGACAAATTTGCAAAAATGTCAATAAAAATTTGACAAAAGCTATTGGCTGGTTTTAGAATGTTGGCATTAAGGAGTTTGGAGGCTATGCAGAGCCTGATAGAGATTATGAACACTTATCATGTTAAATTTCAATCTCAGTCATTTAAGTTAATGACCCAGCATGATCAAAGGGACTTTCAGATATTGAAGTCAGAGGTGGAAAGCAAATTAGATGAGGTTCAAAGCTCTCACAAACAGATTTCTATTGAAAAGGCCTTGTTTTTAACCTGTCTTCTATTGGCGGAAGATAAATTTCTTCTCAAAAAGGCCTTGGATAAAAATATCAACAGTTTGGAATCTCAAGCTCGCAGTATCTTAAACGATCTCGAATCCTCCTCTAAAGGCAAAAGGCTCTCATTTGAATCTTAAAGTTTTTTAAGACTTAAGCTTTTGCTTTGCTCCTCAATAAAAAGGGGTTTTTGTTGTGTCGAGGAGCTTTAGTCATCGGAATGTTTTTCCTTCTTATTCCACTGCCCGTTCTTTAAAAAGTTCTTCTCTTCGGTCTTTTTATAAAAAAGAGATCGATTGTTTGCCTCTTTCGGTCAAAAAGCAAAAGCAGGAACAAATTGTGGCCTTCCTTCGCCAACTGCTTTTTTTTAAAAAAATCAAATTCATGGCTTTTTATAAAGCTATGAAGGACGAGCCTGATCTTTCCTCTTTTTACAAGCTTTGTAAAGGCAAAGCCTGTTTTCCAGTGTTGAGGGAAGATGGCCTGTTAGATTTTTACAAAAGCCAAGGGCCTTGGCACTCCTCTCCTTGGGCTTTTATTCAGCCTGTTCCCATAAAGAGAAATCAAATCCCTACAGATCAAATCTCTGTTTTTTTTATCCCTGGTCGAGTTTTTGATCGAAGAGGGGGGCGACTCGGCCGGGGCCGAGGCTGTTATGACAAAAGCCTTGCGGGGTTGAGAAAAGTCCAATCAAAGGCTCATCTTCCCTCAGTTTTGTTTGTGGGAATAGCCTTTTTTGAGCAGGTTCAAAACGAGCCTTTAAATTTGTTTAAACATGATATTTTAATGGATATTTTAGTGACTGATCGATTTGTCCTCCAGCCTTTTCACAATCGGCAAAAGGACCGGTCAAGCCTAATGAACAGGAAACATCTCACACATGATAAATAAGGAGGATCTACTATGAACAGCATTTTTATAGAGGCTTTAGCCCTGTTTATATCCGGTCTCTTTTTTGGATCGGTTATTTTTCTGATTTATTCTAAATGGACATCTCGAAAAAGGGAACGCAACTTAAAAAGGGAAGCGGATCTGATTTTGAATCGGGCCAAGTCCCAAGCGGGAAAGGTGGAAAGAGCTATTAGGCAAAACGCCAAAGATTGGGAGGAAAAGGAAACAAAAAGAGTGGAGCGGGAAATCAAACAGTCAAAAGAAAAGCTCAAAACTCAGGAATATCAGTTGAGGAAACGGCGAGATCAAATGGAATCAGAGTTTCAAATAAAAGCCGATCAGTTGAAAAGATCCCAAGCCCATCTTCAAAGGGAAAAGGAGCTTATGGAGATAGAGCAAAAGCAAATCCAAAATCTTAAGGAAAGAGTTCAGCAAGAGAAAGAAGAGTCTGACCGCTCTGTGGAAAGGTTGGCCACTATGACAAAAGAAGAGGCAAAAAACTATCTTAAAAAAACTTTTGAGGCTGAAGTCCGAAGGGATATTAGTCAAAAGCTTGTAAAAATGGAAGAAGAGATGACTAAAGATCATGAAAGAAAGGCCAAACTGCTTTTGGCCCAAGCTATGGCTCGTTATTCTGCAGAAGTGACAGCAGAAAGAACTGTGGAGACTTTGCCCATTGTAGGTTCTTTCACCAAAGGGAAAATTATTGGGCGTGAGGGGCGAAACATTCGATCCTTAGAGGCCACTTGTGGTGTGGATTTGCTTATTGGAGAGGGCCAGGAGATCGTCACAATCTCTTGCTTTGATCCGGTCCGCCGGGCCATTGCCAGAAAAGCCATCGAAAAGCTTATGGAAGAAGGCCGTGTTCACCCGGCTTTTATTGAAGAGGTTGTAGATAAGATCCGAAAGGAGATATTTTCTGAAATGATGGAGGAGGGCAAAAAACTTTGTTTTGATATGGGAATACACGATATTAGCCCGGAGATCATTAAAATTTTAGGTCAACTTAAGTATCGGTTTATTGAGGGGCAAAACCTTTTAAAATACTCTGAGGAAATGGCCTATATTGCCTCTTTACTTGCAGGAGAGTTAGCTTTAGATAAAAAAACCGCTTGCCGGGCGGGCCTTTTAAGTGCAGTGGGCTTAGGGGTGCCTCATTTTATGGAGGGAAGCTACTCTTTTGTAGGGGCACAATTTTGCCGGAAACAGGGTGAAGAAGAGGAGATATGCCAGGCTATTCTCTGTCATGACGGCAAAAAGCCAGCTCATAGCCTTTTAGATCATGTTTTACAATGTGCTTACAATTTATCTCGTTCCCGATCTGGAGCTAAGCGGTCTCTTTTAGATAGCTACATTCATCGTTTAAAAGAGTTGGAGTCTTTGGCCAATAGTTTTGACGGGGTGAAAAGGAGTTTTGCCATTCAGGCCGGTAAGGAGATTCGCGTTCTTGTAGACACATTTAAAGTGGTGGATGATGATCAGATGTCCATGCTGAGTTGGGACATTGCAGAAAAAATAAAACGGGAATTAAAAATGAGTGGAGAAGTGAAGGTGAGCTTGATTCGTGAATATCGGATTGTAGAGCATGCTCGTTGATTGGCTGTAAAAAACCGGGAGAGCTGGCCTGTGAAAGCCTCTTTTATTTTGATATTTTTAATTTTATTTTTTGCTTTAAGCCTTATTGTTTTTGGACAGAGGGGCAAAGCTTTTCCCGGGGACAGAGCACCTTTTTATTTTGCTCCTCCGGAAGTGATACGGTATTTTTCTTTTGGTTTTTCTGAAATTTATGCAGACATTTTATGGATGCGATTGATTCAAGATATTGATTTTTGCAGTTCTGAAAAGGGTATCCCCATTTATGACGGAAAAACAAAATACCAGTGCGACAAAGGTTGGTCTTTTAAAATGACCTCAGCCATTATTGAGTTGGCCCCTCGGTTTTTACGCCCTTATGAGATTTCAGGTTCTATAATGAGTGTTGTCATGGGAGATCAAAAAGGGGCTAAAGCCATTTATGATAAAGCGGTTCAACAATTCCCTGACAACTGGAAAATCCATTTTAGTGCCGGATCTCATTATCTTTTAGAACTTGGGGAAGAGGAGAAGGCTGTCCCGCTTTTGATCCGTTCAGCTGATTTGGGCGGGCCTTATTGGCTTTATGGTTTAGCGGCCAAAGTTTATGGGGAAATGGGGAAGTTGCTTTTGGCCAGGGAAGTTCTCATATCGGCTATGGAGAAAGATATTAAAGGGACATATAAAAAAACTATGGAGTTGAGGTTAGAAGAAGTAGAGCAAAAAATAGAAAAACTGAGAAACACCCGTTAGCCTGTTGGAGTCCATGTCTAGAAGTTCAGTTCCTGTTTTTTTGAAATTTGTTTTGGCATTGGGTTTATTTTTACCTGGTTTAAGTGACTCTGAGAAACCTTCTACCAGTCCAGAAAGTCATATTCAAAGAAGGCTGGGGGAGAGAAAAGAAAAGCAAGAGGAAAAACAAAGGATAAACCAACATTGGCCGGACTACTCCGCCTGTCAAGATATGGATGAGCAACCGATCCCTTTAGAAGAGAGACTTATTTTTAAAACAGAGGCGGGTTTTTGTGAGGATTGCCAGATTAGGGGCCAATCCACATCTAATCCACAAGCCCCTTTTGAGGAGGTAGTGGCACAAAGCCAAAAAAATTTGCGGGCTGATTTTGAGAAAAAATTAAAAAACCGGGCTGTAGGCTTAATTGAAAGCAAGATCTTTCAAATTCAGGCTCTTCGTGCCTGCCTTACAGAAGATAAAAACTGGTTGTCTCAAAAAATGAGTGGTCTTTCGTCCCATAGTTTTTCCCGACCACTTTGGTCCAAGATAAAAAACAGGGATTCCTCTTTTTTAGAGTCTGCCTGCAAAAAAAGAAAAGAAAAACTTTTAAAGAAAATCCAAAACAGCTGGTCAGATATGCGTGTTAGTTTGGCCCTTTCAAATCCCTCTACACAAGTTCCAATGAATTATGCACTGAATAGGATGTCGCAGGATTCATTTTCTGTGGAAAAAAGTGCCAGCGACACATTTTTTGAACATTTTATAAATGAAGAGATTTATTTAGATGAAAGCCCTGCTCATCCTATATCTGGTTTCAGTTCTATGCCTCAGTTAAACAAGGAGGAAAAGAACCGGGCACGCAATCTTTACTTTAAAGCTTTAACTGAGCCTTCTTTAGAAAGCCATAGCCCCTCTGAGTTTAAAAGCCGGATCCTCAACAGCTTTAAAAGCCCCTCAAGTGCTAAAGCCTCTGTCAAAAAACAGTTGAGTAAAGGAGATATGGCTCTCTTATTGGAGGCCGTTGGAAAGCTAAAGGAGGATAGTGAGCAGAGATATTTTCAAATTACCAGTGAAATGCCGGTTTTAACCTATCTTGAAAACGACCATCCCACAGCAGAGGATCTGGATCAGGCTTATGGAAAAATGCAAGAGAATTTGGAGGATTTTTTAAAAGAGCTGGATGATATGCCTCTTTTGCTTTCCTTTAGACCTTTGGTGGAGGAGTTGTTGAAAGAAAATCCACAATACTGCTTAGTGGCAGAGCGTGCTCGTATTCAGATGGAAAAAAATGAGAACCTGAAAGATAACCTGCTTTTAGGATCCATGTTTATCGCTATGGCACCTTGTTTTATGGCTGGGCCGATCTCTATTGCTGTTTGCCTGACGGCAGAGTTGGGACTTGGCTTTTTAGATGTGCATTATGCCTCAGTGGCAAAAGATCACTCCTTAGGCCGAGCTTTAGCGGGAAAGCAGTTTGAAAAAATCTCTGAACTGAAGAGCCGGGACAAAGAGTTGGAGTTAAGCCAGATATTTCTTCCTTTGATATTTTTAGAGGTGGGAGTTGTTTCAAGAGCCGTCAAACAGTCACGAAAAAAGCTTAGAGGTTCTACTTCTAAAAAAAGGCCGAAAGGTCATTAATTCGTGGCCCGTGAAAAAGCCTTGTCCAAATCCGGAGTATCTTTGGGCAATGTTCGCTCTCATTCAGGACGGAATATCTCAAATCCAAATAAATTTATGGACTTTTTATTCCCCTTGGCTATAATAAAGCTTTAGGAGGACAAAATGAGTTTATCTGATAGACAAAAAATAGACGAGATTTGGAGCATACTGAAAGAGACAGCTCGGAGTCAAAAAGAGTTTAATCAGCAGATGAAGGAGCGTCAGAGGGAGACGGATCGGCGGATGAAACTACAAAAAGAAGAGGCGGATCGGCAAGAAAAGAAGCGTCAAAAAGAGTTTAATCAGCAAGTGAAGGAAAGGCGAGAAGAGTTTGATCGGCATAAAAAAGAAACGGATCGTCGGATAAGAAAGTTAGATAATCTTTTCACTTCTCAATGGGGTCGCCTTATGGAAAGCCTTGTGGAAGGGGATTTGATTAAAATTTTAGGGGAAAGAGGCATTAAGGTAGAAAACACTTATACCAACCTTAAAAAAGAGTATGGGGAAGATCAATACGAATATGACATTATCGCGGCCAATGGGGAGGAAGTAGTGGTGGTTGAGGTTAAAACCACTTTGAGGGTCAAATATGTCAAGGCTTTTTTAGAGGATGTGCAAAAATTCACTACTCGGCGAAAGGTTTATAAGGGTTTGACGATTTATGGTGCCGTGGCTTTTTTGAGGTCAGAGGAGGCGGCCAGCCGGTATGCTCAATCTCAAGGTCTATTTGTGATACGGGCGACGGGGTCCAGTGCCAGCATAATCAACAAAGCCACTTTTAAACCCAAGCTTTTTTAATTCAAAAGGGGACTTTTTTATCTTCGTCCCCACAAAAACTTTGGTTTAAAATTAAGCCTTGACAGTTTGGTTCTATGTGGGTAGCTTGTGTCTGTTTTTTTTAAAAGGAGAGTTTTTGTGTTTGCTATTGTTCGTGTAGGCAGTCAGCAGTTTAAAGTCCAAGCTGGAGACTATATCCGCACTCCTTTTCAAAATCATTTGGAAAAAGAGGAGATAGATCTACCTGTTGTGGCTTTCCGTTCTGAAAAGGCTTTTTTATTTGATTCTGCCGGTTTAAAAGGTGCTCAGGCAAGGGCTATGGTGGTTCGTCAGTTTTTGGGCAAAAAGGTCCTTGTTTTTAAGAAAAAAAGACGCAAGGGCTATCGCCGGACAAGAGGGCACAGGCAAAAAATCACTGAGTTAAAAATTATAAAATTGTGCTCTCCAGAGGGGCAGATCTCTCAAGTTGAGAGCACTTCTAAAACCTCTGTTAAGAAGGCGAAAGCTGAGGGAGCTTCTAAAAAAGCATCTGTTAAGAAGGTGCAGGCTGAGGGAGCTTCTAAGAAAGCATCTGTTAAGAAGGTGCAGGCTGAGGGAGCTTCTAAAAAAGCATCTGTTAAGAAGGTGCAGGCTGAGGGAGCTTCTAAGAAAGCATCTGTTAAGAAGGTGCAGGCTGAGGGAGCTTCTAAGAAAGCATCTGTTAAGAAGGTGCAGGCTGAGGGAGCTTCTAAAAAAGCTCCTGTTAAGAAGGTGCAGGCTGAGGGAGCTTCTAAAAAAGCTCCTGTTAAGAAGGCGAAAGCTCAAAAAAAGTCAGCAGGTAAAACGGCAAAAACTTCGTCTAACAAAACCAATAAAAAGCTTTAAAAGGCGAAAAAACTATATCATTGAACAGGAGGAGATAAGCTATGGCGTCAAAAAAAGCTTCAGGAAGTAGTAGGAATGGAAGAGATAGTCAAAGCCAGAGGTTGGGCCTTAAGCTTTTTGGAGGGCAAAAGGCAAGGCCTGGTGCCATTATTGTTCGTCAAAGGGGTTCTGTATTTCTTCCGGGAAAAAATGTGAGTGCAGGTCGCGACTTCAGTCTGTTTGCCCGTATTGAAGGGCATGTGAAGTTTGAAAGACTGAACCGGAAAAAAATTAAAGTCAGTGTTTATGCCCGTTCGCCATCCTGAGTTGGTTTTTTAAAGTTCTATGTTTCATTATAGGGATCGCTTGTCCTTAGAGCTTTCCAGCGGAGATGGCGGAGATGGACTTTTAAGTTTTTTTCGATCTACAAAATCACCCCGTGGAGGGCCGGACGGCGGAGATGGCGGAAATGGCGGAGCTTTAATTTTTGCTGTTTCCTCAAAAGTCAGCAGTTTAGATCATTTAAGAAAAAAGACAAAATACAGTGCAGAGACCGGGAACCCCGGAGGAAAACAGCTAAAAAAAGGCCGAAAGGGAAAAGATCTGGTTTTAAATTTGCCCATAGGGACGCTCATTCGAAATGACAAAGGGCAGATTCTTAAAGATTTCATAAAAGCTCAAAAAGAGATTTTTTTAAAAGGAGGTTCCGGGGGGCATGGCAATGCTTTTTTTAAAACCAGCTCTTGTCAAGCTCCTGGGATAACTCAAAAGGGACAAAAAGGCCAAAGCCAGAAAGTGATTTTAGAGTATAAACCTTTGATTTATATAGCCATTGTGGGAAAAACCAACGCGGGAAAAAGCTCTTTTTTTAACCTTGCCACCAGCTCTCAATCCAAAGAGGCCCCTTACCCTTACACCACTCTTGTTCCGCATATTGGGCAAATAAAAAATGCTCGCGAAAAGCCCCTAATCATCATGGACATCCCCGGAATAGAAAAGGGAGCGAGTCAAAGTGAGATAAAAGGTTTATCTTTTTTAAGAACTGTCCAAAGGGCTGAAATTTTATTGCAGTTTATCGATGGTTCATTCCAACCCTTAAAAGATAAAGAAGAGATGGAAATGGAGTTTAAGGCTTTTGATAAAAGTCAAACTGATAACTATTTCAAGCCTTTGAGCCGGAAAAAAATATTTTTTATTTTATCTAAAACCGATCAATTAAAAAGCTCTAAATTAAAAAAACTCATGAGGCTAATCTCTCTTGAAAAAGATCAAAAAATTTTTCCCTTGTCTAACAAAAGCAAATTAGGCTTAAAAGCTATTTTACAAGCAATAAGAAAAGAGGTAAAACCATGACAAGTATCCAAACCAACATAAAACCAGTTTTAGGGAGGTTTTTTAAGATGATGGTGATGATTTGAGAAAAAAGATTTTAAAAATAAGAACTGGTATTATGGGTGGAAGTTTTAGCCCCTTCCACATGGCCCATTTAAACAGTCTTCTCACTGTGAGAAAACAACTCAGCCTGCAAAACATTGTTTTGGTTCCTTCCTTCCGGACCCCTCTTAAAGATGAGAAAGAGGAAATTAGCCCTCTTCACCGTGAAAGTATGCTCAAGAGGCTTTTAAGGGAATATCCCTTTATGTCAGTCGATAACCAGGAAATTTTGAGAGCGGGCCTCAGCTACACCTATAAAACCATATCTCAACTTTTTAAAGAAAGACCTAAAGAAGAGCTATTTTTTATTATGGGTTTGGATCCATTTTATATTTTTGACCGGTGGAAAAATTTTAAAGAAATTTTACAAAAAACTCATTTGGTTGTCACCAGCCGTCCTGGGTTTTCCTTTCCTCAAAAAGCAAAAGATTTTCCTAATGGCCTGATCCCTCTCATTAAAAAAAGATGGCAGAACCGATGGACTTTAAAAGAGACTACAAAAAAAATTTATTTTTGCCATTTAAAAGATATGGATATATCTTCGTCTGACATCAAACAACAACTGAAAGAGGGGAGAAGTATGAGCCACTTTTTGCCTCAAGCAGTGGATGAATACATTAAGGAAAATCAGATTTTGTCCGGTCCCTCGTGAAAAAGTCTACATTTAATAGATCACATAACAACTTGTTAGGGACAAAACAGCTTGAACTCTCACCGTCAGTAAAAGCAGTGGCTTTAAAAGCCAAAAAAGCCCTCAGTGCTTTAGGAAGAGAAAATGCTTATATCCATGTCATGCCTTTTTCAACTAAAACAGAAGGGGAGAGAAAAAGGCTGAGGCAAAGGCTTGTCCGAGAAATAAAAAATTCTTTGGATTTTAAAAACATTAAAAAGAAGTTTGACTGGGACCTGTTTGACTGGGGTCCGCTTTTAAAACCCGGCTCTAAAGCTCAAAGCCTTTTTGCCACCATATCCATATCCCATTGCGAAGGCTTTGGGGCCTTTGTGTTTGTTTTTGAAAAAAATCTCTCTATAGGTTGGGATCTGGAAAAAAAGAATCGAATTACAGAAAAAATAGTGGGACGTATTTCTTCAGAAAAGGAACTTAAATCTTCTCCTTCCCCCCCTCTACTTTGGACAGCAAAAGAGGCGGTTTTTAAATGTTTTTCAAATAGTCAGAGCTTTCTCCTTTTAAGCGATGGATTGATCTCTCATTGGATAAAGGATAAGGAGTTTTATTTTTTTAAAGGTCGTTCTAAAAAAACAGACAAAGAGGCTCTCGGAGTCGCCTGCTTTATTAATAACTTGGTTTTAGCCTATGCGGAAAGTTCTCCTTTGTTTAAATCTTAAGACTATCGCCTAAATTCTCAAATGGATTATGGGCTAAAAGCCCCTTCACAGTTATGACTTTGAGTGCTCTGATTGAGAAAAGTTTTTTTATTTAGAAAGGGAGAGCTTATGAAATCGCTCTGAGCCGAAAGGTTTTATTTGATAACCTTTGAGCTTTGTGGACATGGCCGCGTATCTGTGAGCTTGAGCTAAGGGGATAAAAGGGAGTTCTTGAATAAAAAGAACCTGAGCCTTTTTATAAAGTGCTACTGCCTTTTTCCTATTGGATTGGGCTATAGCTTTTTGAACTAAAAGATCATATTTTTTATTGCACCATCGGGCTAAGTTAGCCCCACTAACAATAGAATCGCAACTCAAAAGGATCTGCAAAAAATTGCTGGGGTCGGGAATATCTGCCGACCAGCCCATCTGAATCATGTCATGCTCTCCTTTAGAGCTTTTAGCAATGTAAGTGGCCCAGTCGTAAGTCATTAGCTCTGCTGTAATTCCCACTTTTTTTAAATCGGCTTGCATAAGCTCACCCATTTTTTTCCCGTTGGGATTGTAAGGCCGTGATATAGGAAGGGTCCAAAGTTTAATGGATAAGCCCTTCTCAAAACCAGCTTCTTTTAAAAGGCTTTTGGCTTTTTCCGGATTGTATTCCGGAAGTTTGATTTCATGGTTATGCCCCCATAAAGTGGAGGGCACAGGGCTTTCTAAAGTGTTTGCCATACCTTTGTAAATGGCTGTGATATAAAAAGGACGATGGAGTGCATGGGCTATGGCTTGCCGGACTTTTTTATTATTAAAAGGGGCTTTAGAGTTATTCATGGCCAAATAGGCTAAATTGTAAGACTTCCCCTCAAGGACACGAATGTTTTTATGCTTTTTCATAAGAGGAATATCTGTTGGTTGTGGTTTAGCTGAAAAATGGCATTCTTCCCTTTTTAATTTTTGAAAGCGAACACTGGGGTCAGGTGTAATAGAGAAAACAATCTTCTTTAACTGGGCCGGACCTAAATAATAGTTATCATTTCTTTTATAGCGGATGAGATTCCCCTTAATGTATTTTTCCAAAATAAAAGGGCCTGTTCCCACCGGTTCAAAATCTATTTTTCCCGCCTGATTTTTTTTTAAGAGAAAATCGCCATACTCCTTAGAAAGGATAACGGCAAACTCCATAGCCATTAGATAGGGGAATGTATTGAGAGGTTTTTTTAAAGTAAACCGCACTGTGTGATCATTTATTTTTGTTATTTTAGAAATTTGATTTTGTAAATCTAAAGAATAAAAAAATTTGTAACTGGCACTATTCACATTGTGGAATGGATGAGATTTGTTTTTTTGCCTTTGAAAGGAGAATAATACATCCTCTGCGTTCAAAGGGCGGGAAGGCTTAAAGCCTTTTGTTGGGTAAAAAAGCACATCTTTTCTTAAATGGAAAGTCCAGGTTTTTTTATCCTTAGAGAGGGTCCATTTTTCAGCCAGGCCAGGGAGGAGTTTATCACCCTTCGGGCTAAACTCTATCAGACGGCTATAAAGTAAATTACTGGCGTCAAAAGCGGCACCACTGATGGATAACTGTGGGTTGAAGTAATCCGGCGAGGCTTCAGAGCAATAGATCAAGGTGCTTGCTAAAGAGGGCAAATTCCAAAAAAATAAAATAAAGAGGATTATTTTCACGATAAAACTTTTATCTCAATTTATTTGCTATTTCAAGCTATCTTATAAAAAAACTGATGATTTTTCATAAACTCCAATAAGCTCTGTTTTTATAGGCTTTCTTTAAGATGAGCCGACCAATCCACTGGCTCTATTCCCTTAGATTTTAAAAACTGATTAGATTTTGAAAAATGCCGGCAAGAAAAAAAACCCCTGTCAGCTGAAAAAGGAGAAGGATGAGAGGCTTTTAAAACACAGTGTTTTGAAACATCTACAATAGCTCCTTTTTCTCCAGCAAATCGACCCCAAAGGAGGAAAACCAAATTTTCTCTCTCAGAGTTCAAGAGCTGGATGATTTTGTCAGTAAAAAGCTCCCAACCTTTGCCCTTGTGGGAACCAGCCCTTCCTGCCTCTACCGTGAGGGAGTTGTTTAAAAGCAAAACCCCTTGCCGGCACCAACTGGCCAAAAAACCATGTTCAGCTATGGGAATGCCTAAATCCTGTTTAAGCTCTTTATAAATATTTTCAAGAGAAGGGGGAATGGGGCGACCTTTTTGAACAGAAAAACAAAGCCCGTGAGCTTGCCCCGGGCCATGATAAGGATCTTGCCCTAAGATCACCACTTTGACTTTTTCAAAAGGAGTCAGTTGTAAGGCTAAAAAATACTCACTGCCTTTAGGGTATATTGTTTTCCCATGCTTTTTTTCCTCAAGTAAAAAAGTTTTGAGATTTTTCATGTAGTCTTTTTGAAATTCCGGCAAAAGCCGATCTCTCCATGAAGGGTCTAACTGAATTTGTGTTTGAGTTTCCATAATGATTTTAATTACTGGTTTTGTTTGAATTTTCCGGTCAAAACAGAGTCCAGAAGGCAGGAATTTTCAAAAAAATCAGTATAAGTAGATTATTATAAGTAAAAGCTTTTGGAGCAAGTTTTTTTTTGGATTTTTTCTTATGTTATTTGTGAAAGGGCCGTTTTTTAAAGCTGTGAGCTTTTAAGTGACTAATTTAGTTGTCCGTGAAAAACCTTTGTTTTTTAACTTTTTTTGTCCAAAGGACCATTCCATTTCGGGACGGCAATACCTTGGACCCTCATGGAATGGCCTTTGGACAAAAGCAGGAAAAAGAGGACGAGGCTTTTTGTCCAGCTTTTTCACGGACGACTATTTAGATACCCATGAACCTAATATTTCAGCCTATCAGTCTCTTTTTTAAAGAGACAAAAGGGCTATTTTTAACATAAAACCTTAAAAACCAAAAAGAGGAATCTTTATGTTGAGGGAGGCCCACCCGGCAATCTGTTTCTACATTTCTCTCTTTTTCACCTTTAGAAATATAAAGTTCTCCTTTTTGAAACAGGATTTTTGCGTTTAAAGATTTTGTGATATTGAAGGCTTGGCAAAGCTTTCCCGGTCCGGAACAGAGCTTTTCGATCTTTTCTTGTTGACGGTTGTTTTGCATTTTTAAAAGCCCCTTTAGAGGTTGAACCGCACGAATCAAAACGGCTTCTGGTTCTTCTGCCTTAGCGGTGACCACATTAAAGCAGTGATACATTCCATAAGTGAAATAAATGTAGCTGTAGCCACCGGGAAGATACATGGTTTTGGTTCGCTTTGTTCGTAAGCCTTTAAAGCTGTGGCAGGAGGGATCTTTTATTCCCAGGTAAGCCTCTGTCTCTACAATTCGTCCAACAAGTTTTTGCCCTCCATGCAGATTTCTCAGCAGGAAACAGCCCAAAAGATCTTCCGCCACCCGGACAGTGTCCCTCATAAAAAAACTTTGTTTTAAGGGGTGCATATTTTTAATAAAATTTTGCCTTTTTCTCTTTTAAAAAACAAGTCAAAAGGAAAGAGAACATTGGTATTTTTCCAATAAAAGCTTGACATATTCTAAATAAAAAGGACTCATAATAAAAAATTGTGAGTTTTCAGATAGTTTTGTATTAGTGGCCTGTGAAAAACCTCTGTCCTTTGTCGCATAAGCAAAAGCCAGCGGTGAGGGTCCAAGGTATTGCCGTCCTGAACAAGCTGGACTTTTACTTATGCGATCTATTAAATGTAGACTTTTTCACTGACGACTATTTATAATGTGTGGCGGGGCTTTTAGGATGTGTTAAAATGAATTGCTCTTCCCTTGTTTTTTGAAAATTTCAAATGGAGATATTTTTGTAAAATTGGATTTTGCCGTTTATGAAAAATGCTTATTGGCTGATTTTATTTTTTAGTTTTCCCGCTTTCTCTAAGGTGTTCATCAATATTGGTGCTCCTGCCCGAGTCCAAAAAAACCTTATTGCCATTTCTCCTTTTGTTTTAAAGAATCTCAGTTCTGATCAGGATAAGTTGGGGGAGGAGGGGGAACGGATGTCTTCTCAATTTCGTCAAAACTTAGAATTTTCTGCTTACTTTAATATTTTATCTCCTAAAGCCTTTATAGAGAACCCCGCTTTAAAGGAGCCGGTCCCTTATCCTAAAAACTCTAAAGGTTTTCGTTGGCAAAATTGGAAGCTTACCGGAACGGATTTTCTCTTTTTTGCCAACTATTCCATCAATGGGGATAGGCTTTCGCTATCCGCTTTTTTTTATAATGTTCATTCACAAAAAAAAGTTTTTAAAAAGGATTACCATGGGCTTTTGAGCCAATCTCATCAAATAGTGGATCGTTTGTCTAATGACATTATTTATAGCCTGAGTGGGAAAAAGGGCATATTTGAGACAAAAATTTTAAGTGTTCGAAGTTTGAGTGGATCTAAAAAAGAGCTTTTTGTTATGGATTGGAACGGGCAAAATAAAAAAAGGCTGACTTACCATCGCTCTATTGTTTTGTCTCCCGCTTGGTCGCCTAATGGAAGAAAAGTGGCTTATAGTGCTTTTGTTTATAACAAAAAACTCAGGAAGAGGGTGGCAGGGCTTTTTCTTTATGATTTTAAAAGAAATAAAATTCAGTTGTTATCTGCTAAGGAGGGATCGAGTTTGGGATCTGATTTTTTCCCCAACGGGCGACAAATGTTAGTGACTTCAAGTTCTGGCCGAGGACTGCTGGATATTTTTGTTTTGAATTTGAAATCTTTATCCTTCCAACCTTTAACACATGGTCCACCAGGGGTTATCAATGTAGAGCCTCGTATTCACCCTCGGACAAGGGAAATTGTTTTTTCCTCTGACAGAGGAGGGAAAACCATGATTTATCTTATGAATCACCAAGGGAAAAAGCTCAGGCAAATCACTTTTGCCGGGCATTATAACTCCACTCCCGATTGGCAGGCAGAAAAAGGCAGTGTGATTTTCTCTGGTTTGTCTAAAGGGCGAATGGATCTTTTTCGAATCTCTTCTAAAGGAAAATTAAAGCGACTCACCAGGTTAAAAAAAAGAAATGGGGGCTGGGCCAACTCTGAATCTCCAAGCATTTCACCAGATGGTCGTTTTGTTGTTTTTAGTAGTGATGTTTCAGGAACTTATCAACTTTATGTAATGAGCTTAAATGATCTCTCTATTGAAAGAATCACCTTTGATCGCTATCATTACAAATCTCCTAAATGGTCACCTTATCTTTAATCTATTTTAGTTCAAGAGTATTTTAGTTCCCTGTGGGTCAGACTTTTTCAGGATCGATCAAATAGGATTTAAAAAAAGGTGAAAAAAGTTTTTGGAAAAGTTTTTTTTGGCCAAAAATCACGAACAAGGATGCACTAATAATAGAAATCAAAATAATGTAAAAAATCAGGTTTTGAATAAACTCTCCATGGGGATAGCCTTTTTGCAAAGGCAAAGTGGCCAGCACAGCACAGGCTAAGCCCCTTGGCCCCATGCCTGTAGCCACAAGAGCATCAAAGTAAGGGTATTTTTTTGCCGAAAAAACCAATCGGACAGCCACATAGCGAGTGAGTAGCATAAGAACAGTCAACAAAACCGCGAGGACAAGAATGTTGGTAGAGGAAAACTGAAAGAGCATTCCCAAGTAGAGAAAGAAAAAAGTCCGTAGTAAAAATGAGATTTCTTTTAAAAGTGACATTTCGTTTTCTGTAACAGGTTTTAGATTAAACAAACCACTCAAATAATTTGGTAAAAGGTTTAAGTTGGCTAAGGCAAAACCAAAAGCCAAAATGCCTATCGGCCCGTTAAGATCAAATAGCTCGATACAGCCAAAGGTGAGAAGTGACCATGCCTCTGTGGAAAAAGGCATATCAAATAATTTTAAAAGTGTTTTTCTAAAAAAAGACCAAAGAAGGGCAGATCCCAAGCCTAAGCCGATAGAAATAAAAGGTGTAGCTCCAAAACTTAAAATAAAGGCAGAGGCATTATAATTTTTGCTGAGGACACTTTCTAAAACCGCTAAAAAAGCCACAATGGCCAAAACATCAGTGAAAGCGGATTCTAAAGATAAAAGTGTTTTTGTATTCTCTTTGAGATTTAAAGGTTTGACCATAGGGAAGACTATAGCCGAAGAGGTGCTTCCAATACCTAAGCCAATCAGCAAAGCTGTGGGGAAACTAAAAAAAGGGGTCATGAAGGCACAAGTTAGCCCAGCAATCAGCACAAAAGAGAGAAGGGAGAGTGAAAGTGCCGGCAAACTGGATTTTAAAAGAGATCGAGCATTAAGGTGCAAGCCTCCTTCGTAAAGAATAATAATTAAGGTGACTGTGGCCAAAACCACACCCACCTGGCCTATATGTTGTTGGGTGATGACATTTAAGCCGGAGGGGCCAATGGCAAAACCGGCAATAATTAAAATCAAGAGATCAGGGATTTTTGTTTTTACAAAAACCCATTGCAAAAAATGACCTATAAAAAAAAGACCAGCTAAGCCAAGGATGGCTTTTTCCATAAAAACCCTTTTTGTTGGTTTCTATTTATTGATAAATATTTTTAAGTTTATTCATCTTGAACAGGGTCGATAGACATTCTATCCACATCTCTTAACTCCTCTTTGTAATTAGGACAACGGCGATCCGTAATCTTAAACGGAGTGTGTTCCTTAAGCTTGCTTAAATCCAAACCTCTGGCCTCCCAATCCACCTCCGGCAAATCCTTCCTACACTCAACAAGCTTCCTCTTACAAACCACCTCCCTCACCAAATACTCATGTAATGTCAATATATTCGCCTTTGGCTGAATGTTCATAGGAATACAATCCCTCAACCTCAAAGGTGGAGGAAAAGGAAACTCCTTACCACCGGTCACATCCTCATAAGTCCGATCCACAAACCTCCAAACATCATCACGACGCTCCACTGCCTTCTCCTTCGCCGCAGAAATCGCACTCTTAAAATCCTCAATCCTATCAGGAGCCTCATCTATCCACCTGTTAAACTTCTCCGATATATTCTCATTCGCTATTCTTCTCCTCCGCTCCTTCGCTTGCCTCTCAAGCCTCCGAGCCGTAGCCCCCTTAACCAAAGGATTCACACTCCTCGTCCCTTGAGCCCAACCACCTAAAGGATCAAACCTCTTAGCCCTTTGCTCTCGAGCATACTCCTTAATATTCTTAATATCCTCCGGATGATAAATCTTAAGTTGCTCCTCTGTTAAAACCCCTTCTTCCAACAACAAAGCAATCTCCTCATCATGCTCTTTACTATTAGAACCCTCAACAGTATTCTCCTGAACAACAGGACCAGAAGGCAAAGCACCTGAAGCAGAAACTGAACTCGGATATCTGTTATTAGAATTATCCGTTCCTGAAGAAGTATCCTCTCCTCCTGAAGAACCTGGAGTAGTAGAAGTAGGAAGATTATTGGCCTGAGTAAAAGAACCTCCCCCTAAGGCCGAACAAGATTGCTGGAATATACCACCCACCTTAGCTAACCTCATAGACTCTGAAGTTTTTAAATCATTATAGGGTTTATCACAAGCCGACAAAAAAGGACTTTTTGACGATGACAAAGCCTCTGATGATAGGGCCAAGCTAATATCCTTCCTATCAGACAAAGGCCAAACTTGTGCCACTGCCTTACTGAACTCAAGCCTCAGTTTTTTTAAAGGTTGTTCACATTGGGAGCTACTTTGTTGATAAGCTCTCCCAGAGCTACTTACAAGCTCTCCTTCGTGCATAGCCATAGCCTCCACACTATGAAGGGCAAAACAAGAAAGAAAATCTCTTTTAAAATCTTCTAACTCGGACAAACAGTTTTCAGCACATTTATCGGTAGAATCCTTGCATATATCATTTAACTGAGACAAAATACCAGACTTTGACCTTTGAAATGCAGGGCTATTTGCTTGGCACATATTACCACTGCCAGCAGTGTTTCCCGCAGTATTGTTTCCAGCAGATAAAAAAGGTTGGACTTGGGAATTGTATTTACTCATCACTTCCTCATTGGAAAAATACTCACAACCCGCCCCAGCACAACAACTCTCCACCTCTTTTGTTTGAGATAGGCAGGTTTTAAATAAAGAGTTTTCTGAGTTAAGATTTATTTTAGATGATAGAGTAGCAATACAAGATCCTTGAGGGTCCCGGCAGGATTGTTCTGCTTTTTTATACAAATCATCTAAAGATTCAAAAAAGGATGTGAATTTTTCTTGCTGTTCAAAACAGCCGGCTTGTTTTAACTCGGACAATTTGGAACCGAAGTCACGAAGTGAGGCTTGGCCTGGATAACGGCTTGTTCTTCCATGCCCATAAAAGGCTCCCTGGGCTTTTTCGACACATTCAGCATAAAATTTATCCCATTCTGAAAAAGGTGGCCATAAATTTTGAAGAGCTGATGGAGCTGTCATATCTGCTCGCACTTCAGAAACAGATTTAAACCTTTGGATAGAGGGACTCATTGCCAACTGATAAATATTGTTGAAACTATCAAAAATAGTTCCAGCACAGCTGTTTCTGGAATTGCGGATGCTTCGCTCCGATGTTTTTTGGTTCTCCACAGATCTTGCCTTATTGTAATTCAACATAGCTGTTCTAAAAGAATTGTAATCATTTGAACAGGCTTTTTGAAAGGCCACACTTGCTGGAAGCTGACCATTAAAATAATAACTGGATCGCCCCGCTTGAGGATGGGCAATTTGACCAAAATGTTGGCTCAACTCATCATCCACAAAACTTTGGTATTGATTGCTTATATTATGACTACTTGTTGCGGGAACTTGCTCAGTGTCTTCACCAGATTTAAGGGCATTACTGGCCCAAAAAGAAAGGCCCCCAATCCCCATCAAAATAAGGGGTAATAAAAATATGGTTTTTTTTATATTGAGTTTCATGTTTTCCTCCCTGTTTTTATGTCTTGAAGTCATTTTCAACCACCTCTTTGAGATTTACTTAAGACTTAAACCGCCTTACATCCTAACAACTTACCAAAAAAAATCAAAGCTTTTTTTAAGTTTTTTTAAAAAAAAATCAAATCTGACAGGAGACTTTTCCCGTAGACTTTGCTAAAAAGCATTATTTTTTGGTTTCTTTGCCCAAAGACCACAGCATTTCGGGACGGCAATACCTTGGACCCTCATGCTGTGGCTTTGGGCAAAAGAAGTTTAGAGGCTGTTTTTTCACAAACAAGTATTTAATTAAAAAACTGTTCAATCTTTAAACAGTTTTTTTAAAAAAACAGGTTTTGTTTAAAGGTTCAGCAAGTTAAAACTTGACTTTTAGCTTGTTTTTAGTTATAAATGTTTCATATTGAGGCATAAAAATAAGGAGGATTTATGTTTTTAAAGCTCTTAACCTTGATGATGATGGTTTTTACTTTAAATGCTTATGCAAACCCAGCCTGTCGGGAATGGGAGGAAGAATATCATTATTCTCCAGATTATCTCCCGGATGTTATGGGTTATGCCCGTTGCCTTATCTTTAACGGGGATAAAGAAAAGGCTTTGGCTTTTATCCAACAGCTTGACAGACAAGGTTATATTCCTGGGGTTTTTTATATGGCCAAATACATTCAGCACCAATGGAATTATGGAACAAGGGATTATGATCGTTTAGATGAAATTATAATGGCTTATCTCCGGGTAATCTCTTTAATTGAAGGGGCTTATGACTATCCCCAATTTAATGGCCAAAATTTTGATGGTGCTCTGCTCTGGTATGAGCAAACAGACAGTATGGAGCTGAACTCCCATTATCAGGTTCCTATGACTTACTTTCATAAATTTACACAAGGAGCTATCGGCATTTATAATTTATATTTAATGCAATCTCCTAATTATAGTGGAGAGAGGGATTTAAACACTTACCCCACTTACAATTTATATACTGAGGACAGTTTGGAAAAAACCATTGAGCATGCCAACCGTTGCCTTTCCCTACCGATGAAAGATTATTTTATAGAGGAGGTCTATAGGTTTTATCAATCGGCTTGTCAGGTATTAAAAGATTCTGCCCAAGCCCTTCTGCCATTAGAGGGGGAAAGGCTGTCCCTTTTAAACAAAAGATCTTGCAGGAGTGCTTTGCCGAATTGTCAAGAGTATAATGACTTGGCTGATAGGGAAATGATTCCAATTATTGATAAAGTTTTTGATGAGTTAGATGTAATATTTGATGAGTTAAATCTATTTTTAGAAAAGAAGGGTGCTTGCTTAGAGGCAGAACTTGAAAGAAGACAAAGGCTATTTGATGAGAAGGGAATAATCCTAACTGATGAATTTACTTGTGATATATCATAGAAATTCGTTTTTTTAAAAAATAAGTTTTGTTTAAAGGTTCAGTAGGCTAAAACTTGACTTTTAGCTTGTTTTTAGTTATAAATGTTTCATATTGAGGCATAAAAATAAGGAGGATTTATGTTTTTAAAGCTCTTAACCTTGATGATGATGGTTTTTACTTTAAATGCTTATGCAAACCCAGCCTGTCGGGAATGGGAGGAAGAATATCATTATTCTCCAGATTATCTCCCGGATGTTATGGGTTATGCCCGTTGCCTTATCTTTAACGGGGATAAAGAAAAGGCTTTGGCTTTTATCCAACAGCTTGACAGACAAGGTTATATTCCTGGGGTTTTTTATATGGCCAAATACATTCATAACGAATGGAATTATGGAACAAGGGATTATGATCGTTTAGATGAAATTATAATGGCTTATCTCCGGGTAATATCTTTAATTGAAGGGACTTTTGACTACCCCCGATTTAATGGCCAAAATTTTGATGGTGCTCTGCTCTGGTATGAGCAAACAGACAGTATGGAGCTGAACTCCCATTATCAGGTTCCTATGACTTACTTTCATAAATTTACACAAGGAGCTATCGGCATTTATAATTTATATTTAATGCAATCTCCTAATTATAGTGGAGAGAGGGATTTAAACACTTACCCCACTTACAATTTATATACTGAGGACAGTTTGGAAAAAACCATTGAGCATGCCAACCGTTGCCTTTCCCTACCGATGAAAGATTATTTTATAGAGGAAGCCTACCGGTTTTATCAATCAGCCTGTCAGGTGTTAAAAGATTCCGCCCAAGCCCTTTTGCCATTAGAGGGGGAAAGGTTATCTCTTTTGAACAAAAGATCTTGCAGGGATACTTTGCCGAATTGTCAAGAGTATGATGAATTGGTTAAAGAGAAAATGTTTCCGATTATTGGAGAAACTCATGATGAGTTGGATATAATATTTGACGATCTGAATCGCTTTTTTGAAGAGAAGGATGCCCGTGATGCAGAGATAAGCAGAAAATTTCAGGAAGAACTGGACGCTGTCACTTCAGATGAGGAACACCTTGAACTTTTACGAAAATATAACCTGATTGATTAAATTATTTTGATATTGAGAAACTTGGCTTTCCTGCCTCAACTTTTTTTAAAAAATTAAGTTTTGTTTAAAGGTTCAGTAGGCTAAAACTTGACTTTTAGCCTGTTTTTATAGTGTTTCCAGTAAGAACAGGAGTTTGGAGGCTTGCTTTTCCTGTCATACAAGCCAGCTGAAGTTGGAACCATGAATCTTTTTTAAAATGGCCATATCTAAAAAATTGACTTTTTTTAAGTTTTTTGTCATTTTTTCCCTGTATGGAAATAAAATTTTTAAGGGATTTTGATTTTAAAGACAAAAATGTTTTTATGAGAGTGGATTTTAATGTCCCTTTAGAAAAAGGACAAATCATTGACTCCCATCGCATTGAAAAAAGCTGGCCCAGCATTCAGTTTATTTTAGAAAGAGGTGGGCGGTTGTTATTGGCCTCTCATTTGGCTCGCCCCGGAGGTCAAAAAGTTCCTCATCTTTCTTTAAAACCTGTGGCTCAGCTATTGAGTGAGAAAAAAAATCTGGAAGTTTTATTTGTGGAAGAACCGGAAAGCTCTGCCCCTCGGAGGCTTTTTCCCAGTTTAAAAAGTCATCAGGTGCTTTTGCTGGAAAATTTGAGATTTCACCCCGGTGAGGAAAGCTCTGACCCTCTTTTTGCAAAGCAACTGGCCAGTTATACGGACATTTATATCAATGAGGCCTTTAGTCTCTCTCATAGGGAAAATACCAGTGTCACCCTCTTGCCCGCCCGGTTATCTCACAAGGGAATGGGGATAATGTTTGAAAGGGAAATTCAGCATTTGGATCCCATCCGAAGGGGCCAGGCAAAAAAGCCTTTTTTGGTCATATCTGGAGGAAGCAAGTTGAAAGATAAAATCCCCTTGTTAGAGACTTTAGTGGATTCAGCAGATGAATTTCTTATTGGAGGCTTAATGGCTTACACTTTTTTAAAGGCTTTAAAGCAACCCGTAGGTTCCACTTTTGTAGAAAAGAACTGCTTTTGTCAGGTTATTGATTTTATGGATCGAGTAAAGGGTAGGGGAAAGAGTTTTTTTCTTCCAATAGATCATGTTGTGGAATATAAAGGCCAGGTGAAAACTTTAAATGATTTTAAAGCCAGGCCAGAGGCTGTGGGTCGGGATATAGGGCCTGAAACCTTAAAGCTTTTTCAAAAAAGAATCCAAAGGGCAGGCTCTATTTTTTGGAATGGGCCTTTGGGCCTTTTTGAAAAAAAAGAGTTTCGAAAAGGCACTCAGTCTCTCCTTCAGTCAGTTGCAAATCACTCCTCAGCTTATCGCTTAGTGGGGGGTGGCCATTCGGCTCTATTTGCAAGGGATTTTGAGTCGGAATTGGATCATATTTCCACAGGTGGCGGGGCCAGCCTTTCTTATTTGCAGGGGAAAAGTTTACCCGGGATAAAAAGCTTGCTCCCTGAATCAATAAGAGGCCAATAAATAAAATGATTGTTGCCGCAAATTGGAAAATGAGTATGGGGTTTAAAAAGGCTCTGGAGTTTTTGTCTCGTTTTAGCCAACTCACAAAGGGCCAAGCGAGGGAAGGTTTTATTTTTTTCCCCCCTATCTGTTTGTCTGCTCTATTTCAAAAAAGGAATTTTTATTGGGGTGGGCAAAATATTCACTATCAAAAACAAGGGGCTTGGACAGGGGAGACCTCAGCTCAAACTTTAAAGGAAATGGGAGCTTGTTTTTGCCTTCTTGGGCACAGTGAGCGTCGCCAAGCTTTTAGGGAGTCCCATAGTGATTTGGAAAAAAAGTTTCTCCTTTTACAGGAGCTGGCTTTAATTCCAGTTTTATGTGTTGGCGAAGATCTAAAAAATCGAAAAAACAAAGAAAAGGTTTTAAAAAAACAGCTTTCCATAATCAAAAACTTTATGAAAAACAAAAAAGCTTTTCCCACTGGCCCCAGCCTGGCTTTTAAAGCTCTCTCTTTAATTGTGGCTTATGAGCCGGTTTGGGCGATAGGCTCTAACAAAAGCCCATCTTGCCAAGAGATAGATGAGACCACTCAGTTTATAAAAGAATATATCCCCTGGCCCTCCGCTCAGGTTTTTTACGGAGGGAGCCTCAATGTAAAAAAAGCTCAAGATTTTTCAAAAAATTCTTTAGTTGATGGTTTTTTGGTGGGCCGGGCCTCTTTAGATCCTGATGAGTTGTTTAATATATATGCCTGTTTTGTTTGACACTACTTAGTCGCCCGTGAAAAACCTTTGTTTTTTAACTTCTTTTGCCCAAAGCCACAGGGTGAGGGTCCAAGGTATTGCCGTCCCAAATAAGCTGGACTTTTGCTTATATGATCTATTAAATGTAGACTTTTTCACGAGCGACTACTTATAAAAAAAGGCGATAAAAATGTATAATTTTTTTTTAGGAAACAAGCAACTCAACTTTTCTGACATTCAGAAGGCAGAAAGTCGTATCTATCCTTTGGTTAAAAAGACAGGGCTTTGCCGTTCGGATCATTTTAGCCAGAAATTGGGTAGAAATCTTTTTTTCAAATGGGAGACAGAGCAGAAGATCAAAAGCTTTAAAATTCGTGGGGCTTTAAATAAAATTCTCTCTCTAACAGAGGAGGAGAGGGATAGAGGCTTGATCACAGCCTCTGCTGGAAATCATGCTCAAGGGGTAGCCCTTTCTGCCCATCATCTCAAAATTAAGGCTCGTGTAGTGATGATGGAAAGGGCCTCTCAAGTGAAGGTGGAGGCGGTTAAAAATTGGAATGCGGAAGTGATTTTAAAGGGGAAAAACTATGATGAAAGCTACAAATACGCCCAATCCATTGCCGGAGATTCTGTTTTCATTCATCCTTTTGCCGATCCTTATATTATAGCGGGACAGGGCACTGTGGGAACTGAGATTTTTAAAGATCTACCGGATATTCACTCTGTTGTGGTCTCTGTGGGTGGAGGGGGTTTGCTCTCTGGGCTGTCTTTAGCTATTAAAAATTTAAAGCCTTCTGTTAAAATTTATGGGGTGGTTTGGGAGGGAACACCGGATTTTTGCCAAAGGCTCAATCAGATAAAAAAGGGCCGACCCTGCCTTTGCCAGCCCTCCTTCCCTCTTCAGGATGGAAAAAGCGGTTTGACTGACGGCATTGCTGTTAAAAAAAGTTCAAGGGAAATAGGGAATTTAATCTCTCCCTTTGTGGAGGAAATGGTTTGTGTGAGTGAGGAGGAGATTTCAAGATCAGTTTTAGAACTGCTACAACAGGAGAAAAGGCTGGTGGAAGGCTCCGGTGTAGCGGGTTTAGCGGGCCTGTTAAAATGTAGCTCAAAATGGGATTTAGGCCAAAACTGTTGCGTTGTTATATCTGGTGCCAATATTGATCAAGAGGTTTTAGCTCAAATAAAGAGGCATTATGGGCCGGATTTTGGGCAGAAATAACAAAAAGACTGGGAGGCTTGCTATAAAAAAGCCTCTCTTAAAATACCCCTTTAAAATACCCCTGGGCCAACAAATCAAGGCCAACAAACCAACAATTTTGTTTAAAAGATGGAGCGGGAGACGGGGGTCGAACCCGCAACCCTCAGCTTGGAAGGCTGATGCTCTAGCCAATTGAACTACTCCCGCTAAATTTCTATCATAAAGGATAGATCTGTCTTTTTCAAGTGGATTCCTATTCACATAATGGCTTAAATCCTTCTTTTATTTGAAGGGGATAGGCTCTGTGATTTTTTGTTGTGGCTCCAAGGCCCTTTTCTCCTCCAGAAAAAAGTTTTTTGAAAAAGATCTAAAAACTCAAAAGCCATTTCCTCTTTAAATCCCCAACCGGAAAGGAGATAAAGCCCTCCCCCTCCCACTAAAAGGACCGGAAAAAGCATAAAGGGCCAAGGGGCTGGTAAAAATAAAGACAAAAAGCCTTCCAAAATAGGGAATAAAGCCAAACAAATCCCTAATAAAAATAGACCCGGCAGGCTTTTTAACAATGTGCTAACTATGGCTTTCCACTTTAAATCTCCTATCAGATGGAGTAAAAAGCCTGTTAAAAAAAAGAAATAAAGCATTGAAGACAAAGCTCCCGCCCCCACAAGGCCCTTTAAGCCATATAATGTGCTTAAAATTTGAGCAAAGATTGTGTGGGAACAGACAAGGCCCAAGGCACAAAAAGCCACAAACCAATTTTTATTTAAAGCAAAAAAGCCAGAGGACAATATGTGGGACAGGGAGGAAAATATTAAAACCACACTGTAAATTCTCAAAACATCAGAAGTGTTGGCAATGGCCTCTGTGTCAAACTTCCCTCTTCCAAAGATCAGTTGGACTAAAGGTTCTGCCGAAATAAAAAAAATCAGAGCACAGGGCAAAATCAAGAAAAGTGATAGCCTCAAATAAAAACTGATAGTGTTTTTAAAGTCTACAATCTGGTTTTTAGCAAAGAGGCGAGCCAGCTCTGGGATAAGGGCTGTTCCAATACTGACAGCGATTAGAGCACGGGGAAATTCCAATAGGCGATCCCCATAATAAATATAAGAGGGAGCACCCTCTTGCAAACGGCCAGCAAAATAGACATTGATAAGACTAATTAAAGACAGACCAGAGAGGGCTAAAAGCCCGGGCAAAAATCGCCTTCCCACATGAAGGACAGAGGGGTCATAACGGAAAGTCCACCGGGGGATCAAATTAAGCCTTTTCAGTTCATAAATGACGGGAAGCAGTTGTAGCAGGCCACCTAAGATTACTGCCCAGCCCAAAGATAATGCAGGGAAGGGCCACCAAGACTCTGGGGTCCAAGAAAAGGCAATAAGGCTTAAATTTAAAAAGGCAGGGGCTATTGCTGGTAGAAAAAACCTTCCAAAAACCTGAATTGTTGATGTGAAATAGGAATAGAGGCTCACAAAAAACAAATAAGAAAAAACCAAACGGCCAACAAGAATAGTTTTTTGTAGTTTTCCCTCAATTTGGTCGTAAGCCGAACCGGCAAAAAATAAATTCATAATGTCTTCCATAAAATACATTCCTAAAAGACTGAGAGTGCCGGACAGGCAAAAGATCAAGCTGAAAAGATAGGAGTTGAGATTTTTTGCCTTGTTTTTCCCTTCTGGTTTTTGTAAGAGTTCGGCTAAAGCCGGCGTCACACTGCTTGTAAAAGAGCCTTCCCCTATAAGTTTTCTAAAAAAATTAGGGAATCGGAAGGCAACAAAAAATATGTCTGTTTCTGTTTTTGAAAAAAAACCAGCAATGCAGAGATCTCTTAAAAAGCCTGAAATCCGACTGATAAGGATGCCTAAGGACATCCGGCCGGCCGGCTGGCTAACATTGTTGTTTTGTTTATTTTGATTTTTCAAAAAAACCTCAGTTGGACCCTCAGTCGGACGGGGAATTTCACAAAACTTTGCCCTTAAGCTTATTAAAAACAAAAGTATAAAGCAGGTCGGTATT
The DNA here is from genome assembly GCA_965203095.1 of Bdellovibrionales bacterium. Taxonomy (GTDB): domain Bacteria; phylum Bdellovibrionota; class Bdellovibrionia; order Bdellovibrionales; family UBA1609; genus JACOND01. Next base: position 1,600,922 of record OZ241877.1, read on the forward strand.
TTTGTCTAATCTCAAAGTTGGAAAAGGGATCTGATTTTTAACAATGAATCTAAAGCAGAACAAGGGGAAGGGCCCAGGGAGTTGATATGCCCCATTTTTCTGTTTTTCTGGTTCAAAACCTTCCCATACCAATAGAGATAGATATTTTTTTTAAGCTCAAAAGGAATGGAGAAGTTGGGCTGGAGGTAGTGTTTTTTCCCTTTGTGCCAGAAAAAGGGTCGAGCCTCTTGTTCCCCTAAGAGATTTAACATGGCAAAGCCTTTACTTATGATTTTAGGCTGGCTCAAAGGGTGCTCATTTATGGCTTTCAGATGGGCACTGAATTGATCTTCACTCAAACTGTCCAAGGAATAATGGCCAGTGTTATGGACCCGCGGGGCCAGTTCATTAACCATAAGCCTTTCTCCTATGTCAAAAAGCTCAAAAGCCATAAGCCCTTGGTATTTTATTTCGTTTAAAAAAATCTTAACTTGTTTTTTCAAAGAGGCCCATTTTTTGTGATGGGCTGGGCCTTTAATCCAAAGGCAGATGGATTTTTTTTGCCAGCTCTCCACTAAGGGGAAAAAAACCAGCTGAGTTTTTTTACTGCGGACAGCCAGAAAGGCCAATTCCCTTTTAAAGGGGACAAACTTTTCAGCAATAAAAGCACCAGAGGGAAGATGGCTTATTTGAGCTTTTTTTTTGATTATAAAAGTCCCTTTGCCGTCATAAGCCCCCATTCGCTTTTTTAAAACAAAAGGCCCCCACTGGCCCCATAAATCAGTGAGTTTTTTTTGGCTCAGGGGGGTGAGATCCACTTTAATAAAATCTGCTGTGGGGATCTTATATTTTTTGAGAAGTTTTTTTTGTGTCCACCGATCTTGAATAAGGGACAAAACTTTTAAAGAGGGAGCAAATAAGGGCTTTTGACTTCTTATATTTTTTAAAGCTTTTTTCATGTTAGCAGTGGGAAAAAACTCACTTTCAAAAGTGACAACATCTACAAGTGAAAAAAATTTTTGGAGGTCTTTGATTTTTAAAGGATCTCCTGGAATCCAAAAAGGATAGCCCTGAGCCGCCGGATCTTTTTTTGACGGGGAAAGGACAAAAGCCTTAACCCCCATATCTTTTGCTTTTAAACTGAGGAGCTGGGCCAACTGCCCTCCGCCTAAAATGCCAATAGTCGGATCTTTTTTGAAAGCATGATTTTTTAAATCATCTTGTTTTTGCATTTCTGTTTAAGCCCCTTATTATTATTCAAGAAGGATTTTGAGATAATAGCTGGCCATTAGATGGAAGAATCTTCGTTTTCTGCTTGCAGGAGAGCGTCTAACTGCTTTTTTTTATCTAACTCCATCATGTCAGAACAACCCCCGATAAACTGCCCGTTAATGAAAATTTGTGGCACAGTCCTCATTCCAGTTTTGTCCATCAATGACTTTAACTCCTCCAGCTTGTCATCCATTAAAAACTCTTGAAAGGCCATTCCCTTTTGTTTGAGAAGTTGTTTGGCCAAATCACAGGCCGGACAATAGGTTTTAGTGTAAATTTTGACAATAGCCATTTCTTTGTATCCACTCACTCTTTATGAGGCTTGGTTGAAACTTCTATCATATCCATAACCATTCCTTAAGCTTTATTATTGGCCATTGGCAGGAAAAAATCAAGTTTTTTAAAAAAGCCTTTAAAATAAAGGGTTTTTATGAAAATAAAGGTTCATGACACTTTAAGCTATGTTTGATATTAGCTAAAGTGTTGAAATGAATAGAAAAAACAGTTTATTATGAGACCTTAAAGATTTTTTAAGTTTTTTTAAGTTTGCTTTCTGTCTTGCTTTATGAAATTTTAGAGGAGCTTAAGTTAACTGAATTTTCTGGTCAAAGCTGAGCAGAAAAGACAGGAATTTTCAAACAAAATCAGTAAAGGAGGTTTTATGAAAATTCTATTTTTATTATCCTTGTTTTTAAATGGAAGTCCATCTGTCGCGTCTGGCAATAATGTTGAAGAGTTGGCTTCTCCCAGTATTTTTTTGAATGCAGAATTGTCGTCTCCATATATCTTGCAGGCAGGAACGAACCAAACTATTCCCTCATTGATAGTCCAAGTTTTTGGAGAAGGCCCTTGTGCTATTACTTTAGATAGAGAGACTTTAGCTCGTTCAGCTATTGATCCAAAAGAATTGAAATCAGCTTTATTTTCAAGATCTCAAACTGAACATTTGGAAATTCCAGCAAATTCAAATTTTTCAGAATTTAAAATTTGCTCAAAAGAAACCACAAGCAAAACACTATCCTTTTTAACTTCAGTTCAGCAACCTGTTGAAATATCAGCTCTTCCTTCTTTAGCTATTTTTGGGATATCATATTATGCTTTTTGTTCTGCTTTGGGTTTTGGTATCGATAAGGCAAAGATTATTCAAAAAGATTGTGGAGCTGTTGCTTCTTATGAGTGTGAAGAAGTTTCTGGATCAGAAGTTGTAGCTGTTGTAGGCTTGATAGCCTGTGCCCCGGTAAGTGGTATAAATAAAATGCTTCGCTGGGTTATTTTGGGCGATAGAGAGGGTTGGAGCCCTTATTACCTACGAGGGGAATGAGCTTGCTGAGCCTGAACCTTAAGTTTTTAAGATACTGTGTGGTGAAGGATATAGACAGAGATAATTCACCTATTCCTAAAATAATAAATTTTATTTGAGATAGGTGGATCGAGAAAGGTTTTCTTCAAACTTTTCCATCAATAATCCCGCTGTTTGGCGGGAAAGTCGCCCTTGGTTAACACTATTTTCAGTTTGATCATGCATTTTATCCATAATTTGTCTTTTGTGGAACTCCACATATTCCAAAACCTCTGATATGGAATCCGCCTCCACCCTGTGCTCCACAACATATTGCCCCTCCCCTTTGATCCGAATATGAACAGCATTTGTATCTCCAAAAAGATTGTGCAGATCTCCTAATATTTCTTGATAGGCCCCTGTCAAAAAGATCCCTAAAAGATAAAGCTCTCCTGTTTTAAATTCATGAACAGGTAAAAAAGGTTGAACCTCCCAAGTGGAATAATCAATAATTTTTGAAATTTGCCCGTCTGAGTCGCAAGTGAGATCCACTAAACGGGCTTGCCGATCGGGTTTTTCATCTAAACGGTGAATGGGCAAAACAGGAAAAGTGTAAGACAAAGCCCAAGAATCCGGCAAACTCTGGAAGACAGAAAAGTTGCAAAAATAAGTGTCCACAAGCTGGTTTTTTAAAGTAATAAAAATATCTTCATAATCCAGTTGATTTTCAGTTAAGTCTTTTAATTTTTTAATGGACTTCCAATAAATATTTTCTGCCTCGGCCCTATCCTTAAGAGAGAGCCGGCCATAGAGAAAGATTTGAGTCATTTCCTTTTTCTTCTCTATCAGATCGTTAAAAGACTCGTTGTAAGAGATTTTAGGAATGTTTTGATAAATATCATAAAGATCTTTTAAAAAAGTAGGGCTGTTTTCCTGAACAAGGATATTTTTATTCGTCACGACAGAGTTTTTATCCAAAACATTAAAAACCAAGAGAGAGCTTTGGGCCACTAAAAACCGGCCGGACTCTGAGATGATATGCGGATGGGGGATTTTTTTAGAGATAGATTGAAGGGCAAAAACAATATCGTTGGCATATTCTTGAATATCATAGTTTGTGGAGCTTTTAGTTGTCCCGGAGCCGTCATAATCCACAGCCAGCCCCCCCCCTACATCTACATATTTGATAGGGCAGTCCATAAGATACAGTTCAGACACAATGCGAGCACATTCCTTAATAGCAGATTTAATAGGGTGAATAGAGGGGATTTGAGATCCAATATGAAAATGAGCCAACTGGACACAGTCTAAAAAACCCTCTTTTTTTATTCGCTCTACTGTGCTCACCAACTGTTGTGCGTTCAAGCCAAACTTGGAATCCCCTCCAGAGCTTTTCCCCCAAAAGCCTTCAGACTGAGTATGAAGTTTCAAGCGGAAGCCTATGCGGGGTTTGACCTGCAACTTCCGGGACATTTCCAAAATAAGATCCCATTCTTTTTCCCGCTCTATCACAATAAAAATATTTCTCCCTGTTTTTTGAGAGAGAAGGGCCATCTCTATATAAGATCTGTCTTTAAAACCATTGCATATAATCAAGCCTTCCGGGTTGTTCATAAAGGCCAAAGCGATCAACAGCTCCGGCTTGCTTCCGGCCTCCAGGCCAAAGTTGTAGTCTTTCCCCGTTTGAACAATATCTTCTATAATATGTTTTTGCTGATTCACTTTAATAGGGAAAACCCCATAATAGCGACCCCGGTAGCCTTGCTCTTTAATGGCTTTGTTAAAGCAGGAGCAAATTTTATTCATTTGAGAGTGAATAATATCAGGGAATCTCAACAAAAGGGGAAAGGGGATGGATCGCTCTTTAAAAGAGCTGAGCATTTCAAAAAGATCTAAGGATGGCCCTGTCTGGCCTTTAGGTTGAACCTGAACATGGCCTTTGCTGTTAATGCTGAAGTAGCCGTTCCCCCAAAAATCTATTCCATAAAGAGCGGAACTTTGAGCCGGCCCCCATGGTTTTTTGTTCATTGGATTTTTATTCATCTTCTGCCCCTCCTTAAAGTTTTTTTGTTTGGCGGAGAGAGAGGGATTCGAACCCCCGAGACGGTGACCCGCCTACACGCTTTCCAAGCGTGCGCCTTCAGCCACTCGGCCATCTCTCCGTTTTTAGTCAAAAATAACATTCTGCCTTTAAAGAGTTTTTTTAAATATTTTCGTGATTTTTAAAAAAGCCCCCCATAATCTCACTATACTGAGTTGCCCCTGGAAAAGTCTACATTTAATAGATCGCATAAGCAAAAATTCACTGGACTTTTCAGTTCTCACCTTGAGCAGGAATCCAGTTAGATAAAGCAAAGGTTATTCTTAGTTTCTTTGCCTAAAGGTCCGTCCCATTTCGGGACGGGGAATACCTTGGACCCTTATGGGACGGCCTTTAGGCAAAAGTCATTGAAAAGTCTGCCCCTATAAAAACAGGGAATGAGAAGGGCTAACTGAGGCTTTTTCACGGGGGACTAAATAGTTATCCGTGAAAAACCTTTGTTTTTTCTATTCATTTCAACACTTTAGCTAATATCAAACATAGCTTAAAGTGTCATGAACCTAACTTTTTTTGTCCAAAGGACCATTCCATTTCGGTATAACAATACCTTGGATCCTCACCGAGGGCTTTGGTTCTATGCTGAATTTTAAAAAACTGTCTCATTAAAGACGGGACTAAAAGCTTAAAACACACTTAAAGTTGAGTTTTAGGCAAGTTTTGGGCAAAAAAACAAAAAAATATAGACAAAAAGAAGAAAAACTGATTGAATTGCTTTGAACTTTCAAACCATACAGATTATGTTTTTTATTAAAATTTTTTTCACCCCCCCCCCCCCCCCCCCCCATAAGTCTGGGTAAACAATCTTATAAATTGAAAAATCCATTTTTTAGAGTTTTTTTCATCTTGTTGGTTTTTTTTGTTTTTTCTTTAAATAAATCTTTGGCTTTAACGGAAGAGCTGGTAGAACCTCCAGATTTTGGTGAAAAAGGTCCTCCAGCTAAAGGAATCATTTTGGCCTTTAAACATTGGCCCCTCAGTAAAGAGGAATCCAAAGCCATTTTAAAAAAAGCCAATGCCTTAGAGTTAAGCAAAATTAACGAATACTCTATTTTTAAATCTTATGTTTTTGAATGGGCGGAGTGGAAAAATGCGGAACAGGCCATCAGGGCTTGTGAGGGCTTTGCTGACTTTTCTAACATTTTAGATTATTGCGAACCGGACTTTTTGCTCTCTCCCGCTACAGGTTTGTTGAGGAAAAAAGCCAAAAAAAATCTGCATAAAGAAAGAGAAAGAAGAGGCTTTGGCCCTGATACGGAACCGACTCCCGGAGTCAAATTGGCTCCTCCGCCGGTCTCCTCAGGTTCTGGCAATATTGTTTCTTGCAATATTGTCCCCACTCAACTGAAGTTGAAGGGAGGAGCACTTTCCGATTACTGGGCACAGGAGATGGTGGGGGCCGACCTCATGAAGGAAAGGCTGAAAAAAGCCCCTTCAATGAAGAAACATTTGGTGGCTGTTTTTGACAGCCCTTATAGCTACCGGCATGACATTGCCACCAAAAATATTATTTCCGGAAAAGGGAGACAGGCCACATTGCCAGATATAGGCAAAAGCATGACGGTTTTTGATTCTTCTCTTCCCTCTTATAATATGGATAACAGCCATTATTTAAATAGAGTCGCCAATGAAAAATGTGCTGATAAAAAAAAGCAAAAAGAGAAAACATCATTCTCTTCCACAAATTCTTAGATGAGGGAGATAATTTTATTTGAATAGGGTTTTTTATGAAAACAATTTTCCTATTAGCTTTTATGTTGGTGTTTTTTCCAGAGATTTCTGAATCTGGTGGTCTTAAAAAAAAACTTATAAAAAAATCCACCCCAAAAACACCAGCCCCTCCGGCTATTGAGACTCCTACTGAATCCCACATAAGAATCAGTGACGATCCTTATGAGCAATGCAAAGCCACAGTTCTTCCCTCTTTTATTAATTTTTCTATGGGGTGGGGTGATCCCAAATACAAAGTCAAATTTGGCCCCTTTAAAACTAAAATAGATGCTGGTTTGGCTTCATATAGGGCTTTTGATTCTCTCTCCCCTCCGGCAGTGATGGTGGCCGCGGCGGAAAACTCTCATCCTAAGCCTCTGGACCCTCTCAAAGTTAAAGCCTCAAAAGACAAAAACTTTAATATGATCCTTGTTGGAAACTTAGGCCCATCAGGCCATAAATGGCCTGATTCTCAAGAGGGGGAGGAGGTGCATATTTCAGCCCCTTCAGCCAACTTCCTCACATCTTCCAATAATGATGGGCATTACCGTAGGTTTGGTGGAACCAGTGGGGCCGCACCTTTGGTGACAGGTGCCCTGGCGGGTTTTGAGTGGCTATCGGGCTATCATCCCACAGCTGAAGAGTCCAAAATCCTTTTGGAAAAAACAGCCATAAAAACCCCTATATCCCTAAAAAAACCCAGGAAAAACGGGGCGGGAATGCTCAACTCCTACAAAATGGCTATGGTGGGAGAGGAGCTTAAAAGGCTTTGTGGGAAAAACATTTCCTGCTTTAAACAAAATATTAAAAATCCAGCCATTTATAAATTTCCTGAAGATCCCTCTTTAACAGCGGATGTCCAGCAGGCTTTTCCGGAATGCAGTCAGGAATGTGGAGGCACAGAGGAATCTTGCAAAAACAAAGCCGAAGTTTTTAAAAGGCTCCGGAAGGAAAGCCTCCTCAACCCCTCTAACAGGGTGGCTTACAGGCAGTTAGCCTGTATTTACAAAAACAGTGGTTTGAGGAAAAATGCCCAAGGTGCCTTCAATACCTATAAAGCTTTAACCCCAGATGGTCCCGCTTGCCAACAAGATGCCCACTGTATATTGGTTCCGGATTGCCCTCGTTCCCATAGTTTTGGTCTTGACTCCAGCTCTCAACATTTCTCAGAAGCTGAAGGATCTGGAGTTGTCATGTCAAAAGGAGCATTAAAAGATGTCACAAAAACAAATGTTAATCGCCCTCCCTTTCGCTCTATGACAAAGGCTCAGGCGGAAACTTATAAACTGGCGAATTGCTCTCGAGAGCAGTTATGCCAATACCCACCCGATATCCATGGTGGGCCACATAAAAAAAAGGTAGAGGGTAAGACTTACATTAGCGAGTGTGTCAATTCCTCTTGTGTTGTGACGGAAGAAATCCCAGCCAAGCTAAAGCCTTCAACCACGCCAGCTGAGTCTAGCCCAGCTAATCCTCAAGGATCCTCATCACCTGCTGAGGGGTCCTCACAGCCAGCCTCTAATGGTTCCAATGGCCAAAGATAGCTTAATCACATAAACTCAAACAAATTTTGTCAGCAAAATCATGAACATTTACAGTTCCCGTGAAAACGGGAATCCATAGTCGTTCCCGTGAAAACGGGAATCCATAGTCGTTCCCGTGAAAACGGGAATCCATAGTCGTTCCCGTGAAAACGGGAATCCATAGTCGTTCCCGTGAAAACGGGAATCCATAGTCGTTCCCGTGAAAACGGGAATCCATAGTCGTTCCCGTGAAAACGGGAATCCATAGTCGTTCCCGTGAAAACGGGAATCCAGAAATCTCTGTTCTTTCCGTAAAACGAGACCAAAAACACTATTCTCTAAGTTTCTTTGTCCAAAGCCCGCCCCATTTCGGGACGGCAATACCTTGGACCCTCATGGGGCGGGCTTTGGACAAAAGTAGTCAAGAGGATGCTTTTTTAGATCGAATTTTTAGTTTCTCGTGAAAAGGCTAAAAAATGATTCTGTCAGCAAAATCATGAACACATACAGGAATGACTTGCTTTTTCACGGGCAACTACTTATACAGTATCAGTATCTCAACAAAAAAGATGGAAAACTCCAACCTATCAGTTGACTATCCCCATTTATTAGGGAGAGATTAAGGGATATATGTCCTATTTTAAAATTTTTTTAAAATCTTGGTTTTTTATCCGCTCTATAATTTGGTCTTATCCATTGGTAAAAGCTCACATCATCACCGGCTTTTATCTCCAAAATAGAGCAAAGGGCAGAATTTGAACCATCGGTAGGCTATATTTATGAAAAAAACAAAATCTTTAAATATCTTTAAAAATATTTTTAAGTCTTACTTCAGCACAGAGGCGGTCAGTAGTCTGGTTTTGCTATTTTTTGCCGGTTTGGCCTTGTTTTTAGCCAACTCGGAATGGCGGGAGTTTTACAAAACCCTGGTGCACTATCCTCTGTCTTTCCATTTAGGAAATTTTGCTATCAAAACCAACTTCCACAGCATCATCAATGAAGGTTTAATGTCCCTTTTCTTTTTTGTTGTGGGTATGGAGATCAAAAGGGAGTTTATGGAAGGGGAGCTTTCCTCTGGCAAAAAAGCCGTTTTCCCTTTATTAGCCGCTGTGGGGGGAAGTTTGGTTCCCGCCCTTATCTTCTATTTTTGCAATCAAAACCTCCCTACAGAAAAAGGCTGGGGAATCCCCATGGCTACAGATATTGCCTTTGCTGTGGGCGTGATGAGTCTTCTCAGCCATAAGGTCCCCTTTGCTTTAAAAATCTTTTTGCTCTCTGTGGCTATTATTGACGACATCATTGCTGTTCTTGTAATTGCCCTTTTTTACAGCCAAAGTATATCGGGGCCTTTTTTAGCCCTCAGCTCTGCAATCTGTTTTGGAGTTTTTTTGTATTTCAAAATGCGGTTAAACAATGGCCTGCTTTTAACCGCCTTAGCCATTGGCCTGTGGGTTTGCTTACACAACAGTGGTATTCACACCACCTTAAGCGGGGTGATCCTCGGTTGCCTTATCCCCTTTAAAAACCGATGGACAGAGCAACAGGCATTGAGTGCGGCCACAAAAAGCCTCTCTAAAAAAGAAAAAAGCTCTTTTTCTGAATTAAAAAATATCAAGAACATACTTATTGAGACCAAGTCCCCCCTTCAAAGGTTAATATCCCTTTATCACCCTTATGTGAGCTATATCATTATTCCTCTTTTTGCCTTTGCCAATGCGGGAATTGAGCTGAGTGGCATAGATTTTCTCAAATGGGGGCAAAGCCCTGTATCTTACGGGGTTCTGATAGGGCTTTGTTTGGGCAAACCTTTGGGTATTACTTTGTTTTCCTATTTGGCCTGCGTTATGAAGCTTTCAGAACGGCCACAAAATGTGTCTTGGGTGCAAATTATTTCCACAGGTTTTTTAGCGGGTATAGGTTTTACTATGTCTTTATTTATTTTGAACCTTTGCTTCAGCCCTTCGGCTCCGGCCTATATGAATGCCAAAATCAGTATTCTCACGGCCTCTTCCCTCTCTGCCTTTTTAGGACTTGTGCTTTTAGCGATGGGTAAAACCATCTCTCTCAACCAAAGGAAAAAGCCAGTCTCCTGATAAGATTCCCAACTTGGGATCAAAAATCATTAAAGTTTTATTGCTTTTGAGCCGATACTGTTCATGTATGTTTTTGATATTAATTTTAAAATCCGTTTTTTTTATCAGCTCAGTTTTTGCTAACACAATGATAGAGCTGGGGGCCACTACGGGCATTGCCAATAGCCTTTCTCAACCTGCGGTCCATCAGCCCACAACAGCTATAAAAAAAGCTCAACAGGCGGTGCAAAAGTATGAAAAGGCTCAGCAAAATCGTTTGCCTCAGTCCAGTTCTTCTTCTCAGTTAGAGCCTAATGTGCCATCAGGGCCTTTGCCAATAGCTGGAGTAGCCAACATGTCAAGTGAAACAGGAGAAAAGGCCAAAGCCCCAGGCTCTGCCGTTGTGGGAGATAGTCCGGCACAAAATGAAGTGCCAAGGTCTGCCGTTGTGGGGGAGGGTCCGTCACAAAATGAGGTGCCAAAGTCTGCCGTTATGGGAGATAGTCCGTCACAAAATGAAGTGCCAAGGTCTGCCGTTGTGGGAGATAGTCCGGCACAAAATGAAGTATCAAAATCTGCTGTTATGGGGGATAGTCCAGCACAAGCTGAGGTGCCAAAGTCTGCCGTTGTGGGAGATAGTCCGGCACAAAATGAGGTGCCAAGGTCTGCTGTTATGGAAAGAGGTCCAGCACAAGCTGAGGTGCCAAGGTCTGCCGTTGTGGGAGATAGTCCTTCACAAAATGAAGATCCCAGTGAAAACCCTCTGATAAAAGAAGAGGAATCAGCTAAATCGGAAATATTTTTTACTGAGGAGCCAACGGATGTAGAAGAATCCTCTTTAGATGAATCTCAAAAAGAGGAGCAGGACCAACTGGCCCATCGGTTAAAGCAAAACAAGGCAGAAGAAGCCAATCCTGTAGACTATAAAGCAGATGTGCAGATTTTTTATAAAAGAAAGTGCCAAAACAATCAGAAAAACTGCAACAGAGGGCCTATCTTTACCAATATAAAAAGTGTGATTTTTAATTATAATCGCACTCAGGAAAGGAACTTAGCTCAGGCAAAAAAGAAGAAAAAAGCAAATCAGTAAATTGAGCGGGTATTACTCAAGTCAAAATCTTTTTTAATTTCCGGTATTTTTTTAGGAAGAGTTTTCATTGTATTCAACCAAAGCTCCGGTGTCTCCATACAGAGGAAGATAGGCCACTTAGAAGAATACTTTTGGAATCGGTTTTTGACATATTCAAACATTTCCTGGCGAACTTCTTGATCATAGCGGAGCTTTCCATCAGCTGAGCGAAAAAACTCTCCCCTACAAATCAGGCTTTTCATCCCAAACCTTTGCCTCATAATGGCTTTTTGCTTGGGCGAAAACCGCAAAGCACCCAGAGATATATGCTGTAGCTCCTTAGGTTGGAATTGGCTTGCGATCTGATCCACCAGTGCCCCGTAATGCTTTTTCCATTCCGGAAAACGGATTAAAGGGTCAATATGAAAGGAGATTTTAAAGCCTTTGTTCTTCAGTTTCCGGCCAGCAGATAATCTTTGTTTAAGGGAGCTGGTGCCATGCTCTTCTTTTTGAACAATAAACTCTGGATTGACAGACCAACTCACCACCACATTTCCTGCATGTGGGCTGTTTTCAAAATTTTTTATGTTATCGGATTTGGTTTTAAATTCTAACAGCCAGTGAGGGCAATTTTTAAAAAAATCAATAAGCTTTGTGGAATAAAGGCTCAGGTCGTCCAAACTGAGGCTATCGGTTTGCTCCCCAGTGCCTATGCGAATGTAAGTGTGGCCTTGTTTTTTTCTCAGCTCCCTCAGTTCTTGAAAGGCTTTTTCAATATTGGTATAAATGACAACTGCTGGTAAATTGATAAAGGATTGAAGGAAGCAATAAGAGCAGTCCATCTCGCAGTTTTGCCCTAAGTTGAGAACAAAGTAATTGCAACACATTAGCTTGGGTTTGGCCCCGGGGCATCTTTTAAAAAAAGAACCTTTAAATTCTTTTAGAAAAAGCGTTTTTTTAGCCTTCCTCCAATTTTTTGCGGGAATAGCCCCTACTTTAAAAAAATCTTCTGAAACGATTTGAATTTTGTTTTTAGGAAAAATCTTTAAAGCCCTTTTCGCCACAGCACTTTTTCGGGCTGTTTTAGAAATATAAACTTTGTCAAAAATTTTTAAATGTTTCGTCATAATATTTAAGGGCAGGTAATAAGGGAATTGCCGGTGTCTTTATCTTTTAAAGGTTCAGGTAGCTTGTTAGTATCTAAAGCATCTAAGCTGGCCGGCCTTTGCGGAGGCTTAGCCGTTTGCAGTAGGGAGGAGAGCTGAACTCCAAACTCTTTCATTCTCTCACCAAAATGATTATCACAGAGATCCACCTCATAGCCCATTGCTTTTTTTGTATTCATCAAGTTCACAAATCTTCTCATGGATGCAGGAACAGGTTTTTGAATTCCGTTTTCGCAATTAGCACCCCCATAGTTTGTTTTACTATTACTGTCATTGACAGCAATAAAGGCGATGGTTTTTTGAGGGTTGCGATTAAGCTTCGAACTGCTAAATAAGAAATCTATCATTCCTTGGTGGTTGTTATCATAATCGTCTTCATCCGTTAAAAAATACAGGGCCAAAACTGCCTGGGATCTAAAAAATCCTGGGAGACTGCTTTTAATTCTCATAACAGGTCGAAAAAGTCGTTCATCCTGTGAGCCTTCAGTTCCGGCATTCTTAATTGCTTTCTTTAATCTGTCCTGGATTTGTGTAATGCTGGCCTTTCGCCCCCGGCAATTGGGTTTATTGCACAAAAAACTTCCCGATAAAAGATTTTTATTATCTGTGGTGACTACAGCAATATGGGTATCCACTTCATCATTTAAAAACTCTTCAAAAAACTGGATTAAATTTTTGGCCAAGTTTTCTTGTTCATGTTTCATACTTCTAGAATTGTCTATCACAAAAACCATATCCAATTTTGCTGACCTATCCTCAGCTTGGCAAAAAAGGCTTTTGTCTGTCACTTCAAAGCGACCAGTTTTTGAATTGCAAACAGCAGTGTAAATGGTAGGGGATCTGCCATTAAAATCATACATAAATCTTAAAGGAGCACCATGGGCCACTCTTGTTCCAATCTGATGTTTATAAATCTCTTTAATATGTATGCTTTTGTTGGGAATAGGCCCTTCACCGTCCGAACTAATGCCCGGAGTAAGAGTAATATTTCCACCAGAACTGCAAGAAAATTTATTAGAGGGATATTCAGGAACACATCTATTGTTGCTTTTTTTCACCCGGCCCCAAACATTTTTTGTCTCTCCAGTTAAAGGGGCTTTATCGCATGTTGCACCCATAATATGCCATTTACCAGAGTAATCACAAAGGGCGTATATAGAGAGATAGCCAAAATGATTTCCTTTTATGGAAACTTCTTTGGGCCTTGCGAAAGTATCTCCATAATCTCCCTCTGGAAGGGAAATTCTTCCAGAAATCTCCGCCCGCCCTTTCCCCTGACATATAGCCTGCATATCAGGAGAGTAGCTCCCCACTGGATCCTCATTTTTATCTTTTTTGCAATAGGGTTTCAGATCAATAGAGCATTTGGGATGAGATAAAACTTCGGCCTGGCACCAACTTTTTTTGTTTTTTCTGCATTTCACTGTTTGCCCCTGTTTGCTCCCTCCAGAGCAATCCTTGTTTGAGGAAAGCGATCGATACTTCTCATCCCCTGTGGAATAAACCGAATCCGCACAGGAGTTATAACACCAAAGGCTATTGTTCCAATCCCCTTTATGGCAGTAAGTGTGAGACAAACAAGAAAGACTTCGCCCATCGTCATAAGAGTTTAAAGTGAGAGTTTTATAGCTTTTTCCATGGGGGCCAGGGTTTTCAATTAAGCTGGAAGTAATAGGGTTGAGACTGGACTGATCATAAGTGAGAATATGCTTAACCCCTCCTTTGCAAATTTGGGTGGATTCTGAACTTTTAAGGCAGTTGGAGATTTTTCCTTGGTTATCCCTTACAACTTCTATATAAGAGCTTTTTTCCCTTTTTTGCAAATCCCCTTGGACCTTAGCACTTAAAGTCCATTGGATGTGGGCCAGATCCATATTGTTTTTCAAAGGGAAAAAGGAGACTTCAATATCCCCGTTAAGATTTTGTTTCCAATCTTTAAAAAGGCCCTTGGCTTTTGATGGGGCATGGAGGTCCAAATCAATGCTCAATTCCGCTCCAGGGATTCCGGAAGATTCTGCTTTTTTCATGGTCTCGGCACAAAAGTCTGGGTTTTTAAAAAACTTTTCTATAAAATGGCTGGTTTCCTCTTGAGATATATAGCCCTCTGAGTGCTGAATGGTTTTTAAATAAAGGTGAAGGTAGCCTAAGGACATAAAAGCCACAACAGAGGCCACCACAGTGCCCACTATCAACTCTATAAGAGAGAAACCACTTTCTTTTTTTAAGGGTAATGGCATGAGGTTTTTAAACTCCAATTGTATTCAAAGTCACAAATCCCGATGGCTTTTGCAACAGTCTTTTCCCCCTGGCAATCGCTTTGCACTCGGGTTTTTTCAGGATCTTCTCTGGTTTCGGTCAAGCCAACCTGCTCCGGATCTCCTGGGCGGGCTTTTTCAGTATAATCTTTTCCCACTTTAAATTTTCCTCCATGTTTTTGCGGGTCAAGAGTTAAATTATAAATGTATCTGCAACAGATCACTGTGATATTTTGTTTTTCACAGTTCAGTTTTTGAGTTTGTTCTTCAGAAGTGGAGCAGGTTTGGATTCGCCCTGATTTTTTTGCGATATAAATAGGGGCATAGATAAAAAACTGCTCTTTTCCTTTTGAAAAATGCATTCGCATTGTGGCCACACTGTGGAACAAACCAGATTTTTGAGGGTGCTCCTCTCGGTCTAAAGAGAGGTTTTTAACCGCTTGGCTTTTGTAATCCTTATAGTTTTCAGGAGGTTGTTCTATGATTTTTATGGCTTTAACTCTGAGATTGGTTTTTTCATAAAAGCCTGATTTTTTATAAAAATCCTTATCGCTAACTGAAAGATCAAGAATAGTTTTCCCGTCAAAACCTTTAATTAAAGTCACATCTTGATTTGTGTTTTTAAAAGTGTTCCGGCAAGCCTTTTCATTCAGTAAGCTATTCAAAATGATTTGCTTGAGTTTTCCTTGGCTGAGCTGTTGTTTTCGGGTTTTTTCCATCTCCATAAAAGAGTTAATGTTTTTGTGCAGGTTTAAAAGTAAAAATTCTACAAACAGGGCTACAAGTAAGACTGACAAAATAGTAAAAACTCCCTTTTCTGATTTTATCAAGCTTTTCATAAACATTTTTACCTCTACTCACTACGGAGTTGTGGAGCCTCTTTCTAAACAGATCAGGCTCTCTTGCCAAACGCCATCTCGGCAGTAAAAATTAAAGTTGCAGGCACAAAAATCTGTGACCCGCTCATACTGAAGAGTTTCTCCTGAAAGGCCTTTTTCCAAAGAGATTGAGATAGAGGGTGGGTTTAAAGGGTTGAGGCTTTTATCTGTGCAACTGATCACAACAGTTTTATTTTTATCAGGTTTTCTTACTGTCATAAAAACTTTTTTTGTTTCTGCCAAGCAGGCGGGAGGTGTTAAGTGACAGCCTGCAATGACTCCGTTTTTTAAAACTGTATAAATTTTAAGAGTTCTTTCAAACTCCCCTTTGTGGCTGTCTTTTAAATCTTCCATCCTTTCAGATACTCTTTTGCTTTTGGCCGGAGTTTTTTTTGATCTTCGAGAGTAAAAAATGATTTTAAGCCGGGCATGAGAATCAAAAACAGGGTCCTTTTCTAAACTCATGGATTTGATGGAAATGTGGGAATCTTTTAAAACGGTATCCACGGGTTCATATTTGCTGGCCCCATAAGTTTTTTGAGAGACCTGATCTTTAACCGCATATAGGATATGGTATTCGTAAATGGGTTTTCCCTGAGCGTCTATTTTTCCCCGATGAGTCACAGGATCTATAAGGGGCCGGCGGATTTTAATTTCCGGAGCACTGTTGTCTGTTCTCTTAATGCCGGTATCTGCTGTGTTGACATATTGAGAATCTAATTTATCGCCTATAAGGCTATCACAATTCCCGTAAGACAAAATGCGATGGACACGATTAAAGTGCTGATCGATAATTCGAGAATCCATTACATATTGCAAACTGGAAATATGTCGGGCGGAGCGGGCAGTAATAGCAATAATTAAGCTCATAAGGGCTAAGCCTCCAAGGGCCTCAACGATTGACATTCCTGAAGAGTTTGAAATGTGGCTTGGCTTTTCCATAATCTATTTGCCCTATTGAGAAATGCAATCCGCACTTTCTGTTTTTGAGCAGTCACTTTGATTGTCCTTAAGCTTTTGCATGCAATTTTGCTCGTTAATAGTGAAATTGGGCAGTGTATTGTTTTGATTTGCTGTGCCCGCTTTGAAGGAATTATTAGCAGAGTCCACAGTGCAAGAGGATCCCAGTGGCATGTTGACAGTAGCCCCTTTGCTACTGTTGTGAAAGCCCAACTTGTAGTTTTTAGAATCCCACTTAAAGCCTATATCATCTACAGAGGCAGAGTAATGCCCGTTTTCTATTAAAAAACTTTGTTCCTGCCGGTAAAAATCGGACAAGCCGTATTTGGCTTCCAAGATTTTAGCAGAACCTTTTATAAAGCCATAGCGAGGCACAGCTATAGCCGATAAGATAATAATGATCACTATTACCACCAACACTTCCACAAGAGAAAAACCCTGCCTTTTGCGGTATTGGTTCTTATTTTGGTGGGCTACTTTTTGAATTTTTTTATTGAACATGGCTTGTCCTCAGTTTTTATTAGCCCTCATATTGTTTGCAGAAGAACCTCCGTTTTCACAAAAACTGGCTTTCCTGGATTCCCGTTTTCACGGGAGCTAAAAAGCCTCGTCTTCTTTTTCCTGCTTTTGTCCAAAGGCCATTCGGTGATGGTCCAAGGTATTGTTATACCGAAATGGAATGGTCCTTTGGACAAAAAAAGTTAAAAAACAAAGGTTTTTCACGGACAACTAATTATTATTTTGCCATAATTTTTCAAATTTTCAAGTTTTACTGATTTTATGGGCTGTTTTCATGCAGGAATACGGGAATATACGGGAATATATACGGGAATAAAGGGGCTTTTTCAGTAAGATCATTTCAAACGGACAAAACTAACAGATAAAAAGATTCCCGTAAAAGGCAGAACAGACGGGCTTTTTCAAGACTTTGGCCCGTCCCTTTTTTGAATAGATGCTCAATTTATGCAAAAAAAATTGATTTTATTGTGATTTTCTTATAAACTCTGTTTATGAACAAGAAATTTGAGCACAAACTTCTAACAGGTAGAGATCATAAAGGCTTTTCATTAGTGGAGTTGCTTGTGGTGATAGCCATTATTGGGATTTTGATCGCTATCGGAATCCCCGCTTATAAAAATTACAAACAAAATGCTCAAAAAGAAGCGGATGAAGGCACTCTTAGAAATTTAAACAATGCGGCTCTTGTGTTGGACGCTACAGAACAAAGTATTACTGCTATGTCTTTAGCCAAAGCAGTTAAAAATGTGGATCAAGGAGACATTAGCCAAGTGGGCTGGAGGAAAAACAGTGAGACATGGTGCATTCAATACACTAACCCTAAGACTCAGAAAAAAAACTGTGTCAATGAAGAGGGGACTGTGGATACTGGTAAAACAACATGTAATACATCGCATCCTTATAATTGCCATTGATAAAGAGTTTCCTCAATTTTTAATCTCTCCATAACTTTTCCGGACCTTCACTTGTTTTTTTGGCGATAGAATGCAGTTGTTGTATTTTTTGTTTCAACTCCCTCAATGAAAAGCTGTGGAATTGAACAAAAAGCCCAGCTCTGTCATTTTGGCGGATCCACTGGATTTTTATGGAGGAAGAAGCACTCAGCCGGCGGGCTATTTTCGCCCGTTTTTCATCCCTTCCATTGATTTCCGCCTGCCTTAATTTTTTTAAGCCTTTAATCAGCAAAGAGGCTTTTTTCTCTTTTAATAAGGAAGGCTCAACCCCATGGCCCATCAAAAGCCACTCTCCGCCCAGGTCTAAAATTTGCACTCCTTCAGAATGAGAGGGCCTTTGCTGGGCTATCCATTCCAACAAAGGTTCAAAGGTTTTTGGTTTTTGAAATTCTGTTAAAATCTCTAACTCTTTTGGGCTGAGTTTTTTGTCCTTAACCCATTTTTGAAAATCAGGAAACTGATTGAGGATGAATGATAGTTCCATTAGGGCTTATTATTCGCTTTTTTCCGGCAAAACCTGTTCTTTTTGAGAAGGCTCAGGGGCCATTAATTGGCTGTCTTTTTGTGAGCTGATATAGGACAGGTAAAAAGAGGAACAGGCAAACAAAATGGCCAGCCATTTTGTGGCTTTTACTAAAAAAGGGGAAGCCCCTTCTGAACCGAAAAAAGATCGACTTCCTGCTCCACCCCCTAAGCTCCCTAAAACCCCACCTTTAGGATCCTGGAGCAAAATGAACAAGACAACAAAAATGCAAGTGAGGGCATGAACAATAGAGATAAAATAAACCATAACTTTACTCGTATAATAAGATCAGCAGTTTGAAAAGGATTTTTTTAACAAGGGATATTTTATTTAGTCCTCCGTGAAAAAGCTGAACAAAAAGCCTCGTCCTCTTTTTCCTGCTTTTGTCCAAAGGCCATTCCATGAGGGTCCAAGGTATTGCCGTCCCGAAATGGAATGGTCCTTTGGACAAAAAAAGTTAAAAAACAAAGGTTTTTCACGGACAACTATTTATTGTTTCCCCCGGTGCAACTCAAAGAACAGGAACTGGGTCTTTTGCTTTTTGTCGTTAAAATTATTATCACTCACTAAAACCATAAGTTGCTTTTTGGGCTTTTTATGGGGGCTTAAGGAAGGCTTTTTGTCAACAGCTAATGCCCATCTCTTTTTCACTGGCAAAAAAGGACCTAAGGCCAAACCCTCTAAATTGTCCACTAAGATCTGTTGTTGAGAGGAATCCCACAAGAGTTTTTTAGAGCAAGGTTTAAAACCTTTTTTAAGTTGAATATGAGCTTGGATCCGGCTGGCTTTCCGGCAGTCAGTGAGAAAAATATAAGCCCTATTGGCCATCCCATTGTTTGATTTTTTGTAAAAAACCCTCTCTAAACTGATAAAAACTTTAGGGGATAGCCATTGTAAAGCGGTCAGCCCGCCCTCTTGGCCATTGTGCAGGGCATAAGCATATTGTTCGCGGAGTTTTTTGCTTTTGATGTCAAAAGCACTCAGCCGGACAAAAGATTTTTGTTTAAAGATGGAATCTTGTTTGAGAGGAATTTCAGTCGCGGTCCAAAGGCTGTTGGAATTTTTGTCCAAAGTGAGGGATTCAAAACCTTTGTTGGCCACCTGTCCAAAAAAAGGAGGTTGTGGGTTTTTCCCAGGGGCCCAAAACACAGGAGGAACAGGCCAGGCCTCTTTTAAAACAGCAGACTGATCAAAGGTGAAAATTTGAGTAGGCTCATGGACATTATAAATTTGTTGCCCCTCTGAGGCGATAAAAAAAACACTGTCGCTGTAAATCACTAAGGCTTCTGGGTCCATATTTCTTGTCAATCGGTCATGCTCTAAGTTTTTGAGAAAGACCTGCTCTTTAATGCTCAGCCGGTAATGGGGTTGAGTGCTCAGGCTCAGCTTATAATAGCGATGGTTGGTTTTATCATCGGAAAGGGCATAAAAATAACCTGAAGAAGGATGAAAAATCAGCCCACTTAAGCCCCCCACCTTTAAACCTTCAAATTTTTTGTTTTTTTCAAAAACTTGTAGATCTTTAAATTCAACAGAAATGTCAGGAACCTTTGATGATAAAAGAGAGCAGTTGGCAAGGGCCAAAAAAAACAGAATCCCTAATAAAATCCCCAGGGCTTTCTTTAACATAATCTCTTTAAGACAGGGGAAAGCTCTATTTGTCAATCCCAAAATAGTTTTTTGTAAAAAATTTTATGGGGATCCCATTCGAACACTCTCAAATCGCCGGCTATCGGCACTTTGCCCTTAACCTTAAGGTAAAACATTAAAAAAACAGCCTTATTTTGTCAAAATGCTTTGCTATATCATAATGGGTATGGAATGGGCTGATTATCTCTCTCTTCTCACTTGGCAAAATTGTCCCATAAGGGCAAAAGATTTTGCCCGGATAGAGGTAGCGACTTCGGAGCTTCAAACTCCTGAGAATTTTACTGATGTGCTCTCTTCCTTAGAGGCTAAAGAGTATGTGAGTCACAACAGGCTTTGGTGGAAAAAGGCAGAAAAGGATTACAAATATTGCCAAAACCGAAACTACCAACTGCTCCATCCCGGAAAAAAAGCCTACCCCCGCCAGCTCATTTCTTTTTTTGACTCTCCCCCTATTTTTTGCTTTTTAGGAGAATGGCCCTCAAAAGAGATGGACACTCCGATCACTTTTGTAGGGAGCCGGCAGGCCGATCATCAGGTTTTCCACTGGATGGATTTTTATTTGCCCTCACTGCTTAAAGAAAAGCAGATTTGTGTTTTGAGTGGAGGGGCCAGAGGCGTTGATCAAAAAGCCCATGCTGTGGCCATCCGATCCCAAAGCCCCACTTTGTGTTTTCTCCCCTGTGGTTTGGATCATCTTTACCCGGAAAGTTTGAACCGGTTGAAGAGAGGGATTTTAAACTGCGGAGGGGCTTTTGTCTCCAGCTGGCCCCCTTGGGAAAAAATGCAAAAGCCTTACTTTCATATTAGAAATGGCTATATGTCTGCTCTCTCCTCTTTAGTGGTCATACTTCAGGCTCAGCTCCGGAGTGGGACTATGCTCACGGCCAAAAAATCCTTAGATTATGGAATCCCTTTAGCTGTTTTGCCAGGGCCAGCCCTTTCTGCCCACTGGACAGGGAATTTGCAACTATTGTATGACGGAGCTTATTTGATAAGGGACAACATTGATCTCTCCCTTTTGATTTCGGCTATCAACAGCCAAAAAGTGGACTTAAGTCACTAATGAACTAATGTGGTCGCTCGTGAAAAAGCTCTGTAATTTACAAGGGACTCTTCAGTTTCTTTGCCTAAAGGTCCGTCCCATTTCGGGACGGGAATACCTTGGACCATCACCGGACGGCCTTTAGGCAAAAGTGATTGAAAAGCCTGACCCTGTAAAAGTAGAGAATGAGAAGGACTAACTGAGGCTTTTTCACGGACTATTAATAGGTAGACACAGCTACAATCAAAAAACAGACTTTTAACTTTTTAACAAAAATTTTGCAGGAGCAGTTTTTCCACTTGAGAAAAAGCAGACCTATCGCTTATAGAACCCCCTGCAAAAGAGCTTTTACCTCCCCCTTGGCCTTTGCATAGAGGAGCTATTTTATTTTTCAAAATCTCACCGGCAGAACAATTTTTAGAAAAAGCTTTTTGGACATTTACTATTACTGGATATTTTCCTTCCCCTTCCCCTAACAAAACAACAAGCCCTGGACCTATTTGAGATAAGAGGAAATCAGATATATCTGCCAGGAGCTTTCTATCCGCCACAGGTAAAGAGAGAACAAGCAATTGCCCTTTTAAACCCTTAACTTCACAACCTTTTGCCCGGACTTCTAACTCCTCTTTTGTCAGTTTCAAACTTTTTATTTTTTCCAACAGAGTTATAAAATTTTTAACTTCCCCCTCTTTGGCTTTTATTGAGTTTAAAACAGAGGGCCCCTTTTTAAAAGCCTTATAAAAATCTTTATCCTCCATTAAATCTTCTTTAATATCAGGAGGGTTGAGTTTAAAGTGCTCTCTTAATTCTAAAACCTGTTTTGCTAAAGGGTGAAAAGTGCTTTTCACTTCCTCCTTTTTATCCGGTAAATTGGCAGGGCTGGGTTGAGGCTTTTCCTTCCCTAAACAAACAATTTTTTTGCGTAAAAGTTTTAACTCCTTTTCCCGATCTTCCATCCAATTTAAAAAAAGATTTTGCTTTTCAATAAAGCCTTCCCAACAAGATTCCTTTTTTTTAAAATGAGGGAGAGGAATTTTTAAATAACTCCTCAAGCTCTTATTTTCATCAATTAAAAATTCCTCCCAAGCATTAGCTAAAGAGCTGGTCCAAGCTATAATCCGCCTCACACCAGCCTGAACTCCTCTTTCGCTAATGATTTTAAAATCCTCAATCTCCTCAGTGTTTTGAACATGAATCCCCCCACAAAGCTCTTTTGAACTTTTTGTTCCAATACTCACTACTCGGACATTTTCAGAATAATTTTCCCCTTTCAAATACAAAAACCCCTCCTCTTTGGCCTGTTCTAATTTTTTATGACTGACTGACAGATCTTCTTTTGATAAAATACTTTGCCGGACCAGTTCCTCCACTTGATGAATTTGTTTTTTGTTGAGAGCTTTTTTATAGGTAAAATCAAATCGCAGGCGAAAGGGCTGAATGAGTGATCCGGCCTGACGGACGGACTCCCCCAGGTTTTTTCGCAAAGCTGAGTGCAAAAGATGCGTGGTGGTATGGCTGGCTTTAATGCCTTTTCTAAAATTTTTGTTCACTTCCGCAATACAATTTTGCCCTAACCTCAAATCCTTTAGAGCCTGAACTTCATGAATAATGATTTCCCCTATTTTTTGGCAATCCAAAACTTGAGCTATACTATCGCCTATAAGCTCTTCTGGATTCCCGCTTTCGTGGGAGCTAAAAAGTCCGGGGGACTTTTTAGCAAAATTCGCAGGATCAGTTGACTTCTTTTCAGCAAACTGACTTGCGTCTTCAAAGAAAAAACCTCTATCTCCTACCGGCCCTCCCCCCTCAGGATAAAAACAGGTTTTATCTAAAACGACATGCCCCTTAGAGCCTTTAGGAATGCAGGAAGAATCCCAATCCGGCCCATGCCCTGTTCCTAAATGGGGAACTGGACTGCCTTCAGACAAACGAGCAGATGGTTTTTTTATAGATAAAACGGCAAGAATTTTCCCTCTCTCTTTTTCTTTTTTATAGCCGGTAAACTCTGTTGCCGGAGAACCTGCCTTTTGGCCTATGGTTTTTGGGTATCTGGATTCCTGCTTTCGCAGGAATGACTGATTAGCTGAAGAACCTGCTTTTTGGGCTATGATTTTTAGCCCTTCCTTTTTAAAATCCTCCCAAAGTATTCCCACCAAGCCCTTGGCCAGTGATTGGCCAACTTCTTTTTTATATTCCGCCATCTCCTCTTCCGTAGGAACAGCCCAACCCTGCTCTTCAGCCATAAGGCGAGTCAGATCTATGGGAAGTCCATAAGTGCTATACAGATCCCAAACCCTCTCTTTAGGAATTTTTTTAGCTGGCAAAAAGGAGAGCATTTTCTCAAACTCTTTTTTGCCCTCTTTTAAAGTGCTAAAAAATTGCCCGGCCTCCTCTTCAATGACTTGATCTATTTCCCCCATATCATTTTTGAGTTGGGGATAAATGCCTAATTCTTCCACTTTGCAGGGCAAGGGCTTAGGAGGAATCTCCGACATAATTTTTACAACTTCTCTAACTCCTATTTTTAAAAGATTTTTCTTGGGATTTAATTTTTGGCTATAATAAAAAGCCCTCCGGAGAATTTTCCGGAGGACATACTCCGCAGTATCCCCTCCCGGTAAAACTCCCTCAGCAATTAAAAAAGCCACAGCCCGGCTATGATCCGCCACCACACGAAAAGCTTTTTGGATGGGAGTTTGAGCCTTTTCCTCAAAGTCATATTTTTTAAAAGAAGAAGCTTTTTCTAAAGCCAAAATTATTTTTGAAAAAAGATCAGTATGGTAATTGCTTTTTTTGTTTTGAAGAATGGCAGAAAGTCGCTCCAAACCCATCCCCGTATCTACAGATGGGCGAGAAAGCTTTTTCCTCTCCCCCTCTTTGTTGTCATAAAACTCCATAAAAACCAAATTCCAAATTTCTATCAGTTGGTGAGTAGGGGGTCGTTTTTCTTCTCCGGAATAATAATGAATCTCCGAACAGTATCCACAGGGGCCAGAGTCCCCCATCTGCCAAAAATTATCTTTATCACTTAGGAGATAAATTTTATTTTCAGGAATTTTTTGTTTCCATATTGCATAAGACTCCGGATCCTCTTTATGAACTGTCACCCATAAATGGTCCGGAGATAGGCCCAACTCCTCTGTCAAAAAGGCCCAGGCCCCATTTATAGCTGATGGCTTAAAATAGCCACCAAAGGAAAAATTGCCCATCATTTCAAAAAAAGTGTGGTGCCAGGGGGTCTCACCCACTTGCTGAAGATCATTATGTTTGCCACCCGCTCTCAAACATTTTTGAATGCTGACTACATTTTCTGCCGGAGGGGGTTCTAAACCTAAAAAAACATTTTTAAACTGATTCATTCCCGCATTCACAAACAGAAGAGAAGGGTCATTATTCGGGATGAGGGAAGAACTGAGCTGGACCTTATGCCCTCGATTTTTAAAAAAATGGATAAACTTTTTTCGGATCTCAAAATGGGTCATGCCCTTTTCTATTTGGACCATTTTTTGCCTTATGTCACTGTTTTTTTGCTTAAAAACACCAAACAAATGCTGGTCTTTAGTTTATAAAACCTTGAATTATGAAAAAGTTAAGGGTAATAATGTCTCTTATGCCAAAGGCCAAACTCCTTATTGTGGAATCTCCTACAAAAGCCAAAACCATTAGTCGCTTTTTAGGCTCTAACTACAAAGTAAGCTCCTGTATGGGGCATATTCGGGACTTGCCAGAATCAGCAAAAGACATTCCAGCAAAATACAAAAAAGAACCTTGGAAAAATTTAGGGGTCAATACTGAGAAAAACTTTGAGCCGATCTACTGCATTCCCAAATCCAAAACGGCTATTGTCAAATCCTTAAAAGAGCAGATCAAAAAAGCGGGAGAGCTGATCCTGGCAACAGATGAAGATCGGGAAGGCGAGAGTATTAGCTGGCATCTTTATCAAATTTTAAAACCTAAAATCCCTGTCAAAAGGATTGTTTTTCATGAAATCACAAAAACAGCCATCCAGTCCGCTTTAAAAAACTATCGTCAAATTGATGAAGGGCTGGTTCAAGCTCAAGAGGCCCGAAGGGTTTTAGATCGCTTAGTGGGCTACAGCCTCTCCCCTCTTTTATGGAAAAAGATCACTACCGGATTATCCGCCGGAAGAGTGCAGTCTGTAGCGGTTAAGCTCATTAGTGATCGGGAAATAGATAGGATGAATTTTGTTAAAACCTCCCATTTTGGCATAGAGGGGCTTTTGCAAAAATCACAAAAAGGAAAGGGCAAAAGCCAACAATTCCCCTCCCATCTCCACTCCTACGAATCCAAAAAAATAGCAGTGGGAAAGGATTTTGATAGCCTCGGCCGGTTGAAAGACAAAAAACTCCTCCATTTTAAAGAAAAACAGGCGGGAGATCTGGTCCAAAAACTGAAAAAGGCAAAATGGATTGTGGAAAAGGTGGAAAAAAGACATATTTCCCGATCCCCTAAGCCCCCCTTTATTACATCTACCCTTCAACAAGAAGGGGGAAGAAAGCTCAACCTCTCCCCTAAACAAACTATGGCCTCAGCTCAAAAACTTTACGAACAGGGTTTGATTACTTATATGAGAACCGACTCTACCAGCCTTTCCCCCACAGCGATAAAGGGGATTCGAACAGCCATATCTAAAATTTACGGGAAAAAAGAGCTGGTGGAAAAAACCCGTATCTATAAAACCAAAACCAAGGGGGCTCAAGAGGCTCATGAAGCCATCCGCCCCGCAGGAACCCACTTTAAAAGTCCGGAAAAAACAGGTTTGGCAGGTAATGAGCTAAAACTTTACCAATTGATTTGGCAGAGGTCTCTGGCTTGCCAGA
This sequence comes from Bdellovibrionales bacterium, assembly GCA_965203095.1. Taxonomy (GTDB): domain Bacteria; phylum Bdellovibrionota; class Bdellovibrionia; order Bdellovibrionales; family UBA1609; genus JACOND01. The sequence continues at coordinate 1,626,711 of OZ241877.1, forward strand.
TGAAAAACTGTGAACAAGAGCAAACTCAAATTCAAATCAAGGCGGGGTCGGCTCTGTTTTTTTCCTCTGGTTTGAGGATAATTTCTCCTGGATTTTACAAGCTTTATAAAGATCAAGATGAAGGGACCGGGGCTTTTCTTCCCGCTTTAAAAAAAGGAGATCTTCTAAAGTGCCTTAAAGTGGAGAGCAAAGCAAAGGAGAGCCAGCCTCCCCCTCGCTATAACGAAGCCTCTCTCATTCAAAAATTGGAAAAAGAGGGGATTGGTCGCCCCTCCACTTATGCCCCTATTATCTCCACAATTCAGGATCGGGGCTATATCCAAAAACAAAACAAAAACCTGGCCCCTACCTTTACGGCCTTGGCAGTGACAAGGCTTTTAAACCAACATTTGCCAGATTATGTGGATCTGGCTTTCAGCTCTAAAATGGAAAAAGCCTTAGACGATATGGCCATAGGTAAGGTGAAATACATAAAATATTTAAACTCCATTTATAAAGGGAAAGCGGGTTTAAAAAACCAAGTGGCGAGTTGTGAAAAATCTATAGATGGCTCAAAATCCCGAACTTTGAACTTTCCTCTTTTCAAAAATATCAATTTTCATGTGGGACGCTTTGGGGCTTACATCAGCCAAAAAAAAGGGGGGAAAGAGATCAAGTCCTCTCTTCCAAAGGATCTGTTCCTCTCAGACATCACTTTGGACAAGATAGAGGAAATTCTTAAAACAGAAAAAAGAAAAGATCAGGTTTTTGGAGTGGATCCCAAAACAAAAAAGAAAATTTTTATAAAAACCGGACCTTTCGGTCCTTATTTAGAGTTAGGGGATGGGCTGAAGCGAGTCTCTATACCTAAGTTCCTGCCTTTAGATAGTTTTAATATGGAACAGGCCCTCCAACTTTTAGAACTTCCCAAAGTTCTTGGAACTCATCCTAAAACAAAAAAAGAAATCAAAAAAAGCATTGGTAGATACGGCCCTTATATAGTGCATGATGGGGATTTTCGATCCATTCCCAACAGTGAGATTTTGTCCTTAGGTTTTAAAGAGGCTGTAAAAATTCTCTCACAGGAAAAAAAGAGCCGAAGGAAATCCTCAAAAAAAACCATTAAACAATTCACTCATAATAAGGACAGTTTGCAAATTTTAGAGGGCTACTCCCCTTACATTCGTTTTAAAAACAAAAATTATAGCCTTCCCAAAGGGACAGATCCTTTAAAACTCAGCCTTAAGGAGGCTCTTCAGATTATAAGCAAAAAAGGGGATTCTAAGAAGAAACCCACTCGCCGGAAAAAAAGATCAGGCAAAAAACGGAAATAAAAAAAGTTAATTTTGAAATGAATAAATATTCCGGAGAGCGAGAAGTTGGCTCAACTCATCTAAAGCGGTTTGACTTTCCCTCATAAGATCGGGGTCTAAAAGATCTTGGGGCTGGATCCGGTCCCTGTAGTGTTTTTTGATCCAGCTTTTAATTTGTTCATAAAGTTTTTGGCTCAAACAAACTCCTTTAGGGATGGTCATGGCCTCCTTTTCCGTTAAAACCACTCTGAATCTCAAACAGGCCGGCCCACCGCCATTTTTCATGCTCTGCCGGAGGGGGCTAAAAGCAATTTCCTTAATGGGGCTGTTTTGGCTCAAATAATGAAGATAGCCTCTCACTTGCTCATCTTTTTGGCACTCTGTGGGGGCGAGCAAAAACCACTCCCCTTTTTTTAAACACAGTAATTGTGAGTTGAACAAGTAGGAGCTGATGGCCCGGTGTAAAGGAATATCTTGTTCCCGAACTTTAATTTTTAATAAGGGGACATCTAATTTTTCTTCTATCTCTTGTAAAACTTTTTGTGTTTTGAGAAAGGCTTTTTCATGAAAAAATATTAAATTCTGATCCGCCACACAAAGCACATCATTATGAAAAGCCCCGGCATCGATGGCTTGAGGATTCTGTGTGGCAAAAACTGTTTTGTCCGGTCTCAACTTATGACGAAAGGCCGTGATCTTAAAGGCCATTTCACTTTGCCGGGCCGGAAATTTTGTTGAAGAATGAGAACCTTCTCGCCCATAAACAAAAAACTCCACCCCCTTTGCAGAATAACTGGCACAAAAGCGACTGTGATTGGCTGAGCCTTCGTCTGAAAAGAGGGGCACAGTGGGCAAAGGGGGATGATGAACAAAAAGGGAAGGCTCTTTAAATATTTTTTTTAAAATTAAAGCGGTGGCTTTAGTTTCTAAAAAACGGTGCAGGCTGGTTTGCAAGTTGGCTGGAGTGAAATGGGCTTTTTGATCCTCTGTGTCGGCACTGGGTGAGAAAAGAGCACTATTGGCTGTCCACATACTTGAGGCAGAATAACAGCTGGCCAAAAGAGAGGGGGAAAAAGACCAAGCTGAGCTGAGAATTTTTTGGACAGAACCGGTAAAACCCAATTTTTTTAAAAAAAGCAGGTTGGGCCTTTCTTGTGGGGGCAAAAGGGCCTGCTTAAAACCTTTATCCATAAGAAACTTCATCTTCTGCAAGCCCTCTAAGGCCCCTGCCTGAGGGTTGGATATTTTGTGCTTGTTTTCCATAGAGGCCCTGTTCCCAAAAGAAAGCCCCGCATAATTGTGCGTCGGGCCGGGAAGGCCATCAAAATTGTATTCTAAGGCTCTATGATTTTTAATTTCTTTCAAGATCGGGAATTTGAACGCGTCCGGAAATCTCTTGTTCGCCATAGACTTCAGTATTGCCAAAGACTTTAGCCCATTCAAACACTTGAGCTTGATCAAAAATTTTAGCCTCTCCATAAATATTGGCCCGATCAAATACTTTGGCCTGGCCATAAATTTTGGCTTGCTCATAAATTACAGGCCAGCCATAAACTTCAGCCTGAGCAAAAACCATAGCCTCTCCGTAAATGATAGCCCAGCCGGAAATTTGAGCTTCTCCATAAATTTGTGCATTGCCGGAAATTCGACCTCCGGAAACTTTGGCATTGCCAAAAACTTTGGCCTGACCTTTCACCACGGAATCGCCCGTCACATTGGCTTTATCGCAAACTTGAGCTGATGGTCCTACATAAACCGATTCTTCAACAAAGGCGGTATCCGCTACAAAACCTCCGCCGTAAACATGAGCTGAGCCTTCAGCCCCATTGCAGGGAATAGCGGATTTTGCTGAAAAAGCCCAACTGCTGATAAAAATAAAAAATAGTGTTTTCATCATTCGACTCCTTATTTTTGTTAGGATTATACTGAACTTCTCCCTAACTTCAAGAAAAATTAGGTTCATGACACCTGGAGAGGGGTATTTTATTAAAAAATTTACTCCCATTCAATAGTTCCGGGGGGTTTGCTGGTAATGTCATAAAGAACACGGTTAATCCCTCGGACTTCATTGGCTATCCGGCGGGAAAGCCCTCTCAAAAAATCATCTGGAAAAGCAAACCAATCCGCTGTCATGCCGTCTGAAGAAAGCACGGCTCGAATGGCCAAACTTCTCTCATAAGTCCGATGATCCCCTTGAACACCCACAGTTCGCAAAGGGAGCAAAACACAAAAAGCCTGCCAAATTTTATCATAGAGATCATGTTTTTTAAGTTCTTCCATATATATAGCATCGGCCTGCCTCAAGATTTTCAAAAACTCTGGCTCCACAGGGCCTAAACAACGAATGGATAGGCCCGGCCCGGGAAAAGGATGACGGTTTAAAATTTCTTTTGGCAGGTTTAAAGATTGGCCCAATTCCCGAACTTCATCCTTAAAAAGCTCTTTTAAAGGTTCTACTAAAATCAGGTCCAGATCCTTTGGTAGTCCGCCCACATTGTGATGGGATTTAATGCTGAGTTCGCTTTTTGCCGGAGACAGGCTCTCTATCACATCAGGATATAAAGTTCCTTGGGCCAAATATTTGCAAGATTTCATCTCCTCCTTAAAAATATCTATAAATAGTTGGCCGATAATTTTTCGCTTTTGCTCCGGATCAGAAACAGCTTTTAAGGCATTGAGAAATCTCCCTTCCGCCCGAACCGCCTGAACATTTAAACCCATTGAGCTATAATAATTTAAAACCTCCTCATACTCCCCCTCCCTGAGAAGGCCAGTATCCACAAAAACACATTGTGTTCTCTCCGGGCCTAAGGCCTGAGAGATGAGAACCGCCGTGACTGTGGAATCCACCCCACCACTCAAAGCACAAAATACATTTTCCTTTTTGGGGACTGTCTTCGTGATTTTTTCTAAAAGCTCCTCTTTAACTGAATGAGCATGCCACTTCCCCTCCCCAGCTTGACAATATTTAAGGGCAAAGGCTTTTAAAAGCTCCTTGCCCTTTTCTGTATGGCTTACTTCAGGATGAAATTGAAAGGCCAAAAGGCGATCCATAGAAAAGGCGGTAATAAGCCCTTTAGAATCTTTTGCCAACACTTTAGCAGAAGAGGGTAAGGAATTGATGGAGTCCCCATGACTCATCCAAACTTTTTGCTTTTTGACCCCTGGCAAAAGTTTCTCTTGCCAATAAATAGTGCTGGAACCATAAGTTCGTTGAGAAGTTTTAGAGAGCTTTCCTCCTTTTTGAAAAGCCACCATCTGCATCCCATAGCAGATGGCCAACACAGGGGCTGTAGCCAACAATTCCTCTAAGGGGCGGTGGGGGGAAGAAGGATCTAAAACAGAATCAGGCCCTCCGCTAAGGACAATGCCCAAAGGCTTTTTATCCTTAATTTTTTGCAAGTTTTCATCATAAGGCATTAGCTCAGAGTAATAGCCCATCTCGCGAAAACATCGGGCAATCAGCCAAGTGTATTGGGAACCAAAATCCAAGATAATAAAAGGTGGATTTTTCATAACAAAAAATTAGGCCCCGCCCATTATACGGCTTTGTTTCCAGTTTTCATGTCTTTTTTGAACTTTTTTTGTTAAAATCTCTGTTTTTGTCCTTTTTTTTATTCTAAAATCAACCGATAGGCTTTATATGAAAGCCTATTTGTTTTTTGCCTTTAAAATTTTTGTTTGGTCTTTTGTCCTTTTTTCACTTTTTATGGTCGGATTTTTTTAAAAAAGCCATTAAATACCCTTAAATTGAATAAATTTTTTTTTCATTTTTCATTCCCTCTTATTTGATCACTTGTAAAAATTACACAATACTTGACTCTTTTTAAAGCCATAGTGTAAAAGCCTTGCTATGCAAAAAATAATTTATGCATTTATTTTTCTCCCTCTCCTTTTCCTGTCTAATGATTGCTACGGGTCGGGGAGAAGATCTAAAACACCAATATCAGACACTATTGAAGATGTGGGATCAGAGTTATTGGGTATTGCAGTAACTCCACTTGCAGTCGTTGAGGAGGCGGTTTCAGGTCCGTTTGAAGATGGAGGGTTAGAAGAGTTAGCCTCTTACCTTGAAGATATCGGCCCGTTGCCAGCCAAAAAAAAGAAAAAGAAAAAGATACTATCTGAAGAAGAAAAAGCAGAGAGAAAAGAAATAAGAAGAAAAGAAGCAGAAGAAAGAAAACAGAAAGCCGAAATCGAAAGAAAAGAAGCAGAAAAGAGAAAAGCAGAAAGAAATAAAGGAGCCACTGCACTCCATCACCTTGTTCCTGAAAAAAGACTATCAATTAATTTAGAGCTTTCAGACAGTGTAAGCTATTCATTTTTGATAAAGTTCAAAGTTATAGAGGAAAAAAGCGAAAGACGAAGAGCAAATATGGCGAATACTATTATAAAAAACGGTGTGGATATCAATGCCAAAAACGGTGATGGTGAGACTGCTCTGCTTTTATCCATTAAATGGCATTATCCATTGGTTTTTAAACAACTTTTAGCTCATGGAGCCGATATCAATCTTTCTGACAAGTGGAATAACAGCCCTGCCCATTGGCTCTTTTCCCTGCCCAATGAGAGGGTGTTCCCTCCTGAACACTGGCGTTCCTATTATGTTGAGGATTTTGTCCAAAGATGGTTTAGCTCGCTTTTTTATAAAAAAGATCTGGATTTATCTATCAGAAATAATGAAGGAAAGACAGCCTTAGAGCTGGCTGTTCAAAATGGCTATCGGCGAATGGCCTTATTGATAATAAAAAAAGGAACGGGCTATCTAAGCCAGAATGAAAGAGAGCGTATCCTCCGTCAAGCTGTAGAACAGAGCTGGCCGGGGGTTGTTAAACGACTAAGCAATAGGAACAATCTATCGACTTCAACTCCCTCCCCCAGTTTTTTTAAGAACTGCCGAAGAGTTTTTTCTGGCTTTTCTCCAAAGTGAAGTTTCAGATCTTATCCCTTTTTCCAGAGTTTTTTAAATCCTGCTTTCAAGTGGGGCTGTTAAGTAAAGCCATTCAAAACTCCCTTATTCAAGTGGATCTGGTGGATATCAAAAAATTTACAGGAAAGGGGAGGGCAGACAGCTATCCTTTTGGAGGGGGCGATGGCATGTTGATAACTTATGAGCCTTTAAAAAAGGCCCTCCAATCTGTTAAAAACCCTGGCTGGCGGATCTATTTGTCGGCCCAAGGAGAGAGATGGTCAGCTCAAAAGGCAAGAGATTACTCAAAAAAATATAAAAATCTCAGTTTGATTTGTGGTCGTTATGGGGGGATAGATGCTCGCTTTGTTCAGGACTTTGTAGATGAGGAAATCTCTATTGGAGATTATATTTTAAACGGAGGGGAGGCTCCCGCCCTTGTTTTAATAGAGAGCCTTTCCCGATTTTTGCCCGGCTTCTTAGGCAATAAAAAATCCTCTCAACAAGAAAGTTTTGAAAACTCCCTTTTAGAAGGCCCCGCTTGGGCTAAACCCCGCGAGATCAAAGGGCATAGCCTCCCTAACTTGATCTTGAGTGGCCATCACGAAAATATAAAAAAACTCAGGTTTTACAGCTCCTTACTTTTGACATGGCTTAAAAGGCCCGATCTTTTAAAAGAAAGGGAAGATCTCAAAGCCCAGCTCCCTCAAGCCAAAAAGTTTTTGAGCTTTTTGCCAGTAGAAGAGCTGAAAGCCCTTGGCTTTTGCAAAAAACAAGAGGCTTTAGCCTTATTTCAACAGGATAAAAAGGAACATTAATAGAGCAGAGGTAGTCCCCCGTGAAAAAGTCTCAGTAAGACCTTCTCATTCTCTGCTTTTACAGGGGCAGACTTTTCAATCACTTTTGCCTAAAGGCCGTCCCATGAGGGTCCAAGGTATTGCCGTCCCGAAATGGGACGGACCTTTAGGCAAAGAAACTGAAGAATCCCCTGTGAATTATAGAGGTTTTTCACGAGCGACTATTTAGTTTACTTCAAAAAAAACTTGACCTCCTCCCACAGTGCTTGTAGGAAAAAGGGCTATGGATAAAATTCGGGAAATTTGCCTCAAAAGCTATCCTTTAAAAAACAACTCTCTCCAGCCGGGGGACACAGTTAAAGTCTCTCTCCTGGTAAAAGAAGGAAGTAAAGAGAGGGTCCAAATCTTCGAGGGGCTTGTGATTAAAATCCAAGGGCAGGATTTTTGCCGATCCTTTACTGTGCGAAAGATCTCCTCAGGAGTGGGGGTGGAGAAGACCATTCCCCTGGCCAGCCCTTATATTAAAAATATAGAGATCTTGTCTCGTGCTCGAGTCCGAAGGGCCCGTCTTTTTTATTTGCGTCGTCTCAAAGGCCGAGCTGGTCGCTTAAAAGTCAAAAGTCAGTAGCCCCCTGTTATTTTTTTAAGAATAGCCGGCTTTTTCATGGTTCTATTTTTCTGAAAGTTGAACCCAACAAATCGCCTGCTTAGAAGAGCTGAGAGCATAAATTTTCTTTTTTGCACTTATCTTATAGACTGGAATGGACAGGAAACTAAAGGAAAGTTTTATTGATTTTTAAGGTTATGGTTTTTTGGTAAAAAAATTAATATTAAAATCAGTGCTATTAAACTGAACCATAAAACTATGGGGTTGATGAGATGGCCCCATAAGGCAAACACAGTTTTTTGTTCTCTGTTTGAAGAGTAGGGGACTTTTACAAACCAAGCCCCTTTTTTAGCAGGAAGGATAGTCAGCTCCCCTTTAGCAGAGATCACAGCAGAGAGGCCGGAGTTGGTCCCGCGAAGTAAGGGCCGGCGGACTTCTATCGCACGGGCTAAAGTCATATACAGATTTTGCAAAGGTTCTTGCCAACTTCCAAACCAAGAATCATTGGCAACATTGATTAAAATGTCCGCCCCCGATGTCGACAGATCACGAGTGAGCCTGGCAAATAAAGACTCATAGCAAATCTGAAATCCCAAATTCAATCCGTTGAGAGAAATAATTTTATTGTCCCCATGCCCTTTGTCAAAAGTGATGTCTCCAAAAAGGCTTTTGCTCCACTTGGGGAAAAAGTGAATGAAAGGGGCCTTTTCCCCAAAAAGCATTAAAATCATTTTGTCATAAGAACCTTGAACTATCCGACCCTCCCTATCAAAAACAAAAATAGAGTTGCTTTGTTGAGACTGGTAATGCCCTTCGGCTGAAACAATTAAAGGGGTGTTAAAAACCAAGGGCCATTTTTGCACTGGATCCTGACCTTTTAGGGCATATTCTTTATTTATAGGATAAGGCCAAGCTCCCTCTGGCCATAAAATGAAATCTAAGTTTTCTATAGCAGAATGTTCCATAAGGGCTGGCCCCAGCCTCTTTTTTTGAGAAGTTTTTGTAGGAAAAAAAAGATCTCCCTCAAGGGGAGATTTATACTGATCGGGCCACAAAAGCCGGGAAGTCTCTTGCAGGAGTCGGGATGAGATAAAATCATCCCATTGTTCTTTTCCTTGTTTTTGATTTTCAATATGGGGTTGAACCAGCAAAACAGAGGCTTGGCTGTCGGGTGCTGTCCATCGGCTTTTTAAATAAAGCCCATAAATATTGAGGCTGAAAAAAAGGGCCAAGCCAATAGATAGAGGGACATAAATGCCTTTGTTTTTTATTGCCTGAGAAAAGACAGACCGAAGAGATAATTTTTGAACTGAGAGTTTTATTTTTTTAAAAAATAGGCTCAAGGTATGAGCTAAAGCCTTTTTCTTTTGAGTTAAAATACCTTTAGGCTGAGAGGAAAGTTGGAAAAAAGATTTATGAAAATTTTTGAAAGCCAATAAAAACAGAAAGTTAAAAAACAAAGTCAGGCTGTTTAAAAATTGAAAGCCCCATATTTCTGCTGTTTGAAAGGCGGGCCATCCGGCATAAAGCCAAGTGTAGCCAAAGTGCCATTTAAAAATGATATAATAATACTCCATGCTCAATAGGGAATAGAGAGGGAGAAATAAGAGTGAAATTTTTTTAAGAGCGGTGTCAGATTTTTGGGGACTTTCCCACACGAAGGATCTGATAGGGATCAGGGCCTTCTCACTAAAGGACCAAAGGCTCAAAGCTATGGGGATATGAAGATTGGCTAAAGAGGCAAAGGCTATAAGGCCCAACAAAGACAGGGGCCAAGGTAAAATATCAAACTCTTTTATTGTGTAATTTAGGTAGTTAAAGCCGATTAAAGTTCCTGCAAATTGTGAGAACCAGCCCCCAATAAAAAGGGATTTAAAAGATGGTCTTTTTAAAGCAAAAAACCAAAGGGGAACATAGCAAAAAAATAGTGCCCAAGGAGGGAAGGGGATAAAGCTTAAGCCCATTAAAATGCCGGAAAGCAAAGGCAGAAAGTAAAAACGGATGAACCGGACAGGCATTTAAACTGATTTTGCAATCCTTACTTTCATTGTTTCAGACATATTTAATTGGTTTAGTTTATATCTTTCTAAAAAATCTACCAATTGTAATGGGAAAAGGCCCTGTTGGATTCCGCCATTCGATGGACATCTTCTTTCTTTTTAATAGAACTTCCCCGTCGTTTGTAAGCCTCAAGCAGTTCTCTACCTAAGCTTTCAGCAAAAGCCTTGCCTTTTCTGTTTTTTCGAGAATGATGAACTATCCAACGCATAGCCAGAGTCACGCGACGGGCCGGACGCACATCCACAGGCACCTGATAAGTGGCCCCTCCCACACGACGAGAGCGGACTTCTAAAGAGGGCTTGCAATTGTCAACAGCTTTTTTAAAAACAGATAAAGGCTCTTCGGAAGACTCCCATTCTTTTATTTTTTTAAGGGCAGAGTAAAAAATTTGGCGAGCCTTCTCCTTTTTGCCATGCATAGTCAGTTTGTTGATAAAACGAGCCACTGTGAGATCTTGAAACATTGGGTCAGGAGCAATGTTTCTCATCAACTTTCTATTCTTTCTTCTTCTGGACATATTTATTTTTTAGGTTTTTTAGAACCGTATTTGGAGCGAGCTCTTTTCCTCTCCGCAACCCCTTGAGTGTCTAATGTGCCTCGGACAATATGATAGCGAACCCCCGGAAGATCTTGGACCTTGCCTCCACGAACCAAAACCACACTGTGCTCCTGCAAATTATGGCCAATTCCGGGAATATAGGCATTGACCTCAAAACCTGTGGAAAGCTTCACCCTGGCGACTTTTCTTAAAGCCGAATTGGGTTTTTTAGGGGTTGTTGTAAAAACCCGTGCACAAACCCCTCTTCTTTGAGGCGATCCGGACAGGGCTGGAGATCGGGATTTGGACTTTGGCATTGTCCGGCCTTTCCTGATCAATTGGTTTTGTGTAGGCATATTTTTCTCGTTTTCAGGCAAAATAAACTGAAGGAGGAAACAAAGTCAAGTGTTTTTTTAAACCGGCCCCAACAAGGCTTTGACAAAGCTTTTAAGCTGTGTTTTGTGACTGTATATGAATCCCGACCTCATCCATAAAACCTTTCTCAGTGGGGAATTGTCCCCTTCAGCCAAAAAAGCCGTTCAAGAAAGTATAAAGGCTTTAGATGAAGGGAAGATCCGTGTTTCAGAAAAATCAAAGGGAAAGTGGCAAGTCAATGAGTGGGTCAAAGAGGCCATTCTCCTATATTTTAAAATAAGCAAAATAAAGGAAATATCCTCTGGAGATTTTAATTTTTTTGACAAAATTCCACTAAAAAAATGGACCGGCCGGGAGGCCGTCCGGGTGGTGCCACAAGCTTTGGCCCGCTATGGTTCTTATATTGCAAAAGGGGCTGTGCTTATGCCCTCTTATATCAATATAGGGGCTTATGTGGCTGAAGGTTCTCTAATTGATACCTGGGCCACAGTAGGTTCCGGTGCTCAGGTGGGAAAGGGGGTTCATGTCTCTGGTGGAGTGGGCATAGGTGGGGTTTTAGAGCCGGTGCAAGCTCAACCTGTTATTATTGAAGATCATGTTTTTATCGGGAGCCGATCCATTATTGTAGAAGGGGTTTTGGTTCGCGAAAACGCAGTGATAGCCGCAGGAGTGGTTCTTACAAAAAGCTCTAAAATTTTAGATCTGACACAAGATAAGGTGAGAGAGTTGAGGGGGGAAGTCCCTAAAAACTCTGTTGTGATACCAGGGAGCCGGAGTAAAAAATTTCCGGCAGGAGAGTTTCAAGTCCCCTGTGCCCTAATAATAGGCAAAAGATCGGAGAAGACAGACAAAAAAGTCTCCCTCAACCAATGTTTAAGGGAATGGAATGTCCCCGTTTAAGAAGGGCATTGCTCGTCAATCCATCTTAAAAAGGCGGATGAGGCCCGGCTAAAAGATATGGCCGAAAGCCCGGGGCATTCATAAGGATGTTTTTTAATTAGCTCTTCTGACATTTTTTTATAAAGAGATTTTTTGGTTTTGCAAATTAAAGCCAGTTCCACTTCCTTTTGAAACTTCCCTTTCCATTCATAAAAAGATTGCCCTTTTGGGAAGAGATTGGCACAAGCAATTAATTTTAAAGATAAAAGATGGCGGGAGATCATTTCGCCCGTTTGAGCAGAGGGGACCATGCAATAGACCAGTAAAAAATCCTCTGGCCGGAGATCGAGATTTTGAGAAGATTCCTGGCTTGGTTCAATAATAGACATTTTTGACATCTCTCGTAGATTAAACTCCTTATTTGGTAAATTCAAGGGGCTGGACTTGAAAAGTCCTAAAATAGAGTTTAAAATTTAAAAAATAAGGAATCCATTGCATTGGAAAAAACAGGCCCAAAACTCTCTCCTGAACAACAGTTCCAGATCCTATCCCAAGGTGTTGTGGATATCATTAGCGAAAAAGAGCTGATGGATAAACTGAAATTAAAAAGAGCTCTTCGGGTTAAAGCCGGCTTTGACCCTTCAAAACCGGACATTCATTTAGGCCATGCGATTTTGATCAACAAGCTTTGCCAGTTTCAATCCGCTGGCCATGAGGTGATCTTTGTTGTGGGGGACTGGACAGCCTGTGTGGGAGATCCTTCGGGCCAAAACAAAACCCGCCCTCTGCTCTCTTTTGCAGAGGCAAAAAAAAACTCCCTCAGCTATGCCCAACAAGCTATGGGAGTCAATTTTAAAGCCCCAAAAACTTTAGATGAACGAGGCCGTCAAATTTTTTCCTTTTTTAAAAAATTAGATCCCAAAAAAACAAAATGGGTATATAACTCTGAGTGGATAGACAAAATTTCCCTTAGAAAATTTATTATCTCCATGTGCTCTAAGCTCACGGTGGCTCGGCAGTTGGAGAGAAAAGATTTTTCATCAAGATACAAGGCCGGCCGGCCGATTGCTTTGCATGAATTTCTCTACCCTCTTTTGCAGGCTTACGACTCGGTCCATCTGAAGGCGGATGTAGAGATAGGCGGATCAGATCAGCTTTTTAACCTCCTTTTAGGTCGTTCTTTACAAGAGCAACAGGGGCAAAAGCCTCAAGTTGCACTCAGCCTCCCCCTTCTGGAGGGGACTGATGGCCAACAAAAAATGTCAAAAAGTTTAAACAATGCCATTAGTTTTAATGACCCTCCTAAGGATATTTATGGCAAGGTGATGAAAATCTCTGACCAACTCCTATCTCGCTATATTCATCTATTTACTGAGGGAAAAACCAACTTGCAAGAGCTTTTTCAATCGGGAAAGCTTTTTCCCAAACAGGAGAAAGAAAAACTGGCCTATCTTTTAGTTTGTGCTTTTTACAGTGAGGCTAAGGCTGATGAAGTGCAAAGGGAATGGAGAAAAGTTTTTTCCGAAAGGGGGCTACCCGATCATATTCCTAAAAAAAACATTCCCCCAGTAAAAAATGTGGGGATATGCCAGTTGCTAAAAGAAGTGGGGCTATTCCCTTCTGCAAGTTCTGCCCGGAGGGGGATTGAGGCTGGAGCTGTTCGAAAAAATGGGCAAAAACTTACTGATTTTCAAGAAAAGCTGAACCTGGGTCCGGGTGCTGAATTTTTATTGAGTTTTGGAAAAAGAAAAATAGTTCGGGTCAAAGTAAAATGACTTTGTATTGTAAAAAGGATTTTTTAAAATGACTTCCCAAAAGCCTTTGCCTTTAAAAATTTACGATACTGCCCAAAAAAAGAAAAGGCCCTTTGCCCCTTTAAACCCCCCTCATGTTAAGATGTATTGTTGTGGCCCCACCGTGTATGATTATCTTCATATTGGGAATTTTCGCGGGGCGGTGTTTTTTAATTTTGTTCGGAACTGGTTGGAGTTTTTAAATTACAAAGTGAGCTATATTTATAATTTTACAGATATTGATGACAAAATTTTAAACCGTGCCGAGGAGGAAAAGATCTCACCACAAAACTTGGCAGAAAAATACATTCAGGAATTTAAAAAAGACTACCAATCCTTAAAACTCAAAGCTCATACAGCTAACCCCAGAGCTACGGAGACTTTGCCGGAGATCATCTCCTTAATCCAAAAATTGATAGTTCAGGGCAAAGCCTACACAGTGGATGGGGATGTTTTTTACTCTACCCGCTCTTTTAAAACTTATGGCCAGCTCAGTGGGAAGGATTTAAATAGCCTCCGGGCGGGTGCCCGTGTGGAAGTCAATAAACAAAAAAAAGATCCCTTAGATTTTGCCTTATGGAAAAAAAGTCGGCCCAATGAAAGCTGGCACTTTAACAGCCCTTGGGGGAAGGGGCGACCGGGATGGCATATTGAGTGCACAGCCATGATTCATAAATTCCTTGGAGAGGAGATTGACATTCATGCCGGGGGATCAGATCTTATTTTCCCCCATCATGAAAATGAAATTGCTCAATCCACAGCCATTACCAATAAAACTTATGCCCGTTTTTGGCTTCATAACAATATGATCGTCACAAAAGGGGATAAGATGTCAAAATCCCTTGGAAATATGATTCGCATGAGGGAGTTTTTAAACCAGTATCCTGGAGAGCTGTTCAAATTCTTAATTTTGTCTTGTCATTATCGCTCTCCTTTACAATTTTCTAAAAAAAGCCTGGGGCAGGCCCTGCTTTCCCTATCAAAAATTTACTCCAGTTTGAACCAAGCTCGCCATTGCCTTCAGGAATCTTATTCTCCAGAAAAACCGGGTCCATTTTATTTAAAGTTTGAAGAAAGGCTTTTGCTGGCAGAAAAAGATCTATTTATGGCATTTAACGATGACTTTGCTACCCCTAAGGCTTTTGCGGTTTTGTTTTCCACCTTAAATTCCTTTCAAAAAATGATGAAAGATCCTTCAGCCTCTTTAAGTGATAAGGCCCTTTCTTCCAAAAAATATTTGGCATTTTTTAAAAAATACGGCCAAACTCTCTCTTTATTTCAAGAAGAACCCTCTGCTTTTTTAAAAAATTTAGATAACCAACTATTACAGCAAAAAAACTTGAAAAGACAATCTATTCAACAGTTAGTGGATGAGCGATCCCATGCTCGGCAAAAAAAAGATTTTCACACAGCCGATCTTTTAAGGGAGCGATTGAGCCAGTTAGGCATTGAGATAAGGGACAACTCAAAAGGAGAGAGCACTTGGGAAGTCAAAAAATAAACCCAGGACCTTAAAGTCAAAGAGGAGGAACCTCCTTGTAAAGGAAGGGGTAGGAGAGGATAAATCTTTAAAAATAATGGATTTTTATGGCTGATTTTCCTGATGTTTTTGAGAGATTTCTGAAAAAAGTTATTTTTTTCTTGTTATTTCTCATAAAATAGATATAATAGTATTAAATTACTGCCCCCTTGACTTGCCTTTTGGCCCTCATGTGGGGTTTTTTTATGGAAAAGCCCAAAAAAACAGCTGTCTTTTATTTTGACGCTCAGAATCTCTACAGGAGGGCAAAAAGTGTATTTGCTAATGTCCGGTATCCCAATTTTGATCCTGTAGCTTTATCAAACTTAATCGCTCAAAAACATTCCCTGAAAATCAAAAAAATTAAATTTTATACAAGGATACCTCCCAAAAAAAGGAATCCTTACTGGAATAGATTTTGGAGTGCCAAACTGGCACTCCTTGGAAGAAATAAATCAGTAAAAATCTTTACAAGGAAAACTCAGTTTAGAGAAAAAACGATCATCATTGATGGCAAAAAACACCAAATAAAGTTTGATGTAGAAAAAGGTATTGATACAAGGATCACCATTGATATTGTAAGGGATGTTTTAGATCAGGAGTCAGAGGTTATTGTGATATTCAGCGAGGATCAAGATCTGTTTGAAGCCGTGACAGAAGCCAAAAAAATTGCAAAGACACAAGGGAAATATATATCTATTTTCTCGGCTTCACCTCCTTTTAAAAACAAAAGAGGCATTAGTGGTTCCCAATGGATCAAAATATCAGAGGCAGACTATAACCGGTGTATTGATACCAGGGATTACAGGCCCCCTTTTCCACTACAAAAAAAGCCCTCGGAATAGAGAAGGGCAAAGTCCAGTTTTCTACTAATAGCAGGATGTCCGCTCAAATCCAGACAGTCCTTTCAGAAAAAATCAATCCGAAAAAATCCCAGTCTTTAGCATAGAAAAACAGGCGGACTTTGTTTTTTCCCTTAAATAGCTCAAGGCTTTAACGCCCTGCTCTAATAAAAAGGTATGACATTACAAGCATACCACAAACAAATTTTAAACAATTTTAATGTCTCTAATTTGTTTGTCTTTTTTGAGTCCCTTGATGGATTGCAATTTGAACCTGTTTGCCCCAAGATATGCCTTTTGTGTTCTCATACAACTTTACAAACGGACTGATCCTAAAAAAACCATTGATTAAAATATAAGCTTCCCACATTAAATCTTGAAGTATCTTATCAGCAGGTTTGATATTTAACCCCAGATTGGAGAGCTTTTTTATTGATAAAGGGCGAGTATGTATCAAGTGCTCATCATAGTTTGAAAAGTATTTAACAGCTTTTTGTATTTTTTTATCTGCATTCTTTTCTTTTTTAAACATATATTTTTTTAGCCAATCGGTGACCAGCTCCCTTGATAACTTTTCTGAATCTTCGCAAAGCTCTAACAGTTCTAAAGAATATTTTTCAATAAGAGGAATATAAGGGAGTAAAGCTTCTGATCCCTCTTTACTTAATTTTTCTTTTATTTTTTCAAAACTTCTTTTAATAGCTCTGGCAGGTATGCCGTTAATCTGTGGGTCAATCGGCCCTAAAACCGCACAGGGGTGCATAATAATATTGTCGCCTGATAAAGCAAGCATTGTGGCGGCAGAATAAGCAGAATGGGGGATAAGAAAATTGACCTCTTCAAAATGATTGCGAAGAATTTCTACAAGTCTCTCAGTGGCGTCAGGTCGCCCTCCTGGACTGTGTAAAAGCACATCAATGGCTTTATCGTCTTTTACAGAATTAACTAAATCAACCCAGCCTTCCACATCTGGAAAATCAATAAAATTAGGAATATTTGGTGGTGTTTCAAAAAAATTTGTTGCATACACTAACAAAGGATTTTTGCGATACTGCTCAATATCTTTATAGCAATCTTGACGAAGTTTTTGGATGGTATTTGCATCAATCTCCCCACCATCAGACCTATTGAGGAAGTTATGCCAATCTTGAATTGTTTTAAATTTTATACGATTTTGTTGTTGGTGGGATTGCATGGTGATTGATTTCACAATTTTGAGTTGAATTGGAGCTGTATTTATATACCTGTTTTCTACCCATAGCAATATCTATTTTTTCTGAAATACCAGAAATTTCTTTATATGTCCTGTAAAATTCCAAGGCTTTGGCATTTTCATCCAAGACTGTCTTTGGCATAATCTGCTCAGAGAGCATTTTTTTTTGGTTTGACATAACTTTATTATTATCTATTTACTACAAAAAATCAAAAAAAAACTATAAAAATTCTAAAAAATTCCTAAAAGTGTCATGAATCTGGTTTAATTGGTTCATTAGCTGGGAATGTCAAGCTTTTTTTAAAGTGCTCAAATATTCATGAATAAGGGTTTTTAGGCAAATTTTGTAAAAACCTGTTTTTAGTAGGACAGAAGTTCAATCAGGGATATGGGCAAAAAAGAGATAGCTCAAAAAGGGCTTTAAGTTTCCCGGATAATCAGCCGATAAAATAAGTGATAATAATCATTCATTATCCTTTTGCACAGGCAAAAGCCCTTTAATCGGGGCTTTTTGCTTTTTTGTGATTCATTTTGAGACAAAGCCTTTAGTTTTCAAATAATCGTCCGATAAGAAGGTATGAAAGCTTTGGCTTTAATCCTCTTACTGTTTCTCAATTCTCGCTCAAGCCAAAGGCTTAAGCAAAGCGGAGCTGATTAAGAAAATAAGAAAAGGGGAAAAAGACTTAGCAGGGGCGGACTTATTTTGGGCAAACTTGATTGAGGCGAACTTGACAGAGGCGAACTTGTCTGGGGCTAAATTGTTTAAGGCAGACTTTTCTGGGACGAACTTGTCTGGGGCGGACTTGACAAATGCAAAAATGAAAGGAGTAGACTTTACTTGGGCGGACTTGTCCATTGCTCTTATAGACTCAAAACATCTTCAAAGTCTCAAACACAAATAGAGATAGCAGTCGTGGCCTGTGCTCTGGGAGTTAGAGGGAATCTATTAGCCAATCAGAATTGGACAAGTCCGATAAATAACGAATAAAAATTAAATTTTATACCTGATCAAATCCAGACAGTTCTTTCAGAAAAAATCAATCTAAAAACTACTCTCTTTTTTAGTTAGTTCAAACTGAAGTCAAAAAAGCTTCACAAGATGTCTATATTTTGACAGTTATTGGACATATTTTTTATAAAAAAATTATTATTTTCTATTAAAAATCTTTTTAATAAAGAACTCCATAAAATGCTCTGGACCAAAGTTCTGTATGGAATAAATCTTGCTATGTCAATAAGGTATGACATTACAAGCATACCACAAACAAATTTTAAAACTTTCAAAAAAACCAGGGCATGAAACAGTCAAACACTTGCTTTGCAATATTTTAAAAGAAAAACTTGGTGCAACAGATGATGAAATAACTTTAGAGGCGAATCTTTTAACTTGCAGAGGTCGAATTGATGCTCTATGGGGCCGAACTATTTTTGAAGTCAAAAGCGATCTCAACAGGGAATTGTCTTCTGCAAAATCTCAAATCAAAAAATATATTCAATCCAAAGAAGAGGAATCCAGAACAACAAGAGAAAAATATGTTGGAATTGCTACAGATGGACAAAAATACAAGGCTTATTTTCTCCTTAACAATGAATTGAAGTCAATCAATGAGTTTGTTTTGAATAAAGATAAAGCCTCTGAATTTATCCAATGGTTAGAAAGTGTAATTCTTATCAAAAAACAGCTGGAACCGACACCGGAAATTATCTGTAAGGAAATAGGTCAAGGTAGCCCACTTTGCATGAACGCACTGATAAGGATCAAGAGTCTTTGGGCACAAGCCCAACACCGGCCGGATATAAAATTGAAATATGATTTATGGAAAAAATCTGTTGATATTGTCTATGGAACAGAGGGTGCGGATGAATCTCTTTTTGTTGAGCATACCTATTTGACAATTATTTCTAAAGCGATAGCTCATGTTGCTTTTTTCCATTCCTCTCCACCCTTAGGAAAAGCTCTCTTAAGTGGAAAATTGTTTAAGGAAGCCAGTATTGCTGGTATTATTGAGGATGATTTTTTTAGTTGGGTAGCCTTTTGTGGGGCAGGAAATGATTTGATAAGACAAATCGCTTTGCATGTTCACCGGTTTGACTTTTCTGTTGTTCAAGCGGATATTTTAAAAGGCTTGTATGAGGGGCTTATCCGGCAAGAGCAAAGGCACAAAATGGGAGAATATTATACTCCCGATTGGTTGGCTGAAAAAATTTGCAAAAAAGCTATAAAAAAACCCCTCGAAAACAGAGTAATTGATCCAGCTTGTGGCTCCGGAACTTTCTTGTTTCATGCCATAAGGCTTTTAATTGCAGTAGCTGAAAACAAAAACATATCTGCTAAAGATACAATAAGCCTTATATGTGACAAAATTGCAGGGATTGACATTCACCCTGTGGCGGTTATTTTTTCCAGAATCACTTATCTATTGGCCATGTTGAAAACAATAAAAAAGGGCCGTCCTGATAACATGAGCATTCCAGTTTATTTAGGGGATTCGCTTCAATGGAGCATAGATGAGGTTCTTGGAGAAAAGAGTTTGAGAATAACTGTTCCTGAAGATCAGCAGACGGGTGCACAAAAAAAACAGTTGATTTTTCCTGAATCTGTTTGTTTAAACAGGAGTCAGTTTAAAGAAGTTTTAGATAAGATGCGTGGATTGGCCGGAAAGCATAAAGAACCAGAGATTTTTCAGTCATGGATTAAACAACAGTCAATTAAAAAGGCAGAAGCTCAAACTCTTTTCGAAACTTATAAAACATTGTTAAAACTTCAAAAAGAGAATAGAAATCATATTTGGGGCTATGTCGCAAGCAACTTGGCTCGTCCGATATGGCTTTCTTCTGAAAAGCAAAAAGCGGATATTGTTATCGGAAATCCGCCTTGGTTAAGATTTAACAGTATGAATAAAAAAATGCAGACAAGGTTAAAAGAAGAGTGTTTTTCTTTCAATTTGTGGAAGAGAAAAATAAAAAAGAGAGAAGGAAAATCAGAAGACAAATACAGACAGCGGAAGAGGAGAGAGGCCAAGTTTAGAACAAGTCAGGACATTTCCACCTATTTTTTTATTCGGTCTGTTGATTTGTATATGAGAGAAAAAGGATTGCTGGCTTTTGTTATGCCCTATGGTGTTATGAATGGAGAGCATCATTCTATTTTTAGAGAAGGATTTTTTGAAAGAGAAAGTGGAATCTCCATACATATTAAATTTGAAAGTGCATGGGTTTTTGACTCAGAAGTAAAAAACCTTTTTAAAGTTCCCTCATGTGTTTTGTTCTCTGTCAGAAAAGAAAACTCTGAAGAAAAACCATCACTTCCCAAAATTTTGTGTTTCAAAGGAGTTTTGCCTCAAAAAAATGCCAGCTTAAAACAAGCAGTCAAAACTTTATCTCAAGAGAAAAAGGAATGGCCTACTTTTAATGTTTATGATAGCCAACAATCTGATTATTATAATAAGTTCAAGCAAGGGGCCTCTTTAGTTCCAAGGAGATTTATCTTTGTTGAGAAGATCCAAAAAGGAAAGCTTGGGGGTTCTGCCAGTAAGCCTCTTGTCAAAGGGCTTACATCCAATCAGGATAAAGCCCCTTGGAAAGAGATTGAGCCTCCGGAAGGAAATATAGAATCCCCATTTTTAAAGCCAGTATATACTGGACAGTCTATCGCTCCCTTTAGAGTGCTTAAGAGAAATTTGGCTGTAATCCCTTACATTAATGAGGCGGGGGTGATGAGTGCCAAGGAGGCAGGACATCAAGGTTGGACTGATTTATACTGGTCTTGTTTGAATTTTCAGGTTTCGATGACATGAAAATTATCAGTAATAAGCATGGACAATTCAGCCCTGTATTTTCTAACACCTCTTAAAAACAGCATCAACTCTTTACGAAAAGTTTTAAGATCTGAAAAATACACATTAGCCATTGTCTTCTTCTTTACAAATTTCCAAAACCTCTCAATAGGATTCAAATTAGGAGAAAATGGAGGCAAATACAGCAAAGTAATATCCAAACTTTTCGCTAAATCCCTCACCTGAAAGGCCCTGTTATATGGTGCATTGTCTAAAACCAAATACAACCTTTTATCCCTCATAGGCTGTCTCGCCCTCACAGCTCGCAATAACTCCTGCATTGAATTTTTATTAACCCTCTCACAGCTTCTACTGACAAAATCTAAACTATTTATCTCTATCGCACCATTTATATTCACCCGCTCACGACCTGAATTAGTTTTAACCTTAAACTCCACCCCCTTCTTAATCCAACCCGATGATATTACAGGATTGAGCATAGGATGAGTTGAATCCGCAAAATACACTAAATCACCTCTCTTTTTTATCCTGCGATATCTTTGAATAAACACCTTCTGCTTCTCAATATCAGCCTTCCCAGGCACACCCTTTGGCTTCTTATATGAAAAATCTAACTTGTGAAGTAAAGCCGTCATTCCATTCACAGTATAAACAACCCCAAATGTCTTTTGAACATATAAAACAACTGCCTTTGTTGTGGGATATACCTTTGACTCCAACTCCAAAACCAGTTTCTTCCGTTGTTCCTCAGATAAATACGACATGCGACCTCTATGATCGTCATAAACCAACCTCGACAAACCTCCTTCTTCATAACGCCTTTTGCAGTTTCTGATAGTTCCTTCATCAAAAAATAAAAATCTCGCAATATCGGTGACAGACTCTCCACTATCCAGCAACAAAATAACCCGGATACGATCCGCTCGCCTACGATTCCTTTCCAAACGAAGAAAAGTTAAAAGCTCTGCTTTTTGCTTGCCAGTTAAAAATGAGTTCATAGAAACATATTATAGAACATCCAAAAGATTTGGAAAACTCATAATGCCAAAAACTAAACCTTTATCAAAAAAACTTGATTTTTTAAATCAAACCAGTATATGTTTATTATAACAATGTTGAGAAAAAGTTTGTCTGAAAGCCCCTTGGGCTTTCAAGCTCCCTTGCAAACGAGAATCTACATATCTTTCTTTGTGAGGAAGGACAGGGATTCCTGGATTCCCGCTTTCGCGGGAATGACGGAGTCCGCGGGAATGACGAGTTTTTCACGGGCAAATTATACTGATCACAGTTGAAGTTTCCGGTCACAATAGAATAGAGAAGGCAGGAATTTTCAAACAAAATCGGTATAAGTAGTTAGTAAGTGACGATATGGCTTGCAGATTCTTTTTGCCTGGGATCTTGAACAGGGATCAGAGGGTGACGGCTAAAAAAGTGAAATAAAGAGAGCAAAAAGATCCCTACAAAGCCGGCCAATAAGCCCAACTCCATCCATCCGAAACGGACATGCTCTGGATCCAGCTGAGGGTAGATCATCCAGTAAATGTCTGCATACTGAGTGATTAAAACCAAAGTGCATACAGGGATTAGTGCCCTATCATTCCTTTTTACATGGCGAGGGAGTAAGCAGATAAAGGGAAGAATAAATTTAAAGAAAATGAGGAATAAAGACAAATAAACCCAAGGGGCTTTAGAGCGAATCCCATAATATATTGCCTCTTCCGGAAGATTGGCATACCAAATCAGCATATACTGGCTAAAGGCGATATAGGCCCAAAACACAGTGCAACCCAAAAGAAATTTCCCTAAATCGTGAAGGTGATTTTCGTTTACTAATTTTTTATCTAAAACTCCTGTCCTTCTAAAATAAATGAGAAGCAAAATCAGCCCGGCAATAAAGGATTGAAAAAGCCCAGCAAAAACATAAACCCCAAAAACAGTGGAAAACCAATGCGGTTCCAAAGCCATTAAAGTATCAAAAGAGAAAAAGGAAAAGCTCAAAGCAAACAAAAGCAAAAAAGCTATAGAGAGGCGAAGGCTTTTGTGGCTGATGGCCTCCTCCCCTGTTTGATCTTGCTTTAAGGAGAGACGGTTTAGTTTTTGAGAGAAGAAAATCCATATCCCAAAAAACAAAATCAGGCGAACAAAAAAGAAAGTTTTGTTCAAGTAAGCGGATTTGTGTTGTAAGAGAGGATCCATAGCCACAATCTCTTTGTTAAACCATGAGTAAAGAACATCCTCTGAGAGCAAAAGAGGCAAAGCCAACAGGAAAGCTAAGGGCAAGTAGGCAGAAAAACCCTCCATTACCCGGCGAATGTTCACACTCCATCCCGCTTTAGAGACATGCTGAATGGCTGTAAAAAATAGCCCGCCCAAACTGAGAAACAGGACAAAAAGAGAGCTTGCTAAAAAACTATGCCAAACTCTTTCTTTATCTAAAAGAAAACCTGCCCAAAAAGTAATGAAACCAATAAAAATCAAAATGGAAAAAGCGGTTTTTAACCTGTCAGGGAAAACAAATTTTATAACTGGATTTTTCATTTTATTCCTAAGTGCTTAAAACTCCCTTCCCTCCATGTTTTTAATAGAAATAGCAAATATAAATTATTTTGTCTATATCTTTCTCTATTTTTTTTATTCAAGGCTTATTCCTTTTTGGGACAGAGAATTGCTAAAAATCCTCTGGCAATTTTTCGGATTGCTCTCAGCAAGCTGAAATAGAGATTTTTTTACTAACTGAAACACAAACTCTTTAATAGTTTCTCTGTTTTTTAAAGAGCTTTTTTTTATGGAGTAAAACTTAAAAATTTTAGCAACAGTTTTATCTGACAATTGGGCAAAAAGCTTGGGTTCAAAACAAAATAGCCATTTTATAAGCCAGCTTTTATTTTTTTCTATCAGCTCCTTATGGCCTAAAGGTGATAAATTGCCATAAAGCCATAAATCTTTTGGCCGGAACAACTTTTTAAAAGCAAAAAGGTAAGCATATTTATATAAATCTTCTAAATGAACTACAATGCTATATGGATTCTTTTTTATGTGAAATCCGCGATTTCTTATCAAAGAGTTTATATCCCTAAAGGCATGATAATAAACTCCAATGTTAGAACTTTGAATGTCTGTTTTCCGGGGTGGATATTTTCTAATAAAAGGATCCAGGCTGGCGTAATTTTTCAATTTAAAAATCCCATTATCGTTAAGAATGGAAAACTTAAAACTTTTTATATATTCATCTGTCATGCCTTTAGAGTTTTTTTCATACAGAGCTATGGTTATGGGAAAATGAGTTGAACTCACATTTTGAAACAATGCACTGGAAAATAACAAGCCTTTTTTTAATCTATAATTTTCAGAAAAAGGTTTGAGCCTTTTAAAATTAGCCGGTTTGATTAAATAAGATAAAGGATGAAGAACACAAACTACATCAGAGCATAATTTGTTGTAAGATTTTAAAAAAGATATGCCTAAGTCTCTATCAAATAGATCCTTGTCGCAAATATTTTCTCCCTTTTTTCCTTTTCTATAAGCTGAAGTCACATCATTATAAGGAGGATTGCCAATTTGTATTAGAAAATCAGATGGTGAAATGCCATATTTTTCCCGGCTCACATTCAATATCGAGTTTTCAATAAACAGATTTTTCTCAGGCAATTTGTTTTTTAAAAAAGCTCCGGCAACAGGATCAAATTCCACAGCTTTATAAATAGCTTTCTCTTCCCATCTTATGAAAGCCCCTCCGCCAGCAGAACTATCAAAAATAACAGCTTTCGGATGATCTTTATAAGGTAAAATCAGTTTATGAACTTCATCCACAATTTTTTTTGGGGTATAAAAACTTCCTTGTTTGACTCGCTCAGAGTGCAATAAATGACTGGATTCAAACTCGTTAAGCTGTGTCAAACTCATAGTTTTAATCCTCGTTTTAAAGCTTTAAGAATCTCTATAATATCATGTTGATGACCTTTAGATGCCATTGCAAGGGTTTTAAATAAATTCAAAATATTTTCAAAATTTCCTGTATTTATACAGTATTTAAAATGGATGGGCTTTTCTTTTGAAGTCCAGCCCAAAGCCTCCTTTCCATTAGAAAAACACACTATAGGGATGCAAAAATAAATCATAGGCTGAAATCCTGAAGCGTATTGCTGTTTTTGAACTATAATCTCTATATAAGTTTTGTCCTCATTCTCAAAGTAGTATCCTGCCAACTCTGTAATAGTGGAATCAAAAATCAATTTATTAAAAACCACTTTGTCTTGTGGTTGGACTTTTGGAGTTCTACTCAAAAACTCATTATAGCCTTCTATCTCACTTTTTAGAGAATCTAAAACACCAGCTTTTAAAATATTCTCTTTAATAAGCAAATATAAAAACTCCGATAGCTCATAAGGATATTTTTCCTTTCCATTAGCCCCTTGAAATTTAAAAATGCTATGGCCCAAGCTTGTTGCTTTCTTGCGATTTTCTATATCTCTCATATAAACATCATAGCCTATTTGCCACTCTAAGTAAATTTTTTCATCAAATTTTTTAGTTCCTGAAGCAAAGGAATTGCCAAATTGTTTTTTATGACTCCTTTTTTTAAATCTAAATTTCCCTTGGTTTTTATTAGGAACTGAGATAAGCAATTGTTTGTTTATAATGTGAAAAGTCATTGTTCTTTTTTGGATTTTTGTAAATAGCGAACATAGTGGACTACGGCCCATATTCTGTTAGAACCTCTGTATTCGTCTTCTTTTGTGTTTTGGTTGGAGAGGGCTTGCTCTGTTGTGTCTAACTGGATGCGGTAAGCTCCCATAAGCCCCTGCCCTTCATAAATAATATGGTAGAGCCGGCCATCGCTATAGGCTTGGGCTTTATCTGTTAAAAGGGAGGCGGGGGGAATGGCCATTTTTGGAGCTACAGTGGCTCCCTCTCCGGCATCCCCTTTGGAACCATGGCAATAAATGCAATATCTTTCATAATGTTTTTGGCCCTGGAGCAAAACTTCTTTTGAGCTTTTTAAAGGATTTTTTAGTTTTGTGCCTGCACTTACTGGATCTTTTGTATAGGGATAATAGATGCGATTTCGGGCACGAGTTCCCTCTGGAGGAACTTTCATTAAAATTTTTCCATCAGGAGATCCTTCCTGAGCTTTTATACTGTTTTGTTGGGCCATGTCTCTGGTCCATTGGGAATCGGTCCGGTTTTTCCCCCCAGAGCAAGCTCCTAAATAAAAAACAAAAACAAAAAGCAGTGGGCAGTAAAATATTTTTTCCATATTAAAACTCTGTCTCTTTGATTTCTGGAGCACCAACTCCTTTAAATATTTCCTGAGCTTTGCTCTTAGGGCAATCCACTTCGGCTACAAACAAAGCAAATTTATGGCAAGTCAAATCTTTATCTATCACGGGTGGCTCAATATGAGGTAGGCCACAAAGCCAAAACAATGCAAAAATGGAACTAAAGGCAGAAAACAAAATCGTCAATTCAAAAATAATGGGGACAAAGGCAGGAAGAGACCAAAAAGGTTTTCCCCCAACAATAATGGGCCAATTTACAGCAGAGGTCCACCAAGTAAACCACAGTCCAAAAAGAAGGCCCACTGTTCCGAAGGCCAAAGTCACCCAAGGAATATGGGACCTGGGGGTTTTTGTAGCTTCCTCCAAACCATGAACAGGGTAAGGGCTGATGCTTAAGGGACGGATTTCTCCCTTCTCATAAATGGCCTGCACTGCTTTTAAAAAATCTTGCTCATCCGTCCATAAACCAGCAACCCCAGGCTTTGCTTTATAGCGAGAAAGCTTTTTCATTTCAAAAGAAGATATTTTATTCCATAATTTTTTTATCAACTTGGCCTCCCTCTTTCCTAACTGAAAATCATTATGACGAAAAAACAAACCCGAAAAAAAGTTTTGAATAAAATCAATGAGCCTCCTTTCGCCCTACATTAAGGACAGGTTTTACTTCAGAAATAGATATGGCTGGGAAAAAACGAATGTAAAGCAAAAACAAAGTCAAAAACATACCAAAACTACCTACTAAAGCCCCAAAGTCATAAAAAGTCATTTTAAATAGACCCCAGTTGGCCGGTAAAAAATCCCTGTGTAAGGAGGTGACAATAATCACATACCTTTCAAACCACATGCCTATATTTACTAAAATAGAAATTACAAACATAGCCTTAATGTTTCTCCTAAACCAACGAAACCAAAACAGCTGAGGAATAATCACATTGCAAGAGATCATAATCCAATAAGACCACCAGTAAGGGCCGAAGGCTCGGTTTAAAAAAGCATATTGCTCCATAGAGGAACCAGAATACCAGGCCATAAAAAATTCACAAGCATAAGCATAACCTACCATCATGCCCGTAAGCATGATGATTTTGTTCATGTTTTCCATGTGGTGAATGGTAATATAATCCCTAAATTCAGGAACAAAGGCCCGGACCAAACACATAAGAGTCACTACCATTGCAAAGCCGGAAAAAATAGCTCCTGCTACAAAATAAGGGGGAAAGATAGTGGCATGCCAACCCGGCAAACCCGCCACAGCAAAGTCAAAAGACACAATGCTATGGACAGACAAAACCAAAGGGGTAGAAAGTGCCGCCAGCAAAAGGTAAGTCATTTCATAATGACTCCAGTTCCGGCCCGTTCCCCTCCAGCCTAAGGACAAAGTCCCGTAAAAAAATCTCCTCACTCGGCTTTTGGCTCGATCCCTAAGGCTTGCCAGATCCGGAACCATACCAATATACCAAAACATCATGGAGACCAAAGCATAAGTGGATATAGCAAAAACATCCCAAGTCAAAGGGGAGCGAAAGTTGATCCAAAGAGGACCCCTTTGGTTAGGGTAGGGGAAGAACCAAAAAAAGAGCCATGGCCGGCCCAAGTGAATTACAGGGAATAGGCCAGCAGTTAAGACAGCAAAAACAGTCATAGCCTCTGCCGTTCGGGCAATAGAGGTCCTCCACTTTTGACGAAACAAAAACAAAATGGCGGAAATTAAAGTTCCCGCATGGCCAATGCCAATCCAAAAAACAAAGGTGATAATATCGGTCCCCCAGGCCACAGGGTGATTGACCCCCATAAGCCCCATACCCGTCATCACAATAGCTGTTAAAATGGCAATGTAAAAAAGGAACAGACTTTTTGCTGAGAGCAGAGCACCAAAATATTTCTTCCCTGGTTTTTTTTCCACCAGGCCGGCCACATCTTCCGTCACCTGCTTTAAACTTTTTTTGTTAGAAACTAAAGGTTCTCTTTTCATCATTTTTTTAATCTCTCTCTTAATGCAGTAAAAATTTTTTTTAATGATGTCCTTTTTTTAAAATGCTTTTGCTGTTTCTGATCTTAGTTTTGTATTTGACCGCCGGTTTGGTATTCAAAGTGGCGTCTAAAAGAGCATAACTGTTTTTAGCATGAAAAGCTTTGCTCACTTTAGACTTTGGATCATTTAGATCCCCAAAAACAATAGCTGAGGCCGGACAAGACTGTTGGCAGGCGGTTTGAATGTCACCGTCTTTTAACTTCCTGTTCTCTTTTTTAGCTTGAGCCTTGCCCTCCTGAATCCTTTGGATACAAAAACTGCACTTTTCCATAACCCCTCTATGACGAACAGTCACATCGGGGTTTAAAGCCAAATTTAAAGGTTCTTCTTTTTTTGTGTAATCAAACCAGTTGAAGCGTCGCACTTTATAAGGGCAGTTGTTTGAGCAATAGCGAGTGCCCACACAGCGGTTATAAACCATATCATTTGTGCCCTCATCACTGTGAACCGTGGCCAACACAGGGCAAACCGTTTCACAAGGGGCATTATCACAATGCATACAAACTACTGGCTGATGGACTGTGGAAGGGGCAGAAGGAGATCCTTTGTAATAGCGATCCACCCTTATCCAATGCATTTCCCGCCCTTGGAGGACATACTTTTTCCCCACCGTGGGAATATTGTTTTCCGATTGGCAGGCTATCATACAGGTCCCACAACCATTGCAACTGTTGAGGTCTATCACCATTCCCCATTTATGCCCTTTGTATTTGTGTTTGGACCAAAGGCTCATAGCTTTGTGATGGTGAGGGATGCCAGAAGAAGGGTCTTTTTTAAATTCACTGAGACGGCTTTCTAAAACAATATCTCTTCCCTCCATAGAGTGATGCCCCTGGACATTGGCCAAAGGGATAACTTTGTTTGTTTTTTTGATTTGCACCGGTTGACCAGAAAAAACAAATAACTTTTCTACCTGAGCCAAAGGGTAGGCATTAACACCTCGATCATCGCCAATCGATCCGGCTTTTGTCCGGCCATAACCTATGGCCAAGGAAAGAGAGCTATCTTCTTGCCCCGGCTGAATATGCACAGGGGCGGTGAGAGAAGCCTTACTTGTTAAAAGCTCCACAACAAGCCCCTCTTTTAAGTTTTCCTTAAGAGCTGTGGCTGGAGAGACACAGAGGTAATTGTCCCAACAAATTTTTGTGACGGGGTCGGGAAATTCCATAAGCCAAGCCACATTAGCAAGTTCACCTTGCTTTAATGCAGAGCTTTCATAAAGGCTGAGAAAATATTTTCCCTCCGCCGGGGCATAAGGCTTTATATATTTTAAAGTTTTTGTTGGGAAGGGGCGGGTAGGGGAGTGAGCGATTTTCTGAGATCCAACAATCCCTGTTTTTAAAAACTTTTGCCAAAAGCCGGGAGATCTTCTTTTTTGCCAATAATTTTTAATGTATTCATAAAAGTTTTTTTCCGGAATAGCTAAGCCAGAGGCTTTAAGCCATGTGATTAAGCTATCTTCAAAAGATCTAATATTGTAAAGGGGGCGAATAGCAGGTTGTTGAATTGTAAAGATCCCTTTTTTAAATTCCCAATCAGACCATTTTTCTAAAGGATGAGAATCGGGCACAAGATAATCGGCATAAAAACCGGTTTCATCTATGCGATCTCCAGTGTAAATCACAGTTTGAGCTTTCTTTATGGCTGAAAGAAACTGAGGACTATTGGCGTAAGAGTAAACAGGGTTTACTCCATGGATAATCAATGTGTCCACCCGCCCTTGGTTTAAATTAGAAATTAACCTATTCATTTCAGAATAAGATCCCCATTTATAAGGGTAGGATTGCTTGTAATTTACGGTTTTCCCGTCATTACCTAAGGCTGAATTTAAAAAATTGGTTAGAATATGAGCTGAAAGGGAATCCTTAGTTTGAGTTTTTAAGCCTCCAAAAAGAATAAGCCCCTGGCCCTTGTTTTTTATCAGCTGAGAGGCCCACTCCTCCCACTTAGAGGGAGGAATTTTAAGCCTTGCCATAGCTGGCTCATAGTTTTTAAATAAAATTTTTAATTCTTCTAAGGCGGGAAAGGCCCCTTTTTTTATTAAAGCCTTGGTTAAGGCCAAAAGGGCAGGGGTATGCTCAGTCACTTTGAGGCGATGCCTTTCATCCGCATTGGAGCCAGTGAGGGACATTAATGATTCTAAAACCACCAGCCGGCTCATATCTCCTTCCGGCAAGCGACTTTTGGCAAACTGTTTTTGAAACTCTGTAGGAGAGAGATAAGTTCCGAGAAAATCGCAGTCAATAGAGAGGATGAATCGAGCTTGAGATATATTGTAAGAGGGGATGAGGCTTTTCCCGTAAGAGAGTTTTTGTGCCTGGCCTAAGTCTTCTAAACTGATAGGGGACCAAACATAATGTTCTGCTTTAAAAACCGATCGAAATTTTTTTATCAATCTTTGAGTGGAAGGGGAGGGGATGCGATCTGTTAGCAAGGCCGTTCGGCCCTTTTTAAAAGTTTGTGATAGATTTTTGTCCAACTCCTCAAAAGAGATATTAATAGTCTCTTTATTGGTTTTTTTGTCGTTAAAAAGATTTTGCTTAGGGCCTTTAACTCTCTCCGGATCATAAAGGCTTAAAATATAGGCACTGGCCCTTGGGGAGAGGCCGGAACTGTTGAGAGCTTTGGCCTCTTCATTGCCTTCAATTTTGATGGGCCGGCCTTCTCTGGTTTTAATTAAGGTAGAAAAACCCTCCCCCCCGTCATAATAGGAAGAGGCGTAGTAATTGGCTGAACCAGGGATAATGTCCACTGGGCGGTTAATGTAAGGGACTAATTTTTCCGCTGGTCTCCTCATACAGCTCGCACTGCTTAGGGCCAGCCCCGCCCCCATAAGTTGTAAAAACTCCCGGCGATTAGTCCCCACCTCCTCTTTAGAGGGCAGTGGGGAGAGAAATTCTTTTTGAGCCTTCTCCTTAAAAGAGGCTTGGTTTTGATAATCTTGTAGACTCAACCAATATTTTTCTTTACTCATTGTTCCTCCTCCAGTTTTTTAACTGGCTTTTTTTTAAAAAAACTTTAGCCATGTTTTCTATCCTTATTAAAATTAAAAAACTCAATAATGGCAAGTGGAGCAGTTTATAGGGGCTTGCTCATGCCCCTGCTCTTTTAATTCTTTCAAAATTTTTCCCTCTTTTGGTGATTGGCGATGGCAGTTAACACACCAACCCATAGAAAGACTGCCATGTTGGAACAGGACTTCCATCTCTTCCACAGGGCCATGGCAGACCCGGCAATCCTTTCCGGCTTGGATATGGTGGAAATGGGAGAATTTAACAAAATCAGGTAAGAGGTGGACTTTTTCCCAAGCAATGGGCTGGCCCTCATTATAAGCTGAAGTGATTTTTTTTATCCATGGGCTGTTTGTTTTTACAGTCCGATGGCAATTCATGCAGATATTTAAGCTGGGAAGGGTGGAGGGACGGCCCGATTCCACCCCTGTATGGCAGTAGAGGCAGTCGATTTGATATTCCCCCGCATGCAGTTTGTGGGAAAAGGGGATAGCTTGTTCTGGCTGATAGCCTTTATTATAAAGCAGGCTGATTTTGTTGTTGGTGAGCAAATAAAAAAACAAGGATAGCACAAGGAAAAAAAGACTGAGCAGAATCGCCCCCATAAGTTTTTTCTTCAAAATTTTTTTTAACTTCAAGATGTATCCCTTTTTGGCTTAAGAAAGCCTTATTTTTCTTAACTGTCCTGTTGGAGTCAAGATATTTTTTGTAGTGGCATTTGAGTAAATTCTCTGATAATTTATTAAAGAGTCGTCCGTGAAAAAGGCTATATTTGATAGATCGCATAAGCAAAAGTCCAGCTTGTTCGCGGGAAAAATACCTTGGACCCTCACTGCTGACTTTTGCTTGTGCGATAAAAGACAGAGGTTTTTCACGGGGGACTAAAAAGCTTGTGATGGGAGGCGAGGTATGGGCAAATACAATCATTCGGAAGTAGAGCTTAAGCTTCAAAAATATTGGGAGCAAGAGAGGGTTTACGCCTATACTGCCTCTTCTAAAAAGGAAACTTTTGTAATAGATAGCCCCCCTCCCACTGTCTCTGGGGCCTTGCATATTGGCCATGTTTTTAGCTATACACAAACGGACATTTTGGCCCGATTCCATCGGCAAAGGGGTAAAAATGTTTTTTATCCGATGGGTTGGGACGACAATGGCCTCCCCACAGAGAAGAGAACACAAGATCTTTACGGAGTGTATTGCGATCCGGCTCTTCCGGTTGACAAAGCCTCCTTCCCGTTAAAAAAACTCAGTAAAAAAACCTCTTCCCCCCGGCCTTTGTCCCGGAAAAACTTTTTGGAGCTTTGCCAACAACAGGTTTTAGAGGATGAAATCAAATACAAAAAGCTTTGGAACCACCTGGCCCTTTCCGTAGATTGGAAGGAGAGCTATCAAACCATAAACCCTTATTCTCAAAGTTTGGCCCAGCTCTCTTTTTTAGATCTGTTGGAAAAGTCATTAGCCGAAAGCCGTTTATCCCCTGTGCTTTGGGATTGCCAGTTTCAAACCGCTGTGGCCCAGGCGGACATAGAGGATAGGCCCAAAAAAGGTTTTTATTATGACATTGCTTTTTCTGTTGGGGGAGAGGGGGGGGAGTTTGTTATTTCCACAACCCGCCCGGAACTTTTGCCCGCCTGTGTGGCTGTGGTGGCTCATCCTGAGGACCACCGTTATAAAAAACTTTTTGGAAGGCTGG
Organism: Bdellovibrionales bacterium; assembly: GCA_965203095.1. GTDB lineage: Bacteria > Bdellovibrionota > Bdellovibrionia > Bdellovibrionales > UBA1609 > JACOND01. Next base: position 1,659,348 of record OZ241877.1, read on the forward strand.
CGGTCACACCTTTATTTTCAAGGGAAGTGCCTATTTTGCCTTCCCCTCATGCCGATCCCAAAAAAGGCACTGGTATTTTAATGATCTGCACTTTTGGAGATATGGAGGATGTAAGTTTTTCCCGGAAACAAAAACTCCCTATTTTGCAAATTATCGATGACAAAGGTTTTTTCATAAATATTCCTTGGGGCCAAAAGCCTTTTTTCAGCCTCAAAAAAGAGGAGGCTAAGATTAATTATTCTCTTTTAAAAAATCTCCGGATTTTGCCGGGCCGGAAAAAAATTGTGGAGCTTTTAAAAGGAAAAGGCTATTTGAGAACTGAACCAAGGGAATGCCAGCAAAATGTAAAGTTTTACGAAAAAGGGGACTTTCCCCTGGAAATACTGCCCAAAAGGCAATGGTATATCAAAATTTTGGATCATAAAGAGGCTCTTTTAAAACAAGGGGCAAAAATCAGTTGGCATCCTCCCTCTATGAGAAAAAGATATGAGCAATGGGTTGAAGGTTTAAATCAGGATTGGTGCATCTCCCGGCAGAGGGCTTATGGCGTTCCTTTTCCGGTTTGGTATAAGGCAGATGAGGAGGGGGGGCCGGACTATAGCCAAGTTCTCACTCCAAAAATAGAGAGCTTTAAAACCCCTCTTCCACCAATAATAAAAAAAACTTTGCCAGTGGATCCTTTACAAAAAACTCCTCCGGGTTTTAAGGAGAGTGAAAGGGATGGCCCTGGTGGTTTTATTGCGGATAAGGATGTGATGGACACTTGGGCCACCTCCTCCCTCACCCCTTACATAAATAGTGGCTGGCTTTGGGATAAAAAGAGGCAGGAAAAGCTTTTCCCGGCCGATCTCCGCCCTCAAGCTCATGAGATCATAAGGACATGGGCATTTTACACTATTGCTAAAGCTTATTTTCATGAAAAACAGATCCCTTGGAAAAACATTGCCATTAGTGGTTGGGTAGTGACTCCTCAACGGGCCAAGATGAGCAAATCTAAGGGCAATGCTTTAGAACCTGAGAATTTGATAAAAGTTTATTCTGCCGACGCCCTTCGTTATTGGGCGGGGAAGGCCCGTTTGGGCCAAGACACCGCTTACGATGAAGAGCTTTTTAAGGTAGGAAAACGACTCAGCACAAAAATTTTTAATGCCGGCCAATTTGTTTTTTTGCACACTAAGGATTTCCCTTGGATCGATAGTGAGTCTTGTTGGAGTTCCATTTCATCCCCTATTGACAGGGCTTGGGTCAAAAAACTGCTGAACATAAAAAATCAAGCCACTCAAAATTTAGAGTGCTATAACTACGCCAGAGCTTTGGAAATAATTGAAGCGGGCTTTTGGTCTTTTTGCGACAATTATTTGGAACTGATCAAATCCCGAGTCTATCAATTAAAAGATCGGGTGGAGGGAATTTCCGGAAAAAAATCCTTAGATTATAGCCTTCATATTTTTTTAAAGCTTTTTGCACCTTATTTGCCTTATGTGACGGAACAGCTTTGGCAAAACCGATACCAAAGGGAAAGCTCAAGTGTTCACAATTCCCTTTGGGGGGATAGTCAGCTGTGTTCGGTTATTCAACAAAAGGAATCTATGTTAGAGAGGGCTTTTGCTATTTTAGAGCAAGCCCGAAGTGGGAAATCCCTACTCAAAAAAAGTTTGGCCAGCCCACTCAAGAGTTTAAAAGTGACCGCTCAGCCTGATCATTTAAAAGAGTTGGATCTTTATAAAGAGGATATAGCTAAAGCGACTCATGTTGCAGTTAAAAAAATATGGACGGAGGAAGATTCTTCTCTAACTGATCCTATAGTTCAAATACATATTGATTGAATTTTGAGTTTGTTTAAAAGCCCTATAGACTTTCTTTGCTCTTCTCTTGAGGTTTTTTCCCGGCCATAAGAAGTTTTTGAACAATATTCTCACATCGGTTAATGGCCTTTTGTAAGTCTTTGATATGGCTTTTTTCTAAAGAAAGCTGATTGGGGATCTGTCTTTCAATCGCGAATAAAAGGGCTTTGATTCCGGCAATGGGGTTGTTCAGCTCATGGGCGAGGCTCCCTTTAATCAGGCCCAGCTCTCTCTCATTGGCTTGGGCGGAGAGGCGAGCTTCCATAGCCATTTCCTCTGTCACATTTTTAATTAAAAACAAAAGTGCGGGAAAGCTCTCTTGTTTTAAAAAAATAGGCTTAAATGAGATTTCCCATAAAGAGGGATCATTATCAGATACTCCCTTAGTCAGCCATGATCCTTCTTCTTCCGGTGAGGGCATTTTTGCAGGGAAGGGAAAAAGCTCAAAAAGCTTTTGAACAGGTAGATACTGTTTTGATTTTTTGCTGATCTTTTTAAAAGACTGATTGGCCCGAAGAATTTTAAAATTTTTATCTGTAATGCAAAAAGCTTGAGGAAAAGAGTCAAAAGCTTGGCTCCATTCTTGTTTAAGGTGTTCTTTTTTTACTTTGCTCTCAATAAAATCAAGAGATCCTGCAATAAAACCAGCAATTTTTTTTAAAAATTTTTTTTGACTTTGTGAAAATTTTTTAGACGAATAAAACAACAATGAGCCATAATGTGAGGTCGCATTTAAAGGGCAATCTATTTGAAACGGCCAGCTTTTTTCATTTTGAGGAAATTGAAAAAGATCTTTTCTCAACCAAGATGTATTAAAATTCCAACTCAGGTCATCAACTTCCAGCAGGTCTAAAAAACTTTTGCTTTTGAGCAGTAAAAGATCCTCTACTTTAGAAAAGCTATGTATTTTGAGCAGAGCTGTGTAAAGCCTTCTCTTTTTGGCAGAACGAGTTTTGTTTGATATGCCTTTTTTTTGTGCAAAATGAGAGGCTTTATTCACATTAATAGAATAGCCTTTTTTTAAGAAAATCCAAAACCCGCCCGCTCTTATTCTTGACCAAAGGGCAGGGCTTAAGGCAAAAATCCAGCTTTTTCGTGAAAAAAATACCTTATTATACTGGTTTGATTAAGTTTTGCCCTTTCCCTCTAATCTCTATCTATATTCAGCAAATGGAGCCTTAATTCATGTGGGTTTTAGAGCACTTGAAAAAAAGCTTTGACATTTCCAGACAATGAGCCGATAATGAGTTTATGGCAAGTTTTCTATCTTTTTTAAGCTCATTGGGATTCAGTTTTGAAAGCCTTTTTTTATTCATTATATTGATTCTATTTTACATAAAACTTGATCATAAGATTGATCTTGTTTTTAAGCTTTTGAGTAAAGACATAGGTCACATAAAAGAGATTTTAAGCAATCACATGACAGACACAAATAAAAAAATTGATCAGCTGGACAATAAGTTTGATAAGAGGATTGATAAACTTGAGTCTAAAATTGAGCAGAACTTTAGGAAATAAACCCCCTTTTTAAATCCTCTATTTTTCCCTTGTTATAAGCTTTTTTAATAAAAAATATGAAACTTCAAATTCCAGCAGTTTATCAAAAAATTTTTGAGAATAAAATTTGCTTTTACTGTGGGTTGTTTATTGTCCTTGTCGGTCTTTGTGCTCTGTTTGCTGAGTGGATTGCCCCTTACCCTTTTTATGAGCAGTTTCCTGAAAGGGCACTCTCTCCTCCCTCAATTCAGCACTATTTGGGAACAGATCATCTGGGAAGAGACCTTCTCTCTCGGATCATTTATGGGGCCAGAATTTCTATAGCCATAGGCTTAGGAACAGCCTTAATTTCCGGTTTTCTGGGTTTGTTTTATGGGTTGATTTCCGGATGGCTTGGGGGATGGCCTGATCGGATACTGATGCGTTTTATTGATATTATGTTTTCCATTCCCACTTTAGTTCTTTTAATTTTAGTTAAGGTAATATTTGATTCTTTTATCCCCATACCTCATCCGGAACTGAAGGCTTTAGTGAGTGCTTTGGCCGCTTTAAGTTTAGTGAGCTGGGCCTCTTTAGCCCGTGTGGTTAGAGGTCAGGTTTTACAAGTGAAGGAAGATCTTTTTGTGGAATCCGCCAGAGCTGTGGGGGCGGGTGCTTTTCGAATGCTTTTTGTTCATGTTTTGCCCAATATAGTCGCTCCTATAATTATTATTTTGACTTTTCAAATTCCATCCAATATTTTGTTTGAGAGCATGTTGAGCTTTTTAGGCTTGGGTCTAAAGCCCCCCTTTAGCAGTTGGGGGGTATTGGTGGATGAAGGTTGGCGATCTTTAAGCTTTTGCCCTCGCCTCATAATTGCCCCCGGCCTTATGCTTTTTTTGACTGTGTTGGCTTTTAATCTTTTTGGAGATGGCTTGAGAGATATTTTGGACCCTAAAATGCAAAGTGTGCCAAGGGATTAAAGAATGAAAATTGGACAAGATGAGATTTTTTTTGACATTTTTTATTTTTATCTTTTATATAAAATGCTATTCAGGAGGTATTTATGAATTTTAAATGGCTTTTGTTGTTTTTTTTAGGCTTTCATGCTACTGGGGAAGATTCTGCAAATTTTGTTACAAATTTTACTACTACTGAATTTTTTAAGCAAGCGACTACTGGCGATTTTTGGACATTCAGCTCCTGGGTGGAAACTACAGGAGTCGATATCAATACTCAAGATAAAGAGGGCCGGACAGCTCTTCATCTGACCTCTAATGGGGATATAGTAAAGTTTTTGTTAGATAAAGGAGCGAAACCCAATATTCGAGATAATCAAGGTCAAACGCCCCTTCACCGTATTGTCTTTAGAGACAACTTGAATCTTAGGTTGATAGATCTTTTGTTGGAAAGCGGAGCTGATCTCAACATTCAAGATAGAGATGGTCAAACTCCTATGCACTATTCTGCCTTAAGAGGAGATACAGATTGGTTGTTTCATATTTTGAATCAAAGAGAAGAAGCAAATCTCAATATTCGAGATAAATTTGGCAAAACACCTGAGGAATATATTACAACAGATTGCAGAGGATCTTTTATGTAGACACAAGTGGCTTTAAAAAACCAGTTCATCATTTTAAAATGAATAAGCTGTGGTTTTTTTCATTGGAGGACCCGGACAGGAAAGATATTTTAAGCAGAGTTTTTTGCGGGTGTAGCTCAGCTGGCTAGAGTGCAACCTTGCCAAGGTTGAGGCCGAGGGTTCGAATCCCTTCACCCGCTCCATTTTTCAAACCTCAATGTTTGCAGGAAAAATACCTTAAATTTTCATAGCCATTCTTTTATTGGATTTTTTATAGAGCTTATTTTTTTTTGAATAAGCTCTTGGATAGTTTTTTGATTTTGAGTTTGCAAGCCAGAAAATGTTTCTTTCATAAGGCTGGAAAGAATCAAATTAAAAGCTTTAAAAGGATCTATTCCTCTGGATTGTAGGTAAAAGGCCAGCTCTTGGCTCTCTGTTGAAGGGGATACTGTGGCCCCATGGCGAGCCTGAACATTATCCGCCGATATATCTAATTCCGGAAAAGCCACAGCCATAGCCCGATGGCCAAATAAAAAATTTTGACTCAACTGCTCAGTGTCGGATTGCTGAGCTTTTTTTTGTATAGAGACAGAGCTTTGGAATATTTGTCGGGCCGAATCCAAAAGAAAAGATTTGTAAATTTGACGACTTTTCCCCTTTTCCCCCTGAAGTGTGGCGGTCACATTGTGATCGGCATACTGCGACCCTTCAAGAAGACTTAAACCATTCACTTCTGAAGATGACTTCTCTGCTTGATCAACAGCACTCAGCCATCGGCTAATGCTCGCATTTAAACTCAGTGAAAAAAAACAGGCTTTGGCCCCTGGAGACAGGTGGGCAAAAAGCTGGTTTATCAGCATATCTTGCTCTCCCATCTGATCTGTTCGAATATGCTCTAATTGAGCTTTATCCCCTATATAACTGTCGGTTTGCATGTTTAAAAATAGAGGCTTTTTGTCCGGTCGGCTATAAAACAGCTCCACAATTTGAGCTTGAGCATTGTTTTCTAAAAAAATAAAATTTCTCAAATTCAAAGCTTGTGAGTTTTTAAGGCTGTTTTGAGTGTAATGAATTTCCAAAGGCTGTTTTAAGTTTTTTCTAATAATGAGGATCCAACCATGAGGATAAAAAGCATTGCTTAAGTGGCAAAAGGGGTTTCGTTGTTTTTTTAAAGTGCTGTGTATTTTTCCCCTTACAGAAGATTCCAGTTTTGTTTGAGAGGAGTAAAAATCTCTCCAAGGACAAAGCAAAATGTCTTTTTCCTTTGAGAATGAGGGGAAAGGCTCACCATTTTGAACAGAGATCACCAGGGAAGAGGGGTTTACCGGAGAAAGGCTTTTTTTAGCTAAAGGCAGTTTAACTGCTTCAAAAACAAAATTTTGCCTCATCATTTTTTGGAAAGGGAAATGCCTCCAGCTTTCTTTTTTTTTAGAGAAAAAATCCAGCTGTTTCAAATAAAGTTGTGATTGTGTTTCAAAAAGATTCGGGACTTCTTTTTTTGAGGGAAAAGTAAGCCAGCCCTTTTTAAATTCTGCTTGTGTTTTAGGAAAGCCAATCATAGCCTTGTGCTGAAATTTTTTTTGAGAGAGATTGATCACCACTCTTTTTAATTTGCCCATCAATCATTATATGAACAAAGTCCGGCGGGACCAACTCCAACAAATGATGATAGTGGGTAATGATAAGCAAGCTTTTATCTTTAGACCGGAACTGATTTAAGCCCTTAGCCATTTTTTGAATGGAATCCACATCCAATCCCGAATCGGTTTCGTCTAAAATGGATAAACGAGGGGAGAGAAGTAATATTTGCAGGATTTCGTTTTGCTTTTTTTCCCCCCCGGAAAAGCCTTCGTTGAGGTTTCGTTTTAAAAAATCCTCATTTATCCCTAAACTTTTGGTTTTTTGGAAAAGCAGTTTTTCAAAATCTTTGTCAGACATAGCGGGAATGCCCTGTTGCTTGCATATAGAGTTAAAGGCTGTTTTTAAAAACTCCATATTATTTAAACCGGGAACCTCTACAGGATATTGAAAGGCCATAAATATTCCCTCTTTGGCCCGATCGGAAACAGTTAAGGACAATAGGTCTTTTTCCTTCCAATGAGTTTCATATAAAACCCGACCATCTGAAATCTCATACCGAGGATCCCCGGCCAGAATTTTAGCTAAAGTGCTTTTCCCGGAACCGTTAGGCCCCATGATGGCATGGGTTTCCCCTTCTTTTATTTGCAAATCAATCCCTTTTAAAATAGGTTCTCCCTCTATATTAACCTTTAAATTTTGAATTTTTAACATGAAAGTTTCAACCAATGCTGTTTTCTAACTTCATTTCAATCAGCTTGACGGCTTCTACGGAAAACTCCAAAGGCAGTTGTTTAAAAACCTCTTTACAAAAGCCATTGACGATTAAAGAGACAGCCTGCTCTGCACTCAAGCCTCTGGATTGCAGGTAAAAAAGCTGTTCTTCACTTAAGCGAGAGGTAGAGGCTTCGTGCTCTACAATGGCTGAGGGGTTTTGGGCTGAAATTATAGGGAGAGTTTTCGCTTTAGCCGAATCTCCCACTAACATGGAATCGCATTGGCTGTAATTCCTGGCCCCTTTAGCTGAGGAATGAATTTTGACAAGGCCCCTATAAGCATTAACCGACTCGTTAGAGGAAATCCCTTTGGACAAGATAAGGCTTTTTGTATTTTTGCCCAAGTGAATCATTTTTGTTCCCGTATCGGCTTGCATTTTATCATGTGTAAGGGCTACAGAATAAAAACGACCCTCCGAACGATCGCCTTTTAAAATACAGCTGGGATATTTCCATGTAATGGCAGAGCCAGCTTCTACTTGTGTCCATGAAATTTTGGAATCACTTCCCTGGCAAAGCCCTCTTTTAGTGACAAAGTTATAAACGCCCCCTCGGCCCTCTTTATTTCCGGAATACCAGTTTTGGACAGTGGAATATCTGATCTCTGCCCTGTGTTTAGCAATAAGCTCCACCACGGCTGCATGAAGTTGATTGTTGTCGCGGATAGGGGCTGTGCAACCTTCCAGATAGTTGACATAAGAGCCTTCCTCAGCAATGAGTAAAGTTCTTTCAAATTGCCCTGTTTCCCCCTGATTGATACGAAAGTAAGTGGAGAGATCTAAAGGGCAACGAGTGTTTTTAGGGATAAAGCAAAACGAACCATCTGTCCAAACCGCACTGTTCAGGCAGGCAAAAAAGTTATCTTTATAGGGGACTACAGTGCCGATATATTTTTTCACTAACTGAGGATGATTTTGGATAGCTGAGGAGATGGAACAAAAAATAATACCTAATTTTTTCAATTTGTCTTCATGAGTTGTGGCGATGGAGACACTGTCAAAAACAGCATCCACAGCCACCCCGGCCAGCCTTTTTTGTTCTGAAAGGGGAATGCCTAACTTTTCAAAAGTCTCTAAAAGGCGAGGATCCACCTCATCCATGCTGGAGAGTTTTTTTTGAGGGGCTGGGGCCGAGTAATACCTCATATCCTGATAGTTAATGGGTGGGTATTTGAGCTTAGCCCAGTCCGGCTCTTTCATGTTGAGCCACTGCCTATAGGCTTTTATCCTCAAATCCAAAACCCAATGAGGTTCTTTTTTTTTGGCAGAGAGAGCCTCTATGATTCCTTCGTTTAAGCCCTTAGGCAGGCTGTCTGAAGGGACATCACTTACAAAACCGTATTTGTATTCTTTTTGTTGAGCTGACATATTTCTCTTCCATTATAATAAAGAGGGAAAGCCTAAGCCTCTATTATTAAATACAGGCTTTTTCACAGTTTATTATTATATGAGCTTTTGAAGAATAGTCAAACATTCATTTATAAAAACTAAAAGCTCAGTTGTGCTGGGCCATAAACCAATTTTTTCCTATGGATAGATTCACTTTTAAAGGGACAGTCAAAACTTCGTTTTTTTCCATAATAGGGACAATCTCTTGAGATTCGGCCATGACTTGCTCTGTAGGGCATTCAAATAAAAGCTCATCATGTATTTGGGACAAAATGGGAATGGGCAAACTCTCATTGAGGGCAATCATGGCTTTTTTTATTAAGTCGCTGGCTGTCCCTTGTAAAGGGGCGTTAATACCCGCTCGCTCCACAGCCGCTCTTCTCCTTGGATTTTGCAAATCCGCTGGCCGGAAAAACCGTTTTCGCCCATAAAGGCTTTGAACATAGTTTTTTTTAGGCAATTCCTCCTTTGTCGTTTCAATATAATCCTTAATTTTTTTAAATTTTTTAAAGTAATTTTCTATAATCTCTTTGGCCTCTGATCGAGGGATGGAAAGGCTTTCCGAAAGGCCATAAGCCCCTTGCCCATAAGCAATACCAAAATTTACCGCTTTGCTTTTCCTTCTCAAATCAGAAGAGAGATCCTTTAAAGGCACATTAAAGATCTCACTGGCTGTGATAGCATGAATATCTAAATCCTCCTCAAAGGCTTTGCAGAGGCTTTCGTCCTTTGTGATATGGGCCAAAATACGGAGTTCCACTTGAGAATAATCCGCACAGATGAGGCTATTCCCCTCCTGAGCCAAAAAAGCCTTTCGGATCAACTGGCCCCTTTGCGTGCGAAGGGGAATATTTTGCAAATTGGGCTTTAAGCTGGAAAGTCGCCCTGTCACAGTGCCTGCTTGCCGGAAGTTTGTGTAGATTCGCCCTGTTTTTTCATCCCTGAGGGAGAGGAGGTTGTTTGTATAAGTGCTCTTTAGTTTAAAAAGCTCTCTGTGTTCTAAAATCAGAGGTAAAATAGGGTGAAGGTTTCTGATTTTTAAAAGTTCATGGCCATCTGTAGAATAGCCCGTTTTAATTTTTCGCCCTCGTGGAAGATTTAGTTTTGTAAACAAAACTTCATTCAACTGCTTATGGCTTAAGAGGTTAAACTTCTCTCCCGCCAGTTTGTGAATTTGAAACTCTAACTCCTCAATGTCCCGTCCCAAGCTTGTGGATTGCTTTTCAATCTCCTTAAAATCTAAAAGAAGGCCCTGCCTTTCCATATCATATAAAACGGCGATAAGGGGCAACTCTATGTCTTCAAAAAGAGTGAGCATCTCCTCTTTTTGAAGGGATAGGAAAAGTTTTTCCCTCAGTTTTTGTTGGTAAAACAAAGTTTGAGGGAGGTTTGGATCCTCTTCTTCCGGAATATTCAGATGGATCTGGAAAAGGCTTTTAAGCGAAGGAGTGACTGCGGAATTTATAAGATGCCCGGCAATCATGGAATCCCATTCCGCTACAGGGTGCTCAATTTTTAGTTTTTTCCAAAGAAACTTTAAGTCATGACCAGAGTAGCGGACCCACTTATAGTCCAAAAAATCAGCCCAACTTTTAAGCTCTCCTGCTGTTAACAAAACAAAATATTTCCCATAGCTGAGGTAAAGCTGATTTTGGTATTCGCCTATTCCAACGGAGCTATAAGGAGGCAATTTATTTTTAAAATCCTCCACTGCCTGTTGTTTCATTTTGAAGGTTTTTGGTTCTTGTTTTGATGAGTTGTTTTGAGACACAAGAACCAGTCTTTTAGGCTCCTTATAAGAGCCTTCTAAGGGTTTAGGCGACTCGGTTTTGACCGGAAAAAAATCCCTCATAAAGGACTTAAAACCCAGTTCTTCCAAAAAACTCTTAAGGGCTTGTTTACAGCTCAAGGACAGTTCGGAGATAGGCACTCGCCGGGTATCCTCTATATCCCTATCCCAAACAATATCCGCCTTTAAGGATATAAGCTGGCGAGACAAAAAGGCATTTTCCCGATCTTTCACAAGTTTTTTTCTAAGAGCTGGCTGAAGGTAATCAATGTGCTTGTAAATCCCCTCTAAGTTGTTGTAACTTTTTAGGAGTTGGCAGGCCCCTTTAGGCCCAATGCCCTTCACTCCGGGAATATTGTCACTGGAATCTCCTGTTAAGGAGAGATAATCTTGCATTTGCAGGGGGCTGAGTCCCCATTTTTCCTCCACACCGGAGGGGTCGTAAATGATCTCTTTCATTGTGTCATAAAGAAAAACATGGGAATCCACTAATTGAGCGAAATCTTTATCCCCACTGACAATATAGATCTGCCAGCCTTTGCCTTTACTGATATGGGTTAAAGAGGCGATAAGGTCGTCTGCCTCAAACCCCGGCTTTTCCCAAAAAGGGATGCTTAGGCAGTTCATCATTTTTTTTAAATAGGGGACTTGAACTTCTAAATCTTCCGGCATTTCCCCCCGATGGGCTTTATATGCCGGGTAAATTTGTTTTCTAAAAGAAGGAGTTTTGCTGTCAAAACAGGATACAATATAGTCTGGAGCTTTTTTCCGGCAGAGTTGTTGAATCATTTTTAAAACCCCATAAAGAGCATTTGTGGGTTGGCCTTTTTCGTTTTTCATGTTTGTGGGGATGGCGTAATAGGATCGAAAAAACAAAGAGCTGATATCTATCAGGTAAAGTGAGGGGTTAAAAGAGACTAACTTCATCCTATAAAAACTACTCAACTCAGACGATAAAGAACAGAGTTGTCTCTTAGTGTCATAAAGTTTTTTTATCTTGTTTATTCACTTGTTTATTCAAAAGGGTCTCATACAATCTGTCAAAACGATCGCTTAACCTTTCTATCTTCTTATTTGTGTCCCCTATGTGATTATCTAACTTTGCATTTATCTGGCTTATGTCTTTTGACACCCCATTCAGTTTAAAAAACATAACCCCCATAAGAATAAGCAAAATCAATGAAAAGAGAACTCCTTGCTCTAAAAGTATAAAAAAGCTTGTGATTTTTTCCATAATAACAGCATAAGGCTTTAGTTTAATACCTGTCAAGGTTTTTTCCAAAAAAAAGTCCGATTTTGAGCAAAAAAACCCAGGAAATATGGAGGGGCCAGCAAAAAAAACTTCATGAGGTTTTGGGCAAAAACAGTTGTTTGCAGGTGATCAGTGAGTTTTATTTTGTGGGAGGGCCTAATAAAGGATAATTCCAATGGGACAATTGCTGAATCACGGAAATAAGAGGTAGGCCCTCAATAGAGTAAAAATCCTCTGTTTGTATTTTTTCAAACAGCTGGATACCTTTAGACTCTATGTGATAACTCCCCGCACTTTTTAAAGGTTTTTCGCTCAAAACATAGTTCTTGATCTGTTTTAAACTTAAGTGCCGCATGCTCAACCGGCTTTTAATTAAACGGGAAAAACTTTTTTGGCCCCAAAGTATGTAAAGCCCACTCAAAAGGCAGTGGGTTTTACCCTGTAGTTGTATTAAAGTCTCTATAGCCTTTTTTGTGGTGTGAGCTTTACCAAAGAGTTGCCCCTCATGCAAAACCATTTGATCGCAAGCAATAATGATTTCTTTTTCATAAAGTGTTTGGGCTTTAAGGGCTTTTTGCCGGGCAATTTCTATACAAGAGTTTTCTGGTTTTTTATGATTGAGGAACAGCTCTTCATCAATATTAGGGGCAAAACTTGTAAAAACAAAGCCGGCTTGGGCCAACAACCTTTTCCTGCTGGGGGATTGGCTGGCTAAAATGATTTTCATTGGATGAAGCCCTTCTTGCAAACACAATTTTACAGACAAATAAGCTTGTTTATATTATGAGAGCTTTTTTGTTGTCAAGGGCGGGAGGAGCTTATCCTGCCTTTGTTGTGGAAAGGTTTTTCCGACTTGTCCATCTTTTCCGCAAAGTTTTGTCTAAAAGAGTGATAAAGCAGGTTGTAAAGTTATGCAGGACAGGCATTTAAAAACACTTCCCGGCGAAAGGCCAGTTTTTTGAATCTATTGGATCTTTTCTATCCTCCTTTAAAAAAGGAAAGCTAAACTGAGCTTGTCAAAGGCAGTTCATTAAACTCACTCACAGAGGGCTAAAATGTTTACAAAAAACAAGCCAGTTTTAATTACCTTTAATTTTATTTTATTACTACTATTCAGTGCTTGTTCTTTACTTTCAGCTAAAAATAAGCAGAACAAAGCAAAAGATTTTCGTGAGCTATCTTCTTCCAGTCATCCATCAGTTTGCCATCAGAACAATTATAAAGAGTATATCTTCGATTTTGAAAAAACAGAGAACTTGATAAAGAGAACCCTTAGAGGTTGCAATTTGCAAAAGATCAATTTACAAGGGGCTTTTTTGCAAGGAGCTTTTTTGCAAAGGGCGAATTTAAAAGGGGCAGTTTTACAAAAGGCGAATTTGTATGGTGCCAACTTACAAAGGGCGGATTTACGAGAAGCTTATCTTCAAGAGGCGAATCTGCAAGGGGCTTTTTTGCAAGGGGCAGTTTTGCAAAAGGCAAAGTTGGAATCAGCAAATTTACAATGGGCGGATTTGCGAAAGGTGTATTTAAAAGAGGCCCAATTACAAAAAGCCAATCTGGAAGAAGCTGTTTTGCGAGAGGCTTATTTGCGATGGGCGGATTTTCAATCAGCAAATTTGCAAAAGGCAAATTTGCAAAAGGCGGATTTGCGAGATGCGAGTTTTCGAAAGGCGAATTTACAAAATGCATATTTAAAAGGGGTTATTTATAATGATCAGACATCTTTCCCATTTAATTTTGACAAAAACAGATTGAAATAAATAGTTGTCCGTGAAAAACCTTTGTTTTTTAACTTTTTTTGTCCAAAGGACCATTCCATTTCGGGACGGCAATACCTTGGACCCTCATGGAATGGCCTTTGGACAAAATCAGGAAAAAGAAGATGAGGCTTTTTGTCCAGCTTTTTCACGGACGACTAAATAGTCTAAAACTGTATTCCCGTTATGAATCTTTAACTCATGTTCATTTAAAATGTTCATTTAAATCTGCTGTTAATTTTTTGAACAGTTTTTTTAAGCTTGTGTCAAAACCCTTAGTTGTTTGGCCTCTCAGTTCCTGTTTTTATTGAGAAAAAATCAAAAATCCCTTATTTATATACTTGTCGGCAAAGGCATTTTTGAAAAACTTAAAATGGTTTTTTAAATTTGTCTAAAACTTGAAAACAGGTTTGTTAAACAAAATAAAAAGGAGGTTAAAATGATTTTTTTGCAAGCCGGACAAAACCAAATGGATTTGGGTGATCATTTTGAGGATGTGGAAAAAGCACCGGGATCCGTTTTTATAGCCAAGTCACCGGCTATGAGGTCCATTTATAGGAAAATAGAAGAGATAGCCAGTTCCTCTACTCCTGTTCTTATTTTAGGAGCTGATGGGACAGGCCGGAGCACAACAGCCCATGAGATCTTTAATAAAGATATCGAGTCCCATTCATTTAAAAAGCTGTCCTGCCATAAGTTGGACAAAAGCTGTATTGATGAAAAGTTATTTGGTTCTGAATTTTCAAAAGGTCTTTTGGACTTTGATCGAGGACATACTCTATTTATAAAAGGCTTGGACTGTTGGTCTCCCATTTTGCAGAAACGGTTTTTATCCTGGCTTTTAAACCAAAGTCAAAAAGGCCCTCGTTTGATTTTTTCTGCTAAAGAGGATCTATTTGAGGATGTTCAGTCGGGCCGTTTTTCCAGGGAGCTGTTTGGAGTTTTAAGTCAAAGCCTTTTGGCTCTCCCTTTGCTTTCTGAAAGGACAGAAGGGATTCCCCTATTTATCTCTTTGTTTAACCGGCAAAATGACTTTAAAGGTCGCCTCAGCTCAAAGGCTTTGCAGGCCATGAAGTTTTATCCTTATGGAGGGAATATTAAAGAGCTGAGTCATATTTGCTTACAAATGGCTGTTTCATATATGGATAAAGAAATCATTACAGAGGAGGATTTAGCTATGATTCATAAAAAAATAGAAAAACCAGTAGAGGGCAAGCATATCAAATACAACCCTCATCTGTCTTTAGAGCAGATGGTCAACAGTTATATACAAATGTCTTTAAATCACTTTCAATCAAAAAAGAAAAGTGCTGAGGCTTTGGGCATTTCTGTAAAAACCATTTACAATAAAATAAAGACAGGTGTTATAGTTTGCTCTGAGTGATATAATGATCAGTTTTTTACGCTCAACAAATCTATTTGTTAGTGGCCCGTGAAAAACCTTATCCAAAAGCCGGGAGCTTTTGGATAAATTTACGGGAGATTATCTCAATCTGCAAATACATATAGCGAAAGAGAGAGGTTTTTTAAGATGAGAGCTAAAATAAACCCTCATCGTCCCCTTCTTCATCATCTAAATCTTCAAGACTGTCAAAAGGATCTTCAAAACTCATGTCCCCTTCCTCCTCATCATCTTCATTGGGAGGGTAGTCATTGTCTTTAAAAGATTCGAAACGGCCTTCTTCTTCATCATCCTCAAAATCTTGCTCTTCGTCTTCAAAGCCCTCATATTGCTCTTTATCTTCTGAAAAATTTTTATCAAAAGCTTTTGGACTGGTGTCAGACAGGCCATGAGATAATAAGTTCTGTCTCATTTTTGTTTTTTTGGCCTTTGCTTTTTTAGAGCTTTTTTTCTTATAGCTGGGCTTTTTTTTAGCTGTTGCTTTTTTAGAGCTTTTTTTTGGTAAAGGTTTAATGTTTTTTCTTTTTTTAACTGGTTTTTTAACGGTTTTTTTCATTTAGGAAACTCCTTACTTTTGGCCCTCAATCAGCCTCCCGTGAAAAAGCTCTGTAATTTCACAGCAAAGCAAAAACTCTGCGGTGAGTATCCAAAGTGCTCTGCCCCGCACAAGCAGAGCTTTTACTTATGCGATCTCTAAAGACAGACTTTTCACAGGCCACTAACATTAGAGCCTTGTTTTAAAAAATGAACCAATACCCAGCTCAAAATGCCGGGCAACAGGCTTATTTTTTTGCCCCTGCTAAAAGCTGTCAAGACTATTTTTCAAAAAAAATGTTTAAGTTTAAAAAAAGGCCAGGTTGACAAAAAAAGCAAAGCTCCACACATTAAATATATGAGAAAATTACTGGAAAAAATGACACAAAAAAGCAAAGAGGCTTTTCAGGAGGCGGTTTTAGAGGCTCAAAAAAATCAAAATCCCAGTATAGAGCCGATTCATTTCATTTTAGAGATTTTACGCCAAAAAGAGGCTTTGGCCTCTCAAATAGTGGAGCTTTCGCCTCTCAGCAGGGCCGAGTTGATAAAAGATTTGGAGCAAGAAGTCCGTCATCTTCCCAAAGTCAGTGGTTCTTCCTCCCCTCCCTACCCCTCCAATGAACTGATCCGGCTTTTGTCCGATTCGGAAAAAGAGGCCGAAAAACAAGGGGATATTTATATTTCCACAGAGCATTTTGTGTTGGCTTTTTTGTCTTCTTCGCAAAGAGTGGCTAAAAAAATAGCCGAAAGGCAGAATTGGGATCGCCAGGCCTTTTTAACAGCAATTAAAAAGCTCAAAGGGGGTAAAAAAGTTCAGTCGGCCCATCCGGAAGATCAAATCAATGTTTTAGATAAATACACACGCGATCTCACTCAACTGGCGGAACAAGGCCAGTTGGACCCTGTAATAGGTAGGGACAGCGAGATCCGCCGGCTGATACAGGTTTTGTCTCGTAGAACAAAAAATAACCCTGTGCTTATTGGAGAGCCAGGGGTGGGAAAAACCGCCATTGCTGAAGGTTTGGCCCTCCGCATTTTAAAAAAAGATGTTCCGGAAGCTCTTTTTGGCAAGAAGGTTCTGGCTTTAGATTTGGCTGTAATGATTGCCGGGACTAAATATCGAGGGGAATTTGAAAATCGTATGAAGGCTTTAATCTCTGAGCTGAAAGCCAGTGAAGGGAGGATTTTTTTATTTATAGATGAGTTGCACACTTTGGTTGGAGCGGGGAAAACCGATGGGGCCATGGATGCCGGACAGATGCTGAAGCCGGCTTTGGCACGAGGGGAGTTAAGGGCTATTGGTGCCACCACTTTAGATGAATACAGAAAGTTTATTGAGAAGGATAAAGCCTTAGAAAGACGCTTTCAAATTGTTTTTGTTAAAGAACCGGGGGTGGCGGACTCTCTGACTATACTCCGTGGGCTGAAGGAAAAGTATGAAGCTCATCACGGGGTTCGCATTAAGGATTCGGCCCTTTTATCAGCGGTCAAATTGTCCCATCGCTACATTTCTGATCGCTTTTTGCCGGACAAGGCTATTGACTTGATAGATGAGGCCGCCAGCCGGTTGAACATTGAAATTCACAGTGTTCCCGCCGTTATTGACGAAAATCAAAGGAAGATCATTCATCTTCAGGTGGAAAAAAAGGCTCTGCTTAAGGAAAAAGGCCCGGCGGAGAAAAAACGATGTTTAGAAATTGAAAAAATTTTAAAAGACTTGAAGGAACAAACAAAAACATTAAAAACTCAGTTAGAAAAAGAAAAAGGATCTATTTTAAAACTTCGTTCCCTCAAAAGGGAAACGGAATTGATTAAACAGGATATTGAGCGATCGGAACGGGAAGGGGCTTTAGACAAAGCCGCTGAGTTAAAATATGGCCGACTTCCCCAAATAAAAAAAGAGCTTTCTGCCCTGGAAGAAAAAGCACGAGATAATTCTTCTCATTCACTTTTGAAGGAAGAAGTGGGGCCGGAGGAGATTGCTGAAGTGGTTTCTCAATGGACAGGCATTCCCTTAAAAAAAGTTTTGCAAAAGGAAGTGGAAAAACTGCTTTCTATGGAAAAACTTTTGAGGAAAAGAGTTTTAGGGCAGGATCAGGCTCTGTCTCTTGTAAGTGATTCGATCCGCCGGGCTCGAGCTGAGCTTTCTGATCCGGAAAGCCCTTTGGGCAGTTTTATCTTTTTAGGTCCTACAGGTGTGGGCAAAACGGAGACAGCGAAAGCTTTAGCAGAATTTCTTTTTGATACAGAAAAAGCTCTCATTCGCTTAGATATGAGCGAGTATATGGAAAAGCACAGCGTGTCTCGCTTGGTAGGGGCACCGCCAGGCTATGTGGGTTTTGAAGAGGGAGGGCAACTTACGGAAAGGGTCCGGCGACAACCCTATAGCATTATTCTTCTTGATGAGATAGAGAAGGCCCATCCCGATGTTTTCAATATTCTCTTGCAGGTTTTAGATGATGGTCGGCTAACAGACGGGCAGGGGAGAGCTGTGGATTTTAAGAGCACGGCTTTAATTATGACCAGCAATTTAGGTTCTGATATTTTGTCTGATGAAAGCTTAAAAGAGGATGAAAAACAAACAAAAATCATGGATGTTTTAAAAAAACATTTTCGCCCTGAGTTTTTAAACCGCATAGATGAAGTGGTTATTTATAACTCTTTAGATAAGGAGCAAATTGAACAGATTGTTAAAATTCATATTCAAAGGGCAGAAGATCGCTTAACAGAGGGGGGAAAGCTGGACTTAGATTCAAAAGCACTTTCTTTTTTATCTAAAAAAGCTTTTGATCCGGTTTATGGTGCTCGCCCTGTTAAGCGAGCCATTCAAAGGGAGTTGTTAAACCCCTTGGCCCAAAAGCTGTTAAAAGCTGAGATTTCAAAAAAATCCAAAATAAAGGTCACAGCCAATGATTTGAGGTTGGAATTTAAAAATAACTGAAGATTTACGCAATGACAAAAAAAGGTTTTTTTGTGACAGGAACAGGCACAGGGGTGGGGAAAACTCTCGTCTCCCTGGGGCTTTGCCTACATTTTAAAGCGGATTATTGGAAGCCTGTTCAAACAGGTCAGCCCAGTGATGTGAGTTTTATCCAAAAATTTTTACCAAAATCTCAAATTCACCGCAGTTCAGAAAGTTTTAAAGCCCCTCTCTCCCCCAATCAATCCGCAGAGGAAGAGGGCCGGAAAATAGATTTAAAAAATATTATTGTTCCTAAAAGCTCTTTTTTAATTGTTGAGGGGATTGGCGGGGTTTATGTTCCTTTAAATAAAAAGGAAAACCTTATGGATCTGATGCAAAAAATTTCTCTACCTTTAATTGTTGTGGCTCATAGCGGGATAGGAACTCTCAATCACAGCTTACTCACATTGTCAGTTTTACAAAAAAGACAGCTTGAAGTTGCGGGGGTGATTTTGTCCGGCCCAAAAAACAAAAAAAACAAAAGGGATATAGAACATTATGGGCAAGTTCCCGTGATTTTAGAAGTCCCCCCTTTGCCTCAAATTACAAAAGCCAAGCTTAAGGCATTGTTTAGTCGCCTGTAAAAAATGATTCTGTCAGCGAAATAATGAACATTTACAGGGCTGACTTGAGATGGGCACGATTGAGGGGGACAGACTTGAGAGGGGCTATTTTAAAAAAAGCAGACTTGGCATGGGCTATTATAGACTCAAAATATCGTGACATGATTATGGCCAGCAGAGCATTGAACACAGACAAGATTAACTGGGTGGATTAAGCTCTGCCCTTTTTGTGAAAAATTTACAATAGACTTTATTTTCCCGGACAATCCTGCTATAAACCCTACACAATGAAAATACTATTAAGCCTTATCCTTTTAATGCACTTGCCGACTTTTGCTAATAACTGCCATGATGCTTTTGATCCTGAAACTGAAAAACAGGCAGAATGGAACGAAAAAGAATTTAAGAGAGGATATTGGGCTGGAGTTAAGAAGACATTGGGAGAGGCAATAATACTTGGAGCGATATGGGGGGGGAGTAGGGTATTTAATAGGGACAGAGCTACACGATTTTACTTGGGACGCCTTAAAACCAGAAAGCCTAAAACAGGAAAGGCTACATAAAGATTAACTGGATAGAATAAGCCTCAGAACCCTCTATTTTTCTCTCTAATCTCTATCTATATCCAAAGCCTCAGCTATCAAATAAGTCTCAAAAAATTCAGGTTAAAAGACAAAGCCAAAGAGCTTTTTAAAAGCTTTTAGGGAAAGAACTCTTGTTTTCACGAAGTCCAGCTGTTCTGGATTCCTGCTGTCACAGGAACAACGGTTTCCTGTGTCTAAGAAGCTTTTTAAACAAGCCCATCTCTAAAGTGACAAAACACGGACAAACAAACTAAAAAAGAATCAAGAACCGTTTTTAAGCTTTTTGATCTCTCGAACAGGTAGGCCCGTCACTTTAGAGATGACAGCCAAATCCAGCTTTTCTCTCAACATATTCCGGATAACTTCCTCCCGTCCCTCTTGCCGACCTTCTTGCCGACCTTCCTGTCGTCCTTCCCAGCGACCTTCCAGCCGAATTTCCTCTTTTATGTCCATATAGCCTCCTTTCTTTAATAAAGCCTTCTTAATAGCCTCTTCCTCCAACTTGTTCCAAAGCTTAATATTTACCCCCGCCGACCTCAAATACTTGGCCACAGCCAATATCCACTCATCACGCTTAAAAACCCTAAAAAAAGCAAATAATACCTCCCGCAACTCCCGCTCATTATCCTTTAAAAACCACACACGGTCCAACAACTGTAAAACCCGACCCGTCTTAAAACTCCGATCATCAAAAACCCTCTGAACCCTCCTATCCCCTGTATTCAATAACCTCAAACCATAATTTAACATGTTTTTTCTAAAAGATCGAGGAATTTTTAAAAAAAACTCTCCTAAAACAACCTCCTGAAAAGACAACTTCCAACTCCAAGGGACTTTTCCGTGATAAAACAAAACAGGAATTACCACTATCCTCTGTTGGGACTGCTCATAAAGCTTTGTCTGATACCTTAAAACCTGCTTAAAGAGATTTTTGTCATATTTGGACTTGTGCTCAAACAGGACGACTATCCTGATCTGGCTTTTAGGAAAGTTTTTTAGGGGAAAAGACAAAACCAAGTCCATCTGCTTATCTTTAAAAAGGCTTTTTTCTACTTTGAGTTTTGATAGATTACAGGCTTTTAACTCCTCTTTAGACAATATCAATCTCACAATCTCCTCAGCAAATTGAGGCTGAGAATAGAATCTTTTAAAAAATTTGTCGTGATGATTTCCGGGCTTTAATACCGAAAATTCCCCAAGTTCTTTTTTAGTTTTTTGAGTTTTGATTTTCATTGGTATATTCTCCTTATTAGTTGGTGTTTAACTTACTGAGAATCCAAAAAAATAGTATAAAGTGCTTTTTATGGAAAAGCAAGCTATGGCTTAAAGAAATTGAAGAATAATGCAATCTTTTTAACAAGGCTTTTCACAGGCGATTAAGTCGCTCGTGAAAAAGCTCTGTCCGTTATCGCATAAGCAAAAGACCAGCTTAAAAGACAAAGCCTCACAATAAAGCTCTGCCCTTTTGTGTGAAAAATTTACAAAAGACTTTATTTTCCCGGCCATCCTGCTATAACCCTACACAATGAAAATACTATTGAGCCTTATTCTTTTAATAAGCTTGCCGGCTTTTGCTAACTGCCGGAATGTTTTTGAGCCTGATTTAGAACCCGATAAAAAACAGGTAGAGCTGATTAAAAAAATCAGACAAGGGAAAAAAAACTTGGCAAGGGCGAACTTGAGAGAGGCGAAATTGGCGGGAGCGGACTTGATATTGGCAAAATTGACAGGGGCAGACTTGAGAAAGGCAGACTTGTCAGAGGCGAAATTGTCAGGGGCGAAATTGGAGAGGGCGATCTTGCAAGGGGCGAACTTAGAAAGGGCGAGATTGTATGGGGCGAACTTGACAAGGGCAGACTTGACAGAGGCCGACTTGCAAGGGGCGAACTTGGAAAGGGCGATCTTGACAGAGGTTAAATTGACAGGGGCGGACTTGAAAGGGGCTTTTATAGACTCAAAATATCGTGACATGATTATGGACAGCGGAGCATTAAACACAGACAAGATTAACTGGGTGGATTGAGCTTTTGCCCTTTGTGTGAAAAATTTATAAAAGACGATATTTTGGATTCTTGCTTTCGCAGGAAAGATGGGCTGAGCTTTTTCATTGGCGAATAAATTAAGCTCACTTATAATATTTCAGGATTTTGTTCAGGTCTTTATTTTGTAGGCGAATGTCCTGTTCTTTATAGTCTATCAGATTTTGCTCAATTCCAGTTTTTTTAAAAAAATTTGCCTGCTCTCTATAATAAATTAAGCCCGTTGCCAGCTCTTTGTTTTTAGTTGAGTTTTCTAAAATTTGCTGAGCTTTCTCTTTATTTGTAGGATCATGATCTTTTATTTTTAAAAGTGAAATATTTCCACCATTAGGTAAAGGAATTTTTTGCTTTACTCCTTCTTTTATTTCTGTTTCCATCGCGGGGCTTTCAACAATAATGTCTATTTCATGTAAGGGTGATTTTTTCTCCTTCATTGAGCTAAAGCTATGGGGGAAATCCTTTTCGTTTCCATAAGCGACACAGGGGGAAATCACATCGATAAAGGCAAAGCCCTCATAGAGCAGAGCCAGCTTTAAAAGTTGTGTGAGTTGTTTGTTGTCCCCACTAAAAGATCGAGCTATAAAACCACAACCAGCGGAGAGGGCCAGCAGGCAGAGGTTCATAGCTTGAAAGGGATTTTCCTTATTTCGCTTTGAGGAACTGCCTTTTTCCGCAGTGGTTGAAAACTGCCCCTTAGTCAAACCATAAACCCCGTTATTCTCCACAATATAGATTATAGGGATGTTTTTTCTCACAGTATGCAAAAAGCCACTAAGGCCAATACTTCCAGTGTCCCCATCACCGGATATGCCTAACACTTTGAGCTTTCGATTAGCGATTTTAACCCCTGTAGCCACAGAGGGCATTCGCCCATGGATGGTATTGAACCCACGGGCCTGTTTTAAAAAATAATTAGGTGTTTTTGAAGAGCAACCAATCCCTGAAATCTTGGCTATTTGAAAAGGAGGGACAGAGCTTTCATAAAAAGCCTTCACAATGTGACGGCTTATTTGATCGTGCCCACAACCTAAGCAAAGAGTGGAGGGAACAGCCCCTTCATATTGTTTTTTATCAAAAATTTTGCTATCCATTACTTTTTATGAAGATGTTTCAAGAACCGCTCGTCAAGAGCCTAAAACCAAGCCCTCCCTGTGTCAAGATTTGATGGCTATGTTTATCTTTATTAAGGTTTTGACTATTTTTGAAAGTTATGTTTTTATAGGCTCAAACTCTATGGGGCTTTCTTAAGGCAAAAGGAGATTGCCATTTTGTGGGCCATAAGGTGATATATCTATGATTTTTCATCCTGTAAATATTCAAAAGCAAAGGCAACAGTTAAGAAGCCAGCTGAGTTCCTCCTGTCTTCGTTTTGTAGGGAGTTTTTCCCCTCTGATTTCCCGCCTGATTGAGAAAAAGGCTTTTGATGGCATTTATATCTCTGGAGCTGTGATCAGTAGCTTCCATGGCTTTCCGGATACTGGCCTTATCGACTTATCCCAGTTGGCTCGTTTTGCAGGGGGGCTGATATCCTGCTCCTCTCTTCCCTCCCTTGCGGATGCGGACACTGGTTTTGGTTCTGCTCTGTCTTGTGCCCGTGCGGTTTATGAGTTAGAGAAAAGAGGGCTTTCGGGCCTTCATATAGAGGATCAGGTTTGCCCTAAAAGATGTGGCCATTTGGACAAAAAAAAACTCATTCCCACAAAGGAAATGGTCTTAAAGATCCAGTCCGCAGTGAGGGCACGGCAGGATAAAAATTTTTTAATTATTGCCCGAACAGACGCCAGAGGGGTGGAGGGCTTAAACTCAGCTGTCGATCGGGCTAAGGAGTATGTGTTGGCGGGAGCGGATATGATCTTCCCAGAGGCTTTGCAATCGGTAGGGGAGTTTGAAAAGTTTCGCTCAGAGCTTTCTATCCCCCTTATAGCCAATATGACAGAGTTTGGTAAAACAGAAATCATCCCTTACTCTGTTTTTAAAAAGATGGCTTATAATATAGTCATCTATCCAGTGAGTTTGTGGAGACTTAGCCTTAAGGCTGTAGATGAGGGCTTAAGCCTTTTGGCTGAAGATCGCCAAAAAGATCTTTTGCCCAAAATGCAGACCCGGAAAGAGCTTTACAATCTCTTAGAATATTCAGCTTACAACCAGTTTGACAAAGAGCTTTTTAACTTTTCTAATAACGAGGAGAAAGGCCCGAAACCTTAAAGGCGATCATGTGCAAAAGATCTACTCATAAAAACCGGAAAGCCCGTTTTTTTACGGAGGATGAATGATGACATATTACCATCAGCTGGATCCTTATTTAATTCATTTTTTTGGGAATTGGGGTATCCGCTGGTATTCATTGGCTTATATTTTTGGTGTTATAGTCGCTTATTTTGCCGGATATTATCTTGTCCGAAAAGGGAGAATCTCAGTAAATCCCTCTAAAATTTCGGACATTATCTTTTTTGGAGCTATAGGGGCTGTTGTAGGAGGGCGACTGGGCTATTGTGCTTTTTATAACACCGATCTTTTTTTGTCTTTTGACCCGGCCTTTCCCTATTGGGGGGCACTCAAAGTCTATCAAGGGGGAATGTCCAGCCACGGGGGTATTATAGGGCTTTTGCTCTCTCAAATTTTATATAGCTATCGTCATAAACTGAATGTTTTTTCCTTAATGGATTGGGCCACAGTGGCTGGCTCCGTTGGAATCTTTTTTGGCAGAATAGCCAACTTCATAAACGGAGAGCTTTATGGCCGTGTTGTGGAAGGCTCAACTTGGTTGGCTGTTCGTTTCCCAACTGAACTTTATTTATGGGCCTATCAGCCGGACCTCTATAAAAAACAGTTGCTTTCCCTTAAAACTTTGTTGCCCTCTCTCTCCTCAGTGTCGACTTCTACAGCTAAAATACCTACGGCCTCTGTATGGGAGGAATGGGTTTCTAAAGCAGTTAATGGAGATTTGGTTTATGAGGGTTATATCTCTTATGTTTGTCGGTTAATTGTTCAAAACTCAGGGCAGGCTGAAATAAGAGCTGTTTTAGAGCCTTTACTCTTCCTTCGCTATCCCTCTCAACTCTATCAGGCATTGTTGGGGGGGCTGGCCACTTTTTTAATTGTTTGTATTTTCTGGCTAAAAGCCAGAAAGGCGGGTTTAGTGAGCTTGGTTTGGATTAGCAGTTATCTCATATTTCGCATAATAACAGAGTTTTACAGGCAACCCGACCCTCAAACTGGTTTTCAATTTTTTCAGCTCAGCCAAGGGCAGTGGTTGAGTATTTGTCTTTTTCTAATCGTGGCTTTGTATGGTTATTTTATTTACAAAAGCCAACCTATAGGTTTTAAAAGGGCAAATTAACAGCTGAAACTTTATGGCTATCTTCTTACAAAAGAGGATATGGACAAAAATAACAAAGCCCTAACAGTTGGAGACTTTATGGACCTCCCCTTAAATATGATCTCTCTCGGTCTATTTCATTTCAGTTTTTAAATCAGAAGGGATAGCCTCTATCAGTTTACGGGTGTAAGGGTTTTTAGGGTTTTTGTAAATTTCATCCGGATCATTATATTCCACAATTTGGCCATTTTGCATAACGGCGATTTTATCAGAAATAAATTTTACCACAGATAAATCATGAGAGATAAAAATATAAGTCAAACTCATTTTGTCTTGAAGATCTTTTAAGAGGTTTAAAATTTGTGCCTGTATGGAGACATCTAAGGAAGAAACCGACTCATCACATATAATAAATTCCGGCTGAACAGCAATGGCACGAGCAATGCAAACCCTTTGCCTTTGCCCACCAGAAAATTCATGAGGGTAGCGGTTGGTCATGTTTTTGTTTAAACCCACTTGCTCCATAAGGGATTCCACTTTGTCCATCCTCTGTTTTTTGTCGGAATAGAGCTTATGGATAATCATCGGTTCCATAATAGAGGCTCCCACAGTCATTCTGGGGTTTAAAGAGGCGTAAGGATCTTGAAAAATAATCTGCATCTTCCTTCTCATAGCTTTGAGCTTTTTCGAATCCAACTGAAGAATATCTGTTTTATTGTATAAAATTTGCCCTTCGGAGGCTTGGATAAGACGCAAAATAGTTCGGCCCAAAGTGGTTTTGCCACAACCGGATTCCCCAACTAAACCCAAAGTGCTGGCTTTGTGGACTTCAAAGGAGACATTATCCACCGCTTTTATGTAGGAGAGGCTTTTTCCAAAAAAAGATTTTTTTAAAGGGAAATATTTTTTTAAGCCTTTAACTTCCAGCAAAGCTTCTCCGGTGAAATCTTTTTGGACTTTTAGCGGAAGGTTTTGGAGGATTTTAGTTTTCCCTGTCAAAAAGTCGTTCACTGTGGGCAGGCGAGCTAAGTTTTTGTTCAGTTTGGGCCGGCAGGCAATTAAACCTTGAGTATAAGCCTTTTGAGGTTTTTTAAAAACATCTTCAGTGGGGCCGGCCTCCACGATTTTTCCCTCACGCATGACTACAATCTTTTGAGCAATTTCAGCAATAAGAGCTAAGTCATGAGAGATAAACAGGACAGACATTTTCATCTTTTCTTGAAGATTTTGGATAAGCTCGATGATTTGTTTTTGAATGGTCACATCTAAGGCTGTGGTCGGCTCATCAGCAATAAGAAGATCGGGCTGGCAAGCTATGGCCATGGCAATCATCACCCTTTGCCTTTGCCCGCCACTCATCTCATGCGGGTAAGATTGTGCCCGGCGGGAGGGTTGGGATATTCCCACTTGATCTAACAGATCAATAGTTTTTTCCCGGGCTTCTTTTTTGTTTTTGTTTTGGTGCAAAATTAAAGCCTCATCAATTTGATAGCCCACGGTGAAAACAGGATTCAGGCTGGTCATAGGCTCTTGAAAAATCATAGAGATCTGATTGCCTCTCACTTGACGCATTTGCTTTTCAGAGAGTTGGAGCAGGTCCTTCCCTTTAAATAGGATTTGCCCTTGGCTAATATCCCCCGGCGGTTGAGGGATGAGCCTTATAATGCTTAATGCAGTCACACTTTTCCCCGATCCCGATTCGCCCACCACCCCTAAGGCCTCTCCTTTTGTAATATCAAGGGACACTCCTCTTAGAGCTTTAACAAAAAGCTCTTTTGTTTTAAATTCTACTTGAAGATTTTTTATTGATAGAAAAGCAGACATAATAGCAGTTTACTGTGCTGTGTAGGGCTATGTCCAGCCTTTTTTGCACTAAACTAAGGCATTTTCAGCTCTTTGCAAAATAATTCAAACGGCAGGACCCTCACCCCTCCCTTTTCATAATTTTTATTTTTTTGATGAACTTGATAAAAGCCAGGGATATTTGTCCTCTCTTTAAAGTAGCGAATAGAAGGGGAAACTTGGGAGTCTCCTGACTTGCACTCCACAGCAAAGACAGGTTTTTTGTTTTTAAGAAGAACAAAATCCACTTCCCTTTTGTCTGTATCTCTAAGAAATCTCAGGTCCCATTTCTCTCCTTCAGTATCTTCTTTAAAGTGACAATATTTGAGCAGTTGGCTCGCCACTAAGTTTTCAAATCTCGGCCCTTCTTTTTCAATAGAAGTCCAGTTGTAAAGGTAAAGCTTTTTTTCTTTTTTGACGGCACGAATGCGAGGCGGACCAAAAGGCAAAATGCGAAAGCAAACAAAAAGGCTTTCTAAAATACAGATCCATCTTTCCACGGTTTCGTGAGAAACTTCTAAATCCTCTTTTAAGTTTTTGATCGATAGGGGAGAGCCTACTCTTTCTGGCAAGGCTGACACAAGAGTTTCTAAAATGTCTAATTCCTTGACTCTTTCTAAGTCACGAACATCCTCTCGAACAAGCCCATCCGCTCTTTCTTTTTGCCATCTCATGTAGATTTTTTTTGATCCAGCAAAAAGAGGTTCTGGAAAACCGCTCAAGTTTAGAAGATCCTTCAAGTCTTTTTTTGTGGGACGAGGGTTTAACTCTCTGAGAGAAAAGGGGTGCATGCGGTAAGAAAAGTAACGACCCTGAAGGGAATCACCCCCGCGACTATAATGTTTTAAGCTACCTGAGCCTGTGATGAGGAAGTGCCTTTTTGATTTTTCTTTATCGTAAAGCCCCTTCAATAAATTTCTCCAGCGAGAGTATTTATGCAGTTCGTCAAATAGCAAAATTTTTTCATTAGGGGGCAGTTGTTCGGCCAGTATTCTTTTTCTGTCCTTTTTAGAATCCCAATTTAAGTAGGTGGGATGGCTCTCCGAGCCTTTTTTTAAAAAGCTTAAGGAAAAGGTGGTTTTGCCCACTTGACGGGGGCCGGAAAGGAAAACCATCTTCTTTTTTAAATCTTTTTTAATGGTTTTTTTAAGGTATCTTTCACTCATAAGTATATAAATACTATCATAGTCCTATGTGAAAAAGCAAGTCATCCCGCAAATGCTCAGTAAAACAGACCTGATTTTATCCATGAGTAAAGTCAGATGGACCTGATTTTACTCACGAGTAAAGTAAGATGGACCTAATTTTACTCATGTTGGTTTTTGCTTATACGATAGTAAGGGCAGAAGCTTTTCACAGGCAATTCTTTAGGTTCTTTGCCCAAAGCCACAGCATTTCGGGACGGCAATACCTTGGACCCTCATGCTGTGGCTTTGGGCAAAAGCAGATAGACAGTCATTCCCGTGAAAACGGGAATCCATTTTGGACTTTAACCATGAAAAAAGTCTATATTTAATAGATCGCATAAGCAAAAGACCATTCTTTTTCAGGACAATAATACCTTAGACCCTCACCGTTGGTTTTTGCTTATGCGATAAAGAACAAGAGCTTTTTCACGGGCGACCAACTAAGGGCCAGTTTTTTTTTAAAAAATTGAAAAGCTTTTCTATAAATTTTAAATTAGAGTTGTTTCCTGTTTTAAAAGAGGGGGGTTATTATGTTTCGTTATCTTGTTTTTTTGATTTTCTTTTTATTTGTTCCACTGGCTATTTCCGCTCCGTCTAACAAACCCCGAGGGGACTGTGAGGGCAGAGAGTGGGGCAACTTATTCGACTCTCTTTCCAGAATTAAGGATGAATATATTGCACTACAAAGAATGACTGGCGTAAACTGGGGACTCTTTATCGCCTTTGCCCAGGATTCAAGAATTACCGAAGATTTAAGACTTAGCATGCGACAAATCAATCGGATGGGAAATATTTTAAAACAACTTATAGAACAAGAGAAAAATCTTGTAGATAGAGCCATTGTGCTAAGCATAAAACTGAAAAGATTAAGTGAGAATTGTGTGACAGAATCAGACTATGAAGTGGAAGAAACCCCGAGGAAGAGAGAGCAAAAAAAATAAAGGTCTGGAAACTCTTTTAATTTCTATCCTTTTTGTCAGTTTGTTAAAAAGTCTGGAGGCTTTGTTTTTGACGATTTTTTATTAGACCTCTTGTCAAGTCAGGGCGGTTTTGGTAAATTGCAATCCTCATGCCAAGGACAAAAAAAACCAAAAAATCTCTTTATATGGATGGGTTGTTCGGCCCAGAGGATCCCTACTTAAAAGCCCTTCGTAAATTAGCTCAAAAAGAGGGGCTGGAGGGCATGCAAATCTCCCTACATGAAGGGCGAATTTTAGAGTTTTTAACCCGAATTTTTAAAGCCAAAAAGATAGTGGAGATAGGGACTCTTTATGGCTATTCTGCCTTCTGTATGGCTCGTGCCCTTCCCGCAGATGGGAAGATTTGGACTTTAGATTACTCTGTCGAAAAGCAAAAAAAAGCTCAGGAAGTTTTAAAAAACTCATCAATAGGCCAAAAAATCCACTGTCTATCAGGTCCGGCTCAAGGGAGTTTGAAAACCATAACCGCTTCAGCCCCTTTTGATATGTTGTTTATTGATGCTGATAAAGAATCCTATTTAGAGTATCTCTCCTGGGCAGAAAAGCATTTAAAAAAAGAAGGTCTGTTGGTAGCGGACAACAGCTTTTTATTTGGTGCGGTTTATGGGGGGGCCAGTCGCCCTCTAAAACCTAAAGCTACAGAAGTAATGAAAGAGTTTAACCTCCGCATATCCTCTTTTTGGAAGGGGGCTTTAATCCCCACCTCAGAGGGGCTGACTGTGGGTTTAAGGCCCTGAGCTTTTTAGCAAGCTTTTTCAAAACACTTAAAAGTTCTTAAAATGTGGCACATAATGGAGATCTGCTCAAAAAAAGTGTTAAGATTGTTTCAATTTTCAAGTAGAAATATCAAATTTTGTTTAAGAAAGCCCTCTCTATGTTTTTAAGCTATGGATTTATGCTATTATAAAGACCTGTGAAAAAGCTTACTAATAGATTGCATAAGTTATCCCCACTTAAGTTGGGAAAGACCCTTGTTTTGTTTATTTTTTTATGGCCTATTGCTCTTTTAGCTGAGCCTTCTATCCCTCCGGTTTTAATGTCCTCTGAGCTGGTGAGTGAGGAAGGATCCTGGGAATCTCTTAATGAAGACATCTTCTTAGATGAAGAGATTCAAGAAAATAGAAGTTTGAAAGCTTTTTGGAAAACTGTTTTTGAAACTAAAATCCTATCCGACAAAGCCACAATGAACGCCATTGTCAGTAATGAGATTTACGGCAAACTGGATCTCAAAATGACAGAATTTTTATCTTTTCACACAAAGGGCTTGATTATCGGGAGAAACGGTTTTACTCAATCTATTTACGATCGGGACGATCGGCAAAGGGGGCTTTACCTTTTGGAAGGTTTTTTTAAATGGCATTCTGAAAGCCCTTTCGCCATTCAAGCGGGAAGTATCCAGCAAAATTTTTTAAAAGCTCCACTTTTGACTTCAGACAAAAGCTTCCCCAGCCTGCTCGGTGAGTTTTCTTTTGAATTTTACCCTCCTTATAGTTTGTCCTTTTTATTGCAAACAGCTATTCCTGAAAATGCTTCAGAGATAGTCCGAAGGGAGCCTGAGGTTTTAAAATCTCCTCCTTGGTTTTTCAGTTCTTCTGCTTTTTTTGTTGAGCCAGATTTTCTGTTTGACTTAGGTATAGAGGAGCGACTGACTTTATTTTACTATCATAATTTGTCACCCGCTGTGGCGGACAGGAGCCGGATCTATGGCAACAGTATAGAGCGGACGGCCAGTTCCTCCACCTTTAAATACCCTTTTTTGGGGCTTCACAATCATATCCAGATAAAAAAAAGTCTTTCTACTTTTTGGATTGTGGAAGTGGGGGGAATTTGGTTATATAATTTTTTAGCACCAAACACTCACAATGAGGGGATGAGGCTTTATAGCACGGTTTATCACAACTACGATGACATTATGGAAATCAAATTGAAGGGGGAGTTTTTTGCCAACCAGTCTGACAGCTCTGTCGCTTACTACAGTAGCGAGACTTATGGGCGAAACAACCAAAGAGGCTTTTTAGCAGAGGCTCAAAATCATTTTTACGATTCGGGGTTGACTGTGGGTTTAAGGTTTGTCTACAGCCAACCCATAAACTATCCCGACAAATCACCTAAGGGTTCTTCTTTTTCCTTTTCTTTTTCTTTAATGACAAATTATATTCCTATTTGAACTGGGGTTTAAAAAATGTTTAAAAAAATGTTTTTTTATTTTTTGAAAGGGGAGGCCACCGGCCCTCTTAAGACTCTTTTTTGTAGTTTGGCTTTTTTATCTTCTTGTGCTTTTTGGGAAAGGGAAAAGCCCACTCAGTCCACAGTCATAGGAGACATTAAAGAATGTTCCGCGGGAAGTGCCCCCTTTGTGGTCAGTCAGATCACAAAATCTCCTAATGAAAAAGCCATCACTGTTATCTCCGGAGCGGATGGCCTTGCAGAAAGCTTTGTTTTAAATTTAAGAACTTGCATGAAAGACTGGATCCGCCAAGACAACCCCATTCAAAACGCACCTTTTGTTGTAGAATATTACAGTAGTGTAGAAAATCAAAAAAAAGGACAGGTGGAAAAGGTTAAAGTGGTTTCCGATACTCAAGGATGTATTCAATGGCAGGAAAGATACAGATACAAATACACAGCTCAGCCGTTTTGGATTGGGCTTGAGAGAAGTATTAAAAAAGAAGAAGGGGCTTATGCTGGAGCAGAGCTTGTGCCTATGGCAGTCAATCCATGGCTTTCTGAAAAGGATATAGAAAATGGCCTGCCCTTTATTTTAGACACCCGTTGCGAATATTCCCGGAGACATTCTATTTTTAACGAACCAAAAAATTATAAGTCTAAAGGCTTAAGCTATCTTGAAAAAGTAAAAAAGAAGGAAAGACCTCTTATATGGGCTCCTATGGTCTCTTTACAGATTCGAGAGACCAATCCCAACCAAAATCAACCAAGAGAAAAACCGGGAACCACAAACATTCGTCAGTTTTTAAAAAAATATCAAAAGCCTTGCGAAACAGATGCTGATCCTCGTTTTTGCTATAAGAGGCAAGCTCAAATGTCACTTTACATTCCTTTAGAGCTTAGAACTTTAGACATGAGCCAAACCCTGGCCCATAAAGAGCTTAGCGGGGGGGAATATGATGTAGAGGCTCATCTGCTGATATCCCCTATGGCCAACGGGAAAAATTATCTTCTTCACGAAGAGATTTGTAAAAAAGAGGGTATCAACTTGAACCGGACAAATGAATCTTTAAGTTTAGTTTGCCTTATCGATCTCTCTTATTTTAATCAAAATGCTTTGTATAAGTTGGCCATTCGTATAAAACCCTCTAAAGGACTGCCCTTTAAAAAATTTGAAGGGGTTTATAGCATTAACCTAAACTTTCAACATGAGAGAAATGATTTTTTTATTGAAACAGCTCATGATGAAGAATACAGACAAATTTTAAATACGAATCAGGAGCTGAACATTGTAAATAGTATGGAAATTCAAACAGTTCCTAAACCTCTTCGAAAAACCCACTCATGGTTTTGGTTAACTAAAAAAAGCGATCGGGAAGAAAGAGAGGTGCTCAATATAAATGAAGGTTCTTTCGAAGGGGTGAATTTTTATCCCCTTCACTTGGATGGCCATGGGGAGTATAAGCTATCTCACATTGGTGGGAGTGCAATTGGTGAGGATGCAAGTTGTGAGGAGCGAAAAAATAAAGAAAATGTGGTTAAAAGAACTGTAGTTTTTGTAGGAAAGATTTGCCTCACAGATGTTTTAGACAGCCAAAAGAAATTAAATAATGAGTCTTTTCGTGTCTTTTTAGAAAGGCCAACAAAGGATATTGAGAAAAACATTAAAAAGGACACTGAAGAGAAAAGTATAGAGGAAATTTATTTTAATGATGAAAAACAATTGTTCCGGGCCGATGGAAGTGGCTGTATATCCATTCCTATTGAGCTAAGACATAATATTTATGACCGGCAAAGATATTTTCAGGTGGATGTTCATATTTTATCTGAAAGCTTGAACCTCTATGGGAAGGTGCGATTGGCCCTTAGCCCCTGGCAAAGGGCTTTCCAGGCCTTTCAGGATGCACAAAACTTAGATGAAAACATTATCCGTTTCAATACCAAAGGGATAGACAAGCCCAAACTCATTATTAATCAGTTCCGAAGTATTAATTTGTTTCCCTCTTATGGCTTAGATAAATTGCTCAATATTCATCTTTTTCATAGGATTTATCTTTTGTTTCAGCCCTTTATCCGAAGGCCGGA
Source organism: Bdellovibrionales bacterium (assembly GCA_965203095.1). Taxonomy (GTDB): domain Bacteria; phylum Bdellovibrionota; class Bdellovibrionia; order Bdellovibrionales; family UBA1609; genus JACOND01. The sequence continues at coordinate 1,692,453 of OZ241877.1, forward strand.
CAACCTGTCCCTTGGCCTCCAGCATAATGCCCGTGAGCTGTTAAGAGATGGTCATTACTTAGTGAGAGTTCTTATCCTTCGAAATCCTCAAGAGACAGGTAGCTCTGAATATTTTAGCCGGGTAAAAACCACAGAAAACTTAAACAGTGCACGAAATAACAGGGTCCGTTCGGGGGATATCCCCTTGGAGGGAGCAAGATACATTACTCATACCGACTCTGTTGTAAAAGCTAAGGCCAATTTTATAAACTTTTACATGCCTATTTATTTATCCACAAAACAATTTTATTATATTGCCTCCCGGAATCTTATTGTTATAGAGATTCATCCAGCAGATCCTCACAGATTCAAATATAATGAAGAGGATAAAAATTGTTTTTTAAACACTGAAAAAACCAAATGGACCCCATTTATTGATCATGAACTGGAAAATTCTCCTTATGTAGGGGCTTTTAATATTCAAAACTTAGATAACTGGAATCTCCTGCAACCAGCAAAGCATATTGATACCGATCAAATTATAAATCAATCGGAGACAGGGAAAAAATACCGGCATTTTAATTTCTCTACAAATGGACGAGAAGAGAATGGGCGAGAGGAGACACAAAAAACGGCCACATTGCCCAAATCACTTGTGGAAAATACTGGCTGTGTAAACGAGCTTTATTCAGAAGAACAAGCAGTAGCTGTCCAAAAAGCTTTACTGGATTCTAATGGCTCAGCATCCTCTCTCATTGAGCCTACAAAAAGTGAAATGGCCTCTTGTGTGGATCTTGCTGAGGGTTCTGCTCTTTCCCCATTAACTGAGGATTATAGAAAAAGGGAGGAAGCCAACCAGCAATTTGATGTGCTAAAAAACTTTGCACAAAAAGAGAGTCTTCGTCTTATCACTTTGTCTGAAGGAGATAATGAAGGTGAAAAGTTTTTAAAAGACATCCAATCCTCTTTTGAGAGTTATCTTTCTCAAGAAGGGGGAGAGTTAGAAGATCTTGAGACTTTAAATGATCTCAGTTTTTTAGAACAGTTCCCTAAAGAAGATCAACAGATTTTAAAAACTAAAATAGAAAAAATATGCAAGGCTCATTTTGCGGATTTCTTAGGTCTTCAAGATAGAGCTAAGGAGTGCCAAGTATCTATTTTAACAAGTTATCTAAAAAATATAAGAGATATATCAGAAGGGAGAGATCCTTTAATTTCTATTTTTAAAATCATTTCAGATAATGAGTTAGTGAGCGAAGATGAGGCTTTAGAGCAGAGCTTTGAGCTTTGCAAAAGCTCTCAAAGGGAGAGCACAGCATGCCATACAGCCACACGAGAATATGTATCTCAGGCAGTGGAGACAGCTGTTAAAAGTTTTCACAAGGATCGGTATTTTCTTGGGGTGGCCATTTTAAGTCTTCTTTCTTATGAGGAAAAACAAAAGTTTTTTAAAAATATAAAAAAATGCTCTAATTATCTTTTTCTATCTTCTGAAGAAGAGGGATATGAAAAATGCTATTATCAAAAACTCACAGAGATTTATGTAAAAAAACCACAACTTCCAAGTAGTATTGAAGTAGATGAGGATATGTTGAAACACTTTGAGAAAGAAGATCAAAAAGAGGCTCAATACAGAAAACTCATTTACTGCCCTCTTTGTTCAGCAGATGGTAATAGCTCCTTAACATCCTACTGGGGAGAAAGACCAGTTAGAGAAAAAAAGGTTTTAAAAGAAATTATAGAAGATCCCATAAATATTTCTGGTTTTATTGAGCAGGGAGTAAAAAACAGCAACCGGCTCGATCCGGGAGTTTTGGCTTTTTCTAAAAGCCTGTGCCTGTTTTGGTTTGATTTCTATCTTAAAGACTATTTGAAAAAAGAGCAGATGCTCAGTGCTTACACAAAATACATTCAGAATTTTGATTATCTTCAAATTTTAGAAAGTGATTTTGATAACTTCATGTCCTCTTATGATGAAAAAGGATATATTTTAAATGATTTAATGCAATGGTTGAATGCTGAAGAGGAGGGAGGAGAGGCAACGGAAGAGAAGGATAAGCTTTCTGGCTGTTATCGCGAATACGCCAGCTGTCTTGTAGCCGATCACTGTTTGCAAAGGGATACTAATAAAAACAAAGAGGAATTTTGCCCTGAAGATCCAGTGGCCTCTTCCTCTTGCCATCATCTGCTTGAGGAAGAATGCCGGAAGGATAGCTCCTTTAGCCTCTGTAAAGATAAATGCCTCCGCAATCCCTATGGTAAAAATTGTAATGGGGAAAGCCTTTGTGTTTCAAAAACCAGGGATTTTTGCCTTCTCAATCCCGATCATGAGTTTTGCGAAAAATATGACGGAGCTTGCCTTCAAAACTACCTGCCCTGTTTGGAAAACAACAAACATTCCCCCATTTTTAATACAAATAATGTGCTGAATTACAAAAGCGGGAAATCATTTCCTCCACTTAAGACCTGTCTTGAAAATCCTTATGAGTTTTTTAATTTTGAGAACAAAATGATAGTTCGTGAAATTTCAAAAAATGATCCTCAATGGAAAAGCGGTTTTTTAAGAAACTTTTTTGTCTCCAGCAATGCTTCTATTGGATCTTATATGAATTGGACTGCCCAAAGGGGCCGGAGCCTATCTGTTTCCGGAAAAGCAGATATAGGTGCAAAGTTTGGCTCGATGGGAAGAGGCTCGCGTCCATTGTCTTTTTTCGATGCCGGTTTGAATTTGAGTGGCAGTATGAGCCAGTCAGCCAACTCTAATGAATCCAATAGTGCCCGGAGGGCTTATGATGCTCGTGTGGGGGAAGGGGTTTATTTGACCGTGGGGGAAGCCAAAATCACATTAGGCGTGACAAAGTTTCAAAAATGTCTTGTGATAAAGCCCCGGCCCAATGCCTTTTCGGCTAAACTGAGTGCAGGGGAGCCGGAACTTTATGAGGATATTTGGCATGAAGATCTGGAGCAAAAAACATTAAAAAAACTAATTGTCTCTCGCCCGGGGCTTATCCTTTGCAATCCCACTCAAAAGCGGGAAAAAAATAACACTGAGAAAATTACCGAATCCTATTACTATGTCTCTCAACAGGTAGAGGCCAATAACTCTCAGTTTCTCAATCTTTATGATTTGGCCAATCGCCCCTTTATGTTAATTTTACGGGGCCGAAGGGAGTTTGTGAAAATGTTTTATCTTTTAAAATTAGCTATAGAAGGGGATAATGGAGAGATCCTGCAAAACAGCGGTTTGAACCAAGCACCAGAAAACATGTTCATCAACTACCCCTTTCCTATAGAAGAATCATTGGGTTTGAGTTTAATGATGAGGGAGTTTAATGAAACCGGCTTTTCCCCCGGAGTTTATCATTATCCAGAGGACTCTGATGAGTATATGGATTCCTGGTTTGCAGAAATAGGAAGAAGCCAGATACTTCTGGATCCTTTAACAAATAACAATATATTTTCTGTTCCTTTAATCCCTGAAAATACTGTGCCTCAGCAAAATCATTGATAGAGGGGGAATTGAGAGCAAAGCTCTCTCACCTCTTGGCGAATTTTATAAATAAGCGATTCGTTTTGAATATTTTTTATCAGTTGAGTAAGCCAAAGGCCCACCTGTTCCATTTCCTTTTCCTTCATCCCGCGAGTGGTAAGGGCAGGAGTCCCAATCCTAATTCCGCTGGTGACAAAAGGGGACCTTTTTTCTCCAGGAACCGTGTTTTTATTGACAGTCAAACCTGCTTTTTCTAAAGCCTTTTCAGCCTCTTTACCTGTTAAGTTCCGGTCGGAAAGATCCAGTAGTAAAAGATGATTGTCTGTTCCTCCCGTCACCATTTTTAAACCTTCTTTTTGAAAAACCTTTTCCAAAGTTTTGGCATTTTGAACCACTTGCCGAGCATAATTTTTAAAAGAGGGCTTTAGGGCTGAGGCAAAGGCCACAGCTTTTCCGGCAATGACATGTTCTAAAGGTCCTCCTTGGATCCCAGGGAAAATTTTTGAATTGATTTTTTTGGCCTTTTCTTCCTCTTGGCAGAGGATAAATCCTCCTCTGGGGCCTCTTAAAGTTTTATGTGTTGTGGAGGTCACATAATCTGCATAAGGAACAGGCGAGGTATGTTGGCCTCCGGCCACTAAGCCGGCAATATGGGCCATATCCGCACACAGTAAAGCTCCATTTCTTTTCGCGATCTCTTTAAAAATTTTAAAATCAATAATGCGTGGGTAGGCACTGGCACCGGCAATAATGATTTTGGCCTGCTCTTTTTTGGCTTGGTCCTCTATAAGATTAAAATCTAATTTTTGAGTTTTTTCATTCAATTTATAAAAAACAGACTGAAACAAAAAGCCAGAAAAATTAACTGGAGATCCATGTGTTAAATGCCCTCCGTGAGACAGATCTAAACCCATGATTTTATCCCCTGGCTTTAGCTCAGCTAAAAAAACAGCCATATTGGCTTGAGAACCAGAATGGGGTTGGACATTGGCAAAAGGGGCAGAAAAAAGTTTTTTTGCCCGCTCTATAGCCAGCAATTCGCACTGATCGACATATTGGCAACCTCCATAATAACGGCGACCGGGGTAGCCCTCTGCATACTTGTTGGTTAAAAGGGAACCTTGGGCCTGTTGGACGGCTAAGGAGGTATAGTTTTCTGAAGCAATAAGCTCTAAGCCTTCCGCTTGCCTTTTGGCCTCTTGCTCTATACAGTGGAAAATATCCGGATCAGTTGTTTTTAACTCGGTGTTTGGGTTTCCCTGTTTCATTTTGCATTTTCCTTTTATTACAGATTAGGAATCAAAACAAGAACCAAAGTTGGTATGAGGGAAAAAAGTGGACCAAAGTCAAGAGACTTTGAAAAAATAGGCCATTTTAATAGTTGCTATTTTTTAATATATGTAGTAGGTATTTTTTAGGAGGATTTTATGAGCACAAGCCCCAGAGGAGTCAGTGTCCAAGAAGCCTATACTTGGTATAGAGAGAACAAACTGTGGGTCAATCGTCACTATCAGAGAAAGCTGGTTTGGACTGTGGCGGAGAAACAAAAGCTAATTGACAGTATTCTTTTAGGCTATCCTCTTCCTTTAATTCTTTTAGCTGAAAAGGCCAATTCCTGTTATGACATCATCGATGGGATGCAAAGGTTAAACGCTATATTCACATTTATTGAAACCAGCTATTCATTGGAAAGTGGTAAATATTTTGATTTAAAAGTATTTCTTACAGCTAAATTAGAAGGGGAAAAAGGCTCATTTATACTGGTCTTGTTTGAATTTTCAGGTTTCGATGACATGAAAATTATCAGTAATAAGCATGGACAATTCAGCCCTGTATTTTCTAACACCTCTTAAAAACAGCATCAACTCTTTACGAAAAGTTTTAAGATCTGAAAAATACACATTAGCCATTGTCTTCTTCTTTACAAATTTCCAAAACCTCTCAATAGGATTCAAATTAGGAGAAAATGGAGGCAAATACAGCAAAGTAATATCCAAACTTTTCGCTAAATCCCTCACCTGAAAGGCCCTGTTATATGGTGCATTGTCTAAAACCAAATACAACCTTTTATCCCTCATAGGCTGTCTCGCCCTCACAGCTCGCAATAACTCCTGCATTGAATTTTTATTAACCCTCTCACAGCTTCTACTGACAAAATCTAAACTATTTATCTCTATCGCACCATTTATATTCACCCGCTCACGACCTGAATTAGTTTTAACCTTAAACTCCACCCCCTTCTTAATCCAACCCGATGATATTACAGGATTGAGCATAGGATGAGTTGAATCCGCAAAATACACTAAATCACCTCTCTTTTTTATCCTGCGATATCTTTGAATAAACACCTTCTGCTTCTCAATATCAGCCTTCCCAGGCACACCCTTTGGCTTCTTATATGAAAAATCTAACTTGTGAAGTAAAGCCGTCATTCCATTCACAGTATAAACAACCCCAAATGTCTTTTGAACATATAAAACAACTGCCTTTGTTGTGGGATATACCTTTGACTCCAACTCCAAAACCAGTTTCTTCCGTTGTTCCTCAGATAAATACGACATGCGACCTCTATGATCGTCATAAACCAACCTCGACAAACCTCCTTCTTCATAACGCCTTTTGCAGTTTCTGATAGTTCCTTCATCAAAAAATAAAAATCTCGCAATATCGGTGACAGACTCTCCACTATCCAGCAACAAAATAACCCGGATACGATCCGCTCGCCTACGATTCCTTTCCAAACGAAGAAAAGTTAAAAGCTCTGCTTTTTGCTTGCCAGTTAAAAATGAGTTCATAGAAACATATTATAGAACATCCAAAAGATTTGGAAAACTCATAATGCCAAAAACTAAACCTTTATCAAAAAAACTTGATTTTTTAAATCAAACCAGTATAAGCCAAAACAGGTAGGTCCTCTTTTGCCCAAGGATAAGTGTGCTAAATTATTAAATTACCAGTTAGCGGTCACTGTTTTTTCTGTTGAAGATAAAAAAAAGATCAATGATGTATTTTCACGAATTAACTCCAGCGGAAGACAACTCAGCAATCAAGATAAGCGACAAGCGGGCGTGGTGACCGGCTTTTCTGATCTGGTAAGAAAAATCTCATCTGAAGTTCGCGGTGACGACTCTTCTGATGATCTTGAGCTTTTTAAAATGCCGGTTATCAGTATTGATACAAAAAAAGAATCTCATGGTTATAAAATTATTGCAGAAGAAACTTTTTGGTGTCATCATGGCATTTTATCCACAAAACAGCTGAGGCAAAGCGAAGATGAAGATATGATCGCGGATATTTCAGCCAGTATTTTGCACCTTCCCTCTTTTTTTGCAAAAAGTAAAGATAAGCTTGACGCCTTATACAGCTCTCCAAAAGAGGCGGGAATTATAGAAACAAAACTTAGAGTTTATGGAAAAGATAAACTTAAACATGAGATAAAATTTTTGATTGAGCTTATTGATAAAACAATAAGAAAGCATAGTTCAAAACCTACTGCTTTGCGAAAAACAGTTATGGGACAAAGCACCGCCTCCTCTATGAAAGCTCCTTTTTATGCTTTGTTCATGGCTTTTTATGATTTAGTGATCAAAGAAAGCAGATATCCTGAAAACAATGCAAAAATTTTAAAAGCTTTGAAGGACTTGCACCAAAGCTTAAGAATCCAATCCAGACACACCACTTCAGAGGAGAGAAAAAACAATATTGCTAAAGTTAAAGGGCTTATTCAAAGCCATTTTGTCAAAAAAGAGCCTCTGCAAATTTTACATGGCCCGGGCTTAATAATGGATTTTGAAAACTCTCTCCGGCGATCTAAAATTGAAACTCCTCATTATGAGTTTAAGCAAGGATTATTACAATTAGATACTTCCAGAGCTTTTGGTAAAGCTTTGATTAAAAAATTGACTCAAACAGCTTGTGGCATAGCCAATCTTGGCCCGGGAAAAGAGGGGTATATCCATATTGGAGTTGCAGATCGAAAAGAACATGCTGATAAAATAAAAAAAATAGATTCCATAACTCCTAAAAAGGTTAATGGATTTTATGTGGTTGGGGTGGATAGGGAAGCCCGATTGAAGGAAAAAACAGTTGAAGAGTATGTTGATCTTTTTGTATCTCAATTTAAAAAAGTAGATTTTTCAGATCATCTTAAAACAAGCATTTTAAAAAATATAGATACAATCAATTATGAAGGATTTTCTGTAATTCGGCTAAAAATAGAACCTCAAATCAAAGTCAGTTATGTAGAAAATCAATGTTTTATAAGAGAGCATAGTCACACAAAACCTGTAAATGGCCCCCATCTGGAGGCAATAATTGCACGCTTTAGTAAAACAAACAAATATACTGATCACAGTTGAAAATTCCGGTCAAAACAGAAGTAAAAAAAGCAGAAATTTTTAAAAAGAACTGGTATAACTGATTAAATCTTCAAAAAATAGTCCTTTTTGTTTATTTTTGTAGATAAAAAAATAAATTGAGGATAGCTTTTCAAAAATTTTTCAGTATAATAATAGCCATCAAAAGGAGGAGGTATAATGAGTAATAAATCCACTTTACCTGATTTAGATGAAGTTTGGAAGCTTGTCCGAGAGACACAAAAAAACTTAAAAGACATCTCAGTCCGCCAAAAAGAGTTTCAAGCTCGCCAAGAAGCTTGGGAAGAGAGAGCAGAAAAAAGAGCGGAAGAAGCAGAAAAAGAGATGAAAAGATTCCAAGCCCAGCAGGCAAAAACAGAGCGTATGATACAAAAGGTTGGTGGGCGGTTTAATAAACGATGGGGTCACTTAGTGGAATCCTTGGTTAAGGGAAAACTGGTTCATTTATTAAGGGAAAGGGGGATCCAAGTAAATCAAACCTTACCCAATGTGGAGGCACAGTTGATGAATAAAGACGGCACTGTTCAAAAAAGGACAGAGTTTGACATTATTGTAGCCAATGGGACGGAAGTAGTGATTGTGGAGGTGAAAACAGTTTTATCCCCAAAAGACCTTCATTATTTTTTATCCAATTTACAAGATTTTAAATCTTATTTTCCGAAATATAAAGCCGATACTTTGTATGGAGCTGTGGCTTATTTAAAGAGCGAAGGCAAGGCTCATGTTTTATCGGAGAGAGAGGGCTTATTTGTGATAAAGGCTGTGGGAGATAGTGCCAGTTTAATCAATAAGCCAGACTTTAAACCTAAAGCCTTTACCTGAGTAGGGATATTAAAACAGGGAGAGCTTAGCTTAGTTGGTTAAAGCATCCGGCTCATAACCGGAGGACCGGAGGTTCGAGTCCTTCAGCCCCTACCATATTTTTTCCAAAATTCAGATGAAAATTGTAATTTTTTTCACTTTTGGATTTTGATCTTGATTTTTCAACTTTTTTGTTTTAGTTATTATTTCATAATGAAAAAAATCTTTATTTGGACAATTCTTATTTTTTCTTGCTTTATTACAAGCCTTGCCTTTTCTAATGAAATTGAGTTTGAGTATTCTGGCTTGCAATCTTCTGGCTTGCAATCTGTGAAGCCAGAGGAGCTTGATACTAATTTTGGTCAAAATAGAATTTTTTACTCTTACTCAAAAACACCTATTTCAATTCAACAACAACAAAATGCTATCCGTTCTCTTACCATCACATCCAATGAAGAACGAAGGCAAGGGACAGGTTTTTTTATCAGTCCTACAACTTTAGTCACGGCCCATCATTTTATAGAAGGTTTGGAAAACGGGTTGTCCGAAATGTGGATTCTTGGGGCAATAGGTCATTTTCGTTTTAAAAAAATTATAGCTTTTTCAAAAGAGCATGATATAGCCTTAATTGAGGTGGAAAGGATTGACAAGGGAGAAGTGGAAATTCCTTTTCTAAAACTCAGCTCAAAACCAGCCCAAAAGGGAGACATTATTTACACTTTAGGTTATGCTGGTGGATCTTTTACAAGTCTTAAGAGTGAAATTAAATCTACTACATATAGGGAGGGGCACTTTGAAGTAAATAGAATTCCTTCGAGATTTTCTTTAGTTGAACTTATACAAGTTGCGAAATCTAAAGGAGTTGATATGAGCATTGAAAAACTTAAAAAAAATCCAAAATTTAATGGATTCAGAAAAGAAACTAAGGGAATGAGTGGCGGTCCAGCAATGAATGATAGAGGAGAAGTTATAGGTGTTTATTTAGGTATTAGTGTGGCCAAGCTTGGCTATGAACTCTATCTTGGAGACATTGTGTCCAAAATATCCCATATCAATCAGCTGAAACCAAAGGATTCCTGTTGGAATAGTTTTAAAAGACTTTTATTTTGATGAGCTCATGGGCAGAAAAACCACTATCAGAGATTTCCTGCCTCTGATAAATTAAAAAAATAAATTGAGGATAGCTTTTCAAAAATTTTTCAGTATAATAATAGCCATCAAAAGGAGGAGGTATAATGAGTAATAAATCCACTTTACCTGATTTAGATGAAGTTTGGAAGCTTGTCCGAGAGACACAAAAAAACTTAAAAGACATCTCAGTCCGCCAAAAAGAGTTTCAAGCTCGCCAAGAAGCTTATCAAAAAGAGCGAGAAAAAGAGCGAGAAATCCGCCAGAAAGAGTGGCAAGCTCGCCAAGAAACTTGGGAAAAAAGAGCGGAAGAAGCAGAAAAAGAGATGAAAAGATTCCAAGCCCAGCAGGCAAAAACAGAGCGTATGATACAAAAAGTGGGTGGTCGTTTTAATAAACGATGGGGTCACTTAGTGGAATCCTTGGTTAAGGGAAAACTGGTTCATTTATTAAGGGAAAGGGGGATCCAAGTAAATCAAACCTTACCCAATGTGGAGGCACAGTTGATGAATAAAGACGGCACTGTTCAAAAAAGGACAGAGTTTGACATTATTGTAGCCAATGGGACGGAAGTAGTGATTGTGGAGGTGAAAACAGTTTTATCCCCAAAAGACCTTCATTATTTTTTATCCAATTTACAAGATTTTAAATCTTATTTTCCGAAATATAAAGCCGATACTTTGTATGGAGCTGTGGCTTATTTAAAGAGCGAAGGCAAAGCTCATGTTTTATCGGAGAGAGAGGGCTTGTTTGTGATAAAGGCTGTGGGAGATAGTGCCAGTTTAATCAATAAGCCAGACTTTAAACCCAAAGCCTTTGCTTGAAGGGATATTAAAACAGGGAGGGCTTATGCAAGATGTTTGGGAAATTATCAGAGAAAAAGGCCGTTGGGAAGGCCGGCAGGAGGGCCGACAGGAAGGCCAACAACAAGTTATCCGAAATATGCTGAAAGAGAAGGTAATTACTTCCTTTATCGCCAATGTCACAGGATTTTCTAAAAAAGCAATAAAAAAGCTGAAAAACGGTGCTAAAGTGCCATGAACTTTCAGATGGAAGCAAAAAGGCTCAAAAAAGCCTTAAATTTGGCCTTTTTGAGGCAAAAATCTTTAAATTTAGTCTTATAAAACATATTTTTTAAAAAAATCTTGACAATTTAATGAGTCTTAATACAAGCTTTAAACTGTGTTTGTTTGCTCTTTTGGTTAGGAGGGGCTGATTTTATTTTGTTCAGCCTCTTTTTCCGATAATCAGCAAACAATTTAACTAACTAACTAAGAGGAGCGAACTATGCAAAAAATCAAATCCTTTTTAAAAAGGCTTTTCTCTGCCTTCACAAAAGAGAAAAAGAGCACTTTAGGCTTTTCCCTGATAGAGCTATTGGTAGTGGTTGCCATTATCGGAGTTTTGGCCGCCGTGGCTATCCCTGCTTATAATAACTACCGGAACAATGCCGCTTACGCCGCTTTGACCTCTTCCCTTCAAAATATAGGTAAAGGTTTTGCCGCTTGCTTAACATTAAACCAATGGGATGACTGTCAAACTTTAGGTGAAATAAATGTAGTTTGTGAAGGTTGCGGAACACCGGTTGATAATACCGCAATGAGCCAATGGTGTATTGATGCTTCACGAGCGGTTGGCGGGAATACTCACATGGCCTGTTTATTTACCACTGGTGGTATTCCTACTATTGTCCCCAGTTGGGAAGCTCCCCTTTGTAGTGGCCTCACTGTCACTTATGGTTGTGCAACCCCTGGAACAAGCACAAGCTTTACTACTCCCGGCATGAATTGCATGTCTTTAGGTTGCACTGCCACGGCGGCTATCCCTATGGTTGCAAGTGGTATGACTTGTGCAATGGACGCTACTCATAACTGTGCTACAGCAACGGGAACAGATCGGAGCACAACAAATTTTACTGGAACTTGTGCCGCTGGGGAATGCAGTTAAAACAGGGCATATTGCTGATTTAAGTTTAACAATAAAGGGGAGCAAAGCTCCCCCTTTATATAATATATTCACAAGGAGTTTAATAATGGGAATGAAAAATTTAGATTGGAAAAACCTACATGAGTTAAAGGCTTTGCTTATCTATAAAAAGCTTAAAGAAAGTAAAAAGACAAGAGTTAAAAGGGAACTTAATAAAGACAATATTTTTTCAAAAGATAAATTGCCAAGTGTTATGAATAAACTTGAAAATATCCGATATTTAGACACAGAAGGGAAAAAGGGGCTGTCTCATGTTTCAGACAGAAATAAGAAAATATGGAAAAAGTATAAAAATACTCCCATTAGAGAGCTGGAAAAAATAATCAAGGAAAGGATTACAAGGATTTTAAATAATCATAAGGATTTTGAATGACTGAAAAACAACAAAAGGGGAGCATATAGACTTGACGGGGAACTTGGCTTTGATAGAGGGGGAAACAATGGACATAAAAGCTGGCCCACACATGGAATTTTAGAGGAATTGACATCAGAAGGATTTTTAGAACAGAAAAAAAGACATGGTTTTAGATTAAAAAAATGATTGACAAAGAAAAATAGCTGGAGTAATTGTTAGGTATTGCCCTTAAAGGATTGAAATCTAAGGAGTTTAACAAATAAGGGGAGAAAAACCGCTCCCCTTTATATTCTTTAAAGGATGTTAAACAAATGAGTCTAAAAGAGATAGCTAAGAGAGCACAAAAAGCTCAAAGAGAGAGGAATAGAGAGGCTTTATCAATTGCAATATTGGATTGTTATAAATACCTTAATAGAAAATATCCAAGGGAATACTTTGGAGCAGTTAAAATTGATAATAGACTTGGATTGGAAAAAAGAGGACATAGTGCCGGAACACATAACATTATAAACAGCTTAAAACTCAAAGGATTTTTAGAGCAAGCTTATAGGAGAGGCTTTAGGCTAAAGACAAACAAAAAAAATCCTCCCGCTATAACAAACAATAAAAGGACTAAAATGACAGATCAAGAGATAAGACAAAAGGCTCAAAATGCTCAGGAGGATTTATTTTCTTCTGTATTGGAGTTTTATAAAGCCCATCCAAATAAATTTTATGGATCAAAAAAAGTGACTAACAGGCTGGGTTTGTTAAAAGGATATGATTATTGGTTTGTTCATGCAATTTTAGATGAACTAAAATCAAGGGGGGAACTTGATCAAATAAAAGGAAGAGGGTTTATTTTTAGGAAGAGATAAAATCACTCAAAAAACATGAACCAAATATATAATAAAGCCTCTAAAAAAAACAAGAGAAAGGATTAAAAAATGCCAAAAGAACAAATATGGACTTGCTTACATGAATTAAAAGTTTTGCTTATTTACGAAAAAATTAAAGTTGGAGAAGATAGACATGAACTTTGCGAAGAGCTATCAGAAGATCCCTGCTTTGTTGAGGAAGGCATATCTTACAGTAGCATCAATCTGAAGATTGGGAATATTGAATGGTTGGATACGGAAGGCAAAAGAGGGCTTCATAATGTGTCAAACTTAAATAGGGAGGTATTTGAAAAATATAAAAATACTTCCATTAAAGAATTGGAACAAATAATAAAAGAAAAGGAAGAGGGGTTAAATATGAATGAAGACGAAATTAAGAAAAAGCAAATATTGGATTTTTTAAGAGAGCATCCAGGGGAATACTTTGGAGCTGGCGTTATTGATAGAAAGCTGGGTTTTGATCCGGGCTATAATCATTACCCTACACACAGGCTTTTACAAGAACTATTGGCCGAAGGGCTTTTAGAGCAAAGACATGGTTCGGGATTCAGGATAAAAAATCCAGATAAGAGCAAACCCTCTTCTTGTTCTCAAGAAGAACCAGAGAGGAGTCCAAAAAACGACATTGAGCTTTTGCTTGAAAATAAAATCATTGAGCTAATAAATGATAAAAAATTCAAAAAGAAATATGTTTCTATTTATGCTACAGCTATTAAAAATTTAGCTGAGGCTTTGGAAATAATAAAAAGAATAAAATCACAATAACTTATAAACAGCCAGTGTGATTTTTGAAAAGGATTTTTAAGAGCGGTATTGTAGTCGGCTGGTCCTTTGGTATGAGGGAACAAAGTGTGGACTCTTCATCAATAGTCATTATAATAGCCTTGTATTTAATCAAAAAAACCTTTAACATTAAGGTTAAAAGCAGTATCAATCCTTACTATATTGTTTCTTTTCTTAATTCTGAGTATGGTCAAATGCAATTAGAAAGGATATCCAGTGGTTCCATTTTACAGAGTATCCGTTCGTCTGATCTAAAAAAAATAAAAATTATTTTACCACCAAAAGGAACACAAGATTCCATAGGAGCTAAGTTAAAAGAGGCTGTCTGTATTTCCTCATCTATGAGGAAAAACATAAAACAGGCAGAAAACGATATATCTCAATTATGTTAAAAGTTTAAATTTTTTAAACCGATACTCTTAATTTTTACAAAAAAAAAATAAACCCTGATCAGTATATCATTGGATAGTTCCATAGGTGTTTGAAGAGTTTTTTATCAATATTTTTATTTTTTCTCAAAAAGGTTTTTTAGTTGAGAAAAGTTTGAAGGTTTGTATTTTTCATACTCTTCTTGTTTAACATAGAGAGCAGTAAATTTAATCTTTTTTTGGGATAGATTTGCATCCTCACACCATTGGTATAACCGTTGGATCTTTTCTATATCATCTAAATCTTCTCTTCCTTTGGTTTCCACAATGCAAACTTCCTTTTCAGATACTTTTATTAAAAAATCAGGGTAGTAGTCTTTTATTTCCCCATTGGCGTTTTGGTAGTCTATTTTAAAATGGACAGAAAAATAATTTTTAGCATAAGAGACAATATCCTCGCAGGTTTCAATAAAGCCCGAAAACTCCAACTCAAAATGGCTGTCCCCCACGATTTTATTGAACACACTTTTTTTTGGCACAATAAAACCTTGCTCTTTAATTACAAAAGGGCGGGCTTGGCTTACTTTTATATAATCCTTAATTTCTGCCTCTCCTTTATCTACAACAGTCAGATTATTTATTTCTTTTTTAAAGTTTTCAATAATTGTTTTTGTCACCTCTTGTTCCGATAAGTTCCTAAGAATATTCAAATCCTCCAGTTCAATCTTTTTTGTGAAAAGATGATGGATTATAAATTCTTTTACTTTACCGTATAAAATATCATGACTTCCAAAAAGTCTTAGCTCTCGCCTTATGCTTTCTGCAAAGTATCCTATTACACTGGAGTAAGAGGGGATGAAATCACTATCAAATAAAGTTTTATGCGTGACATCACCCGATCCAATATCCCGGAACACAATCTCTTTTTGCTCTTCATCACTAAACTGTTTTATTTTTATTTTTTTGTGAGAAAACTGGCTAATATTCAATTTGGATAAGTTTTTGTATTCTCTATAGATTCTGGGGGACAAAACAGGTATTTCAATATCTAATTTTTGAATGTCTTTTTTTGTGTTTTCTCTATCTACCTCTATAAGCAAAGGGGCTTTTGCCTCTGTACCTTCGCCCATTTGGGCTTTTTCAAGCTCCACTCCTTCATGTTTTATGGATTCCACAAAATTCATAAAAGCGGGAGTCCCTACAACGCTGACAAGTTCTGTCAAGTCTTCCTGCTCCCCATACATTCTTCTTAATCCTCTTCCTAAGGTTTGCTCTGGTAAAATATTGCTTTTTGCAGAATAAGCCCGGAGGCCCACAATGGTTGTCACATTTTTAACATCCCATCCTTCCTTCAACACTAAAACGGAAACAATAGCCTTGTAGGGGCTTTTCCAAGTGTCAATTTCATTAGCGGCTTTTCTTAAATCTGACAGTTCTTTTTCTTTTTTACCTGTGGCTTTTTCAAAAAGTTCCCCATTGTTTTTTGTATGAATGGTAAGAACAGCGTTTTTTAATTCAGGATAGGTTTTTTGCAAATACTCATTTACATCATCACAATTCCGGGTATCATCCGTCATAACGAACAGGATGGATTTTTTTGTGTTTTTAAGTCTCTCATAAGTTTTCTTCCATTCCAAAAAGCCCAAGTGAATATAGTCTTTATACTTTTCAGTAAATTTTATAGTTTGGTATTCCTGTAATTTGGCACGGCTCGCCTGATCAGGCAAAACCGGATGCTTTACAACATTTTGTGCGATGGCTTCTACTAAGGGATAATCGGATACAGTTTGAACAAAAATGCCTCCGTTATTATGTTTTGGTGTAGCCGTCACATCAATTTGAAGGGATAAAGATCCTCCCTTTATTTTCATTTTATTATGAATATCCTCAATAGCTTGAAACCAAGCCAGCCTTTCGTCATGAATATGATGGGCTTCATCATTAAGGATCATCAGCTCATCAATGTTTCTTACAATTTCCCCTAAATTGACTTTGGAATCAGTTGTTTTGAGGACAGGTTTCTTGCCAAGGAAATAATCTATAGTGTTTTCGTCTTCAGGACTGGGGTATTGCTCTTTACTGGTGTAAATGCGATGGATATTTGTAAGAAAAATGTTTCCAGTTTTTTTAACCAAGCCAATATTATCTTGCAAGTGAAGGACAAGCTGAAAATCATTTTTCCAGTTTTGTCCTTCAAAGCCGTTTTCTGGTAAAACAGGATCTTGGAAAAATATTTTAAGCCCCTCAAAGTCGGACCGAATGCGATCTAAAACAATAATATTGGGTGTAATTATTAAAAAATTTCCCGATAGTGTAGAATTTTTCTCATAAATTTTATGAAACCAACTCCAAGCAATAAGCAAGCTCATTACCTTTGTTTTGCCTGTGCCTGTAGCCATTTTAATTACCATTCTCAGCCAATCTTCAGGAAACTGGCCAGAAGATACAGCCCCGGAGCTATCATAGCGAATCAGATCATATTTATCTTTAGCTTGGGCCACTTCATAAAGCCATATTACTGTTTCAATAGCTTCTCTTTGAGCAAAATAATATTGAAAGGGATTTGTTTCTACTCCCTGATTATAGTGCTTTGTTTGAAACCACCAAGTAAGCAAAGCCTTGCTGGTAAAACTTGCTCCTTCATAATGGCTTTCTCTCCACTTTTTTACTTTGAGTCTTAGTTTATGGACTAAAGGAGGAAGTAATTTTCCATAACCTTGTTTTCTCAAATCCTCATCTGCTGGAAACCAGCGAATCTTAGGATCCAGTATCTCATAAGGAGATTTTGGAAAATCTTTATGCAATGCCATTATCTTTTAACCTTTGCTGTAAATTCTATTTTTAATTGTTTAACAAAATCATGAATATCAACACAAGGGATATTTTCTTTTTCACACACATCGGGAATTTTTATTTTTTTAGGGGCTTTTTGCTCTGTGGTCACCACTGTAGCATTTTCGGACTTAGCATGGGCAATCACCCAAGGGTCAGCCATAGATCTCCCTTTTGTGTGATCTACCAATCGGGAATATTTGCTCATAATCTTTCTCAAAAGTTTTTGCACATACTCATCAGGATCTCTAAAAAGATCTGAAGTTTTAACCCATTGTAAAAGATCATCATCAATTTTTTTAATTTCATTTTTAACTTCCATTGTAGCAAAAACAATATCTTTTTTACCATACTGTTTAAGCAACTCCCAATACCCTTTTGTAAATTGAGGCGAATAATACCTTTTCCATGGTTCTATAAAAACATTGGTATCCAGGCAGTATTTTATCATATTGTGCCTGTTGTTTTAATGAGATTATTCTCTATGGCTTTTTCCAGATTGCCAAGTTTCATGTCTAAAAGGTTTGAGGCTTCCCGGCCAGTCAAAACTCCTTCTTTGTAAGAGAAAAAAACAATTTTTGTAAAACTTTCTCCATTAGCATAAATTTTTAAAAGATTAGAGTTAGGTCCGCCACTATTTTTTTTCATTTTCTTATCCCTTTCCTTCCTGTATTGTTCCGATTCTTTGATATACTCTTTTTTAAGAGTTTCAAAAATTTGAGATTTTATAAGAGACAGGCTTTTTAATCTAACCAACAAGGCCAAACTACTTACTTTTAATTTTGGACAATATTTGTTTATAAGTCCTTTTAACTTTTGGGCAGTAAATTGGTTTACTTTTAAAAAAGTTTTTATCTTTTTCTTTGGTAGAAGTATCTCAGCCGCTATTTGATTACAAAAAGACTCTATACTTGATTTTTTGATCTTATAGCTGGTTAAAAAATGATCAGGCACCCCAGAAATATCTAACCACAAATGGGCAAGCTCATGTAAAAGTGTAAATAATTTGGCGTTGTTAGAATCTTTTGAGTTAATAAATACAAAAGGGGCATAGGGATCTGAAATAACAAAACCTCTTGCTTCTTTAACCGGTATTGGGTTGTGAGAGTTTAAGTTGCCAGTGCGAGAAATAAAAATTCCTTTCCTTTCACATTGCTTGATCCATTGAGTTAAAAGAGCTTCTACATTGTGAGCGTTATCTAACACTTCAGAATATTGTCTTTCATTTCCCCAAAGGGTATGTATAATGTTTTGTGCGACTGTTTGGACAGAGGATTTAACATTAAAGGAGCCAATAAATTGAAGTTTGTTATATCCTTGTTCCTGTAAATGTTGGCTAAGCCAGGCTTGGCGTTCCTGTATATGTCTCATAAGGAATACTAAGGGGGGGCTATACTTAGGAGCTTTACCTTCTACAGTCCGAAAATCTTTGAGCAGGGGGAAATCTTTTGGAGGGTGAGGGAGATAAAAAGTTGCTAATGATCGCCTATAGATCTGTGACATTTTTTTAGCTTGTGTAAGGCTTGGCAGGCTTAAACCTTGTTCCCATTCTTTCAATTTATTTGGTAAGATTCCTATTTTTTTTGCAACGGTATCGAGGGAGTAGTGAGATTTTTCTCTGGCCCATTTGATAACAGAAGGGGTGATAAGTGCTTGTTGCCTTTTCATATTCGGACTCCGATGACTTTCATGCTATCGTTGCCAAAAATATCTACTACTTTAACAGCAATTTTCCGAGGGCCTTTTTTGCATTTGTGAAAAACACTTTTTAATTCTATCACACGATTCTTTTTGGTCCGGAAGGATTGCCATTCGTTTTCAAAAATATAATCTCCAGTCCATTTTTCTTCTATTTGTCCTTTATCGTTTTTCATCCGGACAATTTCTTTTTTGCTTTCAAAGTCAAAATCCACGGCCCAGTAGTCCAACCAGTCGGTCCATTTTTTTGTCAAAACTTCACGGTTGACAATGCCATGTTTGTCTTTAAAAATTTTAATGATATAGCCTTTTTCCACACAAATTTGGCTTTTTCCTTTTTTGAGAGAAGTTGCCACATTATCCAAAATATCCTGATTATAATAGACGGAAAAATCTGTCAGTTCAACGGAGATGGCATTCTTTTTTATATGAGGTTTTATTTCAATATAAGAGACATCGTGAAACTGCACTTGGTTTTTTCCCACTGCTTGTTTGTCAAAAACTTCTTTAGGTATATATTTAAGGGCCAGGCTTATCCCTTTGGCCTTGGCATCTTCTTGAATTTTTGGGAAAAGCCCCATCTCATATTCAAAGGATAGAACATCTACTTTGCTAATTTGTTTTTTTAAAGCTTCTTTAATGATGGCGGACATAAAAAGCCGGGAGGCGGGTAGGTTAATAGGGCCGATGGCAACCAACCGTCCTGCTTTTTTTGCCATAAAATTTTTAAAGCCTTGAATTTTTTGGGCTTTATAGGCTTTAATGATGAGTTGGATATAATCTTTTTCTTTCTCAAAAAGTTGTTTTTGTTGATCTTTTTCTCTTAAGTTTAGGTTAATGCCAATATAATGTTGCCTTTCGTATTTACCAAGGTTTAGCACTTCAAAAGCACGAAAGTTTTTGTTAGAGTTTTTTAATTCCCGTTGGATAGCAATCATTCTTTTACGGGTTGTATGAATAGCAAATTTACCAAGGTCAGAACCGATCCATTTTCTTCCTAACTTTTCAGCCACAGCACAAGTAGTTCCAGAGCCACAAAAAAAGTCCGCCACAAGATCACCTTCATTAGAATAATTTTCTATAATTCTTTTCAATAATTTTTCTGATTTTTCAGTAGGATAGTTCCCTGCATTGTTATATGCATAAATATCCATCCAATCCGTGAAAAGAGACACTGTATCTTTCGGAGGTATCCAATAATAGCATCTGGTTGATGAAGATTCCCTTTTGATAAATTCTTTCGTTTTTCCTGTATCTGTCCAATATTCAAATAAAGTTTTTTTGTTTTTATAATTTTTCAAATACTCTTTATAATTTTTAACAGCCTTCATAGCTCTATCCTTTCTCCATCTCCACTGTCCTTTGTTAAGCTTTATTCCTAATAATTCATATCTCAAAGTTGGCCTATCTGCATTGTTGTAAAAATTATTCCAAGATTCTTTTGTTTCTTGCTTTTTTCTTGGAACTTTTATTTTAGTTGATTCATTTTTTGAATATAAAAATATACTGTCAGAGGATATATTGAGCTGTCTTACTTTTTCAAACTGATTTTGGATATTTTTTGTCTTTCTTTTTGCTAAAACTTCATTTCTATAATTTCCATTGCCAAATATTTCATCCATTACAAGTCTTATGTAAGAGTTCATTCTGTAATCACAATGGATGAAGAACAATCCGTCATCAGCAAGCAAATCCCTCATTAGGGACAGTCGCTCATAGATCATAGCAATAAAAGAGTCTGCTCCTTGGCCCCAGGTATCTCTATAGGCCAGTTCTTCCAGCACATTTGGTTTTTTAGTCAGCTCCTCACTGCCAATTTCCACTTTCATAGAAAAATCCGCTCCCACATCAAAAGGCGGATCAATATAAATCAGCTTCAAACCTCCGGCCTTTTCAATCTCTTCTCTTATAGGGCCATTCTTAAGGCTGGATAAAATAAGTTTATTGTCTCCCCATATCAGTTTATTGGTCCAGCCAGCGATCTGCCTTCCCCTTTCATCAAAACTAAAAAGGTCCAACTGATCTTTAGCCCCTTCGGATTTTTTCCCTTCCGGCTTTTCCGCCCTGGGTTCATCCACTACCTCAATCGTTTGAAAAGGCAGAACAATAGTTGTCACATCTGCCCTTTTGCCATTCCAAACCAACTCCACCTGTTTTTTATCTTCAAACAACAAAAACCTATATTTTTCAGGAAGAGCCTTTCCCTCTTCCAGACATCTTATGACATCCCCCTTTTCCTTCTCCGTCAACTCTATCTTCATAAACCCTCCCCCCTTTTTTAATACAACAAAATCATTAGAATAACAGAACCCTAAAAAAGATTCCAAAACAAATCTTTATTTTGGCATTTCATCCCAAGTTCTCCCTTCAAGCAGACGCCCAGTTTTATGTTTCCTAACTCCTCCCCATTGTTTAAAGAAAAACGGAATTTTTTGTGCAATACACTGATCTTTTATTTCTAAAACCCATTCTGGCTGAATAGATCGTGCATTCGGTCCTGATTCTCCACCCACAATCACCCAATCAATTCCTTTTAGTTTTAATCTTTTTAGAGGGCCTAATAAAGGCTCAAGGGATAAAAATTTTATTTTGGCTTTGGTTTTTAATAAATGGCCTATTCTATTTACATAATGTTTGTTTTCAACACTCACTCCCATCCAAATATTATTTGTCCATTTTACTTGTTTAGATATTTTCTCCAAATGATCCGCTCTCTTTGTCAAGATTTGAAATTGGTGTTGAGGGGATTGATTCATAACTGAAAACACTTGTTGAATAAATGATATAGGAACTTTTTTATGAAATAAATCACTCATAGAATTTACAAATATTAATTTGGGTTTCTTCCATTTTAGAGGAATTTTCAAAGCTTGATGGTGTAAAGTTAGATCAAAGCCATTTCTATAATTATATTGCCCCATTTTTTGTAATCGGTAAGATAATTTTTCTGCATAACAATTTTTACAGCCTGGGCTCATTTTATTACAACCAGTGAGAGGATTCCAAGTAGCCTCTGTCCATTCAATATTTGATAATGTGGCCATAGCTATTGTTGTCCTAAAATATGTTGGGCTATTCTAAGTGCAATTTTTTTACCTTTTAAATTACCTACAGCAAAACACAAGTAAAACAAAATACTGTTTTTAGAATTTATCAATGGTAAAGGATTGTGTGCTACACCTGGAAATATAGATCTAAGTTGTTCTAAAAAAAATCCTTTAATCTCTTCAAAAGAAGCTATTTTTTCTATTTGTCTACTTCCTGCAAATAAATCCAGTTGTTGGTTTGGTTGATAAAAGTTATTTTTCCATTTTACTGATCCAAATAATTTATTTAATTGAATGCCCAATTTTTTAGGAATCTCTTTCTTTTTGAATAACAATCTGTTTACAGCCATTGCTGGAAATAAAACCCATAAATCAACAGCTTTAGTTTTAGCTATAATGGAAATAGTGTCCCATTCCACTTCCATAGCAAAGGGATCTAAAAACAAAATAGCTCGATGTGTATTCCAGTTAGTCATTGAGCAAATCTTTTTTATATAAGTATTAGCATCTTTATTTTGAAAAGATATTTTTTTTAAAGGAAAATCATTACTCAATTTTTCAAGTTTTTGAAATGTGCTTAAATCTTTTTCAATTAATATATATTTATCAAAAATATTTGTATTTTCTAAAATAACACGAGGAGATCCTTTTTGGAAATCATTGATAAAAGATATATCTTTATCTTCTGTAGTTTCTCTATATCCGGCACCAGCAAACGCATCAATATAAAGAAGTTTGAATTGTTGATTTTTCATTACTTTTTCGTATGCTATAACATACTGTTTAAGGCATTCCAGTTTTTTTGTTGTCCATTCTCCACCAAAATTTTTCATTTTTCCTCCTTATAAAATGTATATTTTTTCAAAAATGAGGAGTCCAACTATCAAGCAGTTTATCCTCTTCGTCATTGATTATTTCTTCTATATCCTCAGAATAGCTTAAAACAGTCAATGTTTTTCCATAAGAACCAAGTTTTTGAACCTCCTCCTTAACCGGAAACGATTTGTTGCCTCCTAACCAATCTCTAACATCAATTTCATCCTCTTCATACTCTGTTTGAGGAGATTGTTTTGACTTTTTATTAAGTTTTGCTGTTAGTGAATGAGCGGGCACTAAGGATTTTTTAGTTGGCCATGAGATTTCCGGCAGGGATTTCATGGATTGAGAGAGAAAACAAAAATCAATTTTTGTTCCTTCATTCACTATAACAGCAACAGCATCTTCAGACAGAACAGCGTATTTAATGGCAGAAGAGATAAGAGAGGTTTTACAAGATTCTGCAATTTTCTTTATAGCAACAATGCCCGGAAGGTTTTTTTTGATTATAGGTTGAATCAGGGTCTCCGGCATTAGCAAGCCGGAGGCAAAATGATCTGCTTCCATTTCATAAGAATCACTGGAAATAAATCCAGCAGATGATTTGTGAATACTATTTTTATCAGGCAGAATATGATCCACATGCCCCTCAAGAAAAAAATGTCCTAATTCATGGGCAATGGAAAATCTTTGGAAACCTTCATTTTTAATATGACTGGAATACATAATGCCAAAGTTATTTCCATATCGGAGCAACATACCTGATACTCCTATGGCAGAGTTGTTTTTAGGCACAATAAGAATATTATGTTTATCAGCTATAGCTGATAGATCAACAGGAAGAGAGTCATCCCCAAATTTTTTTGCAACACTTTCCCCCTTTTGTTTTGCTATTTTCAATTTAAAACTCTGATTCATGAATCCTGCTTTTTTTTAACTTGGAATGACTTGTTTCGTTTTGCCAGCATTTTGACAAAATCTCTGGCCAGTTCAAGATCGTTTCCGGCCAGTTTGCTGAAATCCCTAAACAAAGGATCACCGGGTGCAGACATTTCAGGGCTTTCAACACGACCTAATAGATAATCAGTTGTCACATCCAAGGCTATTGCCAAGCGACGCAAATTATCAAAAGAGGGTTTTCTTGAGCCAATTTCAAAATGAGCAATAGAGCTTGTTGGCAAATCTGCCTTTTCGGCTAACTCACTTTGTTTCCATTGACGCATTGCTCTCGCCATTTTAAGCCGTTTTTGGAATTTTTCAGAGGGTTTACTATTGCTCATAGAAAAAAACCGCCATAAAATACATGTCTGACTTGACATATTTATTTTTTATCCCCATTATTGTAAGTAATAACATGGCGAAATCGTCAAATCAAGAGGATTAAAAAAAATGTGTGCATTATCGCAAAAACAGGGCTTTTTAGTGGTTGAAAGGGGGTATTATGAACCAAAATAAGCCTTACAGAGTGCTTTCTTTGGATGGTGGAGGTATGAGGGGCTTATATACGGCCTCAGTCCTTCAAACCCTATCAAATTGCTTTTCTCAGCCCAATAGCGGAAATAAAGATATTGGAAAAGGCTTTGAGCTAATAGTTGGGACAAGCACAGGAGGAATCCTGGCCTGTGGGCTGGCTGTAGGTGTTCCCATCAATAAAATTGTGGAGCTTTATTTCAAAAAAGGAAAAAAGATATTCACTGACCCTTTTCCTGCTAAAAAGACTGTAAAAAAAATATGGTGGATAGTTAAAAATAGTCGCAAGGCTGTAAATTCCAATAAAGCTCTGAGCCAAGAGCTAAAAGACATATTTCACAATAAAACATTGGGACAGGTTTATAATGAGAGAAAAATTGGCCTGTGTATTACTGCTGTCAATTTAATGGATCATTCTCCCAGAGTTTTCAAAACTCCCCATGATCCATTAAAAAATATGGACAATAATAGGAGATTAACGGATATATGTTTGGCCTCTTCCTCTGCTCCCATATTATTTCCCATTGCAAATATTCCTGATCCGGAAAGCAGTAATATTTATGAAGGTTTTGTGGACGGTGGTTTATGGGCAAATAATCCTGTTTTAGTGGCTTTGGTGGAAGCTATTATATGTTCTAAAAAAGAGCAACCGGTGGAAATTATATCCATTGGTTCTTGCTCTCCTCCAAAAGGTCAAACAGTTTTGGAAAAAGACATAAACAAAGGCTTTATAGGATGGCGGGCGGGTATTGGACCTATGGAGTTGGCAATGGATGCTCAGTCAAAATCCAATCTTTTTGTTAGTGATTTTTTATCTTCTCAGTTAAAAAAATTAGGAAAACATATTACAATCTATCGTTTAAAGCAAAAAGCTCCTTCTGCGGAGCAGGTAAAATTTCTTTCTATGGATCAAGCGGATGAGCAAACTTGTTCAATGTTAATAAAATGGGGGAAAAAAGATGCAGGGGAAATTTATGGACAGATAATCAGAGAAAATAAAAACAACATATTATACTGGTCTTGTTTGAATTTTCAGGTTTCGATGACATGAAAATTATCAGTAATAAGCATGGACAATTCAGCCCTGTATTTTCTAACACCTCTTAAAAACAGCATCAACTCTTTACGAAAAGTTTTAAGATCTGAAAAATACACATTAGCCATTGTCTTCTTCTTTACAAATTTCCAAAACCTCTCAATAGGATTCAAATTAGGAGAAAATGGAGGCAAATACAGCAAAGTAATATCCAAACTTTTCGCTAAATCCCTCACCTGAAAGGCCCTGTTATATGGTGCATTGTCTAAAACCAAATACAACCTTTTATCCCTCATAGGCTGTCTCGCCCTCACAGCTCGCAATAACTCCTGCATTGAATTTTTATTAACCCTCTCACAGCTTCTACTGACAAAATCTAAACTATTTATCTCTATCGCACCATTTATATTCACCCGCTCACGACCTGAATTAGTTTTAACCTTAAACTCCACCCCCTTCTTAATCCAACCCGATGATATTACAGGATTGAGCATAGGATGAGTTGAATCCGCAAAATACACTAAATCACCTCTCTTTTTTATCCTGCGATATCTTTGAATAAACACCTTCTGCTTCTCAATATCAGCCTTCCCAGGCACACCCTTTGGCTTCTTATATGAAAAATCTAACTTGTGAAGTAAAGCCGTCATTCCATTCACAGTATAAACAACCCCAAATGTCTTTTGAACATATAAAACAACTGCCTTTGTTGTGGGATATACCTTTGACTCCAACTCCAAAACCAGTTTCTTCCGTTGTTCCTCAGATAAATACGACATGCGACCTCTATGATCGTCATAAACCAACCTCGACAAACCTCCTTCTTCATAACGCCTTTTGCAGTTTCTGATAGTTCCTTCATCAAAAAATAAAAATCTCGCAATATCGGTGACAGACTCTCCACTATCCAGCAACAAAATAACCCGGATACGATCCGCTCGCCTACGATTCCTTTCCAAACGAAGAAAAGTTAAAAGCTCTGCTTTTTGCTTGCCAGTTAAAAATGAGTTCATAGAAACATATTATAGAACATCCAAAAGATTTGGAAAACTCATAATGCCAAAAACTAAACCTTTATCAAAAAAACTTGATTTTTTAAATCAAACCAGTATAAAAACAATTTTTACTAATTTGCCAAACCTAAAAGGAGGGAATAATCATGGCTAATATACAAAAGCAGTTAGAGAGATTTCATAAAAATATCAAGGTTGAATCCAGCGAGTTAATAGAAAAGCGGGATATTATTGAAAAGAAAATAAAAAAATCTCTTTCTGAAGACAATAAACCTATTCCAAATCTTCTGAATCAAGGAAGCTATATATATGGAGTGGGAATAAAACCTGCATCAGGAGAAGATTATGATATTGATGTAGGGCTTGATTTTAATATCAAGTCCTCAGACTACAATGCGGAAGAAGTCAGAAAATGGGTTTATGATGCAATTAAAAAACACACAGATGAAGTGCAAAGCAAAGGGCCCTGTATTCGGGTTATATATCAGGTAGGTTATCATGTTGATCTTGTATGCTATGCCAGATATAAGAACAATGATTTAATCGAAAATTTTCAGTTAGCTCATAAAAACGGTTCCTGGATAGCTTCTGATCCTAAAAAAATAAAAGATCACATCAAAAAGTCCAGAGAGAGATTTAAAGACACAAAAGACAGCAGTGGCTCAGATCAACTGCAAAGGGTAGTTCGGTATCTCAAAAGGCGGAATGATTTAGCTTTTCCAGGTGAATCTAATGACAAGCCTATTGGTTTGGCTATTTTGCTTTACTGTATTGATGCCTTGCGAGATCCTGTTTATGATTCTCAGGGCAATTTAGATGACTTGCAAGCCCTTATATATATTTCTGAAAGAGCAAAAAACAGTAGTAGAATTTGTGTCAAAAAACCAGATAATGGGGAAGATATTTTTAGCAAAATAAGCGAACAAGGAATGGAAAAACTTATCACAAAATTTCAAAAATTACATGAAGCTTTATTGGATGCAAGAAACTCTAATCATTTAGAGGATGCCTGTAAAATAATGAGAGAGCAGTTTGGAAATGATTTTCCATTGGAAAAAAATAATGAAGATAAAGAGAAAAAAAAGGCTTCTTTTTTATCATCAGCAGTTCCAAATTATAAAACTCCCATTAAGCCTTATGGACGAACGGAATGACTGAACTTTGGTGGATGACAAAAAAAGAACTTTACAAACAAGCTGTTGAAGTTGTCAGCCAATACAAGGGTCTTCGTCACCGTATAGAAAACAACCAATTTATTATTTTTGGAGCTTGGCCTGTATATGGTGATTCAGATGGAAAAAAATGGCTTGAGGATTTTCTGATAAAAATTGTTTTTCCTAATAATTACCCGGATGAACTTCCAAAGGTATATGAGACAGGTAATAGGATAAAAATAAAAACTGTGGATACTCATTTTGATAAAGATGATTCAGCTTGTTTATTTTTTCCAACGGAAAGATATTTACATTTTCCAACAAATGAGCCTTTTCAATTTAAAAAATTTTTGGAAGGACCGGTTAAAGGCTTTTTTTTCTCACAGCTCCATTATATTCATTATAAAAAATGGCCCTTTGGCCAGCGTTCACATGACATAGAGGGTTTATTGGAATTTTATGGGGAAGAGTTGAATATACCCTGTGACCAAAAGAGTATTTCAATAGCTCTGTCTTATTTGCTAAAACCACAAATAAAAGGGCACTTGCCTTGCCCCTGTGGGATTGACAAACTAAGAAAATGTCATGTTGAAAAATTCAGACTTTTAAACAATAAAATTCCTAAAGAAGCTATCAAAAAAGATATAAGTTATTTAGAAAAAAACCTACTGCCATTAGGAGCTTTTTTATAAATAGTCCCTTGTGAAAAAGCATATTTTTTTTCTGTTTAGTTTGGCTACCGTGAACCTTGCCAGAAGGCCCCCCGGCTTTCTGGCTCCCGTGAAAGCGGGAATCCATAAAAACTTATTCAGAACAGAACAACTTGGACCTTCAGCAATAGGTTGTTGCTTATGCAATCTGTTAAATATAGACTTTTCCATAGGCAGGCAGTTAATTATTTCCTCATAACCTCAAAATAGCTTAAAATAGTCAATGTTTTCCCATTAAAACCAGATCTAATAGGGCTTGTCAATAAGTTTTTTAAGTATCCCAAGCTCCCGGAGCCTTCCAATATTTTGGCAAAAGTTTTTTTCTGGATATGTTTAAAAGCCTTTGTCTCACAGAGGCTGGAATATTTTTAATTTGTTTTTTTGTCATATTATGCTTTCTATATAGGGCTTTATGATATTTTCAACACGGCATATTTTTGCATATTTAATCAATTTTGTAGGATTAAATGTTTTTCTTTCTCTATAAAAAGCCAAAGCCTCTAATACAATATTCATGCCGATTTTATTTCTAAATTTAAAACAATCCACTATTGTTTTTTCAGGATCATATATTTTAACAGGGATTTTATCAAAAGTATATTTGTCAGCACCTGAAGAAAAACTTCTGTTAGAAAATTGATGAATAGAAACAGGAGGATAATTTATTCTGGTTCTATGAGCACCTCGTTTTATAGCTATCCAAACTTTATGAGGAATCTGTGTCGTTAAGTTATGAAAAGCCAAAGCGGAAATTAAACAAATCACTCCATTAGGAACTCTCAAAGCCACTGTTACAAAATCAGAATGAGAAATCTTATTTTGTTTTAATTTATATAAACCATAGGAAATTTGCTCTAAAACTCCTTTATTTCTCAAGTTGTATAAAGTTCTTGGATGAATATGCTTTTTTATAGCTGTATTGGCCCTTATAATACCCCTATTGGCTTTTATAATACGAATAGCATTTTTTTCTTTAATAGTGTTCATGGATAAAATCCTCTTCATTTATTTGTATATGGGTATAATTTTATCCATATTTAAAATAAAATCAAGAATAAAGTTGAAAAATTATCAGGAAAAGTCCTGTTTTTTGTATTGACCCCTATTTTTAGCTATCTTTTGCAAACAAGGGTTAAGGGCAGTTGAAATTCAAGAGACAAACTCAAAGGCAATGTCTCTATGAGCAAAAATCCCTCTCTTTCTACTTGATTTTGAAATAATCTCTATAGTGTGTTTTTAATCCATTTTTTTAGGGCCAAAACAAAAGCATTTCCTTCAGTAGATTCTTAAAACTGGTCGAATTCGACCAGTTTAAAAAAGGATTTAAAAAGGAATATCAAAATCTTTATCCTTTTCCTGTTCTTTTTTCAAATTTATTTTTTCTATCTCTGATTGTTCTCTGGTTTCTAAGGAAGTTTCTTGATGAGAGTTTTTTTCATTTTGATCTGTTGGCTGTGGTGGATGTTTTTTAAAAAATTCTTCCATTTTTTTCTCGATATTCTGGACTTCTTTTATTTTGCTATTTTGCCCCCAATATTTTTGAATTTCACTTATGAAGTGAGCATCTATTTGCTTAGTTTTAAACTCCATAAGTTGATCCAAAACACTTCCAGCCATTTGTGTATTGCTGGAACTAAGAAAGTTATTTGTTAATTTTTTAACAGTTTTCTGAAGTTTAGGCCGGGAAATATGATATAAAATTTCCTGCGGATCAAAAATATACTCTTCTATCTGATGGACTGAATCTTCAGGGTTTTTGAAGGGTTTGGCTTGAAGATGCCTAATAAAACCATAAGGACTGGTGTTATCCAATGTGAATTGAAATATAGGGATCTCTCGATGAACCGCCATACCCATCTCTTGATCACAATAATTTGAAGACTTAAAATCTTTTGAGAGAAAGGCTATTAAGCCATGGCAACATTCTAAATATTTTTTTATTTCTTTTTCCCATTTTTTAGAGAGTTTAATACTTTTATGAGCTATAAAACATTCTATCCAGTCAGTTTTTTCTAAAATATTTTTTACCGGGATAATTTTATCTAAATCTTTATAGGAATGGCTGAAAAATAAAACCAGCTTATCTGTTGATAAATGATATAAAGGATTTTCTTCTTCTAAAAAGTCTATCTCTTCGGCCTCTTCAGGAAACTGGTCTTTATACATTTCATAAATTATTTCATTATCCAAATTTTGGATAAACTCTAATATGTTTTTTTCTGAGAAACTTATATGACCTGACCTTCTAACATCACCCCAATCAGTATGCTCCATTTCATAAAGTGAATCATTGTCTTCCGTATACTCTTTAAGAAAAAAGAATCCTTTAGTTTCACCCATATTTATAACTTTTTCTGTGAGTTTTGGGATAATTTCAAATCTTTGTCCTTTAGTTAAATTCATTCCTCCTCCTTTTTATATCGTTTTTTTTGAACATGCCTGCCTTCTCTATGTCTTTTTTAAGTGAATTTCCTCCCGGATTGGCCTACTCCTAACAAGTAGGCAGGCAAAACCAACTTAATCTATATCTATACATATCGGCTCCTGTCAAGCTTTTTAGCAAACTGAGCGGAAAAAACGGAGATTGCTGGATTCCCGCTCAAGGCGGGAATGACTTGTTTCGTGGGAGTGACTGTAAAGGTAGACAGGGAAGTCTTACCGGTATTTCACAGGGTTTTTCACAGGCGACTGAATAAAGGCTTGCTTTATAGGGGAAAACCTTTATAATAGAGGAAAAGGCAGAAAAATGGCACAATCTACTACTTCAAAAAGACTTAAGTTTATCCTTGAAAAAGGAGAAGATTATAAAACGGAGTTCAAGGAAAAGGCAGATAGAAACCTTGATAGAGAAATAGTTGCCTTTGCCAACTCCTCTGGCGGGCAAATTTATATTGGCATTACAGATAAAAGCAAAGCCAAAGGCATAAATATTACAAATAAATTAAAAAGCCAGATACAAGATATTGCTAAAAACTGCGATCCTAAAGTCGATATTTCATTCCAAGAAGTAAAACAGGAAAAAATTTTAATAATTGAAATTAAGGAAAGCAAATCTAAACCTCATAGGTGTTCTTCAGGTTTTTATATTCGTTCTGGAGCTTCTTCTCAAAAGCTAAATACAAAAGAGATCAGAAATTTTATGGAAGAGGAGGGAGTTTTAAGGTTTGACTCTCTCCCTTGTAAAAAATTTGTTCATAAAGAACATTTTGATAAAGAAAAATTATTTTATTTTTTAGATAAATCTAAAGTTAAATATAACCGAAGAGATTACCTTCAAATATTAGAAAATCTTGAAGTGGCTGAAAAACGAGGTTCAAAAATTATTTTTAATAATGCTGGAGCTTTATTTTTTTCAAAAAACTTAAAAAAAATCTTTTTTCAAACAGAGATAATTTGCGGGCTTTTTAAGGGAAAAGACAAAGGAAGTCTTGTTCTCAATAATGAAAATTTTAATATAGACATAATTAGAAATATAGAAGGAGCTATGGAATTTTTATGGAAAAGTTTAAGAGCACGGCATGAGCTAATCCCCAAAACAGCCCGTAGAATAGATGTTTTGGAAATTCCTGAAAAGGCTTTGAGGGAGGCTTTAATTAATGCTGTTATTCATACAAATTATTTGGAGGAGGGGACATCTGTAACTGTTGAGGTTTATGACGACAGAGTAGAAGTTTCTAATTTTGGAGGATTACCTGCAAGATTAAAGAAAGAACAATTTGGAAAAAAAAGTGTCCGTAGGAATCCTCTTGTAGCGGATCTCATGGCCAGGGCTGGGTATATTGAAAGAATGGGAACAGGAATTAAAAAAATGAGAGCTTTAGTTAAGGCAGAAGGACTGCCTCCGATAAAATTTGAATTTGACAATTTTACAACTGTGACATTTTATAGACCCTCTTATCCATCAAGTAGTGCTGTTGAGCTGTCAAAAATTGATATAAATTTTAGCAAAAAACTTGGTGATGTTTTGAATGTAAAAGATAAAAAAATAAAAACTTTATTACATATTTTGACTGATATAGAAAACGGAACTTTTTACAATACTAAATTTGCCAAAAAAAGAGGAATCACTTTAAGAAGTGTATATAGATATATACAATCCCTAAAAGAGAAAGGACTTATTTATTTTGAAGGTTCTCGGAAAACAGGCAAATATAAAATTGCTAAAAAATACAAAAAATTGAAAAATCTTTATAAATAAAATGTCAGTATAAATGGCGGGAAAATGTCAGTATAAATGGCAGGAAAATGTCAGTATAAGAGGCAGAAAAATGTCAGTATAAATGGCAGGAAAATGTCAGTATAAATGGCAGAAAAATGTCAGTATAAGAGGCAGAAAAATGTCAGTATAAATGGCGGGAAAATGTCAGTATAAACGGCGGGAAAATGTCAGTATAAACGGCGGGAAAATGTCAGTATAAACGGCGGGAAAATGTCAGTATAAATGGCAGAAAAATGTCAGTATAAGAGGCAGAAAAATGTCAGTATAAATGGCGGGAAAATGGCAGAAAAATGTCAGTATAAACGGCGGGAAGTGGCAGTATAAATGTCAGTATAAATGTTTGGTTCATGGGGGTTAAAGGGAGTTTTCTCAATATTTTTTGCAGAAGTGGCTAAATATGGTAAAATATTAGCTTAAGACTTGACTGAAAGGGCTTGTTGTTGTATTGGGGTGAGAGGATAATATACTGATTACATTTGAGATTTCCGATCAAAACAGAGCAGAGAAAACAGGAATTTTCAAACAAAATCAGTATAAACTCTTGTAGGGTGGTATTCTGGATTTAGTAAGAGAGTAAAATGCTCAGTTTTTTATAAAAAAATGCAAAATTTCCTCTTGCACTGTATCTCTTATATCTTTAATTTCCTTTGAGTGGTTATGATTTTCAACTCCCTTTTTCAATATAATCAGTAGTTCTTCCAAGTATTTTTTCCTTTTATCAGGATTTTTAATGCCTTGTTTTGCCCATTTTAAGCCCTGTGCACCTAAAATATGATAAGGATATGGATCTAATTTGCCTCTTTTTTCAATTAGCTGAACAATATTCTCATAAGCCTCTTTTGTCAGCCTGGAAGATTTCTCCAGATTCGGGTTGGAAATAGCCTCTCTAAAATTCAAATGTTCCATAGACAAAATCACTAAAGGGTCTTCACTATTCAGGCTTTGCGATTGGTTTAAATAATTCCTGGCTAAACTCAGTGAACCATTTTCCAGTTCAAAACATCCCCTTTGGAGCCAAAAATGATGATCGTTTGTTAAAAGGCCCTCTATTGATTCATACAGCCCCTGAACCACCATAGCCTCAGAGCTGATTTTGAATAAAAAATCATGATTTATAAGGGTTTTTAAAAGCCTCTTCATCCGTTTTTGCTCTGAGGTTGGTTCTGTGGATTTAATCGCGGCGATATAGGCCAAACAAGTATAGTAATACATAAGTTGATTTTGTTCAGCCAGCTTTTCAGAGATCTTTTCTGCAATAACCCTATGACGGACTTTTAATCTTTTAGGGACAGATTCCACAAGAAGGCCCCGCCGGACCATCTGCTCTATAATATTTAAAATATTGTTGCTTCTGTCTCCTCGCATTCCTAACAAAATATCCTCCCTTAAAAGATAATGATTTCTGGATGTGGCTACAGCTATTAGACAATACACTTGCTTTGAGACTCCTTCTAAATCCTCAAACTCCTCACATATCTTATCTGTAAAGTTTTTGCCTGATGTGACCTCTATCATAGCCACAATTAACTGCCTATCTAATTTGTTTTTAAAAACAGTAACTCGTTCCTCTCTGCTTTTCCCCTTCAGACTTCCTAAAAGGTTTTTGTTTTCAAGTAAATCAAGAATTTTACTTATTTCATCATCGGTCAGTCGGTATGTGGAAAACTCCTCAAATGGGATAGACTCATCAAACAAAGAGCTGTTGAAAAGGCGGTCGGCTTTGCCACTCCTCACAGCTAAAAAGATGGATTTTAAATTGCTTTTCAATGCCAGCTTTGAAATGGTTTGAGAAATTGAAGAACCGTATATATCTGGCGTGTCTATAAACAAATATTCCATGTCTTCCGAATTTTCCACAAGATTAAAAATTTTATGGGGAGCTATGTTTGAGTCTCTGTCAATCCACCCGACAGTTTTGCCTTTATTTGTTATTTGAACAGCCATTCTCATAGCAACAGAGGTTTTCCCGTCTCCGGCTGTTCCTGTGAAGGCAAAAACAGGAGCAGGTTTTTGGCTACTTCTGTTTTTTATTTTATTGGTTATTTTATTCATCCATTCACTTTCTTTGTCTCTTTCAACTGAATGAGAATGTATGTCTTTCCAGGAAGGCTCAGAACCCAGAAGATAGTTTTTAGATGGTCGGCCTTTTTCCATGTTCATTAAATGCGAAACAGTGGGGATAGAGTTTGGATCGGATTCTTTTGAAAACTGTTTTATCTTTATAAGTCCTTTTTGAGATTCTGCCTTAAGAGGATTGAGAAAGTGTGTGCAAAATTCTTTTCGGGTTTGAGGAATCCATGTGATGTTATACCCTCTCAGTAGCTCTTGGCGGACAGATGAAAGCTCAGGAATCACAAGAAGAGAGTTGGGACGCAACTCCCCAAAGTCCCTTATAGATCCTTTTAATTTTCTCAAGTGGATATAGTGCCAAAACAGCTCTTCGTCTAATTGACTTCCAAGAAACAAAAAAGGATACTGAAGAATTTCCGAAGACAAAATATTATAACAGGAATCTGAAAAGCTTTTTTCAAAATACTGTTCATGGGAAAAAGTCACATGATCAGGAATATCCTCCAGCATTCCATGAAGGTGAATGACTATAAGGTCTTTAGGGGACTGGGCATGTAGAGGTTGACCCGCCATCTTGCCAGAATGGCAAACAATTCTTCGCTCAAAATTAAATTTTGCCTGAGCGACATCGTATAGGTTGTCGATATTGACTGTGTATGCTTTATGCCAAGGTTGACCGATGATTGTTTTATATTCACTGTCAAGAGAGCATGGGGTTGCTGTTAATCGCTCTTTTAAGTGTTTGATGACTTCTCTTTTGTTTTTTTGAATGGCTACTTGAAAAATATCTTTTAGAGACTCCTTAGGGGAGTATTTTAAATCTATCAGGTTGCACAGCTCTTTAGCCAGATCCTTGGACAGAGGCAAATTTTTGCCGTTTTTGTCTTTTGCATCTGATGAAAAACCAGCTCCTGTAAAAAGAATTATTCCTCCCTCTGAAAGCTTGTTTCCAAGGTATTCCTTGATTCTTTTTTCTTCTTTTGGTTGTATACTGGACATTTTAAGCTCCCTACCTATTATTTTTTGGTTCAGGCCCTTCTCAGCCTATGCCTCCATGTTTTGTTATATTATATCCTTTTGTCAAGTGTTTTTTTAGAGGTAGGTTTTGTTTACAGGATTTTGTGTCGGCTTTGGTTGGAGTTTAAAAAAATGATCAGGTCTTAAAGGATTTTTTTAGAGTTGAGGGAGTAGATCTTTCAGTTGGTTTTTGAGTGCTGACAGAGGGAGCTTTTTTTTGTCTCCGGTTTTTCGAATGCAAACTTCTATTTGTGAGTTTTTTAGATCTCTATCGCCTAAATTGATTCTTAAAGGTAAGCCTAAAAGGTCGGCATCTTTAAATTTAACACCGGGCCTTTCGGCCCTGTCGTCAATAAAATAATCCAAATGTTGTTGTTCCAATATTTTTATGAGATCTTTTTTTGCTTTTAAAACCCGATCACTTTCCGGGTCAATAAGGCATATATGAGTAGAAAAAGGAGCTAAACAAAGAGGCCATATTATGCCTTTGTCATCAAAACTTTGCTCCACAAGGGCTTGAAGAGTCCGAGTCACACCTAAGCCATAACAACCCATCTCCACAAATTTTTTATCGCCATGGGAGTCCAAAAAAGACAGATCCATTTTTTTTGAATAAAGATCAGACAGATAAAACAGATGGCCCACCTCAATTCCTCTTTGTTTTTTGAGGGTTGCATCTCCTGCTGGGCTAAGTTCCCCCTCTCTCACAAGGCAAAAATCCCCATAAGCGGTCACTTTAAAATCTCTTTCCGGATTTATATTTTTGACATGAAAACCCTCCTTATTGGCACCAGTGATAAAATTCCCCTGGCTTTTTAAAAAGTGATCGACATAAATGGGAATAGATTTTTTTAAATTCCAAGGGCCACAACTGCCAGGCCCTGCCCCCGCTATCTCTTTAACTATTTTGCTATCACAAAGTGTAGGAAGATTTTTTAAACCTAAGCTGAGTTTAACTTTTACAGGATGGACTGAATCCTCCCCAGAGCATAAAACAGCAAAATAAATGGGTTCTCCCACTTCGTTTAAAACCGAAAAAAACAAAGTTTTAACCAAATCATTTGGTGAGCATTTTAAAAATTGTGCCAGATCCTCTATCCTGCGAACTCCGGGAGTGGCCAACTCTTCAATGGTTTTAAGTGGGCCTTTAAAAGTTTTGATAGAAGGGGGCCTTCTGGGGCAAACCTCTGCATTGGCTGAAAAATCTTTTTTTTCAGAAATAAAAACTTCATCTTCGCCCTGTTCTGCCAGAATGTGGAACTCTTGTGAATGAGAACCTCCAATATCGCCAGAATCCGCCTGAACTACAACAAAGCGAACAGCTATCCTTTGGAATATTTTTTCATAAGCTTGAAACATTTTTTGATAGTTTTTAAGAGCTGACTCTGGTGTGACATCAAAGCTGTAGCTGTCTTTCATAATAAATTCTCTGGCCCTCAACAAGCCAAAACGAGGGCGAATTTCATCCCGGTATTTTGTCTGTATTTGAAACAGGTTTAAAGGCAAATCCCTCCAACTCTTTAAGCCCGACTGGACAAAATGTATCACCATCTCCTCATGAGTGGGGCCAAGGCAAAGCTCTTGCCCGGTTCGCCCTTTCATTTTAAGAAGAAGGCCCTCAAACTTGTCCCACCGGCCTGTTTTTTCCCAAAGCTCTTTGGTTTGAACCATAGGCATAAGGATCTCCTTAGCTCCTGCGGAATGCATTTCCTCACGGATGATTTTTTCTAACTTTTGAATCGATCTCAAAAACAAGCTATTGTATAAATAAATCCCTTGGCTGGTGTTGTAAATATAACCAGCCCGCAACAGCAAAATATGACCAGGGGTAAAGGCCCCCACGGGTTTTTCTCTTAAAGTTTTTAAATAGATTTCAGACCACTTCATATTGATTCACTAAAAAGGAGGCTGGGATATTTTTTTTATTTTTATGCAATGTTGCCACTCTGCCATTTGGATAAGGCTTTTCATCCCCTCAGCTCCTCTACAAAAACGAGCCTCCGCTTGCCCTCGATGTTCCAACATAAGCACAGAAAAAACAATCGGTAGGGAGTATTTTTTTTGCAAGTCCCACAAAGCCTCTCGCAAAAAATCACATAAAAAATCATAATGCCCTGTTTCTCCCTTTATCAGCACACCTAAGGCCAAAATGGCCTTAGCTTTCCCCTCTTCCGCAAGCCACTGGGCCATCATAGGGATCTCTCCAGCACCAGGGATCCAAACTGGTTCCAGTTCCCACTCCGACATTTCCCGAACAAACTTTCTAAAAGAATTTTTTATGGAATAAGGGCCTGTTGAGTGTTGAGCCAGACTTCGAATAGGAGAATTTTCGGGATAATGGCTTAAAATAGTTTGTAAATCCACAGAGCTTTCTATTAGGGACAAAATCTCTTTAACCCGGTGCTGATATTCTTTAAACTCCTGCTCGGCCTGAAGATAGAGCATTTCCACCATGTGTTTATTAAATTCAGGGCAAATAACAAATAGGCTCATACTTTTCCTTAATTCAGATCGCCACTGGGGAAAACCTTTAGTCTCACTTCCCTTGGGGTTTGAGTTGAAAACAGATTGGCCGGGGCCTTTCCCTATAAAGATTTTTACACCCATTTATTGGATATGGCAATACAAAATTCTTAGGCAGGAAGGCTCAATGGCTGATTGCAGTAAATATTTGCAAGTGGCCATCGTTTTTTCCCCAAGGTTTTGGCCGGCCTGTCCTTTTTTTTTGCAGTTCATCTTGTGTGAAAAATTGAATTGAGGAGAAATCTAAAGCCTCTAAACACTTTTGGATTTGTTTTGTGGTGTAAGAGTAATAGTCCTGCCGGCAAGTTTTTTGGATCATATCAAATCCTCTTTGTTTTTTGAGGGTTGCATCTCCTGCTGGGCTAAGTTCCCCCTCTCTCACAAGGCAAAAATCCCCATAAGCGGTCACTTTAAAATCTCTTTCCGGATTTATATTTTTGACATGAAAACCCTCCTTATTGGCACCAGTGATAAAATTCCCCTGGCTTTTTAAAAAGTGATCGACATAAATGGGAATAGATTTTTTTAAATTCCAAGGGCCACAACTGCCAGGCCCTGCCCCCGCTATCTCTTTAACTATTTTGCTATCACAAAGTGTAGGAAGATTTTTTAAACCTAAGCTGAGTTTAACTTTTACAGGATGGACTGAATCCTCCCCAGAGCATAAAACAGCAAAATAAATGGGTTCTCCCACTTCGTTTAAAACCGAAAAAAACAAAGTTTTAACCAAATCATTTGGTGAGCATTTTAAAAATTGTGCCAGATCCTCTATCCTGCGAACTCCGGGAGTGGCCAACTCTTCAATGGTTTTAAGTGGGCCTTTAAAAGTTTTGATAGAAGGGGGCCTTCTGGGGCAAACCTCTGCATTGGCTGAAAAATCTTTTTTTTCAGAAATAAAAACTTCATCTTCGCCCTGTTCTGCCAGAATGTGGAACTCTTGTGAATGAGAACCTCCAATATCGCCAGAATCCGCCTGAACTACAACAAAGCGAACAGCTATCCTTTGGAATATTTTTTCATAAGCTTGAAACATTTTTTGATAGTTTTTAAGAGCTGACTCTGGTGTGACATCAAAGCTGTAGCTGTCTTTCATAATAAATTCTCTGGCCCTCAACAAGCCAAAACGAGGGCGAATTTCATCCCGGTATTTTGTCTGTATTTGAAACAGGTTTAAAGGCAAATCCCTCCAACTCTTTAAGCCCGACTGGACAAAATGTATCACCATCTCCTCATGAGTGGGGCCAAGGCAAAGCTCTTGCCCGGTTCGCCCTTTCATTTTAAGAAGAAGGCCCTCAAACTTGTCCCACCGGCCTGTTTTTTCCCAAAGCTCTTTGGTTTGAACCATAGGCATAAGGATCTCCTTAGCTCCTGCGGAATGCATTTCCTCACGGATGATTTTTTCTAACTTTTGAATCGATCTCAAAAACAAGCTATTGTATAAATAAATCCCTTGGCTGGTGTTGTAAATATAACCAGCCCGCAACAGCAAAATATGACCAGGGGTAAAGGCCCCCACGGGTTTTTCTCTTAAAGTTTTTAAATAGATTTCAGACCACTTCATATTGATTCACTAAAAAGGAGGCTGGGATATTTTTTTTATTTTTATGCAATGTTGCCACTCTGCCATTTGGATAAGGCTTTTCATCCCCTCAGCTCCTCTACAAAAACGAGCCTCCGCTTGCCCTCGATGTTCCAACATAAGCACAGAAAAAACAATCGGTAGGGAGTATTTTTTTTGCAAGTCCCACAAAGCCTCTCGCAAAAAATCACATAAAAAATCATAATGCCCTGTTTCTCCCTTTATCAGCACACCTAAGGCCAAAATGGCCTTAGCTTTCCCCTCTTCCGCAAGCCACTGGGCCATCATAGGGATCTCTCCAGCACCAGGGATCCAAACTGGTTCCAGTTCCCACTCCGACATTTCCCGAACAAACTTTCTAAAAGAATTTTTTATGGAATAAGGGCCTGTTGAGTGTTGAGCCAGACTTCGAATAGGAGAATTTTCGGGATAATGGCTTAAAATAGTTTGTAAATCCACAGAGCTTTCTATTAGGGACAAAATCTCTTTAACCCGGTGCTGATATTCTTTAAACTCCTGCTCGGCCTGAAGATAGAGCATTTCCACCATGTGTTTATTAAATTCAGGGCAAATAACAAATAGGCTCATACTTTTCCTTAATTCAGATCGCCACTGGGGAAAACCTTTAGTCTCACTTCCCTTGGGGTTTGAGTTGAAAACAGATTGGCCGGGGCCTTTCCCTATAAAGATTTTTACACCCATTTATTGGATATGGCAATACAAAATTCTTAGGCAGGAAGGCTCAATGGCTGATTGCAGTAAATATTTGCAAGTGGCCATCGTTTTTTCCCCAAGGTTTTGGCCGGCCTGTCCTTTTTTTTTGCAGTTCATCTTGTGTGAAAAATTGAATTGAGGAGAAATCTAAAGCCTCTAAACACTTTTGGATTTGTTTTGTGGTGTAAGAGTAATAGTCCTGCCGGCAAGTTTTTTGGATCATATCAAACAGCTCTAAGGAAAGGTCTTGATATATTTTTGAAATCTTTTGCCTTCCCCCATCCACTAAAAAATCCCCACAAATAAAAGCATTCGGCAAAATATTTTGTTTTAGGATTTTTAAAGATTCCCAAAATTTTTTAGGAGGAATATAATAAGTGATGCCCTCAATAATGAGGCCGGAGGGGCAATCCCTCCTCCAGCCTTTTTTTAAAAGCTGTTTGATGAGAATTTTAGGATCTGTGATGTTTGCTCTGTGGTAAAAAATAGAAGCTCTGGGAAGGATTTTTTGAGCCAGTTTTTTTTGCAGATCCACCGATTCGCTGTCCACTCCAAAAAATGAGAGGTTAGGGAACTCAGAGCTGAGTTGAATTAAAACAGGATCCCAACCACAGGCCAGAAAAAGGACTTGTTTATAACCACTTTTTAGCTTTTGCCGGATAAAGTTATGAATGATGAATTTGCGGTTCCGGATACTCTCATTTATATAAGGTTGAAGGTGTCGGACTTTGTCAGACATTTTTCGCCCCTTTGAAAGATCCAGATGAGACAAAAACTCTTTGGCTTTTTTATTGGGATAATTTATCCCCCCATCACAAACTAAGACAAAAGAAGAGGTTTCTGAAAGAGGAACATACATGTTATTAAAGGCCCTCCTCTATGAGCCGTTGGTGAGTTTGGCGGATATTTTCCAGATCCGCTTTAAAGTTTTGATAATGGGCCGGACTGATGAGACGATTCTTTTTTAAAGTGAGGGCGTCTTTTATTGCCCCTTCGTAATCTCTAATTTTCATTTTTTCTGCAACATAGCCCGACAGGCTATCCAAATTAGCAGTTTGTTGTTTTAGGCTGAACTTAAAAAAATCATCCATTATTTGTTGGTTGTAAGGGATAAGCCCTCGCTTTCTTAAAAAAATATAATGTTGGAATCGTTTAAGACCTGTTTCCGTTTGAAGAGCCTGATAGCTTATTCGGTATTTATGCATGAGCTGGCAGAAAAAATTAAACCCCGCCAGGCGGAGGCAATTTTTACCCCACTCTTCCGGTGATATGTTTTTGAGCCGGTCAAATGCGTTCATTTTAGCTGTTTTCTCCTTATAATTTTTCTCTATTTGAAATTTATTTTTTAACTCGAAGGGATCATTATTTTGGTTGAGAAATAGGGATCGCCCCGCCCTATAAATCAAATAGGGGCGAGTCAGGCTATTAACTGGAGATTCTAAAAACCGGGCCACTTCTTGAAACTCCTTTGAGCTTAAAATTTGACTGAGAGACAGGTCTTCTACTGTTTGAAAGCCCATGGATTGGTAAAACTTTTTCACAAAAGGCTCTCGAAATTTTTTTATAGAAGGAGGGGGGAGAACTTTATGGCCCGTTAGGATTAAAATGTCTTTTAAACCCACCTGATAGATTTTAGCTTGGGGAAAAGCCTGATAGATGCTCTTTATCACAATTTTAAGAGAATCTAAATCCAAATCATAAGTGTAAAGCCACTGCCCAAAAACCCCATCTTCATGTAAACTTTTGGCAATCAGCTGGTAAAACTCCGTAGTAAAAAGGTTTTCCACCCCTAAGACTTGAAGATTGCTGGGTTCAGAGATAATAATATCAAACTTCTTTTTTATCTTTGTAAAGTATTTGAAGGCGTCTGTTTCTATAATTTGAGTTTTCTCACTATCCATAAGATGAAAGTTAAGAGCCGGATGGACCTGTTTAATGGCTCTCACAACAAAAGGGGATATTTCTAAAACTTCTATATTTTTTACATCTGGTAAAGGGACATAAGCTCCAGGGGAGAGACCAGTGCCTAAGCCTACAAAGGCCGTTTGGAGATCTTTTTTGGGAGCAGAATGCAAGTAGGGGA
Source organism: Bdellovibrionales bacterium (assembly GCA_965203095.1). Classification (GTDB taxonomy): domain Bacteria; phylum Bdellovibrionota; class Bdellovibrionia; order Bdellovibrionales; family UBA1609; genus JACOND01. The sequence goes on from OZ241877.1 coordinate 1,734,578, forward strand.
GCATAAAAAACACTGTGGAAAAATCCCCAATGGAGTTGCCGTCTGACTTCCCATTGACAATAATGGAGTAAGATAAAAAAGGATCTATGTTAGTAGAGAAAAGCTCTTTTAATTTTGATGAAGTTTCCATATCTTTTTTTGCTTCAGCGTAATGGATGAGAGAGACTGTGCTATTAGGCCCATCTTTAAAAAAACTGACATGGCCTCCAGCTTGAAGTTTTTTTGGAATAAAAAACCAACCCTTAAAATGCATTTTTGGATCATAAGATCGGGTGCGAAAAAGCCCGACCTCATGTCCGGACCGATCCCACTGGGAAGGTAAGAGTATCAGCCCAGCACCTAAAACGGATAGAATAATAAAATCCCAGAGGCTTTTTTTATATAAAAGAATACTTAGAGTCAGCAAAAAAAAGATATAAATGTTAGTTTTAAATAGGCTATCTATATTAAAGAAATAAAGAGCCAAATAGCTTATGGCAATAGCACCAAAAGCTGTGCCTAAGGTATTAAAAAAGTAAAGCCATCCGCAAACTTTTCCATAATTTGTGTTTGATTTTTTTAAAAAGCTATATACAAGAGGTAAAATCCTCCCCATAAAAAAAACAAGAGGGAAAAGAGTTGTTATGAGAAACAAAAAAATCAAAAGTTGATATATAAAATAACTGGAAATGAGAGGGGTTAAACTGATAAGGATATGGTTAAGCCATACAGACCAATAAGGAGCACTCAAAAATAAAATTTGTAAAAGAAAAAGAATAATAAAAAACTGCCGGACAAAAAAACGAAGAGAGATTTTTTTTATAGACAAACTGCCCAAAGCCAAACCTCCCACAAATATAGACAAAATCATAGGGAAGTTGTAAGCCCCAGTGCCAATGCTTAAATTTAAAATTCTGACAAAAATCAGCTCAAAAGAGATAGAAAGTGCTCCAGCAAAAAAAGCCAACAAGATGAGAAAGCTGTCCGGTAGCCTTGTGGCTATGACTGGTGGTTTTGTTTGTTTTTGGATAGGGCCTTTTAGCCGATTGCTTAAAAAAACCAGCCCAGAGGCAATGTTGAGTATCCCCATAAGGACTAAGGAAAAATTAAGACCCCAAAGAGGGATGAAAAGAAATCCAGCAAACAAAGCCCCCAGGCTGGCACCTAAGCCATTTGCCCCATAGACTTTGGCCTGAACTATGTGGACCTCTTTAGAATTTTCAGGCAATGCAGAGGTGAGTAGAGGGATGGAGGCTCCCATTAAAAAAGTGGGAAGTCCCAATGCCAAGGTGGAGATAGCTATATCGATTATAAAATAGTCGGGGAGAGACCAGCTCAGCTTTTTTAATATTTTAAAATAAATGGGGAAAAGAATAATATAGATACCTGCAATTCCCTCCACAAGGCCATAATATTTTAAAAGTGAATGTCGCGATAAGTTTTTTCTCTCTGTCCAAAGGCCAAAAATGTAATATCCTCCGGCCAACCCTGCTAAAAAAACCGCCACCACAAGATTTAAAGATCGGGCCGAACTTCCAGTTAAAATCTCTAAATGTTTTTGCCATATTACTTGAGTGGATAGGGCAGAAAAGCCCGTAAGAGCTGTTGTCAAATAGATGAGATATCGATAAAAAGGCCCGGACAAAAAACTTTCTGCAAGAGCTGATTTTTTATTATTAAAAAGAGAGTGGAATTTGTGTAATATCATTGTTGCCCGATCCCTTAAGTAGTATTTTTTCAATTTATTTTATAAGAGATTATAAAGTCAATCCTAAAGCCCGTTATTCTCGTTTTGAGCGGGAATCCTTATCTGTGTCCCCGGACTTTTGCTTATGCAATCTATTAGAGTTAGGCTTTTTCAGGGGCGACTATTTAAAAATGTTGAGAAAAAGTCCCTTAAATGCTCAAAAAATACCCATGAACCTATTTTAAAATCCTATCATTCTGTTTGACTTATTTTTTGGGGCTGAAGTAAAAGTGCGGGTATGAGATTTATTGCCTGTTTTTTGTTGATCCTCTTTTCTTTTAACTCCAGTGCTGTTGTGGATTTGGACAAAACAGTCTTAGGCCGAGCGGTTAAAAAAAGGGATGTTTTGGCCTTTCAGCAAAAGTTGGATAAATTAGCCCATCGTCATGCAGAATACAGTCTCAAAATCTTGAAAGCCAAAGATCTGGAGGGGAATACTTTGTTCCATCGGATGGCTCAAGTTCAAGGGCCAAAACAAGAGGCTTTTGCAGGGCAGATCCTTTATTTGGGATATTTTTTAATGTCTCTTAAAGGTATAAAAGGTTTGGAGTTTGCCTCAAGCCCTGACAAGAGGGGGCTTTCCCCTATAGAAGTTGCGGAAAAGGCGGGCAATAGTTTTGCTGTGAGAAATTTAATGGCTATGAGGAATTTAGAAATACATTTTGCCGGTCGGCAAAAAGAGCTTTTTCAGGAATTATTGGAACCTGAGGCAGAACAAAGGCAAAAGGAATTTTTGAAAAAAAACCTCTTAGGCGGAATATTGATTGTCAATGGCCTGATTTTTTCCTTTTTTGGCCTGGATACGGGCCTGTTTGTTCCCCTTATGCTGGGAGCACCACAATTAGCCATTGGTGGGATGACCTGTTATGAGGCTTTTAAAAGCTCAAAAGAATTAATTAATAAGAATGAGAATATACGAGACTGATTTTTTAAAATCCCCACCGGGATTGATGAAAAAAACAATAAAAAAGCTTGACATGGGAAAATAAGGCTGTAAATTGAGCCTTTGAAAAACGGGATCAATGCCTGTTTTTGCTCTTTGAAAACCGAATAGTCACATTGTTTCGGGACCTAAGAAGTTTTTCTTCAAGGGTTTTATATACCGTTCTTAACTGAGGTTTTACGATAAACTTTGCTCTTCAAAGGGCATGCTTTTTCGTAAATTTTTATCAAATTAAGAGCAGGTATTTTTAAAGTATTTGTAAGAGTCTTAATAGAATTCTTCGGATTTAAATGGAGAGTTTGATTCTGGCTCAGGACAAACGCTGGCGGTGCACCTAATACATGCAAGTCGAACGAGAAAGTCCCTTCGGGGGCGAGTAAAGTGGCGAACGGGTGAGTAACGCGTGGATAACATGCCCTCAGGCGGGGGATAGCCAGTCGAAAGATTGGATAATACCGCATAAGACCACAGAGCCTTCGGGCACAGGGGTCAAAGATTTATCACCTGAGGATTGGTCTGCGTCCGATTAGCTTGTTGGCGGGGTAAAGGCCCACCAAGGCTATGATCGGTAGCTGGTCTGAGAGGATGATCAGCCACATTGGGACTGAGACACGGCCCAAACTCCTACGGGAGGCAGCAGTAGGGAATCTTGTGCAATGGGGGAAACCCTGACACAGTGACACCGCATGAGTGATGAAGGCCTTAGGGTTGTAAAGCTCTGTTCTTGGCGAACAAAAAAATGATTAGCCAAGGAGAAAGGACCGGCTAACTTCGTGCCAGCAGCTGCGGTAAGACGAGGGGTCCAAGCGTTGTCCGGAATTATTGGGCGTAAAGCGGGTGTAGGCGGTTTTGCAAGTCAGAAGTGAAAGCCTCAGGCTCAACCTGAGAAGTGCTTTTGATACGGCTTAACTTGAGTTTGGGAGAGGGCAATGGAATTCCTGGTGTAGTGGTGAAATGCGTAGATATCAGGAGGAATACCGGCGGCGAAGGCGGTTGCCTGGCCCAACACTGACGCTGAGATCCGAAAGCGTGGGGAGCAAACAGGATTAGATGCCCTGGTAGTCCACGCCCTAAACATTGGACACTTGGTGTTGGTGGATTTGACCCCATCAGTGCCGGAGCTAACGCGTTAAGTGTCCCGCCTGGGGAGTACGGTCGCAAGATTAAAACTCAAAGAAATTGACGGGGGCCCGCACAAGCGGTGGAGCATGTGGTTTAATTCGATGATACGCGAAAAACCTTACCTGGGTTTGACATTTAGAGGAAGATACTTGGAAACAAGGTCGCCTTCGGGCCTCTAAACAGGTGTTGCATGGCTGTCGTCAGCTCGTGTCGTGAGATGTTGGGTTAAGTCCTATAACGAGCGCAACCCTTATGCTTAGTTGCAACCATTCAGTTGGGCACTTTAAGCAGACTGCTGACTTTAAGTCGGAGGAAGGTGGGGATGACGTCAAGTCCTCATGGCCTTTATATCCAGGGCTACACACGTGCTACAATGGCCGATACAGAGGGTTGCCAAATCGCAAGGTGGAGCTAATCTTTTAAAATCGGTCTCAGTTCGGATTGTAGCCTGCAACTCGGCTACATGAAGTTGAAATCGCTAGTAATCGCGGATCAGCATGCCGCGGTGAATACGTTCCCGGGCCTTGTACACACCGCCCGTCACACCATGAAAGTTGATTGTGCCAGAAGTCGTCTGACAACCTTCGGGAGACAGATGCCCAAGGCACGATGGATGATTGGGGTGAAGTCGTAACAAGGTAGCCGTAGGGGAACCTGCGGCTGGATCACCTCCTTTCTAAGGAGATTTAAAAAAAGCTTTTTATAAATTCAGCTTTTTTAAGGTCAAACCTGAAACAAGACTATTTGGATTTTAAAGAATATTTTTTAGATTCTGATAAGATGCAAAAGGCTAATGAGAGGTCATATAGAAATCGAGCAGTGAATATTGATTCAGATGGTGACCCAATAGTGATCCATGGTTTAATAAAAGCTTTAGAAGATGATGAATAAACAAGAAGAAGATTGGCAAAGAGAATTTTCCCGGACTTCTTTTTGAAGTTTTGGGCCTGTAGCTCAGTTGGTTAGAGCACAGGCTTGATAAGCCTGGGGTCAGAAGTTCAAGTCTTCTCAGGCCCACCATTTTTTTTGCAGTTCTGGGCTGTAGCTCAGTTGGTTAGAGCACAGGCTTGATAAGCCTGGGGTTAGAAGTTCAAGTCTTCTTGAGGCCCACCATTGTTTTTGCAGTTCTGGGCTGTAGCTCAGTTGGTCAGAACACAGGCTTGATAAGCCTGGGGTCAGAAGTTCAAGTCTTCTTGGGCTTACCATTTTTTTTGTGAAAAAGGAATTTGTTGGATATTATTTTTAAATTATGGAGGCAGTTATGAAAATCAATAAAATAAGAATGAAAAACTTAAGATGTTTTCCTTCAGCAGAAGGTTTGATCCGGCCGATTACCATAATTGTAGGTGAAAATAATACAGGGAAAACAACATTTTTATCCACTTATAAACTTATCCATGATCTGTTGTGTGGGGATAAACCTATAAAGCCTTCCTCTATAGAAGATTTATTAAAAGAGGAAACTTATAAATATCTTGGAGGGCCTAAACATATTGTTAGGGAACAGAGCAATGCGGATGTAGTAAATATAGGAGCCGGTTTTAAAATTGGAGAACAAGATATATGGAATGTAGAATATTCAATAAAAAATGGGGAATCTTGTGAAAAAGTTTTAATAAATTGCCTTGAAGATAAAATAGAAGTGAACTTAAAAGGCGGTATGATGGAGTTTCTTGTAAATGGACAAAAGGGGTATGATTCTACTACACCTGCTCATTTTTCTATTCATTTTTTTGGAGTGATTTCTTTTTTGGATAAAGAATTAAAAAATGAGCTTGAAAAAAATAAAGTTTTGCATTCAAAAATAACTACTCTTATAAACTTTAAGAGAAATGGGAATTTAAAAAACATATTTTGTAATCTTCTTGAGCCAATCCATTTAAAACCAAAAGATATATTTGATCCTTCAAAAATTAAGACCACAGACTCATCTTATACTTTATGTGAAATGGCAAAGATGAGGCAAAATAACAACTGGAATAACCTAAAAGAAGAATTTAATAAATTTGGTAAAGCCTCAAAATTTTTCCAAAATTTAGATATAGATATATTGGATAAAAACAATGATAAATCTCCATTTTCAATAAAAATTAAAGTGGATGGATTGGAATCCAATATTACAAATGTTGGCTATGGGGTAAGTCAGTTTTTACCTGTGTTGGCAAATGTATTTATTTCAGATTCAAAAAAATACAATACTTTTTTGATGCAACAACCAGAAACTCATCTGCACCCCAGAGTGGAAGCTGAGTTGGCTACTCTTATGGTTGATATGATAAACAAACATAAAGAAAAATATAAATTTATTTGTGAAACTCATAGTGATTATATTATTCAACGAGCTACTATTGAAATCAAAAAGAAAAGACTAAAGCCTGAAGATTTTTTAATCCTTTATTTTGAACTAAAAAATGGAGAAGCAAAAATTTATCCAATCACTGTCGATTCAAATGGCAAATTTGAAGGTCAACCAGATAGTTATCAGGATTTCTTTTTATCGGAAGATTATAAGCTTTTGGGTTTAGAAGATTAAATTTTAAGGATAACAACCATAGCTATACAAAGGAGTATTATGGGTTTACAAAAAAAAGGAATAATTATTGATGCAGAGGTTTTTTATAAGTGGTTCATGGGTATTTACTTTGTTAGCAATGAATATTAGGTTGATAAACAACCATTGTTTTTAATTTTATACTTACAGGTTTAGATAGCACAGATTATAAAAAAGATAGGAATAAGGAGAGGGAATGAGGTTTTTTAGTTTAAAAGGAAGACTTCCTCGGAGAAGGTTTTTTTGGATAACTGTTAAACTGCTTGTTTTGTTTATTGTAGTTGGGATTGTAATTGGCATTGTTGAAGGCACTGTTGCAATTTATACTCAGTGCCCAGCATATTATCTTGAAGACAAACTATCGCAGTCTGCCTTAGATTGTGTGAAAAGGTTAGAAAATAATACAGACTATATGGATAACTTCTTTGTGAGTTTATTTGCTTACATTTTATCTCTTATATTGTGTTTATTCCCTTATGTTAAAAGATTGCATGATGTGAATTGGCCAATAAGTCTATATCTTTTGAATGGACCTCCAATGATTTATGATCTCAGCTTACTTTTTTTAGATTGGGAAAAAAATTGGATACTATGGGCTGTTTTAACTGCTCCCAGCTTTTGTTTATGGTTTTTACTTCTTGTTATTAGAGGGACAAAAGGGCCGAATGCACATGGCCCAGATCCTTTAGCAAATAAAACTCAAAAATCCAGCACTCTTTAAGATGCTTCCACTATTGATTTTTATCTTGTTTTTCAGCCATTTCGTGAAAGCTGTTGATGAGGAAATTTGTTTCCCTCTTAACCAAAAGAAAATAGAGATCAAACTTAATGTCACTCCTAAAAAAATAAAGTTAGATCCCAAAGGGCAAAAGCTATTATTTCCTATTTATTCCCTTCCCCCAGCTCCTCCTAATTCCATTAGAGAGGAGGTTGAAAACTGGGATGGCAGGAGATATCCTGAACTTCCCCCTATAGTTTTACCAGTGGATAATCGATATAGGCAAAGTAGAGAAATAATTCCTGACAGTCTTTATTTGTTTGATTTAGAAAGTTCAAAGGGAAAGCCACTTTTCCCCTTGCTTGATAAATTCAATCACTATAGCCATTACGGTTTTTCACCGGAGGGTTCTTTTGTTTGGGGCTTTCTGCCTGAAGGAGGGATTAAAATACAATACTTGTTTGGCCCTAAAGCGGGACAAATTCTTGTTTTATTGAAGGGGCGACAGATTTTTCATTTTTCATATAGAGCCGATAAAAAGGATTGGCTGGTGATCGATGGCAGAAAAGAGGACTGGGATCTTCTAATGGAAGGGAACAATCCTCCCAAGGGAGATTCGGTTAGTGAAAGTTATCTAAAAAAACCTGTGAGATTTTTTTTGCGAGCCTTGGATCCTTTAACTTTAAAACAAAAAGAAGCAAAAAGCTTTTTGACAGAGATTAGCTCAATGAGCTGTTATGATGTAAATTTTTCTTTTAATCGACTTTTTTATGTCCAGAAAGATACTGGTCTTTGGGGGATCCCTTTAAATGGGCCAGGGCCATCTCAACTCTACTTTGAGCCAGCTGAAGGCTTTAATGTCAATTCCTTAGAAAAAGAATGTGCTTTTTTTGGAAAGTCTAAAAAATCTTATGTCAATGTCCTTACACTTTTAGACAAAGAAAAAATTCTTTTTCGATATTTAAAAGAGAGAAGAGAATTTATCCGCCCAATACAAGATCTATTTCCTCTCTTTCTCTTAAATCGCAATGTTTTAAGGCGAACACGAAGGCTGGGGTTGCCTTCGTTAAATCACACTTCCTATCAAGTTTCTTTTCCTTCACTTCCTTTTAAAATCAGTTATCCCTTTGCTGGACAAGAGAATATTTTTTATGATGAGGAGGGGGAAAGGAGGTATCACGATCAGCTTTACCATATTCCTGAAGCCAAGGTTTTGACAAAAGCTAAAGAGAACATATTAGCTATGGATGAAGAGGGCCGGGTGGTTTTGAAAAAAAATGGAGAGATATTCCAGGCAATTCTTCAGCCTTTTGATCCCAACCACAGAAAAGTTGTTTTACATATTCCATTTGTAGAAATTTGTAGAACTAATCAGTTTTTTAATCGGGAAAAGACTCATGTGTTTGTCAGCACTGTTTGGGGAGATCTTTATATAATGGATGTGGAAGGAGGAAAGGTTCGTAAGTTTCCTGACTTTTTCAAGAGTGACCAAGGTTCTTGTTTTTTTGCCAGGGAAATATCTTTATCTCAAGGGACAATCATAGGAGAGATTGCTCTAAAAAAACATGGAGCTAACAGCCTTTCAAAAAGAAAGATTGTTGTTTATAAGTTTCAAAGAGCTTGTGCAACTCCTCCCTCTGAAGATTCATCCTCCAGTATAGAATTGTTAAAACAAATCCTTAAGGATGAAGAGCGGATAAATTCTTTCTCCTTTTCCCGTTTCAGGGCTATTCTTCAAGAAGAGGGCTTGTTCAAAAACCATCCACAGGCTCTTGATGAGATTCTTTGGAAGGTTTTGTTAAAATTCCCATCTATTTATTTGGATTTGCTAAAGGGGGGAGCAACTCTTAAAAATTTACCCCCTTCCTCTATTTATAAAACTTTTCCTATAAGTTTGCAAAAGAGTCTTCAACAAGCAACACTCTCTCTTTTAGATGTGACAGTTTCTCAAAGTCATCCTACTCGATTGTCTAACTGGCTTTTTCTCCGTCGTCTTCAACCCCTTCTTCAACAACTTCCCAAAGGGAAACAGGATTTTTACATAAACACTATTGCTGTATCCATTTCCAACGGTGCAAAAATTGCCCATCCCCTTTTAGGAGAGGTTTTCCAGTCAAAGATTTTTTATATTGTTCGGGAAAATATTCAAAAGCTTTTCGGGTTAAAAAGTCGTCCTGTTAGTGATATTACTCTTATCAGAAAATCACAAAGTTTTTCCACTTTGATTTTATCCTCTGCCCCTATTATTGGGCCTGTTGTTAACACAACTACAGATTTTGGCCTTCACTATGCTTTAGTAGATGGGGCCGGTCATGATGATCTTATGCTATATGCAATGTCACCAGAGGGAGAACTCATTACCGATCATGTTGTGGAATGGAGAATTGCAGGAGATTCCAAGCGTTTGTATCGCGGAGAAATTCAAGTCCATACTAAAAAGGATTTTGATGGAAACATACTTGAGTCTTCTTCTACTTTAAATTATCCTGCTTTTTGGAGAGATCAAAAATTGGTAGGTGCTGTGATTGTGGGATCCTCTCTCACTTCAGAGGCACAGATCCTTTTAAAAGAATATCTTTCTTATTTTCATGAACAGGGTTTTCAGTTCTCCAATAGTGAGATAAAGGATCTAAAACCTTTTTTACTTGATTTGATTAGTTGTGAGTTGGACTATTTTTTAACGGAAAGCCACGGTAGCGGTGATGAGCGAAACACACTTCGTTTCACTAAGGAGAATTATATTATTCAGGGAGAAAGGTGGGAAGGCTTGAGCTTAAAGGAAAGGATTTATCTCATTATACCTAAACCTTCAGCAGAGGAAATGGATATTGTAGGTGTAGAAGTTAACAGCCTTACTGATCTTTTGTCTTACCGGGACTTAAGTCAGGCCATAGCTCAAAGACGCTCTAAAAAATGTGGGCAGATTGTCTATTTTCACACCGGTTGTTGGACGGGTATAAAATCTCGATATATATTAGAGGCTGTTAACTCTCCTCTTTTTTTGAATATTCCAGTCATCACTCCATCTTTAGGCTTTGCTAATCGATCAGGCAATGCCATTTATGCTTTACTCCATTCCCTTCGTGAAGAAAGGGATTTTGAGGGCTTTCGTGAACTTCTAAAATCAAATGAAGATTACAATCAAGGCCGGATGGATTATTATATTTTTCCTGATGAGGATATTTATAAAAAACGAGTGTTTTCAGCCATCAGTATTCCTTTAGATATTTCTGTTGAGTTATTTGTTAAGGACAGCCCCTTTAATGCCCCTTGGAAAAAAACAGAACCGGATACAGTTTTTTAAATGCTATTTAGAGTATGGGTTGTAGTTTCAGTACCGAGGGGAGGATATTGAAGGTAGCCATGACCAAAAGGAATCATCATCTTCTGAATCATTATTCTCTGTTTCTGCCTTTTTTTCTTCTTGGGCACTTTTTTCTTCTGCCTTTTCTTTAGCTATTTGTTCTGGAGTCATAAAAGATTGAATAAGATATAATATTTCAAGATAAGAGATTACTGTTCCCGCCTCTTTTAGCACTTTTGAACAAAGAACTTGCCTTAAACTTGGTGGGATGTTTTCTCTAAAAGGTTCTGCCTCTATAAGGCAGGTCTGAAGTTTTTGCTGTAAGGCTTGAATGATAACTTCTTTTTGTTCTTCATCTAAGTATGTTTCAATTTCGTTAGGATTTTCTTTTAAGAGAATAAACAAGCTTTCTTTACGATCTTCATCCATTACCACTTCTGCTAATGCCGTTTTGGAAGTGACAAAAACAGAAAGGAATAATAAAAATAGAATCTTCTGCATGATAAAGCTCCTTACTTTTAAGTCATTTTTTTAGAAGGTTTTAAAGACAGCCTTCTTCCTTGTCAAGTCATTGTCAAGTCATTTTAATCTTTTTTTGAAAAAGAAAGATCATTTAAGTTTGGTTCATGGTGACTTAAGCTGGCTTTTATGATAGCTAACTTATTGGAATCACTATGAAGAATAGGCATTTTAGTAGGTTTTTGGAGGGAAATGGCATGTCACACGAAGTATTCCAGGGTCGCAAAGCAGTTAAGGCTTTAGTCCCCATGTTTTAAGCCCCTCCAGTGGCCTGCTCTTTTTTGATTTTTATGTGCCCTATAAGCCTTGTTTTTTTGGGTTTTTAGCTGAAAATTTAAAAAATCCGGCATTAAATCAAAAAAAAGCCTTGATTTTGAGCTTTCTAAAAAATAGAATGGCAAAGGCTAATAGGTCTTAAGTTTTTTATATTTTTTAAAAAACCAAAGACATAAAAACTATAAAACTCAATTTTGAGTATCCGGTGCTTGAGTATGAACAGGTTGAATATGAACAAAACATGCTTTTTTCTCGTCCCGATTTTTGTGTTTTTCACCTTTTTTGCTACTGCACAAACTGCCAAAAAAACAAAACCAGCAAAAGCTTCTTCCACTAAAGAGGGAGCTGTAGAGGAGGAATCTTTTGTCCCTTCCCTTTCAGAAACTATAAGCGATAATCATCGGTTAAAAAGCAAAATCAAGAGGCAGTTGGCTCGTGAGTGGTCTTCTGATTCCTCTAAGGGGGAAGGCCATTTAAAAAAATCCCCCTCTTCTTCTGCACAAACTGCCCATTTTGGTGATTTTGAAATCGATATATCTGAGAGGAAACAAGAAGAGGAGTTAACTCATAATAAAAAAAAGAGACGATAAAGTTTTTTTGCTCTCTTTTTGTTTTTCGGAAAATTATAAGAGACTCTCTTCCCTAAAGTCTAAAAAAACTATTTTGTTCTATTTTAAAGGCCAGTAGGTAAAAAATTCGCCCCCATATTCCTTAAAGTTGTTATGAATAATTTTGTTTTACTGCTTTTCCTGCTCTATCTGCCTTTAGCGGAATCTTTAGAGAAAGAGGCTCCTTGTGATTTTTTTGGGCAAAACCAGATATATTCTAAAAGCTATAAATTTAAAAATCCTTTAAGTTTCTCTACCCAGATCAACAAATGGATTGAAGAGAGCCTTTCCCATGTTCAAAAAAACAATCAGTCACAGTGCCCTTCCTCTTGTAAGCAGATCAACAGGTATCAGGTCTCATCAAAAATTTACCCTAAGAGTGTAATTAAAGGCAGTTGCCGTGGGCAACAACTGAAGGAATCTTACTCCTTCACCAAACACTTCCCTTATAAAAAAGATAGAGAGTCTATGAAGATGGCCCATCACAAAATGACAGAATGGATCCTCTCCACATTCACTTATCCCTTTTATTCTATACCTCTTTTAGAGCCCAGTCAAGAATCTGTTGAAAAAAACGTTGCCTCCGCCTGCCCCTCTTGCTCTTTTTATCTCAAATACAACTATAAATACAGTGAAGAGGGCCAACTGGATCTCCAAATAAAAACATTTTGTGGGGACAAAAGGCAACTTTTATCTACTTTTGTGGCAGAGTTTGTTTTGTTTAACAACTGGAGCTGTTCAAAAAAATAAGCCCTATCAGTTCACTTGACAAAACTTTTAAACTTTATTTATATCATGTTATGACTTCTTTTTTTGTTTCAGAAAGCTTTTTACATATCAAAAAGGAGAGAGAGCGGGGCCAAGCTCTTAAAAAAACTCGTTGGTGGAGGGAGAAGATCCAAAAGGGAATCTGTTATCACTGCGAAAGGGCCTTCCCTCAAAAAAATTTGACAATGGATCACCTGCAACCTTTATCGCGAGGGGGGAGAACGGGGAAAAACAATGTGGTGGTGTCTTGCAAAAAGTGCAACAGCCAAAAATCTTTCAAAACTTTAGTCGAGTTGAGATTGAAAAAACCTTGAAAATCAGGCATACATAAACAAACTTTCCTACCCTGACTTCGCCTTAAAAAGGGGGACAGCTTAAAGCATGGCCTTTGCACAAAAAATCACAAAATCCAGCACGGCGGAATACTTTGCTAAGAATTTACAGCAAGTGGGTTTTTCTTCCTCCACAAAAGCGGTTTTAACCACTTTAAAAGAATCTGTAGATAACTCCTTAGACGCTTGTGAAGATGCTGGCATTGCCCCTCATATAAAAATTCAAATTAAGAAAAGAGGGCCAGGCACTTCCAAAAACACAGATCAGATATCTGTTGTTGTGGAGGACAACGGCCCCGGCTTAGAGGAGGCGGATATAAAAAAAGTTTTTGGAGAGTATTTGGCTTCTTCAAAGTTTGGGCGGGGTCGCCCATCACGAGGGCAACAGGGGATTGGCATCTCAGCGGCCACCACTTGGGCACAACTCACTAACGCAAAAGGGGTTTATGTTGTTAGCAAAACCAAAAAGATGAAAAAGGCTGTTGCTGTAACAGTGAATATGGACATTAAAAACAATAAAGGCATTTTAAAAGGCAAAAAAAATGTAGATATAGATAAGGAGCATGGTTTGAGGGTAGAATTTTTAATTGATGGTAGAATTCAGCTAAAAGGTGATGGAGGGCTTTTAACTTATTTGGAGGGGACAGCTCTGGTTAATCCTCATGTAGAGATAGAGTATCAGCTATTGGATCAAAAACCTTACAAGATCCCCCCTGTAAGCACTACTGTCCCTCGGATCCCCATGGCCACTCTCCCGCACCCTTATACTATGAAGTTAGGGGAGTTTTTTCATCATATTGGACTTTATGGCCGGACCACTTTAAAAAAATTTTTAAAAACAGCCTTTTCCCGTGTGACAGACAATAGCCTCAAACAAATGATCCAAGAGGGATTGAGTGAGGCCCTTTTAGATAAGCCTTTAACAGGTATTGGGGAGGCGGATCGCAAAAAAATCTTTTCCATTCTTCATAAAATTCCCATAGCTAACCCTTCCACAAAGTCTGTTTTATCTGTAGGGGAGGAGGCTTTAGCAGAAAGTGTCCATCGCCTGGGAGAAATTGACTTTTTTAGTGTGGTCACCAGAAAGCCCAGAATATGCGATTACAAATCCGTTGTGGTGGAAGTGGCTATAGCCAGGTTAAAGGAAAAGGTTCGGGAGGAGGAGTCTGTTCAGCTCTTGAGGTTTGCTAACCGGGTCCCTTTGCAGTTTGACAAATCCTCTTGTGCTATTACTAAATCGGTGGAGTCGGTCAACTGGAGGGCTTATGGTCTTTCTCAATCAAAAAAATCCTTACCCACAGGGCCTTATGTGTTTGCTGTATCAGTCACATCCCCTTTTATAAAATTCAAAAATGCCTCTAAGGAGACTATAGACGCCAGTGAAGAGTTAGTGGAGGAGATTCGTCTTAGCCTTATGCAGACCGGGCAGAAGTTAAAAAAACATATCCGGAAGGAAAAAAACACAGAAGATCTTTTAAGAAAAAAGCAGTATATAGAAAAATTTGCCCCTATTTTAATTCGCAAGATAAAAGACATCACCGGTGCGGGGAAGAAGGATATGGATAAAGGGGAAAAAGGGCTTTATGCTATTCTATCAAAAGATGCGGAAAAGGCGGAAAGAGCTTTAGGCGAAGCCAGAGTTCAGTTAGAGGAAATGAAGGCTAAAAGAAAGCAAAGGCTAACTTCTTTTGAATCGCCTAAAGGGAGGACTCTTCAAAAAAACCCTCAAAACAATGAAGATGAACAAAAGCAGTTTGAGGGATTAGAAAGGTAGAAGGATATTTGAGAGATAAAAAACAAAAGGAGGTCATCAGTGGCTCAATCCAAACAAAGCCTGTTTAAAAACCGGCCCAAAAAAAACATTCCCCATCGCTCAAAAAAACTCTGTGGGGATATGTTAAAAAAACTCCAGCAAAAAAAGCCACCTGTTCTTCAGGCCGTCAAATGCACTTTAGATAACGCACTTTATGATTCTAAAAAAGGTTATCTTGTTCCTAAAGGAAAAAAGGTGGCCTCTGAGTTGAATGTCTCTTCAGTGCAAAAAATTTCCAGAAGTTTATTTCTTTTAGATATTCTTCTGGGGAATATTCGCTCCGGTGCTGTCAATACCAAGCGTGAGATTTATTATATAGCTAAGGGGCTTATCAAGTCAGACAGCTTTTATAAACCTTTAGATTTTGACAGCCAAAGTGATAGCGATTCTATTATTGATTTTATTTGCGATATGTTTGAGGTCTATCGTGAGGAAATGAATTGCTTTGCCAACGACCGAGGGGGGCAAACCTACTCTAAAAACCTGGTTGTCACAGAGTTTTTAGATGATGGGACTAAAGCGGTTGTGGATTTAAGCCTTTTAGGCACAAGCCCTTTTCAGCCTAAAAATAAGCCTCAGCAATTTAAATTAAAAGCCAAAAAGGGGAAGATTGATTACTGCTTAGTTGTGGAGTCAGAAGGCACTGCCAACACTTTAGTTGCCAACGGTATGACTAAACGAAACAACTGCATTGTGATTGGTGCACAGGGAGTCCCCAGCAATGCGGTTAGGGGCTGGTGCCGGACCATTCAAAACCAGCTAAAGATTCCCATTTATTTTTATGGCGATTTAGATGCCTACACCCTGCAAAATATTTATCGCACTTTAAAAGCTGGTTCTGCCAGCAGTTTGATCCGGAACAGTGACTTTAGTGCACCGGAAGTTCATTTTTTAGGTCTTTTGCCTGAGGATGTAAAAAAATATGATCTTTACTGTTATGAGGTTTCCGATAAAGACGCCTCAGAGCTTAGAGCCTTAAAAAAAGCACGGGATGTTTTAAAAAATGACCCTTTCTTCCAAAACCGAAAAAACAAGGCACTGGCCAAGGTTTTAAAGTGGCTGATAAAGGAGAAACTCCGTTGTGAGCAACAGTCAGTGTTTTCTATCAACCCTAAAAATCCCAGGATTTTAGAGGAATTTTTAGTTGAAAAAATTAAATCCAAGTCTTATATTTAATCTCTATGAAGGCGGGTGGGATGAGCCTGCTAATGAATGAATTTTGCTGGGTTGGCTCAACTGGTAGAGCAGCTGATTTGTAATCAGCGGGTTGGGGGTTCGAGTCCCTTACCCAGCACCATGTAATATATAAAAGGAGGCTTTTTTTGCCTTCACACAAGGAGAGATGCCCGAGTGGTTAAAGGGGGCGGTCTGTAAAATCGCTGGCTTATGCCTACGTAGGTTCGAATCCTACTCTCTCCACCATTTTTTTAGTAGTTTGTGAAAAAGTCTATAATTTAATAGATCGCATAAGCAAAAGTCCAGCTTGTTCGCGGGAAAAATACCTTGGGCCCTCACCGCTGGCTTTTGCTTATGCGACAGAGGGCAAAGGTTTTTCACGGGCGACTATTTAGTCATAGATTGATTTTTAAAATAGCTTTTTTTTCCTGAAGAAATAAATAGGTTTGTTGGCCCAATGGAAGGGGAAGGTTAGGGCGAGCATGCCCACAAGATAAACCATAAATCAAAGGTATGGGGCAGATATCAGAAAAGTTTTTCAAAACTTTTTTTAGGGAATGGGCTGGCAAAGGCGAAAAGTGGCCAAAAAGAATGGCTTTTGTGGATTTTAAAGTGCCGGAAAAAAACAGATGGCATAGCATGCGATCCAGTTTGTCGGTTCTCTCATTCACATCCTCCACAAATAAAAAATGAGGGCCAAAATGGCGGAGCCAGGGTGTGCCTACAGAGGTGGAAAGGAGAGTTAAATTCCCCCCCACAAGCCGGGCTTTTAAAGTTTGCTCTGTTGTGGTTTTTATGGGTTTTAGCTTAAAAGCCCATTCCTTTTTTTGCCCCAGCAAAAGCTTTTTTAAAGAGGAAAGCTCATTTTTTGAGAGCTTGCTCAGCTCGCAAATCATAGGGGCATGCACTGTTTTTACCCGCTGGCTGTTCAAAAAAAAATGCATAGCTGAGCTGTCG
Organism: Bdellovibrionales bacterium; assembly: GCA_965203095.1. Classification (GTDB taxonomy): domain Bacteria; phylum Bdellovibrionota; class Bdellovibrionia; order Bdellovibrionales; family UBA1609; genus JACOND01. Next base: position 1,751,391 of record OZ241877.1, read on the forward strand.
CTATAGCCAATAAAAATTTTTTGTTTTTTTAGGGGGTAGTTTTTAATAAAAGAGGGCATAAGTTTTTGCAAGCCATTCCCCCCCCGGATGGCCCATACAGCAGAGGAATCCTCATTGGAGAATGCCTGATTTAGAAAGAGCGATTGTTTCTGAAAACTGTTTTTTTTGGAAAAACCTCCCCTTGCATAGCGAGGTCTCAAGCCCCAACTTTGCAAAATTTTAAGCCCCTCTGTCCATTGGCTATTGTATGGAGGAGAGGAAGGGGCCACAATATCGATACAGTCACCTGACTTCAACATGGATTACATGATTTAGGGGGGTGGATTTATTCCTCCCCACTGGGAGAACCACCGTTGCCACTACCATTGCCACTGCCACCACTACTGCTTTCTTCCTCAATAGGTGCGTATCTTATACGAGGGTATTGAGATTGACCTGTGCCAAACAGACTACATAAAACAGGATAAAGATCACTATCGCAATCGGCCACATCATCTAAGTCCAGGAGATCATTGCACTGTAAAAATTCATCCTCTAAAATGGAACGATCTTCATATTCACATTCATCCCCCTCTTCTCCCTCCACATCGGGATCGGAAGTGTCATTTCCGCCATCGGCATAAAACTGGCTAAATTCTTCCATAGTGTTCCACTCACGGATCATCAGCCTTATCCCATGAACCAGCTCCCCGGCTTCATCTAAGCAGTCAAACTCAAAAAATAACCTGGGAATGGCTTTATAATTCCCCGGCTGTAAAAAATGAGGGAGATCATCTCTATTAACTGATCTCAAATCATCTAACTCCTTATCTAAAGCCTTAAGATAATTGGCATAAGGGGCACTGCTGGAGGCATAACCTGTGACATTGCTACCGCCCTCCACAAATCGACCTATAGATTGGTTCCCGTTAACTTCAACCAAATTTCTAAAGCTTATAGTTTGCCTAAACCCCCCTTCTGGAAGAGGGGTAATTACCCTCCGTGTGGCCTGATCAACATCTGAAAAGTTAGAGGTCACAAAAGCCGGCCCACCAAAACATTCCGGATCAGGTTCCCATATACTCCCATCTGTTTTTCTTCCTCCAAAGCAACATTTAGGAATCCCTGTATTACCTCCTACACCACAAAGATTTTCCTCATCGGAAACATTACATCCAGCACAACTACCGTATCCACTGCTAACACTATTATCACAATAGCCACTTTCCCCTTGGTTCTCTGAACCTTCTTGATTGCTGGAAGGTTTGGTGCATTCTCGCACTACAGGCCCTGGCTGAATAGGATAATTAAAATGCCAAGGCAAGGCCACCACGGCATCCTTGCACATGCCTTCCGGAAAGTTATAAACTAAGTGAAACTCTGTGACCACAAACAGCCACTCCGGGACATCTAAAACACAAAAAAGGACTTCTGTCCAATCTCCACTGCTTGCAGAATCCTCATCCGGTTCAATATACTCTATTTCACAGTTAGAGGGGCTATCTCTTGAAATGGAATCGCCATATCTCTCATTAGTGCTGATCTCATAATAAGGGACTACCAGATTTTCGCTCTCATACTGTTGAACATCTAAGTCCACATACATGAGTTCTGAATCTGAGGGCAGATAATCAGAACCTATAGAGGGGAGATGAAACATAGTATCCACCCCACTGATATTTAAGTAGCAGGCCGGGGCTGAAAAGAGCAAAAAGCACAAAAACAAAAACTTTGTGCGAAATCTCCTAACCATTAAAACCAAAATAGAACCTCCTAATAAATGGCCCCAATGAGCATAAAAAAGGAAAACACAGACACTCTGGTTCTTTAAGCTTTATGCTATAATAACTTCAAAAAAATCCTTATGAGAGAGCTATGGAGCTAAAACTGGACCAAAGTTGCAGTCATTTCGTGAAAAGGGGAATCCAGAAAGCTCTGTATCTTTTTATAAAGCTTGTTAAATAGGCTATTCTTTAGTTTCTTTGTCCAAAGGCCAGCCCATTTCGGGATGGAATACTTTGGACCCTCATGGTGTGGCCTTTGGACAAACACAGTTAAAAAAATAGTTTCTCACAATTTTGCTTGTGCGATCTATTAAATGTAGCCTTTTTCACTGGCGATTAATTACAGGGGGTTAAATGACGAGGCTTGTCATTTTTACAAAAAAGGCACAAAAAACTCAAGTAAAGGATAGGGACTTCAATTTAGAGAGCTTTCCCCTTCCTTTAGACAATGTTTTTGCCAATACAAGTTCACTTGTTTTGAGCTGAAAATTTACAATTTATTAAAATTTTTTATGTAAGACATAATTTTTTCTCTCAAGACTGACTTTTTAAACATCTCTTTAAAGCTTAAATAACAAAAATTTATTAGTTTTAGGAATTGAGTCTATTTTTATGATATAATTCATGTTAGGCAACAACAATCATAAAGGAGGGCTTATGTTGAAACTTCATGTGTTTTTTCTCATCCTGACGGGGTGGATACTGGCCTCTTGCACAACCGAGACAGCCGTTGTCAATCAAAGCGAGTTGAGTCAAATAGTGAGTCAAGCCGAAACAGGAAAAAAACCGAGTGAAATATCAGAAGAAGTGCGAAAAGTGATCCAAAACCGATGTATCAACCGGCAGTTTAGGCAAGGCGATGCGGAAAATTTATACGGTAGAGAATGTATTGAAGGGAAACAAATTCTCATCCAAAGCTCTAAAACGGGGAAAGAAGTCCCCACATTCACTGTCACCAGTTCAAATAAAGACCTTGGCATAGAGTTAGAAGGGGATTTGGATTTCACCAATAAATTTCATAAACTTTCATACACAATTTCTAAAGACAAAGGTAGTGACAAAACTATCCCTTGGCTGAGAGACTTACTTCCTGAAAACATAGATTTTTTAGGCCGTCCGGACACAAGTTATTCCATTGTTTTTAAAATTCAAGGAGATTATTTGGTCCTCTTTAAATCTTCTGAAAAACAAAATCATCTGCCCTATACTGAGAGAACTTCTATGTCAAAAGAAGGCGATCTTTATATGGTCCCTTTTATTGGTTATCCCATTCAATACTGTCACCCCCGTTTGCAAAAGGACGAAGATGGGGAGGAAAAATGGCTCAGTGAGTCCAACTGTGGGACCAACCAACCCGCAGAATCTGCAGAATACATATCCTTTTCAAAAGACAATAGACAATTTTATAAATATTTACCAAAAAATAACCTTTTCCCTTCCAATTATTTTGAAGGGCGATGGATTTTTGCCCAAAGCCCTATTGAAACCCCTAACATGCAAGAAGTGTCCCCCTTTACAGCTTTTATAGTGGATATGGAAAAGATGTCCAGCCAGTTAAACATTCGGAATGTCAGTGGAGATATTGATGAGAACCGTCAAAAAATCTTGCGACAAATCCCTGTGGAGTGGCTCAGTTTTGAAATGGATCGAGATGGGGACAGTTGGGGGCAGTTTGGGGAAAGAAAAACCAAACATAGCACTGTTTCAGATATTGAAAAACCCTATTTGAGAATCAAATTTGAAAATATGCAAGGCTTGTCCCCAGGGGAGAGTATTGAGAACTATATAGTAGTCCCCGGGCAAAAAGCGGATATTGTAAAAATAAAGCTCTCACAAGATGGGTTTTCTTATGTTTTTGAACAGGCTATACAAGGGCCTTGTAAGCGAAACACAACAGGGCAACCTGTATGTGAATCTGACGAAAAAGTGGATGCAAAAATCAGATATTCTTTTTTGAGGGAAAAGGCTTTGGATCAAGAGGGCTTTGTTCCCAGACGCTGGTTTAGGGATGAGCATGATCATATTTTTGGTGTAATTCCCGCATTCCCTCAAAAAGATTTTAAAATGGGGGAAACTTCTGAGATAGATAGATTAGACCATGCCCGGATGATGCGTTTTAATCTCTCTCTTAATAGTCCGGAGGAGAAGAGCAGTCGAACTAAAGAAATCGTTTGGCATTTTTCAAAAAACTCTACAAAGGATTCAGAGTATAGAGAGCTTTTTAGGCAAGCTGTTGCAACTTACGACAGAGCTTTTGAAATCATTATGGAAGGATCGGGCAAAAAAGTTCGTGTCCTTTTAGATGAGACAGAAGAAAGGGATCTGGGAGATCTTCAGGCCAATGTTCTGAATGCAGTGCACACAGGGATAGTCTCAAACACTGGTCTTATTGGCATGGCACCTTCCTACATACATCCCGAAACAGGACAAACTATTGGCACCACAGTGAATGTTTACATACAAAATATAGAGCAAATCTATATCAATAAAGTAAAAGACTATATACGGTATGAGATTTTTCAAGCTGATAAAAAAGGGGGAGTATCACCTGTAAGCCCCTATTTAATAGGTAAAATTCAAGAACAGTGTGAGCAGTGTTCCCCCTGCCCTGAGGTGGACGCCTTCATTAGACAAAAAAAGCGGAGCGGAGCAGAACCAAGGGATTACCTTGATGACAAAGAAATAACTGTTTCTTGTGGCAAAAAAATAGCCAGAGAGTATATATTGGCCAACATTATTCATGAAATGGGACACAGTTTTGCATTAGGGCATAATTTTAAAGGTTCTGTGGATAAAGACAATTACTATCAATCTATAGACGAACTTAAAGAATACTTTCCTACTGCTCAGGCAAAAAATGTGACTAAGTTATCCAGTGCCATGGATTACTCTCCATCAGATGCCCCGGAAATAACAGTCCTTGGAAAATATGATTTGGCCGCCTTGAGATTTATCTATAGGGATCAGGTAGAGACAAAAGACGGAACTTGGACTTCTCTAAGTATAGACCCTCTTGATCCGGCAAAACATCAAATGATTGATGAAAACCTAATTTCAAACATGAAAAGCTACCAGCACTGTTCCGATTTTGTTGCTCAAAAGGAAAGACAACAAGATTTTTTATGTGTATGGCATGATTATGGTTCTAATCCTGAAGAAATAGTCAATGGCTATGTCGAAAAAGTGAAGAGGATATTTAGTAAAAGATATCGCTATGATTTAGATAATTTTGATTTTTTAAAGAGGAACCAAACAGTTCCTCTCATGGTAGATTTTTATGTTAGGCATATCTTAAATTTTTATAGTCAATGGCTTTCATATAGAAACAAGTATCTACAAGCCACAAATAACTTAGATAAAGTAAAATTTGTTTTAAACAGCGAAGAGGCACTGGAACAATACCACTCTGTCCTTCAAGAAGGCTTGGAACAAAAACAGGATACGGAATACGCACTCTATTACCCCATAAGGGAAATAGTCCCTCCCTTCATTATGGACTTCCTTTTTGCCTCATCCATGAAATGCAAAGTTCAACAAGGGGAACAGGTTTGGACATTAAATTTGGAATCCATAAGAAAGTATTTGGTTGATGAACACCATGAAAATCTGTATGTGGAAGACTGCTACTCTCCTATGATAACTGATTTTTTTAACAAAAATGGGCTTACACTTAATGAGCAAACCGGTTTAAACATATTTAATAGTTATTATTCTGAAGGGACCAATGCCTCCTTAAAAGATGTAGTCTCATGGTCCCACTTGTTTTCACGGGTCCACCGTCAATTTAGTAGCATGAGACCAATCTATTGGAATGCACTGAATGTATTTGTTGCAGAACCTGATTTTTTCTCTCTCTTCAGAGATAAATTAGAACAAGAAATAAAAAACGAAGGCCATTCTGAATTTGATGTTGCAAAAAGGTTTACTTTATTCACTGATTATTATCAGAGCCTAAAAAAAACTTTACCTCAAAATCAATATCACTCCCTTTATCAAAGTCATTTTGATGATTCTTCTCATGTTAAATTTAGCTTGGGAACAGGAGAACAGTCATTTTATAAAAGATTTTTAGAGCCTTTTCAAAATGGCATGCCTGTAAAAGATATGGGTATACCTTTTCTTTCTATGACTTTTAATAATTATAATAATTTAGGTAGCACCCATTTGTTTAATTTTCAAACATACTTAAGGCAAAGGGATGACACTATAGATCCCCATACCCACAGTATGGGAGCTAAAGGACAATCTGCAAATTATTTTATTATACCTAAAATGCCTAACAGTTTGGCGGCAGACATCATAAAAGAATACAATGCTCAAGCCAAAGAGTTGAAAAGGTTAAGAGCTTTAGAACAAACAAGAGAGTTATCTCCTTTAGAGAAAATTCTTAAAAGTGAAATCAAAATCAATAGTGAAAGTTTAATGATGCTGGCTCAAATCATAGAATTTAGACATTAGAGGGAATTATTTTAAATCCCCCCTTTCCCCTTTTACTGCTATGAGAATTTTTCTATTTTTGTTTGTTTCCCTGTGGGTTGCTCCTCGGCTGGCTTTAGGTTTTTCTGAAACAGAGTTAAATTCTTTAGAGGCTACTGGTAAAAAACAAAGCTCTGTTAGCCCCTGGCGAACAGAGATCCAACTCCTCTTACAACGGAATTTGGATTTAAAAATCAGTTATGAGACTGTGGGAGATCAAAAACAGAGATCTCGTTTTGCTGGCTTGTTGGATTCAAAAAAAACCAGCTCCTTTGTGAATTTAGAAAATCTTTATTGGACTTTAAGCTTTGCCATAAACTATTCCTTATCAGATTTAAAATTTTTAAAAAATTCGGAATTGTTTTTGGCAGGTTATCTCAATAACTCTTTAAAAGGCCAAAATAGCCATAAAGCAAAATATGATTACAAATACTATATGAGAGAATCTATTGGAGACCTGCGATTGGGCCTAACAAGCCCCCTTTATGCGAAAAATAATTTTTTAAGCTATTCTTCCTTTTCCCTCCTGGCCCCTATCTCCCGATTTGCCCGTCGGGGAGGGCTAATTACAAGGTCCGAGGCCCGGATTGATCTTTTGTATTTTCTCACAAAAAAAGCAAAACAGAGCATATCTCTCTCATCAGGCCACAGTTTGTCTTACAGCCATTGGACAAAAAAAATAGCATCCCCAGAGGGGCAAACTTATAATATTCCCCTGGACAGCAGGCAAAACTTAAGTTGGATCTATAGGCAAAGCTATAGCCCATACCTCCCTCACAGCACAGCCCTTTCGGCAAGTTATAGCTTGGGGATCAATTATAAAAAATCCTTACTCCAAAATGTGGCATTAGGTGGCTCTCTTTCATGGAAGCTGAGGGATCGCCTTTATTTTGTTTTTTCCGCCCGGTGGAAGGACAGGGTGAAAAAAAACAAACCTCTTTCCGCCATTCGCTTTAAATGGCAGAAAACCTTTTTCAGTATAGGAACTTCCTTTTCCTTCTAACAAATTTTGCAGGAATATAGTCATTTTTGTAAATGTTCATTATTTCGCCGACAAAATTTAGCCTGAGTTTCTTTGTCCAAAGACCCGCCCCATTTCGGGACGGCAATCCCTTGGACCCTCATGGGGCGGGCTTTGGACAAAAACAACTAAAAAGTCCTCTATGAAAAACTTATGTCTTTTATAGCGTAAGCACCCCCCGGTGAGGATCTAAAGCCAATGGATTCCCATTTTCACGAAAAAGGCAAACTTTGGAAAAAGATTAAAAAAACTTATGGACTTTTTGTGGGATGAGTAATATCATTCTATTTAATGATTATCAGGAGATGGTTGGCCCCCCTTCACCCCAGTAAAGAGCAAATAGAATCCCTTTTTGAAAAAGACGGGCTGGAAAGTTTTGAGGAGGTTTTTCATCCTGGAGCTAAAATATCTAAACACCGTCACCCTTTTGACGAAGTTCGCATGATTGTCAAAGGGCGGTTGTTTTACAATGTTTCAGGAAATAAGATTCTCCTCAGGCCAGGGGACAAAATCGTTGTTCCCTCCAATACCTTGCATTCTAAATCCACCTTAGGGGAAGGACCTTGCTTTTCTATATGTGCTTATCAAGCTTATTGACCTCCATTTAGACGCCAGTGAAAAACCTTTATCCTTTATTGCATAAGCAAAAGCCCAGCTTGTTCGCGGGAAAAATACCTTGGGCCCTCACCGCTGGCTTTGGGCAAAAGAAGTTAAGAGGATACTTTTTTACGGAGGACTATTTATAATGTCTCAAAAAAAAGTTTTTGTTATTGAGGGTTTACGAAGCCCCTTTGTTAGAGCCGGGGCAGAATTTCAAGATCTACTTCCTGCTGATTTGGCCAGCCACAATTTAAAAGAGTTTTTATATAAAATGAATTTTCGAGGAGAGGAAATAGAGGAGCTTATCTTAGGTAATGGATTCACTTTGCCCGACTCTCTTAATGTGGCAAGGGTGACGGCATTGCGGGCGGGCCTTCCTCAAACTGTTTCAGCGGCCACAGTTTTAAGAAACTGTGCCTCCTCTATGGAGAGTTTTGTCACAGGGGCTTTAAAAATTCAGACAGGGCTTTGTGAGAGCCTGATTGTGGGTGGTGTGGAGAGCATGTCTAATATTCCTCTTTTGTTCAGCCAAAAATTAAGCCGGATCATTCAAAATGTGATAATGTCAAAAACATTAAAGCAAAAATTAAAAGCCATTACTTCTATTCGGCTAAAATATTTTCTGCCTGTAATGTCACTTTTAGAAAGTCTAAAAGATCCTTTCACTGGCTATCTTATGGGGGAGACGGCAGAGCTTTTGGCCAGAGAGTTTCATATCTCCCGGGAAGATCAAGATGAATGGGCTTTGTTGAGCCATAAAAAAGCTTTAGCGGGAGTTTCCCGACTGAAAGATGAGCTTTTTCCCCTTTTCACAAGCTCTCAAGTGGTGGATTGTGACAAAGGCCCGCGGAGTTTTCTCTCTGAAAAAAGGCTATCTCAAATGCCACCTTACTTTGACAAAAAATATGGCTCTGTGACTATAGCCAACTCCTGCCCTATAAATGATGGCTCTTCACTATTACTTCTTATGTCTGAGGAGCGAATGAAAGGCTTGGGTCTAAAACCCATAGCCGAGGTCTATAGCTATCATTTCACTGGATTAGAACCACAAAGAATGGGCTTAGGGCCGGTGTATGCCTCTTGCCATGCTTTAAAAAAGGTAAATCTCTGTTTAAAGGATATGGATTTAGTGGAGATTAACGAAGCCTTTTCCGCCCAGGTTTTAGCCTGTTTAAAAGCCTTTGCTTCTAAAAAATTTTGTATGGAAAAGTTGGGACAGCCCCAGCCCCTTGGAGAAATAGATCCGGAAAAATTAAATGTCAACGGTGGGGCGATTGCTTTAGGGCATCCTATTTCCGCCACAGGGGCACGGCTCATTTTGACTTTATCTAAAGAGATGAAAAGGCAAGGGAAGGAATGGGGCCTGGCCACTTTATGTATTGGCGGGGGCCAAGGGGGAGCAGTGATTTTAAAAGGGCAGGTTTAATGAGCATTCTTAAGTTGAGTGTCCGGGAAGATTCCATATATTGGTTGGAATGGGAGGCTAAAAACTCTTCAGAAAACCTTTTAACACTCCCCTTTATAGAGGAGCTGTCCTCTGTTTTGCAAAAAATAGAATCCTCCCCCCTTAAAGCCTTGGTCATGCTGTCCAAAAAAGAGCGATCCTTTTGTGCAGGAGCCGACATCAATGAGATTCAAAAAATATCCAGCCCGGAGGAAATGAAAATGACCTTAGAGAAAATTCATTCCCTTTTCCATCGTTTAGAGAAATGGAATGGCTCAAAAATAGTGGCTATTCGAGGTTCTTGCTTAGGAGGAGGGCTGGAGCTGGCCCTTTGTTTTGATTACCGGCTCACAGCCGATTCTCCTGTCACAAAATTAGCTCTTCCGGAAACCCGGTTGGGCCTTATCCCTGGAGCTGGAGCCAACCTCCGTCTCCCTCGTCTTATCGGCTTAGGGCCGGCTTTAAATATGATACTTTCCGGAAAAAGCTTAAGCTCCAAACAAGCTAAGGCTGTGGGGCTTTCTGATGAAAATGTCCCCTCCCTTGTTTTAGAAAAAAGAGCTTTAGAACTGGCCCGGGAGGTAGTGAGAGGGAAAAGGCCCTCTCGATCCCAAAATTTTTATAAAAACCGAAAAGCCTTTTCTTTTTTTATGTCTGTCCTGTTCAAAAACATTTTTTGTTTTTTGGCCAAAAGAAGAGTTTTTAAAAAAACCTCTGGATTTTACCCTGCACCATTAAAAGCCTTGGAAGTGATACGAAAAACTTATAACTGGCACACTCTCTCTCAAAAAAAACTCCAAGTGGAGACAGAGGCTTTTTGTCGTCTGTTCCAAACTCCAACAGCTAAAAACTTAATGTATGCCTACAGTATCAGCCAGAAAGCTAAAAAAAAAGCTTTTATAGATCCTAATGAAGAGGAGATTACTAAGAGAACAGTCATCTCGCGTGTGGGGGTTGTGGGTGCCGGGGTTATGGGGCGATCAATAGCTTTTCTTTTGGCAAACAAAGGGTTTAAAACACGGCTTGTAGATAATAATCGAGAAAAACTTTGTTCAGCCCTCAATTATGCAGAGAAACTTTGGGATCGGCAAACAAAAATCAGCCCTTATGAATTGCAAGCCAAGAGGGACAATCTCTCCGTAAGTGATGGCTTTTCTGGTTTTCCCACATTGGACTTAGTAATAGAGGCCCTACCGGAAAATTTACAACTCAAGCAAAAACTTATTGGAGATATTTCTAAACACTTAAATCGGCAATGCCTTTTAGCCTCTAATACCTCCTCTTTAAATCTTGAAAAATTATCCCAACACAGTGCTCATCCTGAAAATTTTTTAGGCTTTCATTTTTTTAATCCTGCTCATGAAATGCCTTTAGTGGAGATCGCTTTAAAAAAGGAGCAAAAACATATAGCCCAGCCCTTGCAAAAATTTGTCCGAAAAATAGCTAAATTCCCTCTTTTAGTTAAAGATAGCCCCGGCTTTGTGGTCAACCGGCTTTTAGCTGTTTATCTAACGGAAGCTCTATGGCTTTTTGAGGAGGGAAATAATATTCCACTTATCGATAAAACATTTAAAAAGTTTGGCTTGCCTTTAGGCCCATTTCAGTTAATGGATAAAATCGGCCTGGACATTTGCACAGGCTCTATTTATAGCTTGTCTCAATCGGGTATTCATTTCCCAGTGCCTCAATGGATGGCAGAGTTAGTCCCTATTTTAGGCTTAGGGGAAAAGTCAGGAGAGGGCTTTTATATGCACAATAAAAAAATAGTTTTAAATCAAAAAACTAAAAATTTAAAAAGATCTTTCGCAGGTAAAGTTCTTTCTAAACAAATGATTGAAAGAGGGATTTTCCGGATGATCAATGAAGGGAAAAAACTGATGAAAGAAGATGTGCTCTCCTCAGAAGAAGATCTGGATCTGGCCCTTATCTTAGGCATGGGTTTTCCTCCTTTTTTAGGAGGACCTATGAAATATGCTGAAAGCTTGGGTCTCCCTCAAGTCCGAAAAACACTAAAAGAATTTTCCCAACGGTGGGGTCCCCGGTTTGAGCCTTGTTTTTAATTTTGGTAAGTTTGTTCCCCAGTGACGAAATACAGACAAAAAAGCTATAGCATTCCCCCTTATTTCATTTATTTGTCATTTATTTTTAAACTAAGGATTTTTATGGACAAGTCCCTCAAGAGGGATATTATATTTCCTTTAACTTTTAAGGTAAAAACATGGTTTTTTATAAAGATAACTCTTACAAATTATTTTTTGTCGGCTTTGTTATTTTTTTCTCTTTTTCTTGTTGGGGTCACAATGCATTTCCTCATTCTGAAGTAGAAATATCGGCCTCTTTAAACATTCTTGAAAAAGCTGTTCTTTTATCTCCGGAGCTTTTACATGCAACAAAGGAAAATTCAACTATCCCTTTTTATAAATCTGGCAAACATAAAATTTATTTGGACAGTGGCTTTTGGAATTTAACTCGTGCTTGGCTTAGGCTTTATATTGAGGAAATTGAAAAGCATTGTCGCTGTGATTTAGATCCCGACAAAATGGTTCAAGAAGTGCGAAACCATTGGCCTCAAGAAAGGTATTTACAGGAAGAGGCCGAAGAGTATTTGCCTCAAAGTTTTTTTGATCAAAAAGTTTTAGCTCCCGTCAGGAACATGAGTCAAAAATGGATCAATAAAGGAGTGAATGTAAGCAATAAAGGGGCTCATTTATCTTCAGAATACGGCTATACTGTTGCAGGCTTGAAAGCCTCTGCGGAGGTGGCCGAGACAATTTTATCCTTTTCCCTCGGAGGCTTAGGGCTTCATATCGCTTGTGGTGTGGTTGATGCTTTGATTATCGTTTGGGCCAGAAAATTTCAAAAATACATGAGAGTCTTTTCTTACAGCCGGAAAACAAGTATGAGCGGGATTATTCTCTCATTTAAAATGGCTTGGTTCTCTCATCAAATTAAAAAGAGCAGGAGAAGAGTTTTCTTCCACATAGATCAAGCTTTAGTTTTTAGAGAAAATGAGTTAGAGAAAGTGAATGCACAAGGGCCTAAAAGTCTTTTTCATAGATCGGGCCATCGCCGGCTTTGGCTTGAGAGGCTAAAGAGAAAAACAGATCCCTTATTTGAGAAAATAGCTGAATGGGAATATCGTTTAACAAATGAAAACCTAAGTGCAAAAGAACATGCAGATATAGAGAGAAAAATAAAAAGAATCCGGCATAAGATAGAACATATTGCTCAAGTGAACAGAAAAGAGTTTTTTGGAATGCGATTTAAAAGATATTTATTGCTGAGATCCAGAAAAGGCCGGATCAACTATACAAATGGGAAGGGGACAACAAGTAAAATACTGGGGAAAGATGTTTTATGGCCTATCTCTTTAGAAGAAAATATTTTAGAGAGAGTTTTAGAATCCTCTGTTGTCACTCCTTTAAAAAAAATCCCACCGGATGAGATTCGAGAAGGTTTAATTGAGGAATTTTTATCTCTTCACACAAAAGAAGATGGCCCGGAGGTTTTTAAAGAAAAAACACAGGCGATTCAATTATTTTTACAAGATATAGAGATTATATTTAATACAAAAACCCCCACAGTGGAGCGTCTTATGCGAGCACGATCTATAGAAATGACTTTAGGAGCATTAAATGCTCATTACTTAAAAATAGCCTCAAATATTGTGCCTAAAAAATACAATATGTCTTTTTCAGGAATGCTCCGATGGCATTGGATTTTTGGTAAGTTCTCAAGAGAAATTCATGAATTTTCTGATTTTCTTGCAAGTATTGCCATTACAAAAAACAAAACAAAAATTCAGTTTTATAAATACGAATCTATGGAGAAACTGCTGGCCTTCTTCAACTATCTATCTGAATTTCATCTCCTGTTAAAAAATCATTCTATAAATAAGGAAGAGTTTTTTCAAGCTTTAAAATTACAAGAGAAACACTTAAGATCCATCGCCTTATTGAGGGAAAAGAAAAGGGCCTTTAGCCTCATGCCTTTTACAACGGGGCAAGCCCAGTGTTTAAAACTTGTGGAGAAATATCAATGATAAAATATTTTATAGCTTTGTTTTGTATGGGGCTGGCCTTATCCTACAGAGGAGAGTCTACTCTTTCAAAAAAATGTCATACTCTTTTCCAAACAGGAGAACAATATGATTTGCCTAAAAGTTCAAAATGGAATCATCCTTATTCTGCTCAGGTTTTTTCCTCTGTTCTTCATCAACTGGAATTTTTAGAGGGAAAGGCACTTTCTAAAAAAGAGATTGCAAATTATAAAAAGGGTTTTGAAAGTTCAATAAATCAAATAGAATCTTTTTTTAGAGGTTCAAGCACAGCTCAGTGGGACTTTATAGGTGCTCATTGGCTTTCAGCTGTAGAGGCATTCCCCAAAATTGTGTCTTTTATAAATAGCAACAAAAGCTCTGAATATGAATCGCTTGATACAAAGACTATTATAAAAATCATACTGGCCACATTCAGCCAACACACAGTGACTTATTTAACACATCCAGAAGCAGAAAAGTTAGATTGGCCGAGATTTTTATTGATTTTAAAAAGCATTTCTTATTTTAAGGACAATTCAAATGGTTTTTCACTTTATAAAATCAAAAGGGCTGTTAGGGGGAAGTATTCTGTTAATGAGTACATCCATTGCAAATAAAATGAGGTAAAAACACAGGGTTTAAAAAAAGGAAGTTAATTTTTACTATGAGAAAGAACATAATTTTTTTATTTTTTTGGTTTTTTATTGTATCTTGCCAAGAGGGGAATATTGTTAAATTTTTGCCCCGGCTAAGTGATTCTTTTTCTCCTAAAGAGAGGCAAGCCTTGTTCCCTAATAAATTATTTATAGCTATTGTGGATCAAAAAGAGGAGTCGGTTTTACTGGAGATCATAAATCAAAATGGGCATTATATTTTAGAGGAAAATAATAATGGGGATACAGCATTAGCTATAGCCATTAAGTTTTATAACCCTCAAGGGGCTTTGTTTATCGCAAAACAATTAAGTCCTGATCATTATTTACAAACTAATTTAAAAGGAGAAGGTTATTTGTATTTGGCCTCAGGGAGAGGTTATGTGGAGTTGATTCAGTTTTTAGCCCAAAAATTTTATGAAAGCCGACAAGCACTTATTGATGACAAAGATTATGAATTTTCTGATTTAGATATGAAAACCCATGAAGGGGAGAGAGCACTTCATGTAGCTAAAAATTACATGACGGCAGAGGCTTTAAAAAATGAATACTGGAGAGGGGTTATGGAATTTCCTTTAAGAAAATTTCAATTTTTACAAAATAATAAAGAGCAAACTTTTTTACACACAGCTGTTAGAGATCAGAACAGCGATTTGATCCGTTGGGGTTTAGATCAAAATTGCTCTTCAAGAAAAGAATGGGAAGAGAAAGGGCTTATTGAAAAATGGTTTTCTTTTATCTGGCAATCCATCCAACTCTATGGAAAAGATGTAGCTTTTGATTGGGATGATCTTATCAATACAGAAGACAATGAGGGAAGGACAGCTATAAACTTTAGTGCACAAAATATGTTTTTAGACGGGATCCGCATTTTTGCCTCATGCCAGTGGATAGATTATCTTTCAAAAGATAATTATGGAAATATCCCTCTTCAAAATTTTTTGTTGAGTTTAGATAGCACAAAGCCAGATTACGAATCCGAAGTAAAAGACGGATTCACTCTTCTTATGGAAAGCCAAACCCGGCTGACATGGTCCGCCCTTTCAACTCATATTAACTCAGTCAACAATGATTTAGACAGCAGTTTGCATATTTCAGCCCGTTTGGCTGATCCTTTTTTTTACAACAGCTTAAAAAAGTATGGTGATATAGAGCAAGAAAATCACGAAGGGCGAACTCCAAGGGAAATTTTTGAATCCCAAAAAAGAGAGCTTAAAAAAGCTCAAACTGAGATGAAAAGATTTTAAAAAGATTAGGACTATGTTGGTGGCCTGTGAAACAGACTATATTTAATAGATCGCATAAGCCCAAACCCAGCTTGTTTGGGATTGATTTGTCAAAAAGCACTATCTTTTTAGCTATGTTTAGCCAAAGCCTGCCCTTGCGAAAGCAGAGGTTTTTCCTATATGTATTTTTTATTTCTTTTTGCCTTTCATCTTGCAAGGTGACCCCCCTTTCTGAAGAGCTTTTGCCGGCTGTGCACAAAGGCCCTGTGGTTCGCTATTCCTCAAAAACAACTTTACCAGGCGTTTTATCAAAAGAATATTACCTCATTAAAGCTTACTTCCCAAAAAAAGATTCTCACTTAAAGTTGTTTAGCCATTACAGGGGTTTTGATTTTGAAGATGGCGTTCGTGTTTTATTTGAGAGGGAAGGGGATAGCTTGAGGATAAAAATTTCTGTTAAAGGCTGGCCTGAAAAAGTGTTATTTGAAAAAGAAAATTATTTTTCCAACCAAAATGAATTGGATTGCTCTGTAGAAGTAGATAATGGGACAAGTTATGGCTTTCGTGTTCAAGTGTGGGAGAATTTTGTCAACAGAACAGGAATTTTAAAAGATAAAGCGGGGCTTTTAACAGATGAAAATCTCTTGGTGGATTCCTTACAAGAGAATTTGACTTTTTACACTAAAGGGCAGGGCTTGAAGTGGGGAATCCAGCTTTTTAGGGCACAACTGATAAAGGGATCCCGGATTTCTCCTAAAGTTTTATGAAAAAAATTACATTTGGTTTCATTTTTTTTGTTTTGATTTTGCCTCCAAAGGCTGTTTCTGACCTTTTGGATAAAAAAGCTCAGCCTTTAATTACAAACCCTTCCGGCAAGAGTCATTTGTCCACTTTTGACTCCAAAAATAATGTGTTAGAGCTTGTAGGTGATAAAAACCAAAATGCTATAGATGAGAAAAAAGAGTCTGACTTTTCTGTCTATTGGGAAAGCTCTTTTGCCTCTAAAAAAAATAGTTTATTAGAGCAGGGCTGGTTTTTTGAAATCCCTTATGCGGAGATCCAGGCCTTATGGTTTTTTTCAAAAAACAGCCAGTTGCAAACAGGCTTTGATATTTCTTATAAAAATCAGATATGGGCTTATTCTGTAGATGATTTTTTTGTTCAGCATGATTTTGTTTTTGTGACTCCAATGAGTTTAAGAGTAGGCTATTTTTTTTATCCTGTCTCTTGGACAGAAGATCAGTTAAAACTTTTTTCTAAAAAAAATTTAATAGGGAAAAGCCTTTTTTCACATAGAACCAGGGACTTGGGCCTTTGGCTGAGAGGGGAGCTGAAAAGCCCTTTATACTGGCAAATCAGTTGGCAATCCCCTCTGAACAAAAGAGAAACGGATTCTGTTAAAAAATGGGCTCGCCAACCCGTTTTAACCACCAGTTTTATCTTAGAAAAGCCAGAACAAAAACTTTTTATAAGCTATTTTCAAAAAAACTCTTTTTTAGGAGAAAAAACCCGTGCTTTAGGCTCCGGTGGAAATCTATCTTACAAGATCAGATCTTTTACATTGAGCTTTCAAGGGGAGTTTTGGGCTATTAAAAAAAGTTCTCCTTCTCGATCGGTTTTGACTTATTCCCTTTTTCCCTCATTAAAATGGAATCGATTATCTGTTGGGGCTTTTTTAGGCATGGCTCATCATCAGTTATTTAAAGATTATAGTTTGATTTGGGAATACATTTTAAAAGCAGATGTTCAGCTCACAGAGCATTTGTCCCTTAGGATAGAGCAATTTAAAGAGCAAGGTTCCATTGTGAGGGAAAAGGCTTGGGCTTGTTCTTTAAAAACTCACTTTAATATTTAATCGACGGTGAAAAATCTCTGTCACGAGCAATTGTTTTAGTTATTTAAATTCACTGTCACAGTAAAGGACCAAGAACTAAAATTTCTCCTTTTTCTAATCTTTCCTCGCACTGTGTATACTCCCACTTTAGACCCTGACCGAATGCTAAATCGTCTCTGGCTTGTATCCCAGTTGACAGAGAGGGCTTGAGGGGATGCTGGGCTGATAGATTCCACAGTGACAGTAAAGCTTTGATCAGCTCTTACTCCGCTAATGCTGGCAGGGCTGTGGACAATTTTTTTATTTATTCCCATCGCTTGATTGGAAACTGTGAGAACAGGGATTGTGGCCGATGTGACAGTGATTCTAAAAGACCAGGAACTGGAGTTGTTGTTTTCATCCTGAATAGTGCCTGAGACAGTGTAGTTTCCTAATGAATCCCCCCCCGTAATGGAAAATCTGTTATTTGTAGAATCCCAGCTAACTGAGGGTTTTTCCTGTGTGGGAGAAACCGAACTGATAGTAACAGTGTAGCCCTCATTAGAGCGTAAGTTGCTAATAACAGGAGCACTGTTTATGCTTTCGCTTATTTCCACTGTTCTATCTTGTGCAGTCAAACGAGGAGCTGTAGTATCTACAACTGTAATATAGAAGGACCAAGGTCTGGAGTTATTACTTGGGTCTTTGATATTTCCTGAAATATTGTATTGTCCAAGACTTGCCGATCGAGCATTGATTACAAATCGGTTATTTGTGCTGTCCCAAGTGATAGTGGGAGCACCTGCTGGAACTGAGGATACTGTTACAGTATAGCCCTCATTAGCTCTCAAATTGCTGATAGCGGAGGAGTGATATAAATTTGTGCTGTGGCCAATTTCCACAGTCTTGTTTTGTGCCGTAAGTATGGGGGCCCTTGTATCAACAACAGTGATTTTAAAAGTCCAAGGTCTGGAGTTATTACTTGGGTCTTTGATATTTCCTGAAATATTGTATTGTCCAAGACTTGCCGATCGAGCATTGATTACAAATCGGTTATTTGTGCTGTCCCAAGTGACAGTGGGAGCACCTGTTGGAACTGAGGATACTGTTACAGTATAGCCCTCATTAGCTCTCAAATTGCTAATAGCGGGGAAGTGATATAAATTTGTGCTGTGGCCAATTTCCACAGTCTTGTTTTGTGCCGTAAGTATGGGGGCCTGTCTATCTCTTAATGGGGTAACAGTAATTCTAAAAGACCAGGAACTGGAGTTGTTGTTTTCATCTTGAATAGTGCCTGAGACAGTGTATTTTCTTGATGAATCCCCCCCTGTAATGGAAAATCTATTGTTGGTAGAATCCCAACTAACTGAAGGTTTTGCCCTTGTGGGAGAAATAGATCTGACAGTCACAGTATATCCCTCATTGGTTCTTAAGTTGTTGATAATTGGCTTGTAGGTAATGCTTCTTCCAATTTCCACAGTTTGATCTTGTGCTGTAAGTGTGGGGGCCTCTGTATCCGTGACAGTGATTTTAAAAGTCCAAGAGTTAGAGTTATTGCTTGGGTCTTTGATATTTCCTGAAATACTGTATTGGCCCAAATTTGCAGAGTTGGCTTGAATAGCGAATCTTGCATTTGTGCTGTCCCAAGTGACAGCGGGAGCACCTGTTGGAACTGAGGATACTGTTACAGTATAGCCTTCGCCCGATCTTAAATTTCCGATAGTAGGGGCATAGTTTAAGTTTCCTCCAATTTCCACAGTTTGATCTTGTGCTGTAAGTGTGGGGGCCTCTGCATCTACAGTTCGAGACAGAACATCAGTCTCTACAGGAGGATTTTCAGGGGGGTCTACAGGGGGATCTACAGGAGGATTTTCAGGATTCACAGGAGGATTCTCAGGATTTTCAGGAGGATTCTCAGGATTTTCAGGATTCACAGGAGGATTCTCAGGATTCACAGGAGGATTTTCAGGAGGATTCAAAATAGAATCTGTAGATGTAGAGGTATCACTTTCATCATAAACTGTAATGTCAAAAGACCAATGGCTAAAATTACCGTTTTCATCTTGAATTTTTCCGATAACTTCATAACTTCCAACCTCAGAGGAGCTGGCATCGATCATAAAATGATGTCTTTCCTCATTCCATATTATTAAAGTGGGCTGAGTATTTTGCAATCTTGCTTGAGAAAAATTTAGAGCTAAAAAACTGGCAGGAAAGGCCAGCTGGCCTCCTCCACTGGAGCCTCTTTGGTTGCTGGTTTCCTCTAATGCTATTGGAAAGATAGAAACTGAAAATTTTTCGTTTAGCATTAAGTTATCGATAACCGGTTCATGAATAGCCATATTTCCTCTCTTAATACGATGATCTTCCGCCACCAGCCGGGGGGCCTGATCATCTCTTTGATGAATGCGACTCTCAGGATCTTTTAGTGGATTTATAGGCACAGGCTCTGCAACAACAGAGACTTTAAAAGACCAATTACTGAAATTTCCGATCTCATCTCGAATAAAGCCAATCACAGTATAAACTCCCACATTATTAGTAGCTTTAATGACAAATTGGTTAGATTGAGAGAGCCAGCCAATTACCGGACCGCCCGGCCTTGTAGGATAAACAGAAACAATAAAAACCTCATATAGCCTTAAGCTTTCAATAATCGGAGTGTATTTAAGGCTTTGCCCTACTTGCACTATCTGATCCTCCGCCTTGAGTATTGGCGGAAGATTGTCGTTTATTGAATTTTTGTCAGAACTTGTGGAATTTTGCCCATCTTCCCCTCTGTCTCCAGAGACTGTCACTTTAAAAGACCAGTTGCTGAAGTTTCCTGCTGTGTCCTGAATAGATCCCACAATAATATAAACCCCTGTTTTAGATTGGAGGGCATTGATAGAAAAACTTTTTGCCTCTGCCATCCAACGGACCGCCGGCCCCTGAGATGGAATGGGTTGAATAGTGACAGTCTCCTCTCCTCTTCCTTTAATCACCGGAGCATAATCTAAGTGCTCCCCTTTAGCGATAGTTTGATCCTCAGCCAATAAAAGGGGAGTGGTCCAATCATCTAAAACAGTGATTTTAAAAACCCATAAACTTTTGTTTGTGGCAGATAAAGCGATTGTTCCCCCAATATCATAAACTCCTGGTTGTGTGGCAACCCCGTAAAATCTCAAAGTGTTTTTGTCATAAGTTAGCCAGTCGGGAAGGGAAGTGACAAGAATTTCCGGGTTTTCCTCTTTTTTTACTGAGTTAAAATGTGTTCTTGAAATAGTGAAAGAAAAAGAATCGCCAACATATACACTTTGGTCAGGGATAAAAAGCTGAGGCCCTCTTCTTCTTCTTTCTACTCGAATTTGTTTTTCCCTTTGAACTGGCTGGTATAAATTTTCTCTTAGTTGATTTTCATATTGTTCTTGTAGACAGTTTTTTCCTTGATTCCTATAGTAGTCGCCCCAAGAGATTTTATGTCGTAAAAACACAGAAGTTTCATCTGTTTCAAAATCTCTTTCTGCTTCCAGACCCAAAGAGTGCACGCAGTTAATTTTATAATTCAAACCCAATGAGGCGATGGTTCTGTCTTTATTTATCTCCGAATCCCAATAGGAAATACTCCCCTCTAACTCTATCTTTTCCGAAAACAGCCTTCCAAAGCGAAAATCCATCCCTTGTAAAGCTCGTTCCTCATAAAATTCATTAAGACTCTTCCAGCCTTCCAGAGGATAATAGTAATTGAAAGAAAAGGTATTTCTGTCATTTTGATAATCATAACCCAACCCCAGTCTTTGTTGATAAATAGAACCGGATTTCAACCCCCTTTGTCTGTCATAAAAAATATTGAGACCTAAAACTCCCCCATGGAAGGTAAATCTATAAACCAGGCCCAAACTGGCATGTATTGAGTTTTTAGGATCTTCTGAGTCCTTAATAGAGAGAATAAATCCAGGCTGAAAAAAAATAGCTGAACTATCCCCCGCCTCTGTTAGAGGGAGGACGGCATCAAACTCTGCCTCAGAGTTGTAATGATCATCAGTGGCCTCAATTTGGATTTTTATGCTATAATAATTTTCTCTTCCATTTTGAATCCTAAGCCTTTCATGCATCGATTGGACTAAACAGTCTATTATATTTTCTGTCCAGGTATTGCCTTCTTGGTCATGCTTGTCCCGACAAGTTTGCATAACTTCAGCACGAATCGCTTTAGCTAAGCCCTCAGGAATCAAGTCATCTGGCTCAAGCTGGGGTGGGCTTTCTGGAACCATATCCACATCATTTAAAATTTGAGTGCCAGCCCCAATATTCAAAAAACATAGCAAAAGGAGACTTACTAACAAGAAGGAGGGAGTTTTGTTGGTTGTTTTTAACTTCAGTTTCATATTTTAACCAAAAATATTCTTTTTTTCCCTCAACTTATTTTTAGAAAACGAGGATAAAAAAAGGTATGGATTAATCTTATCGGCTTTTTGTCGGCCAAACTTTAGCTCAAAGGATAAAAAAAATAAAAAAAACAGGTTTACAGGTTAAAATAGGGTCTACAAAGCCAATAATTCAGCCCCAAAGCAAACTTTTTAACTTTTTTTGACAAAAAAAATGTTTAAAAAGAGATACTTTTTCAGGACTGACTATTTTAAATTTAATTTGTTTAATTGCTTAAGGAGAGGGGAGAGCAGGGGGTTTTTTATAGAGAGCATGGGCAAACGCAATTCAGAGGAAGAAAGTATCCCCATTTCCCACAAAGCTTGTTTAGGGCCTACAGGATTGCTCTCTTTAAAAAGCTCTTGTAAGAGGGGTTTTAATTTTTCAAATAGTGGTGGCCGGTGAGCAGGAGGGCTTTTGAACAGCTCTATCAGCTCCTTTGCTAAAATGTTGGCCGCGGCGGAGATAGCCCCCATCCCACCGAGATTAAAAAAATGGGCACAGGTTAAATCGTCCCCACTGAGAAGTAAAAAGTTTTTAGGAGTGTTTTTTTGGATCTCTTTTAAAAACTCCATATCCCCTGTGGCTTCTTTAATACCAATAATGTTTTCTATTTGTGAGAGATGTTTTATGCTACCTACAGATAGAGAGCAGGCGGTTCTTGAAGGGACATTATAGAGGATAATAGGAAGAGAGCTTTGCTGGGCTATTTTTTCATAATGCAAAATAAGCCCCTTTTGTGAGGGACGGTTGTAATAGGGGGTCACCACAAGCAGAGCAGAGGCCCCCAGGTCTTGTGCTTTTTTTGTGTTTTCTATAGATATTTTTGTAGAATAAGATCCTGAGGGCAAAATCAATTTTAAGGCCATGTGATTTTCCTCTTCAAATTTTTTGAACCATTGGCAGAGCTGGGCTATCTCTTTTTCTTCCAAAGTGGGGCTTTCCCCTGTAGTGCTCACCAAAACAAACTGGCGGATCCCTTCTTGAGTTTGAAAATTCAGGAGTTTTAAAAAGGAGGCTTTATCTAACTGGCCTTTGGCAAAGGGCGTGACAAGAGCAGTTGAAATTCCTGAAAAATCCATATTTTGTCAATATCATCTTTGCTGAGGCAAAACAACTTTTTTTGCTTTTTCGGCTGGCCCCCCGCAAATCTTTGCCAAAAAGCATAGTTGCCCTCGTGAAAAATTTGGACTGAGGGAAAAAAGTGGACTCTTTGCCATAGCACTTAAAGAAAAAAGCAATAAGTAGAAAACAAAAAATAACTTCATAATGTTAAAAACTGTGGGTTTTAGGAAGGATTATGGTCTTTAAAGATAACAGTCTGATCCATTATCATACACTATACTGACCTTTCCAGAGCGAAGTTCCTCTAAAGTGTACAGTCCTCTTTCCCAAATAACTATCTCCTTACCCTCTTCTAATCTCACAACTCTTATCTTTCGTGCTTCCGGGTGATAGGGAATATAGGCTTCCACACTCCAAGTGAAATCAAGTTCATAATAACGCACACTTCGCAAACGATCCTCTGATAAAAACCTCCCTCTCCCATCATAAAGCCGAACCCTTAAATCCGGAGTGCTCAAATTCGGGTCTCTTAATTTTGGATCCACAGTAAACTTGTTTTTCCACTTTTCCGGAAGTCTTGTATGACAAGACTTAATCCCACGAAAACCAAAGCGATCTTTTCGGTAATGAGAGATTATGTCTTTTATGGTCTCATCTTCTTCTAAATGGCCAATCCTGCGATAATATTCCTCCAGCTCTTCTAAACTCTCTGCCTCCTTGAAATCCTTTAACCACTCTATTATATCCCTATCATCTCTCTCACTCGCAAGAGCATAAGAACCCCAAATCCTAATCTCACGAAGGGGACCGGGATCTTCTCTCTCCCAAGGCCATCTCCAAGCCATAGCATTTGAAGAAAAAAACAATGAATATAAAACAAAAACTAACTTCATAATGTTAAAATCTATAATTTTTATGGGATTTTGTCAATTCTCAGGTAAGTTTGCCTAAAAGCTTGTGGTCTTTTAGGAGGGACTATGTCTAAAAAACATAACAATCACTACCATTATCATATACAGCGGTGGTTCTTCCTGATTGAAGTTCCTCTAAAGTGTAAAGGCGATCATCAACCTCCTCCTTCTCCAAATTTATCTCTTTATTTCCTTCTAATCTTACAACTATTAGCCTTCTGGCTTCCGGATGGTAGGGAATGTAGGCCTTCACACTCCAAGTGTTGGAATAAGGTTCATAATAATGTAGACTTCGCAAAGGAGCCTCTGATAAAAAATTCCCCCTACCATCATAAAGCCTTGCTCTTAAATCCGGAGTGCTTCGATTCGGATCTCTTAATTTTGGATCCACAGTAAACTTGTATACCCTTTGCCTTTCCGGAACTTTCTTATGGCAATAGGCTATCCCAGCATAACCAAAGCGGTCCTTTCGACGATCAGAGATTCTGTCTTTTATAGTTTCATCTTCCTCTAAATAGCCCGTCCTGCGATAATATTCCTCCAGCTCTTCCAGATCCTCTATCCCATGCAATTCTTTTAAATACTCTATCATCTCCCTCTCATCTCTCTTATCTCCAGAGTTGTAAGAACCCCAAATCATAATCTCACGAAGGGGACCTGGATCTTCCCTCTCCCAAGGCATTCTCCAAGCCTCAGCCCTTAAAGAAAAAAACAATAAATAGAAAATAAAAACTAACTTCATAATCAAAAACTACAATTTTTATGGGATTTTGTCAATCCTCAGGCAAAGAGAAGGAAAAAAATTCCTGCCCCTCCGGATCATAAACCACAATCTGTAAATTCCCTGATAAATCCCCCAATCGTGACAAATCAAAAATCGCGGAAAGCATGGAAAATCCAAAAGGCTTTGAGCTATAAATCTCCTTTTCTCTATCAGAAAGAAAACCCGCCTCCCCATCCAATATCGGACGATAAACTGAATCCAAAACCTCCCCCTCTTTACTTTTCAACTGAAAAAGCAAAAAAGGAACTTTTAACTGTTCTCTCTCCCTCTCACTCCAAGAAGAAGAGGACCAATCTGTCTTTAAAAACTTTGTCCAAGGAAGTATAAACTCCTTTTTTTCTTTGCTATAATAAACAGAAAACAAAAGCTTTGTTGCAAGAGGATTTTTCCCAAAAAGAGTCCTCTTAAAGTGATAAAACGAATCATAAAAACGGGAGCTTATCTTTGCCATAGCAGAAAAAGACTTTTGATGGCTTTCCCGATCTATCCACAAGATTTCTAAAGGTTCTTTAGGATCAGATTCTTCATCTTCAGACTTATTTTTATTGTCCATAATACTGTTTCTTTTTTTAACAAAACTCCAAATTAAACTACCATTTCTAAACTCTGTTTTTAAGGCTATAGGGATTGTATGTTTTTTACAAATTTTCAAAGGATGACCAGAAAACCATCGGCACTTCTGCGGTGGTTTGTTTTGATCTTTATCTTGAGCATAAAAATCCCTTCTTTGGCCTAAAAGATGAGCCAACTCATGGCTTAAAACTCCTTTATCTAACTGATCCTCCCGAATAAAAGCAATTCCTCCCAGGAAACCCCAACCAAATTCAGCCAAATAACCCCCTGTTGTCTGAATAAAATGAGGCAAGGGGGTCCAACCGTAAACTTCTTCTTCTCTCGGTCCTTCCCTTTGAATGCCATGATAGACAAAATACTCCCTCGGAACCACAGCAATAAGTTTGCTAAAGCGGGCCTTAGCTCTTTCAAACTCAAGAACTTGAAGGTCTCTTAATAAACCATGGGTTTGATAACGATGATAAAGCTTTAAATGGGTATAAGTATTTGGAGGATAGCCCGGAAACTTAGCCGATTCCTGCTTAAGAGCCAAATGACTAAGAGCTGTTTTGGCTATGTCACAACTTCCCATAATAAAATCTTTTCCCTTTGTAGTTCTCAAAATTTTGGAGCTGATTTTTGAAATAGGAAACACTGTGGGAATAAAAAATCTCATCTCATCTGAAGAAGCAAAGGCAATTACTTTATCCATATCCGTCATTTTATAACCATCCTTGCTATCTCCCCAGTGTGGAATTTCAGCATTGTCTTTGGCTTCTTCCTCACTTAAAATACATCTTTTATTATCCCTTTCCGCTCTTTTAACTCTCAAAACCTCCTCAGACCCAATGACTTCTATTACTTCCTCGGCTCCCTCCATTCCTTTAATCCTCGTCCAGCCTATTTTTAATGGCAAAAGCTCCAAAGCATTTATGCAAAAAACATTGGAAGAAGAAAGCTTCGTCTTAAAATAATCCTCAACATTCCTTTCACAATTCCCTAAACCCTTTTCCCAAGGGACTTTAGATTTTAATACAGAATGATTAGGCAAAGTCCGCTCTTTTTTTTCCCTCCGGAAGGGTCTAAAAATAGACATTTGAGGCAAAAGGACTTCTTTTTGCTCCACAATGTTTATACGAACCGGAACATGTGAATTTTCACTATCTATATCCTTCACCACCCGATCACTAAAACCTAACAGAGAAAGAGCAGAATTGTAGGAATAACCAGTATCAAAAGGATGGATCCGATCGATATATTGGTTCAACTCCACAGCCTCTATAGACTCTGTGGGAAATTCAATAAACTTATGGACAGGGGAACTATCCCCTGGAATTTTAGAGAAAATCTCCGGTGGGAAAAAATCATCACTCTTAAAAAAACATTCCTGTTCTGACATCGGCCTTGAAGGTAATTTAAAAGGCTCTCTTGCATCCAAGGAAAGGCAACGAATGGGAAGCATCTGATCTTTTACCTTTAGTTTAAGTTGAAACGAAAGCCCCCTTTTCCAACAGTTTTTAGGACTACGCAAGCGAAGGCAAAGCTCTGGCTTTTTGTATTTGATTTGAACTAAAAGACCTGCTGGTTTTCCCCTCAGAAGATCATAGCTTTTAAAAACAGGTTTTTTGTTTTTGTCCTGGACTTCTTGAACAAATATAGGCTCTAACTGAGGGGCCTCTACTGATTGAAATAAGCTTTGATACACTACCTGCGGACCTCCTCCGCTTAAAGAAAACCAAACGGATTTTAAATCCTCTTTTCCCCTCTCTCCCACCGATGTTCCCCACTTAATAGCAGAAGAAAATAAACTTTTAGTATGAGACCAAGTTTTTTCTAAAAAATCTTGTGCTGGCTCCTCCTTAGTTGTTTTTCCTGTTTGAGATTGGCCCATAGCTTTTTTCCCTGTTTTATCAAAAAAAGCATTATGGGAAGATGAAAGAAAAGATCTGATCCCCTCATATCCATGAACCAAATTTTTATTTGAAAAATCTTGAAAAAACTGGGATGAAGACCCCATTACAGCTTGGGGGGGAGTAGAAGTTTTGGCCTTGTTAATAGATTGAGGATTTTTAATAGATTGAGGATTTAATTGAGAGTTTGCTTGGGTTTTTCCCGCTATGGCTTTTGTAGAAGATAAGCCTTTTTCTAAAACAGAACTTGCTGGGCTTTTAAGTAAAGGTTCTTTTAGTAAAGGAGTCTTTATGGAAGAAAGCTCCCTTTTACTCAAATCCTTTTTGTCTTCTTCCAGCAAGCTTTTTCCTTCATCAGGAAAAATTTTTGTAGGAGTAGGAACTAAAGCCGAAGGCTGATAAACTCCGCCCGCAAAATTTCCACCAGTAGCACTCACAGGATGAGAATCTTCATCATTTAAGTTTTCCTCTGAGTTTTCCTCCTCCTCTGAACCTTCCCTGTTTGCCTTAGCCCTTGCAAGAAGTTTCCTTCCTGATTCTATAGTGCTGGCTATCTGACATGTAGAAAAAGCTAATTTTTTAAAACTCCCATCCCCTCTCCCCTCCCTCACCCGCTCACAATCCACAAAATCCTCAAACGAAAGAGCCTCACGAAAACCCAACAAAGACTCCCACTTCAAATTTTTATAAAAATCACTCAAAGAATCAAAACTCAATTCTTTATAAATTTGAGATATTTTGCTCATTTCCCTGTGACATAAAGGGTCTTGCCTAGCCCTACTCAATGCCTCATCTATAGAAACAGATTTTTTTATGGAAAAACAAGCCCTAAAACTTTGCTGAAAATCCCTAAGCGTATGCTCACAAAACTCTTTACAATGCCGAACTCCCTTTTCGCAAAAATCCCCCTGAAAGTCAGACAAAAAAGAGTTTAAAGAAGAAATCCCCTCCTGAGAGCAAGCTTGAGATACAACAAGAGTCTTGAGCTTATCATCTAACTCCTCTTTAATCTCTTTTGTAGCATAAGAGAGGAAACAGTCCGTAGGGTTTTTACAACAAAGGTGATTGTTCTTATAAGCCCATTGGCAGTTAAAATGTATGCTATCTTCATCCTTCTTGTTTAAAAGCTTGTTGTGCAGCTGGTTTAAACATTCCCTATTGATATGGCAGGGGGGAGAGGGGTTTGTTTGTGTTTTGTGGTGAAGTCTTTTTTCAAAAAAAGGTGAACTGCCAGGAGGATTTTCTGCCTGAGCATAAAGCTTTTTTTCTAATTTTGGCTTAAGAGTTTTTTGAGTTTTCTCTATCACTTGAAGGCTGGACTTGCTTAAAGAGGCTTTAGGGATTCTTGCATTTTTAGCAAAAGAGGAAGTGGGCCAAGTGAGAAAAAATATTAGAAAAGGGAACATATAGACCTATCGGCAGAAAAGCAGGAAAACTATAGTGGAAATTCTTTTTTAAAGAATAGTTTTACCTTTTTTTACAAACAGGGCAGGAAGAGAAGTAATTTATGGATTCCCGCTTTCGCGGGAACGACGGTGGATTCCCGTTTTCGCGGGAGCCAGAAAGTCCGGGGGACTTTCTGGCAAACTCACAGGAATGACTGGTTTTCGCGGGAATGACTGTTTATCTGCTTTTGCCCAAAGCCACAGCATGAGGGTCCAAGGTATTGCCGTCCCGAAATGCTGTGGTCTTTGGGCAAAGAAACTAAAGAATAGGCTTTTTAACAAGCTTTGTGGGAAGAATAAAGACTTATGGATTCCCGCTTTCGCGGGAGCCAGAAAGTCCGGGGGACTTTCTGGCAAACTCACAGGAATGACTTGGTTCACGGGAATGGCGGATGGTGCCTCAAAAGAGACTGGCCTTTGGGCAAAAAAACTAAAAAATCGCCTTTGCAAGAGTAGGGGGGATAAAGCACTGTGTCAAAAAGCCTTTTGGGCTTTTTCGGCTGGACCCCCGCAAATCTTTGCCAAAAAGCCCCTGTTTTTTAACAACTATGTTTGTCTAAAAACCATCAAGGGTATTGGCCCCTTGCTATAAGATAGCCCTCTCCTTTTGCTTGGAACTCCAGTTTATGTCGTCTGAATGTCGTCTAAAAAAAAGAGGGGAATGGCTTTTGAGCTGTTTTTGTCCAAAGGTCGTTTCATGAGGGTCCAAGGTATTGCCGTCCCGAAATGGAACGGCCTTTGGACAAAAAGTTAAGGAATAAGGCTTTTCAATAAGTTTTTGCGGAAAAGATTGAGATCTCTGGATTCCTGTTTTCGCAGGAGCCTAAAAGCCCAGCGGGCTTTTAGGCAAAGAAAACAAACCAAATGCTGTCAGCGAAATAGCGAACACATACAGGAATGACTGTTTATATGCTTTTGCCTAAAGCCACAGCATGAGGAGCCAAGGTATTTTTCCCGCAAACAAGATGGACTTTTGCTTTTGCAATCTATATAAATGCAGACTTTTTTGTCTTAAAGCCTAAAAAATTGAGATGAATCGGCTTAAAAGCATAAAAAATAATGAGATTTTAGCCTCCATTG
>CBDBCJ010000001.1:0-17191 GCA_965203095.1 Bdellovibrionales bacterium
CTTGTTATATATGAAATGATAATGTAGGGGCTACAGATGAATTTAAAAACGCAAAAAAATTAAATATTGTTTTGATGACGAAAGTAGTCCCGTATGATGCGAAGGGGGCGGTATTGCGTTTTGAGGCTTGAAATCGGGTCAAAAACAGGGAGGGCGCTGTTTACGCGCCCGTACCACAAAAACTATACCAACAACTACCCAAACATTGAAACATATGTTAAATTTTCATCGATTCTGAATCGATTGATACCAAGAAAGCATTCAAAATGTTGCCCAATAGGCTTCAAATCGACCATTGAAATTTAGTATTTTTACGTGTAAGCCTATGGGGAGTTGATTTAGTGTAGTGCCCCCTTTAAGGGCTAATTGGCCTAAAATGGCCCTTTTCATCAAATGTGTAAAAAAAGGAGTACGGATTAAAGCAATTTTTCACATTTTTTGGTGTTTTTAAGCATGACAAACTTGAGCAATTGCTTTCAGAGAGTTTTAAACAAAAATGGAAATTAAATCCCGTTTCTAGAGCCCGACAAAGAGGGAAAAAGAGGTAAAAATCATCAGTAAAATCAATTGTTTGCCAATTTGCAGCATTTCAGACAAAAGTTGAACTAATGGTACGTACCCTTAACATCATCAGCATTGGAGTTTGAGCGGAGGGGGGGGGGGGGAGTTTTTGCAACATATTATCAAAATTGCAATACATAGAGGTTGTAAGACTTGAGTTTTCACGATTTGGAGGGGTTAAAAAGCAACAACATGACTGCAAATAAAAAGAACACATTCAAATTTGTACCCAGATCTACAACATTTAGCAAAATGCGTCAAAATGGCAAAAATGGGCGTGTTTCGTGTTTTGACCACTGAACTTTAAAACAAGATTTCTCGCGATTTAAACCTCGTAGAGAGATAAAACTTGACAAAGGTGCTTGAAATGCATCAAAATTTTAGAAAATTAAGAAAAAATTACATTTCGAAAAAGTTGGGTATTATTAAAGGGGGCACCACACTAAATCCTTCCACGTTTGGTGGGATACTGGGCAATAGTCCCTCAAAACAATGGCTTTTTTGAGATGTTTCGGCCTCGTTTGGGACTATCAAATAATAAATAGCGGCTTGTTATATATGAAATGATAATGTAGGGGCTACAGATGAATTTAAAAACGCAAAAAAATTAAATATTGTTTTGATGACGAAAGTAGTCCCGTATGATGCGAAGGGGGCGGTATTGCGTTTTGAGGCTTGAAATCGGGTCAAAAACAGGGAGGGCGCTGTTTACGCGCCCGTACCACAAAAACTATACCAACAACTACCCAAACATTGAAACATATGTTAAATTTTCATCGATTCTGAATCGATTGATACCAAGAAAGCATTCAAAATGTTGCCCAATAGGCTTCAAATCGACCATTGAAATTTAGTATTTTTACGTGTAAGCCTATGGGGAGTTGATTTAGTGTAGTGCCCCCTTTAAGGGCTAATTGGCCTAAAATGGCCCTTTTCATCAAATGTGTAAAAAAAGGAGTACGGATTAAAGCAATTTTTCACATTTTTTGGTGTTTTTAAGCATGACAAACTTGAGCAATTGCTTTCAGAGAGTTTTAAACAAAAATGGAAATTAAATCCCGTTTCTAGAGCCCGACAAAGAGGGAAAAAGAGGTAAAAATCATCAGTAAAATCAATTGTTTGCCAATTTGCAGCATTTCAGACAAAAGTTGAACTAATGGTACGTACCCTTAACATCATCAGCATTGGAGTTTGAGCGGAGGGGGGGGGGGGGAGTTTTTGCAACATATTATCAAAATTGCAATACATAGAGGTTGTAAGACTTGAGTTTTCACGATTTGGAGGGGTTAAAAAGCAACAACATGACTGCAAATAAAAAGAACACATTCAAATTTGTACCCAGATCTACAACATTTAGCAAAATGCGTCAAAATGGCAAAAATGGGCGTGTTTCGTGTTTTGACCACTGAACTTTAAAACAAGATTTCTCGCGATTTAAACCTCGTAGAGAGGTAAAACTTGACAAAGGTGCTTGAAATGCATCAAAATTTTAGAAAATTAAGAACAAATTACATTTCGAAAAAGTTGGGTATTATTAAAGGGGGCACCACACTAAATCCTTCCACGTTTGGTGGGATACTGGGCAATAGTCCCTCAAAACAATGGCTTTTTTGAGATGTTTTGGCCTCGTTTGGGACTATGAAATAATAAATAGCGGCTTGTTATATATGAAATGATAATGTAGGGGCTATAGATGAATTTAAAAACGCAAAAAAATTAAATATTGTTTTGATGACGAAAGTAGTCCCGTATGATGCGAAGGGGGCGATATTGCGTTTTGAGGCTTGAAATCGGGTCAAAAACAGGGAGGGCGCTGTTTACGCGCCCGTACCGCAAAAACTATACCAACAACTACCCAAACATTGAAACATATGTTAAATTTTCATCGATTCTGAATCGATTGATACCAAGAAAGCATTCAAAATGTTGCCCAATAGGCTTCAAATCGACCATTGAAATTTAGTATTTTTACGTGTAAGCCTATGGGGAGTTGATTTAGTGTAGTGCCCCCTTTAAGGGCTAATTGGCCTAAAATGGCCCTTTTCATCAAATGTGTAAAAAAAGGAGTACGGATTAAAGCAATTTTTCACATTTTTTGGTGTTTTTAAGCATGACAAACTTGAGCAATTGCTTTCAGAGAGTTTTAAACAAAAATGGAAATTAAATCCCGTTTCTAGAGCCCGACAAAGAGGGAAAAAGAGGTAAAAATCATCAGTAAAATCAATTGTTTGCCAATTTGCAGCATTTCAGACAAAAGTTGAACTAATGGTACGTACACTTAAAATCATCAGGATTGGAGTTTGAGCGGAGGGGGGGGGGGGAGTTTTTGCAACATATTATCAAAATTGCAATGCATAGAGGTTGTAAGACTTGAGTTTTCACAATTTGGAGGGGTTAAAAAGCAAAAACGTGACTGCAAAGTAAGAAGAACACATTCAAATTTGTACCCAGATCTACAACCTTTAGCAAAATGCGTCAAAATGGCAAAAATAGGCGTGTTTCGTGTTTTGACCACTGAACTTTAAAACAAGATTTCTCGCGATTTAAACCTCGTAGAGAGGTAAAACTTGACAAAGGTGCTTGAAATGCATCAAAATTTTAGAAAATTAAGAACAAATTACATTTCGAAAAAGTTGGGTATTATTAAAGGGGGCACCACACTAAATCCTTCCACGTTTGGTGGGATACTGGGCAATAGTCCCTCAAAACAATGGCTTTTTTGAGATGTTTTGGCCTCGTTTGGGACTATGAAATAATAAATAGCGGCTTGTTATATATGAAATGATAATGTAGGGGCTATAGATGAATTTAAAAACGCAAAAAAATTAAATATTGTTTTGATGACGAAAGTAGTCCCGTATGATGCGAAGGGGGCGATATTGCGTTTTGAGGCTTGAAATCGGGTCAAAAACAGGGAGGGCGCTGTTTACGCGCCCGTACCGCAAAAACTATACCAACAACTACCCAAACATTGAAACATATGTTAAATTTTCATCGATTCTGAATCGATTGATACCAAGAAAGCATTTCAAAATGTTGCCCAATAGGCTTCAAATCGACCATTGAAATTTAGTATTTTTACGTGTAAGCCTATGGGGAGTTGATTTAGTGTAGTGCCCCCTTTAAGGGCTAATTGGCCTAAAATGGCCCTTTTCATCAAATGTGTAAAAAAAGGAGTACGGATTAAAGCAATTTTTCACATTTTTTGGTGTTTTTAAGCATGACAAACTTGAGCAATTGCTTTCAGAGAGTTTTAAACAAAAATGGAAATTAAATCCCGTTTCTAGAGCCCGACAAAGAGGGAAAAAGAGGTAAAAATCATCAGTAAAATCAATTGTTTGCCAATTTGCAGCATTTCAGACAAAAGTTGAACTAATGGTACGTACACTTAAAATCATCAGGATTGGAGTTTGAGCGGAGGGGGGGGGGGGAGTTTTTGCAACATATTATCAAAATTGCAATGCATAGAGGTTGTAAGACTTGAGTTTTCACAATTTGGAGGGGTTAAAAAGCAAAAACGTGACTGCAAAGTAAGAAGAACACATTCAAATTTGTACCCAGATCTACAACCTTTAGCAAAATGCGTCAAAATGGCAAAAATAGGCGTGTTTCGTGTTTTGACCACTGAACTTTAAAACAAGATTTCTCGCGATTTAAACCTCGTAGAGAGGTAAAACTTGACAAAGGTGCTTGAAATGCATCAAAATTTTAGAAAATTAAGAACAAATTACATTTCGAAAAAGTTGGGTATTATTAAAGGGGGAACCACACTAAATCCTTCCACGTTTGGTGGGATACTGGGCAATAGTCCCTCAAAACAATGGCTTTTTTGAGATGTTTTGGCCTCGTTTGGGACTATGAAATAATAAATAGCGGCTTGTTATATATGAAATGATAATGTAGGGGCTATAGATGAATTTAAAAACGCAAAAAAATTAAATATTGTTTTGATGACGAAAGTAGTCCCGTATGATGCGAAGGGGGCGATATTGCGTTTTGAGGCTTGAAATCGGGTCAAAAACAGGGAGGGCGCTGTTTACGCGCCCGTACCGCAAAAACTATACCAACAACTACCCAAACATTGAAACATATGTTAAATTTTCATCGATTCTGAATCGATTGATACCAAGAAAGCATTCAAAATGTTGCCCAATAGGCTTCAAATCGACCATTGAAATTTAGTATTTTTACGTGTAAGCCTATGGGGAGTTGATTTAGTGTAGTGCCCCCTTTAAGGGCTAATTGGCCTAAAATGGCCCTTTTCATCAAATGTGTAAAAAAAGGAGTACGGATTAAAGCAATTTTTCACATTTTTTGGTGTTTTTAAGCATGACAAACTTTGAGCAATTGCTTTCAGAGAGTTTTAAACAAAAATGGAAATTAAATCCCGTTTCTAGAGCCCGACAAAGAGGGAAAAAGAGGTAAAAATCATCAGTAAAATCAATTGTTTGCCAATTTGCAGCATTTCAGACAAAAGTTGAACTAATGGTACGTACACTTAAAATCATCAGGATTGGAGTTTGAGCGGAGGGGGGGGGAGTTTTTGCAACATATTATCAAAATTGCAATGCATAGAGGTTGTAAGACTTGAGTTTTCACAAATTTGGAGGGGTTAAAAAGCAAAAACGTGACTGCAAAGTAAGAAGAACACATTCAAATTTGTACCCAGATCTACAACCTTTAGCAAAATGCGTCAAAATGGCAAAAATAGGCGTGTTTCGTGTTTTGACCACTGAACTTTAAAACAAGATTTCTCGCGATTTAAACCTCGTAGAGAGGTAAAACTTGACAAAGGTGCTTGAAATGCATCAAAATTTTAGAAAATTAAGAACAAATTACATTTCGAAAAAAGTTGGGTATTATTAAAGGGGGCACCACACTAAATCCTTCCACGTTTGGTGGGATACTGGGCAATAGTCCCTCAAAACAATGGCTTTTTTGAGATGTTTTGGCCTCGTTTGGGACTATGAAATAATAAATAGCGGCTTGTTATATATGAAATGATAATGTAGGGGCTATAGATGAATTTAAAAACGCAAAAAAATTAAATATTGTTTTGATGACGAAAGTAGTCCCGTATGATGCGAAGGGGGCGATATTGCGTTTTGAGGCTTGAAATCGGGTCAAAAACAGGGAGGGCGCTGTTTACGCGCCCCGTACCGCAAAAACTATACCAACAACTACCCAAACATTGAAACATATGTTAAATTTTCATCGATTCTGAATCGATTGATACCAAGAAAGCATTCAAAATGTTGCCCAATAGGCTTCAAATCGACCATTGAAATTTAGTATTTTTACGTGTAAGCCTATGGGGAGTTGATTTAGTGTAGTGCCCCCTTTAAGGGCTAATTGGCCTAAAATGGCCCTTTTCATCAAATGTGTAAAAAAAGGAGTACGGATTAAAGCAATTTTTCACATTTTTTGGTGTTTTTAAGCATGACAAACTTGAGCAATTGCTTTCAGAGAGTTTTAAACAAAAATGGAAATTAAATCCCGTTTCTAGAGCCCGACAAAGAGGGAAAAAGAGGTAAAAATCATCAGTAAAATCAATTGTTTGCCAATTTGCAGCATTTCAGACAAAAGTTGAACTAATGGTACGTACACTTAAAATCATCAGGATTGGAGTTTGAGCGGAGGGGGGGGGGAGTTTTTGCAACATATTATCAAAATTGCAATGCATAGAGGTTGTAAGACTTGAGTTTTCACAATTTGGAGGGGTTAAAAAGCAAAAACGTGACTGCAAAGTAAGAAGAACACATTCAAATTTGTACCCAGATCTACAACCTTTAGCAAAATGCGTCAAAATGGCAAAAATAGGCGTGTTTCGTGTTTTGACCACTGAACTTTAAAACAAGATTTCTCGCGATTTAAACCTCGTAGAGAGGTAAAACTTGACAAAGGTGCTTGAAATGCATCAAAATTTTAGAAAATTAAGAACAAATTACATTTCGAAAAAGTTGGGTATTATTAAAGGGGGCACCACACTAAATCCTTCCACGTTTGGTGGGATACTGGGCAATAGTCCCTCAAAACAATGGCTTTTTTGAGATGTTTTGGCCTCGTTTGGGACTATGAAATAATAAATAGCGGCTTGTTATATATGAAATGATAATGTAGGGGCTATAGATGAATTTAAAAACGCAAAAAAATTAAATATTGTTTTGATGACGAAAGTAGTCCCGTATGATGCGAAGGGGGCGATATTGCGTTTTGAGGCTTGAAATCGGGTCAAAAACAGGGAGGGCGCTGTTTACGCGCCCGTACCGCAAAAACTATACCAACAACTACCCAAACATTGAAACATATGTTAAATTTTTCATCGATTCTGAATCGATTGATACCAAGAAAGCATTCAAAATGTTGCCCAATAGGCTTCAAATCGACCATTGAAATTTTAGTATTTTTACGTGTAAGCCTATGGGGAGTTGATTTAGTGTAGTGCCCCCTTTAAGGGCTAATTGGCCTAAAATGGCCCTTTTCATCAAATGTGTAAAAAAAGGAGTACGGATTAAAAGCAATTTTTCACATTTTTTGGTGTTTTTAAGCATGACAAACTTGAGCAATTGCTTTCAGAGAGTTTTAAACAAAAATGGAAATTAAATCCCGTTTCTAGAGCCCGACAAAGAGGGAAAAAGAGGTAAAAATCATCAGTAAAATCAATTGTTTGCCAATTTGTAGCATTTCAGACAAAAGTTGAACTAATGGTACGTACACTTAAAATCATCAGGATTGGAGTTTGAGCGGAGGGGGGGGGGGAGTTTTTGCAACATATTATCAAAATTGCAATGCATAGAGGTTGTAAGACTTGAGTTTTCACAATTTGGAGGGGTTAAAAAGCAAAAACGTGACTGCAAAGTAAGAAGAACACATTCAAATTTGTACCCAGATCTACAACCTTTAGCAAAATGCGTCAAAATGGCAAAAATAGGCGTGTTTCGTGTTTTGACCACTGAACTTTAAAACAAGATTTCTCGCGATTTAAACCTCGTAGAGAGGTAAAACTTGACAAAGGTGCTTGAAATGCATCAAAATTTTAGAAAATTAAGAACAAATTACATTTCGAAAAAGTTGGGTATTATTAAAGGGGGCACCACACTAAATCCTTCCACGTTTGGTGGGATACTGGGCAATAGTCCCTCAAAACAATGGCTTTTTTGAGATGTTTTGGCCTCGTTTGGGACTATGAAATAATAAATAGCGGCTTGTTATATATGAAATGATAATGTAGGGGCTATAGATGAATTTAAAAACGCAAAAAAATTAAATATTGTTTTGATGACGAAAGTAGTCCCGTATGATGCGAAGGGGGCGATATTGCGTTTTTGAGGCTTGAAATCGGGTCAAAAACAGGGAGGGCGCTGTTTACGCGCCCGTACCGCAAAAACTATACCAACAACTACCCAAACATTGAAACATATGTTAAATTTTCATCGATTCTGAATCGATTGATACCAAGAAAGCATTCAAAATGTTGCCCAATAGGCTTCAAATCGACCATTGAAATTTAGTATTTTTACGTGTAAGCCTATGGGGAGTTGATTTAGTGTAGTGCCCCCTTTAAGGGCTAATTGGCCTAAAATGGCCCTTTTCATCAAATGTGTGAAAAAAGGAGTACGGATTAAAGCAATTTTTCACATTTTTTGGTGTTTTTAAGCATGACAAACTTGAGCAATTGCTTTCAGAGAGTTTTAAACAAAAATGGAAATTAAATCCCGTTTCTAGAGCCCGACAAAGAGGGGAAAAGAGGTAAAAATCATCAGTAAAATCAATTGTTTGCCAATTTGCAGCATTTCAGACAAAAGTTGAACTAATGGTACGTACACTTAACATCATCAGGATTGGAGTTTGAGCGGAGGGGGGGGGGAGTTTTTGCAACATATTATCAAAATTGCAATGCATAGAGGTTGTAAGACTTGAGTTTTCACAATTTGGAGGGGTTAAAAAGCAAAAACGTGACTGCAAAGTAAGAAGAACACATTCAAATTTGTACCCAGATCTACAACCTTTAGCAAAATGCGTCAAAATGGCAAAAATAGGCGTGTTTCGTGTTTTGACCACTGAACTTTAAAACAAGATTTCTCGCGATTTAAACCTCGTAGAGAGGTAAAACTTGACAAAGGTGCTTGAAATGCATCAAAATTTTAGAAAATTAAGAACAAATTACATTTCGAAAAAGTTGGGTATTATTAAAGGGGGCACCACACTAAATCCTTCCACGTTTGGTGGGATACTGGGCAATAGTCCCTCAAAACAATGGCTTTTTTGAGATGTTTTGGCCTCGTTTGGGACTATGAAATAATAAATAGCGGCTTGTTATATATGAAATGATAATGTAGGGGCTATAGATGAATTTAAAAACGCAAAAAAATTAAATATTGTTTTGATGACGAAAGTAGTCCCGTATGATGCGAAGGGGGCGATATTGCGTTTTGAGGCTTGAAATCGGGTCAAAAAACAGGGAGGGCGCTGTTTACGCGCCCGTACCGCAAAAACTATACCAACAACTACCCAAACATTGAAACATATGTTAAATTTTCATCGATTCTGAATCGATTGATACCAAGAAAGCATTCAAAATGTTGCCCAATAGGCTTCAAATCGACCATTGAAATTTAGTATTTTTACGTGTAAGCCTATGGGGAGTTGATTTAGTGTAGTGCCCCCTTTAAGGGCTAATTGGCCTAAAATGGCCCTTTTCATCAAATGTGTAAAAAAAGGAGTACGGATTAAAGCAATTTTTCACATTTTTTGGTGTTTTTAAGCATGACAAACTTGAGCAATTGCTTTCAGAGAGTTTTTAAACAAAAATGGAAATTAAATCCCGTTTCTAGAGCCCGACAAAGAGGGAAAAAGAGGTAAAAATCATCAGTAAAATCAATTGTTTGCCAATTTGCAGCATTTCAGACAAAAGTTGAACTAATGGTACGTACACTTAAAATCATCAGGATTGGAGTTTGAGCGGAGGGGGGGGGGGGAGTTTTTGCAACATATTATCAAAATTGCAATGCATAGAGGTTGTAAGACTTGAGTTTTCACAATTTGGAGGGGTTAAAAAGCAAAAACGTGACTGCAAAGTAAGAAGAACACATTCAAATTTGTACCCAGATCTACAACCTTTAGCAAAATGCGTCAAAATGGCAAAAATAGGCGTGTTTCGTGTTTTGACCACTGAACTTTAAAACAAGATTTCTCGCGATTTAAACCTCGTAGAGAGGTAAAACTTGACAAAGGTGCTTGAAATGCATCAAAATTTTAGAAAATTAAGAACAAATTACATTTCGAAAAAGTTGGGTATTATTAAAGGGGGCACCACACTAAATCCTTCCACGTTTGGTGGGATACTGGGCAATAGTTCCTCAAAACAATGGCTTTTTTGAGATGTTTTGGCCTCGTTTGGGACTATGAAATAATAAATAGCGGCTTGTTATATATGAAATGATAATGTAGGGGCTATAGATGAATTTAAAAACGCAAAAAAATTAAATATTGTTTTGATGACGAAAGTAGTCCCGTATGATGCGAAGGGGGCGATATTGCGTTTTGAGGCTTGAAATCGGGTCAAAAACAGGGAGGGCGCTGTTTACGCGCCCGTACCGCAAAAACTATACCAACAACTACCCAAACATTGAAACATATGTTAAATTTTCATCGATTCTGAATCGATTGATACCAAGAAAGCATTCAAAATGTTGCCCAATAGGCTTCAAATCGACCATTGAAATTTAGTATTTTTACGTGTAAGCCTATGGGGAGTTGATTTAGTGTAGTGCCCCCTTTAAGGGCTAATTGGCCTAAAATGGCCCTTTTCATCAAATGTGTAAAAAAAGGAGTACGGATTAAAGCAATTTTTCACATTTTTTGGTGTTTTTAAGCATGACAAACTTGAGCAATTGCTTTCAGAGAGTTTTAAACAAAAATGGAAATTAAATCCCGTTTCTAGAGCCCGACAAAGAGGGAAAAAGAGGTAAAAATCATCAGTAAAATCAATTGTTTGCCAATTTGCAGCATTTCAGACAAAAGTTGAACTAATGGTACGTACACTTAAAATCATCAGGATTGGAGTTTGAGCGGAGGGGGGGGGAGTTTTTGCAACATATTATCAAAATTGCAATGCATAGAGGTTGTAAGACTTGAGTTTTCACAATTTGGAGGGGTTAAAAAGCAAAAACGTGACTGCAAAGTAAGAAGAACACATTCAAATTTGTACCCAGATCTACAACCTTTAGCAAAATGCGTCAAAATGGCAAAAATAGGCGTGTTTCGTGTTTTGACCACTGAACTTTAAAACAAGATTTCTCGCGATTTAAACCTCGTAGAGAGGTAAAACTTGACAAAGGTGCTTGAAATGCATCAAAATTTTAGAAAATTAAGAACAAATTACATTTCGAAAAAGTTGGGTATTATTAAAGGGGGCACCACACTAAATCCTTCCACGTTTGGTGGGGATACTGGGCAATAGTCCCTCAAAACAATGGCTTTTTTGAGATGTTTTGGCCTCGTTTGGGACTATGAAATAATAAATAGCGGCTTGTTATATATGAAATGATAATGTAGGGGCTATAGATGAATTTAAAAACGCAAAAAAATTAAATATTGTTTTGATGACGAAAGTAGTCCCGTATGATGCGAAGGGGGCGATATTGCGTTTTGAGGCTTGAAATCGGGTCAAAAACAGGGAGGGCGCTGTTTACGCGCCCGTACCGCAAAAACTATACCAACAACTACCCAAACATTGAAACATATGTTAAATTTTCATCGATTCTGAATCGATTGATACCAAGAAAGCATTCAAAATGTTGCCCAATAGGCTTCAAATCGACCATTGAAATTTAGTATTTTTACGTGTAAGCCTATGGGGAGTTGATTTAGTGTAGTGCCCCCTTTAAGGGCTAATTGGCCTAAAATGGCCCTTTTCATCAAATGTGTAAAAAAAGGAGTACGGATTAAAGCAATTTTTCACATTTTTTGGTGTTTTTAAGCATGACAAACTTGAGCAATTGCTTTCAGAGAGTTTTAAACAAAAATGGAAATTAAATCCCGTTTCTAGAGCCCGACAAAGAGGGAAAAAGAGGTAAAAATCATCAGTAAAATCAATTGTTTGCCAATTTGCAGCATTTCAGACAAAAGTTGAACTAATGGTACGTACACTTAAAATCATCAGGATTGGAGTTTGAGCGAGAGGGGGGGGGAGTTTTTGCAACATATTATCAAAATTGCAATGCATAGAGGTTGTAAGACTTGAGTTTTCACAATTTGGAGGGGTTAAAAAGCAAAAACGTGACTGCAAAGTAAGAAGAACACATTCAAATTTGTACCCAGATCTACAACCTTTAGCAAAATGCGTCAAAATGGCAAAAATAGGCGTGTTTCGTGTTTTGACCACTGAACTTTAAAACAAGATTTCTCGCGATTTAAACCTCGTAGAGAGGTAAAACTTGACAAAGGTGCTTGAAATGCATCAAAATTTTAGAAAATTAAGAACAAATTACATTTCGAAAAAGTTGGGTATTATTAAAGGGGGCACCACACTAAATCCTTCCACGTTTGGTGGGATACTGGGCAATAGTCCCTCAAAACAATGGCTTTTTTGAGATGTTTTGGCCTCGTTTGGGACTATGAAATAATAAATAGCGGCTTGTTATATATGAAATGATAATGTAGGGGCTATAGATGAATTTAAAAACGCAAAAAAATTAAATATTGTTTTGATGACGAAAGTAGTCCCGTATGATGCGAAGGGGGCGATATTGCGTTTTGAGGCTTGAAATCGGGTCAAAAACAGGGAGGGCGCTGTTTACGCGCCCGTACCGCAAAAACTATACCAACAACTACCCAAACATTGAAACATATGTTAAATTTTCATCGATTCTGAATCGATTGATACCAAGGAAAGCATTCAAAATGTTGCCCAATAGGCTTCAAATCGACCATTGAAATTTAGTATTTTTACGTGTAAGCCTATGGGGAGTTGATTTAGTGTAGTGCCCCCTTTAAGGGCTAATTGGCCTAAAATGGCCCTTTTCATCAAATGTGTAAAAAAAGGAGTACGGATTAAAGCAATTTTTCACATTTTTTGGTGTTTTTAAGCATGACAAACTTGAGCAATTGCTTTCAGAGAGTTTTAAACAAAAATGGAAATTAAATCCCGTTTCTAGAGCCCGACAAAGAGGGAAAAAGAGGTAAAAATCATCAGTAAAATCAATTGTTTGCCAATTTGGCAGCATTTCAGACAAAAGTTGAACTAATGGTACGTACACTTAACATCATCAGGATTGGAGTTTGAGCGAGAGGGGGGGGGGAGTTTTTGCAACATATTATCAAAATTGCAATGCATAGAGGTTGTAAGACTTGAGTTTTCACAATTTGGAGGGGTTAAAAAGCAAAAACGTGACTGCAAAGTAAGAAGAACACATTCAAATTTGTACCCAGATCTACAACCTTTAGCAAAATGCGTCAAAATGGCAAAAATAGGCGTGTTTCGTGTTTTGACCACTGAACTTTAAAACAAGATTTCTCGCGATTTAAACCTCGTAGAGAGGTAAAACTTGACAAAGGTGCTTGAAATGCATCAAAATTTTAGAAAATTAAGAACAAATTACATTTCGAAAAAGTTGGGTATTATTAAAGGGGG
Organism: Bdellovibrionales bacterium; assembly: GCA_965203095.1. GTDB lineage: Bacteria > Bdellovibrionota > Bdellovibrionia > Bdellovibrionales > UBA1609 > JACOND01. The sequence continues at coordinate 13,196 of CBDBCJ010000001.1, forward strand.
CACCACACTAAATCCTTCCACGTTTGGTGGGATACTGGGCAATAGTCCCTCAAAACAATGGCTTTTTTGAGATGTTTTGGCCTCGTTTGGGACTATGAAATAATAAATAGCGGCTTGTTATATATGAAATGATAATGTAGGGGCTATAGATGAATTTAAAAACGCAAAAAAATTAAATATTGTTTTGATGACGAAAGTAGTCCCGTATGATGCGAAGGGGGCGATATTGCGTTTTGAGGCTTGAAATCGGGTCAAAAACAGGGAGGGCGCTGTTTACGCGCCCGTACCGCAAAAACTATACCAACAACTACCCAAACATTGAAACATATGTTAAATTTTCATCGATTCTGAATCGATTGATACCAAGAAAGCATTCAAAATGTTGCCCAATAGGCTTCAAATCGACCATTGAAATTTAGTATTTTTACGTGTAAGCCTATGGGGAGTTGATTTAGTGTAGTGCCCCCTTTAAGGGCTAATTGGCCTAAAATGGCCCTTTTCATCAAATGTGTAAAAAAAGGAGTACGGATTTAAAGCAATTTTTCACATTTTTTGGTGTTTTTAAGCATGACAAACTTGAGCAATTGCTTTCAGAGAGTTTTAAACAAAAATGGAAATTAAATCCCGTTTCTAGAGCCCGACAAAGAGGGAAAAAGAGGTAAAAATCATCAGTAAAATCAATTGTTTGCCAATTTGCAGCATTTCAGACAAAAGTTGAACTAATGGTACGTACACTTTAACATCATCAGGATTGGAGTTTGAGCGGAGGGGGGGGGGAGTTTTTGCAACATATTATCAAAATTGCAATGCATAGAGGTTGTAAGACTTGAGTTTTCACAATTTGGAGGGGTTAAAAAGCAAAAACGTGACTGCAAAGTAAGAAGAACACATTCAAATTTGTACCCAGATCTACAACCTTTAGCAAAATGCGTCAAAATGGCAAAAATAGGCGTGTTTCGTGTTTTGACCACTGAACTTTAAAACAAGATTTCTCGCGATTTAAACCTCGTAGAGAGGTAAAACTTGACAAAGGTGCTTGAAATGCATCAAAATTTTAGAAAATTAAGAACAAATTACATTTCGAAAAAGTTGGGTATTATTAAAGGGGGCACCACACTAAATCCTTCCACGTTTGTGTGGGATACTGGGCAATAGTCCCTCAAAACAATGGCTTTTTTGAGATGTTTTGGCCTCGTTTGGGACTATGAAATAATAAATAGCGGCTTGTTATATATGAAATGATAATGTAGGGGCTATAGATGAATTTAAAAACGCAAAAAAATTAAATATTGTTTTGATGACGAAAGTAGTCCCGTATGATGCGAAGGGGGCGATATTGCGTTTTGAGGCTTGAAATCGGGTCAAAAACAGGGAGGGCGCTGTTTACGCGCCCGTACCGCAAAAAACTATACCAACAACTACCCAAACATTGAAACATATGTTAAATTTTCATCGATTCTGAATCGATTGATACCAAGAAAGCATTCAAAATGTTGCCCAATAGGCTTCAAATCGACCATTGAAATTTAGTATTTTTACGTGTAAGCCTATGGGGAGTTGATTTAGTGTAGTGCCCCCTTTAAGGGCTAATTGGCCTAAAATGGCCCTTTTCATCAAATGTGTAAAAAAAGGAGTACGGATTAAAGCAATTTTTCACATTTTTTGGTGTTTTTAAGCATGACAAACTTGAGCAATTGCTTTCAGAGAGTTTTAAACAAAAATGGAAATTAAATCCCGTTTCTAGAGCCCGACAAAGAGGGAAAAAGAGGTAAAAATCATCAGTAAAATCAATTGTTTGCCAATTTGCAGCATTTCAGACAAAAGTTGAACTAATGGTACGTACACTTAAAATCATCAGGATTGGAGTTTGAGCGGAGGGGGGGGGGGAGTTTTTGCAACATATTATCAAAATTGCAATGCATAGAGGTTGTAAGACTTGAGTTTTCACAATTTGGAGGGGTTAAAAAGCAAAAAACGTGACTGCAAAGTAAGAAGAACACATTCAAATTTGTACCCAGATCTACAACCTTTAGCAAAATGCGTCAAAATGGCAAAAATAGGCGTGTTTCGTGTTTTGACCACTGAACTTTAAAACAAGATTTCTCGCGATTTAAACCTCGTAGAGAGGTAAAACTTGACAAAGGTGCTTGAAATGCATCAAAATTTTAGAAAATTAAGAACAAATTACATTTCGAAAAAGTTGGGTATTATTAAAGGGGGCACCACACTAAATCCTTCCACGTTTGGTGGGATACTGGGCAATAGTCCCTCAAAACAATGGCTTTTTTTGAGATGTTTTGGCCTCGTTTGGGACTATGAAATAATAAATAGCGGCTTGTTATATATGAAATGATAATGTAGGGGCTATAGATGAATTTAAAAACGCAAAAAAATTAAATATTGTTTTGATGACGAAAGTAGTCCCGTATGATGCGAAGGGGGCGGTATTGCGTTTTGAGGCTTGAAATCGGGTCAAAAACAGGGAGGGCGCTGTTTACGCGCCCGTACCACAAAAACTATACCAACAACTACCCAAACATTGAAACATATGTTAAATTTTCATCGATTCTGAATCGATTGATACCAAGAAAGCATTCAAAATGTTGCCCAATAGGCTTCAAATCGACCATTGAAATTTAGTATTTTTACGTGTAAGCCTATGGGGAGTTGATTTAGTGTAGTGCCCCCTTTAAGGGCTAATTGGCCTAAAATGGCCCTTTTCATCAAATGTGTAAAAAAAGGAGTACGGATTAAAGCAATTTTTCACATTTTTTGGTGTTTTTAAGCATGACAAACTTGAGCAATTGCTTTCAGAGAGTTTTAAACAAAAATGGAAATTAAATCCCGTTTCTAGAGCCCGACAAAGAGGGAAAAAGAGGTAAAAATCATCAGTAAAATCAATTGTTTGCCAATTTGCAGCATTTCAGACAAAAGTTGAACTAATGGTACGTACCCTTAACATCATCAGCATTGGAGTTTGAGCGGAGGGGGGGGGGGAGTTTTTGCAACATATTATCAAAATTGCAATACATAGAGGTTGTAAGACTTGAGTTTTCACGATTTGGAGGGGTTAAAAAGCAACAACATGACTGCAAATAAAAAGAACACATTCAAATTTGTACCCAGATCTACAACATTTAGCAAAATGCGTCAAAATGGCAAAAATGGGCGTGTTTCGTGTTTTGACCACTGAACTTTAAAACAAGATTTCTCGCGATTTAAACCTCGTAGAGAGATAAAACTTGACAAAGGTGCTTGAAATGCATCAAAATTTTAGAAAATTAAGAAAAAATTACATTTCGAAAAAGTTGGGTATTATTAAAGGGGGCACCACACTAAATCCTTCCACGTTTGGTGGGATACTGGGCAATAGTCCCTCAAAACAATGGCTTTTTTGAGATGTTTTGGCCTCGTTTGGGACTATCAAATAATAAATAGCGGCTTGTTATATATGAAATGATAATGTAGGGGCTACAGATGAATTTAAAAACGCAAAAAAATTAAATATTGTTTTGATGACGAAAGTAGTCCCGTATGATGCGAAGGGGGCGGTATTGCGTTTTGAGGCTTGAAATCGGGTCAAAAACAGGGAGGGCGCTGTTTACGCGCCCGTACCACAAAAACTATACCAACAACTACCCAAACATTGAAACATATGTTAAATTTTCATCGATTCTGAATCGATTGATACCAAGAAAGCATTCAAAATGTTGCCCAATAGGCTTCAAATCGACCATTGAAATTTAGTATTTTTACGTGTAAGCCTATGGGGAGTTGATTTAGTGTAGTGCCCCCTTTAAGGGCTAATTGGCCTAAAATGGCCCTTTTCATCAAATGTGTAAAAAAAGGAGTACGGATTAAAGCAATTTTTCACATTTTTTGGTGTTTTTAAGCATGACAAACTTGAGCAATTGCTTTCAGAGAGTTTTAAACAAAAATGGAAATTAAATCCCGTTTCTAGAGCCCGACAAAGAGGGAAAAAGAGGTAAAAATCAT